>NZ_PPSM01000036.1 GCF_002916655.1 Novosphingobium sp. HII-3
CTTCCGCTCCGCTACAGCCGCTTCCCCGCTGCCGAGAGCGTCCAGCCTCAACCATGAGGCTTTTTATTCAAACCAACTGGCCCCTTTTTAAACCGGTGCCTGGCCCAATTTTATCCCGGCGTTGACATCCGCACCACGGTGGATCTGCCGCAGATCGTTCCGCTTTTCAGCTGATCATGGGATCAGGGCATCTGGGTTGACTGCCGCGCGTCCACGGCGGCCGTCGCCTGGTCGCCGCCGAGCACCCGGTAAAGGATGACGCGGTTTCGGGCCTGTTGCAGTCTCACCGCGATGTCGGATCGGCGCGCGAAGTAGAGACTGCGCTGCGCGTCGAGGTTTTCGAGCGAGCCGACGATACCGCGCTGGTAGGTGGCCTCCGCCAACGCCGCATTGTCCCGCGCGGCTTCCGTGAAGGCACTTGCCGCGCGGAGCCGCTCAGCGAGAGTGCCCTGGTCGGCGAGCGCGTCAGCGACCTCCTGGAAGGCAGTCTGAATTGCTCCTTCGTAGCTCGCAAGCGCGGCATCGCGCTGCGCCCGGGTAACCTCGACATTGGCTACTCGCTCGCCGGCATTGAAGATCGACCAGGCCGCGTCCCCACCGAAGGAGGTCGTTCGCGAACTGCCTTCAAACAAGGAGGAGAGCGACTGACCTGCAAAGCCGATCAGCGCACTCAGGGAAATTGAAGGGAACAGCTGTGCGCGGGCAACGCCGATGTCGGCATTGGCGGCGCGAAGCTGATATTCCGCCTGCACTACATCGGGGCGCCGCAGCAGGATCTGCGTGCTTGTTCCCGCAGGTACTTCGGCGAAGCTGGCGTTCACCTCCTCAACACCAGTCGGAAGCAGGCCTTCGTCGACTTCGGCGCCGGTGAGGAGCCGGATGGCGTTGACGTCCTGTGCAATAAGCGCGCGCTGCGCTGCAACATCACCCCTGGCGGTCTCGAGCACCTGCTCCGCCTGCCGCAATTCGGTCCGGGCAGCAACGCCGCCCCTCAATCGGGCAAAGGATAGCCTGACACTATCGGAGGCGTTTTGGGCCGTGTCCTCTGCAATCTTCAGCAGGTCCTGGTCCGCGCCGTAGTTGGCCCAGGCTTGTGCAAGATCGGCGACAAGCGCGAGGCGGACGGTCCGCGCGGCGGCTTCGGTGGCAAGCGCTATGTTCCGGTCGGCTTCCGTGGCATTCGCAAGCTTGCCGAACAGATCCACTTCGAAGGACGAGATGCCGCCCTGCAACGAAAGGTTCGTGCCGTTTCGACCGAACCCGCCTCCTGTCTGGCTTTCGCTGGCCGCAGCGGAAAGCCCCACGGCGGGAAACTGGTTCGCGCGCGTCACCCGGACCTGTGCGCGGGCGGCCGCCACATTCGCGGCGGCGACCCGCAGGTCTCGATTGTTCGCAAGCGCCTGTTCGATCAGTGCCTGAAGCCTGGGATCGCGAAAGACGTCCCTGTAGGACACGACTGGCAGCGTAGCTTCGCTTTGCGCTAGATAGGCGTTGCCTGCCGGCCAGGAAGGCGCCACGGGAGCTACGGGCTGAACGTACCGCGGGGCTAGCGAACAGGCACCCAGCGCCAGTGCAGGCAGGACGGCCGCCGTCAGCCGAAGGTTAAGCTTCATGCTGGTTCTCCGGAATCCTGGCTGCGTTCCCTAAGCTTTTCACGCAAAGCCGCCACCCCGTCACGGACGCCGCGGCGCACGAGCACGAAGAACAGCGGGATGTAGAAGATCGCCAGGATCGTTGCCGTGAGCATGCCGCCGACAACGGCGGTGCCGATGGCGATACGGCTATTGGCGCCCGCGCCGCTGGCGAGCGCGAGCGGAAGCACGCCGAAGATGAAGGCGAAGCTTGTCATGAGGATCGGGCGGAGCCTGATCTTCGCGGCCTCCAAAGCCGCATCGATAACCCGCTTGCCTTTGCGCTCCGCCTGCTCGGCAAACTCGATCATCAGGATCGCGTTCTTGGCCGCGAGCCCCATCGTCGTGAGAAGGCCGATCTGGAGGTACACGTTGTTTTCAAGCCCGCGAAGAGTCACGAAGGCGATTGCACCAAGCAGTCCGAGCGGAATGACAAGGATGACGGCAACCGGGATGGACCAGCTTTCATAGAGTGCCGCCAGACAGAGAAACACCACGAGCAGCGACAAGGCGTAGAGAACAGGGCCTTGACCGGAGGACAGCCGTTCCTGGTAGGAGGCACCGGCCCAGGCGACACTGACCCCCGGGATGTCGGCGATGAGCTGCTCCATCACGTTCATCGCCGTGCCTGAACTGACGCCCGGCGCGGCCTCGCCTGAGAACTCGTAGGCGGGAAGGCCGTTGAAGCGCGATGTCGAGCTTGGTGCCGTGGACCAACTGATCGTCGAGAAGGCGGAGAAAGGGGCCATCTGGCCATCGGCCCCCCGTACGAACCACTGCGCCAGGTCTTCCGGCCGGGAGCGGAACTGGGCATCGCCCTGAACATAGACGCGCTTGACGCGGCCTTTGTCGATGAAGTCATTGACGTAGGTGCCGCCCCATGCGGTCGACAGCGTCGAGTTCACGTTACCCGGGGTGAGTCCGAAGGCCGTCAGCGCACGGATGTCGGTGTCGATCTTCAGGGTAGAGACGTCCGGAAGATTGCTCAGGCGAACGCCTTCCAGCTGCTCGTTGTTTTCCGCAAGGGCGAGAAGCTGGTCGCGTGCCGCCGCGAACTTCTCGGACGAGAGTCCGCTGGCGTTCTGAAGCTCCAGGGTGAATCCGGATGAACTGCCGAGCCCTCTGACGGAGCCAGGCACCAGTACGAAGACCTGAGCATCGCGCAGTCCCCGGAAAGCTGCGCTCGCGCGTTGCACGATGGCCTGTGCGCTGTCCCTGGCGTCGGTGCGCCCCTCCCAGTCTGTCAGGTTGATGAAGGCCTGGCCGCTGTTCTGACCTGCTGCACCCCGGCCGCCGCCCGCGACCGAGAACATGCCGGAGACGTTCCTGGCTTCATGCGTCCGGAAGTAAGTCTCCACCTGGCGTTGCACTTCTTCGGTACGTGAGCGCGGGGTGCCGGCCGGCAGACGCCACTGCACCATCACCGTCCCCTGATCCTCGTTCGGAAGAAATCCGGTGGGCAGGCGCTGGAACAGGAGGAAAGTGCCCACGCAGGCCACCGCGAAGAGGGCAAGCCAGCGCCATTTGTGCGCAACGACGGTGCTGACCTGGCGCACATAGGCGTTGGTGCCTCGCTCGAAGGTTCCATTGAACCACACGTGGAACCGCTCCCATCCCCTGCTGAGCCAGGGTAGGCGCTTGTCCACCCACGTGGGCTCATGCTGCCCGTCGTGCGACTTGGGCTTGAGCAGCGTGGCGGTAAGCGCGGGGCTCAGAATGAGCGCCACGAATACGGAGAGCACCATGGCCGTCACGATGGTCAGCGAGAACTGGCGGTAGATGACGCCCGTGGAGCCGCCGAAGAACGCCATGGGGAGGAATACGGCTGAGAGCACAAGGGCAATGGCGACCAGCGCGACCTGAATTTCCTCCATGGACTGGATCGTCGCCTCGCGCGGGGTCATGCCGGGGTTTTCCTCCAGCAGGCGTTCCACGTTCTCGACCACGACGATCGCATCGTCCACCAGAAGCCCGATCGCCAGCACCAGCCCGAAGAGTGTCAGCGTGTTCATCGAGAAGCCGACCACATAGAACACCGCGAAGGTACCCAGAAGGACGACAGGGACCGCAATGGCCGGAATCAACGTGGCGCGCCAGCTCTGCAGGAAGACGAACATGACGATGACGACGAGGATGATGGCTTCGAACAGAGCCTTCTCCACCTCGTCCACGGAGATCTTGATGAACCGGGTGGAGTCGCTGCTGTAGATGTAAGCCAGACCGTCGGGCATCCCGCCGGCAAGGGCTTCCACTTTCGCCTTGACCGCTTCGGCGGTGCGCAAGGCGTCCGCTCCGGGCGCGAGGGAGATGGAGATACCGGCGCCGGGATGGCCGTTCACGCGGCTGACGGTCGAGTAATCGTCAGCGCCGATCTCGACGCGTCCGACGTCGCCCACCGTCACGACAGAGCCGTCGGCGTTCGTCTTGACGACGATCTGGCGGAACTGGTCCTCGGTCTGCAGCCGCGAGCCGGCGGTGACAACCGCGTTGATGGCCTGGCCCTCAAGCGCCGGCACACCGCCGATTTCGCCCGCTGCGATTTCGGTGTTCTGAGCCTGGATGGCTGCGGTGACGTCGCTTGGCATGAGCGCCACGGCTGCCAGCTTCGCCGGGTCCAGCCAGATGCGCATGGCATGCGGCGCGCCGAAGACATCGACGTCGCCCACGCCCTCGACGCGGGAGAGCGGATCCTGGATGTTCGAGGCGAGGTAGTCCGACACGTCCTGGTTGGAACGGCTGTCCGTCTCGTCGTACACGGCGACGAGCAGAAGCTGGTCCGGATTGGACTTGGTGACGGTCACACCCCGCGCCTGCACCGTCTGAGGCAGGCGCGGCAGGGCGGACTGCACCTTGTTCTGGACCTGAACCTGCGCGATGTCCGGATCGGTGCCTTTGGCGAAGACCGCGTTGATCGTTGCCGATCCGCGGTTGCTAGAGGACGAGCTGAAGTAGAGCAGCCCGTCGATACCGGTAAGTTGCTGCTCGATGATCTGCGTCACCGAGTTCTCGATCGTCTGGGCCGACGCGCCTTGATAGGTGGCGCGGATGTTCACCTGCGTCGGCGCGATGTCGGGGTACTGTTCGTTGGGAAGAAAATTCAGGGCGCCCAGGCCAGCGAGCATGACGATGATCGCAAGAACCCAGGCGAAGATCGGCCGGTCGATGAAGATGCGTGACATGCCGGTCAGGCGTCCTTGCCGGAAGTGCCTGCGGCTTTTTCATCGCGCCCGTCCTTCCGGGGCGGAGCAACTCTCTGCGGCGTCGACCCGGGAACCGGCTTGATCGCTGCGCCCTGACGCAGCCCGTTCAACCCCTGGACAATGACCTTGTCGCCGTTCTTCAGGCCGGACGTGACGACGGAGAATTCGTTGTAGGTCCGCTCCGCCACGACCTTGCGACGGACGGCCTTGTTGTCGGCCCCCACGAGCATGACAAAGGCGGAGCCGTCGAAGTCGCGTTGCACTGCGGTCTGGGGCACCAGGATGGCGTTGGGATCAGATGCCTGCTGGAACATGGCGGTGACGAACATGCCCGGGAGCAGAACGCCGTCCGGATTAGGAAAGCGCGCGCGCAGGGTGACCGTGCCGGTGGCCGGATCGACATTGACTTCCGAAAACTGAACGGTGCCGGGCAGAGGATAGCGATGCCCGCCTTCGAGTTGCAGATGGACCTGAGTGCTGCCCGGCGTGACGCCCCCCTCAGCAAGGCGGCGGCGCAAGCTGGTCAGGTCAGCGGCAGATTGCTGCATGTCGACGAAGATCGGGTCCATGCGCTGAATGACTGCAAGAGGATCCGTCTGGCTGGCACTTGCCAGCGCGCCCACCGTCACCAGGGAACGCCCTATGCGGCCGCTGATGGGAGCCGGAACCGTCGTAAAGCGCAGGTTGATGCGTGCCGTTTCCAGCGTGGCGGCATTCTGTGCGATTGCGGCCTTGGCCGTTCGGGCTTCGGCGAGAGCGTTTGTGTAGTCCTGCTTGGCGATCGCTTCCATTTCGACCAGCGGACGGTAACGCTCCGCCTTGACGGTTGCAGCTTCTGCCAAAGCTTGCGCACTGGCGAGGTTCGCCTGCGCCTGATTAACTGCTGCCCGGTAAAGGCTGGGGTCGATCTCAAACAGCGGTTGGCCTGCCTTGACCGTGCTGCCTTCGGTGAAGAGCCGCCTGCGGATGATACCTGTCACCTGAGGCCGCACTTCCGATGTCTCGAATGCCACGGTGCGACCGGTGAGCGTCACCGGGAGCGGGACATTGGAAGTGCCCGCAACGATGTAGCCGACTTCAGCCGTGCGCTGACGCGGATCGTCGGACGATTCGCTTGAACATGCGGTCAAGGAAGTCGCTGCGCCGAGCAGGATCGCCCAGCGCCAACCGGAGGACCGGTGGAGGGCTCGGGAAGAAAAGCTGATCAAGTGGCATGCCTTAATGGAATTTGCCCTTGTCCTATTCAGCAAAGCAGGTCGCCCGCAAGCGCCATTTCGCTCCTGAGACAATTTGCGACCAGATCGCGGTTCGCACCGTGCAAAGACGCTTCGCGCCGCCGAGCGGGCAATTCTTGTCAGGTCTGACACCAAAGGGAAAATGGTGCCCGAGGGCGGATTCGAACCACCGACACTGCGATTTTCAGTCGCATGCTCTACCAACTGAGCTACTCGGGCATCCGATCGGCGGCGGTCTTCGAAGAGACCGGCGAGCGGTGTGGGCGGGCCTATGGCGAACCCCGCGATTCTTGGCAAGCCCTAAAAGATCAATAAACTTCAATCATCCTGTGGATTGTTTGTCGGCGGTTCTGGAAAATCCTCCGGATCGCAGGGCTGACCGGGCAAGGCATAACCGTTGTCCAGCCAGTTCAGGAGATCGCGATCGCGGCAACGTTTCGAGCAGAAGGGTGTGTATTCGGCGTCGCGGGGATTGCCGCAGATCGGGCATTTGCGTTCAGGGCGGGTCATAGCGGCACCGCCTGCGCGAATCCCGACAGAAGCGCAAGGTCGCGGTTTTCGTGCCACCGGATTTGCCTGCCCGAACGTCGCCCGAGTTCAACGAGCCACCCGTCCTGCATGGCGGTGCGTACGGCGGGGTGGGTGGTCAGGAGAAGAGCTCCCGGTTCAGTGACCGCTTCTGCCTGTCGGAGGAGCAGGCGGGCGGCGGCGGCCGCAGGCGCCGCACGGACCCGGTGCGGTATGGAAGGGCGTTCAAGCCGGGCCACGAGCTGAACGAAGCCGAACCCGTTCATCGCCGTACGCTGGTGCGGCCAGTGGTCGAGCGCGGTCGCAAGGGCCTCGTCGACGGTGCGCCGGTCGCCCTTGCGTTCCAGCGACGGAAAATCGATGCCTATGGATCCTGCGAGGTCGAATATGCCCACGGCCTCGGCAATTGCAGGCACCGCAGCGAGCGCGAGGGCGCGAGGCGAAAGCGCGCCGTCTATGTCGATGAGGGTCATCGCCGGGGTGGGCGTGACGACCAGCGATCCCCCTTCGAAGTGAACGACACCGTCGAAAGCATCGGCAAGGATGTCGGGCCACGGATCGTTCGGGAAACGACGGACTGTCCGTACGGGGTAGCCCTCGAAGCGTAGGGCTGCCGCAAGAGCCGGAGCTGCGCGCGGGGCATCATCGCTGATCCGCGCCTGCGCCAGCTTGAGGCGGCCCGTTTCCGCCATGGCGGCACGGGTCACGACCACGCGCTGCCGGGCGCCTTCGCTTGCAGCTGGCGGCAGGCCGTCGACCAGCGCCTCTTCACCGCTATCGAACCTGACGGTTCCTCGGGAAAAGCCGGCGCGACGCGAAAGAAGGACCGCGTCGGCCACTTCACCGGCCTGAAGGCGTCCAGGCCAGACTAGCCGTGCAGCGATTACGCGGCCGTTTTCTACCAGGATCGCGCGGTCCTCGCCGATCCCTTCTTCCACCAGCCATTCAGCCAATGTCGAAACCTGCAGCGCGCAGAAGTGCGCGGGTTTCGAACAGCGGCAGCCCCACGACACCGGAGTGGCTGCCGGATATGGACGCAATCAGTCCCTCCGCGCTGCCTTGTATGGCGTAGCCGCCAGCCTTTCCTTCCCATTCGCCGCCTGCCACGTAAGCCTCGATCTCTTCATGGGAGAGCGGTTTGAAGCGCACGATCGTTTCGCTGAGCCGTTCGCGCAGGGTGCCGTCCGGAGCGCGAAGGGCTACTGCCGAAAGAACCCGATGCCGCCGCCCGGACAACAGTTCGAGGCAGGCGCGTGCGGTCTGCTCGTCCTCCGCCTTGGGCAAAATGCGGCGGCCGCATGCGACGACGGTGTCGCCCGCCAGCACGAAGGCATCGGTCTGCGAAAGGGCAAGGGCCTTTTCCCGCGCCATCCGTCGCGCGTATTCGCGCGGGATTTCGCGGGTATGCGGCGTCTCGTCAATGTCGGCAGCGTCTATCGTGAAGCCGCTCAACCCCAGGCGAGCGAGCAGTTCCCGACGGCGCGGACTTGCCGAAGCAAGGATCAATCGGGGCGGTACGGGCCGGGGACCAGAGGGATCCACCGACGTATCTCCGGCGGTCAGATCAGGATCCGAACTGGCCGGGGCCGCCGCGTCCGGGCATGAAGCGGTACGTGATGCGCCCCTTGGTAAGGTCGTAGGGGGTCAGTTCGACCAGCACCTCGTCGCCAACCAGCACGCGGATGCGGTTCTTGCGCATCTTGCCAGCCGTATGGCCGAGGATTTCGTGCCCGTTCTCAAGCTCTACGCGGAACATGGCGTTGGGGAGGAGTTCGACCACACGGCCGCGCATCTCCAGGAGTTCTTCTTTCGCCATTGGCGATCAATATCCGTTGTTCTGGTGTGTCATCGCGGCGCGACATAGCCACGACTCCGCGAAAATGGAAGCCTTGGCAGCGTATTTGCCCCAGCCGGAAAGCCGATTTTCGCCCGTCGGTGCGCGGCAGCACCAAAGTAAGGGCGGAACGGGAGCCGCGCAGGACGGTTCTTCGGCATCGAAGCGACCACCGACATATGGCCGGCGGGTTCATGATGGCGCAAGGCGCTTGCGACAAAATGATACCCGTCAGCGACTTGTGATCTCCCGGTGCGAAATGCAAAAGCGCGGCCGCGGGGAAGATTTGACGTACTTACATGATGCACCCTGGCGGAGATTGCACTTGCGTTCCCTACCTCTTTTAAGTCTGGTCGCGTGCCTTGCCTGGCCGACGATCGCTTCGGCTCAAACGGCCAGTGCGCCTACCATAACGGGCAGCACCGATGCCGATGAACCCCTGGAGGTCTACGAGAACGAGATTATCGTTACCTCTCCCCGGATCACGGGGCAGATTGACGTGCCGCAGCAACCGATCGAGGTGTTGGACGAGGACGACATCGCCTCCTATGGCGTTGCCTCGATTGAGGAACTGCTGGAGGCGATTTCGCCGCAGACCGGCAGCGGTCGTGGGCGGGGTAGCGGACGGCCGCTGATGCTTCTCAACGGGCAGCGCATCTCCAGCTTCCGCGAAATGCGCGGCATTCCGCCCGAGGCGATACGCCGCGTGGAAGTGCTTCCCGAAGAAGTGGCACTGCGTTTCGGCTATTCGGCGAACCAGCGCGTCGTCAACATCATCCTCAAGGACCAGTTCGCGGCTGTCACCACTTCGGGCGAGTACAACCTCCCGACGCGTGGCGGCTACGACAACTACGAGCTGGAGGGCGGGCTGTTCCGGGTTGCCGGTCCGCGCCGTTACAACTTCAACGGCAAGATCGACAACACCAGCATGCTCACCGAAGCGGAGCGGGACGTCATTCAGGATGAATCCCGCACGTCCCAGGTGGCGGGTGATCCTGATCCGGCCGATTTCCGCAGTCTTGCGGCGCGCGATCACGAGTTTACCCTCGAAGGCAGCATGACGCAGGGCCTGGGCGAAAAGGGGCTGGCTGGTGCGATCACCGTAACCGGTGGCTATACCCGCTCGGAAACGACCTCCCTGTCCGGCCTCGATACTGTCACGCTGGAGTATGACGGCGAGAGCCTGCGGCGCACGTTGCCCGATCCGCTGACGAACCGCTCCGTGACGGACACGTTCGAGGGCGGCCTTGGTTACAGCACGCTCATCGGCAACTGGCAGATGAGCGCGACGTCCAACGCCACGTACACCGACAGCAACACCCGCGTCGATCGGCGCCGCGACACGTCCGGCCTGGTGGCGGCTGCCGAAGCGGGGGAACTCGATATAGCCGGAGCGTTGCCGCCGGTGACCGGAAGCAACGTCGACATCGCGCGCTCACGCCAGCTTACCTTGAGCAACCTTGTGACGCTTTCGGGCATGCCGTTCCGCCTTCCGGCCGGTGAAGCGAACCTGACGGTCAAGGCCGGGTACGACTACGACCGGTCGATGAGCGACGACACCCGCAACTCGGCGGACGAAGTGACTCTGAAGCGGGGAGACCTGCTGGGCGGCGTCAACCTGGCCCTCCCGCTTACCAGCAAGGGTGAAGACTTCCTCGGAGCGGTCGGGGACATCACGCTGAACCTCAGCGGCGGGGTTGATCATCTCTCCGACTTCGGCACGCTGAAGGACTGGAGTGCGGGTCTTACCTGGTCCCCGACGGACACCCTGATGCTCCAGGCCAGCTACATCGTCGATGAGGCGGCGCCCCAGTTGAACCAACTCGCCGCACCGCTGATCGAAACCTACAATGTGCCCGTCTACGACTTCACCAATTCGCGCACCGCGCTGGTCACGACCATCACCGGCGGGAATCCAAATCTGCGCAAGGAAACGCAACGCGACTGGAAGATCTCGGCACAATGGAAGCTTCCGTTCCTTGAGCGGTCGAACCTCATCGTGGAATACTTCCGCAACCGGTCGAGCGATGTGACCCAGGCGTTTCCCCTGCTCACCCCGGCTATCGAGGCAGCTTTCCCGGATCGTGTAACACGCGACGCCGCAGGAAACCTGATCGCCATTGACCGGCGAGCCGTGACCTTCGACGAGGTCAAGACGTCCTCCCTGCGCTGGGGGTTCAACATCTCCGGCAGCCTCGGCGGCTCTTCGACCGGTGAAGCTCAGGGTTCGCGTGCCGGAAGCAGTGGCTCGGGGGCACGGATGGCGGATGCGCCGCCGCAGACGGTCACGGGTCCGGCTGGGCCGATGCCCGGAGCTCGGGCGCCCGATGGTCAAACGCCGGGTGGAGCGGTGCCGGATCGGTCGCGCTTCGACCCTGCGCGTTTTGCTGCAATCCGCGCACAGCTCTGCGCGCCCGGGGCGGCCGCGCCCGATCCGGCCACGCTGCCGGAGGGCCTTCGTACACGGTTGTCGGGGGACGACGGCCGGATCGATCCGGCCAAGCTGGATCAGTTCAAGCAGCGCGCCTGCTCGGCCGATGGACGCGCAGCAGGCGGAGAAGCGGGCGCACTTGGCGAAGGCCGGATGAACACGGAGCGCTTCGAGCGCTTGCGGACCGCTCTGTGTTCCGGCGGCAGTGGGCCGCCGGACATCGCCAGCTTGCCGGAGCGGATGCGTCAGCGTCTGCTTGGCGAAGACGGGAAGGTGGACCCTGCCAAGCTCTCGGAGTTGCGGCAGCGGTTCTGCAGCAGCGGTGCGGCGCCGGGCGGTGGTAATGCTTCCAGCAGCGGCAGCGGCGCTCCTCGGGAGGCGTTCGGCGGACCGCCACCTCCGGCCGGTGCGGAACCGGGCGGCAGGCCTGAAGGCGGACGTTCGGACGAACCGGGTGGACGCAGCGCGGGTGGTCCGGGAATGGGCCCTCCCGGCGGGCGCGGCAGTCGCTGGAACCTCTCCATCTATCAAACATGGCGCTTCAGCGACACGGTTCGGATCGCTCCGGGAATACCCGTGCTCGACCAGCTCGACGGCGATTCCATAACGGCGGGCGGCGTGCCTCGCCACGCCATCGAAGCCGAGGGCGGCCTGTTCAAGAACGGCTACGGCCTGCGCCTCAAGGCGGAGTGGGAAGCGCCTGCCAGCGTGCTGGGCTCCGGCGCCCCCGGCAGTCAGGACCTCCGGTTCGGCAGTACGTTCGATGTCTCGCTGCGCATCTTCGCCGACCTCGGTCGCAATGAGGATCTCGTCGAGCGGGTTCCTTTCCTGAAAGGATCGCGTCTTTCGCTGACGGCCGACAATCTGCTGGATTCGCGCCAGAGGGTAACGGACCAGAACGGCCTTGTGCCGATCGCCTACCAGCCGGCTTACCGCGAACCACAGGGCCGTGTGGTGGGCATCGATTTTCGCAAGATGTTCTAAGGAAAAGCGCCGGATCGGGTCTACCGATCCGGCGCGCCATGCCCTATCTGCACGAACATGGCGCGAACACCTGCCGGCACTCCCGACCAACCAAACCGCCTCGAACGCTTCAACGAGGAGCGGGCGACATCCATCGTGCGTGGATCAGACCAGCCTGACCTTCAGGCCGGCGTTGAAGTGATCCGCGACACCGTTCGGACACTGCCCCCCAAGCCCGGCGTCTACCGCATGCAGGATGCGCGCGGCGACGTGCTGTACGTTGGAAAAGCGCGCGCACTCAAGAACCGCGTCGCCAATTACACGCAGTGGGAACGCTTGCCCAGCCGACTGCAGCGTATGGTCAGCCAGACGCGGTCGATGACCATCGTCACCACCAATTCCGAAGCGGAGGCCTTGCTGCTCGAAGCGCAGCTGATCAAGCGCTTTCGCCCGGCCTACAACGTGCTGCTTCGCGACGACAAATCGTTTCCGTTCATTCTCCTGCGCACCGATCATTCGTTTCCGCGCATCATGAAGCATCGCGGAGCCCGACGGATGAAGGGCCACTACTACGGTCCCTTCGCCAGCGCCGGATCCGTCAACACGACGATCAACGCGCTGCAGAAGCTGTTTCTGCTCCGAAGCTGCACCGACAGCTTCTTCGCGCGGCGGGACAGGCCCTGTCTGCTCTATCAGATCAAGCGCTGCTCCGCCCCGTGCGTCGGACGTATCGACGAGGCGGGTTATGCGGAACTCGTGCAGGAGGCGAAGGATTTCCTTGGCGGCAAGTCCAGCGCAGTCCAGCGTAAGATGGAAGGGCAGATGGCAGAGGCTGCGGCAAACCTCGATTTCGAGAGGGCCGCCATGCTGCGCGACCGCCTTCGCGCGGCGACCTTCATTCAAGGAAGCCAGGCCATCAACGCGGAGGGTCTGGACAACGCCGACATCTTTGCGATGGCCAGCAAGGGCGGGCAGATCGGCGTCCAGGCGTTCTTCATCCGTGGAGGACAGAACTGGGGCCATCGGGCCTTCTTCCCGACGCATACGGAAGGCTTGAGCGAAGAGGAAGTCATGCAAAGCTTCCTCGCGCAGTTCTACGAGGAAGTGCCGCCGGCTCGCTGTATTCTGGTCGATCGGGAATTGCCGGAGGCCGAACTGATCTCGGAGGCGCTTCGCGAAGGTGCCGGCGGCAAAGTGGACATATCCGTCCCGCAGCGCGGAAGCCGCAAGCGTCTGATCGCGCAGGCAGCTCGCAACGCTTCGGAAGCGCTGGACCGCCGCCTGGCGGAGCGGGGCACACAGGCAAAGGTGTGGCGGGAGATGGCCGAGTTCCTCGAACTCCCGGAACTGCCGCAGCGGGTCGAGATCTACGACAACAGCCATATCTCTGGAACGAAGGCCCTGGGCGCGATGGTGGTGGCGGGACCCGAAGGGTTCATCACCAGCCAGTACCGGAAGTTCAACATCAAGAACGCCCAGACCGACGACGACTATGCAATGATGCGCGAGGTCATGACGCGACGCTTCGGAAGGGCTCAGGAGGAAGATCCGGAGCGGCAGAGCGGCACATGGCCGGATCTGGTGCTGATCGATGGCGGGAAGGGCCAGATGAGCTCCGTCAGGGAAGCGCTGGAGGAACTCGGCATTGAAGACCTCAACCTGATTGCCATCGCCAAGGGGCCGCATCACGGACGTGAAGGACGAGAGGTGTTCCACTTCCCTGACGGCCGCGAAAAGATGCTGCCGGTGAACTCACCCGTGCTGTTTCACCTCCAGCGCTTGCGGGACGAAGTTCACCGGTTCGCCATCGGCGCACATCGGGCCAAGCGCAGCCGGGCCATCACCGCGAGCCCGCTGGATGAGATCCCCGGCGTCGGACCGGCCCGGAAGCGCGCCTTGCTCCTGCATTTCGGCACGGCCGGAAAGGTGCGGGCAGCCAGTCTCGAAGACCTGCAGCGTGCCCCCGGCGTCAGTGCCGCCGTGGCGCAAGCGATCTACGACTTCTATCATCCCGGCGGCTGATCGGCTGATCGGCCACGCAGGCGGGAAACTATACAGGACCGCGCGGGTTCATCTTTCGGAAGCAAGCGCCACACCGGGAGACTCGCCGTGCAAACACTTAGTTCGACCGAGATCGTGCTTGGAGTGGCGATTGTTGCTCTTTTTGCGGGGCTCGCCGTGGCCGCATTCCGGACGCGCTATTCTGTGAGGCGGCAGGCCGGGCCGGATAACAGGTGGATGGCTGCCGCTTTGGGTGCGTCCGGGGAGGAGCGTACTCCTGTTCGTGGTCGCAAGCCATCGGCCGACCAGGATATCCGCCCGCTGACGGCGTTTCGCCGGGATCGCTTCGTTCAGGCGTGGCGGGACGTCCGTGCTCGCTATGACAGGGATCCTGCGGGGGCCGTGAAGTGCGCCGATATGCTGCTGGCGGAAATAATCACCGCGCGAGGCCATTCCGTCGTCGAAGCCGATCGCGGGCCGGACCTGTCGGCGCCTTGCGGTGAGATGCGCACCCTTTACGCGACAGGGCACCGCATCGCGCAGAAGGCTGTTCGGCATGGGGAGACAGAAGGAGAACTGCTGCGGGCGATGGTTCACTTCGGAGCCTTGTTCGACGATCTCGTCAACGAGCCGGAGGATTTCTGTCCCGTGCTGGAATATCGCGGCGAAGGTGGCCCCGCATTGTGGAACGAGGGAACCCGCAGGCCTTGACCCCCAGTGGTGATCGTCAGGTGGTCGCCGTGTGCCGGTGAAGGAGAAGGTCGATCAGCGGCATGTCTTGCCGCCACGCGCGTTCGTGGAAGAAGAACACGACGGCATTGACCATCGGTTCAATCAGAGCGATGCCTCCTGCCATGGTGACGGAGCCCGTGATGAGGTAAGCTACGGTGAAGCCCACGATGAGGTGTAGCGCCAGGAAGCTAAGGGTCTTTGTCAGATCGCGAGTCATCGGTGGTCCTTTCACGCCATAGCTAATGCGACTTAATCGCAAAAGGAACGCGGTGGTTCCGCTGAGAGTTATCGGATCAAACGATCAGCAAGGTTCAGCTTGCGGAGCACGCGCCAGGCAAACGCCTTGCTCGTATTGGTGGCCGGCCAGCGCCCGGGCGGCCGGGGTTCGGCTCCGAACCGGCGAAGCACTCTGTTGAAGGCGCGTGCATCCGCCTCTGCGAAACTCCATTCCGAACGCCACGTGATGGAGAGGGATATGGAAGGCTCCGGCCCGTTCCGCACGAAGTGAGGCGCCATGACCGGAACGTAGACAGCTTCACCAGCCGTCAGTTCGAACTCCTGACCCTTGCTGAGGAAGGTACCCTGCCACCGGAGCTCCCGCCGCCCACCGGTATGATATGCCTCATGCACTTCATCAGGGGCGAATACGCTGGCTCCTGCCGGAAACTGCGTCATTGTCTTTGCGCCCCGGACCTGCATGAGGATATTGTGCTCGGGATCGAAGTGGTAAGGGGTGACGCCGCCGGCACTGGTGACGAATACGAACCCTTGCGTCTTTAGCATCCGACCCGTCCGGGCCTCGATGACGGGACGAAGCTCCTCCAGAAGCGACCCGAGAAGCTCGGCATAGGCGGAGTCCTGTTCGATGTTCTTTAGGACTGCCCACGATCTTGCGCTGTCAATTTGACGGATCGTCGCACCGATCGGAATACCCGTGGGATCGGGCTTGCCGTCAACCCCGATCGGCTGATCGCTCGCGTTGCACTCGACCGAACCTGCGGGCAAGGCTTCCGCAAGCCGTGCAAGGGCTTCAAGTTCCAGAAGGGGATGCGAACCAAGCCAGTGGCGGAGCTTGTGAGGCATTTCCGGGTAGCCGGCGGCGAACGTTTTCCGCTCTTCTACCGAAAGACGGCGGCGTTTTCAGCGCTGAGTGGTGGCATCAGACGACCTTCACCGGGCTGCGTCCCGTTTCCGCGCGCACCAACCGCCGGAAGGCGGCGCGGCGCAGGGCACTGCCGATCGCGATGGACACGTAACCGATCCTTCGCCGCTCCCGCCAGAGACGATCGATCATGGGATGATTTGCCGCAGCACAGCTGTCGCTCCATTCTATGTCTCGGCGTGCGAGAATCTGCAGGTTCTCTCGCTGCAGCAGCACTCCGGGGGAGATGCGGGAGAAGTCTTCATCGAACGCCGTCTTGAACGAGAAAGCGCCTGGCGGAGTGAGAAACGTTGCTAGCATTGCGATCGGCCGGCCGTCGAGTGTGAGGGACAGCCTTTCCAAACGCCCGCGCGCGGCGGCCGCGCCAAGGCTGTCGCGAAAGAGCGCGGAGGTGCATTCCGCGGAGGCGAGTGCCGAGCCCGATCGCCCCTTCCAGCCCGACCGCTCGAGCCGAAGGAAATGAGTGCACCACTCCCCAACGTCCGCCGCATCCGTGCGCCGCTCCACCCGAAGCGTGCCTTGCTCTGCGAGCCTTGAGGTCTGCCTGCGCAGTTCCTTCCGCTTCTTGCCGGAAAGGGAGGTTTCCAGATAGGCTTCTGGCGATAGGGTGGACGCCAGCATCGCACGCGTCTCTGCGTGGACCACCTCCACCTGCCGGGGCGTCTCGGTTGCGACGGCGTCAAGGGCCTCATGCAAAGGCCCGCCCAGAACCATGCCACGCATGTGGAGGAAAAGCGCTCCGCCCGGATTTCGGTCGGCCCAGCGCAACAGAGCCTGCCAGAAAGCCTGCTCGGCTCCCGTCGCCACGAGAGGTACGCCGCAGAAGCAGTTCTCATGGAGCCAGCTGGAGATATGAGGCAGAGGCCAGCGATAGTAGCGGCCCGACCGGACGACCGGCAGCAATCCCGCCAGTTCGCCGTCACGCTCGAAACAGAGGATTTTCACCATCCGCGTGCGCGGCAAATGGCGCAGCGAGGCAAGAAGATACCAGCTCTCGAAGAAGGGATTGGCCTCGGCCGCTCTGGCGGCAAGGCTGTCCCACTCGGCCGCGCGCTTTTCCATGTCCCGCCACTCGACGCAGTGCATTCGGCCTGTGCCGTTGGACGCGCAGTCGTGCTCGGCTTTGACCTTACTGCCCACTTCCCTCGTCGTCCTGCTCTGCGTGCGGTGCACCGGCGGAGGCTTAGATCCGACCGGTCAAGAAAAGGATAACGGGGTGAGGCATCTCCGAGGTCACCCCCCGGAGATGCGGGCATCTCATCCTCCGGCGAGGGCAGCCAGAAGCAGCAGGGCCACGATGTTGGTGATCTTGATCATCGGGTTCACCGCCGGACCTGCAGTGTCTTTGTAAGGGTCGCCCACGGTGTCTCCGGTCACTGCAGCCTTGTGGGCCTCGGACCCTTTGCCGCCGTGATTCCCGTCCTCGATGTACTTCTTGGCGTTGTCCCACGCACCGCCGCCCGAGGTCATCGAAAGCGCGACGAAGAGTCCCCCGACGATGACGCCAAGGAGCAAGGCGCCCAGCGCGGCGAAGCCGTTCTCCGCGCCGGCCACCCAGCCGACGACGAAGTAGACCGCGATCGGCGCCAGCACCGGGAGAAGCGAGGGGAGGATCATCTCCTTGATTGCCGCCTTGGTGACAAGATCGACCGTGCGTGCGTAGTCCGGCTTTTCGACGTAGGTCATGATGCCGGGTTTCTCCCGAAACTGCTCGCGAACGTCGACCACCACGTCTCCGGCGGCGCGACCGACGGCGGTCATGCCCATTGCGCCAAAAAGATACGGCAGCAGGGCGCCGAGCAGCAGGCCGACGATGACGTAGGGGTTTTCGAGACTGAAGTTCACGGTGAGGCCGGGGAAGAACTCCCGAAGGTCGGTGGTGTAGGCCGCGAACAGCACCAGCGCTGCAAGGCCCGCCGAGCCGATGGCATACCCCTTGGTGACCGCCTTGGTCGTATTGCCAACCGCATCGAGAGCGTCGGTCTTCTCGCGAACGGCGTCGTCCAGACCCGCCATCTCGGCGATGCCGCCGGCATTGTCCGTGACGGGGCCGTAGGCATCGAGCGCCACCACCATCCCGGCAAGGGCGAGCATTGCCGTGGCGGCATAGGCGATGCCGAGAAGACCGGCCAGCTGATAGGCGATGACGATACCGGCCACGATGACGAGCGTCGGCAAGGCGGTCGCTTCCAGGCTGATCGCCAGCCCCTGAATCACGTTGGTGCCGTGCCCCGTGACCGAAGCCTTCGCTATCGATCGGACCGGGCGGTAACTGGTGCCGGTATAGTACTCGGTAATCCATATGATGAGGCCGGTGATGACCAGGCCCAGCAGCGCGCAGTAGAACAGCGTGGTGCCGCTGAAATCGCCAGCCCCGATCGGTGCGCTCATGTCGCCAAGCGCATAGCTCACGGCCCACCAGATCGCCGGGACCGAGAGCAGGGCCGTCACAAGGAAGCCCTTGTACATGGCGCCCATGATGTTCTTCGAGCTGCCCAGGCGGACGAAGTAGGTGCCGATGATGGAGGTCACGATGCAGACGCCGCCGATCAGCAGGGGGAGGGCCATCATGGCGCCGAGGTTTTCCGCGCCGCTGAGGAGCAGCGCCGTCAGCACCATCGTGGCGCCAACAGTAACCACGTAGGTTTCGAAAAGGTCTGCGGCCATGCCGGCACAATCGCCCACATTGTCTCCCACGTTGTCGGCGATGACGGCAGGGTTGCGGGGGTCATCCTCGGGAATGCCGGCTTCGACTTTCCCGACCAGGTCGGCCCCCACGTCCGCCGCCTTGGTGAAGATGCCGCCGCCGAGCCGCGCGAAAATGGAAATGAGGGAGGCCCCGAAGGCCAGCGCCGTCAGCGCTTCGACCACGGTACGGTCTTCCCCGCCGACAGAGTGACCGGCCGGTCCTGTCAGGTACCAGTAGAAGACCGCAATCGCCAGAAGGGCGAGACCCGCCACCAGCATCCCGGTGATGGCTCCCGCTCGAAAGGCGAGCGTCAGGCCCGCCTGCAGCCCCGTCTGCGCCGCCGCCGCCGTGCGCACGTTCGATCGAACCGATATGTTCATCCCGATGAACCCGGCGACGCCTGACAGGACCGCACCGATAGCGAAGCCCGTGGCCGACACGGCGCCAAGAGCGAACGCGATGATGGCCGCTACGATCACGCCGACGACGGCGATGGTGGAATATTGCCGCTTGAGGTAGGCTTGCGCGCCTTCCTGTATCGCGGCGGCTATCTCCTGCATCTTTTCGGAGCCTGCGGGAGCACTCAGCACCTGACGACTGGTCACGAAGCCATAGATGATGGCCACTAACCCCAGGGCAATTGAAATCGTGATCAAGTTCACGAAGCTGTCCCCTTCCCATTTTTCAGGATATCGGCGGGTTTTCCCGTCCGCGGGAACTAGGGCTATAGTGAAGCCCCGGAAGTAGCAAGAGTGTTGCGTAGAGCACAACGAGGGAGAAGGAGTCGTGACGATTGCACTGACATCCGCGTGTCAGTGCTCGTAGCCGAGTCTTTCCGGGAGCGGTACGTCGTTCCCTTGGTAGGACAGCGCCAGCCCGCTGCCCATTTCTACAGTGCCAATCCTCGTCAGACGATGGCCGAGCCTCTCGCCAGTTGCCTGGATCTGCCGCGCATGTTCGGCAGGCGCCGTGAAGAGCAGCTGGTAGTCGTCGCCGGCGGTCATCGCCGTCAGGCGGGTTTCCGCCGTGTCCTGCGCGACGGTGAGGTATGAAGGAGACAGGGGAACCGCCTCCATCCGGACGGAGATCGCCAGCCCGCTTGCTTCCGCCATCCGCCGTGCATCGACAAGAAGACCGTCGGAGATGTCCATCATGGCGTTCACCTGCGGCGCCAGCGCGGCCCCGAGCCACGCGTCGGGACGAGGGCGTCGGTAGCTTTCCGCCAGCACGAGCAGAGCGTCCGGCGGCCCCTGCAGGGCGCCCATTGCAGCCTGCAGGCCCAGACCCGCGTCTCCGATGGGCCCGCTCACCCACACCTCGTCGCGCGGGCGCGCAGCCGTGCGGGATGGCACCGTGACGCCGTTCGGCACGGCGCCCAGCGCAGTCAGTGAGAAGCTTCGGGCGGAGCCATTGGGCATCCGGACGGTATCGCCTCCCAGCAGCGGTATCGCGAAGGCGCGGCAAGCCTCATCAAGGCCTGCGAGAAAACGTCGGTCCCAGTCGTCCTTTCCGAGCGCATGGGAGTAGAGGCACCCTACAGGTGTGGCTCCTTTGGCCGAAAGATCGGATACGTTGACCGCCACCAGCTTCCATGCGACATCCGCCGGCGGATCGTCAGCCAGATAGTGGACGCCCTCGACCACCGTATCAAGTGTCAGCACAAGGCACGCATCGCCAATGGCCAGCACGGCTGCATCGTCGGCAAGGCGACGAGCAGCCGGATCGGTCGCGATGGCGCGCAGGGCCTGGATGAAGGCGGATTCGCCGGTCATCCCGGGATCATGCCCTTAACGGACGACCTTCGCGACGGAATCGAGCACGCCATTGGCAAATTTCGCTTCACGGGCATCGAAGAAGGCGTGCGCCACGTCGAGGTATTCGCTGATCGCCGCGCCTGTCGGCACATCCGCGCGCGCCATGAGCTCGTAGGTTCCGGCGCGCAGGATCTGCAGCATCGTCTTGTCCAGGCGGGCGAGCGACCAGCCTTCGGTAAGCTTGGAGGCGAGCAGTTCGTCGATTTCGTCGCGGCGCGCGATGACGCCCTTCACGACGTCGTCGAAGAAGGCAACCTCCGCCTGAGCGAACTGAGCGTCGTCGATCTCCATCCCGAGCCGGTGCCGGTGAAATTCGTCCAGAAGAGAAGGAAGCGGTGTCGCTTCCATGTCGAACTGGTAGAGCGCCTGCACGGCGGCAAGGCGCGCTGCGGCGCGCTTCTGCTTGGAGCTTGGATTGGTCATCTGGAAAGCCTTACGGAAATTGAGCGTGCGTGCGCGGGAAGCCCTTCCGCATTGGCGAGGGCGACGGCAGCGGGGCCGATGGCTTCCAGCGCAGCCTGGTCGAGTTGGATGAAGCTGGTGCGCTTCATGAAATCAAGAACGGACAGGCCCGACGAGAACCGCGCCCTGCGTCCCGTGGGGAGTACGTGGTTCGGTCCAGCGACATAGTCACCGACGGCTTCGGGCGTCATCCGGCCGAGGAAGATGGAACCGGCGTGTCGGATGCGGCGCATCAGGCTTTCCGGATCATCGGTAGCGATCTCTACGTGTTCCGCCGCCAGGGCGTTCGCAAGCGAGGGCGCCTCGTCCAGCGTGTCCACGTCAATGATGACGCCGTTCACCGACCAGCTGTCGCGCGCCGTCCGCTGCGTGGCGAGCGTCGAAAGTTCCGTTTCCACCGCGCGAGCGACGTCGTCTGCAAAGGCCGCATCGTCCGTGATGAGGATGGACTGCGAGGTCGGATCATGTTCCGCCTGGCTGAGAAGATCGGCTGCGATCCGAACGGGATCGTTCGCGGCGTCGGCTATGACGAGGATCTCGCTCGGCCCTGCCACCATGTCGATGCCGACGACGCCGTAGAGTTGGCGCTTCGCTTCGGCGACCCAGGCGTTCCCGGGACCAGTGACGACATCAACGCGTGCGATGCGGTCCGTGCCGTAGGCAAGGGCGCCGACCGCGTGGGCACCGCCGACACGCCAGACCTCATCAACGCCCGCGAGGTGAGCCGCGGCAAGGACAAGCGGGTTGACCTCGCCACCGGGCGTAGGCGTGACGACCACGAGCCGCGGGACGCCTGCCACCTTTGCCGGGATAGCGTTCATAAGCAGCGAAGACGGATAGGCCGCACGCCCGCCAGGCACATAGAGGCCCGCCGCATCCACCGCGTTCCAGATCGCTCCAAGGCGGACGCCCTGGGCGTCGGTATAGTCCCGGTTCTCGGGCAGCTGGGCAGCGTGGTAGGCGCGGATCCGCTCCGCAGCCAGCTCCAGCGCCGATCGCAACGAGGGCTCCAGGGTATCAAAGGCCGCCTTGCAGTCTGCCGCGCTGACCTGCCATCCGGTCCTGTCAAGGTCATGGCCATCGAAGCGACGTGTATAATCCGCCAGAGCCGCGTCGCCGCGCTGGCGGACGTCCTTGAGAATGGCCGCGACGTCTGCGGCTACATCGACGGCGCTTTCGCGACGATCGCTGACCACACGATCGAATGCCTCGGCAAAGCCGGGCTGCCTGCTGGAAAGACGCAGCATCAGGTGCTTGCCTCTGCCGGGACCTTCTGGGCAACCAATGCGCGGAAGGCTTCCACCAGAGCGCCAACGCGCTCATCCGTCTTGAGGGCGGCGCGGTTGACGATCAGCCGCGCGGAAATGTCGAGGATGCGGCTCGTTTCCACAAGGCCGTTTTCCTTGAGCGTGCGCCCGGTGGAGACAAGGTCGACGATCCGGCTCGACAGGCC
Organism: Novosphingobium sp. HII-3; assembly: GCF_002916655.1. Classification (GTDB taxonomy): domain Bacteria; phylum Pseudomonadota; class Alphaproteobacteria; order Sphingomonadales; family Sphingomonadaceae; genus Novosphingobium; species Novosphingobium panipatense. Next base: position 22,136 of record NZ_PPSM01000036.1, read on the forward strand.
GAGTGACGGGGCCAGTTCCATCGCGCCGTTCAGCTTGACGACTTCCGCCTGCACGCCGAGCTTCTCGAAATGGCGACGGGTCAGGTTCGGGTACTTGCTGGCGATGCGCAAGTGAGACGGCAGGGCGCCGCCGGTTTCGCCCTCGCGCTCGGCCACGGACAGGCGGCAGTGACCGATGTCGAGATCCACCGGCGCATAGAGATCCGGATAAGCGAATTCCTCCACCACGTCCGATCCCACAATGCCGACCTGCGCCGCTCCGTGAGCCACGAAGGTGGCCACGTCGAAGGCACGGACCCGGATGAGGCGCATGTCGCTGCCTTCACACGCGAACGAAAGAGCGCGTGACTTCTTGTCGTGAAACTCCGCCTCGGGAATGACATCGGCGCGCGCCATGAGGGGCAGCGCCTCATCGAGGATTCGGCCTTTGGGCACGGCGAAGGTCAGGGGTGTCGGCATGGTGCGCGCATTTAGGCGCGCATTTGCCTGAGAGCAACCGGTGATGATGCGATCAGTTCACCCAGGACCCTTCGCCTCGCACGGCAGTGCGGACAGGCGTAGGGGCTTGGCGGTGGAAACGCTACTCGCCCGGCGCGCTGGCTCGGATCGCCACGGCATGGACGCGGTTGCCGGGAATGTCGCCGAGTGCCGCATTGACGAGGCGCTGGCGCTGAAGTCGCGACGTTCCGGCGAACTGCGCGCTTTCTATGATGATGGTGAAGTGCGATTCGCCGCTCCCATCGTCACCGGCATGGCCGCGGTGGGAGGCGGAATCATTGACCACGTCCAGCGCGGTCGGAGCGAATGCGGCGGTCAGCAACTGCCGCATTTCCTGTTCGAGAGGTCCTGACATGGGGTTTCATTTACGCGATCAATCCCCCATCTGAAAGATGGTGAGACAGCATAGATTTCATGGACGGTACGAATCCACAGGGCGTGAATGCACCTGGCCGGGATGCGGGGAGGCGGGGGAGTTCCGGGCCCCCGGTGGACGGCCTTCAGGTTTCGATGGGCCGGGGGACTTCCGCTGGTTCTGCCTTGAGCATGTGCGTGAATTCAACTCCGGCTACGACTACTTCGACGGAATGGACGCTGAAGAGATCCTTCGGGCGCAGTCACCCCTGCACGGCTGGGAGACGCAGACGCGGGCGTTCCGGCCCGATGCCGGTGTGGACGGCTCCCCGCGCTGGTCGGACTTTGCCGATCCCCTCGAGGCGATACAGGCCCGCGCCAGGGCGCATGTGAAACGCCGTCAGGCTGACCTGCGGCCTGAGAATGCGCGCTTCACGCCGAACGAGCGGCGAGCACTGGACGCGCTGGGCCTTGCTGCGGACGTGGATCGCAAGACGCTGCGTCTGCGCTACACCCGATTGCTGCGCCAGTTCCATCCCGACCATAACGGCGGCGATCACAGTTACGCGTCGCGGCTCCAGAGTGTCGTCGAGGCTTATCAACTGTTGATCAAGTCAACGGCCTTTGCCTGAATGACCTTTTAGCAGCTCATAAATTGAGGGAGCGGTGCCAGCCATGCGACATGGGCCCGGCAGATTAGGGCTTTAGCGCCGCGTTAACTCCGTCCTTATACGTGGGGCGCCTACAGCCGCTCGGTGCCCGCATGAAATTCGACTCCGCCACTCTCCTGACAACTGCCTTCCTCACGTTGCTGTTGTTCGGCCTTGTCTTCATCACGCTGGCGCGGTTTTCGGTGCGCAGCGGCGCGCGATGGTGGGTCACGACCTTCTTCCTCGGTGCTTCCGGTTTCTTCCTCATGGTCGTTCCGGCGGGAAGCGACAGCGGCATCAGGATACTGGCCAACACACTGTTTCTTACCGCTTACGCCTGCTGCCATGCCGGTGCGCGCGCATTGGGGGGGCGGCGACCGGTGCGACGGTCCGTGGCGGGTGGGTTGATGGTGTGGCCGCTCCTGATCCTCACCTTCGATCCGGGCTTTGACGACCGGGTTTCGATCTGCTCGCTTCTCGTCAGCGCCTATTCGGCCGCGACCGCCTACGAGTTCGCGCGCGGCGCACGAAGAGAAGAGCGCAGCCGCATCATCGCTGCCGGGCTGTGTGGCGCGCATGCGCTGTTCTACCTCGTGCGCAGCGTCTTGGGCCCTGCTCTGGGGTTGGGCCTCTTGCGCACGGAAGCGACGATCGGTCATTGGGCAGCGGCTGTTGCATTGGAAATCGTGCTCTTCGCTGCAGCGCTCGCCGTCCTGGTGTTCGGGGCGACGCTTGAGCGTCGTGGTCTGGAGGACAGGCAGGCCGCCTACACCGATTTCCTGACAGGCATCGGAAGCCGCCGCGCCTTCGAAGCCGCGATGGCGGCATTCCTTTCCAATACGAAAGGCCATGATCCCGCCAGCCTTGTTCTTCTTGACCTCGACCATTTCAAGGAGGTCAATGACCGCCTGGGACACGATGCGGGCGATCAGCTGCTCAGGACCATCGCGAACGTGATCGCAGAGCAGCTCCCCGAACCGAACCTGTTCTGGCGCCTTGGAGGTGACGAGTTCGCGCTGCTGCTGCGCGGCTACGATCGAGAGCGTGCGCAAGTGATGCGAGATGGTTTGCGCAAGACGGTGGAAACGTCCTCCCGTATTCAACGGGCGGGAGCAGGCTCCCCCGTATCCATCAGCCTCGGCGTTGCCGAAGTGACGGAAGACGCAGAGCTGGCCGATATCGTCCGCTCTGCAGACGCAGCGTTGTACCGGGACAAGACCCGCCCGCGCGCCGTCCCCAACGTGGTGAACGCCGCCTGAGCCCGCGCCCGGCGCAACCGGGCGTGCGTTACTTCTTCATCTCGTCGATCAGGCGCGCGTCGATCCCCTTGGCTGCCTGATAGGCTGGCCTCTGCTGGCACCGCTCCGCATAGGCGACGAGCGAGGGAAGAGGGGGTATCAGGCCAAAGGTCATTCCCCAGTCGATCTGGCTGCCTACGTAAACGTCGCCCATGGTGAAACGGGTGCCGCAAATCCAGTCGTCCTCAGCCAATTTCTCCTCGATGGCGCCTATTGCACGGTCGAAGTTGCCCCAGCCGGCCATCATCTCCTGTTCCGGACCGGGTTCAAATTTCAAGGCACGGGACGTGATGGCCTGCTCGATGGGGCCCGCCGCGAAGAATACCCAACGGTAGTAGTCGGCCATTTCCCCGTCGTTAGGCAGGAGCCTGGCCTCGGGGTGCATTTCGGCAAGATAGAGGCAGATCGCGGCCCCTTCGCTGATGGTCCTGTCCCGATCCTCGGCGTGGTGGACGAGCGTCGGGACCTTGGCCATGGCATTTGCGCTCAGCAGGGCGGCCGGCTTGTTCTTCCAGTCAACCAGGACCTGATCGTAATCGGCGCCGGCTTCATGGAGGGCCCAGCGTGCGATCTGTCCACGCGACATCGGGTTGGTGAAGAACGTGTAGTCAGCCATTCCGATGCTTCCCCTTCGTCAGCTTCCGAGTTCCACGACAGGAGTGAAGCCACCGAAGATCATCCGTCCGCCGTCGAAGGGCATCGGATTCGTATTCGGATCAAGGCGCGGGTCCATCTTTGCCGCATCCATCACGCTGGCCATTCCCTTGTCGCGCGTGGCCTTGTCGGGCCATTCAATCCACGAGAAGACCACGGCCTCGTCGCCCTTGCAACCGACGGACCGGAAGAAATCGGTCTGCTTGCCTTCCGGAACATCGTCCTGCCAGCATTCCACGATGCGCAACGCGCCGTGCTCCATGAAGACGGCATCGCCCTGCTGTGCATGCGCGATGAACTTGTCCTTGTTCGCCTTCGGAACGGCGAGGACGAAACCTTCCACGTAGTTCATTTTCAGGCTCCTGTTGCAGTCGTTCTCTATACCGGATCCTTCTGTCGCGGATCATGCTGCGCGAAAGGGGCAAGCTGTGCTTCCAGCGCGCGGGCGAAGGCCGGTCGGCTGGTGGCACGGTCCAGATAGGATGAGAGTGTGGGGTGACTCATCAGGAGATCGTCATCGCCGCCGGCCTTCACGAGCGATCGCAGGATCGTCGCCATAGCGATGTCAGCCACGGAGAACTCACCAGCCAGCCACTCCTTGTCCCGAAGCGCGGTCTCCAGCCGCTGCAGTCGCAGGCGACATGCCTCAAGCAGCGAAGGGCGTCGCAAGGGCGCCCACTCTTCGTTGCGCGAAAAGATCGAGACGGCGGCAAGCTCGAAGAGAAAGGGCTCGATGGAGTTGAAGGCGGCAAACAGCCAGCTCAGGATACGTCCGCGCTCCTGAGTGCCGGGCGCGGGCAGGGCATGCGCCTTCTCTGCCAGGTGAAGCAGTATGGCGCCGCTTTCGAAGATGTCGACGTCCCCGTCACGGAGGAACGGAACCTGCCCCCACGGCTGATCGTCGTAGTACCATTCGGGCCGTTCGAGCGCGCTGATGAGGCGAACCTTGTAGGGAAAGCCGAACTCCTCGCATGCCCAGCGGGCGCGCAGATCCCTTACCTGGCCCTGCGCGAAGGAGGGGACCCATTCGAACGCGGTGATTTCGATCGAGGGTGCGGGATTTTCGGGCATCGGTTTTCCTTGCTTGAAGGTTCAGGCTGAAGCGGGCGCTTCCACATCTCCGGACACTGCGGCTGGGTCCATCCACATCACTTCCCAGACATGCCCGTCCGGATCGGCGAAGGCCCGGCTGGCCATGAAGCCGTGATCCTGGGAGGGGTTGATGTCCGAGACACCACCCGCTTGCCCCGCCTTGCTGCTGAGGCGGTCGACGTCCTCCCGACTGTCGCAGGAGAGGCAGAGCATCACTTCGCTGGTGTCTGGCGCCGCGATAGGCCGGTCGGTGAATGTCTTCCATTTCTCATGAGTGAGGATCATCACGAAGATGGTGTCGGACCACACCATGCACGCGGCGGTTTCATCCGTGAATCGCGGTTCGTTCACGAAGCCAAGTGCCGCGTAGAAGGATCTGGCTTTTGCAAGGTCTGCGACAGGCAAATTCACGAAGATCATGCGGGTCATTGTCCAGTCTCCCTCGAATGATGTGATTCGTGGCTTGCGTCATGCTGGACCTGTGCGGTAACTGAAAGCAACCATGAAGTTGCGAAACGAAACTATTTCGGGTGAGTCTGTTTCCTCTCCCGCCTGCGGCAGTGCCCTGGCTCAAGACGAGCAACCGGTTCACGGGCGCTGGTACAGCGACGCTTGCGGCGCCGCCTTTGCGATGGAACTGGTGGGCGAACGGTGGTCGTTCCTCATCGCTCGCGAATTGCTGCTGGGTCCGCAGCGGTTTTCCGAGATCCGCACGCAGCTGCCGGGCCTGAGCGCGAAGACACTTGCCGAACGTCTGCAGACGCTGGAACGCAATGGTGTTGTCCGGCGCGAAACCCTGGCGCCGCCGGCCTCAGTAAAGGTGTATGGCCTGACGGAGTGGGGGCGAGCGCTGGAACCCGCCATGCAGGCCCTGCTGCGGTGGTCCGTGCAATCGCCTTTGCACAACCCGACCCTGCCGCTCACCCCTGTGTCTCTCATGCTCTCTCTGCGTGCGCTGCTTCACCCGGAGCGGATCGGTGACCTGCGGCTGACCGTTGCTTTTCGGGTGAGTGAAAGATCCTTCGTCGCCCGGCTGGACGAAGCCGGTCTCTGCATTGATCCCGCGGGCGATGGTGACCCGGCGGCTGACCTGCGCTTCGCCGCGCCCTTGAGCTTGCCGTTCCTGATGCTGTTCTACGGCAAGCGTGCTCCGGCCGACGTACAATCCCTTAAGATCGAAGGCGATCCGGCGCTGGCAAAAAGGTTTGTTGATCTTTTCGATCTTCCGGCCAGATGCCCGGCAGGATGAACCGAGATGACGTAAAGCTTATTGCGATGCAGCGTCACGTCCTTTAGGCGATTGCCTTGAGATGACAGACTCCACGAACAAGACCGAGAACCGCGACGCCACCGTGCTGGCTGCTCCCGACATTGAACTCGACGTTCGAGAAACGTTCGGGATCGACATCGACATGAAGGTGCCCGCCTTCTCCGTCGCCGACGAGCGCGTGCCGGATCTTGATGAAACCTACGTCTTCGATCCGGACACCACTCTGGCGATCCTGGCGGGTTTCGCTTACAATCGTCGTGTGATGGTGCAGGGCTATCACGGCACGGGTAAGTCGACGCACATCGAACAGGTTGCCGCGCGCCTGAAATGGCCGTGCATTCGCATCAACCTCGATGCGCACATCAGCCGCATCGACCTGATCGGGCGCGATGCGATCGTCCTGCGCAATGGAATGCAGGTCACGGAATTCCGGGAAGGCCTGCTTCCCTGGGCACTTCAGCATCCGGTCGCTCTCGTCTTCGACGAATACGACGCGGGCCGTCCCGACGTCATGTTCGTGATCCAGCGAATCCTGGAAACCGAAGGCAAGCTGACGCTTCTGGACCAGAACCGCGTTATCCGGCCGGACAGGCACTTCCGCCTGTTCGCCACGGCCAACACGGTCGGCCTGGGCGATACGTCCGGGCTCTACCACGGCACGCAGCAGATCAACCAGGGCCAGATGGATCGCTGGAATCTCGTGGTTGCCTTGAACTACCTGCCGGCTGACACCGAGACCGGGATCGTCGCGGCCAAGGTGCCGCAGATCAGCCGCGACGTCATCAGCAACATGGTGAAGGTGGCGGATTTCTCCCGCCAGGGTTTCATGACGGGCGACATCTCCACGGTCATGAGCCCCCGCACCGTCATCACCTGGGCGCAGAACGCGGCGATCTTCAACGACGTCGGTTTCGCGTTCCGGCTTTCGTTCCTCAACAAGTGCGATGAGACGGAGCGCATGCTGGTCGCCGAATATTACCAGCGCGTGTTCGGCCAGGACCTGCCGGAAAGCGTCGTCGCTAAGGCCTGACGGCAACCTTCCGGGAACGTGCAGGCGCGCCCGTCTTCCGAACGGGCGCGCTTCGCCTTTTCAGGGCCGGTCTTCCGGATAGGTCGCGCGGACGAAGTACAGCCCGTCAGGTGGAGCGTTCAAGCCGAGCGTCTGCCGGTCCCTTGCCGCAAGTGCCTCGGCAACCTGCTCCTCCCGCCAGCGTCCCATCCCGACAAGCGCAAGGCACCCGACCATCGAACGCACCTGATGGTGCAGGAAGCTGCGGGCTTCGGCTTCGATCAGCACCATGTCACCCTCCCGTCTGACGGCGAGCCGATCCAGCGTCTTCAGAGGCGAGGCTGACTGGCAATGAACGGACCGGAAAGTCGTAAAGTCGTGGCGGCCGACGAGCGCCTGCGCGGACCGGTGCATGGCCCGCGCGTCCAGCGGCTTGGCCACTTGCCATGCTTTGCCCCGCTCCAGCGTAAGCGGAGCACGCCGATTGGCGATGCGATAGATATAAGCTCGACCCGTGCAGGAAAAGCGGGCGTGCCAATCGTCCGGCACGACCTCGCAGGCCAGCACCGCCACCGGTGCCGGACGCAGCCGTGCGTTTAGCGCCTCCATCAGTCGAAACGCGTCGAATGGCTTCGCGACGTCGAGGTGCGCTCGCATTCCCAGGCCGTGAACGCCTGCATCGGTCCGGCCTGCGGCATGCATCACGGTACGCTCCCCCGTGACGGTGAAAGCCGCATCCTCGATGGCCTGCTGAATGGAGGGGCCGTGAGCCTGACGCTGCAGCCCCATGAAGGGGCCGCCGTCAAATTCGATGGTAAGCGCATAGCGGGTCATTTCGCCACGCCGATACAGGACGCTTGCCCGGACGCAAAGGCCTTCGAAGGGTTGGCGAGCGCAAGGCGCACTGGCACCATCGCGCGAACGGGAAAGGATCTGACATGACCGACAGCCAGGACCCACCATTCGCAATTTACCGCGGAGCGGACGCGCCGACGCTCGAAGAATGCGGCTGCATGACGTATGAGGGAGAGACTCCCAACCTCGTGCAGATACAGCCGAAATTGGCCGAAGCCATGCAGGTCCGGGGGGAGTACGCGGACGTGCCGTATCGCCGCGAAGGCATGAGCCTTGCGCGGCTCTGGGTGAAAAGCGGCTTTCCGCTGCCTCTGCATTCGCACGATTGCGACTGTCTCTACTACATCGTCGCAGGCTCAATCCGGATGGGCACCGAAACGCTGAGTGCCGGCGATGGCTTCTTCGTGGCTGCGGAGGTGCCCTATTCCTATACGGCCGGGCCTGAGGGCGCGGAGGTGCTGGAGTTTCGTGGGACTGACCGTTTCAACATCCGGGTCAGGGACAAGCCGGTTTCGGCGTGGGAGAAGACAGCTGCGGTACTGCGCGAAAGCCATTCCCGCTGGCGCGAGGAACAGCCTCCGGTGCGCAGAATGCCGCAGAAGCGCTGAGTTCAACCAAGTTTCGTGCCGGCGGGGATCGGCTTGCCACGAAGAAGGTCGGCCGCGTCCATGGCAGGCTTGCCGGCGCGCTGGATGCGCCTGATCTGTATGGCGCCCGTGCCGCATCCGACCGTCAGCCGATCGTCGAGCGTGCTTCCAGGCGCACCTTCGAGATCGGTCACGTCGGCCGCCAACACTTTGTAACGTTCACCGTCCAGTTCGAAGAAGGCCCCGGGGGCGGGAGCAAAGGCCCGGACTTGACGCTCCACCGCGACGGCAGGCTGCGCGAAGTCCAGGCGCGCCTCGGCCTTGTCGATCTTTCGTGCGTAGGTGACACCGTCTTCGGGTTGCGCCACCGGTCGATGGACGGCAAGGTCGCGCAGGGTGCCGATCAGCAGCTGGGCCCCTTTCTCCGCCAGTTCAGCGGTCAGTTCGCCTGCCGTCTTTCGCTCGACCGTGGTCCGCAGGGTAGCCAGCATCGGACCGGTGTCCAGGCCCGCTTCCATCTGCATGATGGTGATTCCCGTCGTAGGATCTCCGGCAAGGATCGCCCGCTGAATCGGCGCCGCGCCCCGCCAGCGGGGCAGGATCGAGGCGTGAATGTTCAGACAGCCCAGGCGCGGCGCGTTCAGGACGGATTGTGGCAGGATGAGGCCATAAGCGGCGACGACGGCGATATCCGCTTCAAGAGCGCTGAAGGCCGCCTGCTCCTCCGCCGGTTTGAGCGAGACGGGGTGGCGTACGGCTATACCACGGGCTTCCGCCTCCCTCTGCACGGCCGAGGGTGTCAGCTCCTTTCCGCGGCGGCCGCCCGGCCGGGGTGGCTGGGTGTAGACCGCCACCACTTGGTGCCCTGCCTCGATCAGTGCGACGAGTGCCGGCACGGCGAAATCGGGTGTCCCCATGAAGATGACGCGCATGATGTGGGGAACTCCAGGCAAGTGTAGGTGAGCGGGGTTTCTAACGGCTGGCGCAGGCCCTATCTGCGGAACCATGGCATCGCAAGAGATCGAGACGCTGACCGCCGCACTGTCACGCCTGCCCGGCCTTGGCCCGCGCTCGGCGAGGCGCGCCGTCCTTTGGCTTATCAAGCGGCGGGAAACTGCCCTTGTCCAACTGCTGGACGCGCTCGGCGCCGTGCGCGAAGCGCTTGTGGAATGCCGCACCTGCGGCAATGTGGATACCACGGATCCCTGCGGCATCTGTGCGGACGTTCGCCGCGACGCCCGCTCGATCTGCGTGGTCGAAGAGGTGGCGGATCTTTGGGCGCTCGATAGGGCGCGTCTTTTTACGGGCAAGTACCACGTCCTTGGTGGGCGGCTTTCGGCGCTGGATGGCATCCGCCCTGAGGATCTCGCGATCGACACACTGCTCGCGCGAGTGAGCCAGGGGAAAGTCGACGAAGTGCTGTTGGCCATGAACGCCACGCTGGAAGGCCAGACGACCGCCCACTACCTGGCCGAGCGCCTGGAAGGGTTCCCGGTCAGGGTTACTCAACTCGCGCACGGCCTGCCAGTCGGAGGTGAACTGGATTACCTTGACGAAGGCACCCTTGCCCAGGCCATCCGGGCGCGGCGGCCGGTAGCATGATCCGATAAGTCCTTCCGGCGCATCCTTGCGAAAAGGGGCGGTCGGGATTATCTGGCGCCCATGGCTATTCGCGAAATCCTCGAAGTTCCCGACCCGCGCCTCAAGCAGGTGTCCGTTCCCGTCGAAAAGTTCGACGACGAGCTCAAGACGCTCGTCGGAGACATGTTCGAGACGATGTACGACGCTCCCGGTATTGGCCTGGCTGCCATTCAGGTCGGCGTGCCTTTGCGCGTGCTGGTGATCGACCTCCAGCCGGAGGATGAGGATGCCGAGCCGGAGGTTTGCACCGCGCATGGTGGGCATCACCACACCCATCGGCCGACTCGGAAGGAGCCCCGGATCTTCATCAATCCGGAAATCCTCGATCCTTCGGAAGACCATACGGTCTACCAGGAGGGCTGTCTGTCCGTCCCCGAGATCTACGCCGATGTGGAGCGCCCGACGCGGATCCGCGCACGCTGGCAGGATCTTGATGGCAAGACGCACGAGGAAGAGATGGAGGGCCTGCTGGCGATCTGTCTGCAGCACGAGATGGATCATCTCGAAGGCATCCTGTTCATCGATCATCTCTCGCGTTTGAAGCGGCAGATGGCGCTGAAGAAGCTGGAAAAGCTGCGCAAGGTGGCCTGAGCCCGCGAATAATTCGCGACTGATCGCGAAGGCGCTCTGGCGTTCTTGAAATGTTCCGGTTAGGCTGGAATCATGGACGCTCTTCTGATCTCGATTTTCGCGCTCGTCATTGGCCTTGTCTGCGGCTGGTTCGCCGGCGCCCGGCCCGCTGCACAATGGCGAGCGCAGGCGGCTTCGCGAGAGCGCGAGGCACGGGAAAGTGACGCGAAGTATCTTCGTGCCTTCGCCGAAGTCGAGGCGCTGAGGGAGCGTGCGGCCAGGGTCGACGCCTTGGAGCAGACGCTGGAGCGCGTTCGCCGCGAGCATGAAGCCGCGGCCGAACGGCTGCGGCACGAAGGCGCCTGCGCCGTGGAGCGCACTCGCACCGACCTTACGGACCTGCTGAACAGGGCCCGTGTCGAGCACGCGGGGCGCATTGACGGCCTGCTGCGCGAACAGCGGGCCCTGTCGGACGAACTCGCCACGCTTCGGGAAAAGTCGGCAAACTTCGACGAGCAGAAGCGTCTTTTGGTGGAAGCACAGGAAGGGCTGCGCAAGGAGTTCGAAAATGCAGGCGCGAAGGTGCTTGCAGGCGCGCAAGAGGCTTTCCTGCGGAGCGCCAGCGAACGGTTCGCGCAAAGCGAGAAAACAAGTGCGGAGCGCATTAGCGCTATTCTGGCACCGGTCGGGCAGCGTCTGAAAAGCTATGAGGAACAGGTTTCGGCGCTTGAGGCGAAGCGTGTGGACGCTTTCGGGCAACTCACCGGCCAGATCGAAGCTTTACGTGTCGGCCAGGAGATGGTGCGCGCCGAGGCGGTGCGGTTGGGCAATTCCTTGCGCAATGCTCCCAAGGCTCGCGGCCGGTGGGGTGAGCAGCAACTGAAGAACGTGCTCGAACAGTGCGGACTTACCGAGCACACGGATTTCGAGACCGAGCAATCGATCAACACCGAAGAGGGGCGCCTTCGTCCGGACGCCATCGTCAGGGTGCCGGGCAACAAGCAACTGGTGATCGACGCGAAGGTGTCGCTCAACGCCTACCAGGATGCGTTCGAGGCCGAGGACGAGGCTGCGCGCACGGCTTTCCTGACCCAGCACGCGACATCAATGCGCAATCACATTCAAGCTCTGGGCGCAAAGAGCTATCAGAGTCAGTTTGAGAATGCTCCGGATTACGTGATCATGTTCGTGCCCGGCGAACATTTCATCGCCGCCGCCCTTGATCACGATTCAGGGCTCTGGGACTTCGCATTCGACCGCAAGGTGCTTCTTGCCAGCCCAACCAACTTGGTCGCGATCGCCCGAACCATCGCGCAGGTCTGGCAGCAGGAGGGGTTGGCACGGGAAGCACGAGAGATCGGAAAGCTCGGTTCGGACCTCTACGACAGCCTTGCCAAGACGCAGGAGGATCTCGGTAAGGTGGGCGTGCATCTTGGTCGCGCGGTCAACAGCTTCAACGACTTCGCGCGCACCTACGAAACCAACGTGATGAGCCGCGGCCGACGCCTCGGTGAAAAGCACATCAAGATCGGCAAGCGTACAATTTCGGATGATGTCGCTTCGATCGAAGTGTCACCGCGTTTCGCGGACGCACCACGGCAGATCGAAGGCGTTACGGCGGAAGATGTCGGCTGATCGTGTGGTCAGTCGACACGCACCAGTTCAGCTGTATGTCCGCTGGAGCGGAGGACGATCCGGCTACCTTCTGCGGTGACTGTGGGTGCCGCGACCAGCAGGGCGCCCAACGCATTGCCCTGCTCCCAGGAAGTCTTTGAACAGGGCGCGTCGCTTTGTGCAAACGGGCCGGCCAGCAGGCGATTCTGCTCCAGGCGCCAAGGCCCTTCGAACCGATTGCAGCCCGCATGGACCACGATGTCCGGGCCTTCGAAGGAAAGCCGCGCCGCCTTCGAGGCGGGACGCTCCCCATCTATGCGTACAAAATGCCAGGTTCCGCTCGCCAGGGATTCGGACGCGGGGCCGCGATGGCTGCTGATGGAATGCTCGCCAGTGTCCGAGCACCCAGTTGCGAGCAGGGCCCAAAGGAGGAGAGGGGCGAGTCGTTGCATGACTTCCCGCCCATAGACGCTGCCGGCTGAGGGGTGGATGAACGGGACTAAGCTGGGCGCAAGTGCGCCAGAGCCTCGTAGGCAAGGACTGCGCCTGCGACGGCGGCATTGAGGCTGTCGGCACGACCAAGCATCGGTATCGTGACGCGAAGGTCGCAGGCTTCTTCGTAGGCGCTCGGCAAGCCCTGTGACTCGTTCCCGACCATGAGGAAGCAGGGCGCGGTGTAGTGGGCCCGCCGGTAATCCGTAGGATCACGCAGCGACGCCGCAACAAGCTGGCCTGTGCCTTCACGTAGCCAGGCCTGGAACTCGTCCCATCGCGCCACGGCCAGGCGCTGCGTGAAGATCGCGCCCATGCTGGCGCGTACCGCCTCGACCGAAAAGGGATCGGCGCAGTCATCGAGGAGGATCAGACCTCCGGCGCCGACTGCATCCCCCGTCCGCAACATCGTGCCGAGGTTGCCCGGATCGCGCAGGGCTTGTGCAACAAGCCAGATCGGCGAGGCGGTCCGGTCCAGGTTGGACAGTCGGGTGTCGAACTCAGCGAAGACGCCGGCGACGGCCTGCGGATTGTCCTTGCCCGTCACTTTGGCAAGGATATCCACGTCCATCTCCACGATCTCGCCGCCGGCAGCTGCGACGGCCTGCTCAAGAGCATCAAGCAGGGGATGAGGATCGCGGCCGATCGCCATGACCAGCATTTCGGGAACGACACCACACTCTCGCGCGTCCGTCAGCAGACGCAGGCCTTCAGCCAGAAAGCGCCGTTCCCGCTTACGGTGCTTCTTGTCCCTCAGCGAACGGAGAAACTTGACCAAGGGATTGGAGAAGCCGGTGATCGTGCGGCGCGTCGAGCCGTCCGGTGAAGGAAAACCGTTCACTCTTCGCCGAAGCCGTCACGCACGAGGGTGGTCAACGTCGAAAGAGCGTCATTGGCTCCATCGCCAGAGCAGGCGATCTCGATAGTATCGCCTTTGGCCGCACCGAGCATCATCAAGCCAAGGATGGACCCCCCGGCGGCGGACATGCCATCCTTGCTGACGGTTACGGAAACGGTCCCCGGCAGATCCGAGACATGACTCACGAATTTCGCGCTCGCCCGGGCATGAAGGCCGCGCTTGTTGACGATACGAACCGCTTCCCGGCAGTCAATCATGCATCCTGCCCCAGGTACTCACTGGCCACGGTGATATAGTTGCGGCCCGCATCGCGGGCGGCCGAGATCGCTTCGCGAACCGGCATGCAGCCCCGTGCTTTTGCCAGACGAATCAACATGGGTAGATTGATGCCCGCAATCACTTCGACCTTGCCGGCCTGCATGAGCGAAATGGCAAGATTGGACGGGGTCCCGCCGAACAGGTCGGTGAGGATGATGACGCCTTCGCCGCTATCGACCTTGAGGATGGCATCGGCAATTTCCGAGCGGCGGCGCTCCATATCGTCGTTCGGGCCAATGCATACAGTTTCCACGTCGGCTTGGTCACCGACGACGTGTTCCATCGCGTGTACAAACTCCTCGGCGAGATTGCCGTGAGTAACCAGAATCATACCGATCATGCCGGGAATGCGCTCCGAAAATCCTGCGATCGCCCCCGGATCGTCTCTCTATTTCTCACGCCGGAGACCTCCTTCGAGAAGATCGGCCGCCCGCGAGCCCAGGTTGCGATGCAGCAATGTGGGCGAAAATCCTGCGTGACGCAAGGCCGCTGCAATCCGCTCAGCGGTGAATACGGAGCGGTGTCTCCCTCCGGTACAGCCAAACGCGACGTGCACATAGGCCTTGCCCTGCGTCTGATACCGAGGAAGCAGCATCAGGAGGAGATCGCGAATGCGCGTGTAGGCCTCGTCCCAGGCGGGATCCTTCTGGATGTACGCGCCGACGGCCGGGTCCTGACCTGTTTGCGGACGCAACACCGGATCCCAGTGCGGATTGTCGAGGAAACGCATGTCAAACACGAGATCGGCGATCGGCGGCATCCCGCGGGAGAATCCGAAACTGGATACCGTGAGCGTGAGGGCATCCGAAGTCCCGTCCGCGAAGCGTTCGCGCATGGCACGCTGCAGATCGTTCGTCGTGAAGTCGGTCGTGTCCAGCAAAAGGTCCGCCCAGCGCCGCAATGGGGCCAGCAATTCGCGCTCGGCGCGAATGCCGCTGCCGACCGGGCTTCCGGCGGCGAGGGCGTGGCGTCGGCGCGTTTCATTGTAGCGCCGTTCCAGTTCCTTGCTGGAGCAATCGAGGAAGAGCGTCGTCAGTTCGATGCCGCTTCTGTCGCCCAGAGCCTTTACCTGAGCGATGATCCGCTCGGGATCGAAGCCGCGCGTGCGCGAGTCAAACCCGATCGCGAGCGGAGTCTTGTCTCCGGCCGGGGTGCCTTCGACAAGGGCATCGAGCATGCGGATAGGGAAGTTGTCGACGATCTCCCAGCCGAGATCCTCGAGCACGCGCAAGGCAGTCGTCTTGCCGGCGCCCAACATACCGGTGACCAGCAGCACCCGCTGCCTTTCCCGCCGATCGTCTGCTTCGTTCCCCATCACTCTTATCTGCGCCTTGCCGTGCGGAAAGGAAAGGGGGGCAACGGCTTAGCCCGCCATTCTCTCCGGAAACGGCAGGCCATAATGGGCCAGGGCCAGTTCGGCCTTCAGCGGCAGGATGAGACTCTCAGGGTGCAGGCTGAGGAATGGCAGGTAAACACCGGCAATGGCCGATCGTCCCGGTCCTTCGACATAGCGAGGAGCGGATGGCTGTAGCTCAAGGACGATTGCGACAGGAGCTTGGTCCAGGCAAGGGAAGGGAAGGATGCCCAGGTTGCGCACCTCCAGCAGCCCCTTCGTCGAAGGATGGGGACTGGCCACCAGCGTTCCCTCACTGCAGGCCAGCAGTATGGAGTCGTCGCCGATCAAGCGCGCACCACGGTCCATCAGCGCAAGGGCCAGGCTCGACTTGCCGACGCCCGGCGGGCCTTCGATCAGGATCGCTCGCCCCGCTATCGCAACGCAGGTCGATTGCCTCGGAAAAGGCGTCATGGTGCCGTCTCCCACAGGGGAAGGGAGATGAGCAAGCGGGCGCCCGGGGCACCATCAAGCCTGTCGGTGGCCTGCAGTCGGCCGAAATGGGCCTCCACTATCGTGCGTGCAATCGCGAGGCCGAGACCGCTGTGAGTCCCGAACTCCTCGCGGGAGGGGCGAAGCGAGTGAAAGCGCTCGAATACGCGCTCCCTCGCGGCGCTGGGAATGCCGGGACCATGATCGACCACGGCGATGTTCACGCGCTTGTCGGTTTGCGAAAGGGTGATCTCGATCGGCCCCTTCGGCGGTGAGAAGGAGACCGCGTTGTCGAGCAGGTTCTGAAGCACCCGCTCCAACCGTGCCGCATCACCGGGCACGGTCAAAGCGCCGCCTTGAGTTCGCGTGTTCTCCTGCACGATGGTGATCGGGCAAGTGCCGTTGACGCCCCGCTGTTCCCGCTCCGCGACGAGCGCGCGAACGAGGCGCCCCATGTCGACGGGCTCGAAGGTGGTGCGACTGAGCTGGGCGTCAATCCGGCTGGCGTCCGCGATCTCGGTGACAAGGAAGTCGATACGCCGTACGTCGTCTTTCGCGATGCCGACGAGTTGCTGCTGCAAGTTCGGATCCTCCACCCGCTCGAGTGTCTCCAGAGCGCTGCGCAGGCTGGTGAGCGGGTTTTTCAGTTCGTGAGCGACGTCGGCGGCGAAGCTCTCCACCGCGTCGATTCTCTGTCGCAGGGCACCACTCATGTCCGAGATTGCACGGGCGAGCAGACCGATTTCGTCCCGTCTGGCGGGAAGGCGCGGCACGATCACGCTGCGATCACGGCCGAGCCGCACGCGCACGGCAGCCCGCACGAGTTTGCGCAGGGGCTCGACGATCGTACGGGCCAGGAAAAGCGAAAGCAGGATCGATACCGCCAAGGCACCGCCAACGATGATGGCGAGGGTCTGGCGGGCCATGCGTACATTCTCGGTGATGTCGCGGGCATTTCGGGTGGCAAGCAGTGCCTCGCCTTCCATTCCGACAGGGGTGGCGGCGATGATGACTGGCGTGCGGTCGGGCGCGGCCTTGTGGCTGATCCAGGTTCGTTGGTGCTCAAGAGCGGCGGCGATTTCCGGCCAGGCTCTCGATCGCGTGTCTGTGGGATCGCGATAGGCCGGAATGGGCGGGGTACCCAGCAGGAAGTCCATGCCGCTATCAAGTAGCCTCGCCGCATCCTGCAGCCATGGCTCGGAGGCTGGGTCGATAAGACGATAGGACGGGGCCGCCAGCGCGAAGCTGTCGCCTACCAGTTTGCCGTCGCGATCGAACAGGCGCAGTCGCAGTCGCTGATCTGCGCCGATGCGAACGAGCATGGCGAGGCGGTCGGCCAAAGGTTCATGGGCGAGGGCGATAGCCGTTATCTCAACTTCGGATTCGGCCAGGCGATAGCGCTCCGCCAGCAGTTCGTTCCGATAGCTGTCGATGTAGAAGAGGCTGCCCGCCAAGAGAGCCAGGGCGATGATGTTTACCGCGAGGATTCGGACGGTGAGCGATACCCGCCAGGGCATGGCCAGTCGCACGGGAAGCCTTCCAGCGGAGAAAGGCCGCTCATCCATCGGCAAATGAGTAGCCCGCGCCGTACAGCGTATCGATGGCGGAAAATTCGGCGTCCACGGCGCGGAACTTCCGGCGCAGCCGCTTTATGTGGCTGTCGATGGTGCGGTCATCAACATAGACGTCTTCACTGTAGGCCGCGTCCATCAGTTGGTTGCGGCTTTTCACCACGCCCGGCCTGACGGCGAGGGCTTCGAGTATCAGGAACTCGGTCACCGTCAGGGAAACGGCCTTGCCGTCCCAGGACACCTGGTGCCGGGCCGGATCCAGGGTCAGCCGGCCACGTGCGATGGGATCCGGCACGTCGGAGGCGGCAGCGTCTTCCAGGGGAGCCCTGGCAAGCTCGCTGCGCCGCAGAATGGCCCGGATTCGTGCAATCAGAAGGCGTTGGCTGAAGGGCTTAGCAATGTAATCGTCTGCTCCCATCGCCAGGCCGAGCGCTTCATCCGGCTCTTCGTCCTTGGACGTCAGGAAGATGACCGGCAGCCTCGATTGCGCCCGTAGAGCCTTCAACAATTCGAGGCCATCCATGCGAGGCATCTTGATGTCGAAGATGGCAAGATCGGGCGGATTTTCGAGCAATGCCTTCAGCGCCGTCTCCCCATCGGCATAGACACGCGTGGCGAAACCTTCTGCGTGGAGGCCGATCGACAGGGTTGCGAGTATGTTGCGATCGTCATCGACGAGGGCGATCGTCTGCGGGCGGGCATCAGCCGTGTACTTCTGAGTGGCGGCGTCGGCCATGGCTGCTGAGGCGAGGCTCTCTTCCTGCATGAGCGCTTTTGACTAGCCGTATTGCACGGCCATGGCAATTCAGCCCCGCGAGGATTAATTATGGAGAGGTATAACCCTTGTATGTTCCATTTGTCGTCGATTTGACGGAAAAGAAAGCCCGGCCTATCGGCGGAACGATTCTTGCGCAGGAATCGGCTTTGCGTTCGCGGAACATCCGCAGAAACGCCATCTTTTGGAGGAGATGACATTGACCACCCTTGGCTATCCGCTCGATAAACAGGGCATAGAGACGAAGGCGCAGATCTTCGCGAACCTCGGCACCGGTCCCCTGGTCGAGCAGGCCGTGAAGAATGGGGAGGGCATGCTTTCGGCAGACGGCCCCTTCGTGGTCGCCACCGGCAAACACACGGGACGTTCGGCAAAAGACAAGTTCATTGTCAAGGATGCCGAAACGGAGAACACCGTGTGGTGGGGCAAGACCAATGTTCCGATGACTCCGGAGCATTTCGCTGCCCTCAAGGAGGATTTCCTCGCGGCGCTTGGCACCAAGGACAAGCTCTACGTGGCGGACCTCTTCGGTGGTTCACAGCCTGAGCACCGCGTAAACGTTCGCGTCATCAACGAGTTCGCCTGGCACAACCTGTTCATCCGCACGCTGCTGGTCCGCCCGACCGCCGACGAGCTGGACGGGTTCGAACCGGAATACACCATCATCGACCTGCCGAGCTTCCGTGCCGATCCGGCGCGTCACGGTTCGCGCAGCGAAACGGTGATCGCGGTCAACTTCACGGAGAAGCTGATCCTGATTGGCGGTACTGCCTACGCCGGGGAGATGAAGAAGTCAGTCTTCGGCATCCTCAACTATCTGCTTCCCGCCAAGGGCGTGATGCCGATGCACTGTTCGGCCAATATCGGACCGGACGGTGACACCGCCGTGTTCTTCGGCCTGTCCGGCACCGGCAAGACCACTTTGTCCGCCGATGCGTCGCGAACCCTGATCGGCGACGACGAGCATGGATGGTCGGACACGGCAGTCTTCAACTTCGAAGGCGGTTGCTACGCGAAGATGATCCGCCTCTCGGAAGAGGCCGAGCCGGAGATCTACGCCACCACCAAGCGTTTCGGCACGGTGCTGGAGAACGTGGTCATCGATCCGGTGACCCGCAAGATCGACCTCGATGACAACTCGCTGGCTGAAAACAGCCGCGGCTCCTATCCCATCGACTTCATCCCGAACTGCTCGGAGAAGAACCTCGGGCCGGTGCCGCAGAACATCATCTTCCTCACTGCCGACGCCTACGGCGTGCTGCCTCCGATCGCCCGCCTTACGCCCGATCAGGCGATGTACCACTTCCTCTCGGGCTACACGGCTCGCGTGGCAGGTACGGAAATTGGCGTGACCGAACCGGAAGCGACCTTCTCCACTTGCTTCGGCGCACCTTTCATGCCGCGTCACCCTTCGGTCTACGGCAACCTCCTGAAGGAGCGGATCGCGAAGGGCGGCGTGAAGTGCTGGCTCGTGAACACCGGCTGGTCCGGCGGCATGGCCACCATGGAAGGCATCAAGCGCATGCCGATCAAGGCGACGCGCGCTCTGCTCAATGCCGCCCTTGACGGCAGCCTGAATGCGGCCGAGTTCAAGGAAGATCCGAACTTTGGCTTCGAAGTGCCCGTCGCGGTGCCGGGCGTTGACAGCAAGCTGCTGGACCCGCGCGGCGCATGGGCCGACGGAGCCGAGTACGACAAGACGGCACAGACCCTGGTCAAGCAGTTCATCGACAACTTCGCTCAGTTCGAAGAGCACGTCGACGAGGGCGTTCGCAAGGCCGCTCCGGTCGCTGCGTAAGCGATCAATCGCATCATGCGAAAGGCCCCGGAACCTCGGTTCCGGGGCCTTTTTCATAAAGACCTCATGCTGGCGCGTGGCGTCTCTGCCACGCCTTCCCAAATAGGGGCTTGGGGGAGCATAATGGCCTTGCAAACGGAGTGAAGCGAATGGGACTGTTCGACGGTATTCTTGAAAAAGTCAGCAATCACTCAGACGTGGGCAACTTGGCGAACAAGATGGGGCTTGATCCCCTTGTCGCGGAAAAGGCCATCGCTGCCTTGAGCATCGCGCATCAGCAGGACGGAGATACGGCTGAACTGGCTGCGGAGCGCAGTGGTCTCGATCTCGACACCGTGAAGGAGATCATTGCACAGATCGGCGGCGAAGGATCGCTCGGTCAGTTCGCTGCTGCCGTCGCCGCCGATCCTGCACGGGTGGCGCGCCTCTTCGATAAGGACGGCGATGGCAGCGTGATCGATGATCTTGCGGGTATGGCCAGAGGGCTATCCGGAAAGAGCTGAGCCCCGGGCGCCCCGGCTCCGTCCGGGGCGCCCGTTACGCTCATACCTTCCGAGCGGCGATGTATTCGCTCACGTTCCGGGCAAGCACGTCAAGCGGCACGTTGCCTCCATCGACGACAGCCTGATTGTAGTCGCGCAGGTCGTAGGATTTGCCCAGCGCCTGCATCGCGCGCGTTCTTTGCGCCACGATCTGGGAATGGCCCATTTTGTAGCCGCAGGCCTGGCCCGGCCAGGAACAGTAGCGGTCCACCTCGTTGACGACTTCCTCCTGCTTGTTGCCGTTCTTCTCCATGAAGAAGCGGACGGCTTGCTCTCGCGTCCAGCCTTTCGCGTGAAGGCCGGTGTCAACGACCATGCGGCAGGCCCGGAAGGCGAGCGATTGGAGATAGCCGAGCCGGCCGACGGGATCATCGTCATACGCACCGAGTTCGTCGGCAAGCTGCTCCCCATAGAGCGCCCAGCCTTCGGAATAGGCGTTGAAAGCGAGCAATGAGCGGATGAGCGGCAGGCGATTGGCGTATTCGCCCTGCCAGACGTGACCCGGAATAGCTTCGTGGTGAACCAGTGTCGGCAGGTCATACGTGCGGTGAAGGCTGGTGGAGCGAAGATTGATCCACATCTTACCGGGGATCGAACCGTCCTTGGATCCGGCGCCGCCATAGGCGGTCGGCGCGCCGGGTTCCTCCGACAGCGGCAGGCGGCGGACCTCCAGATTCCCGGGGACGACCTGGCGAAAAGCACGCGGCATCTGCTGGCGGATCCAGTCCACGCGCTTCTGGATGAATGCGAAGATTTCAGCGCGCCCCGGATCCCCTTCCGCGAACATGAACCGCTTGTCATCGCCGAGGGCGGCCATTCGCTCCCCAACGGAACCCTGTGTGTAGCCCAGTGACCTGAGGATCGGTTCCATACGGGCATGAAGATCGGCGAGTTCCTGAAGTCCGCGCTGGTGGACCTCGTCTGCCGACAGCGTCGTGGTGGTGCTGGCGCGCAATGCCCAGGCGTAGAACTCGCTGCCATGCGGCCTCTCACGCATTCCGGGATCGCTGCGGGCCATCGATCTCTCCCGCTGCAATTCCGCGAGTTGACGCTCCAGCGCCGGGACGACGTCGCCTGCCACGATCCGCTTGGCGTCCGCCCCCCACCGGCTTCCCATTTCCTTCGTCTTGCCCGTGATGGAGATGACGAGGCTGCCCCCTTCGTTGCGGGCGTCGGCGATCGTGCTCGTCATCTGGGCGATGGCGCGATCAAGAAGGAAGTCCGGT
This sequence comes from Novosphingobium sp. HII-3, assembly GCF_002916655.1. Classification (GTDB taxonomy): domain Bacteria; phylum Pseudomonadota; class Alphaproteobacteria; order Sphingomonadales; family Sphingomonadaceae; genus Novosphingobium; species Novosphingobium panipatense. The sequence goes on from NZ_PPSM01000036.1 coordinate 43,634, forward strand.
GGCACAAGGCCCTTCGCGGCTGCTTCCTCCACACGGGTGCGCTCGCCTTCCAGTTGTGGCGCAAACTGGCTGAGCCGAGAGATCCAGGCATCGGCATCGCCGGGATTGCGGACCGGGTGCTCGGCATCGAGCAGGCGGGGCGTGTCGATGTAGGCGCCCACGTTCTGTATGACGACATAAGGCGTGTTGCGCCAACCTCCCACCGCGACATCGCCGTACGGCAGGGCAAACCCTTCCAGCGCTGTACCAAACGCGCTCTTCACCACCGCCAGGCTTGTTCGGGTTGAGTGATCCAGGCCCGTGGCGTCCACAGCATCGACGCTGGCCAGCGCCTGCCGCAGGGTTGCGGCATAAGCCTCGCGGCCGGACCTGGAGCGATCCTCAAGCCGTGCGCGAAGAGCGGCGTGTTCTCCGACGTCGACGCCAAGGCCCGTGGCGCTCTCCGGCACATGTTGGAGCATGTCCCAGGCGATCTTGTCCAGCAAGGCTGCAGCGCCGCCTTCCTGCGAGGCTGCAAGAGCGCGAACAGGGGCGGCTAGGGTGGCGGTGCCAGCCAGAAGGAGGCTGAGAGCCGAACGGCGCGAAAGGGTGAAGGGTGTATCGATCATGGCCGGACGATGGCCTTGGCGTCCGCACCTGTCAAACCATCGCACGCTGCGCTAATGAATGGCGCATGGACATCGCGCTCTCCCTTCTTGTTCTCACCGTCGTCGCCCTCCTGCTCGGAGCGATAGCGCTGTTTCGGCGTGGCGGGTATACGCGGCAGGCGGTGCTGATGCTCATCCTGGCGGCAATCATGGTTGCCAACGTGGTCATCTGGACCTTGCCGACGCCGCAGGGCACCACTCTGTCCGGCGAGGTCAAAAAGGAACAGGCGCCGGAGTGAGCTCCGACGCCTGTCTGCATTTCACAGGTGCAGCCCGGATTACTTGATCGGGCAGTCCGGCGCGAGCCGCATATCGAGGTAATTGTCGACCGAGCGCATCAGGTCATCCGTTTCATGCTCGAAGAAGTGATTGGCGCGGGGGATCTCGTCGTGATGGATGGTGATGTGCTTCTGCGTCCGCAGCTTGTCCACCAGCTTCTGCACGGCGTTCGGCGTTACGACGGTATCACCGGTGCCCTGGATGATGATGCCGGATGCCGGGCAGGGGGCGAGGAAGCTGAAGTCGTACATGTTGGCCGGCGGTGCCACGGAAATGAAGCCGCGAATTTCGGGGCGGCGCATGAGCAACTGCATGCCAATCAGCGCGCCGAATGAATAGCCGGCGATCCAGGTCGTCGACGCTTCGGGGTGGATGGACTGCACCCAGTCAAGTGCGGCTGCAGCGTCCGAGAGTTCACCGATGCCGTTGTCGAAGCTGCCCTGGCTACGCCCCACGCCGCGGAAGTTGAAGCGCAGCGTGGCGAAGCCGCGGTTCACGAAGGTCTTGTACAGATGCTGCGTGATGCGGTCGTTCATGGTGCCGCCCGCTTGCGGGTGCGGGTGAAGGATCATTGCCACCGGTGCGCGCGGGCGCGTTGCAGGCTGAAAACGACCTTCGAGACGACCTTCGGGACCGGGAAAAATGACTGCGGGCATGTCTGTTTGCGGCCTGACCTGTTGAAACTCCCGCCGTCCGGAAGCGGCGCAAAGGCCGCCATCCGTCGCGGGAGTGGAAAAAGAGACGGTTCGCTATATAGAAATCTTAGTCTCAAAGACAACTTCGCAGGTAATGGCCGTTCCTAACATCTATCTTGACCATGCGGCGACGACGCCGATGCTTCCCGCCGCACGCGACGCCTGGCTTGAAGGGGCCGCGATCTGGGCAAACCCCTCCAGCCCTCACGCGGCGGGACGCGCGGCCCGTGCCGCGCTTGAGGACGCCCGGGCTCGTTTCAAGGCAGCCCTGTCCTGGGAAGGAGAGGTCATTTTCACGTCAGGGGCCTCCGAGGCGCTGGCGATCGGTCTCGGTCACGCAAGAGTGGATCGACGGGTGGTTTCGTCCGTGGAGCATGACGCGGTCTTCCGCGCCGCGCCGGATGCCGAGCGGCTTCTGGTCAGCGACGGTGCCATCGACGAGGCTGCGCTGGCGCAAGCCTTGGGTCGACAAGGGCGCGCAGTGGTGGCGGTGCAGTCGATCAACTCGGAAACGGGAACGATCCTCCATTCGCCCCAAGACGCTTCCCTTGCGCAGCGGGTGCGTGAAGCCGGAGGGATGTTCCTTGCGGATTGCTCCCAGTCGGCGGGAAAACATGCGTTGCCAGAGGCAGACATGATTGTTCTCTCCGCTCACAAGCTCGGCGGACCGGTCGGCATTGGTGCGCTGCTGGTGCGGGATTTCGGTATGCTGGAGCCCACAGGCGGGCAGGAGCGAGGCTATCGCGCCGGGACCGAGAACCTGCCCGGCGCGCTCGCCTTCGTGGCTGCTCTGGAAAAGGGAGGCCCTTCCAGTTGGAGTACGAGCGCTGACGAGAGAGAGGCGTTCAGGCACAAGCTTCAGGCGAGGGGGGAAGTGCTTCAGCCGGGAAAGCCCTGCTCGCACATCATCGCGCTGGTTTCCCCACGCCTTTCCGCCACGGCGATGCTGATCCGGATGGACGCGCGAGGTTTTGCGATCTCCGCGGGAAGCGCCTGCTCATCCGGAACGCTCAAGCAGAGCCGGGTGCTGCAAGGCTTCGGCGTGGATCCGGACATCTCCCGCCGAGCGGTGCGCGTGTCGATCGGGTGGAACACGTCACCCGCTGATCTGGACGCGTTCGCGGCAGCCTGGGCCGACGTGAACGCATGATCTATCTCGACTATCAGGCCACTACGCCGCTCGCTCCCGAAGCCCGGGATGCGATGCTGCCGTGGCTGAGCGGTCCCGAAGCTCCCGGCTTTGCCAATCCTCATAGTTCCCACCGCCCGGGCCGCGCGGCCGCCGCAGCCGTGGAGGTCGCCCGGGCGCAAGTGGCTTCCCTGTTGCCGCCCGGGGGCACGGTGATCTTCACATCCGGCGCGACGGAGGCAATCAACCTCGCCATACGGGGCAGCGGAGCCCGGCACGTGATCGCCTCCGCTGTCGAGCACGCGGCGATTCTGGACACCGCGCGATCGCTGGAAGCGCCCTGTACCTTTATACCGGTCGGTCGCGATGGGGTTATATCGCCAGACCAGCTAGCCGTAACCGAAGCGGGTCTTGTTGCGGTGATGCAGGTCAACAACGAGATCGGCACCATTCAGCCGGTGGAGCAGGTTGCGGCCCGGTGTCGAGCAGGCGGCGCCCTGTTTCTGTGCGATGCCGTGCAAGGCGCGGGGAAGATGGCGGCGCCGCGCGATGCCGACTTGATCGCCATCAGTGCGCACAAGCTCTACGGACCGAAGGGCATCGGAGCCTTGTGGATCAGACAGGGCCTTCATCTTGCCCCGCTGATCCGCGGCGGCGGGCAGGAGGGGGGGCTGCGTTCGGGCACCCTCAGCCCGATGCTCTGCGCAGGTTTCGGCGCCGCAGCGGCCTTAGCGAAGAGGCGGATGGCCGAGGACGCCGCGCATGTGGATTGCCTCTGGCAGCGCGCCAGGGCAATCCTTGCCCGCTGGACGCTCAACGGGTCGGCCACGGAGCGCTGGCGTGGCAACCTCAATCTGCGACTGGACGGCCTCGACGTGGCGCGGCTGATGTCGGATCTGCGGGACGTAGCCTTCTCTGCGGGATCGGCCTGTGCCAGCGGATCCGGCCGGCCCAGTCACGTGCTGCGCGCCATCGGCCTCACGGACGCCGAAGCCAAAAGCTCTATCCGTCTCGGATTTGGACGATATAGTGACATTCGGGAAATAGAGGATGCCTGCGCCAGAATAGAAGCCGCTGCTGCGGCGCAGGGAGTGTGACTTGGTTGACGTCCTGTTTGTGAATACCGATGGTTCCCGGGTGACGGCTCAAGCTGAACCCGGCTCGCGCCTTCTGGAAGTGGCGCAGGATGCAGGCATGCCTCTTGAAGGAACATGCGAAGGCCAGATGGCCTGCTCCACATGCCATGTGATCGTCTCGCCTGACTGGTTCGATAGGCTCGAGCCGGCCTCCGACGACGAGGAAGACATGCTTGACCTCGCCGCTGGAGTGACGCGTACCAGCCGGCTCTCCTGCCAGATCGAACTCACTGACGCGTTGAGCGGAATCGCTATCCGGATACCGGGTGTCTCGCGCGATATGCAGATCGGGTGATATTACTGGTCTGCGGGACGAGGATCGCGCCGGCGCGCCGGTTCAGGCCGCTTTTCGACCGGTGACCGCCTCGATGACGGCGTTCGAAAAGGCCGGAATGTCGTCCGGGTTGCGGCTGGTGATGAGATTGCCGTCCACCACGACTTCCTTGTCCACGACCTGAGCACCTGCATTCCGCAGGTCAGTGCGGATGGACGGCCAACTGGTCACCGTCTTACCTTCGACAAGACCGGCCTCGGCAAGCAGCCAGGGTCCGTGGCAGATCGCCGCAACGGGCTTTTTCGCTCCCGCGAAGGCGCGCACGATTTCGACAGCCCTTTCATTCATGCGCAGCTTGTCCGGGTTGATTTGGCCTCCCGGCAGGACCAGCGCGTCGAACTCGTCTGGGCCGACCTCGTCAAGTCTGCGGTCGACCGACACGCTTTCGCCCCAGTCTCCATCCTTCCAGCCCTTGATCGAGCCGCCTTCCGGGCTCGCGATGATTGTTTCGACGCCGGCTCCGTTCAGCGCGTCGCGGGGGCCGGTGAGTTCGGATTGTTCGAAGCCGTCCGTGGCCATGATGAGTACGCGGGCCAATGCAGACCTCCTGTTCGCTGTGATACTGTTCATGAAAGACCGCGAGGCTCCGCGCAGTTCCTCGCTTCCCGCCTCGTTGTCGCACGGCGGGACCGGCGCAGCGCGCAAGGCAACCTATGGAAAACGGCTGGATTGTGCTTTGGCGGGGGACAGGGCGCTGCTAGGGTCTCCGGACCATGGTGACCACGACCAACGAAGAAGCCGATCCGTTTGACGCCATTATCGACGCGCCGTTCGATGCCGCGTTGTCGGAGCGCTATCTGGTTTATGCGCTGTCCACGATCACGGCACGCTCTCTGCCCGACCTTCGCGATGGCCTGAAGCCGGTTCATCGGCGCCTTCTCTGGGCGATGCGCCAGCTCAAGCTTGACCCTGCCAGCGCCTACAAGAAGTCCGCTCGCGTGGTGGGCGACGTCATCGGTAAGTATCACCCGCATGGCGATGCGTCGGTCTATGACGCGATGGTGCGTCTCGCGCAGGACTTCTCGCTGCGGTACCCGCTGGTCGAGGGCCAGGGCAACTTCGGTAACATCGACGGCGACAACGCTGCGGCCTACCGCTACACCGAAGCGCGCCTGACCAAGACCGCGATCCAGCTGATGGCCGGGCTGGATGAAGGCACGGTCGACTTCATCCCGACCTACAACGGCGAGGAGGCCGAGCCGGAAATTTTTCCGGGCCTCTTCCCCAACCTGCTCGCCAATGGTGCGACGGGTATCGCTGTTGGTATGGCGACATCCATCCCCAGCCACAATGTTGCCGAGATAGTCGACGCCACCTTGTTGCTGATTGACAATCCGCAGGCCGAGCACAGCCAGCTCATGGAGGTGTTCAGGGGGCCGGACTTCGCAACGGGCGGTCTGGTCGTGGACAGCCCCGAAGCGATCAGTCACGCCTACGAGACGGGCAAGGGCGCATTCCGTGTTCGCGGCCGGTTCTCCACAGGCCGCAATCCCGATGGCAGCTGGGAGGAAACCGGGGTCGAGAAGCTCGGCGGAGGGCAATGGCAGCTGATTATCAGCGAAATTCCCTACATGCTGCCCAAGGGCAAGCTGATCGAGCAGATCGCCGCGCTGATCGGCGATCGCAAGCTCCCCATCCTTGAAGACGTTCGGGACGAAAGTGACGAGGAGATCCGCATTGTCCTCGTGCCCAAGAGCCGTAACGTCGATCCGGAACTGCTGAAGCAAAGCCTTTATAAGCTGACCGAGCTCGAAACCCGCTTCAGTCTGAACCTGAACGTACTGGATTCACATCGAACTCCGGGCGTTCTCGGCCTCAAGCTGTTGCTGTCGGAGTGGGTGTACAGCCAGATCGACATCCTGCTGCGACGGACCCGTCACCGGCTCGACAAGATCGCCGCAAGGCTTGAGCTGGTCGCCGGGTACATCATCGCGTACCTCAATCTGGACCGCATCATCGAGATCATCCGTACCGAGGATGAGCCTAAGCCCGTGATGATCGCGGAATTCGAACTGACTGACCGGCAGGCTGAAGCGATCCTCAACATGCGCCTGCGCAGCTTGCGCCGCCTTGAGGAGATGGAACTTCGCCGTGAGCACGAAGCCCTGCTGAAGGAGCAGGACGACCTGACAAAGCTGTTGGAAAGCCCGGCTCGCCAGCGCACTCGTATCAAGCGCGATCTTGGCGCTCTGCGCAAGGACTACGCGGAGGATACGGAGCTGGGACGCCGCCGCACGACCATTGCACAGGCGGCGAGGACGGTCGAGTTCAGCCTCGACGCCATGATCGAGAAGGAGCCCGTCACGGTGATCCTCTCGCAACGTGGCTGGATCAGGGCTGCGCGCGGGCATGTGCCTCTCGATGGCGATTTCAAGTTCAAGGAGGGCGACGGCCCGGCTTTTGCCTTCCACGCGCAGACGACCGACAAGATCTTGATCGCGCTCGACAACGGGCGCTTCTACACGATCGGAGCGGACAAGCTGCCTGGCGCCCGCGGGTTCGGAGAGCCGATCCGCACGATGGTGGACATCGACGCCGAGGCGCACGTCGTGGCAGCGTTCCCGTATCGGCCTAAAGCCCAGCTCCTGCTTGTCTCGAGCATTGGTCGCGGGTTTGCGGCGGAAGCGGACGAACTGCTGGCGGAAACGCGCAAGGGGCGTAGCGTCATGTCCACGAAGCCGGGCGTCAGCCTTGCCGTGGTTCGCGAGATTCCCGCTGAACACGATCATGTGGCGGTTATGGGTGAGAACCGGAAGCTGGTGATCTTCAGCCTCGAGGAGCTTCCTGTCATGAGCAAAGGGCAGGGCGTCACGTTGCAGCGCTACCGGGACGGCGGCATGGCGGATGCGATTACGCTCAAGCTGGAGGAGGGATTGTCCTGGACCATGGGCGGTGAAAGCGGCCGTACCCGGACGGAAAAGGACATGCAGCTCTGGAAGGTGGCTCGCGGCGCGGCGGGCCGACTTCCGCCGGTTGGCTTCCCTCGCGACAACAAGTTCCAGAGCTGACCCGTTCAGCCTTCGTCGACAGCTTGCGGGTGATGAGGGACGAGGATCAGGGTCCTGCCCTCGACCCGCCAGCTCGCGAGGCGTGAGAGCAGGTTCATGCCGATCACGTTTGCGTCGCCCAGGCCCGGCGCGACGACGGCGTCCACCTTCCGGGCGACGACATTGCCCATGCGCAGTTCGTCAATCACGGCAAGTTTTGCTTCGACGGTGCCGTTGGCTGTGCGCATGAGAACCGAACGGTTGAGATTGTTCTCTTCAAGGCCAGCCTCCTGAGCTGTTCCCGGTGATATCGCGGTGAGCGTCGCACCGGTATCGACCAGAAAGTTGCGCTGCACACCGTTCACGGTGGCCTTGATCCAGAAGTGGCCGTCGGGCTGCATGGGTACCCGCGTCTCCCCGCCCTCGACGGTTTGCCGCTCGATGCCGAGTTGCGGCAGCGAAAAATCCATGCCGGTCGTCAGCCGCGTCACCTGGGCGATCGTCAGCAGCATCGCACCGAAGAGCCCCAGGTTGCCGACCGCGCGTAGAAATCCCCCCAGCAGCGGAAGGGGCCGGCGGAGCCACCCGCCAAGGATGCTGACGAAGATGCTTGCCAAGCCGAGGGCAAGAAGCGGCTGACCTGCCAGGAAGTTCAGGATCTGGGCGATGTCCATACAGGCCCTTCCAGCGCGGAGCAGGTGCTCCAGCGCGGCTTTAAATTAAGGTCGACGACCACGATCGAGCATGGCCCCCCGGGGGGCGATCGGGTCATTCGGCGTGCTCCGACAGGATCGTGTCCAGCAGCGCCTCCACCCGAGAACTTTCAGGGAAGCCTTCTAGGATCCATCTGTCTTCCACCTCGCGCAGGATACGAGCGACGGCCGGGCCGGCACTGACCCCGCGCGCAACGATCTGTCCGCCTTTCAGCGGCATCTGAGGAATGTCCCATCCGGTGACCGGCGAAACGTCGGCACCGGCGATCAGGAGGCGGTCAATCGCCGGCTCTCGCCCCAGGCGATACGCGAGTGCCCGGGCATCACCCGGAGAGGCGCTTCGCGCAGCGGCAAGGGAAAGCCGCTTTTTCTGTGACGTGGACAGGCGGAAGCGCGCCGCTACGTTCTCGGCGAGCGAGACCTGCGAGGGCAGCAGTGCGGCGAGGTGCCGGATGGCGTCGGGCGCGATTCCTTGTTTCTCCTCTTCGGCAATCAGCGCGCTCAACGCAGCCGTGTCCGCTTCGGGAAGGATAACAGCGAGAACACCCAACTCCGCCATGCGGCGCAAGGTAGGCGCCGGATCGGCGAGGCCGAGGATGTTCATCATCTCCATTCCCACGCGTTCGCGCGACAAGCCCTTGAGCGTGGCAGCCAGTTCAGCGCAGGCGCTTTCCGCCTCGGCATCCGCAGGTACGGAGCCGAACCGGGCCTGGAACCGGAAGTACCGCAGGATGCGCAGATGATCCTCCCGGATGCGCTGCCGGGCGTCCCCTATGAAACGGACAAGACGCATGTTGAGGTCGCCAAGGCCGTTGAACCAGTCGAAGATTTCGCCAGTCCCCGGGTCGGCGAAAAGGGCGTTGATCGTGAAGTCCCGGCGGGCGGCATCGTCGCGCCATTCGTCCGTGAAGGCCACCGTCGCCCTGCGTCCGTCGGTCGAGACATCCTGCCGCAAGGTCGTGATCTCCACCGGCCCTTCCGGCAAGACGGCAGTCACGGTGCCATGATCGATCCCGGTGGGAACATGTCGGATTCCGGCAGCACCAAGGCGATTGATGACTTCTGCGGGCACAAGGGTGGTGGCAACGTCAATGTCCTTGACGGGAAGACCCAGCAGGGTGTCGCGCACCGCCCCACCGACATAGCGAGCGGCGTCGTGCCCCAGCGCTTGCATTAGGGCGGCGAGGTCCTCGCGGTGCATCCAGGGAGCTTCTAGGCGTGTCATTGGTCGGTGCCTTGGAATGGATCGCGTCCGGCAGGGCAAGGAGCGCGCGATCAGCGCTCGTGCCACTTAAGCCTGTACGCAAGGTTATGGAGAATAGCTCCGGTGACGCCCCAGATCACGTGATCCTGCCGGCCATCGTTCCAGATGATCTCAATGAAGCTGTGCTGGCGCCCTTCATACTCGATGGTGCGCGTGGCCTGATTCACGGGGTCGAGAACGAAGTCGGCTGGCGCTTCGAACCATTGGGCCACTTCTGACGGGTTGGGATAGATCGCGAGGTCGGCCGGCACCACCGCCAGAACGGGAGTGATCTCATAGCCGCTGCCGGTACGATAGAGGTCGCTGGTGCCGATCACCCGGACATCCTGCGCGCGGATGCCAAGCTCCTCGTTGGCTTCTCGAAGAGCGGCCTCGACGGCGTTTTCCCCCGGATCGATGCGACCACCTGGGAAGGCGATCTGGCCGGGATGTGCGCGCATCGTGGATGGCCTGTGCAGCAGCAGGATACCCGGGCGGTCGCTGTCCGTAATCGCTATCAGCACTGCCGCAGGCGTGAAGCTGGTGATGTCGTGGATGCGTGGATCGCTCCAGAGGCGTTGTGGCGCTGCGGCATGGCCGATCTCGAAGCGCCGCCTTATCCCTCCTAGCAAAGCGCTCATGCAGGAACCAACGCGAAACGCAGGCCCATGCTCTGAACAGTAAGGTCGACATTATCAATGGCGATTTCAGCGAGTTGGGCATAGGTGCTGCGATCGAGTCGAGCACGCGTGCCGTTCCGCACGCCTATGTACAGCGCGGGAGTGTCAGGGTCCCCCTCGGCGACGATGGGGTGGTCCGGCCCGGCAATCACAAGCTCATCGGTGTTCAGTCGAAACGCGAGGGCGTCCTTCTCCTGCTTCATGTCGATCGCCATGAAAGCCGCATCTTCCACCTCGATGGTGAGCCGTTGCGTCGGAGTGACCAGCCAGTGCTGCCCCTCCGCATCACAGGTTAGCAGAGAGGCGAACGCCCGGACCATGGCAGGCCGTCGGATTTCTCCGCCCTGATGATACCAGCGGCCGTCCGCCGCAATGCGCATCTCGCTGTCACCCTCTGCCTCGGGAGACCACTCTGCCACGGGCGGCAGCCTGCGGGCCGCGACAAGGTCGGCAATGTCAGCAAGGCTCAGCGGGGCAAGGTCGGGAGGTGGATCGTAGGGCATCGTTTCGCGATGCCAGATAGGTGCTTCTGCGCCAAGGTCCAAGAACCAAGGCCAAATGTGGAGCGATTATCGCACCCAGGGACCGAGCATGCCATGCTCCGGCAGCACGGCGGCATTAGGGCAGCGGACAAGCAGACGGTGACGTTCGAACGGCCCCGGCAGATCCCACCCGGCGGTGCCTGCGTTGGAGAAACCCCAAAAGCGCCCGTAGTACGCGGGATCACCGATCATGACCTGGGGCAGGGGCGCGCGATCGTCGATCCCGGCCATGCTGGCGGACATGAGCGCCTTGCCGTAGCCCATCCCCTGATGCCCCGGAAGAACGGCGACGGGTCCTACCATGATCATCGGATGAGCCCGGCCTTCAGGGGTCGTCAGCGCGACCGGCCAGCACTGGATGGTTCCCACCAGCATGTCCTGGGCGTCGAGCGCAGCGAAGCTGAGGCCTCCAAGGCATTCCACGCCTTCACGCACCTTGTAGGCGGTGCGCGTACGTCTTTCCGGTTCGAACGCCGAGTCCAGCAGCGCTTCAACAAGCGCCGGGTCGACATTATCGAGAGGAATGATGGTGGCGGCTTCGAAGTCGGTCTGGGACATTGCGGGCGCGCGATAGGAGCGGCGCGCCCGTTTGTCGATTCAAATCGGATAATCAGCGCGCCGCCGTAAGCCGGAGGAGCCGGCCGCTTTCAGGACTCTCTCCATCCTCAAGGAGCCAGATCGCGCCATCTTCGCCCTGGCGGATCTCGCGGATACGGTTCGAGAGCGGATAGCGCGCTTCCTCCTGTGCCTTGTCTCCGCGGATCGAGACACGCACCAGTCCGGTCGCAACCAGACCGGTGATCAGCGCCTGCCCCTTCCATGCCGGGAACATGTTGCCGGTGTAGAAGATGAAGTCGCCGGGAGCGATGACGGGGTTCCAGGTGATCGCCGGTCGGGCAAGATCCGGTCGCGTCGAGTTGCGCGGGATTGCCCGCCCGTCGTAATGATCGCCGTCGGATACGAGGGGCCAGCCGTAGTTGGCGGCCGGCTTGACCAGGTTCAGTTCGTCACCCCCCGCAGGTCCGTGCTCAAGATCCCAAAGACGTCCTTCAGGATCGAAGGCAAGGCCAAGAATGTTGCGGTGGCCATACGACCAGATCTCGTTTGTGGGCGCAGGCTTGTCGGCGAAGGGGTTGCCGGGAGCCGGCGTGCCGTCCGGCAACAGCCGCACGATCTTGCCCAGCGTGGTGCCGAGATCCTGTGCCGGGGTCATCTTCTGGCGATCGCCCGATGCCACGAACAGATACCGCCCGTCGGGAGAGAAGGCGAGGCGATGCGAGTAATGGCCACGCCCCGTGACCTTCGGTGTCTGGCGCCAGATGACCTTCAGGTTATTGAGGGAACACTGCGTCGGTGCCTCGCAAACGAGGTCTGCCCGACCGACTGCCGCGCCACGTGTATCACCGGATCCCGCTTCTGCCCAGCTCAGGTAGACCGTTCGGCGATCAAGCGTGGTGCCCGTCTGCCCGGGAGCGAAGACGAAGTCTCCCAGACCTCCTTGGCCGCCGTAATCGACTGTGGGAATACCGGTAACCTCGCCCAAACGGCCATCAGGGGTGCGAAAGCGGATCGCGCCCTTTCGTTCGGTGACGAAGATGGTTCCTGTACCCGCGTCCACGGCCATGGCCCAGGGCTCTTCGAAGGAGGCGACGGCATCGATCTTGAAGGGCGCCTGGTCGCCGGCAGCGGCCGGGGTTGTGCCGGCCCCCTTTTCCCCTGTGGCGGCATTACCGCAGCTTGCGAGCGCCACGGCGAAAGGCGATAGGGCAATGAGGAGTCGTCTTGCGATCATGTCGGGGCCAATGCTTTCCTGTTTCACAAGTTCCGGTGACACGAAACGGTACACGATCGGCGTTGACGAAGCCGGGCGTGGTCCGCTCGCCGGACCGGTGGTGGCAGGCGCCGTTGTCCTGTGCAAGCCCCGCCCCGCAGGGCTTGATGATTCCAAGAAGCTGTCGGCAAACCGTCGCTCCGAACTGGAGGAGCGGATCAAGCGACGGTGCCATTGGGCAGTTGGCGTCGTCGAGGTGGACGAGATCGACCGCCTCAACATCTTTGGCGCCACGATGCTCGCGATGACGCGGGCGGTCCAGGCTTTATGTGAAACAATGGGCGAGGAGCCCGGAGAAGTCCTCGTCGACGGGAACATGACTCCCGCAGGTCGGCGGGATGAGTGGCGGTGGAACGCACGTGCAATCGTAGGCGGCGACGCGATCGAGCCGTGTATCTCAGCGGCATCGATCATAGCCAAGGAGCATCGCGACCGTATGATGCGCGATCTGGCCGCGCAACACCCGCATTACGGGTGGGAGCGAAATGCCGGGTATGGCACGCCCGAGCACCTCGCTGCGCTGCGGCAACATGGTCCAACCTTGCACCATCGCCGCAGCTTTGCGCCCGTGGCGCAGCTGCAGCTACTTATCTAGGCGCCGGGACGCGCAGCTCAGGCTGCGAGTGGAAGCCGCTTGGCTTCGACTTCTACTGGAGTCGGAGAAGCGGCCGGTCCCGTGTTCGTCGACAGGGCGTGGATGTCGGACCCTGCGATGTAGCGTTCAGCGAGCACGACGTCGCGGCGGTAGGCGAAATAAAGTGAAATCAGCGAAAACATGGCAAACTCACACGTAAGGGGTTGTTGCTGCATTGCAGCATGCAGCCCCATTTGGCGGTGCAGAGTTGTTGCGGCAAATGCATGGTTCCGCAGTGCAGTTGCCAAAGGTGCAATGGTTTGAGACGACTGGCGGGGCTCATCAAAAAAGTTATCCACCTCAAGCCGGCGGCAGCATGCACCACATCTTGAGTCATCGTGATTCGGACGCGCTGATATCTTGTGTCGGATTCCTTTTGTTCCCCCGTTGCTGAACAGGTGAATCACGAGGTTTTTCCGCGAGTCGCGGCTTGACGCAGAGTCCCGGATGAATCACCCTAAAGGCATATCCACAGTTTATCGGAGCAGTCATGGGGCAGATTTTGGTCAAGGAACGCATTCGGGCAAAGGCGCCTGCGCCGACCCCGAAGGAGCTGCTTCCGCTCGGCCACATCATCCCGGGTGACTGTATTGAAGCGATGCGCACCATTCCCGACGCCAGCGTCGACATGGTGTTCGCCGATCCTCCGTATAACCTGCAGCTTGGTGGCGATCTCGCGCGGCCGGACGGCAGCCACGTCGATGCCGTGACGAACGACTGGGACAAGTTCTCCAGCTTCGCCGCCTACGACCAGTTCACGCGTGACTGGCTGACCGAAGCGCGCCGCGTGCTGAAGCCGGAAGGTTCGCTCTGGGTGATCGGCTCGTACCACAACATCTTCCGCCTCGGCGCGATCATGCAGGACATGGGGTTCTGGATCCTGAACGACATCGTGTGGCGCAAAGCCAACCCGATGCCGAACTTCAAAGGCACCCGCTTCACCAACGCGCACGAGACGCTGATCTGGGCGAGCATGGGTGAGAAGTCGAAGTACACTTTCAACTACCGCGCCATGAAGACGCTCAACGACGAACTGCAGATGCGTTCCGACTGGGTCCTGCCGATCTGCAACGGTGCCGAGCGTCTCAAGAAGGGAGGACGTAAGGTTCACCCGACGCAGAAGCCGGAAGCGCTGCTGTACCGCGTGATGCTGGCCACGACCAACAAGGGCGACGTGGTTCTCGATCCTTTCTTCGGGACAGGCACCACCGGTGCCGTAGCCAAGCGTCTGGGCCGCGAATGGATTGGCTGCGAGCGGGAGAGCGACTACCGTGAAGCAGCGCTCGAACGTATCGAGATGGCGCTGCCTTTGGACGAGAGTGCGCTCAAGACGATGCAGTCGAAGCGTTCAGCGCCCAAGGTGGCGTTCGGCACGCTCGTTGAAACGGGATGGATCGAACCGGGAACGCGGCTGTTCGACAAAAAGCGGCGTCACGTCGCAACGGTGCGAGCCGATGGGTCGCTTCTGGCGGGAGATGTCAGCGGCTCGATCCATGGTGTCGGCAAGGATCTGCAGGGGGCGCCGTCATGCAACGGCTGGACCTTCTGGCATCTGGAGCATGAGGGCGAGGTCAAGCCTGTCGACGCGATCCGCCAGTTGTATCTCCTCGCCACGGAGCCGTGATGAGCCATCGCGCTGGGAACTCCGTGCCCGGGTCAATCGGGTCAATCATGACGTCGATGCTGTTCGATATTGTTCCGCTCCCGGCAGGCGCCTGAGATGACACGCAAGATCTACATCCGCCCGATCGGCATGGCCGAGAGCCCTCAGAGCGAGGACGGGGAGGCAATCCGTTTAGCCGGTACGATGGTCTGGGCCAATCGCTTCGCCATCATCGTGCGGGATGGACGGCGCACGATCTCCCGGTCCCGCGTATCGTCCGCCGAAATGCCCCAGGCGCTGGTGGCGCTGCCGGATGATCTTGGAGCATCGGCGGAGAGGCAATGGGCTAACCTGCGCAGGGTTCACGGTCCTCTCCAATGTGGCACACGCGTCATTCGCTTCGAGCAGCCGCAGGTCATGGGCATCCTGAACATGACACCGGACAGCTTCTCCGACGGAGGCAAGTTCCTCGACGACGCGGCAAATGCCTCGGCTCACGCCTCAGCCATGCTCGAAAGCGGCGCGGCGATCATCGATGTTGGCGGCGAGTCCACTCGGCCGGGGGCTGCCGCGGTCTGGGAAGGGGATGAGTTCAAGCGGGTGATCCCCATGGTGGAACGTCTTGCCGCCATGGGTGCGGCGATAAGCGTGGACACCCGCCGCCCCGCCGTGATGCAGGCATCGCTCGCTGCGGGAGCGCACATTCTCAACGATGTGTCGGCCTTGCGATACGATCCAAGAAGTTTGGAACTGGCCGCGGCGGCTGCTGCACCTGTGGTGCTGATGCACGCTCCCGGTCCGGGAGACGATCTTCACACCGGCGGCGACTTCGACGATGTTGCGCTTGATGTGTTCGACTGGCTTGCCGCCCGGCGCGATGCGTGCCTCGCCGCCGGCGTACCGGGTGATCGCATCCTCCTTGACCCCGGGTTCGGCTTTGGCCTGACGCTGGCGCAGAATCTGGCGCTGTTCAATGCCCTCCCTCTCTTCCACGCGCTCGGTCATCCGCTTCTCGTCGGCGTCAGCCGCAAGCGAATGATCGGTGCTCTGTCGAATGAGGCCCCCGCGCATGAGCGGCTTGGTGGATCCTTGGCTCTTGCCGTCAAGGCCATGGATGCAGGGGCGCATGTCCTCAGAGTGCATGATGTCCGGGAGACAATACAGGCTGTCCAGGTTTGGCGCGGTCTGCGGGATGCGGCTCTGACGGATTTCTCCTGCACACCCGATGCGTAAGCTTGCGCCTCGATGAACCCAGGGTTTCTGCGGGATGAACGAGCGGCTCATGAAAGCGCGCCCGTGTCAAATTGCCGCATTCGGGGCTCCTTTCGTCACGTCAGTTGACGCAAAACGCCCTTATCCCCGTTTCACTTCTGAGCGAGGCAATTCCGCTTCGCATGGAAAGCAGAAAAGGGGTTAACCCATGAAGCAGACCACCATTCTTCGCGCCGCCGCGCTGGCCCTTGCCGTTGCACCTGTAACCGCCATCGCCGTTGTCCCGACCATGTATGAGGAGACGGCGGCCCGGGCTGAGGAGGATCGTATCATTCGATCGCCCATCGGCGGGATCGAGGGCAAGCACTGGTTCAACTATCGGGCCAATGTGAACGAGACTCAGAAGGAACTCTCGTCCGACCTTCGCCACGCCAGCGACATCGAGGATCAGCGGGACGCCTGGGAGGAATACGGCACCGAACTGCGCCACGAACGCGGAACGTACGTAAAGGCGATGGCGAAGCGTGGTTATCGCGTGCCAACTGTTTACATCGAAAATCTCTAAACCAACAACCCGCAACTGCGTTGCCGGGCTGCTCACGCGGTCCGGCAATTGCCTTTCGACTCTACCCAAGCAGCAGCTTCAGGCAGCGTTGTCGATCCCCAGTTCAGAGAGCTTGCGATAAAGCGTGGATCGACCAATGCCCAGGCGCCGGGCCACCTCCGTCATTCTGCCGCGGTAAAGGCCAATGGCCAGCCGGATTACATCCGCTTCGATTTCCTCCAGCGGCCGCAGATGACCATCCGGCGTGTAGAGCATCACGCCGGCACTTTCGGGCATCGCAGGGGCTGTGGATAAGGTTGTGCCCAAGATGTTCACAAGCTGGGGGAAATCTTCGGACGTCAGGGCGTCCCCCTCGCAGAACACAGCTGCGCGGAACAGAACGGTCTGTAACTGGCGTACATTGCCGGGCCAGTCGTAAGCGGCCAGCAGAGAGAGGGCGCCGTCAGTGATGCCAAGCTCGCGCAGACCCGGCTGTTCACCGATCCGCGCCAGGAAGAAACGGGCAAGGGCAGGGATGTCTCCGGTTCGTTCCCGCAAAGGCGGCAGCGTCACTTTCGTCGGTGAGAGAGCGGCGAGCAGTTCCGGATCGAAGTGGCCCTGGTCCGCCAGGTCCGCCAGCGGCAGGTTGCTGGCGGTGATAAGGCGCACGTCAACGCGGAAGGAGTGGCGCGCACCGATCGGGCGGCAGTCCCCTTTCTTCACCGCTTCAAGCAAGCGCTCCTGCACGGCGGGAGGAAGGCGGTCGATCTCATCCAGCGCCAGGGTAGCGCCGTCGCAGTGTTGGAGTGCGCCGACCTGGCGATCGAACGCGCCGGGGAATGCGCCTTTCTCATGGCCGAAAAGAACCGATTCTATCGAGTTCGCAGGAACCCCTTCAATGTTGATGATCCGAAGCGGCATGCGGGCACGCGGGGATGCCGCATGCATGGCCCGGATCAGCATCTCCTTGCCTGATCCGCTTTCCCCTTCGATGAGAACAGGCGCGTGCCCCCGGGCGGCTTTCGCCGCCACCGCCAGAGCCTTGCGGAAGTTGGGCGCGGCGCCGATCATCGATTCGAAATCGGGGTTCGACGGCATCTTCTCGGTTAACGGCGCCAGCTCGTCACGAGGTGCTTCCTGCGTCGTGGCCGAACGCAGGGCGTGCATCAGGCGATCAGGAGCGACCGGCTTTACGAGATAGTCGGTCGCGCCCGCACGCATGGCCTCGACGGCAAGCACGGGGGAGGTGCTCGTCGTCAGCATCAGGATCGGCAGGGCCGGCCGGCGGGACTTGAGCTCCGAGATCAGCGCGCAGGCCTCGTCACCCGGCACCCCCTGGTCAAGGATGATGGCCGAGAGCTGCATGCCCTGCCGCGTACCGAGAGTGGCGATCGCGGTTTCGGCATCGCGCACGATGAGCGTCCGCCATCCTTCGCGAGATGCCAGCGCGGAGATAAGGCGGCTTTGCGCGGGTTCATCGTCGATGAGCATGAGGAGGCGCTGATCAAGATCCGCCATGGGTGTCGCCGTTTCTACCGCCTCTGGTTACGAATGAGACCACTTAAGGGAAATGGGTAAAGACGCTGTTAAGTGCCGGCCTGTCGGTTGGTGTGCTGGACCCGGCGGTGTGGATGCTGCGTTTCCGCGATGTTCTCTCTTGGTGCTTGAGCGCATGTAATCGTAACGCTAAGGCTGCGGAACAGGTAAACAGTTTTGGGGTGAAGAGACAATGGCGTCCGGACACGACATCAAGTCTGCAACGCAGACCTATAATGGCTTCGTGAAAGCTTCGACCTGGGGTGCTGCGATCACTGTCGTCATCGTCGCCATGGTCGTGGGCATCATCGCCTCCTGAGGCTCATCCGTTTCGGCCCCGGCCCTGTGGCGGTGCTCTTGTGCGGTGACAGTTCAACCCGCTAGGGCGAGGCAAGCAGTTACCATTCGCCTTCGCGGAGCCCGCGCGCTTGACCTTCATACATGCCTTGGCCCCTTACGCCTCCAACCCCGCCCGCACTCGTGGGCGGGAGTTCTCCATCGAGAACGGCCTGCCTCGTGGCGAAAGAAGCCCGTACCAGCGGGATCGGGACCGGATCATCCATTCGATCGCCTTCCGCCGCTTGCGTTACAAGACCCAGGTCTTTGTGGCGCCGGACGGGGATCACTACAGGGTCCGGCTGACGCACAGCCTTGAGGTGGCACAGATCGCGCGCGTGATCGCACGCATCCTCCACCTCGATGAAGATCTTACAGAAGCTTTGGCTCTGGCCCACGACATCGGGCACCCGCCCTTCGGGCATGCCGGAGAGGACGCGCTGAACGCGGCGCTGCACAAGGCGGGCGGTTTCGACCATAACGCTCACACACTGCGCACGTTGATGCGCCTCGACAGTCCGTATTGCGAGCACGATGGCCTGAACCTGACCTGGGAGACATTGGAAGGGCTTGCCAAACACAATGGGCCGGTCCTTCAGCCGACTTGGGCGCTGGCCGAACTGGACGCTGCCTACAACTTGGACTTGGGAACGCACGCGTCGCTTGAGGCTCAGGTTGCCGCTCTCTCGGATGATATCGCTTACGACAATCACGATATCGATGACGGGCTGCGAGCTGGATTCCTCGAACTGGAAGAGGTTCTCGCTCAACCTTTCGTTCGGGATCACTGGAAAGAGGTGGAGCGGCGTTATCCCAACGCTCCGCTGGACCGCCAGCTTGCCGAACTGATCCGCACGCAGATCGGTGTCATGGTGAACGATCTTGTGGCGCAGACGCGCGACAACCTCGTCGGGATCAAAAGCGTCGATGATGTACGTGCGGCGGGGAGGGCGCTCGTGGCTTTTTCGCCGGAAATGGCCGAGGCCGAACGAACCTTCAAGCGGTTCATGTATGATCGTCTGTACCATCACCCGGAGCAACTGGAGACGGCGCGCCGCGCACGGGCGCTGCTGGCGGAACTCTATTCTGCCTATTCTCAGGAGACGGTTCTGATGGAAGACAGCTGGATCGATACCATGCCGCGCTTCGAACCGGCCCGCAGTCGCCACATAGCGGATTACATCGCCGGCATGACCGATCGTTTCGCCATCGCGCGCCATGCCGAGATCTACGGGCGCACGACCGAAGGCCTGAGCAACGTCTGATAGTGATGAATTCGAAGCTACGTCGCATCTGCCTGGTCGGCGCGACCGGACTGGTTGGTTCAGCCATCATGCAGCATTGCACAGGGCGCGATGACGTTCACGTGGTGGGGGTCGGGCGCAGGCGCAGCGAAACAGTTCCTCCTGGTGCCGAGTTCCTGGCAGGGGAGCCAATCGACTGGCCCAGCCTCATCCGCGAGTCCCGGGCCGACGTTCTTGTCTGCGCCTTGGGAACGACGATGAAGGCTGCGGGCAGCAGACCGCAGTTCCGAGCCATTGATCATGATCTCGTCCGGTACGTGGCTGAAGGTGCCGTGGCAGCCGGTATCACGCACATGATCGTCGTTTCATCGGTGGGCGCTGACCGACAAAGCCGCAGCTTTTACCTGCAGGTAAAGGGCGAGACGGAGGATGCACTTGCACGCTTGCCGTTGAAACGCCTCGACGTGCTGCGACCAAGCCTGCTTCGCGGTCGAAGAGGCCAGTCACGTCCGTTGGAGCGGCTGGGGCAATTGACGGCTCCTGCTGTCGGAGCGCTCCTGTTTCATGGGCCTCTGCGCCGCTATCGTTCCATCCGCGCATCCGATGTGGCGAAAGCGATTGTAAGTCTGGCCGAGCAACCCGTGGAAGGCAGGTTTGTTCACGAGTTTGACGCGATCGTGCAGGCGGCCAGCCGCAAATGAAATCCGGCACCGCCGCCGACCCAGGCCGCCGGATCAACATCCTAAACCTCGTTTCAATCTTTATCGCCGACGGTTGCGCCATCGCAACGTTGACTTGCGCGAGGCGCTCACCCAAGGCTGTCGGCACTCGCTGACACGCGCGGGAGAGACCAGACCGATTCGTCGGGAAGGCGCCGAAGGAGCAACCGCCCCGGAATCTCTCAGGCAAAAGGACCGCGCAGCGTCGAAAGCGAGCCTCTGGAAAGTGCCCCGCTTCCATCCGATGCGTGGCCGCCGACGGTGTAACCCAACTCATCTCATCCGGGGTATGTTGGGGAAGCTCTCAGGTTTCCGTGACAGAGGGGGCACCGTATCTGGTGTACCATGTCTGCGCGCGGAGTCGTGTCTTGAGCGAATACCCTGTTACCGATGAAGATGGCGTGGAGGAACTCGCCCCGCTCAACTTGCCGCTTGATGCTTGGCATCGCGATAAAGGCGGTCGCATGGTCGAATTCGCCGGCTACCATATGCCCGTCCAGTACGAAGGCATCATGGCCGAGCACCTCTGGGTTCGAGAGAACGCTGGTCTGTTCGACGTGAGCCACATGGGCCAGCTCTACATCTCGAGCGAGGAGGGCGACACGCAAGCCCTTGAAGCGGCAATCGAAGCGGCGCTGCCAATCGATCTGTCTACGCTGAAGAGTGGAGCGGTGCGGTACTCGCTACTGCTGGACGAGAACGGCGGCATCCTCGATGACCTTATGGTCACCCGCTGGGAAACCGGGTTCTACCTAGTGGTGAACGGCGCCACCAAGTGGGACGATATTGGCACGTTGCGCGAGCTTCTGCCGGATGAGGTAAACCTCAATCACCTTGATGAAAGCGCCTTGTTGGCGCTGCAGGGGCCGCAGGCCTTCGCCGCGCTGGAGCGACACGCTTCGGGCGACATCCCGCTGTCATCGCTGACCTTTATGAAGGGCGCAGCGTTCCAGCTCGCCGGTGTTGACGCTTGGATCAGTCGCTCGGGCTATACGGGCGAGGACGGTTTTGAAATCTCCATACCCGCGGCGGCTGCGACCCAGGTTGCCGATCTTCTCTGCAGCGAGCCGGAGGTGAAGCCGATTGGGCTGGGTGCTCGTGACAGTCTCCGGCTTGAAGCGGGCCTGCCGCTTTACGGCCATGATCTTAAACCTGAAACGAGCGTCGTGGACGCAGAGCTCAAGTTCGCCGTCAACAAGCGGCGTCGGATTGAAGGCGGCTTCCCCGGGGCGGAGCGGGTGCTCGCGGACTTCGCGAATGGCACATCTCGTCGCCGCGTCGGCCTCATGCTCGAAGGGCGTATGGCTGCTCGCGAAGGAGCAAAAATTTTTGTTGCAGATCAGGAAAGTGGCGTTGTCACTTCCGGGGGTTTCTCTCCCACCCTGCAACAGCCGATTGCCATGGCTTACGTCGACACCGCACATGCGGCGGAGGGTGCCGAACTGATCGTGGAGGTGCGCGGCAAGACGCTGACCGCCAAGGTCGTGTCGATGCCGTTCGTCCCCCACCGTTATCATCGCTGAGGAGCTTTCCATGACCCGCTATTTTTCCGAAGACCACGAGTGGATCGAAGTCGAAGGTGACCTCGGCACAGTCGGCATTACCGATTACGCGCAGGGCCAGCTTGGCGACATCACCTTTGTCGATCTCCCCGCAGAGGGTGCGACCGTCGCCAAAGGCGATTCCGTGTCCGTCGTGGACTCCGTCAAGGCTGCATCGGACGTCTACACCCCGGTCTCCGGAACCATCGCCGAGGTGAATGCGGCCTTGGAAGACCAGCCCGAGTTGGTGAACACCGAGGCGGAGACCGGAGGTTGGCTGTTCCGCGTGACCCTGGGCGATGCATCGGAGCTTGGCGCCCTCATGGATGAGGCAGCGTACCAGGCCTACCTCGAAAGTCTCTGACGGGTTCGTCCTCCCGATTGCGCGCCGATCGGGAGGACGTCGTGGGCTGACGACCGTGGCTCTTTCCGCGCCTCGTCTATAAAAGTGCCCGCCCTCGTCAAGGGCAGCTACGAACTGAAGTTCATTCAGGAAAACGCCTTATGCGATATCTCCCGCTAACCCCGGCCGATCGGGCAGCCATGCTTGAAACCATCGGCGCACGATCCGTGGACGATCTGTTCGTCGACGTTCCCGCCGCCGCACGTCTGACCGCGCCGATCGACGGTCTGCCAGCGCATGCCAGCGAAATGGCCGTCGAACGCCACATGACTGCTCTGGCTGCCAAGAACATCAGCGCTGGCTCCGTTCCGTTCTTCCTTGGCGCTGGCGCTTACCGCCATCACGTCCCGGCGTCGGTTGACCACTTGATCCAGCGCGGCGAGTTCCTGACCGCATACACGCCGTATCAGCCTGAGATTGCGCAAGGGACCTTGCAGGTTCTCTTTGAATTCCAGACTCAAGTTGCGCGCCTGTTCGGGACCGATATCGCTAACGCATCCATGTACGATGGTTCGACGGCATGCTGGGAAGCCATTCTGATGGCAGCTCGTGTGACCCGCAAGGGCCGTGCGATTCTGTCCGGGGGCTTGCATCCTCATTACGCCGAAGTGGTTCGCACGATGGCGAAGTTCACCAGGGATGACATCGTCAGTCTCTCCCCCGAATTGGTCGCCGAGCCGGACGACAATGAGGTCATCGCCAGCATCGATGACCAAACCTCCTGTGTCGTAGTGCAATACCCCGACGTTCTGGGTCGTATCCCCGATCTTGCCGCCATCGCGGAGGCGGCACACGCGAAGGGTGCCTTGCTCATAGCGGTCGTCACCGAACCGGTCGCGCTTGGGCTCATCGAGGCGCCGGGCGCGCTCGGCGCTGACATCGTCGTCGGCGAAGGACAGTCGCTGGGCGTGGGACTTCAGTTCGGCGGACCTTACCTCGGGCTCTTCGGGTGTCGCGAGAAGTTCGTTCGGCAGATGCCCGGCCGCTTATGCGGCCAGACCGTCGACGCGGAAGGCAAGCGCGGCTTCGTCCTGACCCTTTCCACGCGGGAGCAGCATATTCGTCGCGAAAAGGCGACAAGTAATATCTGCACCAACTCGGGTCTTTGCGCGCTGGCTTTCAGTGTCCATCTGACGCTGCTTGGCGGTGAGGGGCTGGCTCAACTCGCCGTCGTGAATCATGCCAAGGCTCAAGCCACGTTCGAGCGCCTGGCGAGGATTCCGGGCGTGCGGGTGCTCAACACAGCGTACTTCAACGAGGCCACAGTGGTTCTTCCGCGCGACGCGCGCGAAGTCGTTCGCGCGCTGGCAGACAGGCAGGTTCTCGGCGGCGTTTCGCTGGGTCGGCTGTTCCCGGTTGCGGACGGTCTGCACAAAGGTCTCCTGGTCGCTGCGACCGAAACCACGACAGATGAAGATATAGAGGCTTTCGCCACAGCGCTGGAAGCCGTTCTTGCAGGAGGCAATGCATGAGCGCCCCCAACGCTGCCGGTTGGCGCCCCTCGCTGGGTCAGGCGGAAAGAGCGGAAAATACAACGTCCTCAGGCGATTACGGCCTGATACTTGAAGAGGGCCTCAGCTTCGAGCTCGGCGCAGCCGACAAGTGCGGTGTCGACATCGACTATGCGGACCGTTCCCCCATAGAAGGGCTTGCCCGGTTCCTTCGAAGCGAGGCGCCTGCCTTGCCGGGCCTGACGGAGCCCGAGGTGGTCCGTCACTACACCCGCCTATCGCGACAGAACTACGCGATTGATTTGGGGCCGTTTCCGCTCGGGTCCTGCACGATGAAGCATAACCCGCGCCTTAACGAGAAGATGGCCCGGCTGCCGGGATTCGCCGACGTACACCCGATGCAGCCTCAGACGACGGTGCAGGGAGCGCTCGAAGTCATCGAACAGCTGGCTGACTGGCTCATGAAGCTGACGGGAATGGCATCGGTGGCCATGAGCCCGAAGGCGGGTGCACATGGTGAACTCTGCGGTCTTTTGTGCATCCGCGCTGCCCTGGACGCACGTGGTGAAACGCGCGACGTGGTGCTGGTGCCGGAGAGCGCGCATGGCACGAACCCGGCCACGGCCGCCTTCGCAGGCTTCAAGGTAGAGACCATTCCCGCCACTCCGGCCGGAAGAGTGGATGTTGAAGCTCTCAAGGCGAAACTGGCACCGAACGTGGCAGGGGTGATGATCACGAACCCTAACACCTGCGGCCTTTTCGAACCGGACATGCGCGAGATTGCGGATGCGGTTCACGCGGCGGGTGGCTACGTCTACTGCGACGGGGCAAACTTCAATGCGATCGTTGGCAAGGTTCGTCCGGGCGACCTTGGCGTTGATGCCATGCACATCAACCTTCACAAGACCTTTTCTACGCCGCACGGCGGCGGTGGACCGGGCGCGGGCCCAGTAGTCCTCTCGGAGGCACTGGCTCCCTTTGCGCCGCTCCCCTTCGTGACGCGTGGGGCGGACGGATCGCTGCGTCTGGTCGAGGAGGAGAATGCGGGTGAAGGCCATGCACAGGCGTTTGGACGCATGGTGGCGTTCCACGGCCAGATGGGCATGTTCACACGTGCTCTGACGTATATCCTGAGCCATGGCGCGGACGGCCTTCGTCAGGTTGCCGAGGACGCGGTTCTCAACGCCAACTATGTCCTGCGGGCTTGCGACGACCTGCTTCCGGCACCCTTCGCCGCAAGTGGCCCGTGCATGCATGAGGCGCTGTTCAGCGATGCCGGTCTTGCCGAAGGCTTCACCACGCTCGACATCGCCAAGGGGCTCATCGACGAAGGGTTCCACCCCATGACGGTCTATTTCCCCCTGGTCGTGAAGGGTGCCATGTTGGTGGAGCCGACCGAAACGGAAAGCAAGGCGGGGCTGGACCGCTTCATCACCTCGCTCCGCAGCCTGGCCGAACGTGCCAAGGCGGGCGACGAAAGCCTGCACTCCGCGCCCCACTTTGCGCCGCGCCGCCGTCTTGACGAGACGCTGGCAGCACGTAAGCCGGTTCTGGTGTGGCGAGGCGATGCTGCAGCAGCCGGAACGCCATCGCGTAGCGAAGTCGGCGGAAGATAAGCGCGTAAACGGCGGGAAGGTAGGGATACCTTCCCGCCCACTAACTGCGGCAGCAGTCCACTCCGGCATTCAACCGCCTCGGTGGAGGTGAACGCCTGCCCCGAAACAGGCGAATTGCAGGCGGCTCGGAACCGCGGCTCCCTTGTCGTGACCGCCTGCAGTGCGTCAGTTGATGGCGTCTTGTCCCGCCTGGCCGACCGACTCTACGTCGCGACCAGCGCCCTTCACGGTGTTGCAGGCCGAGGCCGACATCACGATCCCACCAGCTACGAGAGCTAGAACCAGCTTCTTGACCATGTCCGAATTCCTTTTCCAGGGACGCGCGGGTGCAGCCACGCCGCGCAGGGTCCAGAACACATGGTAAAAGATCAGGTTCCCTGAATATCTCGGGTCGCACTCTCGTCCAGTGCCGAGGCCGGCGACACCCGGCGCGACAGGAAGTGCTCGCGCGAGGTTATGATCAAGCCCGCAGCGATGATCATCGGTGCGCCGAGCCACATCGACGCCGAAGGGAGGTGCCCCCAGATCGCCCAGCCGTACAGCGTCGCCCAGATGAGCGTCGTGTAGTCCATCACCACAACCGTTGCCACTTGACCGAACCGCAGGGCAGAGGTGATGAGGAACTGCGCTATGGTGCCGGCGAGCCCGATCGAGAACAGGAGCAGCCATTCTCGCGTGCCATGCGCGCTCCCGTATATCGGGAGAAGGAAGGCTGCCATGAGAGCGCCGAAGAAGGAGAACCAGAACACGCAGGCGATCGGCGTTTCTGTCCGTGACAGATCGCGGATCTGAAAGCTGACGATAGCAACCACCAAACCTGCACCGAGGCCAGCGGCCACGCCGATCGCAGGCATGGCTTGGCCCGATGGCTGCGCGATCGCAATTACCCCCAAAAAGCCAAGGAGGACGGCCGTCCAGCGCCACGGGCCCACCCGCTCGCGCAGTACGAATGCCGTCACGAGGACGGCGAACAGGGGGGCGGTGAACCCGAGGGTTGTTCCAAGGGACAACGGTAACAGCGTCGCAGCGCCAATATTGCAGCAAAGACCGAGGGTACCCGTCGTGGCGCGCAGGGCATGATTTCTAAGCCGGCGAGTGCGTATTGCGGTGAGTTGCCCGGTCGCCGCAAGCCAGCCGAGGATGATGGGCACAGCCATTCCCTGCCGCCAGAAGACGATCTCGGCAACGGATACTCCCGCTTCGCCTGCAAGTTTTGCCAGCATGAACATGGTCGCAAGAGCAACCATTGCCGCTAACCGCAGTCCGATTGCGCGCATTGGGCGGTCAGAGGGCCGGTCGGATTTGTTGGGGGTAGAGCAAGCGGTCACGGAAGGCCGCTTTAACTCTGCTCGGCAGAAGGGCAAGGCGAGGTATGGATATTTCTTTTCTTGCCCCTTGGCTTTGCAGTTGCGCGATGATCCTGGCGACAGTGGCCTGGATCGGGGACTATCGCAGGCAGCGCCGCGCCGACATCGAGCGGGTTGGTTTCATGCCCTGGATCGCGATCTTCTTCTTGGCCTTCATGGTCGCTGTGCTCCTGCTGGCGTTCACCGTCAGGCAGTGGCTCGGCGGGGCATATGCACCTTAGCTTGTTCTAGTAATCCGAACATGTGAAACAGCTTTGTCGGACTGTCTTGTTTGAACACGTTCTGGGAACAGGATGGCCCGTCTAACGCATGTTTCTCGTAGGAGAACTTCGAATGAAACGCATCCTCGCATCCACTCTCGGAGCTCTGTCGCTCGTCGTAGCGGCGCCGATCGTCGCGCAGCAGGCCAACACTAACGCAGCGGCCGTGCAGGCTGGGCAGTACACGCTGGACAGCGCGCACTCGCTTGTACGGTTCACGGTTGAGCACTTTGGTATCAACGACTTCTTCGGCACGCTGCCCGGTGCCAAGGGATCGCTCACGCTCGATCCTGCGAACCTTGCTACAGCCAAGCTCGACGTGACGGTTCCGGTGGCTACCGTCTCGACCACCAACGCGAAGCTCGATCAGGAACTGGTCAGCGCTGACTGGTTCGACGCCGCGAAGTATCCCACCCTGCGATTCGTTTCCACCAGAGTGGTGCGTACCGGCGATCGCACGGCGGATATCACGGGCAACCTCACGTTCCATGGCGTCACGCGGCCGGTCACCCTGAAGGCGACGTTCAAGGCCGCAGGGGTGAACCCGATGAACAAGGCCTATACGGTGGGGTTCGATGCCTCGGGCGTGATCAACCGCAGCGATTTCGGTGTGAGCAAGTATGTCCCCGCAGTCAGCGACCGGACCCGCATCGATATCACCGCAGCTTTCGAAAAGCAGGGCAAGTAAGCCCGGTTCGTCCTCCCTCAGACGAGGGAGGACGACTTCGTCACAGACAGGCTTCGAGATAAGCCTGGTCAAACCCAAACTGCCGCGCCTTTTCCAAAGTGTAGGGGCGAAGCCCCGAGGCACGGAATTCGCCGAGAATCTTTCCGTCCTCGGTCTCGTCGAGATACTCGAACTTGAAGAGCTCCTGAGTGACGATCACGTCGCCTTCCATGCCGATCACCTCAGTGATGTTCGTCGTGCGACGCGACCCGTCACGAAGGCGCTTGACCTGCACGATGAGATCGACAGACTCAGCGATCTGGCGGCTGATGGCTTCCTTGGGGATCCGGATGTCGCCCATCATGATCATGTTTTCCATACGACCGAGACATTCGCGCGGGCTGTTCGCGTGTAGCGTACACATGGATCCGTCGTGGCCGGTGTTCATCGCGGCGAGAAGGTCGAAGCACTCCGCGCCACGGATTTCGCCCAGGATGATGCGATCGGGCCGCATGCGCAGGGCGTTCTTCACAAGATCGCCGATGCTGATCGCGCCCTGACCCTCAAGGTTCGGCGGGCGGGTTTCAAGCGGAAGCCAGTGGGGCTGCTGGAGCCGCAGTTCGGCTGCGTCCTCGATCGTCAGAACGCGTTCGCCCGGATCGATCATCTTCGACAATGCGTTGAGCATCGTCGTCTTGCCTGAGCCGGTGCCGCCAGAGATGACGATGTTCATGCGCGAGGCACCCGCGATTTTCAACGCAGTCGCCATCTGCTCGCTCATGGAGCCGAAATCCTTGAGCATGTCGATGGTGATGGGCTTTTCGGAAAACTTGCGGATCGAGATCGCAGTGCCGCGCAGTGAAAGCGGCGGCACGATGACGTTGACGCGGCTGCCGTCCTTCAGGCGAGCGTCGGCCAGCGGCGTGGTCTGGTCCACGCGGCGCCCGACCTGGTTTACGATGCGCTGGGCAATCTGGAACAGATGCTGCTCATCCCGAAACTTGGTGGATGCGAGCTGCAGTTTGCCTTTTCGTTCGACATACGTCTGGTTCGGGCCATTGACCATAATATCGGAGATATCGGGATCATTGAGCAACTCCTCCAGCGGACCGAAGCCGAGCAGCTCGTCGATGAGCACCTTCTCGAGCGCAAATTGTTCGCGCCGGTTGAAGGTGATCTTGAGCTCAGCCAGCACCTCCATGATGATGGGGCGGAATTCTTCAGAAAGCTCGTCCTTGGTGAGCGTCGCCGCCGCTTCCGGATCGACTCGCTCAAGCAGGCGGGGAAGGACCTGCTCCTTGATCTTGTGGATGGAGGCTTCGAAGCCGCTCTGTTCCGATTGCTCATGAACAGCGTTGGCACGATCGGCAAGGCGCGACATCGCATCCTCCCGCAAGGGAGCGGCGTCGCTGCCGAAAGGGTCGGGTACTGGGGGCGCGCTGGCGGGTATGCTGGCGCTGTCGCCGCCGCTCTTCAGCGGCTTCGCTACACCAAAAGCCGGGCGGGCTCCCTGGCCCATACCGCTTAAACCATTTCGCCGACCGAATGCCGTCATTTAACCGTCAACCTCGCAGGTGCCCGAAGGGACATGACCAACCGGATGCCACCCTGTTAAGGTTGAAACTTTGATAACTTCCTAATGATCCGGAAAAAGGAAATGACGTGACTACGGATCACGGTGAATGCTGGTTGTGCGGGCGCCCTCTGGGGCGGCGGGTGGAATGGCATCATCCCATCCCCAAAAGCAGGGGCGGACGTCTGACGGTACCGCTGCATCCCATATGCCATAGAAGCATTCACGCGGTGTTAGACAATGGGCAGCTCGCGCGCATGCGGCCGGAGCCCTCCGCCCTTCGGCAGGTGCCTGAGATAGACCGCTTCGTGCGGTGGGTCAGGGACAAACCACCGGACTTCCATGCGCCGACCCGCAGGCGGAAGTGAACCACCGGTAGGCGTGGTGGGAGGAGGCGGCAGGCGACCAAGGCCGCCTGCCGCTTCGGCTCAGTTCTTGCTCTTGTCGACGAGAGCGTTGGCACCGATCCACGGCATCATGGCACGCAGCTTGGCACCGGTTTCCTCGATCGGGTGACGTTTGGCAGCAAGGCGCGACGCCTTCAGCTCGGGCTGGCCCGCCCGGTTATCGAGCACGAAGTCCTTCACGAAGCGACCCGACTGGATATCTTCCAGAACGCGCTTCATTTCCTTCTTGGTCTCTTCGGTGATGATGCGCGGACCGGTCTTGATGTCGCCGTATTCGGCCGTGTTCGAGATCGAGTAGCGCATGTTGGCGATGCCGCCTTCATACATCAGGTCGACGATCAGCTTGAGCTCGTGGAGACACTCGAAGTAAGCCATTTCCGGTGCGTAGCCGGCTTCCACCAGCGTCTCAAAGCCGGCCTGAACCAGCGCGGTGGCGCCGCCGCAGAGTACGGCCTGTTCGCCGAACAGGTCCGTCTCGCACTCCTCGCGGAAGTTGGTCTCGATGATGCCTGAGCGGCCGCCACCAACGCCCGATGCGTAGGCAAGGGCGACGTCCTGAGCGTTGCCGGTCACGTCCTGATGGATGGCGATGAGGCAGGGCACGCCGCCGCCACGCTGATATTCCGAGCGGACGGTGTGGCCCGGGCCCTTCGGCGCGATCAGAAACACGTCGATGTCGGGGCGCGGTTCGATCAGGCCGAAGTGGACGTTGAGGCCATGGGCGAAGGCAAGCGCCGCGCCCGGCTTCAGGTTGTCATGGATGTCGGCGGCGTAGATCGCAGCCTGGTGCTCGTCAGGTGCGAGGATCATGAGCACGTCGGCCCATGCGGCCGCTTCCTTGTTCGACAGGACCTTGAAGCCGGCCGCTTCCGCCTTCTTTGCCGTGGCCGAACCTTCGCGAAGTGCGATGGCGACTTCCTTGACGCCGGAATCGCGCAGGTTCTGGGCATGGGCATGACCCTGGCTGCCATAACCCAGGATCGCGACCTTCTTGTCGGTGATCAGGTTGATGTCGCAATCGGCGTCGTAGTAGACCTTCATCGTTCTTCCTTCTGTAATCCCGCAGGGCGGGACCGCGGTCATGTTTGGCGGCGCCTCGATCGAGGCGGGCGCAAGCTTTGAATATCAGGCCTCTTGCGGGCCCCGAGCCATCGCGACGATGCCGGTCCGACCCACTTCGACAAGGCCGAGATCGCGCATCAGCGCTACGAAGCTGTCGATCTTGTCCGGTGCGCCGGTCATCTCGAAGATGAAGCTTTCGGTGGTGGTATCGACCGGCCGGGCCCGAAAGACTTCGGCGATGCGCAACGCCTCGACGCGCTTGTCACCGACACCGGCCACTTTCACCAGCGCCAGTTCGCGCGCGACGTGCGGCCCGACTTCGGTCAGGTCGACCACCTTGTGGACGGGGACCAGACGCTCAAGCTGGGCGTGGATCTGGTCGATCTGGCTGCGCGGCCCGTGTGTCACGATCGTGATGCGGCTCACCGCATGGTTATCGGTGATGTCAGCCACGGTGAGACTGTCGATGTTGTAGCCCCGCGCCGTGAACAGACCGGCGATCTTGGCGAGAATGCCCGCCTCGTTATCGACGGTCACGGTGAGGACGTGCCGCTCCTCGGCTTCATGCTGAATGTGCATCATTGTTCGTCTCGCGTCCTCAGACCAGCGCCTTGGCTTCGTCATCCATCGTGCCGGCAACGCTGTCACCGTAGAGGATCATGTCGGTATGCGCCGCGCCCGAGGGGATCATCGGAAAACAGTTCGTTTCCTTGTGAACCAGGCAGTCGACGATCACCGGACCGGGATGATCGATCATGGCCTGGATCCCTGCGTCAAGTTCAGCTTCGTTCTCGATGCGGATGCCCTTCCAGCCGTAGGCCTCCGCCAGCTTCACGAAGTCGGGCAGACTGTCCGAATAGGAGTTGGAGTAGCGGCTTTCGTAGGTCAGTTCCTGCCACTGGCGGACCATGCCCATCCACTCGTTATTAAGGATGAACACCTTGACCGGTAGGCGGTACTGCGTGGCGGTTCCCAATTCCTGAATGTTCATCTGGATCGAGGCGTCGCCAGCGATGTCAATCACCAGGCCATCAGGATTGCCGCACTGCGCGCCGATGGCGGCGGGCAAGCCATAGCCCATGGTGCCAAGGCCACCGGACGTGAGCCACTTGTTCGGCGAGAAGAAGGGGAAGTACTGCGCCGCCCACATCTGGTGCTGACCGACCTCGGTGGAGATCACCGGATCCTTGTGCTTCGTCAGTTCATAGAGGCGCTCGATCGCCAGCTGGGGCATGATCGCCTGCGGGTTCGCCGGATAAGCCAGGCTCTTGCGGCCACGCCACTCCTCGACGCTGGACTTCCACGCGGTGAGATCCTGAGGCTTGCGGCTGCTCCATTCGACCAGCATCTGCTCGAGCACGATTGCGCAGTCGCCGATGATGGGCAGGTCCACCTGAACCGTCTTGTTGACGGAGGCGCGGTCGATATCGACGTGGATCTTCTCGGAGTTGGGCGAAAAGGCGTCGAGACGACCGGTGACGCGGTCATCAAAACGAGCGCCAAGGCAGATGATGAGATCCGCCTGATTCATCGCCATGTTGGCTTCGTAGGTGCCGTGCATGCCCAGCATGCCTAACCAGTCCGGATGATCGGCAGGGAAGGCGCCCAGCCCCATCAAGGTAGACGTGACGGGCGCGCCGGTCTTCGCCTGAAATTCACGCAACAGGGCGGTGGCGCGGGGCCCCGCGTTGATGATGCCGCCGCCGGTGTAGAAGATCGGCGCCTTTGCGGCTGCGATCATCTCCACGGCACGGCGGATTTCCTCCGAGGTGCCTTCCGTGCGGGGGCTATAGCGCTGGTGGCGCTGGACAGGCCCGTCGCTCCAAACCGCGGTTGCGATCTGGACGTCCTTGGGAATGTCGATGAGCACGGGGCCGGGGCGGCCGGTCGTGGCGATCTGGAACGCCTCGTCGATGACTGCCGCCAGCTCCGAGGGATCTTTGACGAGATAGTTGTGCTTCGTGCAGTGACGCGAGATGCCGACCGTATCCGCCTCCTGGAAGGCGTCGGAACCGATCAGGGCCGTGGGCACCTGGCCCGTGATGACCACCATCGGGATGGAATCCATGTAGGCATCCGCGATGCCGGTGATCGCGTTTGTAGCGCCTGGGCCAGAAGTGACCAGAACGATGCCCGGCTTGCCCGTGGATCGCGCGTAGCCTTCCGCAGCGTGCGCCGCTCCCGCCTCATGGCGTACAAGGATGTGCCGAAGTCGCTCGTCGCCGAAAAGGGCATCGTAGATCGGAAGCACGGCACCGCCCGGGTAGCCGAATACGAATTCCACCCCCTGCTTGACCAGGCTTTCGACCAGGATGCTGGCGCCGCTGCGCTCTTCACTCACAACACGTTCCTTCTCAATCCGCCTCGGCAAAAGGCGCAGGCTCGAGTTTCAGGCTTTGCTCGATGCCGTAATGAAACCGACCCGGCACAACGGCTGGGCCGCACCGGGTCTTCCTCTCCTCCCGCATCACTTCCAATCAGCAGGTGAAGGGCCTCTACGCATCCGCAAGTTGCAGGTCAACACAGAAAACGCAATATAATTGCACTCAGGCCGTTCTCCTTGTAATTTTTAATTTCCTGCCGAGGCCAGCTTTCCGGCGGCTGATGACGAAGCCACGTGAACTGCCGTTTGGCATAATTCCGGGTGGCTTGACTGCCGCGCTGAATTGCACTCTCCAGCGACCATTCGTTACGCAGCACACCGGCGAGTTCGGGCACGCCGATGGCGCGCATGACGGGGAGACCCGGATCCAGGTTACGGGCAAGAAGCGCGGCTACTTCGTCGAGCGCGCCGCGTTCCACCATGCGCTCGAACCGAAGGTTGCAGCGGGCATAGAGGGTCTGTCGTTCAGGAAGCAGGATCACGGGGTGAAGCGCCACTGCGCCTGCGATGCCGCCGGTCATCCGACCTTGCCAGTGGCTCAGGGGCTTGCCCGTCGATCGCACGACCTCGAGCGCACGGCTTATCCTCGCGGTATCAGCGGGCGCGAGGCGGGCGGCACGGTCCGGATCTTCCTTTTGCAGGGCAGCAAAGGCAACGTGGACCGGCAGCGCGCGTACCTCCTCGCGGACATCCGGGGCGATCTCCGGAACCGGTGCTATGCCGTCCAGCAACGTGCGGATGTAGAGACCCGTTCCGCCCGCGAGGATCGGGACGGCGTCTTCGCGGTGGATCTCCGCGATCGTCTTGCTGGCCTCGCGTGCCCAGTCCGCTGCGGAACAACTTTGCGCACCGTCCCAGGCGCCGAAAAGGCGGTGTTCGATGCCGCCCATGTCCGCCTCGCTCGGTCTTGCGCTGAGGATGGTCAGGTCGGAGTAGACCTGGGAACTGTCGGCATTGATGACGACGGCACGCCGCCCCCGTCGCTCCAGCTCCTGCGCCAGCGCCACTGCACAATCGCTCTTGCCGCTGGCGGTCGGCCCTGCGATGAGCGCCAGAGGCGGTCGGTCTCCGGCGGCGATATCGTAGGGCGCATCAAGGGAATTCGCAGTGCTCATAGCGCGGCTGATAGCAGAACCGGACCATCTTTCGACAAAACTCGAAGCCGCAAAGGCGCAGATGGCGCGGGCAGGCGTCCGTATCGCGGACGCCGCCATGCTCGATTTCTGTGGCAGGACGATGCAGATCGACTCGCCCGACGATGACGCTGCGGCCATGCGTGCTGCGATCGACGCGCACTTCAGTCCCAGTGACGGCCTTATCACCATAGACGAACCGGTGGTGCCTCGCGTGTTCATCTCCGACATGGATTCCACCATGATCGGTCAGGAATGCATCGATGAACTCGGGGATTTCGCGGGCCTGAAGGACCGCATAGCCGCCATCACCGAGCGCGCGATGCAGGGCGAACTCGATTTTGCGGAGGCCTTGCGGGAACGCGTCGGTCTTCTTGATGGCCTGTCCACGGGCGCTATCGACGAGTGTCTCACCAGTCGCATCAAGCCCATGCCGGGCGCGAAGGTCCTTGTGGAAACGCTCAAGCAGTTGGGCTGCCGTACCATCCTGGTCACGGGCGGCTTCCACCATTTCGCCGATCCCGTTGGGGAAATGCTGGGCTTCGATCATGTGGTCGGCAATCGCCTCGAGGTCGCGGGGGGCAAGCTCACGGGGGGACTGGCCGGCGACATCGTCGATTCCGCAGTGAAGAAGGCGACGCTTCTTGCTGAGATAACAGCCGCAGAGGAGCGCTGGGGAGAAGGCATCACCAGCCTGGCAACCGGCGATGGCGCAAACGACATCCCGATGCTGGAGGCGGCTACCTATGGCATCGCCTACCGCGCCAAGCCGAAAGCGCGCAATGCCGCGAACGGGTGGATCGATCGCGGTGACCTGACGGATGTGTTGCGCCTGCTGGGCGTCAACGAAAAGGACTGGGTCCGCTGATCGTCTGATGGCGGGGCGGTTCAGGGTGTGCCGCCCCGCCCACTGTCCCCGGGGCGGCGTCAGGCCGGCGTCACGTCCACTATTTCGATCGCGTCCTCGCACCCGCCGAAATCCGTGATGTCACCAGCTTCGCCCCCGAGCAGGGCCCGGGCAAGCGGAGCGGTGAAGGCAAGTCGGTTCCTGGCCGGATCGGCTTCGTCATGGCCGACAATCACAATCTCTCGCGGCTTGCCGTTCAAGGTGAAGCGGACGCGACTGCCGAACTGGACGGTGCTGCCGGTGGCGTCGATTGCAGCTCCGCCGTGGCAAGGCGGTTGCGCCAGTAGCGAAGGTCTCGCCGTGCCGCAGCCAGTGTTGTTTCATCCGAGATGGTTGCAATCCGGGCGTCCAACGCTTCGATCCTCTCCTCTATGAGGGTCATCCCGGCTGCCGTGACGAGGTTTGGCCCGGGTGGGCTCGGCACCTCGAACTTGGGCTCGAGATGCTCCTCATCCCCGTCCCTGCGGAAGGCGACGCTCATTTCGCGGAAACGCTCTGTCCGCGCCCCATGAGAGCCTCGAGTTCTTCGTGGACCTCCAGCCAATCCGTTTCGGCCTGCTCAAGCGCTGTGGACGCCGTGTCATGCCGCCTGCCAAGCTCGCCGAGGTTCAGTCCCTTGAACTCACCCTTCGCCGCAGCCGGATCGGACAGGGCCTCGACTAGAGCGTCCACCTGCATCTGCAGGCGCTTCATGCGCGTCTCCGCTTCGGTCACCCGCTTGCGCAGCGCCTTGAGCTCCTCGCGTGCGATGGCGCCGGACTTTTTCGCCGGGGCGCTTCCCGAGCGGGCGGATGCGTCGGGCTTCGGCTGGTTGCGGCCGAGCACGAAGTCGATGTAATCTTCCATTGAGCCGTCGTAGTTTGTCGCCGTGCCGCTATCGACCAGCACCAGGCGGTCGGCGACCAGTTCGACCATGTGGCGGTCATGGCTCACGAGAATGACAGCGCCCTCGAAATCGTTGAGCGCCTGGACCAGCGCCTCGCGGGCATCCACGTCGAGGTGATTGGTCGGCTCGTCCAGGATGAGCATGTGCGGGGCATCACGTGTCACCAGCGCAAGGGCCAGCCTCGCGCGTTCGCCGCCGGACAGCGTGCGGGTCTCCGCCGTCGCCCTGTCTCCGGAAAAGCCGAAGCGGCCGAGCTGACCGCGCACCGCCAGCGGGGTTTTGCCCTCCATGGCGCGGGTCATCAGCTCCAGCGGCGTGGAGTTGGAAGGCAGTTCCTCGACCTGATATTGCGTGAAGTACCCGATGCGGGTCTTGGGGGAGAAGTTGATCGCGCCTTCCATCGGTTCCAACTGACGGGCGAGCAGGCGGGCAAGGGTGGTTTTGCCATTGCCGTTGCGTCCAAGCAGCGCGATCCGATCCTCCGGATCTATCCGCAGGTTCAGGCGCCGCAGGATCGGTTTTTCCGCTTCGTATCCTACCGCAGCGAGGTCGAGGGTGATGAGCGGCGGGCGCAGTTCGTCCGGGCTCGGGAAGTTGAAGCTGAGCGAGCTGTCTTCGGCCATGGCCGCGATGGGCTGCATCTTGGCCAACATCTTCGCGCGTGACTGGGCCTGTTTGGCCGTGGATGCGCGCGCGGAGTTGCGGGCAACGTACTCGGCCAGCTTCTTCTTCTGCGCTTCCTGGTTTGCGCGAGCTGCCGCAGCCTGTGCCGCCCGTTCCGCGCGGATCCGCTCGAAGCTGTCGTAGTTGCCGGGGTACAGTGTAAGCCGCCCAACCTGAAGGTGAAGGATATGATCCACGACGGTATTCAGCAGATCGCGCTCGTGGCTGATGACCAGGAGCGTCTTGGGGTAGCCTTTGAGGAAATTTTCCAGCCAGAGCGTCGCTTCGAGGTCCAGGTGGTTCGAAGGCTCGTCCAACAGCATGACGTCGGGCTCGGAGAACAGCAGCGCCGCGAGAGCGACGCGCATCTTCCAGCCTCCGGAGAAGCTGTCCAGCGCGCGGCCTTGCATCTCCTCGTCGAATCCGAGCCCTACGAGGATGCGCGCGGCCCGGGCCGGTGCGGTATAGGCATCGATGGCGATGAGGCGGTCGTGAACGTCGCCCAGGCGGTTCGGGTCCGTGCAGGTCTCTGCCTCGGCCAGGAGCGCCGTGCGTTCGGTGTCTGCTTCCAGCACCGCCTGGAACGGGGTCCGCGTACCGCTGGGCGCTTCCTGGGCGATGTAGCCGAGGCGAGCGCGGCGAGGCATATCCACCGATCCGCCATCCGGTTCAAGCTCGCCGATAATCGTCTTCACCAGCGTCGACTTGCCGGCGCCGTTCCGGCCGATCAGGCCAATCTTGCCGTTCTGCGGCAGCGTGGCGGAGGCGCCGTCAAGGATCGTGCGGCCGCCGAGGCGCACAGTGATATCGCGGATGGTCAACATGCCGCGCGCCTAGCAGGGTCGGCGCAAAAGCGGAACCGGGATGCGCATCTCCCGGTGACGGCAGCGATGAACCGAATGAGCCGTCATTCTTATCAACATTAAAACTTTGAGACGACGCCTCTGGCCATCGGAGTTCGCCTGTCGCAAAACGGACGAATCCTTTATTGAACGGGCTTGCAACCCCGAATCACATGTGATTCAAGAGGCTGATGCGGCACGTGCGACAGGACACCAACATTGCCAAGGAGCGACTGGTGCAGGGCCTTGCCCTCGCGCTGCTTCTGCTCATGGTCTTGTGGTGCGTGGCCGGTCCCAGTGGGCTCCTCGCCTGGGGTGAAAACCAGCGGCTGCTCGAGCAGCGTGAGAAGCAGCTTGTCGATCTCAAGCTGTCGAGGGACCATCTCAAAAACAGAGTTGCGCTCCTGAACCCGGAACGGATGGATCCGGACCTGGCGGGCGAACTGGTCCGCAGCCAGCTCAATGTCGTGCATCCTGACGAGATGGTGATGCAACTTCCCTGAGCGGTTCTGCGTTCTCTTCAGATGGAGAGGCGCGTGATGCTGAAATCTGCAAGTCAGGTTGCAAAAAAGGCCACGTTCGCGGGCTAATTTCAAGCCTCTGCGCTTTCGCTTTTCGGGCGTCCTTCCTATACCGCCGTTCAACAATCGCACCAACGATGGGGAGCACCCGTTGCCGAAAGCAAAGAACACGGCGGCCGAAACGGCTACCGAAAAAGAGGATTTCGCGCTCCACAGCCTTCAGGAAGCCTTGGACGCGGACAAGCGCTACAAGCCTTCCAAGGAAGAGCTGCTTCGCTTCTATGAGCAGATGCTGCTCATTCGCCGCTTCGAGGAAAAGGCCGGCCAATTGTATGGTCTGGGTTTGATCGGCGGCTTCTGCCACCTCTACATCGGCCAGGAAGCCGTGGCCGTGGGGCTGCAGTCCGCTCTCGACGGGAGCAAGGATTCGGTCATCACCGGCTACCGCGATCATGGCCACATGCTCGCCTACGGCATCGATCCCAAGGTCATCATGGCCGAGCTTACCGGTCGTGAAGCCGGTATCTCGAAGGGCAAGGGCGGCTCGATGCATATGTTCTCCGTGGAGCACCGCTTCTACGGCGGCCACGGCATCGTTGGCGCGCAGGTTTCGCTCGGCGCGGGTCTGGCATTTGCTCACAAGTACCGTGAGGACGGCGGCGTCGCGATGGCCTACTTCGGTGACGGCGCGGCCAACCAGGGCCAGGTCTACGAGAGCTTCAACATGGCGGCTCTCTGGAAGCTGCCGATCATCTTTGTGATCGAAAACAATGGCTACGCCATGGGCACCGCCGTAAAGCGCGGCTCGGCCGAGACGCACTTTCATCGGCGCGGCACCGCCTTCCGCATCCCCGGCATGTCGGTGGATGGCATGGACGTGCTCGAAGTGCGCAAGTCGGCCGAGATCGCGTTGGAATACGTGCGCGCAGGCAATGGTCCGGTCCTGATGGAGCTCAACACGTACCGCTATCGCGGGCACTCGATGTCGGATCCCGCCAAGTACCGCAGCCGCGAGGAAGTGCAGGGCGTACGGGAAAAGCGTGATCCGATCGACCATGCCAAAAACGAACTGATCGCAATGGGCGTGACCGAAGAAAGCCTTAAGGAACTCGACAAGCGCGTGCGCGCCCAAGTAGCCGAATCTGCGGACTTCGCTGAAAACTCGCCTGAGCCCACGCCTTCCGAACTGTATACCGACGTCCTGGTGGAGAGCTACTGAGATGGCGATCGAACTGAAGATGCCCGCTCTCTCCCCGACCATGGAAGAGGGCAAGCTGGCCAAGTGGCTGGTTAAGGAGGGGGACGAGGTCACCTCCGGTGATATCCTGGCCGAGATCGAGACCGACAAGGCGACGATGGAATTCGAGGCCGTCGATGAAGGCACGATTGGCAAGCTCCTTGTTGCCGAAGGCACCGAGGGCGTGAAGGTCGGGACCGTGATCGCGGTGCTGGCGGGCGAGGGCGAAGACGCCTCTGCCATCGAAGCACCCAAGGCCGAAGCGAAGCTCGACGAACAGCCGGCTTCGGGCGAAAAGCCCGCCGAGGACAAAAAGCCTGCCGAGAGCGGCACCGCTAACCTGCACTCCGACATCAAGACCGCGCGGGATCCTGAACTGCCGCACGGCACCAACATGAAGACCTCGACTGTCCGCGAAGCGCTGCGCGACGCCATGGCCGAGGAGATGCGCCGTGATAGCCGCGTCTTCGTGATGGGCGAGGAAGTGGCCGAATACCAGGGCGCCTACAAGGTGACCCAGGGCCTGCTGGAGGAGTTCGGTCCGACCCGTGTCATCGACACCCCGATCACCGAGTACGGCTTCGCCGGCATCGGCACGGGCGCGGCGATGGGGGGCCTACGCCCTATCGTCGAGTTCATGACATTCAACTTCGCCATGCAGGCGATCGACCACATCATCAACTCGGCGGCGAAGACGAACTACATGTCCGGCGGCCAGATGCGTTGTCCGGTCGTGTTCCGCGGACCGAACGGTGCGGCATCGCGCGTCGGCGCGCAGCACTCGCAGAACTATGGTCCGTGGTACGCGAACGTCCCCGGCCTGGTCGTCATCGCTCCCTATGACGCGTCGGATGCGAAGGGCCTGCTGAAGGCGGCCATCCGTTCGGAAGACCCGGTCGTCTTCCTCGAGAATGAGCTGGTCTACGGCCGCTCGTTCGAGCTGCCCGAGCTTGACGATCATGTCCTGCCGATCGGCAAGGCCCGCATCATGCGCGAAGGCAAGGACGTGACCATCGTGTCCTACTCGATCGGCGTCGGCCTTGCCCTGGAAGCCGCCGAGGCCCTGGCTGCCGAAGGCATCGAGGCGGAAGTCATCGACCTTCGTACCCTGCGCCCGCTGGACAAGGAGACGGTTCTGGCGAGCCTCGCCAAGACGAACCGTCTCGTCGTGGCTGAAGAAGGCTTCCCGGTCTGCTCAATCGCATCGGAGATCTCCGCGATTTGCATGGAAGAAGGCTTCGACAGCCTCGATGCGCCGGTCGTGCGCGTTTGCAACGAAGACGTGCCGCTGCCCTATGCTGCAAACCTCGAAAAGATGGCGATCATCGACGCCGACCGCATCGTTGCGGCGGTGAAGAAGGTCACTTACCGATAAGAGCCTTGGGGGCGGTGGTGCAAGCCGCCGCCCCTTCGCTTTCGATCTTCGCCGTTTGCATGACGGCGATGCTGCTTTAGGGAGGCGGCGTGACTGACTCCCCATCTCCTGAAATCCTCGCGTCC
The DNA here is from genome assembly GCF_002916655.1 of Novosphingobium sp. HII-3. GTDB lineage: Bacteria > Pseudomonadota > Alphaproteobacteria > Sphingomonadales > Sphingomonadaceae > Novosphingobium > Novosphingobium panipatense. The sequence continues at coordinate 84,097 of NZ_PPSM01000036.1, forward strand.
AATCACGACATCCTCGTCCAGTCGCTGCCGACGGTTTCGCGCCTCGCGCTGGTCTACGCCCCTCACAACGCGCGCGAGCAGACGCTGGCGCTCCTCGCCCTTGATGCGCGCCTGGCGCACCTGCTACGCCGTTCGCGTGAGCCTATGATGGCGCAGTTGCGCCTCGCATGGTGGCGTGAATCTCTTGGTCAACCTGCCGAGCAGTGGCCGCAGGGCGAGCCTCTTCTCGCGCTACTCAAGAGTTGGAACGGTCATCACGGCGGGCTTTCGGCACTGGTGGACGGCTGGGAGAATATGACCGGGCCGGCGCCCCTGCCGCGCACTGCGCTCGAGGCCATGGCGCAAGGCCGGGGCGAAGCCTTCGCCGCCCTCGCGGATGCGCTTGGGCGGAGCAGTGAACGGGATGCGGCGCTGGTACTGGGCCGCGCCTGGGCGCTGAACGATCTGGCCATGCGCCTTGGTCACGGCGCCGAGCGGGAAACGGTGCTTGAACTGGTGAGAGCATACCCCGCGTCCGGCGTGCGCGTCTCGCGCGCCCTGCGCCCGCTGATGGTGCTGCAGGGCCTTGCCGCCCGCAGGCTTGCCAAAGGCGATGAAACGGGAGCGACGTCTCCGGCCGCCCTGCTGAAGGCGATGCGGCTCGGCCTGCTGGGCTTCTGATTGCAGGGATGTAATTTCCTTCTGGGGGCGGGGCGGGGTTAGAGCGGCGGGATCATTGAGGGGTCCCGTAATGAACCGCTTTCTGCTTGGCGGCATCGCCGTTTTCGTGCTGCTCGGCATCGGCCTGTTCTGGTGGCAAGGTCATGCCCAGGTCGAATCAGCGGCTCCCAAGGCGCAGCCGGTGCCTCCGGCCCCGGCCCCGCTGCCCAGCGCCGATGCGGGCGAGGCGGTCGGTCCCGAACTGCCTGAGGCGACCGAACTCAGCCGGGAACAGCGAAGGTTTGGCCGCTACGACCGGGACCGGGACAGGCGTGTATCCCGCAACGAAATGCTTTCGACCCGTTCGGAAGCCTTCCGCAAGCTCGACAAGGACGGCAACAACCTGCTGACGTTCGAGGAATGGGCGGTCGCCACCGTCGACAAGTTCGAAAGTGCGGACGCGGATCGCGACAGCTATCTCACGCCCGCCGAGTTCCGGAAGACAGCGCCGTCGCCCAAGCCCAAGCCGAAATGCTCCTGCTGAGGGGACGGCCTGCCGTCAGACTGCGATGCCGCCCAGCCAGGGTGCGATGTCTTCCTTGGCGCGCGCCGTGTAGGCTTCCTTGCGCTGCTTCTTCTTCACGTCGTGCAACGGGGGAAAGAGGCCGAAGTTGACGTTCATGGGCTGGTAGGTTTCCGCATCCGCATCGCCGGTGATGTGGGAGAGCAGGGCGCCCAGCGCGGTGGTGCGGGGCGGGGCCTGCCAGTCGTGACCCGCCAGTTCGGAAGCGGCCATCAACCCGGAAAGGAGGCCCACCGCCGCGCTTTCGACATAGCCTTCGCAGCCCGTGATCTGCCCGGCGAAGCGCACATGTGGCGCGCTCTTCAGGCGGAGCGTGCGGTCGAGCAGGACGGGCGAGTTGATGAAGGTGTTGCGGTGAAGGCCGCCGAGCCGCGCGAACTCCGCGTTCTCGAGCCCCGGGATCGTGCGGAAGAGGCGGACCTGTTCGGCGTGCTTCAGCTTGGTCTGGAAGCCGACCATGTTCCAGATCGTGCCGAGCTTGTTGTCCTGCCGAAGCTGAACGACGGCGTAGGGCCAGCGGCCGTTCGGATGCTCCGGCGTCGCCCAGTGCGGGTTGTCCAGGCCCACCGGCTTCATCGGCCCGAAGCGCAGCGTCTCTACGCCGCGCTCTGCCATGACTTCGATGGGCATGCAGCCGTCGAAGTAAGGCGTATCGGCTTCCCACTCTTTGAAAGCCGTCTTTTCGCCCGCGATCAGCCCGGCGTGGAACGCGAGGTACTGCTCCTTGGTCATCGGGCAGTTGATGTAGTCCCTCGTCTCACCCTTGTCCCAGCGCGAAGCCATCCAGCACACGTCCATATCGATCGTGTCGCGGTAAACGATAGGTGCGATGGCATCGAAGAAGGCGAGGCTGTCTGCGCCCGTCGCGCGGCCGATCGATCCGGCGAGCGCCTCGGCGGTCAGCGGGCCGGTGGCGACGATGACGGGCCCGCCCTCCGGAATCGCGTCGATGCGTTCGCGCACGATCTCCAGGTTGGGAAGGCCGGTGAGGCGCGCTTCGACTTCGGCGGAGAAGACGTCGCGGTCCACGGCCAGTGCGGAACCCGCTGGCACCTGTGCCTTTGCCGCAGCGCCCATGATCAGCGAATCGCAGAGGCGCATTTCATGGTGCAGCAGGCCAACGGCGTTCTTCTCGCTGTCGTCGGAGCGGAAGGAGTTGGAGCAGACCAGTTCGGCCAGCCCGTCGCCCTGGTGTGCGGGGCTGCGTTCACCGGTGCCGCGCATTTCCGAAAGGCGGACGCGGAAGCCGCGGCGGGCGAGCTGCCACGCGGCTTCGCTTCCGGCCAGGCCGCCGCCGATGATGTGGATCTGATGGGTCATGGATCAGGCGCCTAGACCTTCTCGCCACGATGGAAAAGGGGCGGCGCACCTGTCATAGCGCTCGGATACACTTTCAGGAGGACCGATGCCCAAGCGCGCGCTGATCGAACGCCGACCCTGGTTGCTGGCAAGCATTCTTCTGGCCGCCGCATGGGCCTGGCTGCAGGACAGCGCCTTGCCGGGACTTTACCTGCTGGTGCTCAATGCGGCGCCGCTGCTCCTCCTCGCCGTCTATGCTGTCTTGCGCCACCGGGGCAATGACACACGATCGCTGGCGGGAATGCTCGCGCTGCAGGGGATCGGCTCGGCGCTGTGGTACTATGCGCCGGTGATCGGGCTCAACGCGCTGCTGGTGGCTTACCTGCTTGGTCTGACGCTGTTCCTGGTTCACCGTCAACCCGTTGTTGACGCGGGCGGGCGTGTTTCAGCGCTGGTGCTGACGCTGGGGACGCCGCTGCTGTGCTACGTCGCGGCGGATCGGGCGGGCGTCCCTTTTCCGCTCTTCCTCGGCTTGGGCCTTGGAGGCATGGCGGCGTCTGCATGGATCAGCACGTTCCCGCGCCAGCGCGTCGGTTTCGGCGCGGCACTGATCGTCGCCGGCGTCATCCTGGAAATCGCCGGGGGAGGTTCTGCGGCGTCAGTACTGAGGCTCGCGGCCTGGCCGCTGTTTTACCTTGGCAACCTTGTCCTGGCCACGGGCGTAACCGGTGAACTGCAGTTGCGCGGCGGCAAGCGATAGGCACGGCAAAACGCCCGCTGGCGAATGCGGGCTTTACGCCTTGGGGGGAAACGCGAGGCAAAACCGGGCCGGCGTCGGGGCGTCCCTGCTGGAACGCGGGGAGGGAGACTGTCGTGCGAACGGCCGGGTAGCAGTCAGGACAGCCCGGCGCGACCCTGTAACGGAGACGGTTCGGACAGGCCGTGCGGGTTCGCAAGACAGGGCTGTGTCCGCTTTCGTGGGAAGCTGCCTTCACGCAGAAGGCTACCGATTGCACGAAAGTTGGGGTGGAGGGGCCGCTGTGCCGCCCGTCCAGTGAACCGCTCCGGGAGGACGCTCGTGGCGTGGTCCACGGCTTTACACCCGCGCACCGCCCACGACGCCGACCCGAGACACCTTGGCGGACGAGGCCCCGTCCGCCGCAGATGGCGAGGTTTGTAACCTAATGGGTTATAGAAGTCAAGATTTCACACCGACAGCAGGATGGCTGCCGCCTTCAGCCGGGAAGCTGCACGTTCCCGCTACGGTCCCGCTCCACGAGAGCATGTGAAAGCACGGCGGAAAGAGGAAGGTCGCCGTAGAGATGCGGGAAGAGCGCGCCACCGCGCGAAACCTCCCACTTAACGCCATCACCAAAGACCGTCAGATCGACGGCAGCGATGCGCAGGTTTTCCTGCCCGGCGAAGTGCTTGTCCAGAGTCGCCTGCACCTGATCGGCGGCCGACATGTGGATGTAGCCATCCGCGAGATCGACCGGCGCGCCCTTGAAGGCTCCGTCGGCGAGCAGTCGCTCGAACTGCTCGCCGGTCAGGATCTTGTACGCGACCGCGGGATGTGCGCCCGTGCTCACGCTTCGCTGTCGCCTTCATCCTTCGCGAGGTCCGCTGCCGGGATCTCGATTTCCGCCGCGACGGCGATGTCCGGAGCGTCGTTCTCGGGCTCCTCGTCGAGGCGCACAGCGCTGACGACATGTTCGTCGGCCGATACGGTGAAGAGGCGCACGCCTGCGGAGCCGCGGCCGATGACACGCAGTGAGTCCAGCGGCAGGCGGATCAGCTTGGCCTGGTCCGTAACCAGCATCAGCTGCTGGGCGCGCGTCGCCGGGAAGCTGGCGACGACAGGGCCGTTGCGGCCGATGTTGTCGATGTTGGTAATGCCCTGGCCTCCGCGTCCGGTGCGGCGATACTCGTAGGCGGAGGATAGCTTGCCGTAGCCGTTGGCGCAGACGGTGAGAATGAACTGCTCGCGTTCCTGCAACTCGGCCATGCGCTCTGCGGACAGAATGGGCTCGCCTTCCTTTTCGCCCTTCCAGGGTGCGAAGCGCAGATACTGCTCGCGCTCCTCGGCGTCGGTGCCGACGCGGTGCAGGATCGAGAGCGAGATGACCTCGTCGTCACCCTTGAGCGTCATGCCGCGAACGCCCGTCGATGTGCGGCTCGTGAATTCACGCACGTCGTCACCGGGGAAGCGGATGGCCTTGCCCTGGCGGGTGGCCAGCAGCACGTCGTCGCTCGGCTCGAGAAGGGCGACGCCGATGAGACGGTCCTCGCTGCCCTCGTCGAAGCGCATGGCGAACTTGCCGTTGCTCGGAATGTTGGCGAAGCTGTCCATCGCGTTGCGGCGCACGTTGCCCTTGGCCGTGGCGAAGACGACGGAAAGCTTGCCCCATTCGGCCTCGTCCTCGGGGAGGGCCAGGACGGTCTGGATCGTCTCGTCCTTGTCCAGTGCGGGCAGGAGGTTGACGATCGGACGGCCGCGCGTGGTGGGGCCGCCTTCCGGGAGCTTGTAGACCTTGAGGCGATAGACCTTGCCTGCGGTCGAGAAGAACAGAACCGGGTTATGCGTGGACGTGACGAACATCGTCGTCACGGCGTCCTCGTCCTTCGTCGCCATGCCGGCGCGGCCCTTGCCGCCGCGGTTCTGGGCGCGGAAGGTGGAGAGCGCGGTGCGCTTGATGTAGCCGTCCATGGTCACGGTGACGACCATGTCCTCGCGCTCGATCAGGTCCTCGTCGTCGATCCCGTCGAAGGCGGCGGTGATCTCGGAGACGCGCGGGGTGGCGTAAGCGTCACGTACCGCCTGAAGTTCCTCGCGCATGACGCCGTAGAGCTTCACGCGGTCGGCCAGGATTGCGAGGTATTCCTCGATTGCGATGGCAAGCTGCTTCAGCTCGTCGCCGATCTCGTCGCGCCCGAGCGCGGTCAGGCGGTGCAGGCGCAGATCGAGGATCGCCTTCACCTGCACTTCGGACAGGCGGTAGATGCCGCCTTCGGCCTCCGCTTCGGGCTCGATCGCCTCGACGAGGCGGATGTACTGCGCGATGTCGCCGATCGGCCATTCCTTCGCGAGCAGCTTGGCACGCGCTTCGGCCGGATTGGGCGACGAACGGATAATCTTCACCACCTCGTCGAGGTTCGATACCGCCACGACGAGGCCGAGCAGGATGTGAGCCCGGTCACGCGCCTTGTTCAGCTCGAACTTGGTGCGGCGGGTGATGACCTGCTCGCGGAACTGGATGAAGTTCTGGAGGATGTCGCGCAGCGACATGATCTCGGGACGGCCGCCCCGGATCGCCAGCATGTTGGCGGCGAAGTTGGACTGGGCGGGGGTGCTGCGCCACAGCTGGTTCAGCACGACCTCGGGCGAAGCGTCGCGCTTCAGGTCGATGACAACGCGCACGCCTTCGCGGTTGGATTCATCGCGGATGTCCGAGACGCCCTCTATCCGCTTGTCCTTGGCGGCCTCTGCGATCTTCTCGACCAAGGCCGACTTGCCGACCTGGAAGGGGATTGAGGTGAGGACGATCGAGCGCGCGTCCCGGCGCGATCCGCGCCCTTCCTCGACGTGGCTGCGGCAGCGCTGGATGATGGAGCCACGGCCGGTCAGCGCCGCATTGCGCGCGCCGGACTGACCGAGGATCAGCGGTGCGGTGGGAAAGTCGGGGCCGGGAATAATCTGGAACAACTCTTCCGAGGTAATCCCGGGGTTGTCCATCATGGCGAAACAGCCGTCGATCACCTCGCCCAGGTTGTGGGGCGGGATGTTCGTCGCCATGCCGACCGCGATACCACCCGCGCCGTTGACCAGCAGGTTCGGGAAGCGCGCCGGCAGGACCGAAGGCTCCTGACGCGAACCGTCGTAGTTGTCGACGAAATCGACGGTATCCTTGTCGAGGTCATCAAGAAGGGAGTTGGCGACACGGGCAAGGCGCGCCTCGGTGTAACGCATCGACGCCGGGGGATCGGGGTCCATCGAGCCGAAGTTGCCCTGACCATCGATGAGCGGGACGCGCATCGACCAGTCCTGCGTCATGCGGGCCAGCGCATCATAGATCGCGCTGTCACCGTGCGGGTGGTAGTTGCCCATGACGTCGCCGACGATCTTCGCGGACTTGCGGTACGGGCGCCCGGCGACGAAGCCGCCTTCCTGGCTGGCGTAGAGGATGCGGCGGTGAACCGGCTTCAGGCCGTCGCGCACGTCGGGCAGCGCGCGGCTCACGATCACGCTCATCGCGTAGTCGAGGTAGCTCGTCTTCATCTCGTCGACGATGTCGACGCGGGTGAATTCGCCATCGGGGCCGATCGGCAGGTTCTGGGTCTCGTCGCTCACGAAGATTGTTTCGCCGTTGTTGCGGGAAGGGGTGGATGAACCGCACTAGGCCAAGCGTACAGGGAAAGCCACCGGAAGCTGTCCCACGCAGGAATGCCAGGCATCGTTTTCCACACATAAGCTGTTCGCGCGCGCGGGAAACCCGTGTGGAACCTGAACGACTGCGACGAACTGAATTCAATGCGCGTTAAGCCGCGTCGCCGTAATCGCGGCGGGAGGTTGCAAAGGGTCTATTTCCCAGCCAAACCCGAGCGCCCCGTTTTTCGATCCTGGGAGGCAGGATGTCCCATGCCCGCAGGATTTTGGTTCTGTCGTTGAGAGGAGTAGCCTTGATGGCTCGCAAGTTCCTTGTTTCCCGTGTCGCTCTTGCCGTCGCCCTGTCGAGCGGCCTGGCGGTCGTGGCTGCCACTCCCGCGGTCGCCGCGAAGAAGGAGAAGGCCGGCGCTACCAATTTCTCGCCCGAGTTCGTGAAGGTTGCCGCTCCGATCCAGAAGGCGATGGCCGACGCCACCGCGAAGATTGCAGGCGGCCAGGCTACCCCGGAGAACCTTGCTGCTGCAAAGCAGGCCTTTGACGCCGGTGTCGGCGGAGATGGCAAGGCCGTCTTCCAGAACGCCGTCGGCACCGCCACCACGCCGGACGACAAGAGCGCGCTCGGCTCGATGATGCGCAACTACGGCATCATTTCGCAGGATCTGGCGCTCAAGCAGCAGGGTAACATGCTGCTTCTGGAAAGCGGCAAGCTGGATGCGGCAGCGGTGGGTTCCACGAACTACGATGCGGGCGTCACCGCGTACCAGATGAAGGACTACCCGAACTCGGCGAAGTACCTGAAGGCGGCGAAGGACGCAGGCTACGTCGACAGCTCGGGCCAGCTCGATCTGGTCCTCGCCGACGCATACAAGCGGTCGAACAATCCCCAGGCCGCGCTGCAGATGGCCAAGGACGACATCGCCGCCGCACAGGCGAAGGGCGCCGCCCCGTCCGAATCCGCGCTGCGCAACGTCCTGCAGCAGACCTACACCGCAAAGCAGCTCGGGCCGTCGACCGAATATGCGGCCATGCTGGCGCAGTACTATCCCGGCGCCTGGAACACTTCCATTTCGGTCGTGCGCCAGCTCGCCTCGCTGCCGCGTGACCAGAACGTCGATCTCATGCGCCTGATGTACGTCACCGGTTCGATGAACGACCGTCGCGATTATCTGGAGTACCTCGAGAACGTCGATCCGCGCGCTTTCCCCGGAGAAGCGTCGAAGATCATGAACGACGGTCTTGCGAAGGGCAAGCTGACCGCGGCGGACGTGCCGGACAAGGCAAACACCGAAAGCCGCGTGGCTGCGGACAAGGCTTCGCTCGCTGCCACCGAGCGCGATGCCAACAAGGCCGGCGCGACGGGTGCCACCGTGGTGGCCGCAGGCGACGTCTTCCTGAGTTACGACCAGCCCGCCAAGGCTGAGACGTTCTACAGCAAGGCGAGCTCGATGGCCGGCGTGGATGCGAACAAGGTCGCTCTTCGTCTGGGCATGTCGCAGGCGCTGCAGGGCAAGTACGCCGCAGCACAGACGAGCCTCGCCAAGGTGAGCGGCACTCGCCAGCCGGTGGCCAAGCTTTGGGATGCCTACGCCAAGGGCAAGGCTTCCCCGGCCGCCGCCGCGCCGACGGCCCCGGCTGCCGCCAACTGATCTTCCGAGATCTCTAAACGAAAAAGGGCGCCGGCAAAACCGGCGCCCTTTTTCGTTCAAGCCCGTCCAGTTGCTCAGACGGCGGGTGCGAACTCACCCGTGCGTTGATCAAGCAGATGCAGCACGCCGTCCGAGATCGCGAAGAAGGCGCCGCGCAGCGTCAGTTCGCCCTTGCCAACCTTCGAGCGGACGCAAGGGAAGGTCATCAGGTTGTCGAGGCTGACCTTGACTGCCGCCTGCTCCATCGCTCGCTCCGCTTCACGCCCGGTCGTGCCGTGCGCGTGGGCTACAGGCTCCCGCGCCTCGTCAAGCATCGCGATCCAGTCCGCGATGAAGCCGCCTTGGCCCGGCTCTGTGCCCTTCAGGTCCTGCGTGAGGGCCGCCTTGCAGCCGCCGCACAAGCCATGGCCCATGACGACGATTTCCTTGACCTTGAGCACCTGCACCGCGAACTCGAGGGCGGCGGAGACGCCGTGGTGCCCCGGTGAAGTCTCGAATGGCGGAACAAGCGCCGCCACGTTGCGCACCACGAAGATAGTGCCCGGATCGACGTCGAAAATCTGGGCCGGATCAACGCGGCTGTCCGAGCAGGCGATCACCATCACCTCCGGCTCCTGTCCTTGGCCGAGCTGTGCCCAGCGTTCACGGTGCGGGGTCCAGCCACTGTCGCGGAAGCGGCGATACCCTTGAAGCAGGTGGTTCAGAACGCGATCTTCGGTGTCGGTCATGGTGAGTTCCATTGCTGCTTTGTAAACGTTGCTATTGCCTTAAGCCGGATATTCGTGCTGGCAAGCCGGCGCGCATGTGACTATCTGGGGCGCATGAACGATCTGTCCACCGCACCCGCCCCTGAAAGCGCGCCGCAGCGGCAGCGCAAGCCTGACTGGATCCGCGTCAAGGCGCCGACCAGCAAGGGCTATGGCGAGACGCGCCAGCTCATGCGCGATCTCAAGCTGAATACGGTGTGCGAGGAAGCGGCCTGCCCCAACATCGGGGAATGCTGGACGAAGAAACACGCGACGGTGATGATCCTGGGCGACACCTGCACCCGGGCCTGCGCCTTCTGCAACGTCAAGACGGGAATGCCGGGTCGAGTCGATCCGATGGAACCTGCCAACGTCGCGGAACTGGCTCTCAAGACCGGGCTCGAGCATATCGTCATCACTTCGGTCGATCGGGATGACCTGCCCGACGGTGGCGCCAGCCAGTTCGTGAAGGTCATCCGCGCCCTGCGCGATGCGACCCCCGCGACCACGATCGAAATCCTTACGCCGGACTTCCGCAACAAGATGCAGCGAGCGGTCGAAGCCATCGTCGAAGCGCGGCCCGACGTTTACAACCACAACCTTGAAACGGTCCCTCGGCTTTACCCGACCATCCGCCCCGGCGCGCGCTATTACGCGTCGCTGCGGCTGCTGGAGGAAGTGAAGCGGCACGATCCCTCGATCTTTACCAAGTCCGGCATCATGCTCGGGCTGGGCGAGGAACGACTGGAGGTCCATCAGGTGATGGACGACATGCGCTGCGCTGATATCGACTTCCTGACGATGGGGCAGTACCTTCGGCCCACGCCCAAGCACGCCGAGGTCAAGGAATTCGTGACGCCGCAGGCGTTCAAGGCTTACGGTGCCATCGCCCGGGCCAAAGGTTTCCTGCAGGTCGCGTCCTCGCCGCTGACCCGGTCCAGCTACCACGCCGGTTCGGACTTCGCGGAAATGAAGGCGGCGCGTGAAGCCCAGCTTGCCCGCACGCAGGCAAGCGTTGCGGTCGTAGGGGCCTGACGCATGCCGGGAATCCACGAAACGCGTCGCCTGCCCTACAGCGCCGAACAGATGTACGACCTCGTCGCTGACGTGGGCCGCTATCAGGAATTCCTGCCCTGGGTCGTCGCCACGCGGGTGAAGTCTGATAGCGAGCACGAGATGATCGCGGACATGCTCGTCGGCTTCAAGGCACTGCGGGAGAAGTTCACCTCTCGCGTGGAGAAGGAACGTCCCCGCCAGATACGGGTGCATTACGTAGATGGACCCATGCGTGATCTGGACAATGTCTGGACGTTCCACCCTGTCAGTGACACGGCCTGCGAGATCGAGTTCGACGTGAAGTTCACGTTTCGTAACCCGCTTTTCGAGAAGCTGGCTGGTCAGTACTTCGACAAGGCTTTCCGCAAGATGGTGGCTGCGTTCGAGACCCGCGCGGCCGAGCTTTACGGCGTCGCCCAGGCGGGGTGATGCTGCGCGTCCCGGCTTTGGCCGGGCACGCATGTCAGGGAAGCAGCAGCTCCAGCGCGACGATCGTCGCCTGGTGGCGGATTTCACCGCGGCTGCGGCCATCCAGCTGCTTCTGTTCCGCGTTCACCTCTTCGACTCCGCGCTGTGCGCAGGCGAACACAACCGTCCCCACCGGCTTCATCTCGCTTCCACCACCCGGCCCGGCTATCCCGCTGATGGCCACGGCCACGTCCGCGCGGCTGCGTGAGATCGCCCCCTGCGCCATGGCCCACGCCGTAGCCGGAGAGACCGCGCCGAAGGAATCGATGATGTCGGGATGAACGCCAAGCATCTCCTGTTTGGCCTCGTTGGAATAGGTCACGAACCCGCGATCGAGGACGGCCGAGGAGCCGGGGATCTCCGTCAGGGCGGCGCAGACCAGTCCTCCGGTGCAACTTTCGGCAATGGCGACCATTCGGCCGATTGCAGCGTTCTTTTCCACCACGCGGCGAGCGAGTTCGAGGAGGTCTGCCGGGAAAACGGGGCTGGGCTCGCTCATGATCGTCAATCCTTGCAAAGCGAAACGCTGCCGGCCCGGGCATTGGCGTCGCGCGCCATATCCAGCGTTAGGGCGATCAGGCCGGCCGTGTTTTCCGGAGGAAGCGGTGAAAGCAGATCAATGGCGAGATCCAGCTGCTTGCAGGACCGCGTGGCGATGCGCTGCGACACGAAGCCTTCGACGAACACATCCGCCATCTGACGCAGGCTCTCGTCAGGCAGGCTTGCGAACATTTTCGCCGAACCGGCGTCTTGCGCGTTAACGGCCTTCATGAAGGCGGGCTTGGCCTTGAGCCAGTGGCGGTCCTTCTGCCCGGCGTAACGGCTTACCAGCTCTGCGCTGCGTGTGCGCAGGAACGCGTTCGCGGGCAGGGACGGCGCGCAACGCTTGGCCGTTGCGCTGATCGCCTGAGGCAGGGCGTAGGTGATCAGTGAGGTCGCCTCCGCCTTGGTGATGCAGACGGACTGCGCGGCCAGGGCGGTGCAGGGCGCAATCGCGGCAAGCAGGGCCAGGGTTCGCGGAATGAAGCGCATTGAAACTATCCTCGTAAACTTTGAAGCCGGAGGCAACCTACAACAGCGCGAGGCTGACCACGGCCTGAGCGGCAATTCCTTCGCGGCGCCCTGTAAAGCCGAGCTTCTCCGTCGTGGTCGCCTTCACGCTGATCGCGCTCGCATCGACGCCGAGAATTTGCGCGAGCCGTGCGCGCATGGCCTCCCGGTGAGGACCGATCTTTGGAGCCTCGCAGATGATCGTCACGTCCGCATTGCCGAGGGCGTACCCCGCCTCCGCCACAAGTCCGGCGGCGTGCGCAAGGAAGCGGTCTGAGGCGGCGCCTTTCCACTGTTCGTCACTGGGGGGGAAATGCTGGCCGATGTCGCCCGCGCCGATCGCGCCCAGCAAGGCGTCGACAAGCGCATGGATGGCGACGTCGGCGTCGCTGTGTCCCGCAAGACCGTGCGTATGCTCTACGCGAACGCCGCAGAGCCACAGCTCCTCGCCTTCCTCGAGCCGGTGGACGTCATAGCCGTTACCCACCCGTACCGCCGCGCGGGCCGGGGCAAAATCGGAGGCGTAGGTAAGCTTGTGCAAGATCTCGTCTCCTTCGACCAGCGCCACTTTCATGCCCCATGCCTGTGCCACCTGAGCGTCGTCCCCAGCCGTGGGCGCATCGTCCCAGGCGCGATGGGCGGCGAGAATGTCGGAAAAATGAAAGGCCTGGGGTGTCTGCACCCGTCGCAGCTCCTCCCGCCGCGCCGGTGCGCCCATCATGTCCCCGGCCGCATGGGTGAGGCTGTCGCTCACGGGCAGGACGGGAATTGCGCCCGTGTGAGTGTCCAGAGCCGTCTGGAGCCTTTCGACGACCTCTGCCGGAAGAAGGGGCCGGGCGGCATCGTGGATCAGCACGCGGTCGGGCTTTTCCCGCGCAATCGCTTCCAGGCCGAGCCGCACCGACTCCTGGCGGGTTGCCCCGCCGATGGCGAAATCCACGTCCGTCAGACCGGACAGAGCCGCGCGAACCACCGCCTCGGCATTCTGCGGGATCATGACCAGCACCGGCGCGCATCCGGCAGCCAGCAGTGCCTCTACCGAGTGGCGTACCACCGGCTTCCCGCGCCAATTGACGAACTGCTTGGGCATGGGCTGCCCGGCGCGAAGCCCCTGGCCCGCGGCGACCACCAGGGCGGCGGTGCGAACGCCCGGCCGATTCGGGCTGTGTTTGCGACCTGCGGAGACAATCTGCGACATCGTCGAGGCGGGTAATCCCTTGCCGAGCCGAGGGCAATCCACTATGCGCTGCCTGTTTTTTAGGCAGTGTTGCGCAGACCATGACTCAGATGCCCGCTTCCCCGGCGCTCAAGCCGATCAACGTCGGTCCTGTGACGATCGATTGCCCGGTCGTGCTCGCGCCGATGACGGGTGTTTCCGACCTGCCGTTCCGCCGAATGGTCCGCGCCTTCGGCTCAGGCCTCAACGTGACCGAAATGATAGCCAGTCCTGCGGCGATCCGCGAGACGCGCGTCTCGATCCAGAAAGCCATGTGGGACAAGGTCGAGGACCCGGTCTCCATGCAGCTCGTGGGATGCGACCCTGAGCAGATGGGAGAAGCGGCCCGGCTGGTCGAGGATCGTGGCGCCGCCATCATCGACATCAACATGGGATGCCCCGTGCGAAAGGTCGTGAATGGGGATGCGGGCTCCGCGCTCATGCGCGACGTGCCGCTTGCCACCCGTCTGATCGAGGCGACGGTGAAGGCGGTGAAGGTGCCGGTCACCGTGAAGATGCGGATGGGCTGGTGCCATGACAGCCTCAACGCGCCCGAGCTGGCCCGCATCGCCGAGGATCTCGGCGCGCGGATGATCACCGTCCATGGCCGCACCCGCAACCAGATGTACAAGGGCGAAGCCGACTGGGCCTTCGTCCGCAAGGTAAAGGACGCCGTATCGATCCCGGTGATCGTCAATGGCGACATCTGCACCATCGAGGACGCGGCGAAGGCTCTGGAGCAGTCCGGCGCGGACGGCCTGATGATCGGCCGCGGTTCGTATGGGCGCCCATGGTTCCTCGCGCAGGTCATGCAGTGGTGGCGCGGGCAGTCGGTGTCGGCCGATCCCACCGTTGCCGAGCAGTACGAGATCATACGCCGCCACTACGAAGACATGCTGGACCATCACGGCGGTGAGACCGGCGTCAAAATGGCGCGCAAGCATCTTGGCTGGTATATCAAGGGCGTCCGCGGATCTGCAGAGTTCAGAAACAAGGTGAACTTCATTGCGGATCCCGATGAGGTGCTCCGCGAGCTGGCGGAGTTCTACGCCCCCTACCGTGACAGTGGCGGCGGGCAGTTGCAGGCGGCATGAGGCTGGAGGGCAACTCGGCAATACCGGAAGCCCAGCGGCTGCTTGCAAGTCTGCCGCACGCCATGGTGCTGCTGGAGGATGGCCTGACCATCGCCGCCCTTAATCCTGCGGCCGAGCAGTTCTTCGGCCAGTCCGCCCGGCGCCTCATCGGCACACGGCTGCGCGACATCATGACCATATCCGATCGGCGCTTGCTGGATCGCCTTTCCGACTCCGAAGCGCCCGTGTCGGCCCGCGAAGTGGTCGTGCAACTCAAGGGGCGCGGCGCCCGGCGCATCGATATCAACGTGGCGCCGGTGGCGGACAGTCCGGGCTGGCAGGTCGTGACCTTGCATGACAACACCGCCGCGGATGCCTTGGGCGATGATCCGGGCGCGCCGGATGATGCGGTCCTGCGCGGTCCGGAGATCATGGCGCACGAGATCAAGAACCCTCTGGCCGGCATTCGCGGAGCGGCGCAGCTTCTTGCGCGCAAGATCGGCGAGCGGGATCGGGCACTTACCGACCTCATCACGGGCGAAGTGGATCGTATTGCCAATCTTATCGAACGTATGCAGAAGCTTAGCGGCCGAACTGCACCTCCCGTCGAGGCCTGCAACTTGCACGAAGCGGCGCGCCGGGCGATCGACGTCATGAACGCTGCGGAGGGTGTGCGGCCGACGTTTCGCCTTGTCGAGGAGTTCGACCCGTCCCTGCCGCCGGTTCTCGGCAGCCCGGACGGGCTTGTACAGGTCCTGATAAACCTGCTGACGAATGCGGTGGACGCATGCAAGAACGCCGAAGAGCCGCGCGTGACCATCCGAACCCGCTTTGCGAGCGGTCTTCAGCTTCAGATCGCGGAGGACGGAGCGCCGCTGCGGCTGCCAATCGAGGTCCGCATCAGCGATAACGGTCCCGGCATTGACCCTGCGATGCGGGACCACATCTTCGAGCCTTTCGTGACGAGCAAGAACTCCGGGCAGGGGCTCGGGCTTCCGCTGGTTCGAAAGCTGGTGCGCGACATGAACGGTCGCGTCACGCATGACCGCGACGAGGAAAACGGCCTGACTCACTTCCGCATCCACCTGCCGCTGGCTCCTCAGGCGCGCGCACGAACCCTGGAGAGCCGGCCGTGAATGTCCTGCTGGTCGAGGATGATACCTCCATCGCCATCGTCATTACCGCGGCGCTGGAGGCGGAGGGCTTTTCCGTCTCGCACTGCCAGACGTTGGCGGAACGGGACAGCATGCTGAGTGAAGGACGGTTCGCCGCGCTGGTGACCGATGTGATGCTTCCCGACGGCGACGGGATTGAGACCATCGATCGGGTCCGGGAGCATCATCCGCAGATGCCGATCGTCATTCTGTCGGCACAGAATACGCTCGATACCGCTGTCCGAGCCACGGACACCGGCGCCTTCGAATACTTTCCCAAACCCTTCGATATCGATGAACTCGCGCGCACCGTGCGGCAGGCCGCCGGCGCCGCGCAGGGTCAGACGATCGGAGAGGAGCCGGTTATCGAAGGCCTACCGCTGGTCGGCCGCAGTGCGGCCATGCAGTCGGTTTTCCGCATGATCACGCGCGTGCTGCGCAATGACCTGACGGTGCTGATTCTCGGAGAGTCGGGCACCGGCAAGGAGCTCGTTGCCGAGGCGATACACCAGCTAGGGCATCGCCGGTCGGGACCCTTCATCGCGGTCAACACTGCCGCGATACCGGCCGAACTCATCGAAAGCGAGTTGTTCGGCCATGAAAAAGGCGCCTTCACGGGGGCCGTGGCCC
This sequence comes from Novosphingobium sp. HII-3, assembly GCF_002916655.1. Lineage (GTDB taxonomy): Bacteria > Pseudomonadota > Alphaproteobacteria > Sphingomonadales > Sphingomonadaceae > Novosphingobium > Novosphingobium panipatense. The sequence goes on from NZ_PPSM01000036.1 coordinate 100,041, forward strand.
GTCACGTCGGCAAGTTCGAGCAGGCTGCGGGCGGTACGCTCTTCCTTGACGAAATCGGTGACATGCCGATGCAGGCGCAGACCCGCCTCCTGCGTGCTCTTCAGTCCGGCACCGTGCGCCGCGTGGGCGGGCGCGAGGAGATCCGCCTCGACACACGGATCGTCGCTGCCACGAACAAGGATCTTGAGCCCGAAATCGCCGCAGGCCGCTTTCGTGAGGACCTGTATTACCGGCTCAACGTAGTGCCGATCAACATGCCGCCACTGCGTGATCGCCCGGATGACATCGACGCTCTTGCCCGTCACTTCCTGCTTCATGCGGCGAACGAGGGGCTGCCCCGCCACCAGCTGACGCCGCAGGCAGGCGAACTGCTCAGCCGTCAACCATGGCGCGGCAATGTCCGCGAACTGAAGAACTTCGTCTACCGTCTCGCCTTGCTTGCGCGCGAGGATGTGATCGACGTTGAAAGCATCGTCCCGCTATTGGCGCAGGAGCAATCCGGTGCGAACGGCGACAGCACCGGAGGAAGCGCTCAGTACGGTGAGGGCAGGGCGCATGGCGCCTCGGCCAGCATTGACGCTGCTGTCGAGGCATGGCTACAGGCCACCCGCCCGGCGAGCGGAACGATCTACGGCAGCGCCATGGCCGCCTTCGAGCGGCCGCTCTTCGCGCAGGTTCTGCGCGAGACCGCCGGCAATCAGCTGCGAGCCGCGCAGGCGCTGGGGATTAACCGCAACACTTTGCGCAAACGCCTGGGCGAACTGGCGCTCGACCCCGAGGAATTCGCTCGTCGTCCTTAAAGCGGCCCTTGTGGATTTGCACTTGCAGGCAGGCCACAGTCCTGTTGTAACAGGGCAACGATGAACGAGGGTCCGGTTCCTAGACAGGCGCGTAAGCGGGCGTGGCCACGCTGGTGGCGGCGCATGCAGTTGGCTGCTCGCCGGGCCAACTTCTTCGCCGTCATGGAGGTGCTTTCGGTCCTTGCCTTCCTGGTTATGACCGCAACGACCTGGTACGCGCTCAACGGCGGTGGAGACCGGCGTGAGCTGCTGCCGTCCAACCTGACGGCAAGCCTGCTCGTCGGAACGCTCGTGCCGGCGATGGCGATCCTGGTTCTGCTGGGGCGGCGAATGGCACTGCGCCGCGCGGCTGAAAACATCAGCGGCGGCACCGGCCAGATGCACGTCCGGCTCGTTTTCATTTTCTCGCTGATCTCGGCCATTCCCACGCTGCTGGTGGTCATCTTCGCTTCTTGGCTGTTCCAGTCGGGCGTCGAGTTCTGGTTCTCCGACAGTTCGCGCGGGCTGCTGGAAAACGCCAACAAGCTGGCCAGGGGCTATTATGACCAGACACTGCGGGACGTTGGCTACGAATCCGTCGCCATGGCCACAGACGCACGGGACGAACTCAGCCAGGTACCGGTCGCGAGCCGCGAGTTCCAGACCTTCCTTTCCTATCAGGTCGTCCGCCGTAACCTGAGCGGCGCGGCCATCATCCAGATCGACCGGGGCGGGGACCAGCGGACCCCGATCATCGTCGATCCGGTCGGCGTTGCCGAGAACAATCGCATCAGCAAGGACGGGCTGGACCGGCTGGACAAGGGCGAGCCCTATGTCGTCAATGCCCGCGACAACCGCATCGTCGCCGCTGCGCCCATCGAGCGGTCTTCGGGGGTCTATCTGCTTGTCGTGCGCAGTTCCGACCTGCTCTCGCTCAGCCAGGGGGAGCGGGCGGAGAACATCGTTCAGGCCTACGAGGTGCTTACAAGCCGCGCCCGCGTGCTCCAGTTGCGGTTCAACGTGGCGCTCTTCGTGGCGTCGCTGGCGCTGGTGGGCCTGTCCGTCTGGTTCGCGCTGCGGTTCGCCGACCGGCAGGTGGAGCCGCTCTATGAACTGGTGGACGCGGCCCGCGGTGTTGGCGCGGGCAACTACACATTACGCATCGAGAGGCGAACCGGCGCGGACGAGATTGGGCTGCTGAACCGCGCCTTCAACCGCATGACGGCGCAGATCGACAAGCAGACGCAGGCTTTGCTTGGCGCAAACCGCCAGCTTCACGAGCGCAGCGTCTTCATCGAAGCCGTGCTGGAATCAGTGACCTCGGGCATCATCTCGCTGAACGAGCAGGGCCGTATCCTTCTGATGAACTCGACGGCGCAGAAACTTCTGACCGATGGCACAGGCACCGCACCGGAGGGGATGCTGATCGCCGAAGTCGCGCCCTCACTGGCTGCACTGGTGGAGCAGGGCGCTCCCAGCGGCCTGGTCCAGTACAACCGCGGAGGTGACCTCCTGACGCTGGCCGTCAAGACCAGTCGCGATGCCACCGGCCACGTCATCACGTTCGAGGATATCACCCGCCAACTGATCGACCAGCGGACGGCCGCCTGGTCCGATGTGGCGCGGCGCATCGCCCACGAGATCAAGAACCCGCTCACCCCGATACAGCTGGCGACGGAACGGCTCAGCCGCCGCTATCGCAAGCAGATTACCGACAATCCCGAACTGTTCGAGGATCTGACCCGAACCATCATTCGCCAGGTGGGCGATCTGCGCAAGATGGTGGACGAATTCTCCTCCTTCGCCCGCCTTCCCAAGCCCGTGTTCCGTCCGGAGGATCCGGTAGCCCTCGCGCGGCAGGCGCTTTTCCTCCAGGAAGTGGCACGGCCCGACATCGATTTCCGCTTCGTCGCGGAGCGTGACATCGGCCTCATTGAGTGTGATCGCCATCAATATGGGCAGGCGATGACAAACGTGCTCAAGAACGCCGTCGAAGCCACGGAAGCCAAAGCGAACGAGGCGCCACAAGACTACCGCGGCACAATCACGGTGGAGGTGCTCGAGGAGGATACATCCATCCTCGTGCGGATCACGGACAACGGCATCGGGCTGTCGCAGGACAAGGAGCGCCTGATCGAACCCTATGTTACCACGCGTGAGAAGGGCACGGGCCTCGGGCTGGCGATCGTCAACAAGATCATCGAGGAACATGGCGGCGAAATGACCTTCGCAGCGGCGGCCGGTGGCGGAACCACCGTGGCGATGCGCTTTGCCCACAACCCGCTCTCGCACGAGACTTCCGGTTCGTTGCCGTTCCGCAAGCCGGAGGCAGCGCAGTGACCCGTTTCATCCAGACGAAGAAGATTGGCTCATGGCACTAGATATCCTGATCGTCGACGACGAGCGCGACATCCGCGAACTGGTCGCCGGCGTGCTGAGCGACGAAGGCTACGAATGCCGCACGGCCGGTGACAGCGAATCCGCTTTGGCGGCTGTTGACGCGCGCCGTCCTTCGCTGGTCCTGCTGGATGTCTGGCTTCACGGCAGCCCCATGGATGGGCTGGAAGTGCTGGACGCCATCAAGGCGCGTGAACCGGAACTGCCGGTGATCATCTTCTCCGGCCACGGGAACATAGACACTGCCGTCGCGGCCATCTCGCGCGGGGCCATGGACTTCATCGAGAAGCCTTTCGAAGCCGAGAAGTTGCTGCATCTGGTCGCCCGAGCGACCGAGACCGAGCGGCTGCGCCGAGAGAACGCCCAGCTTCGGCAGGGCGTTTCCACGGGCGAGGAGTTCAACGGCTCCAGCGGCGCCATCAACCAGGTGCGCGCCACGTTGAAGCGCGTGGCCAACACCGGAAGCCGTCTTTTGATCACCGGGCCCGCCGGCTCGGGCAAGGAGGTGGCCGCGCGGCTGCTTCACGCCTGGAGCCCCAGAGCCGGCAGCGCCTTCGTCAGCGTGAACTCGGCACGCATCACCCCCGAGCGGTTCGAGCAGGAACTGTTCGGTGAGGAAGTGGATGGGACACTCGTTCGGTCCGGGCTTCTCGAAAGTGCGGATGGCGGAACACTTTACTTCGACGAGGTGGCGGACATGCCGCTGTCGACACAGGCGCGTATCCTGCGTGTGCTCACCGATCAGGCGTTCGTCCGTGTCGGCGGTACCCGGCAGATCCGGGTGGATGTCCGCGTCGTCTCCTCCACGTCGCGAGACCTCGAGAAGGAGATCGCCGAGCGCCGCTTCCGCGAAGACCTGTTCTATCGCCTTAACGTCGTGCCGATCTCGATCCCCGCCCTGCGCGAACGGCGCGATGACATACCCGCACTGGTCGACCATTTTTTCGCCCGGTATGCCAACGAGCAGGGCGTGCCGCCGCCCCAGGTCAGCGGGGAGGCGATGACCGCATTGCAGGCTTACGAATGGCCCGGCAACGTGCGCCAGTTGCGCAATGTCGTCGAACGCACAGTGATCATGGCCCCGCGGGAAAAGCTCGCGACGATCGAGGCGGACATGCTACCGCCGGAGATCTTCAACAGCCGCGGCGGCAGCGATGCCGGCGCCTCGGTCATGATGAGCGCGCCGTTACGCGAGGCGCGCGAAAGCTTCGAACGTGAGTATCTGCGCGTGCAGATACGGCGCTTCTCCGGCAACATCTCCAAGACTGCCGCGTTCATCGGGATGGAGCGATCGGCGCTTCATCGCAAGCTGAAGCTCCTGGGCATGTCCGAAAGGCGGGAGGACGAACCGGACCTCGATGAGCAGGCCTGAACCTGTGTAACATTTATGCTACAAAAACGCGGTTTACTGCACTGCAGCAAGTGAGTACCTTCCGATTCGAGAACGGTTGCCGTCACGAACGGGGCCAGATTGCGGACCGCATGGGCGGCCGCCAAAAAGACGGAGAATGAGACATGGCTGGACGTACGCTTTCGGCGCGCCCCAAACCCACCCCGCCGCCGGCTCCCGAAGTCGAGGAAGCGGCACCGCCGGTAATCACCGCTCCCGCTGGGAAGGGTGGCCAGAACCTGCAGGACCAGTTCCTGAACTTGCTGCGCAAGAACAAGACGCCTGTCACGATGTTTCTGGTCAAGGGCGTCAAGCTGCAGGGCATCGTCACCTGGTTCGACAACTTTTCGATCCTTTTGCGCCGGGATGGTCAGTCGCAGCTCGTCTACAAGCACGCAATCTCCACCATCATGCCCTCCACTCCGGTCGATGCCGGCCAGTTCGGCAGCGGTCCGGAGAACGCGAAGAAACAGCGCGTTCTGCAGGATGTCTTCCTCTCCAGCATTCGCAATGCCGGCGTGCAGGTGACGATGTTCCTCATCAACGGCGTGATGCTGCAGGGCCGCGTCGCCGCCTACGACCTCTTCTGCATGCTGCTGGAGCGTGAGGGGTACGTACAACTGGCCTACAAGCATGCCGTCTCGACCATCCAGCCGGTAACCCCGGTGGATCTCCAGGCGCATGAAGAGGCTGAAGACTGAGAGAAGCTGAACCGATTTGAACGATGAACTCAAAGGTGAGGTCACGCGCGGCGCGCGTGCCCTCGTTGTATATCCTCAGATGCGGGGCCGCGGCGATCTTGATCCCGAGGCCCGGCTGGAGGAGGCAAGAGGCCTCGCGCTTGCGATCGGTCTGGTCGTGGCCGAGGCGATGGCGATCGTCATACGTGAACCCCGCGCGGGCACGCTTTTCGGCGAAGGCCAGATCCAGAACATCGCCGCCGCCTGCGAACTCAACGAGGCGGAACTGGTCATCGTCGACGGTTCGCTCAGCGCCATCCAGCAGCGCAATCTCGAAGAAAAGCTGAAGCGCAAGGTCATCGACCGCACCGGTCTTATCCTCGAAATCTTCGGCGAGCGGGCAGCGACCGCCGAAGGCCGCCTCCAGGTGGAACTGGCGCACCTCGATTATCAGGCCGGACGGCTGGTCCGCAGCTGGACTCACCTGGAACGCCAACGCGGCGGCTTCGGCTTCCTCGGTGGCCCGGGTGAAACACAGATCGAGGCGGATCGACGCATGATCCGCGATCGTATGGCGAAAATCCGTCGGGAGCTTGAGCAGGTTCGCCGCACCCGGGGGCTCCACCGCGATCGCAGGGAAAAGGCGCCTTGGCCCGTGATCGCGCTCGTGGGCTACACCAATGCTGGCAAGTCGACGCTGTTCAACCGCCTCACCGGTGCCGGCGTCATGGCCGAGAACCTGCTTTTCGCAACGCTCGACCCGACCATGCGCGCCATTCGGCTGCCGGGCTTGGAAAAGGCCATTTTGTCGGACACGGTGGGCTTCATCTCCGATCTTCCGACACAGTTGGTGGCGGCCTTTCGCGCTACCCTTGAAGAGGTTACGGCGGCGGACGTGATCGTCCACGTGCGTGACATAGCGAACCCCGACACCGAGGCGCAGAAGCGGCAGGTGCTGGAGGTGCTGTCGGACCTTGGCGTTCTCGGTCTCTCGGACAAGGATGCAGCTGGAGAGAAGGGGGATGCCGGAGAGGCGGCCACGGAGCCGTCGATCCCTATCATTGAAGTCTGGAACAAGTGGGACCTTCTCGGCCCGGCACAGGCCGAAGCTCTTCGCGAGGCGCGGGAGCATCGTGAAGGCGAGACGATCGTGCCGCTTTCCGCGCTGACCGGGGAAGGGTGCGATGTCCTGCTCGAGACCGCAGGGCGCAAGCTGACGCAGGACGCCCGCGTCTACAGCTTTGTCCTTCCCGCTTCCGATGGACAGCGCATCGCCTTCCTTCACGCGCGTGGCGAAGTCGTGTCGGAGGAGGAGGCCGGAGAAGGTGACGGCGGGCCGCAGATCCGGCTCCAGGTCCGGATGTCCGAACGGGAGTTCGGGCGCTTCAAAGCCCTGTGAAGATCACTCGTCGCGCTTGACAGCCTGCCAATAGCTCTCCTGCTTGTCGAGCGGGAGAGTTGCGAAGTCCTCGTCTGACGACCTGGCGAGTTCTTCCATCGCGCGGAAACGCCGTTCGAACTTGGCGTTTGCCGCGCGAAGGGCGTCTTCGGGGGCAAGCCCGTTCAGACGGACAAGGTTGACCGCTGCAAACAGGAGGTCACCGGCTTCCTCCAGCCGTTCGGCGTCAGGAGCGTCCGCCAGTTCGGCCATTTCCTCGTGAACCTTGGCCGCTGCACCTTGGGCATCGGGCCAGTCGAAGCCGACCCGCGCGGCGCGCTTTTGCAGCTTTTCAGCCCGCAGAAGCGCCGGCAGCGCCAGCGCCACGCCGTCCATCGCGCTGGTCTCACCCTTGGCCTCGCGTTCCTTTGCCTTGAGGTTTTCCCAGCGCTCGGTCTGAGTCGAACTGGAGGTATCATCGCCGAAGATGTGGGGGTGGCGAGCTTCGAGTTTCGCTGCGATTGCCGCCGCGACATCGGCAAACGAAAAGTGACCGAGTTCTTCGGCCATGCGCGAATGAAACACGACCTGAAGAAGAAGATCTCCCAGTTCCTCGCGCAGAGACGACATGTCATTGACGGCAACAGCCTCCGCCACCTCGTAGGCTTCCTCGATCGTGTATGGAACGATCGAAGCGAAGGTCTGCTTCGTGTCCCAGTCGCATCCGGTCTGCGGATCGCGCAGCCGGGCCATGATGGAAAGAAGACGGTCGATTTCCTGATGCTTCATTGCGAACCCGTCGAAGAACGATAATGATGATTATGTAAAATCAAGGATGGGGCGACGAGGCTTACGGCCGGCTAAGGCCCAGCATCTGCACAACCACAACCATTGTGACGATGATCGCAGCCCAAACCGCCGCCAGCTTCAGTACGCGGCTACGATCAAGGCTGCGAATCTCGGAATTGCGCAGCACCAGAAACAGCCATCCCAGAAGCGTGATGATCGAGACGATCATGGCGGCCTGTGTCATGGCGTAACCACCAGTCCGTCATACCCGACGATGACGTTGTCCGGCACGGCTGCGGACAGCGTCGCGTAGTCCATGCTCTTGTCCAGATGCGTCAGCACGGTTGTACCGGCACGGCAGACGTCCGCCAGCTCGAGTGACATGGCAAGGTGCGCGTGCGTGGGATGCGGTTCGCGGCGCAAGCAGTCCACGACCAACACGTCGCAACCGTAGAACAGGTCCACCATGCCTTTGGTGATCTCATTGAAATCCGTCGCATAAGCCACTGATTTCCCGTCGGCGTCGAAGATGAAGCCGGTGGAATCCATGCCGCCGTGAGGCATCTGCACGTGCCCGACGCGGAACCCTTCGCACAGACGCAGAGTGTCGAGGTTCTCGAGCGAGACAAGCGTGGGGTAGCCGTATTGTCCGGCAAAGACGTAGCCGAAACGCTGCCTCAGGCGCCGCACGGTTTCTGCGTGGGCATAGCCGGGTATCGGGCCTGCACGGCCATACCGTAACGGGCGCAGGTCGTCGATGCCGTGGCAGTGGTCCGCATGATCATGCGTCCAGAAGACAGCGTCGAGGCGGTGTATGTCGTTGGCAAGAAGCTGCGAACGCAGATCGGTAGGGGTGTCGACCAGGATGCGCGCACCTGCATCGCTCTCCAGCACGATGGCCACTCGCGTCCGCCGGTTGCGCGGCTCGGCGGGGTCGCACAGTCCCCAGTCCGCGCAACCGCCCTCGCCCCCAAGCCGCGGTACTCCGGTCGATGTGCCACTGCCCAGGATGGTGACCTTCATGCAAGCGCCGCCTGGTACTTCGCCTTGGTGAACAGACTGAAGAAGTTGCGCGTGGTGGTCTCGCCCAGGCTTTCGAGGCTCACCTGCCGCAGATCGGCAACGAAACGCGCCGTGTCGGCGGTGAACGCAGGCTCGCATTTCCTTCCCCGATGCGGGACGGGGGCAAGGAAGGGCGAATCCGTTTCGACCAGCAGCCGATCTTCGGGGATGGTCTTCACAACCTCTTGCAAGTCCTTGGCATTCTTGAAAGTCACGATGCCCGATATGCTGATGGTAAGCCCAAGTTCCAGCACTTTTCGGCCGAACTCGGCGCTCGCGGTGAAGCAGTGAATGAGGGCCGGGAAAGCCCCCTTCCCCAGTTCCTCCTTGAGAATGCGGGCAGTGTCTTCTTCCGCATCCCGTGTATGAATAATGATCGGCAGCCCGGTCCTGCGGGCCACGGCGATGTGCGTGCGGAACAGGGCCTGTTGCACATCGCGATCCGATTTGTCGTAGTAGTAGTCGAGGCCGGTTTCGCCGATCCCGATGACGCGCGGATGCGCAGCGGCTTCGAGGAGAGCCCCCTCGCCCAAGTCGGCATGATGATCGGCTTCATGGGGATGAATGCCTACCGATGCCCAGACGTCAGGCTCTCTGCTGGCGGTGGCGACCACGCGATCCCACTCCGCCTGCCGCGTCGAGATATTGAGGAAGCCCTTGATACCGGCCTCGCGCGCACGCGCCAGAACAGCCGGCTGATCCTCGACAAGGCCTTCGTATTCGAGGTGGCAGTGGGAATCGATGAACATCAGGCTGCGGCCTCGACGGGAAGCTCAAGGCGCGGGAAGACACCCTGGGGCTTATCGACGCGGAAGCCGGCCTCAACGAGAGCGCTGAACCATTCCTCATCAACGAGCGCCGCATAGTTGCGGTTCTCTGCATCCTGACCCATCTGGTCGAGCAGCGCATCGATCGCGGAAGGAACGACGGGACGAACGGCGATGGCAAGATCGCGGACGACCTGGAAGAGTGTCATGAGCACGGCTTCCATCCGGGCCGGGTCGCTCTTGCGCAGCGCCCAGGGTGCCTGATCGTCAACGTACTGGTTGCAGGCGAATACACCCCGCATCCAGGCCTCCAGGCCGGCGCTGAAATCAAGGGCATCAAACGCCCTGCGAAGACCGGCAATGGCTTCCGCAACGGCTGCACGCAGTGTGCGGTCAGCCTCGGACACTTCCGAGGGTACCTTGAGTTCGCCATCCATGTTCTTGAAGATCATGGAAAGGCTGCGCTGGGCGAGGTTGCCAAAGCTGTTCGCCAGTTCCGCATTCGCGCGTGTCACGATCGCTTCCGTCGACCAGGAGCCGTCCTGGCCGAAAGCCACTTCGCGAAGGAAGAAGTAGCGAAGCGTGTCCACGCCGAAGGTTTCCGCCAGCGCGATGGGATCGGTGACATTGCCGAGCGATTTTGACTCCTTCTGGCCTCGGTTCAGCAGAAAGCCGTGACCAAACACCTGCTTTGGCACGGGAAGATCGGCGCTCATCAGGAAGGCTGGCCAGTAGACCGTGTGAAACCGGACGATGTCCTTGCCGATCAGGTGCAGGCTGGCTGGCCAGTACCGCGCAAAGTCGCCGCCCTCATCGGGAAAACCAAGACCGGTGATGTAGTTCGTAAGCGCATCCACCCAGACATACATCACGTGGTTGTCACTGCCGGGAACCTTGATGCCCCAGTCGAAGCTTGTGCGCGAAACGGACAAGTCGCGCAGTCCGCCTTCCACGAAGCGCTGGATCTCGTTGCGGCGGCTCTCGGGCCGGATGAACTCACCCGAGGCATAGAGATCGAGCAGCCTGTCCTGGTAACGGGAAAGGCGGAAGAACCACGATTCCTCGACCGTCCATTCAACCGGAGTGCCTTGGGGCGATAGCTTCGCGCCGTCTTCGCCGACCTGAAGTTCGCTTTCGTCGTAGTAGGCCTCGTCACGGACGGAGTACCATCCTTCGTACCGGTCGAGGTACAGGTCCCCGTTCGCCTCCATGCGCCGCCAGAGTTCCTGCGTCGCGGCGTGATGGCGCGGCTCGGTCGTCCGGATGAAGACGTCATAGCTGATGTTCAGAGCATCGCACATGCTTTTGAAATAGGACGACATCTCGTCAGCCAGGGCGGCCGGAGTCACGTCCAGATCACGGGCCTTCTGCGCCATCTTCAGGCCATGTTCGTCCGTCCCGGTCTGAAACCGGACGTCGAACCCTTCCGCCTTCTTGAAACGGGCGATCACATCGGCGGCGATCGCTTCGTAAGCGTGGCCGATGTGCGGCCGGCCGTTGGGATAGCTGATGGCGGTGGTGATGTAGTAGGGCTCGCCCATGCGGCGTCGCGCTTTCCTGACTGGTGTTGCAGATCGGTTTTCAGGCGCGTCATTCACCTGGTGATACCACGAAAAAACACGCTAACGTGCGGCTTCTCTAGGCATTGCCACCGATGCCAGCAACCCGCCAATTTCCATTATAAGCAAGCCGGCATCGAAATTGTAGGTGGGCGCCTGCGTCCCAAGCTTGGTCAGCACGCCATGCGCCTCGATGATGCGGAGTTGCCGGGCCCGGGGGGCTTCGCGCAGTTCCTGTATCAGAACAGCCCGTGCCAGCTCCAGCGCGGCAAGCTGCCGGTCCCGCGCTGGACGTGCACCCATCTCGTCGGCAAGCCCTCCACGCAGGACGAAGTCCGCATCGCCGTCGCGCAGGATGCGCATCATGAGGCTGTGCATGGCCCCGAGGTCGTGCTCGACGATGTCGAGCGCCACGCCGGGTGCTCCCTGTGCAGCGGCGATGGCCGCCGCACGGGACGCCGCGTCCGCTTCGGGCGCTTCGCGCTGGATCATCGCTTCGATCTCGTCCGGCGCGAGGGCGGAGAACCGAAGAACACGGCACCGCGAGCGGATCGTGGGCAGCAAGCGTCCGGGCTGGTGCGTGACGAGGAGGAAGTACGTGCCCGCCGGAGGTTCCTCCAGCGCTTTCAGCAACGCGTTCACGGCGCCTTTTTCCATGTCATCGGCAGGGTCGATGACGATAGCGCGCCGGGCCCCCATCGTGGGTTTGGTCGCGAGGCGGCGGATCATCTCGCGAACCTGATCGACGGTGATGTTCCGCTTCGTCTGGTACGCCTTGCCTTCCGCCTTCTTCTTCGCTTCGTCATCGTTGGCAGGAAGATGCTGGAGGATGTGTATGTCGGGATGGAGCTCAGGGTCGACGGGCTTCTCATCGTTGCGGACCAGTTCGGCCGCCGCTGCACGTGCGAAGGCGCGCTTGCCTAGGCCCTTGGCTCCGGCAAGCAGCCAGGCATGGTGCATCCGCTCAGACCTGATGGCGGACAGCCACTCTTGCCACGCGGCCTTCTGACCTATGAAGGATGTCCCTTCGTTCACGGCAATATCGGAGTGAGCGCCGCGAGTATGAGGGCATGCGTCGTCTGCGGATCGCCATCCCCCTCGATGCGGGCGAACCGCTCCGGCTCGGATTGCGAGATCGTCCGAAACGCGCCCGCAACCCGCGCGTGATAGGCCGCGTCCCTCCCGCCGATGCGATCGGTCCTGCCCTCGTCCCGCGCCGCGAGCCGGCGCATGGCGACATTGGGCGACACTTCGATCAGCACGGTCATGTCGGGAACAAGCCCTTCACTGCCGATCGCGTGAAGCATCCCGATGTCCGCATCGGAAAGCCCGCCGCCGCCGCCCTGATAAGCGCGGCTTGAGTCCAGATAGCGATCGCAGATGACCCAGGCGCTGCGGGCAAGGGCTGGACGAATGAGACGGTGAACGTGATCGGAACGCGCAGCGGCGAACAGAAGCGCTTCGGCGCGCGGGTTCCAGCCATCGCCACCGTCGCCTTCCACGCCTTCTAGCAGGAGCGAGCGGATCGCTTCCGCTCCGGGCGTGCCGCCGGGTTCGCGGGTGCTCACCACCTCCACCCCGCGCTGGCGCAGGGCGTCCGCGAGCAGGCGCGCCTGGGTGGACTTGCCTGCCCCTTCGCCGCCTTCGAGAGCAATGAAACGGCCCGGCATCATGAGATCAGGTTGGCGAGGCCGTTGAGCAGCCTGTCCAGCCAGCCCGCCTTGTTAACGTCGCGGCCGGCAAAAAGCGGGACGCGTCCCGGCTCAAGGCCCTCGACCTGGATCTCGAGTTCACCGATCTGCTGTCCTTTGCGGACGGGAGCCTCGATCGGTCCCTTGTAATGGACGGAAAGGGTGATCCGAGGCTTCACGCCGTGAGGGATGGTTGCGTGAACCTGGCGATTGGCAACCAGCGGCAGTGTGCGGCGGTCACCGCCCTGCACCCGGGCTTGGGCGACGGTCTGGCCCTGGTCGAACAGGGGGCGTGTGTCCCAGGCGGCGAAGCCCCACTCGAGCAAGGCGCGGGCGGCATCGTCCCGCACCCTTGGCAGCGGCGCGCCGGCCAGTACCATGACAAGCCGACGCCCACCGCGTTCGGCCGTGCCCAGGAAGTTGTAGCCGGCTTCACGGGTGTAACCGGTCTTTATGCCGTCCGCGCCGGGGACGACGCCAACTGTGGGATCGTGGCTGCGCATGTGAACGTCACGCCAGACCCAGCGCTTATGTCCGGAGAACTCCCGATACAGGTCAGGGTAGCGGGTGATCATCGCGTCGGCCAGCTTCACCAGGTCGCTTGCCGTGACATAGGTGTGGCCCTCGTCCATCCAGCCATTTGGCGTGTTGAAGTGGCTGCGCGTCATGCCAAGGCGGCCGGCCGCATCGTTCATCTTCGCGGTCCACGCCGCGACGCTGCCGGCGTAGCCCTCCCCCAGAACGACGGAGGCGTCGTTTGCGGAAGCGGTCATGATACCATGCAGCAGATCGCGCGTGGTCGGCCAATCCTTCGTAGTCAGGTACATGTTCGTACCTTTTGCGAACCATTCCCGCTCCGTCTCCGGGCTTTCGTTGAACTTGCGGTCTAGGCTGAGGCGCCCCGCACCGATTTCCTCAAAAGCTACATAGGCCGTCATCACTTTCGTGACGGAGGCCGGGAGAAAGGGCGTGTCCGCATGGCGCTTCTGCAGCACCTGCCCGGAGCCGAGATCCACGAGCAGGATAACGGGAATGGGCGCGAGTTGTGCGGGCGGAACCGGCATAGCTGCGGCAGAGGCGCTGACGGGGGTGGCAAGGACAAGCGCCAGTGTCAGGACATTGGAAAGTGACTTCAAGACCCGTATTCTCCCGCGCCGTCCGACGCCTGACTCTGCGCGGGAGACTGGTAGAAATCAGTCCGCGCAGGAGGATTCGCGCATCCCTATAGCCCGCGCCCCGGCACTGCTCCAGCGTCGGGGCAGCTTTTGCACGGTTGGCGTTCGGCACGAGTGCTGGCGGCACGAATGGCCAGGTGGTGATACGCCGCAACTGGGGTTACGTGCTGCAGAACGGCATGCTTCCGGCAGGAGCGTGCCGTTTACCGGGCGATTTCGTCCGCAAGCAAGCCCACGGACATGGCGTAGTAGTTCGAGCAGTTGTACTGGAGGATGACGCGGTAATTGCCGCTCAGCAGATAGGCGGGCGTGCCAGGGCCGTCTGGCTGAAAGAAGGATACCAGCACATCGTTGCCGATGGTTCCTTGAGGCGCAACGCCCAGCGCTCGCCATTGCGCGACGGTCTTCCACTGGGAGTGGCGCGCATGGACGGCCTTGCAGCTTGGTGAAGACAGCTTCGTGGCGTAAGCAGCGGTGTTGAAGTCAGCAGGTACGCTGACCCGGACGCCCCACGGCTGGCCCTGACGCCATCCCGCGTCCCGGAAGTAATTGGCGATCGATGCCAGTGTATCCGCGGAACTGTTGAAGATGTCGGCCCTTCCGTCGCCATCGCCGTCGACAGCAAGCCTCAGGTAAACGGTCGGCAGGAACTGCGGATAGCCGAAGGCACCGGCCCAACTTCCCTTGAGCTGCGAACGGGGAACGCCGCGATCGACCATCTTCATCAGGGCGATGAGTTCACCTTCGAACAGCTCCCGGCGGCGCCCCTCCCACGCCAGAGTCGCGAGCGACCGCGCGAGATCGAAATCGCCCGTGTAGCTGCCGTAGTTCGTTTCATGCCCCCAGATCGCGAAAAGCACCGAGGCCGGCACCCCATAGCGGCGCTCGATCCCCGGCAAAATGGAAGCGAGCGAAGCGTAGCGCGCCTTGCCTCGAGAGATGATCGAGCTTCCCACGTGCTGCGCAATGTAAGGCGCCAGCGGCGGCGGAGCGCCACGGCTGCCTGGTTGCGAACTGTCGAGGGCGATCACTCTTTCGTTCGGTGTGAGGCCGGACAACACCGATGCGATCGCACTTTCGCTCACCCCCTGCACCCGTGCCCGTGAAGCTACCTGCTGCAGGTAATCGGGGAAACTGGTGGACTGAGCACAGGCGGGAACCGCCGGCAGCGCAAGAGCAACAACAAGAAGGGCTTTGCGCAGAGATCGCGGAAACATGGCAAAAGTCATCGCGACGCAACTTCGCACAAAGCCCTGCGGTTGCAAATGGTGAAGGACATGCGTCGGGGGACATCCACCGCATGCTGCATGGTCTTCATCGACACTCCGCCCCTCGCGACAGCGCAAAAACCGGCCCTTTGTGCCGAGCAGCCAACTTGCCTCCCTACGCCATGTGAGGATTGATCGTCGGCTTCGCCACGTACCGAACGGTTCGTCCATACGGTTGGACGGAGCCATGATGTACGTGATCGGGAACAGTGCTTTAAAACAAAGATTTACTATCGCAGATACGCGGCAACATAATATTTCGTAAAAATACTAGACCACAGAACAAATATGGCGCAGTCTACCCCGGTCACCGAGTCCCGCGCTTGATATACAAAGCCCGCTCGTACAGGTGGCGTCCGCCCAAAGTGTTTTCGCCTTTCATAGCGACCTACTTGGGACATTGTGCCATGAAAAGAATAGCAATTACCGCCTGGGTGGCGGTGGCAACAATACTGCCCTACGGATCGACAGTTTCCGCCCACGCCGAAACGATTGTCACGGCTTCTCCGCCAACTTTGGCAAGCTGGTCCGATCGCGTTTTCAAGGATATCGACCGGGAGATCAGGTATCCCGAGCCTTTCGGTCCCCAGCGGCCAAGTAGCGGCGTGGTGGCCGTCAAGTTCAACTGCAGTGAATCCGGAGCGCCGGCTGGCGTCGCGCTCCTCAAATCGTCAGGACACCGTGATCTGGACCGGGAAACTTTGAGAGCGGTCAACAAGATTGCCACGCTTCACCCCCTCCCGCCCGGACTGAAGCATGACCAGTTGTATGTCGTCAGAGTACTGTACGCCAATTCCCACGGCGAGGCAGAGCGTCAACTTGCGAAGATGAGAGAAGAAGCCGCTCAAAGCAACGCGTGGTACAATCAAGGAGAACAGCTAGCCGGCGTTCTGGAGCTTGTCCCTTCAGGGGGGTAGTCCAGCAGACCAAGTCGTCCTTACACCACCTGCGCCCCGTTCTTCGGTTTCAACCCGATCCCCCGAAGGACGGGGCTTTTTGCCGCATTATAAAAGGCCTACCGTCGCATGACACGCGTACAGCGGCTGCTTTGATTCCGGCAGCGCATACCCACCTGCCCCCTGTCCTCTCGTTGAGATTTGGAAGATATCGACGCAATTGCTTCGAGCAGTGGCGGACAGACCTTGTATGCTCCGCAAAAACAGCTAGGGCACTCAACCATCAGACAGACCGAAGAGTACCGGCCTATCTGTCGTCCGAAGCGCCAGCCCCGAAGGGACGGCACAGAAGGCGACGCGCACCAAGCGGTTCCATCTTGATGGCGAACCGACGAAAGTGCAGGATCGGCAGGACTAGACGGTATGCGGACAGGTGGCCGAGTGGTTTAAGGCAGCGGTCTTGAAAACCGCCGTGGGTGCAAGCTCACCGTGGGTTCGAATCCCACCCTGTCCGCCAGCCTCTTCCCGGCAAACACGTCCCTGTGTTCTTTTATTCAGGGGCGACAAGCGCTCGATTTCGCCGTCCAGGCGCTTGCCATACCATCGTATCGTCTGGGCGTGCCCGAACGATGCATTCTGCGATTGGCTTTCCTCGCGCAGCGCCCTATGAGCGGCGGCGAATGTTCGCGTGTGCGGACGTTCATGATCGCGCTGGTGTCCGAGAGGACTTAAAACGGGAACGCGGTGCGGATGGTTCACGCCATCCCAATCCGAGGCTGTCCCTGCAACTGTGAGCGGTGAGCGAAGTGCACATTGTCTGCCGTGCCATCGGCAGACAGGTCACTGGATCGAACGCATGAAGATGCGAGATCCGGGAAGGCCGTGCATCAAGCGATGACCCGCAAGCCAGGAGACCGGCCAGCGCACCGGTCGCTCTTGCCTTGATCCAGGGGATGGTCACGGCACGGTCAATCTCCGTCTGAGCGACGAACCTTGCGGCGGGGCCGCATCGGTGCGCTATCGCGGGCGACATGCGCCCGCCCGTGGGCGTGCGCCGACCGTTCGTTCGTCCGTTTGCCTCACCGGCTGACGGGCTGCCAGCGGCACGCCCCTGCCCTGACGTTGCTCGGCGTGCGGAGGCTTAACAGCCGTGACCAAGACTTTTGTTTCCCTGATCCCACTCTTGGCGGCGACGCCGGCGCTGGCCGAAACCGGCGCGACGGACGACACGAACATCGTCGTTACCGCATCGCGTTCGGGCGATGCCATTCCGGCCGACCTGATCGGCTCCTCCATTACGGTTCTGGACAGCGAAGCGCTTGAAAATCGCCAGACGCGGGTCCTGTCCGACGTCCTGCGCGACGTTCCCGGCGTCGCCGTGAATCGGACGGGTGCGATCGGCGGCCTGACCCAGATCCGCATCCGCGGTTCGGAAGGCAATCATGTGCTGGTCTTCATCGATGGCATCAAGGCGTCCGACCCGTTCCACGGGGAATTTGATTTCGGCACCCTCATCGCCGATGAAGCCGCCCGCGTCGAAGTCCTGCGCGGCCAGCAGTCGTCGCTCTATGGTTCGGATGCGATAGGCGGCGTCGTCACATATACCACGCTTTCGGGACGCGAAGCGCCCGGCTTCACCGCGCGTGTGGAGGGTGGCTCATTCGGCACGGTTTCGACGGCAGGTCGCGCTGCGGGTATTGTGGGCGATACATTCGACTACGCCCTATCCGGTAGCTATCTCACCACCGAGGGCTATCCGACCGCCCCTGCGGGAGACCGCGATCTGGGTTCCGACAGTCTCGGACTGTCGGGCAAGCTGAACTGGACGCCGACGCCGGACTTCAAGGTCACCGCCGTTGCTCGCTACAGCTATACCAAGGCCGACCTCAACGATCAGGCGATCGACGACTCCTCGCCGGTCGTGCGTGGCTATCCGGTCATCACCACAATCGGTACGCCCGGCTCATACTACCGAAACAAGGCATTCTACGGCCTCGTCCGCGCGGAGTTGAGCCTGTTCGACGATGCCGTGACCACGGCGCTTTCCGGGCAACTCACCGATGCCAACCGTGACGCTTTTGCCGCCTACGGCTACAGCTACGGCAATCGCGGCCGGCGTTATCGCGGTTCGTTCGAGAACACGCTGCGCTTCGGCAACGAGCGGGTGAAGAATCGCTTCACGCTGGCCGTCGATGCAGAGCGGGAGGAGTTTCGCAACGTCGATCCTACCGGCTACGCCTTTACCGGTACGCGGCAGGTCGACACGCTGGGCTTCGTTGCCCAATACGACGTCACCGTCGATGACAGGCTGGCACTCGGCGCGTCCGCACGCATTGACGCGAACGACTATTTCCAGGATGCCTCCACCGCGCGGGTCACCGGCAGCTACCTTTTCCCGAACGGCACGCGCCTTCACTCCGCCTATGGCTCGGGCGTGAAGGCGCCCACCTCCTCCGAACTCTTCGGATACGTCGACGGCAAGTACATCGGCAACCCCGACCTGCAGCCGGAACGATCGCGCGGATGGGAAGCCGGCATAGAGCAGAGACTGCTCGAAGGCGCGCTGACGCTGGGCGCGACGTACTTCCACAGCCGGTTCGACAACCAGATACAGACCGTCGGCACCTCGGTCGGCGGTCAATACATCTCGACGAGCATCAACAACGATGTGGTGGCCAAACAGCGCGGCGTCGAAACCTACCTTCAGGCCCGTCTTGGCGACTGGCACGTGGACGCCAGCTACACTTATCTCAAGGCCCCGCAGGTTCTGACGGCGCTGGTCAACCCAGCACCGGCGGATGGATCGTACCAGGCGGCAGTTCCAGTCGAAACGCAGGCGGTTCGACGCCCGAAGAACGTCGCGAGCTTCAACCTGACCTACGCGCCCGAGGCCGTGCCCGTGTCGGCCACGCTGACCGTGCGCCACAACGGGCAGCAGCGCGATTACGCCTTCAACTCCATGTATCAGCGCCTGCTCGTGGACCTGAAGGCCTTTACACTGGTGAACCTGGCCGCCACCTACGACATTTCCGGGACGCTTCAGGTCTTCGGCCGCGTCGAGAACCTCTTCGACGAGGATTACCAGGAGGTCTTCACGTTCTCCACGCCGGGGCGGGCCGCCTACGGCGGCGTGCGGGTACGCCTTTGATGCGTTCTGGAGCCCTTTTCGCGGGGCTGCTCCTTGCCGCGTTGCCGGTTTCGGTCGGCAGCGCGGAACGTGCAGGTTCGTCGGCGTCGCACCGGGCCAGGCCCCTGCGGGTGATGTCGATGAACCAGTGCGCGGATCAGCTCGTGCTCGCACTGCTGCCGCCGGAGCGGATCGCTTCGGTGACCTGGCTTTCGCGCGATCCCGACGGATCGCTGATGCATCGGGAGGCGCAGAAGGTCGCGATCAACCACGGGCTTTCCGAAGAGGTCGTCCAGCAACAGCCCGATCTTGTCGTGGCGGGAGCGTTCACGACACCGGCCACCCGCATGCTGCTCAGGCGGCTTGGCTATCCGATGATCGAAGTCGCCCATGCCGACAGCTTCGATGAGATCCGGACAATAACACGGCAGGTTGCGGCGGCGGTGGGCGAAGAAGCTCGGGGGGAGGCGCTGATCGCGCGCATGGACCACCAGCTATCGCAACTCGCACGGCAGTCCGGACCGGCCATCCAGGTCGCGGCGTGGGACGGCGCCGGCTTCAATGCCAGCGAGGGTTCGCTCTACAATGCGGTGCTGGAGGCCGCCGGCGCCGTCAACGTCGCGAACCGTCCCCCGGCAAGCACCTACGGCCGCCCTGACGTCGAGGTCCTGCTGGCCGCGGCCCCTACCCTGCTTGTCAAGGGCGCGGGAACCGGGCGCCGCGCCGGCCTGCAGGACAACGTCGAGCGCCACAGGCTCGTACAGCGCTACTGGGATGGTGCGCGCACGCTGACCGTGCGCCAGTCCTACTACGTTTGCGGCACGCCCTTCGTGGCGGATGCGATCTCCGGCTTGCGCGGCGAATTGCAGGCAGCTGCCAGGCAGGTCCAGGCGCCCCTCCCCTTCGCCGCCGGAAAGACGTTGTGATGCGCTGGCTCACTCCCTCCCTGATGGTGCTGCTTCTGCTGACTGCCACGGCATCGACACTGGCCGGAACCGTGTGGCTGTCACCTCACCAGGCCTTCGCTTCGGCCTTCTCCGGAAGGGCCGATCTTGCGGGCCTGATCGTCACGGAAATACGGCTTCCACGGGTGGTGCTGGCAATTGCCATCGGGGCGAGCCTCGGGTTGTCAGGCGCCGTACTGCAGGGGCTGCTCCGCAATCCGCTCGCCGAACCGGGTTTGCTCGGAATTTCCTCGGGCGCATCGCTGGGAGCGGTGGTCGCGATCTATTTCGGGTTTGTCGCTGCTCTGCCTCTGGCGGCGCCGGTGTTCGCCCTCGTCGGAGCATTCGTCGCCGCAGGCATCGTCCTGCTGCTGGCGCGGACCGGGGGTACGCTGGCGCTGATCCTGGCCGGCGTGGCGATCAGCGGGGTCTCGACGGCTCTTGTCATGCTCGCGCTCAACCTCGCGCCCAACCCTTATGCGGCCTACGAGATCATGACCTGGCTCATGGGGTCGCTGAGTGACCGCAGCTGGGACCACCTGGCACTGGCGCTGCCTTTCATCGTGCCGGGCCTTGCACTCCTGCTATCCACCGGACGTGCCCTCGACACTCTGGCACTTGGTGACGTGCAAGCCGAGAGCCTCGGCGTACCGGTCGCGCGGACGCGTCTGCTGGCACTCGTCGGCACAGCGCTTTCGGTCGGCACCGCCACGGCCACGGCGGGCGCTATCGGGTTCGTGGGGCTGATGGCGCCGCACGTGGTGCGCCCGCTGGTCGGGTACCAGCCGGGGCGGGCGCTCGTTCCGGCCATGCTTGCCGGCGCTCTGCTGGTCACCCTGGCCGACATCGCCACCCGAACCGTCGTCCTAGCCGGTGCTCCCCTCAACATCGGCGTCTTCACGAGCCTCATCGGGACGCCGTTCTTCCTCTGGCTCGTCATGCATGTGCGGAGCCGCACCGCATGAGCGTATTGAAACTGGATCGGGTGACCGTGCTCCGGCGCGGCCGCAAGGTGCTGGACGGCAACTCCGCCACGTTTCAGGCGCACCGGGTGACGGCGGTGATCGGCCCCAATGGCGCTGGCAAGAGCACCATGCTGAATGCCGCTGCCGGCCTCCTGCAGCCGGACGCGGGGCGGGTCACGCTCGACGGAGCGGATATCAGCCGCCTCCATCGCCGGGAGCTCGCACGACGGCGTGCCTATCTGCCGCAACGAGCGGATGTCGACTGGCCGATCACCGTCGAGCGTGTCGTTGCCCTCGGTCTTGCACCCCAGTTACCTGCCTTCGGGCCTCTCCCCCAGCGCTTTCTGCCCGCCATCGAAGGGGCGCTGGCATCGTGCGACGTCGGGCATCTGCGGGAACGCCCCGCCAATGCGCTGTCGGGCGGGGAGCTCGCGCGCGTCATGTTGGCCCGCGCCTTCGTGAGCGCCCCGGAACTGCTCATCGTGGATGAGCCGACCGCCGGTCTGGACCCCCGGCATGCCATCGACGCCATGCGGCGGCTACGGGCCCGCGCCCGCGAAGGCTGCACCGTGATCGTCGCCATCCACGATCTGGACCTCGCGCTGAATCATGCCGACGACCTGGTGGCGATCCGCGACGGCGCGATCATGGCTGCCGGTCCGATCGAGAGCGCGGCGACGCCCGCGCTCCTAAGCGCTCTCTACGGCGTTCCCGTGCGGCTCGTGCGCGACAGCGACGGCACGACGGTCCGTTTTCTTTCTGCCGCGGAGGCACCATGACATTTGCACCGTTCAACCTCATGGCCGAACTCGCCGCCGACCCCGCGAACGGCTGGAGCATCGGCAGCTTCGGCGCCATTGGCGAATTCATCCGGGACGAGGATGAACCGGCGGCGATCCGCCGGGGTGAGAACCTCGTCGAGATCGTCACGCCGCGTGGAGCCATGCGCATCGCTCCGCAAGCGGCGCTCCGGCCTGTCGCCTGGGATTCACTGTCTTCCGACGGCGAGAGCTGGAGCCATCACCTGGCGTTCTGCTGCGAGCGCCCGCCCACGCCCCCGCAGGTCATCCGCGACCTCGGCTGCGACGGGGATGCCCTGCGCGACGAGGACAGGAGCGCCCGCCTCTTCGACATCGGCGTGGGCACCGGCAACGTTGTCATGGCGGTACGGACGCGGGACGAAGGACTAATCGGCATCCTCGAACAGCATACGGGACAGTCGCAGGCGTCCAGCTCCGCCATCATGACGCAGATCCTGCGCGCTCAGCCGCACCGGGTCATGCTGTCCCCCGCCGGGCGTATCGAGGTGTTTCAGCCGATACCGCCGCCCGAGGGGCAATCGCCGGTCGGCCCGCACACGCACCTGCTGCTCAAGCTGGTGTCGAAGGACCGGCCGCATTCCTCGAACGTCCCGATACCCGATGGCCTGCAGTCCGCCCTTAGCGTGCATCCCCGCTCCCCCTGGCGAACCCCGCTGGGAGAGCGGCATGACTTCATACCGGAGATCGACGCCGCCTTCTCGCCTCATCTCGACAATTTCGGCCTGCCCGAAGACCGGGCGGTGGAAGAGTGGCTGCACCGGATGCTGACCACCGGCGCCGCTCCGGAATTTGCCGAGTGGCCGAACACCCGTCGCGGGCGGGCGAAGGCACGGATCGTGCTGCGGCGGCTTGCCGCGGCCGGTGACGCGCGCGTCATCCCTTGGCGCGCGCTGAATGACCGTCAACCGCTCGAAATCGAAGAAGGAGAAGCCGCTTGAGCAAAGTGCCGACCACCGTCATCACCGGGTTCCTGGGCGCAGGCAAGACCACGCTTATCCGCCACCTCCTGCAGAACGCACGCGGCAGGCGCCTCGCCCTCGTCATCAACGAGTTCGGGGACGTCGGCGTCGATGGCGAGCTCGTGAAGGGCTGCAACGACGCGGCATGTCCTGAGGAGGACATCGTGGAACTCGCCAACGGCTGCATCTGCTGCACCGTGGCCGACGATTTCCTGCCCACGATGCAGAAGCTGCTGGACCGCCCGAACCCGCCCGAGCACATCATCATCGAGACCTCGGGTCTGGCGCTTCCCAAGCCGCTGGTGAAGGCCTTTCAGTGGCCCGACATCCGCACCCGCGCGACAGTGGACGGGGTGGTCGCCCTGATCGACGCTGATGCCGTTGCCGCTGGCCGCTTCGCGACCGACGAAGCGGCGCTGGCGGCAGCGCGGGCAGCCGATCCCAGCCTCGACCACGAAAGTCCGCTCGAAGAGCTGTTCGAGGATCAGCTGGCCTGTGCCGACATGGTCGTGCTCAACAAGACCGACCTCGTCGACGCGGAGGTGCTGCCGGCGGTTCAGAACCAGATCGCGGGCGAGACGCGTCCCGGAGTGAAGATCGTGCGGGCCGATTACGGCGCCGTCGATATCGGCGCGCTGCTGGGCATCACCGCGGCGGCGGAGGACGACCTTGACACGCGTCCCTCCCACCATGACGTGGACCCCGATCACGATCACGACGACTTTGAGAGCTTCGTCGTCAAGGGTGGGGAGCCCACCGGGAGCAACGCGCTGCTTGCCGCGCTTGCCGCCTTGATCGCCGAGCATGACATCCTGCGCGTCAAGGGCATGGTCGCGGTGGAAGGCCGCCCCGCCCGCTTGGTGATCCAAGCGGTGGGCCCGCGTATCCAGCATTACTTCGACCGCGCGTGGAAGCCGGATGAAATACGGCTGTCGCAACTCGTGGTCATCGGCCAGAAGGGGCTCGACCGGGCCGCGATCAGCGCGGCGCTGGCGCCGATCCTGGCGGGTCAACCGGCAGGGGCGCAAGCCTGATGCACCTGCTATCCGCGACCCCGGGGACCGTCTCCAACGGCGACGAAGCGATCGACCTCGACCAGAGCCCGGGCGAGATCGTGTTTCTCACGGTCGCGGACAGCGAACTCGCATGCTTCGCCAAGGCGGCCGCGGCACTGGGCGATAGCGCGCCATCGATACGGCTCGCCAACCTGCTCCAGCTCAAGCATCCCTATTCGGTCGATCTCTATGTCGAGAAGGTCATAGCCAAGGCCCGCTTCGTCTGCGTCGTGCTTCTGGGTGGAAAATCCTACTGGCCTTATGGAGTGGACGAGATCGCCCGGACCGCGCGCGAGCACGGGATTGTCTTTGCCGCCATTGCGGATGGCCGCGAGCCGGACCCAGCGCTCGATGCGGCGTCCACCCTTCCCAAGCACATCAACGAGCGCCTGAGGGATTATCTGCGCCAGGGCGGTGTCGCCAATGCCGCCAGCTTCCTGCGCCATGCCGCACGGCTGATCGGGAGGGACGCAGGCCCGCCGGATGAACCCGTCACGATCGCCGATGCGGGGCTCTATCTCGCCGGAAACGAACACCCGAGCATAGCCGATGTCCGGGCGGACTGGATCGCCGGGCGTCCGGTGGCGCTGGTGTGCTTTTACCGAGCGCTGATGATGGCCGGCACGCTTGATGCCATCGACGCGCTTGTGCGTGCGCTGGTCGCGCGGGGCCTCAACGTCCTCTCCGTACATGTCCGTTCGCTGCGGGAGCCATTCGCCGTCGACTGGCTGCGCGGCGTGATCGCCGAAGCACGGCCCGACGTGATCCTGAACACGACGTCCTTCGCAGCCTCTTCCCCCGGCGAGCAGCGGCAGGCGAGCGTGCTCGAACAGGCCGACTGCCCCATCCTCCAGACCGTGTTCGCAGGCATGGACGCGGAGGACTGGAACGGCAGCGCGCGCGGGCTGGGGCCACGCGATCTCGCCATGAACGTCGCGCTTCCGGAAGTCGACGGACGGCTGTTCGCGCGCGCTGTCGCCTTCAAGGCGGCGGAACGCTTCGACGAGCGTACCCAATGCGGAATCGTGGTTCCCAAAGTCCTGCCGGACCGCGTGGCTTTCGTCGCCGATCTTGCCGCCAACTGGGCTCTTCTGCGCCGTACTCCAGCCGCGCAGCGCCGCGTCGGGCTTGTGCTGGCGAATTATCCCAATCGTGACGGGCGGCTCGGCAACGGTGTCGGCCTCGACACTCCCGCCAGTGCGGCCGCCATCCTCGCCGCGCTCGGTGGAGCGGGATATCGGATCGACGGGGCTCCGCTGGACGGCCCGGCGCTCATGGACGTCCTGTTGGGCGGCATCACCAACGCGTCGGGCTCAGGGATGCGCAGACGCGAGATCAGCCTGTCGCTTGAGGACTATCGCGTGCGGTTCGCCCGCCTCCCCGAAAGCGTGCGCGAAGCGGTGGTCGCGCGGTGGGGTGAGCCGAACAACGATCCGTTCTTCGGCGATGGCGCCTTCCAGCTTCCGGCGCATCGCTTCGGGCATGTCGTCGTCGCGGTGCAGCCTGCGCGCGGCTACAACATCGATCCCAAGAGCACCTACCACGATCCCGCGCTCGTACCGCCGCATGGCTATCTGGCCTTCCATTTCTGGCTGAACACTGTCTTCGCGGCGCACGCCATCGTCCACGTTGGAAAGCACGGGAACCTTGAATGGCTGCCCGGCAAGGCGCTGGCACTCTCGGATAGCTGCTTCCCGGAGATCTGCGCGGGGCCCGTCCCCCAGCTCTATCCCTTCATCGTCAACGATCCCGGCGAAGGCACCCAGGCCAAGCGCCGCATCGGGGCTGCCATCATCGACCACCTGACCCCGCCGCTGACGCGGGCGGAGAGTTACGGGCCTCTCAAGGCACTCGAGGCGCTGGTGGACGAGTACTATCTCGCTGCCGGAATGGATCCACGACGGATCAGTCACCTCAGGACCGAGATCCTCGCTTTGGCCCGTGCGCAGGGGCTCGATATGGATGCGGGCGCCGTGGGCGATGGCGAGGACGCGCTGGCAGCGCTCGACAATTACCTCTGCGAGCTGAAAGAACTGCAGATCCGTGACGGGCTGCACGTGTTCACTCGCTCCCCAAAGGGACGCCAGCGCACCGATCTGCTCGTCGCGCTGGCCCGTACCCCTCGCGGCTATGACCATCCCGGTCAGGCGTCGCTGCTGCGTGCGATGGCGGCCGATCTGGAGCTCGACTTCGATCCGCTGGACTGCACGATGGCCACTCCCTGGTCGGGCGACAGGCCCCCCGTTCTGGCGGATATCTCGGCGTCTCCCTGGCGAACCTGCGGCGACACTATCGAGCGCCTCGAGCTGCTGGCCGCCGCCCTCGTTGAGGGAGTGGCTCCCCCCGGCCCTTCCTCGCAGGCTGTCATGTCGCGCGTCCTTGGCGACCTTGCCGCACGCGTCGATGCCTGCGGACCTGCCGAGACCGCCGCTCTCCTCGCCGGCCTTGATGGCCGTTTTGTCATGCCCGGACCGTCGGGTGCGCCCACCCGCGGCCGGCCCGAAGTGCTTCCCACAGGGCGCAACTTCTTTTCGGTCGATACCCGCGCCGTCCCCACCGCCACCGCCTGGGATCTTGGCTATCGCTCGGCACAGCTCCTTGTGGAGGATTACCTTCAGCGCGAGGGCGAATACCCCAGGGCAGTCGCGCTCTCCGCCTGGGGCACCGCGAACATGCGCACCGGCGGGGATGACATTGCGCAGGCCCTCGCACTGATGGGTGTTAGGCCACGCTGGGACTGGACCTCGGGGCGGGTCATCGGCTTTGAGATCATGACAGTGGTCGAGCTTGGTCGCCCTCGGGTCGACGTCACGTTCCGCGTCTCCGGCTTCTTTCGCGATGCCTTCCCCGAGCAGATGGCGCTTCTCGACAGCGCCGCTCGCGCCGTCATGGACCTGAACGAGGGGCCTGAGGACAATCCCGCCGCCGCGCGGCACCGGGCCGAAACGGTTCATCTCATCGAAGCCGGTGACCCGTCTGAGACCGCCCGCATGCGCGCGGGGTTTCGCGTCTTTGGATCGAAGCCGGGGGCGTACGGCGCCGGGCTTCAGGCCATGATCGACGAGAAGATCTGGCACGAGCGTGCCGACCTCGCGAACGTCTACCTCGATTGGGGTAGCTATGCTTACGGGGCCGGCACCGAAGGCGATGCCGAGCGGGACCTGTTCACCCGCCGCCTCGTCCAGACGGATGCC
Source organism: Novosphingobium sp. HII-3 (assembly GCF_002916655.1). GTDB lineage: Bacteria > Pseudomonadota > Alphaproteobacteria > Sphingomonadales > Sphingomonadaceae > Novosphingobium > Novosphingobium panipatense. Next base: position 126,937 of record NZ_PPSM01000036.1, read on the forward strand.
ATCGTGCAGAACCAGGACAACCGAGAGCACGACTTGCTCGACAGCGACGACTACTACCAGTTCGAGGGCGGGATCGCTGCGGCGGTGGAGCATCTCTCGGGCAGGCGGCCACAGGCGTACCACAACGATCACAGCCGTCCGGAACGGCCGGTCATCCGTACGCTCGAAGATGAGATCGGCCGCATCGTGCGTGCCCGCGTGACCAATCCCAAATGGATCGCGGGGGTCATGCGGCACGGCTACAAGGGCGCCTTCGAGATCGCCGCGTCGGTCGACTACCTCTTCGGCTTTGCCGCCACCACCCATGCCGTGCGCGACCACCATTTCGATGCGGTCTACGCGGCCTTCATAGAGGACGAGGCGGTCCGCGCCTTCATGGCCGAGGCCAATCCGGCTGCCTTGCGCGAGACGGCGGCAAGGCTCGCCGAAGCTCTGGACCGCGGCCTGTGGCAACCAAAATCCAACAGCGCGCGCATGAAGCTCGCCCAGCTTGCAGGAGAATGATCGATGGCCGAACGGACCGAGGAACAGCACGCCGCCAAGATGAAAAAGAAGCAGGCGGCGCACGACAGGATCATGGCGGCGCGGACCGCTGAAAAAGGCCTGCTGATCGTCCATACCGGCAAGGGCAAGGGCAAGACCACGGCTGCGCTCGGCATGGTGCTGCGTGCTATAGGCCACGGTAAGAAGGTCGGTGTCGTCCAGTTCGTGAAAGGCGCCATGGATACCGGCGAGAAGGCGGTGTTCGGCCGGTTCCCTGAACATGTCGAATTCAGGCCGATGGGTGACGGCTTCACCTGGGACACGCAGAACCGCGCTCAGGACATCGCCTCGGCACGTGCCGCCTGGGAGGAAGTCCGGCGTATGATAGCCGACCCAACCTACGACATGGTGCTGGCGGACGAGCTCAACATCGTCCTGCGCTACGAGTACCTTCCTCTCGACGAAGTCCTGGAGGTGCTGCGTGCCAAGCCTGCGGACACTCACGTGATCGTCACCGGCCGCAACGCTCCGGCGGCGCTGATCGACATGGCGGACCTCGTGACGGAGATGACGCTGGTGAAGCATCCTTTCCGGGAGCAGGGTATCAAGGCCCAGGCCGGTATCGAGTTTTGACCTCTGTTGACGTTTCGACGCCTGACGACGGCCGGACTTCTCCCGCTTGCGCGCTCGAAACCCTGCTGGAGTGGCGACGCGACGTCCGGCATTTCCAACGTCGACCTGTGCCGGAAGCGGAGATGGAGCAGTTGTTCGCCCTGACCCGCTTTGCGCCGTCCGTCGGCAACGCCCAGCCCTGGCGCTTCGTGCGTGTGCGCAACCCTGATCTGCGCGTCGCGCTTGCGCGGCATGTCGACGAGACCGCCATGGAGGCGGGACAGGCTTACGAGGGCGAGTGCCAGGCGTTGTACAACGCGCTCAAGCTGCATGGTGTGCGCGAAGCCCCCGAGATCGTCGCGGTCTATTCCGATGAACGGCCGTCTGCGGGACACGGCCTTGGCATCCGGACGATGCCCGAAGCTCTACGCTATTCGACCGTTCTTGCGATCCACACGCTGTGGCTCGCTGCGAGCAGCCGAGGCATCGGCCTTGGCTGGATCTCGATCCTGGAGGCGGCCGTCGTGAACCAGCTCCTCTGCACCCCGCCGGAGTGGCACTTCGTGGCCTTGCTTTGCATCGGGTACCCCGAGGAGCCCTCCGACCGGCCTGAACTGGACCGTCGCGGCTGGCAGGCGCGCGAGTGTTGGCAGGATCGCGTCAGTGAGCGTTGAGCCGCGCTTTCTCAGCCTCTGCAAGTTGCCGGGACAGGCTGCGCGCCGCATCGACGTAAGCCGGCCCGCCACAAACCGTCCACGCCTGCGGCAGGCGAATGCGCGGAATGTCCTTCAGAAGCGGGTGGTTGAGCATCTCGGTGCCCTGATCGACCACTTCGTCGCTGTCGCTTTCCACGATCAGGTAATCGGGCCGGGCCTCGATCAGTTCTTCGAGGCTGAGTTGGGCAAGTATCGGCTTGTCCAGTTTCTCGGCAAGATTTGTGACGCCGCTGCGCTGCATGAGATCATCCACCAACGTCCCCGTACCCGTGAGGAAGCCACGGCGCTGGTAGTAGGCGGCGACCCTGTCGACATTCGCCATATGAATTGCAGCCAGATCGCGCTCCATCTTCGCGATCAGCGCCTCTCCACGCTCCGGATGACCCACCGCCCGGGCGACCTGCCGAATATGGACCACGATATCGGCGAAGCTCCGTGCTGTCGGAAGTTCGATTGTCCGGTAACTGCCGCGCGGCAGGCCTGCCAGCATGTCCGAGCGGCGCTTGGAAGCGCCCAGCACCAGATCCGGCTCGATCGCGGCGACTTCCTCTGCACTGCCCTTGAGAATGGGCAGGCCCCTCGCCTGGGACGCCGCAGCCGACATGGCCGGATCCGGCGCATTACGGGTCAGCCCGGCGATCTGTTCACGATCGGCCAGAGCCAGGAGGTACTGATCCGCGCACAGGTTGAGCGACACGATTCGGCTGGGTTTCCCTTCCGGCCACGCGTCGTCTTGCCCGCTCGGCCCCTTCCCGGACGGGGACGGCGACGAGCCGCAGCTTGTCAGCAGCAGCGAACCGATCAGGGCGAGCCCGGCAAGGCGCAGCGTTTCCGAGAATGGCGACATGCCATTCCCCATAATCGAGCAACCCCGGGACACAAGCGTGACGGGGTCACCAATCCAATGCGAGGTGCCTGTTGCCATGTATCGAAGACCTGACACGCGCCGCGCTATTCTTGTCCCCCTGCTGGCGGTCGCGGCGACCCTGATGCTGCTGGGCTCGCTGATGGTGGGGCCCGCCGCCATCAGCCTGACCCGGCTGTGGTCGGCGCTTCTCGGCAGCGGCGATCCTGTGGCCACTGCGATCCTGTTCGACCTTCGCCTTCCCCGCGCCATTCTCGGTCTGGCAGTCGGCGGCATGTTGGGGCTCGCGGGTGCCGTGCTGCAAGGCTACCTGCGCAATCCGCTTGCCGAACCCTCAGTCCTTGGCGCGTCCAATGCCGCGGCGCTGGGTGCCGTCGGCGCGCTTTATTTTGGCTTTTCGGATCTGCATGTCCTCGTCCTGCCCCTCATGGCTATCGGCGGGAGCATTGTGGCGCTCGCATCGCTCTTCGCCCTCGCCGGCCGTTCCCAGAGCCCGCTGTCGCTCATCCTGGCAGGCATAGCGCTCTCCACCCTGGCTGGAGCGGGCATCAGCCTTGCGCTCAATCTGTCGCCCAACCCGTTCGCAGCCATGGAAATCACGACCTGGCTGCTCGGCTCTTTGGAGAACCGGTCAATCGAGCATGTATGGCTTGCCGTGCCCTGCGTGGTTCTTGGATCGGGACTGCTGCTGCTGGACGGGCGTTCGCTGGATGCCTTGAGCCTGGGGGAGGACAGCGCGCAGGCGCTGGGCGTCAATCTGCGCCGCACCCGCATTCGCCTGCTCCTCGGCATCAGCATCGGCGTCGGCGGAGCCGTGGCGGTGTCCGGCTCGATCGGTTTCGTCGGCCTCATTGTGCCTCACCTCATCCGTCCTCTCACCGATCGCAGCCCCTCGGCCATCCTGTTGCCCTCGTTCCTCGCGGGCGCAGTCCTGCTTACGGGTGCCGATACGGGCGTGAGGCTCATTCCCACCAACAACGAACTCAAGCTTGGAATCGTGACCGCCTTCCTGGGCGTGCCGGTCTTCCTTGCTCACCTTCTGAAGGAACGCCGTGTATGGTGACGATCCACCTTGACGATCTGTGCGTCTCCGTCGGACCGCGCCCGATCCTGAACAGCGTTACGGCGACATTTCCGCCCGGCATGCTTGTCGGCATCCTCGGTCCAAACGGCGCAGGCAAGACCACGCTGGTGCGCGCGCTTCTCGGCCTCCTGAAACCGGCCCGCGGGGCAGTGCTTCTTGACGGGCGCCCGGTTGCAGGGCTGTCACGCCGCCAGGTCGCGCGGTCGGTCGCGTACCTGCCCCAGGGGCACACACTGCATTGGCCACTCAGCGTCGAGTGTCTGGTCGCCCTGGGCCGGCTTCCGCACCTCGCCCCTTTCTCCGCCATCTCCCCCGAAGACAGCGCCATCATCGAAGCCGCGCTGGAGCAGGCCGATGTGGCTCATCTACGGGGGCGCCTCGCGACAGAGCTGTCCGGTGGTGAACGAGCCCGTGTGATGCTCGCCCGCGCCCTGGCGGTGCAGGCCCCTGTACTCGTCGCAGACGAGCCTCTCGCATCGCTTGATCCCGGCCATCAGATCGACGTCATGGAACTGCTCGCTGCCGAGGCGCGAGCCGGCAAGCTCGTCATCGCGGTCCTGCACGATCTTACCATGGCGGCGCGGTTTTGCGATCGCCTCCTTCTTCTTGATCGTGGTGAGGTCGGCGCGCTGGGCCCGCCGCTCCACGTGCTTTCCCCGGCAAGGCTGAGATCGGTCTATGGTATCACCGCCCGGACCGACAACACCGGAAGCTGGCCGGTCATCGTACCCGAGCACCGGCTTGCCACCGGGGCATGAACGGTTCTCCGATGAGCAAGGCCGGAGCCGGAGCACCGAACTGCAGGCCATTCGACGCAGCGGTTGCAGCCTGGGCGGCCGCGGTGCGTTTGCCTTGCCATGGCAGGAGAACAGATGCGCCCGGCATCCGGGCAGGGAAAGCTCGAGAAGAGCGCGGCGAAACTTGAGGAAAGCGCGGACCAGCAGGTCGACAGCGCCGACCGCCGGACGGAGTTGGCGGCAGACCGGACCGTGCTCGCCGCTGAACGGACCTATGCGGCCTGGGTGCGGACCGGGGTTGCGGCCCTCGCCTCGGGTGTCGGAGCCGGCGCCCTACTCGAGGGCGTGGTCCCGCAGGGGCTGGCGCTGGCCACCGGAAGCCTTCTCATCCTGTTCAGCGGCTTCTGCTTCTTCGTCGCCGTCCGGCGAGAGATGATCCGTGTTGCCCCACCAACGCCTGACACCCCGCGGCTGCCGCCCGCCATCCTCATCGCGGTGAACGGGTTTCTCATGCTGGTCAGCCTTGCCGCTCTCGTAGGCGTCTGGCTGCGCTGACGCTGCCCCTTAGGTGTGCGGACTTCGGTCAGAACGGGAAAAATACGGGGATCGCGATCACACCTACGATCCAGGTGATGAGGTTTAGCGGCACTCCCACGCGTACGAAATCCATGTACCTGTATCCTCCAATCTGGAAGACGAGCACGTTGGTTTGGTAGCCAAACGGGGTCGCGAATGCGGCGCTGGCGGCCATCATTACCGCGACGAGGAACGGGCGCGGCGCCACGCCAAGGCTTTCCGCCAATGCGACCGCCACCGGCGTGAGCAGGACCGCCACGGCCGCGTTCGAGAGGAACTCCGTGATGAAGAGTGTCGCGCCATAGAGGATGGCAAGGGCGACAAGTGGTCCGAACGGCTCGATGAAGTCGATCAGAAGCGCCGTCCCCGTTGCCGCAAGCCCCGTGATCTCGATCGACAGGCCGACCACCACCATTCCGGCGATCAGGAGCAGCACCTCGGGGCGAAGACCGGCATAGGCCTCCTCGGGACTGATCACCTTCAGCAGTATCAGCAGCACAGCCCCCGCGAATGCCGCTGCGGCGATTGAAGTAACCCCGATTGCGGCCGAGACCACCACCCCCAGAAAAACCGCCAGCGAGATGAGCGCCTTCTTCGGATCGAAGGCCTTGTCGACGGCGAAAAGTTCCGCATCGCCTAACATACCGTCGCCAGTCTGCTCGTGCAGGTGAGGCGACGTTGATTGTCCGTTGGCGTCGCTGTGAGTCAGCAAGCGTCCGCCGACCAGAAAGAGATACAGCGCCCCGGCTGCCGCGATGATGAGGCCGACGGGTGTTATCTCGAAAACGCTGAATACCGGCTGCCCTGCGTTGCGGGCCATGTCGTTGACGAGCAGGTTGGTGGAGGTGCCGATCAGGGTGCAGGCACCGCCCAGGATGGTAATGTAGCTGAGCGGGATCAGGAATCGCTTTGGTGACAACTGCAGCGATGTGGCGACATCCTTCACCACTGGCGCGGCAAGCACGACGATGGGGGTGTTGTTCAGCACCGCCGATGCCGCTCCGCACATCGCCAGCACTATCCACAGTCCTGCACTGCCCAGACGAGTACACATTCGGGTTGCCTGGCGGATCAGCAGGCCGAGGAGCCCGGACAGCTCGATCGCATAGGCGATGATGAAGAGGCAGGCGAGGGCGATGATGGCCGGGCTTGCAAAGGCTCCCTGCACTTCCACCGGGCGTACCACCCCGGTCAGCATCAACGATGCAGCGGCCGTCAGCGCAGCCACTTCCGCGCGCAATTTGCCGTGGATCAGCACGCCCACGACGGCAACGAGGACGACCAGCGCCAGGATTTGGTTGAAACTCATTGTGCGGGCAAACCTTGCCCTCGGCGCAACGTCAAGCTTTAAGGGCGCAGCGCTCCCATTATGCCAGCCTGGATGCTACTGCCTGACGATGCTTCACCTCAAACCAGCAACGATCTCCCGCCTCAGGGCCGCGTCAAGCATGCTGACGACGGCGATTGCCGCTTGCATTCTCGCGGGCTGCGGACAGGAAGCGGCTGATACCTCCGCCAGGAAGGTTCAGGATGATTCCCCTGCTTTGCAGGAGAAGCCGGTCGGTTCCGTCGTGCCGGCCCGCCCGCCCGTCCTGACGCGGAGCGACCTCGTGGCCGCTGCGAGGGAGGCCGCATCCGCATACTCTGCCGGCGATGTTTCCCGGAAAAAGGACCCGCTGGTTGGACGCAGCTTTTCCGTGCGCCTTCCATTCGGGTGTGGCGGCGCGGGAACCGCGCAGGAAGGATCTGCTGAGGAAAGCGGCCTGGCCGCAGCCGACTGGACGGTGGACCGCAAAGCAATTCAGCTGCGCATGATGCCGGGGGATTGGGCAGGTTCCACCTTGCTGGCAAAAGCCGGCACTTCGGCCAAGTGGGAGGCTGTTGAAGGCTTCTGGATTCCCTACCCCTGGTTGGGCTCGGAAACCTGCCCGGCGGTGCAGACCGATCCATTGCAGACAGGCTCCTCTCCTGCCTCTCCACAGACGCTGGGGATCGCGGCGGTGTTCGAAGCCGGCGGGTCAAGGCTGGGCCGTCGCAACGGTCGTGCCTATGAGTACACGGTGCATGCAACGGACGAAGCACCGTTGACCTGGCCGAAGGCGGGCTTTCGCATGGTGCTCGAAGGGCGCGTCACGGCTTTCCCCAACGATAAAGCTATCGCCTGCCGCGCTGCCGGGCCGGACCAGCGCCCCGTCTGCATCGTGGCTGCTCATCTCGATCGCGTGGCTTTCGAAGAGTCGGATGGCAGCACTCTTGGCGAGTGGCGCCCCGGCTGACGCGGGGATCGGAGGGCGCCTTGGCTGAGGAAGACCGTAACGAACTGGCGGAGACCCGCACGTCGCTGGCCGAGGATCGGACCATTCTCGCACACGAACGCAGCTTTGCGGGGTGGGTCCGCACGGGCATGGCCTCAGTGGGCATTGGCCTCGGGTTCAATGCTCTGTTCAAGGCCCTGCAGCCGGTTTGGGTACCAAAGGCGATCGCCACCGCTTTCCTTTTGATCGCGATCTTCATCTTCGTATCTGCAGAGCGCCGTGCATGCAGCATCATCTCACGCCTGGAAGCGCATCAGATCCGAACCCTGCGTCCTATGAAAATGCGCCTCATGACAGGCGCGCTCGTGGCTGCCACGCTGGCGCTCGGCGCGGCGATCTGGATGTTGGCTTAGCCTTAGGGAGCATAATTCGAAGGCAAGGACGCAGCATTTAACATTGTGCCATGTTGCGTCTATCTTGACCCCCATGGCGAACCGCACGATGAACCCCCGCGTCTTCTGGGGCGCTTCCGCAACGATTGCTGCCCTGCTCATTGCGACGCTTCTGGCGCCCGGCGCCTCCGGCGCCGCGTTCCAGGCCGCTCAGAGCTGGGTTATCGAGACCTTCGGCTGGTTCTACGTGGCCTGCGTCGCGATCTTCGTCGGCGTCGCGCTCGCGCTGGGTTTCGGGCCCGCCGGCAAGCTTCGTCTGGGCCCGGACGACGCTGAGCCCGATTTCCCTTATGTCTCCTGGCTGGCCATGCTGTTTGCTGCGGGAATGGGCATCGGGCTGATGTATTTCGCGGTCGCCGAGCCGATCCAGCATTACATCGCGCCGCCCGACGTCGCGCCCGGCACCATGGCGGCCGCTCGGGAAGCGATGGCCCTCACCTTCCACCACTATGGCGTTCATGCCTGGGCGATCTACGCTCTTGTCGGCCTGAGCCTGGCCTACTTCACCTATCGCAAGGGCCTGCCACTGACTTTACGTTCGGGGCTTCACCCGATCTTCGGCAAGAGGATCAGGGGGCCGATCGGGGACGCGATCGACATTTTTGGTGTGTGCGGAACCGTGTTCGGCGTGTCGACCTCACTAGGCTTCGGCGTGTCACAGATGACCGCCGGTCTTGCCTACATATACGGGCTTCCGGACACGGTGGGCTCGCAGGTCACGGTGATCGCTGTGGTGATGGGCGCGGCAAGCCTCTCGGTGCTCAGCGGTGCCGATCGCGGAGTCCGCCGGTTGTCAGAGCTCAACCTTGCGCTCGCGGTCCTGCTGATGGTGTTCGTGATGCTATGGGGGCCGACGTTGTTCCTGATGAACGCGCTCGTCCAGAACTTCGGGCTTTACCTCGACCATTTCATCATGCGCACCTTCACGCTCTATGCCTACGAGCCGCGTGCGTGGATGGCGGATTGGACGCTGTTCTACTGGGCCTGGTGGATTGCCTGGTCGCCCTTCGTTGGCATGTTCATCGCCCGCATTTCGCGCGGCCGCACCGTCCGTGAATTCATCGTGGGCGTGCTATTCGTGCCTGCGGCGTTCACCTTCCTATGGATGACGGTTTTCGGCAACACCGCGATAGCGCTCGACCTCGGGGGAGCGGCCGGTGGGATTGCCGATGCGGTGCAGGCGAACCTCTCCACCGCACTGTTCAAGTTCCTTGAATACCTGCCTGCTGCAGGTTTCACATCGACGCTCGCAATTCTGCTGGTGGGCGTGTTCTTCATCACCTCTGCCGATTCCGGTGCCTTGGTGATCGACACGCTTGCATCCGGCGGGGCCGACGAGACTCCGCGGTGGCAGCGGGTGTACTGGTGCCTGCTGCTCGGCGTGACGGCGACCCTGCTTCTGCTGGCAGGGGGGCTCGGCGCGCTGCAGACCGCGACGCTGCTGGCCGCGCTGCCCTTCTGCATCATCATGCTCCTGCTGGCGTTCGGCCTCGTCAGGCAGGCCGGAGCGGACCTGTCCGGCGTCGCCCTTTCAGAAGAAGCGCCACCGGTGGGTGAGCGCCTGAAGCGCCTGTTCGTGCCCGCCAGCCGCAAGGAAGTCCTCCGTCAAATGGAAGTCAACGGCGTGCCGGCGCTGCGCAGCGTGTGCGAGGTTATGGTGGCGGAAGGGTGGGCCGACAGCCAGGTTGACAGCGGGGAAGATTGGACCTCCATCACGATTACTTTCGCGCCGGAGCGCGTTTTCAGTTACCGGCTCTCCCCCCGGCAGCGTCCCCTCGCCGCCTATACCGCGCTCGACGCACCGGAAGGCCGCCGCAGCATGACCTGGATGCTTTCAGCTCAAGGCGGCAGCGATGGACGGCACCGTGACCTGACCGGCTTCTCAACGGAACAGATCACAAGCGACATCCTGACGCAGTTGGAGGCGTGGCGGCCCCGCTAGTCCGTTCCTGCCCTCACGCAGGCAGGATCTGTGCCTCTTCGCCCTGCGCCGGCGTATGTACCAGCGCCTGTCCGACGGCCTCGCCGATGAGTATCAGCGTGGGCCGATCATCGGCGAAGGCCTGTGTCACCAGCGGCAGCAGATCGAGGCGGGTGCGCAGTTGCTGTTCTGTCGGGAGCGAGGCGTCGCAGGTGACCAGCGCCGGGGTGGCACCTGGCAGGCCCGCCGCCATCAGCGCGGCGGTGAGTTCAGGTGCCGCCTCCCGCCCCATGTATACTGCCAGGGTGCAGGCGGGATCGGCCAGCGCCGGCCAATCCAGATCAAGTGGCTGCCCGCTGCGGCAATGGGCGGTGACGAACTGCACCCGGCGGGCAATTCCTCTCAGCGACAACGACATGCCTGCTGAAGCAGCCACGGCGCTGGCGGCCGTGATACCCGGGCAGACATGTACGGGTGCGCCGACTTTGCGTAGCGCCGCCATCTCTTCCGTCGCCCGGGCGAACATCGCCGGATCCCCGCCCTTGAGGCGCACGACGCGACGTCCCGCGAGCGCAGCCTCGACAAGCATGCGGTCAATCGTCGGCTGATCCTTCGAGTGACGCCCGGAGCGTTTGCCCACGCAAACCCGCTCCGTACCGCCGGGAATCGTCGCAAGCACGCCGGGACCCACCAGCGCATCGTAGAAGACGACTTCGGCGGCGCGGATCAATTTCTCCGCCTTGCGGGTAAGCAGGTCCGGATCACCCGGCCCTGCTCCGACCAGCCAGACTTCGCCGGGTGCGATAAGCTCATGGTTGCCATCATTCTGCGGCATCGAGAACCTCCTCGTTGGTCTGGGTGACTATCCTGGCGAGAGCGGGGCGGCATGATCCGCAGTTGGTGCCCGCGCCAAGCGCCCTGCCTACTCCGGCCACATCGACCAATCGCTGTTCACGGATGGCGGTCACGATCTGGTTGAGGCCGATGTCGAAGCATACGCACACAGTCGCGCCCTTGTCGGGCTGGTTGCCGGGCCCGCGCGCGGCAAGCACGGTAGCCCCGACTCCCTCCACGGCCAGTTGCCCGATCAGCCAGTTCCGCGGGGGCAGAATACCGGTGCGGGTGACGAACAGCACGCCCGCCAGCCTCCCCTCGACGATCACCGCGACGCGGCGCGTACCTCGGGTGTCGTCGATAGCCTCGATCCGCTCGCCCTTGGGCAGGCAGAATTCGATGCGGGACGGGTCGCCGTTGCCGGCGACCTCATAGAGGGCGCCGCCGGGCACCGCCACGCGCGTTGCCCAAAGGCAGGGCACGCGAGCAGGCTCGTCTCCGCGCAGGATGAGGAAGCCTTTCCATTCGGTGTCCACCCTCGCGAGCGCGGCGGGGGTGGACTTGAACCCAGGCTGGCCGGAGTGCGGATCCACCAGCGGGCGTGGCAGCAGGCCGGTGCGGCCGCCGGTGGACACTTGGTCGGTCCAGTGGATCGGTGTGAATATCTCGCCCGGTCGCTGGCCTTCACTCAGGAGGACGCGAAAGGTGCTGTTTCCTTGCGGGGTCGAGACACGGGCAAGATCGCCATGCTTCATGTCCAGCGCGGCAGCGTCCTCAGGGTGAACCTCGACGAGCGGTTCCTCGCGGTGACGCGCGAGTTTGGGAGCCAGTCCGGTCCGGGTCATCGTATGCCACTGGTCACGATAGCGCCCGGTGTTGAGCGTCAGCGGCCAGTCGGCGAGCGGCGCCTGCAGCTCCATCTGCCCAACCTTGATCATGCGCGCGCGGCCGCTCGGCGTCGGAAAACGACCGTCGGCGAAGGGCGTACCGCCCCAGCGGAACGGCTCCATCGCTTCGTAGGCGGAGTTGCCGATCGCCGCATGGTCGGCGAGGTTGAGCACGCGCGCACCATCGTTCTGATAGGCGGTGAGACGCGCATGCTCGCGCCAGATATCGGCGGGCGTGTCATAGGCGAACTCGCCTGACCAGCCCATCCGGCGGGCCACTTCCTTGATGATCCACCAGTCGGGCTTTGCCTCACCTGGCAGATCCATGAAGGGACGCTGGCGGCTGATCGTGCGTTCCGAATTGGTGACGGTGCCGTCCTTCTCACCCCATGCGGCAGCGGGCAGGCGCACGTCGGCATAGGCGGTGGTATCGGTATCGGCAATGACGTCGGAGACGACGACGAAGGGGCACTTTTCCAGCGCGGCGCGCACGGTGGCGGCATCGGGCAGAGAGACCGCGGGATTGGTCGCCATGACCCACAGCGCCTTGATACGGCCTTCCCCGATGGCGCGGAACAGGTCGACTGCCTTGAGCCCCGGTTTGGTCGCCATGCCCGGCGCCGCCCAGAAGCGGCCAACACGCGCGACGTTTTCGGGCGCGAAGTCCATGTGGGCGGCCAGTGTCGAGGCGAGGCCGCCCACCTCGCGGCCACCCATCGCGTTGGGCTGGCCGGTGATTGAGAACGGGGCGGCGCCCGGCTGGCCGATGCGCCCCGTGGCAAGGTGGACGTTGATGATCGCGTTGACCTGATCGGTACCGCGGATCGACTGGTTGATGCCCTGGCTGAACATCGTAACCGTGCGCGGGTTGGCCGCGAACAGCTCGTAGAACCGGCGCAGCAGCGCCGGATCGAGATCGCAAATCCTCGCTGTGGTCCAGAGGTCGTGGCCGGTCCCCAGATGCTTCCAGAAACCCTCCGGCACCTCGACGTGGCTGTCCATGAACGGCTTGTCGACCATGCCCTGCTCGGCAAGCCAGGCAAGGAGGCCGTTCATCAGGGCCACGTCGCTCCCGGGGCGCAGTGGCAGGTGAAGGTCCGCGCCTTCGCAGGTTTCGGTTCGGCGCGGGTCAATGACCACAAGCTTCGTGCCCCTTTCGGCGCGCGCGGCCTGGATGCGCTGGTAGACGATCGGATGACACCATGCCGTGTTCGATCCGATCAGAACGATGAGGTCCGCCTTTTCCAGATCTTCGTAGCCGGCGGGCACCACGTCTTCGCCAAAGGCCCGGTTATGACCGGCGACGGCGCTTGACATACAAAGGCGCGAATTGGTGTCGATGTTGGCAGAGCCGATGAAGCCCTTCATCAGCTTGTTGGCGACGTAATAGTCTTCGGTCAGCAACTGGCCCGAGACGTAGAAGGCGACGCTGTCCGGCCCATGCCGGGCGATAGTGTCGCGAAAACGCTTGGCCACGAGGTCCAGCGCCTTGTCCCAGCGCACGCGCCTCCCGCCGATCATCGGGTGGAGGAGACGGCCCGTGAGCCCGATCGTCTCGCCAAGGTGCGTTCCCTTGGAGCAGAGGCGCCCGCCGTTGGCCGGGTGCGCATCGTCACCCCGGATCGTCACCTCGCGCGCGCCCGTGGGCGTTGCCGAGATGCCGCAGCCGACACCGCAATAAGCGCAGGTGGTGCGGACCGCCTCGCCCATCAGGCAGCATCCCTCATGGGTGCAGGCCTCGCGATCAGAATGCGACCGTTTTCCTCGCGCACGGCGATCGTGGGGGTGCAGCCGCTGTCGGACCCTTGCGCCTCGCCGCTCGCCAGCGCGATGTTCCAGTTGTGCAGCGGGCAGGCAACCGAATGTCCATGGACGATGCCTTGGCTCAACGGCCCCTTCTTGTGCGGGCACTCGTTGACGAGCGCGAAGATCCTGTCGTCGCCGGTGCGAAACACCGCGATCTCCGGTTCCCCCTCAAGGCGGACCGTGCGGGCGCCGCGCTGAGGAATGTCGTTGAGAGTTCCGATATCGATCCAGTCGGTCATTGTGTTCACTCCGCCGCTTCGAGTACCTGAGGGGTAAGGGGTGTGGGCTCGAGGTGCTGGTGCAGGTCGGCACGGTCGCCCGCAGCGCGCTGCGCCCATGGATCGTCCTGGCTGTAGCGCTGTGAGTGGTGGAACCGGTCGGCAAGCGCCTTGCGGCCCGCCTCGTCCTCGACCACGCGGGACTTCACGTAGGCGACGCCGACACGTTCGATCCACGGCGCGGTGCGTTCGAGATAGCGCGCTTCCTCACGGTAGACCTGGATGAAGGCGGCGCAGTATTCGAGGGCTTCCTCCTCGGTGTTCACCTTGCACAAGAGGTCGGTGGCGCGCACGTGAATGCCGCCATTGCCGCCGACGTGGAGTTCGTACCCGGAGTCCACGCAGACGATTCCGAAATCCTTGATCGTGGCCTCAGCGCAGTTGCGCGGGCAGCCGGAGACGGCGATCTTGAACTTGTGCGGCATCCAGCTGCCCCAGGTCATTCGCTCCGTCTTCACCCCTAGTCCGGTCGAATCCTGCGTACCGAAGCGGCACCATTCCGAACCGACGCAGGTTTTGACCGTCCGCAGCGACTTGCCGTAGGCGTGGCCGGAGACCATCCCGGCTGCGTTGAGGTCTGCCCAGACTGCGGTCAGGTCTTCCTTCCTGATGCCGAAAATGTCGAGCCGCTGGCCGCCGGTCACCTTGACCATGGGCGCGTTGTACTTCTCGACCACGTCAGCAATGGCGCGCAACTCGCGCGGGTTGGTGAGGCCGCCCCACATGCGCGGGACGACGGAGTAAGTGCCGTCCTTCTGTATGTTGGCATGCATGCGCTCGTTGACGAAGCGGCTCTGCTGGTCGTCCACGTATTCGCCCGGAAGCGCGCAGAGCAGATAGTAGTTGAGCGCCGGGCGGCAAGACGAGCATCCGTCCGGCGTCGACCAGTGCAGCTTGTGCATGACTTCCGGTATCGAGCGCATGTCCTGCGCCACGATCTCGCGGCGCACGTCGTCATGCGTGAAGCTGGTGCACTTGCACATGGTCTTGGGGCCGGATTTCACCTCCTCGCCCAGCGTCAGCGCGAGCAGGTTCTCGACGAGGCTGGTGCACTGTCCGCAGCTGGCCGAGGCCTTGCAGGTCGCGCGCACCGCATCGAGGCTGCAGGCTCCAGCCTCGATACAACTGACAACCTGTCCCTTCGAGACGCCGTTGCAGCCGCAGATTTCCGCATCTGCGGGGAGTGCCGCAACGGCGGCCTTAGGGTCCAGCGCAGCACCGCCCGAAGCAAACGCCTGGCCGAAGATGAGCAGGTCTCGGATTTCGCCGACGTTCTCGCCCTTACGGAGCAGATCGAAGTACCACCCGCCGTCTGCCGTATCACCGTAGAGCACGGCGCCGACAATGCGGTCGTTCTTCACCACCACGCGCTTGTAGACCCCGCGGGCGGCATCGCGCAGCACGATGTCCTCGCATCCATCTCCGCCGGAGAAGTCGCCTGCCGAGAACACGTCCAGCCCTGCCACCTTCAACTTCGTCGAGGTGACCGAACCGCGATAGCCCGTGTGCTGGTCGGTAAGGCCATCAGCAAGGCTGCGACACATGTCCCACAGCGGCGCGACAAGGCCGTAGACCTGTCCGTCATGCTCGACGCACTCGCCCACCGCGAAAATGGAAGGGTCGCTCGTCGCCATGTGGTCGTCAACCTTGATGCCGCGGTTGACCTCCAGTCCCGCCTCCCGCGCCAGCGCAATGGAGGGGCGGATGCCGACGGCCATGACGACAAGGCTGGCCGGAATCTCGCGACCGTCCTTGAGGCGAACGCCCTCGACCTTGCCGTCGCCGTAGATCTCGGCGGTATCGGCGCCGGTGAGGATGGTCTGGCCCCGCGCTTCCAGCGCGGACTTGAGCAGCCAGCCCGCCGCTTCGTCCAGCTGGCGCTCCATCAGCGTTGGCATCAGGTGGATCACGGTGACCTTCATGCCGCGCAGGGTCAGGCCGTGCGCCGCCTCGAGGCCCAGCAGGCCGCCGCCGATGACCACGGCCGAGCCGCCGCCGGAAGCCTTGCCGGCCTCGGCGGCCGCCAGCATTGTATCGACGTCGTTCATGTCGCGGAACGAGATGACGCCCGGCAGGTCCTTGCCGGGAACCGGAATGATGAAGGGGTCGGAGCCGGTCGCGATCAGCAGGCGATCGTAATGCATCGTGCGGCCCGAACGCGAGGTGACGGTCTTTGCCGCGCGGTCGATCGCGGTGACCGGATCGGCGGTGATGAGATCGATGCCGTTCTCGTCATACCATTCGCGCGTGTTGATGACGATCTGTTCGAAGGTCTTCTCGCCCGCCAGCACGGGCGAGAGCATGATGCGGTTGTAGTTCACGTGCGGCTCGGCGCCGAAGATCGTCACCCGGTAGCGGGCGGCGTCACGCGCCAGCAGTTCCTCGACGGCACGGCAGCCGGCCATGCCGTTGCCGACGACAACCAGATGCTCGCGCACATCGTCGCAGGGTACGACCAGCGCGTCGTCGTAGTCGGTCGCGAGGGTCTGTTGCGGTTCCATCCGGTCCTGAAAGTCCATGTTCGAAACTCCGGCTGTCATGGGAAATGGAGTTGAAAACGAGAAAAGGCCGCCATCCAGACCCCCGGTGCGAAACCGGGAATCAGGATGGCGGCCTTGCCATCATTCGGTGCCTACACGTCCCCTCAGCGGGACATTTCGGCGATGTGAGAAGGACAACACTGCCCTTTGCGCTGCAACATAAATGGAACTGGCGGGCGGCTCAAGCGATTTTCACGTCGCTTTTGTCAAATAGCCCAGTCGAGCTGCACCCAAAGCTTGTCCGTGTCGGTTGCAAGGGTTTCGGCTTCGTAGTGGGCATAGCGCAGCGCAATGGTCGTCCCGCGCACCTTCGCCGACGCCAGAAGGTCGATTTCGTTACCGTAATGCTGGCCGAACCGGTCACTCTCGAAGCGGTGCCAGGTCCCCTGCAGGCTAACGGCGGAGAACGAACCCATCTGCCCGGCGCCATATCCGCCCCCCACATACAGGTCGCGCACGCCGTCCGGCGGTGTCGTCAGGAACTTGTCTGCCCAGCCCTGGAACTTGAAGTTGGTGCCGAGTGGGGTCTGAAAGCTCGTGAAGGGCGAACCCGCCACTCGACCTTTTGCAGCGCCAAGCACTTCGTACCCCGCGCCTATCTTCCAGCCATGCACGTCAAGTGAAGCGTCGGCCAGCCAGTACCCGGCACGGTAATCACCGGGATTGCGGCCCCAGTCGGAGTGACGCGCGTAGCTCGCCTGGTAAGCAAGCTTCACGGATGTCGCCAAGACGTGCGAACCGGCAAGTCGCGCGCCATATGTCTGACTTGAGAGGCGGTAGCCCTGCACTGCCGCCTCGTCCTGATCGACGAGATAGGCGAACCCCGTCAGTGTGCCAATCGGCGTCTTCCAGCCGATATTGGCGAGGACGCTATCGCCGCCGACCGCCTGCTGGCGCCCCTCCTTACCGTCGATGCCCCAGATCGTGCGCACGCTCCAGACGTAGGAAAGGTCAAGCTTCAGGCCCTGCGCGGGCGCAATCTCCGCCCGAACGGCGTCGAAAGTCTGCGCGTTGTTGCGGAACGCGACATTGCCCACGAAGCGCTCGTCATCCAGCGCAATTTTCTGACGCCCTGCGGTCACCGTCAGATCCCGAACGCTGTACTGCAGTTGTGCGATGTAAAGCGCGATGTTCTGCGGATCGGCCACCAGCGGCCGCGACGCGGCGCCGGTCAGTCCATCGTAGTAGGTGTCCACCGCTGCGAGGCTGCCCTGGCCGATGATGCTGGCGCTGATCGCCCCGCGAGCGAGCCGGGCTCCTCCGCGAACGCGCATGGTCAGCGCATGAGCCCTTGCGACAATGTCATCCTGCTCGGCAGTCTCGTAGCGGATTCGCGCTTCCGCGATCGGTGTGACCGTGATCTCCTGCGCCCGTGCGGATGCGGCACAAGCGGCTCCTCCGATGGCCAGCGCAGCTACCGTTTTCATCATGACTGTCATTTGGGCGCGCCCTCAGCACGTAGAGGTTTGGGCCGGCGGCAGCTTCGGATGCAAGCCGCCGCCACGATCAACCAGCCTAGATCCGCGCGGCGGTTTTCCAGGTCGCACGCCAGCGGGTCTTCACCTTCGCCAGCGCGACGAGGGCAACGACTGCAAGGCAGGCGAAGATCAGAAAACCCGGCGCGAAGCTTCCCGTGAACTGCTTGGCAAGGCCGAGCGAACTGGCGAGATAGAAGCCGCCTACGCCGCCTGCCATGCCGACAAGGCCCGTCATCACGCCGATCTCGGCCTGGAAACGCTGAGGCACAAGCTGGAAAACCGACCCATTTCCAGTGCCGAGCGCCAACATGGCCACGACGAAGAGTGCGAGAGCTGACGGAAGCCCCGACGCCTGCGATACACCGATAAGTGCGATGGCGGCGACGGCGTAGACCATCATCAGCGCTTTCACGCCGCCGATCCGGTCTGCCAGCGCGCCGCCCAGCGGACGCACGAGCGATCCCGCAAAGACGCAGCCTGCTGTGCAATATCCCGCCACCACGGTGCTGAGGCCGAACTGATCGGTGAAGTAGATCGGGAGCGATGCCGCAAGGCCCACGAAACCACCGAATGTCACTGCATAGAACGCCATCAGCCACCACGCGTCAGCCTGTCTGAGAAGCGCGGCATAATCTACCAGCTTACGTGGTGCGGGCGGGTTCGGCGCGTCCTTGGCCAGCACGAGGTACAGGCAGAGCACAAGCGCCAACGGGATGCAGGCAAGGCCCAGAACGGCGTTCCAGCCGAACAGTCTAGCGAGCGTCGGGGCGAACAGCGCGGCGAAGACGGTTCCCGAATTGCCCATACCGGCCAGTCCCATCGCTTTGCCCTGGTGTTCGGGCGGGTACCACCGGCTCGCGAGCGGGAGCGCGATGGCGAAGCTTGCCCCCGCAAAGCCGAGAATCAGGCCGAGTGCCAGGGTGCCTCCGAAGCTGTCGATGCCTGTCGACCAGGCAAGGAACAGACCGAGGATGACGATGCCCTGATTTATCGCGCCTGCACGCTTTGGTCCGATGCGATCGACAAGCAGGCCGTTGACAACTCGCAGCAGCGCACCTGCCAGGGTCGGCAGCGCCACCATCAGTCCTTTTTGCGCGGGCGTCAGGCCAAGGGTTCTCGATATCTCGGGCGCCAGCGGTCCGAGGAGGACCCACACCATGAAGGCCAGGTCGAAATAAAGGAAGGCTGCGATGAGCGTCGGCGCGTGGCCGGCCTGCCAGAAGCTGACGGCAGGCTTGCTGCGAACGTCGTCTGCCGGGGAGCCGGCAGGGTCTTGGTCAGGTCGCCAGAATGCGGTGGCCATGATACGTCCCCCATGAAAAATGAAACGGGCACGAAAAAAGCCGCGGCCCGGACGTCACCCTGGTGGTGAGCCCGGTCAGCGGCTTTGCTGCGAATTCAGTGAGAATGGCGTCCCGTCCTTGGGACCGCCTGTCCAGTTACACGCGCATCATCGCGCGACCTTCATATATTCGGGTGATTCGCCGGATCTGGCAAGGTGCAAAATAGCACTCTCTTCCCCTTCCAGATCGTGTTCAGGTTTGTCCCCGTTCCGGCCTCTCGAAGCCGGCGAGGTAATCTTCGATTCGTTCAGGATCGAAGATCCGCCCGTCGAAGAACCTGTCCGGGCCCAGCATCAGGTCGCCCTTGCGCGAGCCCACGCCGAGCGGCGCCGCCACGGCGCCTTCCAGCTTCATGCTGGCGCCCGGCATCGGCAGGTCGCTGCCGGCCAGTGCGCGACGGTAGACATCCGGCCGGAACACGGCGGCCGCCCTGCCCTCCGCCTCCGCAGAGGGTTCGACCATGTTCCAGCGCACGAGCTGCGAATAGATCCACAACGCCTGACTGCGCCAGGGGAAAGGCGTTGCCTCTCGGGAGAAAAGCATGAAGTCCGGATTGGAAACCGGCGCATCGCCGGCGCGCGGAACGATGGAACCGGTCAGGCCGCGCAGGATCAGCTCGGAAGGCTGGCCGACGTAGTGTGTTTCCGCGAGCATGTCTGCCAGCGCTTCCCTGTTCTCAGGCGCATCGCACCAGAGGGCGGCCCGGGCGAGCGCGCGCAGCAGGCGGTCGGTCGTCTCCGGATTCTCCTCCAGCCATGCCTTGCGAAAGGCCAGCACCTTCTCGACGCCGCGCTGCCAGATGCGCTGGCCGATGGCCACCGCCTCCGCCGTGCCTAAATCGACAGCCGCGCTGCCCCAGGGTTCTCCTGCGATGAAGCCGTCGATCTCACCAGCCTGGATCGCTTCGACCATCAACGATGGCGGCAGGACGCGCAGGGTCACATCGCGATCAGGATCGACGCCTGCGGTGGAGAGCCAGTAGCGCAGTATCAGAGCGTGGCTGGAGAACCGGTGAACCACGCCGATGACGGGCTTGCGCCGCCACAGCCCGATCGCGGCCGCAAAGTCATGCGCCGTGCCGAGCGGGTCTGCGAGCCGCGCCACCGGATCGGGAGCCAGAGCGGCGGCGAACTCCTTCGCCATCACCAGCAGGTTGCCGTTGACGCCCAGCTTGAACGGAGCGGCCAGCGCCGCCGGCTGCTGGCTCAGGCCCAATGTTACCGCCACGGCCAGCGGAGCCAGCATATGCGCGGCCTGCACCTGTCCATACACGAGCCGGTCGCGCAGCGTTGCCCAGCTGGTCGTCCGCACGAGATCAAGCGACAGGCCCTCCTGTTCGGCAAACCCCTGCTCACGCGCTGCGGCAAGAACCGCCACGTCGTTGAGCGGCAGGAAGGCAATGCGAAGGTTGGTCGTCATCATACCCCTCCCAGCAGGTCGCTGGCTGTTATCAGCGCCTGCGCCACGTCGACGATCTTCTTGCCCTGGTTCATCGCGGTCGAGCGAAGGAGAGCGTAAGCATCCTGTTCGGACAGGCCGCGCTGGTTCATCAGGATCGATTTGGCGCGGTCGATCACCTTGCGATCGGCAAGCTGGGTTCGGGCGTCCTCTAGTTCCGCCTGCATGCGGGAGAACGCGTTGAAGCGCCGCACCGCCAGTTCCAGCACCGGCTTGACGCGTTCCTTGCGCAAGCCGTCGACGACGTAGGCCGACACTCCGGCATCGATGGCAGCGCCGATCATCGTTTCGTCGGACTGGTCCACGAACATCGCGATGGGACGGGCGAGCGCGCGGCTGACGGTGAGCATTTCCTCCAGTGTGTCGCGGCTGGGGCTGCCAAGGTCCATCAGCACGACATCGGGAGCCATGCGTTCGAGCCGGGCGACGAAGGCGCCGCGCGGCGGGACGATGTGAATGTCGTCGTAGCCGGCATCGCGCAGCCCCTCTTCGAGTACGGTCGCGCGAAGGCCGCTGTCGTCGATGATGACAATGCGCATGGGGCCCCCTCGCCGCACCCTTGCCGTAGAAAGACGTGATCGGTCAACGGCGCGCAAGAGGAGTGTTCGTCCGCCGGGATTTGTTCTCGAGTAGCTTCAGGCCGGTGTGCACGATCCGGGCCAGGCCGCGTAGCCCGCCCGGAGCCGCGTTTCGTCAGGCGGACCGCGCCTCCTGGTAGGCCTGAGCTTCCGCGGCGATGAGAATGTCCGCGAGCATCCAGTAAGCCTCGCCCCAGGCGGCAAGCACATCATCGGTCGCCACATCCTCCCCCAGCACATCGCGGATGGCCGGGAGCAGCGCCGCGGCGACCTGCGGGTAGTGCTCGGCCTTCACGCCCGTTTCCACATGGCGCGCCACCATCCGCTGTACGGCTGGTCCAAGATTCTGCAGCTTGTCGATGTTCTTGGCGTAAGCAAGGATGGCGCCGGCCAGACGCCTCGGCTGCTCGCCGCTTTCCTGCGCGGCGCGATCGAACATGGCTGCGATCTCCGGATCCTGCAGCAGGCGTGCATACATGGCGGTGGTGATGTCCACCCCATACTGCTCGATGGCGGGAGCCGTGCTCTTGACGATCTGCATGGCGGCAGGAGAGACGGTTCGCATTAGGTGCTCCTTTGTCTTTCTGAAAATGAGGCATTGAGATCGGCACCGGCTCCGGCACCGGCTCCGGCTGTCATGGGAGCCGGAGGAACTCGACGTGAAAACGCACAGGTCCGAGCGGCTCCACACGGTGAAGGATGGTGGGCTCCACCACGCCGGGCTCGGCCGACGGGGTCAGGATACGTTCCGTTGGCGTTCGCCGGTGGTCCGTGACGACATAGCGCAACGTTCCATGTTCCACACGGATCAGCCCCCAGGCACCTGCCTTCGTCGCGTGGTCCTTCCGAAGAGCATCAGGAATCGTCGTCTCGGTGAAAGTCGGCGTCCTTTGGTAGGCAGCGGCACTCGGGGGAATTCTCGCACTCATGCCGATTTCCTGTCGCGATAGAAGCTCATCCCCAGCTGCAGGCTTTCGGCGATGCGGTCCGCCTTCTCCTGAAGCATGGCGGCCATGGCCGGCTCGAAAAGTTCGCTCGTGGTCTGGCGCCAGAGATCAAGCCAGCGGCCGAACGCTTCACGGCTCATGCGGTCCTCATGGCGCACGTGGGCGATCATCGGCTGCCCCTTGTAGCGCCCGCTTGCGAGCAGCACCGATGACCAGAAATCCTGCAGCGTCGCCAGATGATGAGCCCAGTCGGTGACAGCGTCGTTGAAGATGGGTCCAAGCAGGCTGTCCTGCCTGACGCGCCCGTAGAAGGTCGGCACCAGCCGGGCGATGTCTTCTTCCCTGATGGGGCTGTGTGCCATATCAGGCGGCCTTGCTGGACGTGAGAAGAGCGTGAAGCGCGACTGGAAGTTCGTCTCCCAGCAATGGCTTTTCGATGATGGCGACATCGAAGGCCGCCGCGCGGCGCTGCAATCGTGGCGTGGGGTTGGTCGCCAGAAGGACCGCCGGCGCCTTGATCCCCTCGGCGCGAAGCTGTGCGAGGAAAGCGAGTCCATCGGCCCTGTATCGCTGGTCGATCACAAGGCATGAGGCTGCAGCGCTCAGTCCAGAGGTGCTGCCATCCTCGGCCATAAACCCCTGGAGCGTGAGCGCAAACTGCAGGGAGGACAGGACTGCCTGATCGCTCTCGAACAGCAGGATGGAATGATCCTCGTGCATGCCCTGTCCTCCCCGCCGTGCCTGCAGTCAGGCAGCCTTCTTCCAGTTGGGCAAAAGCTCCGCATGCGGCGGGCACTTGGCAATGGCGCCGACCGGCAACCCGGCCAGCTCGTTGGCGAAGCCATGGTTGACGTCGCGGTGATGCGCTTCGTCAGCGCGGACAACCAGCACCACGTCGCGCAGCGTGGCGTCTTCTGGCAGACCCCAGTAGCGGCGGGCGATCTCGGGTGCCGGAACATTCGGGCTGCGCCCCTCATCGATTTCGGCGAGGTAGTGCGTGTAGCTGATCACGGCTTCCTCCTCGAAGTAGCCGACCACGCGGTGAGCGGTCTTCGCGCTGACGAGGTAGAGGGCGAAGAAGAACAGGTAGAAGACCCACTGCACGCCGATGATCACCGCGCGTTCGAACCACGTGGGCTTGGAGACCTCGATAAAGGTCATGAGGTGCATACGCTCGTTTTCGGCCTCGTCCATGAGCGTCCTGATCCACCCCCTGTCGTCGCACATCCGACGCAGGCACGTGAGGTGGTTGATCGTCGCGCCGACCATACCGGGAACAGCGGCGACCGTTTCCAGAACCACGGCACGGTGACCATAGCGCTGTGCGAAGAAAGTGTCAGCGCACCAGCGCAGCACCTTGGTGAAGCCGAGCGCGACCTTGTCCGAAAGGCCGCCGGCCTTATGATGGACCCCAAGATCGATGAACGGTGCAGTCATTGAACGTCTCCGGTTCGCGGCACGATTGCTTGTGTGCCGCCGATGCGCCGTAGGTAGGGGATCAGAAGAGGTGCAAAAATTTGGATGATGTCCCTACCGAGCGGCCCCTAAGGGGTTTACCGGAGGTGGGGCGTGGCCGCTTCGCCAGCCGCTTCCTGCCCCGCCTGTCACTTCCGGTCGCCCTGTTTCTGGCTCTCATCGCCATTGCAGGCGGTTCCGCGGTCCGGTTGCTGTTCGCTCATGATCTTGGATCGAGAGCGACGTTCATCTTCTTCGTCCCCGGAGTCGTTGTCGCGAGTGCGCTCTCTGGCTTTCGCGCCGGCGCTCTCGCCGCGTTTGCCGGTGCGGCCGCGGGGTTGCTGTGCGATCGCCTGACGGGGCCGGTCGAAAATGGCAGTCTGATCGCTGCGGCTGCCTTCGTGGTGATCGGCCTCGCAATCGCGGTCGGCGGCGAGTGGTTCCAGAGGGCGCGCCTCGACACCGAAGCCGCGGGCGCGGAGTTGGCGAACCGGGAGGCCCACCTGCGTTCGATCCTCGACACGGTTCCTGACGCGATGGTCGTCATCGACGGAGACGGCCTGATCCGTGACTTCAGCCCCGCCGCGGAACAGATGTTCGGCTGGCGCGCCGACGAGATCGCGGGCAAGAACGTCGAAGTGCTGATGCCGGAACCTTACCGCTCCGCGCACGACGGATACCTGGAACGCTACTACCGCACGGGTGAAAGGCGCATCATCGGCCATGGCCGGATCGTGGTTGGCGAGCGGCGCGACGGCTCCACCTTTCCGATCGAGCTGGCGGTAGGCGAAGTGCAGGTGAATGGCAGCCGCTTCTTCACCGGTTTCATCCGCGACCTGACCGAGCGCCAGCATGCGGAAGCCCGGCTGCAGGAGATGCAGAACGAGCTGGTCCACATGTCCCGTCTCACTGCCCTAGGTGAAATGGCCTCGGCTCTGGCACATGAACTGAACCAGCCCCTTTCCGCGATCGCGAACTATCTGAAGGGTAGCCGGATGCTCCTTGAGCGGGAGGAGGTTGCCAACTCCCGTGTGATCGACGCTGTCGGGCGAGCGGCTGCCGAGGCCTTGCGAGCGGGCGACATCATCCGGCGCCTCCGCGACTTCGTCGCACGCGGAGAGACCGAGCGTTCCCTCGAAAGCCTGCCCAAGCTCGTGGAGGAGGCAAGCGCGCTGGCACTTGTCGGGGCGAAGGACTACGGCATACGCGTGCAATATGACTTCAGCGAGCAGGTCGACCGCGTATTGGCGGACAAGGTTCAGGTGCAGCAGGTCGTCCTCAACCTTGTTCGGAACGCGGTCGATTCGATGAGCGCTTCGAATCTGGACAAACGCGAGCTAACAGTGTGCATCGAGCCGTTCGAGGGCGAGATGGCACGTGTGACGGTGGGCGACACGGGGCCAGGCATTTCCTCCGAGGTTGCCGATCGCCTGTTTCAGCCCTTCATCACGACCAAGCGAACCGGGATGGGAGTTGGTTTGTCAATTTCGCGCACCATTGTCGAAGCCCACGGCGGCCGCATCTGGGCCGAGCCGGCGGAAGGGGGCGGTGCGTTGTTCCGCTTCACGCTGCCGCGCGTGGAAAAAGAAGGTCTCTACGATGTCCCGTGATCCCATCGTTTACGTCATTGATGACGATGAAAGCGTGCGTCACTCGCTGGAATTCCTGCTCGACGTGGCGGGTATCCGGGTCCGCTCCTTCGCTTCAGCCGATGCTTTCCTGAAATCGGCTCCCCCCCTTGCCGGTGCCTGCGTAGTCACCGATGTGAGGATGCCGGGCATGACGGGCGTGGAACTCGCAGAGGAACTGCGGCGCAGGTCGGCAGGCACGCCCGTGATCGTGGTGACCGGCCATGCCGACGTACCCCTCGCCATCCAGGCGATGAAGGCAGGAGTTGCCGATTTCATCGAAAAGCCGTTCGACGACGACGTCATGATCACCGCCATTCGCGATGCGCTTGCGAGGCACAGCGACGAGGAGACGGCAGGAGCTGAGCGGCAGGCGGTACTCGATCGTATCGACAGTCTCAGCCCCCGGGAGCGAGAGGTTATGGATGGCCTTGTCGCGGGGCAGGCGAACAAGGCGATTGCCTTCGACCTGGAGATCAGCGCGCGAACGGTCGAGGTCTATCGCGCGAACGTGATGATGAAGATGCAGGCGAGGACGCTGTCCGATCTGGTGAGGATGGTGACGATCGCGCGGCTGGGATGACGGACCGAGGGGTGGCGGCGTCCCAGTCGGACCGCGATTGCATCACCTCACTGCGGCAGCACGCAACTTCACATCTGCTCTCTCCCGATATGGGAACCCGTCAGGCGCCTGTGATTCACAATTTTAGCTGTGTTCGAATGAGGCGAGGATAGGGCACGGTCCGTCCGATCCGTCTGCGCATTCCCGGGCGAGACGACGAAGTGAAGCGCGCGCCTCCTCCAGTTCCGCGATCTTCAGGTCCAGGGCGGCGATGCGTTCGTGCGCCAGTTCGCGGGCCCGTGCCCGGTCGTCGGTGGCATCCAGAGCCAGCAGTTCGGCAATCTGCTCCAGCGTGAACCCTGCGGCCTGGCCCGAACGGATGAAGCGAAGCCGGCGCACGTCCTCCTCAGCGTAACGCCGTACACCGCCCGCATGGCCGGCGCCGCCCGGCCGGTCAGGCGTCTGCAGAAGACCGCGGCGCTGGTAGTAGCGCACGGTCTCGACGCCAACGTTCCCCGCACGCGCGAGTCCGGCGATCGTCAGTACTGCCATGTCTTGACTCCGTACCATGGTACAGACCCTATATGCGTGGCAGCACAAGGAAAACAAGGTGAAAGCTGCCGCATGATCTCGCTCGCCGACCCGCGCCGCGCCATTCTCTACCGCATGGTCATACAGACGCATGTCTGCCCCTACGGCCTCAAGGCGAAGGATCTTCTGCGCCGCCAGGGCTACGAAGTTGAGGATCACTGGCTGCAAACACGAGAAGAAACCGACGCCTTCAAGGCGGAACACGGAGTCAGAACCACGCCGCAGATCTTCATCGCAGGCGAGCGTGTGGGGGGCTACGACGACCTTCGCCGGCATTTCGGCAAGACGGTCCCGGATCCCAAGGCCACCTCCTACAAACCCGTAATTGCCCTCTTTGCCATGACTGCGCTGATGGCGCTGGCGGTAAGCTACGCCGTATACGGAACGCCATTTACCACACGCGCCGGCGAATGGTTTATCGGCTTCAGCATGGCCGTGCTCGCTCTTCTCAAACTCCAGAACGTCGAGAGCTTCGCTACCATGTTTCTCAACTACGACCTGCTGGCACGGCGCTGGGTGCCCTACTCCTACGTCTATCCCTTTGCCGAAGGATTGGCCGGCGTGCTGATGATAGCAGGCGTGTTGACCTGGCTTTCCGTGCCAACGGCGCTGTTCATCGGAACCGTGGGCGCCGTGTCCGTTTTCAAGGCGGTCTACCTGGACCGCAGGGAACTGAAATGCGCCTGCGTCGGCGGGTCCAGCAATGTGCCGCTGGGATTCGTGTCGCTCACCGAGAACCTGATGATGATCGCCATGGCGGTCTGGATGGGCCTGTCTGCGGCTGTTTGATCGGAAGCGGTGGGCCGTTCGCGGCCACGATATGTCATTGACGCTTGCGCGGTGTCCCCCCTCCCGTTTGACCCGTGCTTCGCTCCCGCTAACATGATCACGAATTTACGCGATCACATATGAGAGGGCGGGAAGTGGGAGCTATCGCAATCGTGACGGGCGCCAGCCGGGGCGCCGGTCGGGGAATAGCCGTGGCTCTGGGGTCCCACGGCTGCACGGTCTATGTGACAGGACGTTCGGAAAACGAAGGCGACGCGGAAGTTCCCGGCACCATCCACGCGACGGCTCGCGAAGTAACGGAAGCCGGCGGGCAAGGCATCGCCGTTCGCTGCGACTCCTCGGACGACGACCAGATCAGGGCGCTGATCGAGCGGGTGATCGCGGAGCAAGGACGGATCGACATTCTCGTCAACAACGCCGCTTGGCAGGGCACTGCCCTCACCGCGCACTCCGGCCAGTTCTGGGAAAAGGCACTCGAAGTGGCCGACATGATCACGGTCGGGGCACGCAGCGGCTTCGTCACCGCGTGGTACGCCGCGCCACATATGGTCCGGCAGGACAAGGGGCTGATCCTCTTCACGTCCTCCCCGGGTTCGATGCACTACTGCATGGGTCCCAGCTACGGCGCTCACAAGGCCGCGGTGGACAAGATGGCATTCGACATGGGTACGGATTTTGCAGATGCCGGTGCCAACGTGGCCTGCACCTCCGTCTGGATGGGCGCCCTCACGACCGAGCGCATGGCCGGCATGCTCGAAGCGAGGCCAGAGTTGCGCCGGCAATTGGAAGGCACGTTGGAATCCGCCGGCTATACCGGCCATCTGGCATGGGCCATGTTCAACGATCCCGCCATGGTGGCCCGGTTCAACGGCAAGACGGTGATCGGAGCGGAGGTCGGCCGGGACTACGGCATCACGGATATCGGCGGGAAGTACCCCCCGTCCGTCCGCGCTGGCACCGGAGCGTCGCCGCCGCAGTATGCCTCCTACAAAGTGAAAATGTAAGCCGTAGAACCCGAGGGCGCGATGCCCCGCGGGCCTGATGAGCACAACCGATCGGGGGAGAGACGACGATGGCGCACGGCGAAGCTGCCACGATAGAAACCATCGCGACCGGGCTATATCTTGAAGGTCTGGCGATTGATCACCGGCGTGACATCATCTGGTACAGCGATGTCATCGGCGGGGGCGTTCACGGCGTGAAGCCCGACGGGACCAGCGTCACGTCCTTCAACACTGACCGAAAATGGACGGGCGGCGTTCTGGTGAACGCGGATGGGGCGGTGCTTTCGACGGGCGAAGGTGGGATCATGTGGAACGATCCCGACACGGGAAGGTCAGGCTGGCTGTTGCAGCAGATCGATGGCAAGCCCATCAACGGCGTGAACGAGTTGGCGCCCGATGGTGCAGGCGGCATGTTTTTCGGCACCATCGATATTGAGATGGTCATCGCCGGGAAGGCGACGGGCCCCACCCGGATCTACCGCCTGACTGCCGAGCGCGAGGTGATCCTGCTTGCCGATATCGGCTTCAGCAATGGCATCATGTTCGATTCCGGGCGAAACCGCTTCTACTGCAACGACACCTTTCGGGGCACCTGGGCATTCGACGTGAGCGCGGACCTTTTGCTTTCAAATCGCCGGCTCGTCCTTGAGAAGGAGGACGCAGACGGCATGGCGCTCGACGTTGACGGCAATGTCTGGATCACGGGCTTCCGCTCAAGCGCCTTTACCCGTCTCACTTCCGGCGGGAGTGAGCTTGCGCCTTACCCGGGATCTGCCGGCTCGATCACCCAGCTTCGTTTCGGCGGCGAAGACATGCGCGATATGTATTTCAATGTAGTTCCGGCGGACGGCGGTGACACGCTCAAGGAAGGGGGAGAGATCTCCGCGCGGCACTCCTTCCTTCTTCGTGGGCGATCGGACGTTCCCGGAATGAAGTTGCCACCTACGCGGTTCAAGCTGGGGTAAACAGGCCGGCAGCGTCGATCAACCTGCCCGACTGCTTCATGAAGAGAATTCAGGCGATCCCCAGCCCTGCAGGGCAAGGCTGGGGAATATCCCGATCAATCTTCCAGCTTGCGCGCGAGGTAAGTCATCCACAAGGCGCTGGTCTTGGCCGACTGCTTGATGTCGGCGCCCGATCCGTGCCCCCCTTCGGTGTTCTCGTAGTAGTAGAACGGCAGGCCAAGATCCTCCATGCGCGCGGCGAACTTACGCGCGTGCTGGGGGCCGGTACGATCGTCGCGCGTGGTGGTGAAGATGTACGGCTCCGGGTATTTTCCGCCCTTTTTGAGGGCATGGTAAGGAGAATTCTTCAGCCAGAAAGCACGCGCCTCAGGATCGGCATAGACATCGCCATACTCACCCTGCCAGCTCGCGCCGGCGGCGATCTTGCTGATGCGGATCATATCGAGCAGCGGCACCTGGATCACCACCGCATTGTACAGCTCAGGAAACTGAGTCATCTGCACACCCATCAGCAGCCCGCCGTTGGAACCGCCCACGATGCCCAGCTTCTTCGGCGTAGTGACCTTGCGCGCGATCATGTCCCGCGCAACGCTGGCGAAGTCGTCATAAGCGATCTGGCGCTTGGTCTTGAGGGCTGCCTGATGCCAGTCAGGGCCGAACTCGCCACCACCGCGGATGTTGGCCACCGCGTATGCGCCGCCCCGCTCCAGCCACAGCTTTCCGGTAGTGCCCGAGTAGGAGGGCGTGGAGCTTACCTGAAAGCCACCGTACGCGTTGAGGAGGACAGGCGTGGAGCCATTGAGCGGCATGTCCTTGCGATGGACAAGGAAGTACGGAACCATCGTTCCATCGGTGGACTTCGCTTCGAACTGGTCAACCACCAGGTTGCTGGCGTCGAAGCGCGCCGGCAGGCTCTTGATCGGCTCGGCGGAAGCGGATGCGGCATCTACGAGATAGAGGCTGCTCGGGGTCGTGAAGCCTTCGGCCGCCGCAAAGACCAAGTTGCTGCGGGTGTCCGCCGAACCGAAGCCGAGCGCCAGCTTGTCCGGAAGCGGCAGCTTCGTGGCTTTCCAGGTACCATCTTCGGTCGGCTCCAGCGAAAGCAGACTGCCGTTCACGTTGTCGAGGATCGAGAGCAGCAGGCGGTCACGGCTGGTCGAAACCCCCTCCAGCGCCTGTCGCGCACCCGGCTTCCAGGCCAGCCGCGCCCTGATCGCATCAGGGTGAGCGATCACGTCGTCGAGAGGCGCCGTTGCGACAGCGCCGGAAGCCAAGTCCCCCCAGGCTTCATCGAGGCTGAACACAACCTGGCCTGCCACCAGCCCGGCAACGGAAACCTTCTGCGGTATCTTTAGTTCACGCGGCTTGCCGTCCTTGCCCAGAACAAGCGTGCGCGAATGGAAAAAGTCGAGCGCCTGCACGATAAGCGTGAGTGACCGGCCCTGACCATCATGCAGCACGGACGGCGCAGTGGCGACGTCGCTCTTCTGGCCACGATAAAGCTCGACCGCTTCGGACAGTGGGCGTCCACGGGTGACACGCTTCACCACGTAAGCGTAGCCGGAAGCGGTTACATCGCCAGGCGTCCATTCGGTTGCTAGCAACAGATGATCGGCGTCCTCCCAGGCCACTCCCTGCTTGGCGCGCGGTATGCGGAAGCCCCCTTCCACGAACGTCCGGGAGACAAGGTCGAATTCACGCAGTTCGACGGCATCTTCGCCGCCGTTCGAAAGCGAGATGAGGCACCGGCGCTGCTCGGGCTCGAGGCAGCTGGCGCCCTTGAAGACCCAGCTCTTCCCTTCCGCCTTGCCGAGTGCGTCGATATCCAGCACCGTTTCCCACTTCGGCTCCGCGCTGCGATAGTCCGCCAGCGTCGTGCGGCGCCAGATGCCCCTCAGGTGCTGCTCATCCTGCCAGAAGTTGTAGATCTGGCCGTTCAGGAAGCGCGGTGCCGGGATGCGGTCCTTCGCACCCATGATGGCAAGGGCTTCGTTGTAGAAGCGCTGATACCGGGGGTCCGCCTGCAGGCGCTGTTCGGTGGTGGCGTTGTGCGACTTCACCCACTCCATGGAGCGTGCGCTGTCGAGATCTTCCAGCCAGATCAACGAGTCTGCGGGATCGCGCGGGTCGGCGGGTGCGGGTGTTGCAGCGTAAGACATGGAGGTGGAACTCAGAAGGACAAGAGTGGTGGCCAGGGCAAATCGCAATGTCTTGTACAAGGAAGATTTCCTTTGAGATGGAATACCCTAACACTAACGTCGCAAACGCATGAGGCAAGATCCTGCGGGGCATCCCCTCAGGCGAGCGCAGGCAGGGCCTGGAGCCACCCCTTCGCGCGCAGTTCCGCCACCGCAGAGCGGGCAACGGGCACTTCCCGCCCATCCGACAACCTTAGACGCACGTTACGACCTTCTCGGATAACGAGAGTGACGGCAGCGGTGGCGACCCACCAACTGCGGTGCACCCGCTCACCCTGGCCTGCAAGCTGCGTCACGGCATCGCGCATACGCATGAGCAGGAGGACGTTGCCCAAGGTGGTATAGACCCTGACATAATGATCCTCGTTCCTCAGGCAAATCACCTCCGTACCCAGGTGGGGTGGGAGAAGCTTATTGAACTCGGCCGGGCTGCCTGCTTCGATCGTCAGGCTGTTCACCGGACGGGATGGGTCTCCGTCTTTGTCCAGCGGCTGAAGCAGCGATGCCGCCCCGCCCGGCATGTCCGGTGAGCAAACACCCTTCGCTGCAGGCTGCTCCTTGCAAGCCAGCAATTGCACCACCGTCACCGTCGCACCCACGATCAGGACCTGAATGTAGATCAACGCGAGTTGGTCGATCGTCATCTCCCTCCAGTGCACGCCGCCGAACACGAGTGCGGCGGCAACACTAGTCGGCACCGCGCCGAGCAGGCAGGCAACCGCGAGCGCTGCAGACTGCGAGAGCCCTGTGCGATCGGCCAGAGCCTGCCCGGCCCAAATGACTGGGCGGAAGAATGCGTATCCAGTCAGCAGAAGAAGCGCCCAATGAAGGAACCTGGACATCAGCGGTGCCGCGTAGGAGCTGAACGGTCCAAGTGCGGTCATGGCCAGGATTATTCCGGAGAGCACGAGCATCTCCCGGCGCCATCGGGGCACACCCTGCGGGCGGCCGTCCAGTTCACGCTTCGCGAATGGCACCGGCATCACCGTCCTGCCCCACCCGCGAATGCCGCGGTGCCAGACACGAAGCGGCGCTGGCGGTTGCCCGCATACGCCCTAGCGTGCGGCAAGAAGGAGACATTCATGAACATACTTGCACGCTCCAGGATCGCGGGGCCAGATTACGACCGGAGGATCGTCATTGCAGGTGCGATCGCCGGGGGCGCCATACTGCTGGCCCTAATACAAGGCCTTGCAGGCGGAGCCGCAGGAAGGTCAAGTGGCAGCGGCTTCTGGCTGACGCTGCACCTGCTCTCCGTGATCCCCGCCTTGCCGGTGGGTGCCTACGTCCTGCTGCGCCGCAAGGGAGACAAGGCCCATCGCACGGCGGGACGGATCTGGGGGGGCCTGATGATGGTGGCGGCGCTCTCCAGTTTCGGCCTGCCTGGCGGCCTCGGCCTTATCCATGGGCTGTCCGTGCTGGTGTTGGTGATGATCCCACGCGGCATCCTGCAAGCCCGGCGGGGGGACATTGCGGCGCATCGCCGCACGATGTCGCTCACTTACCTGTCTCTTGCGGTGGCCGGCATGTTCACGCTGCTGCCCGGCCGCCTGCTGGGCTCATGGCTCTTCGGATGACCCGCCGCACTGCGATCTGCGAGAGGTCAGAGCCTTGCAAGTCCCTCTGATTTCGCACCGCAAAGCTTGCGTCTGACAAGCATCTGCGCTTGAAGCCATGGCATCGACCACTTCGGCGGTGTGCTCGCGTCCGCAGCACGTCCGCCGGATCAGGAGAACCACTCGATGAAGACCCGCCTCATGGCCGCTGCCGCACCACTCGTCCTCGGCGCCGGCCTGCTTGGAGGAATTCCCGTGACAGCTTTTGCCAAGGATGCCGCTACGGCAACCGTTGCGACATATTCCGGCCCCTTCGCCAAGCCCAGCACCCTGGATCTCCAGGCGCCTGACTTCACCGCTTACAAGGATACCGACTGGCAGCCCGCGATCGAAGCGGGAATTGCGGCCAAGCGCCAGGAGATCCGCGCGATCACTCTCGCCCGTTCCGCGCCCACGTTCGAGAACACCATCGTTGCCATTGAGCGGTCAGGCGACCTGCTGGGCCGTGTGTACAGCGTCTTCGGCCAGCTGACCTCCGCCAACACCAACGACACGCTCGACGCGGTGGATACGGCGGTCAGCCCGCTGATTAGCGCCCTCAACGACGACATCTACCTCGACGAACGGCTTTTCGCCCGCGTCAAGGCCGTCCACGACAGCCCGCAGGGCAAGGCGCTGACGGGCGAAGACGCCATGCTCCTGCAGACGACCTACGACAAGTTCGTTCACCGCGGCGCCCTGCTGTCTTCCGCGCAGAAGACCGAGCTCAAGGCGATGAACCTGGAGATCGCCAAGCTTGAGACCGCCTTCTCGCAGAAGCTGACAACGGCCACCGCAGCCAAGGCGCCCGTTTTCGACACTGCAGCAGAGCTGGCGGGCCTTTCGCAGGCAGAGATCGCCGCCGCCGCCGCCCTCGCCACCGAGAAGGGCCACCCCGGCAAGTTCATGCTGGCGCTCAACAACACCACTCAGCAAGCGGCCCTGAGCAGTCTGACGAACCGAACCAGCCGCAAACGGTTGTGGGATGCCAGCGTCAACCGCACCTCGGGCGGGGACGCCTATGACACGACGGCGATGGTCACGCAGATAGCGACCTTGCGCGCGCGCAAGGCGAAGCTGGTCGGCGCACCCGACTTTGCGACGTACCAGATGTACGACCGCATGGTGAAAACGCCCGGTCAGGCGATGGAGTTCATGAAGGGCTTCGTTCCTGCCCTGCGCGCCACGCAGGACCGTGAGGCGAAGCTGCTGGCCGACGCAGCGAAGGCGGAAGGACAGAGCGAGCCGCTCGCGCCCTGGGACTGGGCCTACTATGCGGAGAAGGTGCGCAAGGCGCGCTACAATCTCGACGAGAACCAGATCAAGCCCTACTTCGAAGTGTGGCGCACGCTGGAGGACGGCGTGTTCTTCGCCGCAAACAAGACCTATGGCCTGACCTTCAAGCGGCGTGCCGATCTGCCGGTCTATCACCCCACGATGCGCGCCTATGAAGTGCACGAGGCGGACGGCACACTGCTGGGCCTGTTCTACTTCGACCCGTTCGCCCGCTCGAACAAGCGCGGCGGTGCCTGGATGAACAACTTCGTCGAGCAGTCCTACCTGCACGGCACGAAGCCCGTCATCACCAACACCTTGAACATCGCTCCTCCCGCCGAGGGCCAGCCCGCGCTTGCCAGCTTCGACGATGTGATGACCATGTTCCACGAGTTCGGGCATGCCCTGCATGGCCTGTTCGCAAGCCAGAAGTACCCTTCGCTCTCCGGCACCAGCACAGCGCGCGACTTCGTGGAGTTCCCCAGCCAGTTCAACGAGAACTTCGGGACGCTGCCGGTCGTGCTGAACAGCTACGCCAAGCACTACCAGACGGGCGCGGTCATTCCCGCCGACCTGGTGACGAAGATCAAGGCGGCTTCCACGTTCAACCAGGGCCTGGGGCTGGGCGAGACCCTGTCGGCAGCGATGCTGGACATCGACTGGCACCAACTCACGCCGGAACAGGCCGCGCAGGCGCCCATGGCGTTCGAGGCCAAGGCTCTCGCGGCGTCCGGCCTCGCCACCGATCTCATCCCGCCCCGCTACCGCACTCCGTACTTCCGCCATATCTGGGACAACGGCTATGCGGCCGGGTACTACTCATACATCTGGACCGAGATGCTCGCGCATGACGGTTGGGACTGGGTCGAGAAGAACGGCGGCATGACGCGCGCGAACGGCGAACATATCCGCAAGACCTTCCTCGGCCAGGGCCATACGAAGGACTTCGGAGAGATGTTCCGCGACTTCACGGGCCACGATCCACAGGTGGAGCCGATGCTGAAGGCTCGCGGCTTGAAGTAAGGCGTCACTGCCCCCGGACGTTCAAGTTCCGGGGGCAGTGCTCCTCACCTGATCAGGGGCACAAGAGCCGGCAGGATCCAGGCAGAGAGTCCGTCCCTGAAACGTCACCCACTACAAGCACCCGTCAGGCCTCGGCGGCGGAAGCGATCCTGGCTCCAAGTTTCTCGGCGGGAGTCAACTTGAGGTGCATCTCCGCAAGTCCGCGGATGATGAAGCTCGGTTCGTAGACGAGGTCGGCGACTCCATTTGGATGCCGTGCCGGGTCAAGTTCGATCCTCGAGGTGTACTCGAGGAATTTCTCCAGGATCACCCGAACCTCCACACGCGCGAGCGGCGCGCCGGCGCAGACGTGCTTGCCGCGTCCGAAGCCCACATGTTCGACGATCCTCCTGCGGCCAAGAATGAGGTCGTTCGGGTTCTCCCAGCGACGGGCATCCCGGTTCGCGGCTGAAAGAGCCACAAGCACCTTTGTACCTGCTGGGATCTTCACACCGCCGACCTGCGTATCCTTTCGGGCAAGCCGCGCCGTCTGCTTCGTCGATCCCTCGATACGCAGCACCTCTTCAAGGAACGCCGGGATCATCCCGGGGTCGTCGCGCAGCTGATCCTGCAATTCCGGACGGCCGACGAGA
Source organism: Novosphingobium sp. HII-3 (assembly GCF_002916655.1). GTDB lineage: Bacteria > Pseudomonadota > Alphaproteobacteria > Sphingomonadales > Sphingomonadaceae > Novosphingobium > Novosphingobium panipatense. The sequence goes on from NZ_PPSM01000036.1 coordinate 162,504, forward strand.
TACTTCATCGCATTGCCCAGCAGCTTCGCACTGGTGTCCTGTCCTGCGCCGAACATGAACATACCAAGCAGCACCAGGTCATGCACTTCCGGCTTCGTCCCGTCCGGATAAGTCGCCTCCGCAAGTTCGGTGAGGATATCCGGCCTCGGGTTTGCACGGCGTTCGGCGATGTAGCCGTAGAAGTAGCGCCCCATGACGGCAAAGGGATGGTTCTCTCCCTCCATGGGATTGCTGCCGTCCAGGCTCCCCGGCGGCGGTGCGGCGGCAATCGCGTCCATGAACACCTGCCGGTCTTCTACCGGCACGCCCAGCAGGTCCGCCACGACCACCGTCACGAACGGCGTGGCAATCTTGCCGATGAGTTCGACGCCTCCGGCAGCCACGGCTTCCCGGACCATCCGATCCGAGTACTCCGCGATGAAGGCCTCGCTGGCCTTGAGCCGGGACGGTGTAAAGAGCGTGTTGATGAGCGCGCGCAACCGGGTATGGGCATCGTCATCGAGATTGACGACCTGGTCACCGCCCGCGAACTGCGCGCGATGCTGCTCGATCTGCTGCGTTATGTCCGATCCGTGAGGCGTGAACGGCAGCGGAGCGGCGGCCCCCTGAAGCCCGATCACGGCGGAGAAGGCGTCATGGTTCTTCAGAACTTCCAGCGTCTCATCGAAGCCGGTGACGATGAAGTAATCCTTGCCGGGCGGCTGGAATACCGGGCCATGCTCCCGCAAGGCGTCGAAGAAGGCGTAGGGCTCCTTCAAGATCGCGTAGTCTGTGAAATAATCCCGCTCCGCCAGCCTCTGCATCCTCGATCTCCCGTTCCGCATGTCGCGGAGCACCGCGCGTGCCCGCGGTGCCCTCCTGCTGCGTGCGTTGCCCGTGCAGAGAAGCAACCCTGCACTTATGCAACACGGTGTATCGTATCACCTGGGAACTGCCGGTCAACGGCAAAGGGACGGCCCATGGCATCGGCCGCCTGTTGGCCGATGCCATTCTTTTCACGGCGCCGAGCCGGTACAACATTTCATCGACTGCACGCGCCCCTGCCGCACGACGCGCCAAAGCTAAGTCGGGGAGAATTCAGATGTCGGTTGAAATCACCTCGATGCGTAACACAGGGCCGCCGGTTGCGGTGGCAAGCAGCAAATCGATGTTCGGATGAGCGCCGGGCCGATTGCGCGCATCCTGCGTGTGTTCTCCGAAGACGAGAAGGCCATGTTCGGCCGCGTTTGCGTCCAGACGGCCGAACGCTTGCCGAAGGTACTGGTAGACGGCGAGCGAGCCTTGCTTGCCCGGCTTGTTTTCGATGCTGGCGACCGCAGAACCCGCATCGTCCACCAGATCGATGCGCTGCACGCCCTCGATCGACGGCATCTGCAGAAGGTTGTCCTTGAACGAGGGAGCGGTTTGGATCCTGGGCAGCATCTTCGTAGTTTTCCCCGATGTGAACTTCGGGGGCGCTCATACACCTTCGGCTCCTTCCCGCAACACGGGCACGCGCTTTCCAACCGAGGCGAAAAGCGCGCGCCCGCCACCCTCAGGCAGTCGCTGGCTGGGGCCTATTCGCCAGCAGGTTATCGACGACCGACGGGTCAGCCAACGTGGAGGTGTCGCCCAGGTTCGCCACGTCATTCTCGCCGATCTTTCGCAGGATGCGACGCATGATCTTGCCAGAACGGGTCTTGGGCAGCCCGGGAGCGAACTGAAGGACATCGGGCGTTGCCACGGGGCCGATCTCGCGTCGGACCCAGGCAACAAGCTCCCTGCGAAGCGCCTCGTCGGGCTCGACCTCGACATTGCAGGTCACGAAGGCATAGATGCCCTGACCCTTGATGTCGTGCGGCATTCCGACAACGGCGGCCTCGGCAACCTTGGGATGTGCCACCAGCGCGCTTTCGATCTCGGCCGTGCCCATCCGGTGCCCGGACACGTTGATCACGTCATCGATGCGGCCGGTGATCCAGTAGTAGCCGTCTTCGTCACGCCGGCAGCCGTCCCCTGTGAAGTACGTACCCTTGAACGTGCTGAAATAGGTCTGGAAGAACCGCTCGTGATCGCCCCAGACGGTGCGCATCTGCCCCGGCCAACTGTCGGTGATCACCAGACAGCCATCGCCAGGCCCTTCGATCACTTTCCCTTCCGCATCGAGCAGCCTGGGTTGCACGCCAAAGAACGGTCGAGTGGCCGATCCCGGCTTGAGCGCGGTGGCGCCCGGCAAAGGGGAAATCATGATCCCGCCGGTCTCCGTCTGCCACCACGTGTCGACGATCGGACACCGTCCCTCTCCGACGACCTCGTGATACCACGACCATGCCTCCGGATTTATCGGCTCGCCGACGGAGCCGAGCAGGCGCAGGGACCGGCGGCTGGTCCGCGCAACCCATTCGTCGCCTTCGCGCATGAGGGCCCGCAGGGCCGTCGGCGCACCGTAGAACATCTCCACACCGAACTTGTCGACCACCTGCCAGAACCGGCTCGCATCCGGATAAGTCGGAACACCTTCGAACATGACGGTGGTGGCGCCGTTGGCGAGCGGACCATAAACGACGTATGAGTGCCCGGTCACCCATCCGATATCGGCGGCGCACCAGTAGATCTGGCCAGGGCGATAGTCGAACACATACTCATGCGTCATCGAGGCCCAGACGGCATAGCCGCCCGTGGTGTGGAGAACGCCTTTCGGCTTGCCGGTGGAGCCCGACGTGTAGAGGATGAAGAGCGGATCCTCAGCGCTCATCTCCGCCGGCTGGCAGTCGGCACTCTGTTCGGCCACCGCCAGAGCCCAGTCGAAGTCGCGCCCCTCAACCATTGGAACGTCCGCCCCGGTATGGGCAAGCACGATCACCGTGTCGACGCCCGGGCACGTCGCCAGGGCATCGTCGACACAGGCCTTCAGCGCGATTGTCTTTCCTCCCCGCAGGCCCTGATCCGCCGTGATGACGATCCGGCTGTCGCAGTCGCGGATGCGGCCTGCAAGCGCATCGGGGGAAAAGCCTGCAAAGACGATGGAGTGAATAGCGCCAATTCGCGCGCACGCCAGCATCGCAACGGCCGCCTCAGGAACCATGGGCAGATAGATGGTGACCCGCTCCCCCTTTCGCACGCCCCTTGCCTTGAGGACGTTGGCGAAGCGGCAGACCTCCTCGTGCAGTTCACGATACGTGATCCGCCGCTCCGGCTTCTTCGGATCGTCTGGCTCCCAAAGGATGGCGATCTGCTCTCCGCGAGTGGCGAGATGACGATCGAGGCAGTTCGCCGAAAGGTTCAGCGTTCCGTCCGCGAACCAGGAAATGCCGAAATCCTCCTCGTTGAAACTCGTCTGCTTCACGCTCGTGAACGGACGGATCCAGTCGATCCGCATGGCTTCGTCGCGCCAGAACCCCTCCGGATCGTCAACGGACCTGCGGTACATCTCCTGGTAACGCGTATCATCGATTAAGGCATTCGCAGCCCAGTCAGAAGGAACCGGATACACAGCCTCAACCACGGCAATCTCCTCTCGCATGGAACCGGATTCGTACCCGGCGGCATTGGCACTGAAGATGGCTTGACGTGCCGCCAGGATCAAGGCGATGGAGGCACCAGGTCGCATTCTCGTCTATTTTCCAGCCTCGGTGCAGCTTAGATCGTTAACGGCCTGGTAACTTTCAGCGACCATCAGGGGCCCGCCGATTGGAGACGCAATGCCTGAGCCCGATGCCGCTGAGTACGATTGCCGCGTAGCCCGTGCGGCGCGCGCGGCGGTGTCGATATGGTGCGAAGTGCGGCAGGGAACCACGCGCCCCTGGAAAGCGGCTCACCTCCAGGACCTTTCGCCGGAAGGATTCCGGATCGAACACTTTCCCGAGGCGCGCATGCAGGTGCCGCTGCGCATCCGAATACCGGGCCTTCATCTGCTCAGTGCCCGCCTCTGCTGGACCCGCAACGGCGCAGCGGGATGCGAGTTCGTAGAGCCGCTCCACGTTGCGGTGTTCGAACATATCGTGAGGCTGGCAGCCTGATCGCCGCCTGAGGGCAACAAAAAAGGGGCGAGCCTGCGGCCCGCCCCCGTTCTCGATCCAGCTCAGGTAGCTCAGATGTGGATCGCACGTCCGTAAGCGGCCAGCGTCGCCTCGTGCATCGTTTCCGAGATCGTCGGGTGCGGGAACACGGTGTTCATCAGCTCGATCTCAGTCGTTTCCAGCGTCTTGCCCACGACGTAGCCCTGGATCATCTCGGTCACTTCCGCACCGATCATGTGAGCACCAAGCAGTTCGCCGGTCTTGGCATCGAACACGGTCTTCACGAAACCCTCGGGTTCGCCCAGAGCGATCGCCTTGCCGTTGCCGATGAACGGGAACGTACCGGCCTTCACCTCGTAGCCCGCTTCCTTCGCCTTCGCCTCGGTCATGCCGACCGATGCGATCTGCGGGTGGCAGTACGTGCAGCCCGGGATGTTGTTGCGATCGAGCGGGTGCGGGTGGACGTCCTTGTTGCCGAGCTCCTTGGCAATCGCTTCCGCCGTGGTGACGCCTTCATGGCTCGCCTTGTGCGCCAGCCAGGGGCCCTTCACGCAGTCTCCGATGGCCCAGATGCCCGGCACATTGGTGCGGCCATAATCATCCACCTTGACGAAGAACTTTTCGTCCGGCTCGATCTTGAGCTCTTCGAGGCCGATATTTTCGACGTTGGGCACGATACCGATGGCGACGATGACGTGGCTGAATTCCTGGGTCTCTTCCTTGCCGCCCTTGGGGGTGATCTTGACCGAAACACCCTTGTCCGTTGCCTTGACGTCGCTCGCCTTGGCTCCGGTCAGGATCTTCATGCCCTGCTTAGTCAGCGCCTTTTCCAGGAACGCGGAGACGTCCTTGTCTTCGACCGGTACGATGCGGTCCATCATCTCAACGACCGTCACGTCGACGCCCATATCGTTGTAGAAGCTGGCGAACTCGATGCCGATCGCGCCGGAACCGAGGACCAGCAGTTTCGTGGGCATTTCCTTGGGGGTCATCGCATGGCGATAGGTCCAGATGCGGTTGCCGTCCGACTTGGCACCCGGCAGTTCGCGCGCACGCGCACCGGTGGCGATGATGATGTGCTTGGCCGAAAGGGTCTCGGCGCCCTTCTCCCCGGTCACTTCCAGCTTGCCCGGCGCGACGAGCTTGCCGGTGCCCATGTGGACAGTGATCTTGTTCTTCTTCATCAGGTGCGTGACGCCCTGGTTGAGCTGCTTGGCCACACCGCGCGAGCGTTTGACGATGGCGTCAAGGTCAGCGGTTATGTTTTCCGCCGCCAGCCCGTAGTCCTTCGCGTGCTTCATGTGGTGCATGATCTCGGCCGAGCGCAACAGAGCCTTCGTCGGGATGCAGCCCCAGTTGAGGCAGATCCCGCCCAGCAGCTCCCGCTCCACGATCGCGGTCTTGAGGCCGAGTTGCGCGCTGCGGATTGCCGCTACGTAGCCGCCCGGGCCCGAACCCAGAACGATGACGTCGTAAGATTCTGCCACTTTCAATCCTCCTGTTCGATAACGCGGGGCAAGCCCGCGTCGTCGATTGCGACGAAGGTGAAGATGGCTTCCGTCACCTTCACACGCTCTTCTTCTGCACGGTGGCGCCGATAGGCTTCGATGCCGATGGTCATCGAGGTCCGGCCCACCTTCCTGATCGCACCGTAGACGGAGACTTCGTCCCCGACCTTCACGGGCTTGTGAAACTTCATACCGTCCAGGGCGATAGTGACGGCGCGGCCGCGGGAATAGCGTGCCGCTACAAGGCCGGCACCGGAGTCCATCAGGCTCAGGAGCCAGCCACCGAAGATGTCGCCGTATGCATTGGTATCCGCCGGCATAGCCGTGACGCGGATGACGGGATCGCGAAAATCGTCCATCAAATTCAAACTTTCGCGCGAGCCGCCACGGCCGCTTCCTCTATCGGCCGGGGACGATCGTTCTCGTCGAGCGTGACGAACGTGAAGGTGCCCCTTGCAACCTCCACTTCGTCCTCGCTCGCCCGTGCGCGGCCCAAGCCCTGTGTGACCACGGTCATCGATGTCCGGCCGGTTCGCTCCACACGGGCATAGACGTTGAGTTCGTCACCAACGACCATGGCACCCGGAAAGGTGAAGTCAGTGGCCCCCACCACGACGGCCTTGTGCCCCGTCCGCCGGGTCACAAGGGAGGCGGCGCCCAGGGCGAGTTGGCTCATCAGCCAGCCCCCGAAGACACCGCCATAGGGGTTGAGGTCGGTCGGCATCGCGGTGACGCGAATGACCAGATCTCCGGCCTCGTTCTCCATCGTGAACGGTCCTTCAGGCAATCATCGCCAGCGGGTTTTCGACGAACTCGCGGAACGCGGCCATCAGGCGCGCGCCGTCTGCACCGTCGATCGCGCGATGATCGAAGCTGCCGGTGGCAGTCATGATCGTTGCGACGCCCAGCGATCCGTCCGGCATGACCCACGGCCGCTTGTCGCCGGCGCCGATGGCGAGGATCGTCGACTGCGGCGGATTGATGACGGCCGTGAACTGCTTGATGCCCATCATGCCCATGTTGGAAATGGAGGCGGTGCCGCCCTGATACTCTTCCGGCTTCAGCTTGCCTTCCTTGGCGCGTGCGCCAAGATCCTTGGTCGCCTTGGCGATGGCCGAGAACGACTTCTCGTTCGCACCCTGCACGATCGGCGTGATGAGGCCGTTGGGAATGGAAACCGCCACCGAGACGTCCGCCCGCTCGTACTTGATAAGCTCGCTTCCGGCGAAGGTCACGTTGCACTCCGGCACTGCGATCAGAGCCATGCCCAGGGCTTTCACGAGCATGTCGTTGACCGAAACCTTCACACCCTGCTTTTCGAGCGTGGTGTTGATCTCCGACCGGAGGGCCAGCAACTTGTCGAGCTTCACGTCCACCGTGAGGTAGATATGCGGCGCTTCCTGCATGGACTGGGCAAGGCGGCGGGCGATGGTCTTGCGCATGCCCGAAAGCTTTTCCACCGTATGTGGAACACGCGCGTCAAGCAGGGCCCGGGTGGTGTCCGCCATTTCGACAGACGATCCCGCAGGGGCCTGGGGCGCTTCGGGCGCAGGGGCCGGCGTGTTCGCCTGCGCTGCCGAAACAGGCTTCGAGGTGCCGCCCTCCGCCGCTTCAACGTCGGCTTTCACGATGCGGCCGTTGGGCCCCGAGCCGGTGACGCTGCCGAGGTCCACACCCTTCGCTTCGGCAATGCGCTTCGCGAGCGGCGAGGCGACGACGCGGTCGCCCGAAGAAGCCACCTTCGCAGCGGCGGCCGGCCTCGGCTGAGCGGCGGCCTTCGCCTCCTTCGGCGCGGCCGCTGCGGGAGCCTTGTCGGCAGACGCCTTGGGAGCCCCTGATACAGCAGCCTTGGGCGCTTCGATGGCGGACGCATCCTCGTCCTCCCCGGCCAGCACGGCGATCACGGTCCCGACCTTGACGCCCTCGGTCCCTTCCGGAACGGTGATCTTGCCGACCACGCCTTCGTCCACGGCTTCGAATTCCATGGTCGCCTTGTCAGTCTCGATCTCGGCCATGATGTCACCGGAAGAGACGGTGTCGCCTTCCTTCACCAGCCATTTGGCCAGCTTGCCCTCTTCCATGGTGGGGGACAGGGCGGGCATCTTGATCTCGATGGGCATGGAAACTCTGCGTTCCTTATGGTCCGGGGGAGGTCGTTAGGGATTTCGCCCTTCCTTGGACAAATTGCGCCTTGCGCACAAGCGCCTTGGCGCGCGTTTTTCGCAATGAACATGGCTTGCGCAGCGCTGCTATCGGCCCGATAAGCCGGAGCGAGAGGAAATCATGCGCATATACCTGGTCATCATCGACGAGAGCGAAGAAGCCCTCGTTGCCCTGCAATACGCAGCCCGTCGCGCCGCGAAGACGGAAGGCGCGCTGCACCTCCTTGCCGTGGTCCCGCCCCAGCCGTTCAATGCCTTTGGCGGCGTGCAGGCCACGATTGAGGAGGAAGCGCGTGCCCGTGCGGAAACACTGGTGACCGCTGCCGCCGGCAACCTTCTGTCTCAGGGTGAAAAGATGCCGGCGATCTCCGTGCGGGTCGGCGAGGACATCAAGGTGGTGCGCAAGTACCTCGAGGAGCACCCCGAGGTGTCGGCACTGGTTCTGGGCGCGGCAAGGGAGGGTGGTCCGGGACCGCTCGTCGCTCACTTCACCGGCGCAGGCATGGCGCACATGACCTGCCCGGTCTTTGTGATCCCCGGCGGCCTTGACGCCGAGGCCATCGAACGTCTCAGCTAACGGAGACTACGCCGGCTCTGATTGGCGGGCGCCCCGGCCCGCCGCCACTTCCGCAGCGCGATCAGCGTCGCCCTCGCCCCTGATGCCGGATGTTCTTTGGCCGCCCGCGCTGACCCACAAGATGCTTGCCGCGCTTCTTGAGAGGCTGCGGAGCCCCTCGAGGCTCGATTCGGCCCGCGCCTTCCTCAAGCTCGTACTTGAGAGCCCCGGTCAGCGGGTTGGCTTCGGCAAGGCGTAGCTTCAGGATCTGCCCGATGGCGTAAGTAGTCCCGGTCTGTTCGCCGATGAGCATCTGCGCCTTGTCGTCGTACGCGAAGCGCTCATAGCCCAGTGTCGAGACGGGAACGAGCCCATCGCCGCCGAGCCCGATGATGGTGGCGAAGAACCCGAACTTCTGCACGCCGGTGATGCGCGTTTCGAAGACCTCGCCCACACGGCTCGCCAGCCAGGCGGCCACATAGCGGTCGATCGTCTCCCGCTCCGCCTCCATTGCCCGGCGCTCGGCCTGGCTGATCGCGTCGCTGATGCGGCCGAGATCCTCCCGGTCGCGCTCGGACAGACCTGAGTGTGCCGGGATGCTTCCCTTCGGCTTGGGCTGTTCCAGCCCGTAACCGTCGACAAGGGCGCGGTGAACGAGCAAGTCGGCATAGCGGCGGATCGGAGACGTGAAGTGCGCATAGGACGCGAGGGCGAGGCCGAAGTGGCCCGCATTGCTCGGCCCGTAGTAAGCCTGAGTCTGGCTGCGCAGGACCGCTTCCATGATGAGCGCCTTCTCGGTTTCGTCCGCGATGTCCTTCAGCATGCGGTTGAACAGGCCGGGCGTGATCACCTGCCCCATCGCCAGCTTCTTGCCGAAGGTGGCGAGGTAATCCTTGAGCGCCATCAGCTTTTCGCGGCTCGGCGTTTCGTGGATGCGGTACACGACAGGCGCAACTTTCGCTTCCAGCGCCTTTGCTGCAGCGACGTTGGCGGCGATCATGAAGTCCTCGACCACGCGGTGCGCGTCAAGCCGCTCCCGAATGGCGATTTCGGTGATGCGTCCCTCGTCATCCAGTTTGACACGGCGTTCCGGCAACTCAAGTTCCAGCGGATCGCGAGCATCGCGTGCCTTCGCAAGGAGGCGCCATGCGGCCCAAAGGCTTTGCAGATGCTCCTCGGCCCTGCCTTCGTCAATTCGCGCCTGCGCCTCCTCGTAGGCGACCACTTCATGGATCCGGACAAGCGCACGCGTGAAGCGCCAGTCGACGACCTTGCCCTGTGCATCGATCTTGAGATGGCAGGCCATCGCCGCGCGATCCTCTCCCGATCTCAGGGAACAGACGTCCGCGCTCAGCACTTCGGGCAGCATCGGAACGACGCGGTCCGGAAAGTACACCGAATTGCCGCGCCGCCGTGCCTCGCGGTCGATCTCGCTGCCGGGACGCACGTAGAAGGACACATCCGCGATCGCGACCAGCGCATCGAACCCGCCCGCGTCGTCGGGCTGCGCCCAGATGGCGTCGTCATGGTCACGCGCATCGGAGGGGTCGATGGCAACGATCGGCAGGTGGCGCAGGTCCTCCCGGTGATCAGGACTGAGCGGCATGCGCGCGACCGCCTCAGCCTCGGCCAGGAGCTCCTCCCCGAAATGATTCGGGATGCCATGCTTGTGGATGGCGATCAGGCTGAAGGCCTTGGGCGCCAACGGTTCGCCAAGCACTTCCGTAACCTTGATGGACGGGCGCGCCGAACGACCGATCGGAACACCCAATACGAGTTCACCCGCCTTGGCTTCGCCGATGTCGGAGATCGGGGAGGAGTTGCGGATCCGCTTGTCCACGGGTGCGAGCCATGGCTTGCCGCTGCCATCAACCTCGACCACGCCGAGGATCTGGTCGGCCCGGAGCTCAAGCTTCTTCATCGGGTAGGCGCGCCAGCCTGTGCCGGTTTCTTCGGTGCGCGAAAGCACCCGATCCCCTTTTCGCAGCGCTGAGCCCCGGCCCTTCTCCACCAGCCTGATACGCGGAGGCGGCGTTGCATCGTCCGGCTGCCACGTGTCGGGGACGGCGATCGCCTCTCCCTCGTCGATGTCGATGACGCGCAGCACCGTGACCTTGGGCAGGCCACCCATCTTGTGGAAGGCCGTGCGCTTTCCGTCGATCAGGCCTTCTTCGGCCATGTCCTTCAAAAGCGCCTTCAGCTGTATCTTTTCGTTCCCCTTGAGACCGAACTCGCGAGAGATTTCGCGCTTTCCGGCAGGCACAGGAGAGTTCTGTATGAAGTCGAGAATCTGCTTGCGCGTGGGCAAGCCGGGGGCGGGCCGGTTCTTTGCGGGCATCACTCGCAAATGGGGCTAACTGATCCGCAATGCAATGGTGAAGGCGGTAACGACCGCAAGCGGGTCAGTAAGCCTCCGCCCGGAGCCCATAACGGTTGGCGCCAGCACTGGAAGGCCACACCCCGAAAACCACGATGACAAGCAGCGGTACCCAGGCGATCATGCCGTTTACCATCAGCTGCCCCTGAGCTTCCTGCAGTCTTGCGACGTCCCCGGTCTGCGCGATGACCATGAGCTGCGCGACGGCATCGACCGACGCAACTTGCAGGGCGAGCGCCGCAAGCTGGATTACAACGGCGAACACCGCGATCCAGCCGGACTTGTTCGCGTCATGAAGGCGGCGCGTGAAGGCCGCCACCAGCAAGCCGGCCATGATGAGCGTCGTCACGACCGATACCCAGACCGAGGTGCGCATCATGCCCGCAAGGCGCTCAAACAGCCGCGCCTGGATTTCCGCCTCGCCCAATCCCTGCTGGACGGAAGAAAAGACATCTCCCATCATCGGCCCCGTCAGGCCGATAGAGATCACGAGGGAGATCACCACTTGAATGATCGCCAGGAACAGCACGTAGAACCAGAAGGGCGAACGGCTCTGCCGCCCGCGAAAGTTCGCAAGGTTCGAGAGGTTGTACCTTATCGCAGCGATCATTGCGGCCTCCCCTTGGTGGCGCGGCTTACTCAGTAGGAACGCGCGATGTAGATCTTCTCGGCCGCGGGTCGTCCGGTGAAGATGCAGGTGCCGTTCGCGGGCTCTCCGTCGAGCGGCGAGTTGCGCATGGTCAGCTTCAGCGCCTTGAGCTTCTGCACGATCGCGTCGAGCTCATCGCCGGTCGGACGCGCCCATTCTACCTCGACCCAGCCGGGATAGCGCTTGTCTTCGGCGAAGAAGGTCGCGAGTTCATCGAAACTTGCAGCCCGGGCGATGTTGGCGTCACGCTTGGCCTTGGCTTCGGCGTACAGCGATGCCTGGATGTCCTCGATCTCGGCTACCGCGCGGGAGAGGAAGTCCTCCTTGGCCGTGCCCACGAAGTTGGCCTTAGCCGCCTCGTTCCAGAGCCTGTCGCGGCGCAGCATGGAGACCTGTCCGCCCGCAGCATCCCGGCCGCCGATCTCGAGGATGAGCGGAACGCCGCGCTTTACCCAGGCCCAGCGCTTCTGTGTGGCCTTGCCGGGGCGCTTGTCGAGCAGGACGCGCACCGGTTCACCCAGTACGGATTGAGCGGCGAGCGCCTTGCGCAGCTCCTCGCAGTACGCGAGCAGTACGTCATCTTCCGGTCCGTCGCGCAGCATCGGCAGAACGACGATCTGGTACGGCGCGACCGCCGGCGGGACACGCAGGCCGTCGTCGTCGCCATGAGTCATGATCAGGCCGCCGATCATGCGCGTCGACGTGCCCCAACTCGTCGTGTGCGCGTACTGCTGCGTACCTTCGCGATCCTGGAAGGTGATGCCCGCCGCATGCGCGAAGCCGGTGCCAAGATAGTGGGAGGTGCCCGCCTGCAGCGCCTTGCCGTCCTGCATCATCGCTTCGATGGAATAGGTCGCCACTGCACCGGGGAACCGCTCGTTCTCGGGCTTCTCACCGGCGATCACCGGCATGGCCAGTTCGGTTTCCGCAAAGTCGCGGTACATTTCGAGAGCGCGCAGCGTCTCGGCCATGGCATCATCGCGGTCGGCGTGCGCGGTATGGCCTTCCTGCCAGAGGAACTCGCTCGTGCGCAGGAACATCCGCGTGCGCATCTCCCAACGCACGACGTTCGCCCACTGGTTCACCATGAGCGGGAGATCGCGCCACGATTGGACCCAGCGCGCCATCGCCGAACCGATCACCGTTTCGGACGTCGGGCGGACAATCAGCGGCTCCTCAAGCTTCGCCTCCGGGTCCGGGACAAGCCCGCCCTTGCCGTCGCTCACCAGACGGTGATGCGTGACGACGGCCATCTCCTTGGCGAAGCCTTCGACGTGCTCGGCCTCCTTGGAGAAGTAGGACAGCGGGATGAACAGCGGAAAGTAGCAGTTCTGGATGCCGGCGGCCTTGATGCGATCATCCATCAGACGCTGGATCCGCTCCCACACGCCATAGCCCCATGGCTTGATGACCATGCACCCGCGAACACCGGATTCCTCGGCCATTTCGGCTTCGGAAACGACTTCCTGGTACCACTGGGCGAAATCGTCTTCCCGCTTGACGGAAAGGGCGTGGCGAATGGCGGTCTTCTGATTCATGCTGCGCTGTTAGCCGCACTTGCGCCAAGGTTCAAACGTCACTCGATCCGGTCTCCGTTCGCAGTGCTCAAACCTTCGACCATCGCCCAAAGGTCTTCGGGGAAATATGGCTCCTCGAGCGCGAGCAGGGCTGCCCTGTCGAACCAGCACCAGCTACGCATCACGGAGCGTTCAAGGTCGGTATGGCCGCTGGCATCGATGGCGTCGGGGCTCATCCCCGCCGGCACGCGTATGTGGAAGTAACGCTCGTCCGCGGTGACCGGCACGCCTTCGATGGTGACGAAATCGACCGTTTGCCGTGCGAAAGCCATGCCCGGTTCGGCGGTGATGCCGGTTTCCTCCAGAAGTTCCCGTCGTGCCGCTTCTTCGTAGCTCTCCCCCGGATCGACGGCACCGCCCGGTGTACACCAGAACGGCGCACGATCCGGCGGATCGAACCGGAAGAGCAGCACACGACCAGCGCCGTCCTGCAGGATGATACGAGCCGCAGGTCGAGCAACCCGGCTCATTGCCGCCGTGCCCCCGTCATCTGCCGCGTCGTCACTTGCCGAGAGCGTCGAGCCGCTTCTGTATTTCGGCCATTTGGTCGCGCAGGGCGGAAAGATCGCCAGCATCGGGAGCCGAAGCCGCCGGCGGCGCCTTGCTCTCGGTCGGCTTCTCGGCCCCCGGCATGAATGCGGCGGATGCAGCGCGGAACATCGCCATGTTCTGTTCGGCCAGCTTCGCAAGCGGATTGTTGCCGAGGCTGTCTTCGAAAGCCTTGGCCAGCTTCGCCTGGTTGGCGCGGAAGTTTTCCATCGACGCTTCGAGGTAATGCGGGATCAGCGACTGCATCTGGTTGCCGTACATGCTGATCAGTTCGCGCAGGAAGTTCACAGGCAGCATCTGCTCGCCGTTGGATTCCTCCTCCATGATGATCTGGGTGAGGATCGTATGCGTGATGTCCGCACCGGACTTGGCGTCCAGCACCTTGTAGTTGATGCCCTCACGCGTCATCTTCGCGAGATGGTCGAGCGTGATGTAGCTCGACGAGCGCGTGTTGTAGAGCCGCCGGTTTGCGTATTTCTTGATGACGACGGTTTCATCGTCGCCCGATGCTGCTGCAGCCATGTCCTCTCCCCATTTACCTCGGGCAAAGAATATCATCGCCGCTTGTCGCATTGCAACACAAATTGCTGCGCAGCAAAAGCGTGCGAGAAGGCTGCAGCCGCGGCTCAGCGGTTGAACCGGCGCCCCATCAGCGTGAGCAGTTCGTATTGCGAAAGGCCGGTTTGCGCAGCCGCTTCCGGCAAGGCGTACTCGGCTGTGATCCAGTCGCCCTCGCCTACTTGGCCGGCCTGGCTCAGATCGACGACCGTGAGGTCCATGCTGATGCGACCGAGGACGGGGAGCACGTGCCCGGCCGCCGTGAAATGCCCCTTTCCAGACCAGCAGCGAAGGTATCCGTCCGCATAACCCAGGCCGATCGTGCCCACACGCATGGCACGCGTGGCAGTGAAGGTCGCGTTATAGCCGATCGTCTCGCCGGGCTGAACTTGCCGCACCTGCAGAAGGGCCGCCTGCGGACGGATCACCGGGTGCAGATCCGCTGCCATTTCAGGTCGTGGCACGCCCCCGTAAAGTGCAATACCCGGCCGGGTAAGGTCACCATGGAAGGCCTCACCAAGGGCGATTCCGGCGCTGTTCGCAAGGCTGGCGCGCTGGTGAGGCAGCGCCGCGCAGGCCTCGCGCCAGCCCTGACGCTGGCGTTCGTTCAGCGCCACGTCCTCCTCGGCTGAGACGAGATGCGATAGCAACGTATCCACCTGCAGCTCCGCCAGCACCGGTTCGCCAAGCTCATGAAGCGAGACGCCGAGGCGATTCATTCCCGTGTCCACCATGAGATCACACGCCCCGCCGCCGGCATCCTGCCAAAGCCGGGCCTGGCGCAGCGAATTGATGACAGGCTTGATTCCTGCGGCGCGGGCGTAGGCGGCGTCCTCCTCCGAGCAGGGGCCGTGCAGGACCGACAGCGAGGCGTCACCGATCACGTCGAGGATTTCGGCCGCTTCGGCCCAGTGAGCCACGAAGAAGTCGCGGCAGCCGGCTTGGTGAAGGACGGGCACGGCACGCACCGCGCCAACGCCGTAGCTGTTCGCCTTGACCGCAGCCCCGGCCCGTGCGCGCCCGGACAGACGGTCGAGCGTCCGCCAGTTCGATTGCAGCGCCTCCGCGTCGAACTCCAGCCGGAGCGCAGGCGAAGGGGCGGTCGGGCGGTTCATGGTCCTGGTCACGCCGGGCCCATAGCGCCATCAGGCGCGGGAGGGCAACTCACGCTCGGCAAAGGCGCGCACCGCTGCGTCCCACGGCAGGAGCACCGCACCGTGCCGCGCCGCGTAGGCGCGCGCCGGTCCTATTATCTCCAGACCGGGCCACTGCGGCAGATCGCCGTCACCCGCAAGCCAGCGGGCGACCGCATCTCGCGCTTCGGTCACCTCCCGCACGTCCCTTCCGGCAGCGCCGCGCGCGAAAATGGCGGCAGAGGCCTGACCGATGGCGCAGGCATGGCTGCGCATTCCGAGACGCACTATGCGGCCTTCGCGGTCAAGGAAGAGGCCGAGGACAATGGTACTGCCGCAACTGCGGGAGCGGGCCTCAGCGCGAACAGGCAGGTCACCGTCAAGCGGGTGACCGGCCAGTTCAATGGCAAGGCCAAGGATCTCCGGCGTGTAAAGAACGGCTGACACGCGGCTACTCCGCGCCCTGCGCCGCTTCAGCGGCACGGACTTCGGCACGCCGTTCGGCAATCATCTGTACGAGCGCTTCGCTGCTTGCATTGATGAAGGGAAAGGTCCGCGCGCTGGTGATCCATTCCGGGCGACCACCGATGCCCCAGATGGTATCGTAGCCGAGTACGAGCACGGAGAACGCCAGCACGATCACGATGACGCCCTTCACCGCGCCGAAGCCGAGGCCGAGAACCCGGTCCACCGGCCCCAGCACTGAGGCGCGGCTCTTCGATCCGGCCCAACCGGCAACCAGCTTTACCGCAGCGAACGGCACGCCGAGCAGGAGCGCGAAGGCGAGAACGCCGGCTCCCGATTCGGAACCCACATGGCCCGCAAGCCACTCGGTTGCCGGCGTGTGGAAAAGGCGAATGGCGAAGACCGCGAAAACCCACGCGGACAAGGCAAGTATCTCCTGCACGAAGCCGCGAATGAAGCCGAAAAGTGCGCCAAGCCCGACCAGGAGCAGGACGGCGATGTCGAAGCCAGTCATATCCGCCCTGAGTTAGGCATCGGACAGGATGCGGTCAACGAGGTTGGGCAGCATGGTCAGCCCATGGAAGTTCAGGCCCTTTTCCGGCGGCGGCCCATTGGACGGGCCAAGCGCTTTTGTGAATCCCAGCTTGGCGGATTCCCGCTGGCGTATGGAGGAGTGCGCGACCGGACGGATCTCTCCGGCGAGGGACACTTCGCCGAACCAGACGGCATCAGTCGGCAAGGGCTTATCGCCAAGGGCGGAGACGAGCGCCGCCGCGACCGCGAGGTCCGCTGCCGGGTCACTCAACCGATACCCGCCCGCCACGTTCAGATAGACCTCGGCGCTGGAGAAGCTGAGGCCGCAGCGCGCCTCGAGCACGGCGAGGAGCATGGCCATGCGCCCTGAATCCCAGCCCACCACGGCACGGCGTGGGGTCGCTCCGCTTTGAAGCCGAACGATAAGCGCCTGTATCTCCACCAGCACCGGGCGCGTGCCTTCCATCGCCGGGAACACGGCGCTTCCGGCCATGGGTTCTTCCCGGCCGGACAGGAACAGCATCGAAGGGTTGCCCACTTCGGCAAGACCATCGCCTTCCATCGCGAACACGCCGATCTCATCGACCGGGCCAAAACGGTTCTTGAGCGAGCGCAGGATGCGGTACTGGTGGCTGCGCTCTCCCTCGAAGCTCATGACTACGTCGACCATGTGCTCGAGCACGCGCGGCCCCGCAATATTGCCGTCCTTGGTGACGTGCCCCACCAGAACCAGCGTCACTCCGTTTTCCTTGGCATAGCGGATGAGCTCGAAGGCACAGCCGCGCACCTGGCTGACCGTGCCCGGCGCACCTTCGATCTGATCCGAGTGCATCGTCTGGATCGAATCGATGACCAGCAGCGAGGGTGGGTCCATCATGCCGAGCGTCGTCAGGATGTCCCGAACGGAGGTTGCCGCAGCGAGCTGAATTGGAGACTTGGACAGACCGAGGCGTTCCGCCCGCAGCCGTACCTGACCCGCCGCCTCTTCTCCGCTGACGTAGACGGAAAGCCCGCCTCCGTTCGCGACGTTTGCCGAGACCTGAAGCAGCAGCGTCGATTTGCCGATGCCCGGATCGCCCCCCATCAGGATCGCCGACCCGGGAACCAGGCCGCCGCCGAGGGCACGATCGAATTCAGATATCCCGGTCTTCTGCCGCTTGGGCACTTCCCCGGGAGCATCCAGGGGCGTGAACTGGATTGGCCGCCCGCCTGATGAAAGATCATGCTTGGCGGAAAAAACGGTCTGGGGCGTTTCTTCCGACAGGCTGTTCCATTCGCCACAATCGGCGCATTGCCCCTGCCATCGCGATGAAACGCCCCCGCAGGCCTGGCACACATATCGACGTTTTGGTTTCGCCATCGCGTCCACGTAGACGGAACGAAATGAGAACGCAATTGCCAATCCTCTCACCGGACGCCACAGTGCCCTGATGCAGCAAAAAGAATTGCGGATCGCTCTGGTCTGCTACGGGGGAGTGAGCCTCGCGGTCTACATGCATGGCGTCACCAAGGAGCTCTGGAAGGCTCTGCAGGCGAGCCGTGCCCACACGGGAGATGAGCGACCGGTTGAGGGGAGCGCCGCCGTGTACCGCAAGTTGCTGGAGCGCCTGGAGACGGAAGGCAACCTCAGGCTGCGCGTGCTGGCGGACATCGTGGCCGGAGCAAGCGCCGGCGGGATCAACTCGGTCTTCCTTGCACAGGCGATCCACTCGGGACAATCGCTGGAACCACTTACCGACCTGTGGCTCCAGAACGCCGATGTAGACGTGCTGCTCGATCCCGAGGCGAAGTCCTGGTCGCGCGCAGCGAAGTTCTGGACCAAGCCACTCGTCGGCTATCTCCTCCATCGTCCGGACAACGCCGTCAGCGAAACCGTGGCGCCCGAGACGCGCAGTGAAGTGCGGGAGAAGGTTTCCCGCCTCGTCCGCTCGCGCTGGTTCGAGCCCCCGTTCGGCGGGATCGGCTTCTCGCGCCTGCTGCATGGTGCCCTTGCGGCAATGGCGGAGACGCCCGTCGGCCCGCCTCTGCTTCCACCTGGCCACCCGCTCGATCTCTTCGTGACAGCAACAGACTTCAAGGGTCATCTAGAGACGCTGCGGCTGCACTCGCCTGCGGTCGTCCTCGAAAGCGAGCATCGCCTGACGTTCAGCTTCCACGCCCGGGCGCAGGCCGAAGGCACGCCCCTTGCGGCGATTCCGGAGCTGGTCATGGCCGCGCGTGCATCGGCGAGCTTCCCGGGGGCCTTCCCTCCTCTCCAGATCAAGGAGATCGACCGACTGGTCTCGGAGGCGGAAGAGTTCTGGCCAACGCGAGACGCTTTCCTCGCGCGCATCATGCCTGAGCACGCCCGAAGGGGTGAACTCGACTGCGTGGCCCTGATCGACGGCTCGGTGCTGGTGAATGCCCCGTTTGCGGACGCCCGGGCGGCGCTGAGGGATCGCCCGGCCACCCGTGAAGTCGACCGGCGCTTCGTCTACATCGATCCGACACCCGATCGGCTCGGAGCGGAGATGCGACGGGACGACAGCCTGCCCAGCTTCTTTCCGGTGATCTTCGGCTCCCTGTCTGCGATTCCGCGCGAACAGCCCATCCGCGACAATCTCGAAGCCCTCCAGGAGCGTTCGCAGGAGACAGCGTCCCTGCGGGAAATCGTGCGCGCCTTGCGCCCGGACATCGAAGACGCGGTAGACAAGCTTTTCGGCGGCACCTTCTTCCTTGATCGGCCGACGTCGAAGCGTCTTGCGGCGTGGCGCGCCAAAGCGCAGACAGCCGCCCTGGAGCAGGCGGGCTTCGCCTATCACGGCTATGCGCAGGTGAAGTTCAGCGGCGTCATCACGACCATGGCGCGCATGGTAGTGGAAAGCGCCCCGGAGCTCGATCTGCACTCGCCCGAACCCGTGCGTGAACGGCTGATCGCGGAACTTGCCGCCGGCGGCTTGGACCGGGGGCAGGCATTGAGGGATGCCCGTTCGCCGGCCATGATCACGTTCTTCCGCAATCACGATATCGCCTTTCGAATTCGGCGGCTGCGCCTGCTGGCGCGGCGGCTGACGCAGGAGTGGGACGGGGAGCAGGGCGTCACGGAACAGCACCGGGATGCCGCCCGGGTAGCGATTTACGAGGCGCTGACCCTTTATCTGGAGCGGGAGCCCTCCAGCGCATTGGGACCGGAATTCCCGGCGCTTGCCGCCCGCTTCTTCGAGAATCCCAATGCGGTGACCGATCATATGGCCACAGCCCGCCAACTGATGGAGACGGATACGGCGGTGGACGAACGCCTCGCCGAAGCTCTTGCCGCCATGCCGCAGGCGCTGCGGCGACGGGTCCTGCTCGCCTATCTGGGTTTTCCCTTCTACGACACCGTCACTCTTCCCCTGCTGAGGGGCGAGGGCCTGAACGAGTTCGATCCGGTGCTGGTGGACAGGATTTCGCCGGAAGACTGCGAAGGGATCACGCGCGAAGGCACGCAGCAGTTCCTGCGCGGTACCGAGTTCTTCAACTTCGGCGCCTTCTTCAGCCGAACGTATCGGGAAAACGATTACTTGTGGGGGCGTCTCCACGGCGCCGAGCGCATGATGGACCTCATCGCCTCCACCTTGCCGCCGGAGAAGGCAATGTCATCCGGGGAACTGCTCGCCTTCAAGCGGCAGGCGTTCCTGGCAATTCTCGACGAGGAAGCACCCCGGCTCACCGCCGATGCCGATCTGGTACCGCGTATCAGAAAGGGCATCCTGAACGCCGACGGCGTACCCGACTGGATCCGCGAGCGTTGGAGAGGCTGAACGACGTTCCGGCATTAGGTGCCGCAACGTCGTTCACGGCCATCAGTCCGTCAGATCCGTCCAGGCTTCCTTGATCCGGTCGAAGAAGCCCTTGGAATTGGGGCATTCGTCACCCGTTTCGGTGCCCTGGAGTTCGCGCAGGAGTTCCTTCTGGCGGGCCGTCAGTTTGGTGGGGGTTTCCACCGCAATCTCAATCACGAGATCGCCGCGGCCCCGGCCCTGCAGCACCGGCATGCCAGCGCCCCGCTTGCGAAGCTGCTTGCCGGACTGGATACCCGCAGGGATATCGAGCGTGATGGCTTCGCCATCAATGCCCGGTATCTCGATCGTGCCCCCCAGAGCCGCTGTCGTGAAAGTGATGGGCACCCGCGTGATGAGCGTCGTGCCGTCACGCTCGAACACGCGGTGACGCTTGACGTGAAGGAAAATGTAGAGGTCGCCCGGCGGGGAGCCGAACGGGCCTGCCTCGCCCTTACCCGAAAGCCGGATGCGCGTGCCGGAGTCGACGCCCGGCGGAATTTCCACCTGCAGCGTCTGCGGCTTGTCCACGCGGCCTTCACCGCCACAGGAGCGGCAAGGCTTTTCAATGACCTCACCCCGACCCTGGCAGGTCGGGCACGTGCGCTCGACCACGAAGAAGCCCTGTTGCGCGCGCACCTTGCCGTGCCCGCCGCACATGGAACATCCGCGCTTGCCGGTGCCCGGCTCCGCCCCGCTGCCATGGCAAGGCTCACAGGTCTGCGACACCTCGATGGTGATGTCCGTCTGCTTGCCGCGGAAGGCGTCGTCCAGCGACACTTCCATGTCGTAGCGCAAGTCCGCACCGCGGCGCTGCTGCTGACGACCACCGCCACCAAAAGCGCTGCCGAAGATCGATTCGAAAATGTCGCCGATGTCGCCGAAGTCGCCCCCGCCCTGGCCACCGCCCATTCCCTGCTGGAACGCGGCGTGACCATAACGGTCGTAAGCGGCCCGCTTCTGCGGGTCCTTGAGGCAGTCGTACGCCTCGCTGATCTGCTTGAACCGAGCCTCGGCTTCCTTGTCACCCGGGTTCTTGTCCGGGTGATAGCGCATGGCGAGGCGGCGGTAGGCCGACTTGAGCACCTTGTCATCGGCGGTGCGCTCGCATTCGAGCAGTTCGTAGTAGTCGATCTCTGTTGCTGACACGTGATATTTCCCCGTCGGAATACCTTAACCGCCACCGGCGCGGATTGCACCGGTGGCGGTCGCGGTTTTCATCAGGACTTGTCAGCCCTTGTTTTCGTCCACTTCCGAGAACTCGGCGTCGACCACATCGTCGTCGCCTGCCGGAGCCGCATTCGGCGAAGCGGCCGAAGCCTGCTCCTTCTCGTAGATCGCCTGCCCGACCTTCATCGCCACCTGGGTCAGTTCCTGAGCCTTGGCGTTGATTTCGGCGGCATCGTCGCCTTCGAGAGCGGTCTTGGTGGCGGCAATCGCGGCCTCGACTTCGCTCTTCAGAGTCGCGTCGATCTTATCCCCATGCTCCGTGAGCTGCTGCTCCGTCGCATGGACGAGGCTGTCCGCCTGGTTGCGGGCCTCGGCCGATTCGCGGCGCTTCTTGTCCTCTTCGGCAAACTTCTCGGCGTCCTTGACCATCTGGTCGATGTCGGACTCGGAAAGGCCGCCCGAAGCCTGGATGCGGATCTGTTGCTCCTTGCCGGTGCCCTTGTCCTTGGCAGAGACGTTCACGATGCCGTTCGCGTCGATGTCAAAGGTCACCTCGATCTGCGGAACGCCGCGACGCGCCGCAGGGATACCGACGAGGTCGAACTGGCCCAGCAGCTTGTTGTCCTGCGCCATCTCGCGCTCGCCCTGGAACACGCGGATCGTCACCGCCTGCTGGTTGTCCTCGGCGGTCGAGTAGACCTGGCTCTTCTTGGTCGGGATCGTCGTGTTGCGGTCGATCATCTTGGTCATGATGCCGCCCAGCGTCTCAATGCCCAGCGACAGCGGGGTCACGTCGAGCAGCAGCACGTCCTTGACGTCGCCCTGGAGGACGCCGGCCTGGATCGCGGCGCCCATGGCCACGACCTCGTCCGGGTTCACGCCGGTGTGAGGGTCCTTGCCGAAGAAATCCTTCACGACTTCGCGGACCTTGGGCATGCGGGTCATGCCGCCCACGAGCACCACATCGTCGATGTCCTTTGCCGAGACGCCCGCGTCAGCGAGAGCCTTGCGGCAGGGCTCGAGGGTGCGCTGGATCAGGTCGGCAACCATCTTTTCAAGGTCCGAACGAGTGATCGTCTCGACGAGGTGCAGCGGAGTGGTGGCGCCACCTTCCATGCGCGCGGTGATGAAGGGCAGGTTGACTTCGGTCGTGGCAGTCGACGACAGCTCGATCTTCGCCTTCTCGGCCGCTTCCTTCAGGCGCTGCAGGGCGAGCTTGTCGGTCCGCAGGTCCATGGCTTCCTTGGCCTTGAACTTGTCGGCCAGCCATTCAACGACCTTGGTGTCGAAGTCCTCACCGCCCAGGAACGTGTCGCCATTGGTCGACTTCACCTCGAACACGCCGTCGCCGATCTCGAGGATCGAGACGTCGAAGGTGCCGCCGCCAAGGTCATAAACCGCGATGGTCTTGCCGTCCTGCTTGTCGAGGCCATAGGCCAGCGCAGCCGCGGTCGGCTCGTTGATGATGCGCAGCACTTCAAGGCCCGCGATCTGGCCGGCGTCCTTGGTCGCCTGGCGCTGCGCGTCGTTGAAGTATGCAGGAACGGTGATGACGGCCTGAGTGACGGTCTCGCCCAGATAGGATTCGGCCGTTTCCTTCATCTTCTGCAGAGTGAAGGCCGAAATCTGCGAGGGGCTATAATCCTCGCCACCCGCCTGGACCCACGCGTCGCCGTTCTTGCCCTTGACGATGTGGTACGGGACCAGCTCGGTGTCCTTCTTGGTCACCGGATCGTCGAAGCGGCGGCCGATGAGGCGCTTCACCGCGAAAATCGTGTTGTCGCCGTTAGTCACGGCCTGGCGCTTCGCAGGCTGCCCGATCAGGCGCTCACCATCCTTGGTAAAAGCGACGATCGAGGGCGTGGTGCGCGCGCCTTCGGAATTCTCGATGACCTTCGGTTTGCCGCCGTCCATGACGGCAACGCAGCTGTTGGTGGTGCCGAGGTCGATACCAATTACTTTTGCCATTATCCCCATTCCTCACGTCAGTGGATGACACCGCACGGATCGCCTCCCTCACACAAGGCAAGGCGGCTTGGCGGCTCGGTGACGTTCCAAGTCGTCGAGCCCGGATATAGGTGACGTTTCGCTTGGAACAAGCCTGTGCCGATGGCATTAGACAGGCGATTTTTCAAAGGGGCTTGATGACAAGGAAATGCCTGAGATGAAACGCGCCCTTCCTCTATCGCTGATTGCCTCCTTTGCCTTAGTTATGAGCATCACCGGATGCGGCAAAGAGCCTGACAGCCCCACCGAAAACAACGAGGCGACCGCTCTTGGGCCCAATGCGAAGCCGGGAATCGCGGCAAGCGATGCCCGCATGGTGCTCCCCGTGATCGCCGGTCGGCCGGCTGCGGTCTATTTCACGATACGCAACAACGCGGCTGAGCCAGTGACCATTGCCGGCGTTCACGTCGCCGGGGCCGAAAACGCCGAGATGCACGAGACTAAGGGGGGAACCATGCGCAAGGTGGACAGTCTCCCTCTTGAGCCGGGCGCTTCGATGGTTTTTGCGCCCGGCGGCCTGCACGTGATGGCCTTCAATCTTTCACCGGACCTGAAAACGGGCAGCCGGGGCGAACTGACCGTCACCTTTTCCGATGGCGACAAGATCTCCATGCCGCTTGAACTGACGACGATGGGCGGGGACACGCACGGCATGGAGGGAATGCAGCACTGACACAGCTTTCCCCTTCCGAGCGTCCACTGACCGCGGGCGAGGTACACCTCGTCCACTCGATCTTCGGGGAGGCGATCAACTGCAATCCAGTGCGCATCCGGCTGAGACGGTGGTTTCCGTTCCAGCCACGCAACACCGTCATGGCGCCGTGCGGGCACCTGCACTTCCATCCGCGCACCGACCTCTACCATGAGGACTTCGCAGCGGCGCCCTCACACCTGCAGGGCCTGTTCATCCACGAGATGACTGTCTAACGGAAAAGTAACGCACAACGCAGAAGCTGGGGACGTATCCCGGGGGTTTGTGCGTGACCGATGCCGTTATCTATATCCGCTTCTCGACCAAGCGGCAGGAGAAAGGCTTCTCCAAGGAGCGGCAGCTTGAGGAATGCCAAGCCTTCTGTAAGCGCAAGGGCTGGGATGTAATCCAGATCGTTGAAGATTTGGGGCAGTCCGCATGGAAGGGGCATCACCTCAGCGTCGGCAATCTCGGCAAATGGCGTCGGAGCGTTGATGCCGGCGATGTGCCGGCAGGCACCATTCTCGTCGTTCACAAGCTGGACCGGCTCAGCCGCCTTGAACCACGCGTCACGCAGCGGTGGATGGAAGACCTCTGCGACCGGGGCATCAAGATCGCCACGGTTGATGGCGAACGCATTTTCGACGACGCTTATCTCAAAGGCCCGATGGCCCTGATGGGCATCATGGAAATCGTGATGCACGCCACAGTCAATCACACCGAGAGCGAGAAGAAGAGCCAGCTTATCTCAGATGCTTGGCGGCGGAAGCAGCAGCTCACGCGTCAGGGCAAGGTGCTTTCGGCCAAGCCGCCGGCTTGGATCAAGGTCGTCGGCGAACGGATCGACAAGGATCACGACAATCGCCGCTACGAGTTGATCCCCGAACGCGTGGCCTTCCTGAAGCAGATATACGAATGGGCGGCCGATGGGATCGGCTATTGGGGCATCGCCAAGCGCCTGAACGACAACGGCGTGCCGAGCTGGGGCAAAGGCCGCGCGACCACGACCCGCAAAGGCTGGGGATGGAGCTACATCGGCATTCTGCTCAAGCATCCCGCCGTCGAAGGCGAATATCATCCGGCCCACGTGACGGAGAGCGGCAAGCGCCGAAAAACCGGGGAGCGGATCGAGAATGTCTTCCCGCGCGCGGTTGATGCCGATCTGGTCGCCCGCGCCCGTGCCAGCGCATCGAAACGATGGCAGACCCGTTCGGGGCGATATGCGCCCTATGCCCGCAACCTGTTCTCCACCCTCGTCCGCTGCAAGCATTGCGGCGGGCTGATGGCGATGCGCGGGCGCGCGAAGAAAAATGGCGGATACTCCTATCTCCAATGCGACAGCGCCGCCCGTCATACCGGTTGCGAATACAGCCAGTTCTTCAATTATCGCATTTTCGAGCGGGCTGCGCTCGATGCTATGCTTCACCTCGCGTTGGACGAGAGGTTCTTCCAGCGTGAAGACCTGTCCGGCCCCCTTGCCATACGGCTCGCGGAGCTGAACCGCGCCATCGAGAACAAGAAGGCCGAAGCCAAGCGGCTGGTCAGGAAAATGGCGAAGTTCGATGACGACGATCAGGACGAATTTGACGAGGAGCTTCGGGCGATAAAGCGGGAGCAGCGGGAGCTGGACGCCGAGCGCGTGGTCGTGGAACGCGACCTTGAAGCGGCGCGGGGTCGCCTTGCGCCGAACGTCCATCTTCAACGTGTGTGGGAGGTGCGGGACGCCATCGCGAACGATGACGACGAAGAGGCAAGGCGGGATGCTCGTCTCAAGGTGCGTGAGGCAATTCGCAATGTCGTCGATGCGGTCTGGTGCGATCCTGTGGATAAGGTTGGCGACCGCGAAATGCGAACGGTCACCATTCTCCTCGCGGGGGGCGCGGCGGGCATCAAGTTCGACAACGAAGGCAACACGGTCGGGACGTTCAATTTCCTCCTCGAACTTGCCGCTGGTGGTCAGTCCTATACGCTCCGAGACGGAACGATTGTCACCACAAACGCCGAGGCGTTGCGCGATGCGCTTCTTAATCGGCCCGTTATCGCGACGGCAACCGAGGACGAGATTGCGGAGATGGATGTTGCTCGGCGTGAAGCCGCCGCGCGTTTGGATACTGCGCTTCGCCGGGGCAAGCGCAACCGGGTCGCTTAGCCCCTACGCGGGTCACACAGGGCCTGCACACGCGCCCCGCTGCCCCAAGTGCCCCGCTCCCCGAGTTGACCCTCAGAGGGGCGGATATCCATAGGCCCGATCAATTCGGTTCCTTTTCCGTTCCTCAAGTAGTTGAATTCGGTTACGTCCATTGCCTATCGTTAGAACTCAGGGGTTACTGCCGCTAGTCATCATCGAAGTTGAGCGGCGAAGGTCGAACGGGGGAACATGACTGAATACCTGCCAATCCAGGCGCATTATCACGCGCATCGGTTGACCGTCGCCGGAACTGCCGAAGATGCCTTCACCCGATCGCTGACCTCAGCTCGCGTGGAGATGAACCCGCATCAGGTGGACGCCGCGCTTTTCGCGTTGAAGTCGCCCTATGCCAAAGGCGTATTGCTGGCCGACGAAGTGGGCCTCGGCAAAACGATCGAGGCGGGCTTGGTGATCTCGCAGAAATGGGCTGAGCACAAACAGCGCATTCTGCTCGTCGTCCCGGCCTCGCTCCGTAAACAGTGGCAACAAGAGCTGTTCGAGAAGTTCTCGATCAAGAGCCACATTCTCGAAGCCAAGACCTACAACGATATGAAGAAGGCCGGTCAGCAGCGGCCTTTCGAAGTCGATGGCGGCGTTGTGATTTGCTCCTATGAGTTCGCGGCTCGCAAGGCAGATGATATCCGCAGACCAAAATGGGATCTGGTGATCTTCGACGAGGCTCATCGCCTCCGCAACGTCCATCGGAAGAATACCGCGAAGGGCGCAAAGGCTTTGAAGCAGGCCACGGAAGGCTTCTTCAAGATATTGCTTACCGCCACGCCGCTCCAGAATTCGCTGATGGAGTTGTTCGGCATCGTCTCGATGATCGACGATACCCATTTCGGCGGGGAAAACGCATTTCGCGCGCAATATGCTGGAGCCGCCGCAACGCCGGCCTCGCAGGAAATTCTCCGTGAGCGGTTGAAGCCGATCTGCAACCGGACGCTACGCCGTCAGGTTCAGGAAGCCGGCCATATCAACTTCCGCCAGCGCCACGCAGTCACGTTTCAGTTCGAGCCCTATGACGAAGAAACGACGCTCTACGAGATGCTGTCGGAATATCTCCAAGACACCGGCACCATAGCCTATGGCGGCCGCAACAATGCGCTTGTCGTATTGCAGGCCAGAAAGATGCTCGGGTCATCGACCCGTGCGGTTGCCCGCTACCTCGAAACGCTGCTTGAGCGTCTTCGCAGCAAACAGCGCGCCACCCCGGACATGACCGACGACCTCGAAGATGCCTTCGAGGAAGATCGCGAGACGCTGGACGGTGAGGAGGAGTTTGACGAGGAACCGATTGATCCGGCAAAGCTCGCAGCGGAAATCGCCCACGTCGAAGCCATGCGCGACCTTGCGGTTCAGATCGGCTCGAACGCAAAGGGCGAGAAGCTGGTTGAGAACCTGCCCGGTGTGCTGGATCAAATCCGCGACAAGGGCGGCAGGCGCAAAGCGGTGATCTTCACCGAAAGCGTCCGCACGCAGAACTACCTCCGCGATCTGCTCACGGCCAATGGCTATGCGGGGCAAATCGTGCTGATGAACGGCTCGAACAACGACGACGAGAGCAAGGAAATTTACGCCGCGTGGAAGGAGCGCCATGCAGGCACAGACCGTATCTCCGGTTCCAAGACCGCAGATATGAAGGCGGCAATCGTCGAAGCATTTAGGAGCGACGACAAGGCGATCCTGATCGCCACGGAAAGTGGCGCCGAGGGCATCAACCTTCAGTTCTGTTCCCTTCTCATCAATTATGACCTGCCGTGGAACCCGCAGCGCGTCGAGCAGCGGATTGGCCGCTGCCATCGTTACGGCCAGTTGGTCGACGTCACCGTCGTCAACATGCTCAACCTGAAGAACCGCGCTGAAGCACGAATTCACGAACTGCTGGAGCAGAAGCTTCACCTGTTCGACGGTGTGTTCGGATCAAGCGACGAGGTGCTCGGCATCCTGACGGACGGCATCGATTTCGAGAAGGAAGTGTTGCGGATTGTTCAGAGCTGCCGCAGCGCCGATGAGGCTGATCGCGAATTCGACGAACTGACCGAGCGCATTCAGGACAGCATCGATGCGGACCTTGCCGCTGCCCGCGCCAAGGTGCTCGAGAACATGGACGCCGATGTGGTAGCCAAGCTCCACCGCCGCAACGAAGCGTTGGCGCAGATATTGCCGGAGTTTAAGCAACGCCTGCTGATGGTCGCGAAGGCCGAGTTGCCCGATGCCAATTTCCCCGCACCGGACAGCGAAAGCTTCGGCTGGGACGGTAAGCAGTGGACGACAAAGTGGCCGCTCGCCGACGAGAACGATTGGCAGTTTTTCCGTGTCAATGAAGGGCTGGGAAGCGACTTGATCGAGCGCGCTAAGGCTCGCGCTTCGAACGATGGCGCGGAGGTCGTTCGCTTTGATCCAGCCAACTATCCGTATGCGGGCCAGCTGGGCGGCGTAGTCGGCCTTGCCGGACAATCCGGGTGGCTGCGCGCCTTCAAGGCGATCATGCCAACCCCCGGCGCAGAGCGTGAGGAAATCATCGTCATCGGGGAAACCGATGGCGGCGAACTCGTCAGGCCGGAGGTCTGCGATAAGATGATGATGGCACCGGCACAGTCAGTGGGCCGCGTGCAGGAAGGCGTCCCGCATGATCGGCTGGCGCAGCTTCAGGATTTCGAGTTCGGCCATTTCTCCGAGAGGATGAAGCAGGAAAATTATGCCTGGCTGATCGAGGAGGAAGAACGCCTCGGCCGCTACGCCCGCGATATGGAAATCGAGATCGAAGCGCAGATCGCCACGCTCGACGAGGAATTGAAGGATTTGAACCGGCAGAAGCTTTCTCCTCATCTCGGCATGGAGGAGAAGGTCGCCGTCATGCGCGACATCCGCAAAAAGGAGGCAGCGCGCGACGAGCTGAAGATGAGCCAGTTCGAGGTGAAGAAGAAGATCGGCAAGGAAATCAACGAGCGGCTGGATGAGTTCTCCGAACTGCTCGACCGCCAGCCCCGTGTCGAGGAGCTGTTCACCCTGCGTTGGTCCATCGCGTGATCCATGCTGGAGGAGTTCCGCCAAGCGCCGCTTTGTATGGAACTGGACCTCGACACCTATGAGGGGCATTGGTCGCATGTCGCGCGCTTCCGTGGCGAAAACGGCTGGCTTCTCGGCGCGCAGGCGACGCTCGAAAGCGCCACGGAAATCTATCGCACCATGATCGTCGCGGCATGTGACGAATGGGAAAATCCCATTCCCGCCTTTCAGGCGGCGAACTTGCTCAAATGTTCGTGGTCCGATCTCGGCCCCTGTTTCGAGCATCCGCCCGAACTGCTCGATGAGCTTCTCTGCGAGGAGGAAGGGCAGGTCTATGCGCGCTGGCAGCGGGAAACGAACGCGGCCCTCCAACGCCATCTGATCGCCACCGACGAGCGCATTGCGGCGGTAGAGGCACGGGCGCGAATGGCTACCGACCGGCTGATGCGCCAGATAAACGAGCTGCGCCGCCGTCGCCGTTTCCCCGAATTGACCCTCGAGGCGCGCTCGATTTTCGACAAGCTCATCGCCGAGCTGGATGCGGAAACCGATGCCATCTTCGAGGACAGCCGAGCGGAGGTCGCGCAAATCCGATCGAATGCGACGCGATTGGAAGAAGCCTTGTGGCGACGAGAGGAAGTCATAATTGAGGTGGAGCCGACCTTTGTCGTGCGCTGGCACGGGGTTGGAGCGATCCGCCCGCGCAATCCGCTTGCCCCTGAACATGGGGCGGGCGGCGCAAGCCTGCGTCGCGTCCAAGGCAGGAAATTGCGGATACACAAAGAGCGGCGGGCGAAGGAGGCGCGCGAGCGTGCCCGCCTTGCCGAGCAGGCGCGGAAGAAAGCGGAAGCCGAGGCCGTGGCCCAGAAGGAACGGGAGCAGCTCGCGCTCGGTTCGGGAAAACCTGTCTCCCAAAATAGCGGTCGCGATGATCTGCCCAAGGCGTCGCCCATTCTCCGCAAGCTTGCCGTGTCAATGAAGCAAGCCGCGCCCGAACTGAGTGAGCTTGTGATGCCGCCCACGCCGCCCACGATCAGCGAGCCCTCGCCGTCGCCGAACGGCAAAATCGCGGCTGAGCGCGACATGCTGACGGATATGCTGGCGGCGCTGGACGCCAAGGGGCAGCGGTTCCTTTCCGGCTCGCCCAAATTTCGGCGCTATCATGAGCAGCGGGCCGACCTAGTGCACCGCATTGCCCTGTTGGATGGTTCGCCATCATCGCCGCCAGAAGGCTCCTCGCAAACGGTGGAGCTGTCACACCCCGATCCGGAGGCAAGCCCGACGGGAGCTTGGCCTGCGGAGCGCGTCGCGCTGCTCCAGAAACTCTGGACGCAGGGCGCGTCGGCGGCTGAGATTGGAAAGCAGCTCGGCGGCATCAGCCGCAATGCCGTCATCGGCAAGGCGAAGCGTCTCGGCTTGCCGATGCAATCACAAGCGGAGCTATCCGCGCGACACACTCTGGAGAACGGGCTAACGACCGCGCCATGACGATGAAGAAAACCAAACTCGAACTGACCTGGCCCGGGAAGGAGGAGCGCCCGAAGCTGGAGCCGCGTATCCTGATCGAACACTCCGACAAGAGCTATCACGCGGCGGCCCGGCGCGAAGGCGACCTGTTCGACAACATGCTCATCAAGGGCGACAATCTGCTCGCGCTCAAGGCGCTGGAAGCGGATTACGCGGGCAAGGTGAAGTGTGTTTACATTGACCCTCCTTTCAATACGAAGCAGGCTTTTCCGAACTACGATGACGGTATGGAGCATTCGTTATGGCTCACGTTGATGCGCGAACGCCTCAAGCATCTCCGCAGCCTGCTAAGCTCAGATGGGACAATATTTGTCCATATTGATGATAACGAATTGGGCTATCTCACGGTAGTATGTGACGAGATATTCGGGCGATCCAATAGGATTAATATCATCACGTTCAAACAGGGTTCCGCGACTGGACACAAAGCCATAAATCCTGGTGTCGTAACAACATCGAATTTCATATTGATATACGCCAAAGATAAGTCGCTTTGGAAGCCAAACCGCGTCTTTTCTGCTCGCGCATCGCGAGATAAGCGATATGGCCGGTTCATTGTCAATCGAGATGACCCCTATACCCAATGGCGGTTTTCGACGCTTTCAGACGCATTCAGCAGGCATGTCGGCATACCGCAGAGAGACTTGAAAAAGCGCCTAGGGGACGACCTTGAGCCACAATTAGAGGCGTTTGTTGTCGAGAATGCGGAGAGCGTCATTCGTCCTGCACGACCCGATTACAATTCCGTGAGCGCCGCCGCGAGAGCCATGATCGATAAATCGTTAGCATCGCCAAAAGAGATATTCCGGCTCGAGCGTGACGACCATGCAGACTTCTATCTCGTGGGCGGAGAGCGAATTCTTTTTTATTCCGATAAGTTGAAAATGGTCGATGGGAAGTATGTGGCTGGGGAGCCACTGACAACGATATGGGACGATATTCTTTCGAACAATCTTCACAATGAAGGTGGCGTGGAATTTCCAAAGGGGAAGAAGCCGGAGGCGCTGATAAAACGCTGCTTCGATTTAGCGAGTGCGACGGGCGAACTTGTGCTCGACAGCTTTGCCGGATCTGGAACCACCGGCGCTGTCGCGCACAAGATGGGCAGACGCTGGATCATGGTTGAAATTGGCGATCATGCTGACACTCATGTCGTGCCACGCCTGCAGAAGGTTATCGATGGCGTGGATCAGGGTGGCATCACCAAGGCCGTCGCCTGGGAAGGCGGCGGGGGTTTCCGGTATTACACTCTCGCGCCTTCGCTGCTTGAAAAGGACCGCTGGGGAAATTGGGTTATCTCCGGCGAATATAACGGGCCGATGCTGGCTGAGGCCATGTGTAAGCATCTTGGCTTCACCTATGCGCCGTCGCAGGACGAGGCGGAGTATTGGCGGCACGGCCAATCGAGCGAGACGGACTTCCTTTACGTCACCACGCAGAGCCTGACACATGAGGCCTTGCGCTTGCTCTCGGAAGAGGTGGGTCCGCGTCGGACGCTGATGATTTGCGCCAAGGCATTCAGCGGCAATCTGGACGCGTTCCCCAACCTAACGTGCCGCAAAATACCATCTTCGATCCTCACCAAGTGCGAATGGGGACGCGACGATTATTCGCTCAACGTCGCGGCGTTGCCCGAGGTTGAACCGGAACCGGAAGACAGCGCCGGGCCGCTCTTTGATGCCGTGGAGGGCCAAGCCAATGGCTGAGGCCGATCCGATTACGCTGACGCCCAACCAGCGCATTCGCCGTCAGGTCGCGCAGCGCCTGTCCTTGCGGAAGCCGCAGGAGGAGGCGCTGACCATCCTCGCGGACATTGCTGATCGGATCGACTGGCAGGGCGAAGTGGACACGCAGGCGTTGCTCGCGCAAGTCGCGGTCACCTATCCCTCCGTCGAAAGTTTTGAGCGAGCCTTCCCGTCGCTGTGCTTCTCGCTGGCAACGGGCGTCGGGAAGACTCGGCTTATGGGCGCGTTCATCGCCTATCTCTATCTCACGGGCCGCTCGAAGAATTTTTTCCTGCTCGCCCCCAACACGACGATCTACGACAAGCTGGTCGAGGATTTCTCCCGCCAGTCCTCGCCGAAATACGTCTTCCGGGGTATCGCGGAATTCGCGCAGACGCCACCGATTATCGTCACCGGCGATACCTGGGATGAGGGTCGCGGCATTCGCGGCACTCAGCTTATCGGCGACGCGATCATCAACATTTTCAATGTCGATAAGATCAACAAGGAAAAGGGCCGCATCCGCAGCTTCCGCGAGACGCTGGGCGAGAGCTATTTCGACTATCTCGCTGGCCTGGACGACCTCGTGATGCTGATGGACGAGGCGCATCGCTATCGCGCCAAGGCCGCTGCGAATGCCGTTTATGACCTCAGACCGAAGCTCGGCCTTGAGCTGACCGCGACGCCGAAGACCGTGGGAGCAAGCCCCAAGGATTTCCGCAACGTCATCTATCACTATGGCCTCGGGCAGGCGATGGCGGACGGCTATGTGAAGGAGCCGGCGGTGGCCACGCGCGAGAACTTCCGGCGTGCCGACTACGACGAAGCACAGCTTGAGCGGATCATGCTGGAGGACGGCATCACCTATCACGAGCAGGTGAAGGTGGAGCTGGAGCTATATGCGCGGCAATCGGGGCGCCCTTCGGTTCATCCGTTCATGCTGGTCGTCGCGCGCGACACCAACCATGCCAAAGACCTCCACGCTTTTCTCGAAAGCGACGACTTCTTTCAGGGCAGCTATCGCGGCCGCGTGATCGAGGTTCACTCGAACCAGACCGGCGAGGAAAGCAACGAGGCGATGGCCCGGCTCGTCAGTCTGGAGCACGACGCCCAGACCGATATCGTGATCCATGTGAACAAGCTGAAGGAAGGCTGGGACGTCACCAACCTCTACACCATCGTCCCGCTACGCGCGTCGGCATCGGAAATTCTGACTGAGCAGACCCTTGGGCGAGGTCTTCGCCTGCCCTATGGCGCGCGGACAGGCAACGAGATGGTCGATACCCTGACCGTCATCGCGCACGATCGCTTTGACGAGGTGATCCAAGAGGCGCGCAAGCCCAATTCCGTCATAGCGATGAAATCGCTGACCATCGGCGAAGGCGGCGACATCACGACCGAGCATCGCGAGGTCATTTCCGTGCCGACCGCCGCTGAGGCGATCTTCACAGGCTGGCAACTTGATCTACCGGGTGCCACTCCGGCACGCGTGAACGATGAGCGCACGGCCTATGTGCCGCCGACGCCGGAACAGGTCGCCTATGCGAACACGACGATGGAGTTCATCCGCGACAAATATGAGCGGACGCTAACCGGCGGCCTTGCCGATCTTCGCAATCCTGAGGTTCAGGCGCAGATCGCGCGTGACGTTCGGCAGGCGACGCAAGCGGCGCAGGGAAGCTTCGACACCGTTCTGCCGCAGGCGGACGTCGAGCAACTGGTCGCGCAGATCGCGGCGTCCATTGCCGACAACAGCATCGAAATCCCTGAGATTGTTGTGTTGCCGAGCCGGGAGGTGAACTTCTGGTTTGACGACTTCGATCTCGGCAATCTCGACACCATCCGCTTCCGCGCCAGTTCCGACACGATCCTGATCCGCAATCTGCGGACGGACGTGCAGCGCGAGCTTGCCCGCTCGCAGGACGGCCCGCGCGAGAAGCACGTGGAGAACTATGTCATCCGCCACCTGATCGACTTCCCCGAAGTGGATTACGACAGTCAGGCCGACCTCCTCTACAAGCTTGCCGGGCAGATGGTGGAGCGGCTGCGCGCCTATCTGCCGACCGAGGAAGAGGTGGAAGCCGTCGCGCTCGAACAGGGCAAGGCGCTGGCCCGCTTCATCTTCGATCAGATGCGCGATCATTACCGGGAAACACCCGTGGAATATCGGGCGCGGCGCGTGCGCTCGTTCAAGGCGCTGAAGCCTCAGCAGCTTGGCGTGAGCCTGACCAAGCGGCTTCCGCTTACCGATGCGGCCAATCCGCTATCATCGACGCCGAGCTACCTGTTCTACGGGTCGAAGAAGTGCCCATATCAATTCCAGAAGTTCGATAGCGACCCAGAGCGCCGCTTCGCCGCGATCATTGACAGCGACCGGATGCCGCGCGTTCTGAAATGGCTTCGCCCTGCGACCGGCCAGTTCGATATCGAATATGACCGGGGCCGCCGCTACGAACCGGATTTCGTCGTCGAATGTGACGACTGCAAGCTGATCGTCGAGGTGAAGGCCGAGCGCGAGCTTGACGATCCCGTGGTGGAGGAAAAGGCCCGAGCTGCGCGTGCGTGGGTCGCGAACGCGAATGAGTTTGCCGCTGAGGGCGACGGCAAGCCTTGGCGCTACATTCTGCTCGCCGACACGCAGGTGACGGAAAGCCTGACGTTGGCCGGCCTGTTGGCTCACGCCAACGAATAGGCGGGTCAGTTGATGGCGTCGCCGGGAATGTGCGTTTCTGGCTGACGAGGTGAGAAGGAAATTGGCGGCGGCCAAGCGCGCTTGCTGCGGACGACGATATGCGCCTCCGCCACATTGAGCGTTAGCAGCAGGCGAAGCGCCCGATAATGGTGTTCCGTTATGTCGCGGGCGTCGTAGCGGCGCATCAATATTCCTCCGCCAACATGATCGTCATCACGCGCCTGGTCGTAGCCGGATTGGCTGGATCGGGATCATCTGGCCGATTGCGGTCGCGCGGGTAATAATCGATCTTCCACATAATGTGGTGGCCCCTGACCATTAGCAGCGCGCAGTCGTGTTCTCCGTGCGGATCGTTATCGGAGGTGAAATCGCCGAACAGACGGACGGCATGGATCACCTCGTCCTTCGTCGCGATCGGCAGGACGGCGACCCCACGGGACAGGAAAATCCACCCGTCTTCGCCCGTGGCGCGGAAATGGTCGTTGAGGCGGGCGATGGTCGCCCGCCTCACTGTCTCCAGCATCACGCCGCCGCCTTCTTCGCCTTCGGCTTGAAGTTCGCCTTGCGCTCCGCGATGGCTGCCGTGAGCTGCGGGTCCAGCTCGCCAGCGTTGATCGCCTCGACAATCGAGTTGATGATTTCGGGCACTTCGCTGAGGTTCTGGACCTCGACCGCGTTCATGCCCTTGGCAAAATCCAGCGGCTTGCTGCCGTAGCGGAGCTGGAAAAACATCTTTCCGCTCGCATCGGTGAACCAGCCTTTCCGCACAGCGCGCGGCGCGTCCACGCGGACCTTTTCGCCAGCATCGTTGGTGCGCGTCACGCGCCGGGTCGCGTTGAACGACGTGCCGGCGATTTCCGCCTCCGCGAGCGCCTTCTGCTCGGCGAGGTAGCGCAGCAGCTTCGTGCGGAAGCCGTGCTCGGAGGTGGCGAGATTCGCCGGGGCAGCAGCAGCAAGCTTGAGGGACTTGAGGATCGACATTCGCATCTCCTTTTGGTTTCGGACGAATGCGAGCCGTAGTGTCGTCGTTCGTGAGAGCGACCGAAGATTGGCGATAAAACCCAGAAATTCAGCCAAAAATAATTCCGCCACCATGACCACGGTTTTTGGTGCCGTTGGGGTTGGTGACGGAATATCGCTGTTTCTGTCTATCGCTGGTTTCTTCGTGTCGCTGTTCGTATCGTCTGTCTCTTCGTCGTATCGTTCTGCCTTTATCGCCTCTGATCTATATCATCTGGTGATACTCATCACTGCGGCCCATGATCGGTCCGCGTTGCGTGATGTATCGATGAACCGTAGAGCCTCGCGTAGCGGCAGCCCCCGACATTATCGAGAGGGCGAGACTTCCTTATGGCGGGGCAGGAGAAGGCGGTCGCTCGTCTCCGGCCTGAGTTCCTTCGTGATATAGTCGGCAACGCCCTCGGCGCCGTAAACGGTTTGAATATCGAGGTTGCCGCCCTTCACCAGACCTTCCCATATGCCGTTGGCGATCAGGCAAAAGCGTACCTTCTGGATTGCCGTCATCTTGAATAGTGCGTGGATGTGGATGTTGGCGTCAGGCTTTTCGACGGTCGCGATATAATCGGTTCGGTCGTTGGGTCGGCGCAGAAAGGCGCGGCCGATCAGCTTACGGTCCAAATGCCCGTGGAACTTCTCGAATATTGCCTGCGCTTCGTCCATGCTGATGCTACGGTTGAAGACGAAGGTGACGAACAGGTCGGGATCGAAATCGGTCATCCAGCGGATACATGCCGTTCGGTATATTTCGCCCCTCGTTGGGGGCTGTTGCGTGGCTTGCGCCATCTGTTCTCCTTGTGGCCGGGGATGTTAGCCGGCTCGTATTTTCTATTTATCACGCACGCTGACCGATCCCGTCCGCCGATAAATACGAGCGTTCCCGTAAACGGAGGCGCACGACATGATCCTCGACGACGTATTCCAGTTTCTGAAATCGGCCGGGCTGACGCCGACACATGCGGTCTTCTCGACCGAATATCTCGGCCACTCGCCTCGCTACTACGATTACCTTCGCTGCTCTCGCGCAAAGCCCAGCTTGCGGGCGCTGCTTAAGCTTGCGATGAGCCTCCACAGTTTGGCAAAGTCTGCCCTCTGTTTGGAGGAGCGGGATACCGCCGAATTGCTCGCGCAGCGAGTGATGACGCGTGCGCTCACCCAGTGCCGCTGAGCCCGCCAAGTCCGATGCCAGCGAAGTATCGGATCTGCTTGCCTATGGCTCGCACTTCCGCCAATCCGGTCCGCACAGGAGCTTGGGGGTGGGAAGTGGCGAACGGAGACGCAACGATTTGCGATGCGGTCAGAAGTGCTCTGACAACGAACACTGTGCTGGAGGCCGAAGCCGATATTCAACACGCGACAAAGTTCTCGGCTAAGTCCGGGGCGAGCCGAGCAGCCATTATCGTCTTCAACAGCGGAAAAATGCATGTAGAAGGTGCAGAAAGCCCGTTAAAGACGTGGCTCTCTGAGGTGAAAGATAGCATCCAAGCAGGCGCTGCGGCTCCCGGAATACTGCTTCCGGCGGAGATCGAGAAGTTTCCACAGACCCTCCGGGAGAGAATACCCGAGTGCGACGACGTGGTATTGTGGTTCTTTCAGGAGTCACTTCGTTGCTATAAGGCCGGAAGCACGGCTGCCGCAGCCTTTATGCTGGGTGCCGCCAGCGAAAAGGCGATACTCCTTCTGATCGACGGATACTCGGAGAGCATCAAAGATGATGCTAAGAAGGCTTCGTTTCAGACAAGAGCAAATCAGCGCATGATCTCTAAGAAATACGATGAGTTCAAGGCGTCCTATAGGAGTGCAAAGACAAAGCCGGCAGATGGATTGGCGCAAGACTTAGATCAGCTTCTTGATGGCGCGTTCAATTTTTATAGGCACACCAGAAACGCAGTCGGTCATCCACAAATTATCCCTGATTTGGATCAAGGGGTGGTTCTCGCTAACATGGGACAATTCATCACGTATATGGAGCGGATCTACGGGCTGCTGAGGTTCTTCAAGGAAAACGGGGTCGAGGTGTGAGCTTCCTGTAGC
This sequence comes from Novosphingobium sp. HII-3, assembly GCF_002916655.1. Lineage (GTDB taxonomy): Bacteria > Pseudomonadota > Alphaproteobacteria > Sphingomonadales > Sphingomonadaceae > Novosphingobium > Novosphingobium panipatense. The sequence goes on from NZ_PPSM01000036.1 coordinate 200,432, forward strand.
TTTGGGTTTACCCGCCCGAGACGCTGCGTCGAGACAGTCGGCCGCGTCTTGTTTCGGTTGACGCAGGGCTTCCGAGACACTTGGCAGTGAGGGTCTGAACCCATCCGAGACAGGAGGTGCCATGATCGTCGGTTACGCGCGCGTCAGTTCCAGCAGCCAGAGCCTTGAAGTCCAGCACGAGCAGCTTGAGGCGGCCGGCTGCGAGAAAATCTTCGCGGAGAAGCGCAGCGGTCGAACCGTCGAGGGACGCGATGCGCTGGCCGATGCTCTCGACTTCGTGCGCGAGGGCGATGTGCTGGCCGTGACGCGGCTGGATCGTCTTGCTCGATCAGTGGTGGACCTTCACCGGCTGATCGAGCGGCTGACCGCCAAAGGCTGTGGTTTCCGCGTCCTTCAGCAATCCGGCATCGACACCACGACGAGCACCGGTAAGCTCACGCTGTCGATCCTCGGCGCGGTGGCCGAGTTCGAAGCCGACATTCGCCGCGACCGCCAGCGCGACGGGATTGAGCGCGCCAAAGCTAGGGGGGTGTATCGCGGTCGCAAGCCCAGCATCGACACCGCCCGAATCGAAACGCTGATGGCGGCAGGGATGGCCCCCGCCGCCATTGCCCGCGAGATGGGCGTCGGTCGCGCCAGTGTCTATCGCCACATGAGCAAGGTCGACGCAACATAGTTCACCGCCGCATCGGCCTTCGACTATTCGTCGTCTCCCTCTATGGCCTTCCCGCCTCGGATTTTGGCGAAAGCGGCGCTCTGGCGGCGAACATGCGTGAGCGGGTCGGGATAGCGGAACATGGTCCGCAACGCTCGATAGGCCCTGATGATGTGATCGGGCGCACGCTCGCTCGACCACGCACTCGGCATCTCCATGGTCGCGTTGGCGTCGTCGATGCCGCGCAGCAGGCTTTCGTGGTTGTGGTTGACCACAATTTCGTGCCCCAGCGCGTCCCAGCCCGCTTGCCGGGTGATCGCGGGCACGCACAAATCGCTGACCAGCAACCGCTCGGCGATCCGGCTGCTCGTAACTGGGAAAGGCGTGCGCCATTCCTGATGAACTGGATCGGCCGGGGGCCTCAAAATCGACATGACGAACGAGGTGGGTGAGATGTTCGGATAGCCATAAATCTTGCCGTTCGTCGCCAGATGCGACGGCGAACTGGTGTCGAAGGTAACGAGCAAATCATCGTCGCCCAGATGCTCGCGCAAGGCCTTCTGAAGCGCACTCAGCATGACTGCATGGGTCAGCGTGCCGACGCCGAGAAAGTGGAAGCGGTTGCGCTCGGGCGTCAACAATCCGTCCGCCATCAGCCGCAGCATCATGCCCGTGATGTGAACATAGTCGGTTCGCATGGAGCCACCGAACGCCCAGCCCTCGAACGGCTGGACCTTCACAGCGTCATACCACGCAACGGCATCGGCGCTCGTCTCGCCCTGAAGGACGGACAGGAACTTCACGTCTGACGAGCGATGGCGCGCGAAATAGCGGTTGTTCTCCGCCGTGGTCGCCAAGGCCGCCGCGAAGGTGTCAAAGGGGGGCGTTCCCGGCGTGATGACGCGGGTGGGCACGTCGAGCGTGATCGCCTCGTCGGCATTGGCTTCGAGGAAGCGCAACGCCCATGCGCGCGACGCGTCGCCCTGCCATTGTCTGGGGTCGCGCCCGAACTGAAGCCCGCCGCTGTCGAACAGGATGGTGTTGCCGGGACGCTTTGAGAAGGTGCCGACCGGCAGTGGCATAGTCCGCCCGATATACTGCCCTGCTGAGTGGAGCACCCTGTCGGTGAAGAAGAACGGATTGCTGCGGTTCATGAAATCAAGATCGGAAGGCGAAGCTATTCCGTTCGGCATTCCGTCAGGGCGAAGCTGGCTCGTGTTCCGATAAGGTGTCATGTGGCTCGATGCCTGACCGGCAAAGAGATAGCGCGCGCGGTCTTTTCCGCGCGAAGCATAGTCGCGTGTCATACGGGGGATCCTCGTGTGAGAATCCCGCCCATCTGAAAAATCACATGGGCGGGAAATTACATCAGACGGCAGCCGCGGCCGGCGCGTCGCTCTTGGGCAGGCTCTGGACCCGCTCGCGTAGCGCGCGCGATCGGGTTGGCTGCTCGCGGCTCGGTTCGAGCGTCTGGACGAAGACCCGGTAGGCGGCCACCTCCGTCGCCGCCTCAATGAGCAAGAGACCGTTGGGATCGAGCCGCCATGTCAGTCCCGCCGTCATCGGCAAGGCCAGCAGCCCGACCATCGCTCGGCGCAGGTCATCGAGCATGACCTGAACCTTGGCCGCTCCCTGCGTCTTGGCCTCGAACGGTGCAGCAGCAGCCTTGCCGTTGGCGAGGCTGATGCCCTTGCTCCCAACCGTGATCGTGACGGCGCGGTCCTTCTGCTGCCTGAGCAGAACCTTCATGAAACTGCCGTCGAACGCGGTCACCGCTTCGGGCGACATGATTGCCGATGCTATGGGCGCGAATGCCGAGCTGGCCCGGTATGTCCAGACCGTGCCCATTTGACGCGGCTTGATAATGAGGTTGACTGGCTTGCCGTCGGCCTTGCTCGTGAAGGTCACGGTCTTGGTCTGCCCCGCAATCGTCACCGGCGCTGCGACGCCTTCTACCGGGTTCAGGCCGAACTGCGCGGCATCTGCCTCACCTACCAGACGCTCACTGAGCCGGCGACGGGTGAAATTGTCGATGAAGCATTCGCCCCTCATCGTATAGCCGAGGTCTACAGACGGTATGATCTCAAGGATCAGGCCATCATCGCGGCGGGCGTGGGCGATGCTGAAGCGGTCACGCTCGACCAGATACATGCCATAGGCCGGCAGCATGTCGTAGCTGTCGTTCGCCACGTCACCCTCAGGCACATCCTCGATGGGGATGTCGCTCATCTCGTCCGGCACGAACGCGGCACCCGCCAGCAGCATCGCGCGATAAAAGCGAAGATCGGCGGGCGCCGCCGTGAGCGGGCATGGCGCATAGCCGGCCAAGCCGATGATGGTTGCCTTGTTTGCCGTCAGCGGGATCAACCGCAGCTTAGCGCCCTCGTGCCGGAAAATCAGCACGCCTTCTTGCCCCGAGGCGATTCCCGCCACCGCGTCGATTTCGAGTGCGGCGGGGTTGTCGAACATCTCGGCAACCTGCTCGTCGGGCGTCTTGGCCGGGGCGCTATCAGCCTTCCTCCCGTCCGCCTTCACCGCGCGATTGGCCTCGCGGTATTCCTTGGCGAGGCCGGAGATACGGCCCTGCACCTTATACCAGTCCACGAAAGCATCTTCGTTCAGGTGATCGTGCTCGCCCCTCCGTGCGGCGAGGGTCGCCAGCGCGCGGGCGAGTTGAGACACTTCATGCTGGAGCGCGTCCCGCTCGTTTTCGGCCGACTCCTGCATGTTGATGTTCAGGAACAACTGAGCCGCAAGATGAAGGACGAGGGTCGCCGCCAGATGCTTGAAGCCCAAGCTCTCGGCGTAGGCATTTATCGACGCGACCCCATATTTCTTCAAGAAGCGGTGCTGGTCGCGCAGCAGAAGCGCGCGGCGGCGAACCGCGTTGCCCTCCAACCGCGTCGCGATACCGTGACGGTCCTGAAGGCGGCGGAGTTCCGCTTCGTCGGACGGGGTGAATGCGCGAGGCACTTCCGGGCCAACGGGATCACGCGCCACAAGGGCACGCCCGTCTGTCGCGGCGGAGGAGTTCACATTTTCAGATTTTACCAACATATCGACCTCGTTCGTCGTCAGGCCGACCCAAACCAGGAAATGCGGGATACGCTTTGAACACAGCTATGCCGTGCTTCCGTGTGCGTAACCGCAGGGTCGATCTGCCGACGAGCAAGGTAGTGCGACCGGAATCGCTTCGGCTCGTTGGGCGGCCGCTCTCTTATCCGCGCATTTTCGCTAAGACAAGAGGAAATTGTATGCGCTCGAAATGTTAGGTAAAACGGATCGCGAATGCCGCTGCCCGTTTTCGGTCGGAAAATGCTATAGATATCTGAGGTTGCGGCAGGCTACCCTCTTCGTGTTTGACACGCATTTGGCATTTTACCGTATGCTTCGGGCAATTTTCCAACCAGGTGTGAACCTGCATTTGCTCGAAAGCGTTCGCGGCATTCTCGGCCATTGCGCGCCTAAACGCCGCCCCCACTTCCGAAGGGTCGTTGCCAGCTTTCAATTCTGCGTAAAAGCTCCTGACGAAGCCGGCAGCCTCGGCCGCATCATAGACTGAGGTGGCATAAAATGTCTGGGGATTACTGGCGTCCTGCTCGATCCGGAATTCCATGTGTGCTCCACGGCTGCCCTGAGGTCGCTCTGGAGAACAATGATAAAAGCTGTTTTAACGTCGGGACGGCATCGCCCGTGGCCGTGATCATCCGCGTGCGTGAAGGGAGCTCAGACCATATCTGCCGAGACGAAACAATCTGCTGAGAGCCGTTTGCTTACCGGACCCGAACGCGCGTTGGCGCGCGGCATGTTCGGAGATGCAATCGAGCTAGATGCTGTACGTCTCCACCGACGGAAGTGGTTCCCGTTCCAGCCACGCAAGGTAACAATGGCTCCACGCGGGGCAATCCATTTTCATCCGAAGGGCGACGCCTATTGCGAATGCTTCGCCAGCAATACGATCGGGTGGCAGGGACACCTGATCCACGAACTGGTCCACGTCTGGCAACATCAGCGGGGCGTGAACCTCGTTCTGCGCCGGCATCCGTTCTGCCGGTATAGCTACGCCATCAAACCCGGCTGGACACTCGATCGCTACGGCATTGAGCAGCAGGCGGAAATCGTCCGGCACACTTTCCTATTGCGGCGAGGTGTCGTCGTCCCCGGCGCTCCGCCGCTCGCGACCCTCGAAAGCATTTTACCCTTTAAACCCGCATAAATCTGCGGTTTCCGGGTGTGTGCGCTACTTTAGGCTATACAACGCATGTCTGGCAAAGCCAGCGCAAGGGACGCTTCTACCTTCCTTTCATGCGGCATCCCTTTTGCCGGTATGACTATGCGCTAAGACCCGGGTGGACTCTCGACCGCTACGGTATCGAGCAACAGGCCGAAATCGTGCGGCACGTCTTTCTGCTGCGCAAGGGCCTGCACTTCGCGGGAGCGCCTGATCTGGAGCAGTATCGGGGCATTCTGCCCTTCGCCCCTGGAACGTCAAGCGCCGCTGCGGTGGCGTGACCCTGCCTGAACACAAAGGGCGCAGAACGCCATCGCGCCCGCGCCCTTCCCTGTTCGGCTTACGCGTTGCAAGCCAATCAGCCGTTTGATCAGCAGTCGCGATCCCAGTAGCGATCACCATTGCGGTCATAACGGTAGCAGCCGCGTTCGTTGTTCTTTTCTTTCTGAGAGCCGACAATGGCGCCTGCAGCCGCGCCGACAGCCGCGCCCGTGCCGACGTCGCCGGCAATCGCTCCGACGCCAGCGCCCAGCGCGCCACCTGCGAGCGCGCCTTCACCGCCGTAATTGCTTGCACAGCCTGCCATGGTGAACGCACCGGCAGCTAAAATGGGGAGGATGAATTTGCGCATCGATGATCTCCGAAAGTCTTGGACCAGCTTGTCAGCTCTACTGAAGTGAACGGTAGTGAACGCAAGTGGTTCCGCGCAGAGTCTCAACGCAGCGACGGCCTGCGCCCGGTTATCCCGGGGCAGGCCGCCACGTAAGAACTGAAGCAGTTGCGAAAAGTCGTATCAGTCCGGCTTCTTGGCCACCGCCACCATCGCCGGGCGCAGCAGGCGGTCCTTGATCATGTAGCCCGCCTGAAGTTCCTGAACCACGGTGCCCGGCTCCGCATCGTCCGACGGCACTTCGATCATTGCCTGGTGCTGGTTGGGATCGAGCGGCAGCCCCATGGCGGCAATGCGGCTGATGCCGTGGCTGGCAAAGACCTTGTCGATTTCGCGGGCCGTCGCTTCAATGCCGGTAACGAGGCTCTTGAGCTTCTCGTCCTCGCGCAGGTCGGCCGGAATGGCGGAAAGCGCGCGCGACAGGTTGTCCGACACCGAGAGGATGTCCCGGGCAAAGCCGGTGGCGGCGTAGGCGCGCGTGTCCGCGATGTCCTTCTCCAGCCGGCGGCGCACGTTCTGCGTTTCCGCGCGGGCGTACAGCACGTCCTGCTCAGCCGTTGCCAGCTTCTCGCGCAGGGAGGTGACTTCCTCGTTCTTTCCGGTCGTGTCCACGAAGTCCTCCGGCACCCCTTGAAGTTCTTCGGCCCCGGCAGGATCGATGGCGGGCGACTGCGTCTTGTCGTCGGTCATTTCAGTATCTGTTCCAGCTATCCGATGAGCTTGCCCAGGCTCTGGGCGGTGAAGTCCACCATGGGGACGACGCGCGCATAATTCAACCGGGTCGGCCCGATAACCCCCACCACGCCCACCACCTTTCCATCGCGGTCGCGGTAGGGAGAGGCGATCACTGCCGAACCCGAAAGCGCGAAAAGGCGATTTTCCGATCCGATGAAGATGCGCGTCGCCTCGGCCTCGCGCGCAGTTTCCAGGAGGTCGGCGACGGATTGCTTGTTTTCCAGGTCGTCGAGCAGCGAACGAACACGTTCCAGATCCATCAGCGCGGCTTCGTCCAGCAGGTTCGCCTGCCCGCGTACGATAAGCACCGGCCGTGCCATCGCGTCCTCGCTCCAGACCGCCAGCCCGCGCTCCACAAGCTCACGACTCGCCGCATCCAGCGCCGATTTGCCCGATGCGATCTCACCGCGCATGGCCCGCGCCGCCTCCGCAAGGGTCCGCCCTCCCAGATGCGCGGAGATGTAGTTCGACGCCTCTTCCAACGCGCCGGGCGGCAGGCTCATGGGCAGCTTCAGCACGCGGTTCTCGACCGCGCCATCCTCTCCCACAAGCACTGCGAGAGCGCGCCCCGGGGAAAGGGGAACCAGTTGCAGATGCATCAGCCGGGGTTCGCGATGAGGAACCATGACCACCCCGGCGCCGGAGGACAGTCTGGACAACAACGCGCTCGTCGCTTCCAGCGCGGCCTCTATGGGACCGGGAGCCGAAATCCGACGCTCGATGGCCTGGCGCTCCTCGACCGTGGGCTCCGCAACCTGCATGATGCCGTCGACGAAGAGGCGAAGGCCTGCCTCGGTCGGCAGGCGACCGGCGCTGGTATGCGGCGCGGCGAGCAGCCCCTGATTCTCAAGATCGGCAAGCACCGAGCGGATCGACGCAGACGAAAGGTTCATCCCTCCAGAGCCCGCCAGCGCCTTGGATCCCACCGGCGTTCCAGTCTCAAGATACCCCTCCACAACGAGGCGGAAGATTTCGCGGGCGCGGGTCGTCAGTTCGGTGATCGGCGGCGTCGGCATCTCAACGTCCAATTTAGGCAATGCCCTTGAACCGTAAACCCCATTGCGCCAAGGGCGAAACGGTATTCCACGGCCCACACGCCAAAGACAAGGATTCCCGAATGCGACCTTCCGGCCGTGCGCCCGACGAAATGCGTGCCATCGACATCCAGACCGGCTTCACCAAGCATGCGGAGGGTTCAGTTCTCGTATCCTTCGGAGACACCCGCGTACTCGTGACCGCCTCGGTCGAGGAGAAGGTTCCCCCCTTCCTGCGCGGAAAGGGCGAAGGCTGGGTCACAGCAGAGTATTCGATGCTCCCCCGTGCCACTCACACCCGCGGCAGCCGTGAAGCGGCGAAGGGCAAGCAGTCCGGTCGTACCCAGGAGATACAGCGCCTCATCGGTCGCAGCCTGCGTGCTGTCGTCGACATGAAGAAGCTGGGCGAACGGCAGATCGTGCTCGACTGCGACGTGCTCCAGGCCGATGGCGGCACCCGCACGGCATCGATCTCCGGTGCCTGGGTGGCGCTTCGCCTCGCGGTCGACAAGCTGATGGCGGAGGGCAAGATCAAGGAAGACCCGATCACCGCCCGCGTCGCCGCCGTCTCCTGCGGCATCCACCAGGGCACGCCGGTTCTCGACCTCGACTACATCGAGGACAGCGCGGCCGATGCCGACGCCAACTTCGTCCTGATCGAAGGCGGCCTGATCGCCGAAGCGCAGGCTACCGCCGAGGGGGCCACGTACGACGAGGAAGGCCTGCTGCGCCTGCTGCGCCTTGCCCGCATAGGCTGCGACCGCATCTTCGCCGCACAGGCAAAGGCCGTGGGTCGCTGATGACCCGCAAGCTCGACCGAGGCCGTCTGGTCATCGCCACGCACAATGCTGGCAAGCTGCGCGAGATTTCGGCGCTGCTGGCGCCCTACGGCGTGGATTGCGTCTCCGCCGGGGAACTCGGCCTTCCCGAGCCGGAAGAAACCGGGACGACCTTCGTCGAGAACGCGCTGCTCAAAGCCCGCGCCGCCGCGCAGGCGGCCGGGCTGCCGGCCCTTGCCGATGACAGCGGCCTTTCCGTGACGGCGCTGGGCGGAAGGCCCGGCGTCTACACCGCGGACTGGGCGGAGCGGCAGTGGTTCGAAGGCGAACCCGGCCGCGACTGGTACATGGCCATGGGCAAGGTCGAAGGCCTGCTCTGCCAGCAGGGACCGGAGGTCGACCGCTCGTGCTGGTTTTCCTGCACCCTTGCGATCGCCTGGCCGGAGGGCGACGAAGCCGTCTACGAAGGGCGCGTCGACGGCACGTTCTCGTGGCCGCCTCGCGGTACCATGGGCTTCGGCTACGATCCGGTCTTCGTGCCGAATGGCCGCAGCGAAACCTTCGCTCAGATCGCGCCGGAAGAAAAGCACGCCATCAGCCACCGCGCCGATGCCTTCAGAAAGCTTGTCGCCGAGCAGTTCAGCGACTGATACAAGAGGCCCATGGCCCGCGCTCTTTACATCCATTGGCCGTTTTGCCTGGCGAAGTGTCCCTACTGCGACTTCAACAGCCACGTTCGGGACCAGGTCGACCACGCTCTCTGGCAAGAGGGCCTTCTTGCCGACATGCGGCATGAGCACGCCGTAGCCGGTGGAGAACCGCTGGATTCCATCTTCTTCGGCGGCGGCACGCCTTCGCTCATGCCGCCTGCCCTCGTTGAGCGGCTGCTGCAGGAGGCGGCTGCGCTCTGGGGCTTTGCGCCGGGTATCGAGATCACGCTTGAGGGGAACCCCTCGTCCGTCGAAGCCGCCAATTATGCCGCCCTCGCGGCGGCGGGCGTGAACCGGGTCTCGCTCGGCCTGCAGGCGCTGGACGATGATACCTTGCGCTTCCTGGGCCGGCTGCACGATGCGAAGGAAGGCCTCAAGGCGCTTGAGGTGGCGCAGCAGCATTTCCAGCGCGTCAGCTTCGATCTGATCTACGCGCGCCCCGGCCAGGCGCTGGCAAGCTGGAGACGCGAACTCGAGCGCGCGCTTTCCTTCGGCACCGGCCACCTGTCGCTGTACCAGCTTACGATCGAGCCCGGCACCCGGTTCGAGACGATGGTCCGCAAGGGTGACTTCACGCCGCTCGATGAGGACGCCTGCGCTGACATGTTCGCCCTCACCCGTGCGACGACCAGCGCGGCCGGCCTCCCTGCCTACGAGATCAGCAATCACGCCCGAGTTGGCGAGGAAAGCCGACATAACCTGACCTATTGGCGCTACCAGGACTATTGCGGCATTGGCCCGGGCGCGCATGGACGGCGTTCGGGCGTGGCCACGGTTCGCCATCGCAAGCCCGAGAATTGGCTCGGCGGCCTTGAGCGTGCGAGGCACGGCATCGCGGAAGAGCGCGTTCTTGGCGCGGCGGAGCAGGCCAGCGAAGCGATGTTGATGGGCCTGCGCCTGCGCGAAGGCGTGGACCTCGGCGAGATGGCATCCCGGTTCGGGATGGCCGAGGCGCAGCTCTGCAACGCGGCCAAGGCCCGCTTCTACGAACAACAGGGCTTTGTCTGGCGCCAAGGCTCGCGCCTCGGCGTTACCGAGCAGGGCATGGTCCTCCTCGACGCCCTGCTGGGGGAACTCGTTCCCGAGCAACTGGTCGAAGGCTGATGCAGGATAAGGGGGAGGTACTGGAAGCGTGGGGCACGCATCTGGCACAAGGTCGCCGCCGAAGCCCTCACACCGTTCGCGCCTACATCGCCACCGCCGCGCGGCTTCTGGACCATGTGGAAGCGGCGGACTGGAATACACTGGCCCGCGTCGACGGAGCCACCCTGCGGACACACCTCGCCGCGCGCCGGCAGGATGGCATCGGCAACGTTTCCGCAGCGCGAGAGCTTTCGGCTCTGAAAGCCTTCCTTACTTTCGCGCGGACCAGGGCCGGTGACCAACAGGCCACTCCGCCCCGAATCAAGGGACCCCGCATCAAGAAGGGCCTGCCGCGGCCGATCACGCCGGACGAAGCCGTCAACCTGGCGGCAGGCGTTGAGGAAGACGCGAACCAGCCCTGGATCGGAGCGCGCGATCGTGCCGTCCTGCTTCTACTCTACGGTGCGGGTCTGCGCATTGCCGAGGCGCTGTCGATCAAGGGATCGGCCGTCCCGCTTGGCGAGACACTGATCGTCACCGGAAAGGGAAGCAAGCAGCGCGTCGTCCCGCTCCTGCCGATCGTGCGGGATGCCGTTTCCGATTACCTCGCCAAGTCGCCCTGGCCCCTCGAAGCGGATCACGCGCTGTTCCGTGGGGCGAAGGGAGGCCCGCTGTCCCAGGGGATGGTGCAGAAGGCGGTTGCGCGCGCACGAACGGTTCTTGGGCTGCCCTCAAGCGCGACGCCGCACGCGCTGCGCCACAGTTTCGCCACACACCTGCTCGGTGCAGGGGCCGATCTGCGCTCGCTTCAGGAGCTGCTGGGGCACGCCTCGCTCAGTTCGACGCAAATCTACACGAAAGTCGACGCGGCGACGCTGCTCGACGTCTACCGGAGCGCGCACCCGCGGGAGCAAGGCTAGGCCCGGTCCTCCCGCGGCTTCCAGTGCAGCACGCGCCAGAGGTAGAACACGATGGTGATGACCGCGACCGCAAGCGTGGCATAGCCCAGCCATTGCTCCGCTTCGGCCAGCCGCCTGCCGAGCCATTTGCCGCCCAGGATCAGCCCCGCGTTCCAGATTGCGGCGCCCACGAAGGTGAAGCTCAGGAACTTGGCATGGTTCATGTGTGCCAGCCCTGCCGGAATCGAGATGACGGTGCGGAACATCGGCATGAAACGGAAGAAGAAGACCACCCAATGCCCATGCTTGCGCAGGAACCGGCCGGCAACTTCGATATCGTGCCATTCCAGCGTGAGCCAGCGCCCCCACCGATCGATGAAGGGCCTGAGCCGCTCATAACCCAGGCGGTCCGCGACGAGGAACAGGACGTAATTGCCCATAACGGCGCCAAGAGTACCCCAGCCCAGCAGCGGCCAGAACTGCATATGGCCACGAGCCACGGCAATGCCGCCAAGGCCCATGATGAGCTCTGACGGCACTGGAGGGATGATGTTCTCCAGCGCCATCAGGAACATGATGCCGAGATAGCCGCCCTGCCGGACGATTTCGTAGACCCACTCAGCCATGGAACAGCCTCGCCTCGATCACAGCCACCGCCCTTACATGGCTGCGTGGCGTCTTTCGATGGCGTCCCAAATGCGGGCACCGGTATCCGTGCCGTTGAACCGGTCGATCGCCACGATGCCGGTGGGCGATGTCACATTGATTTCTGTCAGCCATTTTCCGCCGATCACGTCTATGCCGACGAAAACCAGCCCCCGCGCCTTCAGTTCCGGGCCAAGCGCCGCGCAGATTTCCTCCTCCGCCGAAGTGAGCCCGCACGCCTCTGCCGATCCACCCACTGCAAGGTTGGAACGGAACTCGCCCTCGCCCGGCTTCCGGTTGATGGCCCCGGCAAACTCGCCGTCGACCAGCACGATGCGCTTGTCGCCTTCCGCCACATCGGGGAGAAAGGGCTGGACCATGAAGGGTTCGACCCACGCGTTCTCGAACATCTCGATGAGAGCGCCTAGGTTCGAGCCATCTGCGGGTACGCGGAACACGGCCTTGCCGCCGTTGCCATGGAGCGGCTTGATCACGAGGTCACCCGGATGACGCTGGTTGAAGGCGCGCACATCCTCGATACGGCGCGCGATGAAGGTCGGCGGCATGAAGCGCGCGAAATCGAGCACAAAGACCTTCTCCGGCGCATTGCGCACCGAGGCGGGGTCGTTGACAACCAGCGTCTGCCCGGCGAGCCGCTCGAGCAGGTGCGTGGCAGTGATGTAGCCCAGGTCGAACGGCGGATCCTGCCGCATCAGCACCACGTCGACATCCTCGACGAGATCGAGCAACCGGTACTCGCCGCGCGTAAAGTGATTGCCCTCCACGCGCTGCACCGTAACCGGCGCCGCCCAGCAGGTCAGCCGACCGCCCGCACCATGGGCGGTGTCGTAAGCCAGGGTCTTGACGTCGTAGTGGTACAGGACATGCCCCCTTGCCTGCGCGGCCAGCATCAGGGCGAAGCTGGAATCGCCCCCGATCTTGATCGTTTCAAGCGGATCCATCTGGACGGCGACGCGCAGGGTCATGGCGGGAAGAAGCCCTCTAAGGTGAAATCAGGAGTGGCGGTCTAGCCGCGTTCCGGCGAAGGTGCGACCTTTATTGCGGATTACAATCCCCTCTCAGCCATGGGGTTGCCAGGCGTTGACGATCCGACGCGGCCATGTACGGGGTGCGAGCAGGATGACATCGATCCGCTGATCCTCTCCGACGCGTGCGTAGCGCGATGCCAGCAACCGTGCGGCGTCGGCCACCCGCTGCAACCGGCGAGCGTCTATGGCGGTGGCCAGGTCTTCCCTCCTCGCCCGCCATTTCACCTCCACGAAACAGACGGTGCGGCCCCTTCGCGCAACCAGGTCGACCTCGCCCATGCGCGTCTTCACCCGTCGCCCCACCACGCGCCAGCCGGTCAGCGCAAGGTAAAGCGCCGCCAGCCTCTCGCCGCGACGCCCGTCCTGTTCGGCCTTCTGCCGCCGCTCGCTCACTTCAGTTCGAGCGCTCTGGCGTAAAGGGTCTTGCGGTCCAGCCCCGTCGCTCTTGCAACGGCAGCGGCAGCCTGCGACGCCTTCGCTTCGGAGAGCGCTTCGCGCAGCAGTGCGTCCACGTCGAGGTCTTCGACGCTCGCGCTGCCCGGCGGTGCGATCACAAGAACGATCTCGCCCTTCGGGGGGTGCGCTGCATAGTGCTGCGCCAGTTCCTGTGGAGAACCGCTGCGGCATTCCTCGAACTTCTTCGTCAGTTCGCGTGCTACCGCCACTTCGCGGCCGGGCAGCACCTTGTCGATCGCCGCAAGCGCGGCATCGAGGCGCGGCGCCGTCTCGTAGAAGATCAACGTTGCCGGGATGTTTCCGAGTTCGCCCAGTACATCCTCGCGGGCCTTCGCCTTGTTGGGCAGAAAGCCTGCGAAAAGGAAGCGGTCGTTAGGAAGGCCGGAAAGCGTCATCGCCACCACCGCCGCGTTCGGCCCTGGCAGGCTGGTCACGACGATGCCGCGCTCTCGCGCCGTGCGCACCAGCCTGTATCCCGGGTCTGAGATCAGCGGCGTGCCGGCATCGCTGACAAGCGCCACGGGCTCGGCTTGCATAAGCGTCAGGAGCCGTTCGCGATCCCCCTCTCCGGCATGATCGTCGTAGCGGATCAGCCGCTTCTTCAGCCCCAGGTGATGCAGCAGCTTGCCGGTCACGCGTGTGTCCTCGCAGGCCACGGCGGAGACTCCGCGCAGGGTGTCCACGGCTCGCAGCGTTATATCGCCCAGGTTGCCAATGGGGGTTGCGACTATGTACAGGCCCGGTGAAAGAGTGTGTTCCATATGGCCTGACTCATGGCCCATAGACCAAGGGAGCGGCAAGCAATGTTCGACAAATGGGGGATCAGGGCCCTGAACCGGCGCAATCTTCTCGCCGCGGCGGCCATGGCGCTCGTTGCCGGCTGTGCGGTAGTGCCAAAAGCACCTCAGCCGGCTCCGCCTCCCGCACCCACTCCCGAACCCTCACCGGGGAACATTCCCGTCGACACCGAGCGGCACCGCGTGGCGCTGCTCGTTCCGGTGACCGGGCAGAATGCCGGTGTCGGTCAGGCCATCGCCAATGCCGCCAACATGGCGCTTCTCGATACCTCGGCCAAGAACCTGCGCGTGACGACCTACGACACCAGCGGCAACCCGGCCGAAGCCGCGCGCCGCGCTGTCGCCGAGGGCAACCAGCTGATCCTCGGGCCGCTGCTTTCCGACGACATTCCGGCTGTCTCGGCAATCGCCAAGAGCGCCCGCATCCCGGTCATCTCGTTCTCCAACGACGAGAAGGCGGCAAGCCGCGACGTATTCATTATGGGCAACCTTCCGGGACAGTCCGTCACGCGAACCGTAGAGTACGCGAGGGCGCAGGGCATCTCCACCTTCGCGGCGCTCGTTCCACGCGGGGACTATGGCGACCGGACCAGCGGCGCGCTCCTTTCGGCGGTGCGCGCCGGCGGAGGCTCGGTCGTGGCGCTGGAGCCTTATGATCGTAGCGCCTCCTCGATCAGTGCGGCGGCGCAGCGGGTGAAGGCAAAGGGCGGTTTCGAGGCGTTGCTGATCGCGGACAGTGGCTCGCTCTCTGCGCGCGCGGCGAACGCGTTCAAGGGCAATTCGAAGTCCGCGGGCACCAGACTGCTCGGCACGGAACTCTGGAGCGGTGAGCGCGAGGTGACCTCCTCTCCCGCTCTTGCCGGTGCCTGGTACTCGACCGTTTCAGATAAGCGCTTTGCCCAGTTCTCCAGCAGCTACCGTGCACGCTTTGGCGGCCAGCCGTTCCGCATCGCGACGCTCGGCTACGACGCGGTCCTCCTCACCCTGCGCGTCGCGCGCGACTGGAAGCCGGGCACGCGCTTCCCTGTGGATACTCTGCGCGACACCAAGGCCTTCCCCGGCGGCTTCCTCGGCGTCGACGGGGCCTTCCGGTTTACCCGCAACGGGTTGGTCGAACGGGCCCTTGAGGTTCGCGAAGTGGCCCCCGGGACGGTGAAGGTGATCAGCCCGGCACCGGCTAAGTTCGGCGAATGACCGTATGCCGTCCCGCGCCCCGGCCGGGACGGCATCCTCCTCCATTTGCGGAAAAGAACGAACACGTCCTTGCCCCGATGATTCCGCGAGCCCTATAGATCATCCATGTCCGACGATCTCTTCGACAAGCTCCCCACCGCTGCCGGTGAGTCCTACGATGGTTCCGCGATCGAAGTGCTGGAAGGGCTGGAGCCTGTCCGTCGCCGTCCGGGCATGTACATCGGCGGGACGGACGAGCGAGCCCTCCATCACCTTGTCGCCGAAGTGCTCGACAATGCAATGGACGAAGCTGTCGCCGGCCACGCCAACCGGATCGAGGTCGTGCTGGAGGATGAACCCGGAACCGCGGGCCGCATCACGATCACTGACAACGGCCGCGGCATCCCGGTGGATGAACACCCCAAGTATCCCGGCAAGTCCGCGCTTGAGGTCATCCTCTCCACCCTGCACTCGGGCGGCAAGTTTTCAGGCAAGGCCTATGCGACCTCGGGCGGTCTGCACGGCGTCGGCATCTCGGTCGTCAACGCGCTCTCAATCCGCACCCGCGTGGAGGTTGCGCGCAACAAGGAGCTCTTCGCGCAGGAGTTTTCGCGCGGCGTGACGCTCGGCCCCATCCAGCGCGTCGGCGCGGCGCCCAATCGGCGCGGCACCTCCGTCACCTTCACGCCCGACACGGAGATTTTCGGGGACCAGACGTTCAAGCCGTCGCGGCTCTTCAAGCTGGTCCGTTCCAAGGCCTACCTTTTCGCAGGCGTTGAGATCCGCTGGAAATGCGCGCCTTCGCTCCTCGCCGACGGCGTGCCGGCCGAAGCGACGTTTCAGTTCCCCGGCGGCTTGGCCGATCACCTCGCAGAACAGATCGGCAAACGCGAGTGCGTGACCACCCAACCCTTCGCCGGGCGGCAGGACTTCCCGCACGGCGAGGATGGATCCGAGCAGGGACGGGTGGAATGGGCGATAGCCTGGCCGCTCTACTCGGACGGCAGCTACTCCTGGTATTGCAACACCATCCCGACGCCTGACGGCGGTACTCACGAGCAGGGCCTGCGCGCTGCTCTCACCAAGGGCATCCGCGCCTTTGCCGATCTTGTCGGTCAGGCGAAGAAGGCGAAGGACATCACTCCGGATGACGTTGTCACCGGCAGCGAAATCATGCTTTCGGTGTTCATCCGCGACCCCCAGTTTCAGAGCCAGACGAAGGACCGCCTCACCAGCCCGGAAGCCGCCCGCATGGTCGAGGCTGCCGTGCGCGACCACTTCGACCACTTCCTTACGGACAACCTCGATCGCGGCAAGGCCCTGCTCGCCTCCATCATGGAGCGCATGGACGAGCGCCTGCGTCGCAAGGCGGAGCGTGAGGTAAAGCGCAAGACGGCCACGAACGCCCGCAAGCTGCGCCTGCCCGGCAAGCTCACGGATTGCTCGGGCGAAGGATCGGGCGAGACCGAACTGTTCATCGTCGAAGGCGATTCTGCGGGCGGCTCCGCCAAGCAGGCGCGGGACCGTAAGACGCAAGCCATCCTGCCCATCCGCGGCAAGATTCTCAACGTCGCCAGTGCGACGGCGGACAAGATCCGCGCCAACCAGGAAATCGCCGACCTCGGCCTGGCGCTCGGCTGCGGGACCCGCAAGGACTGCAATCCCGACAACCTGCGTTACGACCGCATCGTCATCATGACGGACGCTGATGTCGACGGCGCGCACATCGCCACGCTGCTAATGACGTTCTTCTTCCAGGAGATGCCGGAAATCGTGAAGCGCGGGCACCTCTACCTTGCCCAGCCACCGCTTTACCGCCTAACCTCGGGCGCAGTGTCCGCCTATGCACGCGACGACGCGCACAAGGCCGAACTGGAAGCCACCAAGTTCAAGGGCAAGAAGGTAGAAGTGGGCCGCTTCAAGGGCCTGGGCGAGATGAACCCGCAGCAGCTGCGCGAAACGACGATGAGCCCGGAAACGCGTTCGCTGATCCGCATCACTCTACCGCAGGAAAGCGAAGGCCGTTTCGCAGTGAAGGATCTGGTTGACCGCCTGATGGGCCGTAACCCCGAACATCGCTTCCAGTTCATCCAGAACCGCGCGGGCGAAGTGGACCGCGAACTGATCGACGCCTGACCGGTCGCGTTCCTTCCCGCCGTGGAAGGTTCGGATCACCCATCGCAACGCCACGGCGCGGTTGTACGCCGGTCGATGGTCCCTGTTGCCTTGCTGCGGCGCACAACATAGGATTTAACCGAACAGTTAAGAGCAGGATGACCCGATGCAGCGTTTCGAAGGCACCAGCAACTACGTTGCCACCGATGACCTGAAGGTGGCAGTGAACGCAGCGGTCCTGCTCCGGCGCCCGCTCCTCGTCAAAGGCGAGCCCGGAACCGGCAAGACGGTCCTGGCCGAGCAGATCGCCGAAGCTCTCGACGCACCGCTCATTACTTGGAACGTGAAGTCCACCACGAAGGCGCATCAAGGTCTCTACGAGTATGATGCCGTGGCCCGCCTTCGCGACGGCCAGCTTGGCGACGAGCGCGTTCATGACATTTCAAACTACATTCGGAAGGGCAAGCTTTGGGAGGCCTTCACCTCACCACAGTTGCCCGTCCTCCTTATCGACGAGATCGACAAGGCGGACATTGAGTTCCCGAACGACCTTCTCGCCGAGCTCGATCGGATGGCCTTCGACGTCTACGAAACCGGCGAGCATGTCGCCGCCGTCGAGCGGCCGATCGTCGTCATCACCTCGAACAATGAGAAGGACCTGCCGGATGCATTCCTGCGCCGCTGCTTCTTCCATTACATCAAATTCCCGGATCGGGAGACGATGGAAGCCATCGTCGATGTGCACTTTCCCGGCATCCAGAAGACTCTCGTCCGCAAGGCCATGGAAATCTTCTACGAACTGCGCGAAGTGCCCGGACTGAAGAAGAAGCCTTCGACGAGTGAACTGCTGGACTGGCTCAAGCTCCTGATGAACGAGGACATGCCGCTCGAAGTCCTGCAGAACAAGGATCCGGGCAAGGCCATTCCCCCGCTCCATGGCGCGCTGCTCAAGAACGAGGCGGACGTGATGATGTTTGAACGTCTCGCGTTCATGGCGCGCGGAGGTCGCTGATGAGCGCGCCCTATCAAGGACGGTGCAACTGTGGTGCGGTGACCGTCACGATCACCGCTGAACCAGCGGCAACGCGACAGTGCTGGTGTCGCCAGTGCCAGAAAATCGCAGCGGGCGGTCCAACCAACAATGCCATGTTTCCCACTGACGCGGTGACGGTGACCGGCGAGCGCGGCGAATACGCTTATGTCGCGAGCAGCGGCAACACGCTCACGCAGGAGTTCTGCACCGTCTGCGGAAGCGGCGTCCTGGGCCGCTCGAGTGCGCGGCCGCAGTTCCGTACAATCCGTCTGGGCCTCCTCGACGAAGCCCACGGGCTGCGTCCCGGCATGGCGATCTGGACCGAAGAGGCGCCCGAGTGGGCGACGATTGATCCACAGATGGAACGGTGGCCACAGCAGCCCCCGCCGCCAGCGTCCACGGCCTGACAGATCGAAAAGCGCATAGAAGCCTATAAAAGGCAGCATCTTGCGAGATATACTTCATTGCTGTTCCGCTTGGAAGAACGGCGCATGGGACAATCCATCATGTTCCTGAACTTTATCGACGAACTGCGGGCCGCCGGAATCCCGGCATCGCTCAAGGAGCACCTCGTGCTGCTCGAAGCGCTCGACAAGGACGTGATCGAGCAAACGCCAGAGGCATTCTATTACCTCAGTCGCGCCACCTTCGTGAAGGACGAGGGTTTGCTTGACCGGTTCGACCAGGTTTTCCAGAAGGTTTTCGCCGGGGTGATGAGCGACTTCGGGCAGCAGCCGGTGGACATTCCGGAAGACTGGCTGAAGAAGCTGGCAGAGCGCTACTTCTCGCCGGAAGAGATGGAGGCGGTAAAGTCTCTCGGCTCCTGGGACGAGATCATGAATACGCTCAAGGAGCGGTTGGAGGAGCAGCAGAAACGCCATCAGGGCGGCAACAAGTGGATCGGTACGAACGGCACGTCACCCTTCGGGCATTCCGGCTACAACCCGGAAGGCGTGCGCATCGGCGGCGAAGGCAAACAGGGCCGCGCAATCAAGGTCTGGGAAAAGCGCGAATTCGCCAACCTCGACAACACGCGCGAACTGGGCACGCGCAACATCAAGGTGGCGCTACGCCGCCTGCGCCGCTTCGCCCGTGAAGGCGCGGCAGAGGAACTGGATCTTGATGCCACGATTGCCGGCACCGCCAAGCAGGGCTGGCTCGATGTCGTGATGCGGCCCGAACGGCATAACGCGGTGAAGGTTCTGCTTTTCCTCGACGTGGGCGGCTCCATGGACCCGTTCATTCGGCTGGTGGAGGAACTGTTCAGCGCCGCGACCGCCGAGTTCAAGAACATGGAGTTCTTCTACTTCCACAACTGCCTCTACGAAGGCGTATGGAAAGACAACAAGCGGCGCTGGTCGCAGCGCACGCCGACCTGCGATATTCTCCACAAGTACGGGCATGACTACAAGGTCATCTTCGTGGGCGACGCAGCGATGAGCCCCTACGAAATCAGCCATCCCGGCGGTTCGGTCGAACACATGAACGAGGAAGCCGGAGCCATCTGGTTGAACCGCGTGGTTCAGACCTATCCGGCCACCGTGTGGCTCAATCCGACGCCGGAACGGCAATGGAACTACTCCAGTTCCACCCGCATGATCCGCGAGATCATGGGCGGGGCGATGTACGCGCTCACGCTGGAGGGGCTTGACGCAGCGATGCGGGAACTGACCCGCAAGAAGGGCTAGGGGTAAAGGAGCAAGTCGCGGACCTCCGTGGTCCAGGCCTGTTCGTCCCGGCTGGCGAAGCTCTCAAGATCCGCCGCCGCCGCAGACGGATCATCGACCCATTCGCGCAGCGTCGGGCCACCGTTGATAACGTCGATGGCAAGACGGTCGAATTCGTACTCGTAGGGGAAATCACGCCAGATCGGGTAGTCCGGATAGAGCCGCCGGATCGCCTTGAATGCCAGGGCCTGAAGCCGCCACGGGCGAAAGATGTTGTGATCGTAGAACCGGCCTTCTGCGTGAATCATCAATCCGTTACACAAGGTTCTGGCGTGCTTGTGGAAGGTCGGTTCGAACCAGCATTCACGAAGGGCGCAGCCCGCCATCCACTCCGGCGCGTAGCCGTGCATTTCAGCAAGCACCGCCCTGGCATCGAGATCCGGCGCACCGAAGAGAACCTCCAGCGGGCGCGTCGTCCCCCGGCCCTCGGACAGGGTCGCCCCTTCGATCATCACCGTACCTGCGTAGGCACGCGCCATGTTGAGATTGGCGGCGTTCGGGCTGGGGTTGATCCAGATCCGGCTCTCCGGCCAACCAAAGCCCGACCCCTCGTGCGGACGCCAGCCGTCCATGGCGACGACGCGGTAATCGACATCCAGACCGAAGTGGCGAATGAACCAGTGGCCCATCTCCCCAAGCGTCAGGCCATGCCGCATCGGCATCGGCCCGGCGCCGACGAAGCTCTCGTGTCCGGGCACCAAAGTCGTTCCCTCAACCGGACGGCCCGCCGGGTTCGGCCGATCGAGCACCCAGACGCTCTTGCCCTGCTCCGCCGCTTCCTGAAGCAGGTAAAGCAGCGTCGTCACGAATGTGTAGATACGGCAGCCCAGATCCTGCAGGTCGAACAGGAACACGTCGGCGCTGTCCATCATCGCCGGCGTCGGGCGGCGTACCTCGCCGTAGAGACTGTAGACCGGGATTCCGTAGAGCGGATCCACTTCGTCCGCCGTCTCCACCATGTTGTCCTGCTTGTCGCCTTTCAGGCCGTGCTGGGGGCCGAACGCGCTGGTGACGTTCACGCCCGCCGCGATCAGAGCGTCGAGCGAATGGACAAGATCTTCCGTGACGGACGCCGGGTGCGCGACAAGAGCAACACGGCGGCCTTCGAGAGAGGCACGCAGGGCGGGGTCCGCCAGCAGGCGATCGATACCGAACTTCATGCGCCGCTGGGTGCAGCAACGTCGGCGATGAAGCAAGCCGGATCGTGGAAATCGGGTGCATCCGAACCGTGAACAAGCGACCAGTAGCTTTTGTGCCCCCCGCTCTCCTCGATGACGGCGGTAAAGCCGCAACGCCAAGGCGCGGCGGGCAGACCGGCAGTCGGTATGGCAGCATCGAAGATCGCCATGTCCGTGCCCAGCCGCAGGGCGCATCGCGGTTCGCGCGGCATCGGTCGCTCCGTCACGCCCTTCCTTCGGCTCTCGAAGTCGTAGACGTTCCAGCGTTCCGACGGGGACAGGTTGATCTCGGTGTACTGCGGCCCTCCCCCGGATTGCAGGAAGAGTTCGAAGCACGTGGTCTGCCACAGACCGTCCGCTCGGCCCTTGCCGGCGAACGGCGGGACGACGAGACTGCCAGCGCCCATGATCTTCCAGCGGGCCCGCAGCCAGTCGGCATCGAACCCGATGATGCGCGCTTCGAGGCTACGTACCGCCAGCGGTGGATGGGCGGGATGGAATACAAGCTGCATGATGCCCGACGCCGTACGCTTCCTTGCCGTTATAGGGCAAACGCGAATTCGCTGCGCGCCGACGACTTTGTTTCACGAAGGCGCCGTGCTACGCGCGCCGCTTCCTTATCACACGAAACGGAAGCGATGACCTACACCTCCTCCCTGCTCCGCCTGCTCGATGAGCGCGGCTACATTCACCAGCTTACCGACGCCGAGGGCCTCGACGCCCTTGCCGCGAAGCAGGTGGTGCCGGGGTATATCGGCTTCGATCCGACGGCTCCTTCGCTGCACGTCGGGCATCTCGTCTCCATCATGATGCTGCGGCAACTGCAGCGGGCCGGTCACAAGCCTATCGTCGTTATGGGAGGCGGGACCGGCAAGATCGGCGATCCGAGCTTCAAGGACGAAGCACGCAAGCTGCTGACGGAGGACACCATCGCCGAAAACGTGGCCTCGATCCGCCGCGTCTTCGAGCGCTTCCTGACCTTCGGAGACGGCCCCAGCGACGCCATCATGGTCGATAACGCGGAGTGGCTCGACACGCTCGAGTACATCCCGTTCCTGCGGGACATCGGGCAGCATTTCTCCATCAACCGCATGCTCAGCTTCGATTCCGTGAAGCTGCGCCTGGACCGCGAGCAATCGCTGAGCTTCCTCGAATTCAACTACATGATCCTGCAGGCTTACGACTTCCTGGAACTCTCGCGCCGGGCCGGTTGCCGCCTGCAGATGGGTGGATCGGACCAGTGGGGCAACATCGTTAACGGCGTCGAACTGTCACGCCGCGTCGATGGCACGCAGGTGTTCGGACTGACGACTCCCCTCCTCACCAATGCGGACGGCACCAAGATGGGCAAGACCGTGGGCGGCGCCGTCTGGTTGAACGAGGATCAACTGCCGCACTTCGACTACTGGCAGTTCTGGCGCAACACCGACGATCGCGACGTCGGCAAGCGACTGCGCCTGTTCACCGATCTTCCCCTCGAAGAGATCGAGAAACTCGAAGCACTGCAAGGAAGCGAGATCAACGCCGCGAAGATCGTCCTGGCCAATGAAGCCACGCGGCTGTGCCGGGGCGACGACGCCTCGAAGGCGGCCGAGGCCACGGCGCAGGCGACCTTCGCTGCAGGCGGTCTTGGTGACGACCTGCCTGTACTCGAAGTCGGGGCAGAAGGCATTCGGCTCGGAGCGGCTTGCACTGCGCTGGGTTTCGTCGGCTCCAACGGCGAAGCGAAGCGCAAGATCGCTGAAGGTGCGGTGCGGCTGGACGACACGCCCATGGACGACCCGGCTCTGCTCGTTACGGTCGCATCCGGCGAAAGCCGAAAGCTCAGTGTCGGCAAGAAGAAGCATGGCGTGCTCAAGGGCATCTGATCGGTCAACACCGGTTCCCCACAGCGTGGGGCTGGTTCAAAATTAACCGGTTGTTTGCCATTAAGAGGCTAAGGTTCCGTTCCGGATCACGAGCAGAGGCATGGGAACGATGAGTGCAGGAGCGCAGCTCTCTGTAACCGACAAGCGGCGGGCGACGCGCCACACGGTCGATTACACAGTGTTGGCTGAGCATCGCCAACTCGGCGAGCTGGAACTGCACATCGTCAACATTTCCGGCCAGGGCTTCATGATCCAGGGCGAGCCTGCGATCGAGCGCGGAGAGCGCCTGGTGATCCGCCTTCCCGTGGTTGGGCGCATCGAGGCACACCTGATCTGGACGCACGAGGGGCGAGCGGGCTTCCAGTTCGAGCGTATCATACGCACGACCGATTTCCTGAAGCTCGTCGAGACCCTCCAACCGAACCCGCGTCTTCGCCCGAAGCGCTGATCTGCGGGGCGGTTGATCGTAGGTGCCGCTCGTTTCGCCACGATCACGCATTCTCCTCTTGATATTATATCATAACATATAAAAAGGCCGCATGCGTTACCGTCTGTTCAAAGCCGCCCTGCTCGCATGCGCCAGCCTGGGTTCTGTCACCTCCGTGCTGCCCAGCCAGGCCAGCGCGCAGGAAGTGGAACCGCGAAAGGCACCGCCTCCTCCAGACGTTCACGAAGTCCCTCATCCCGACCGCGAACCCCCCGTTCAAGACTCCGCACCCGGCAGGGACATCGTCGTGGTGGGCCACCCACCGACGGATTTCGGGCTGCTCTCTGCCACAGCGAGTCTCGCAGGAGACGCGCTACTGACCCGCATCCGTGGGCAGATCGGCGAAACGCTCGCGTCGCTTCCGGGCGTGTCGTCCACCGCTTTCGCTCCCGGCGCCTCGCGGCCCGTGCTCCGTGGCTTCAGTGGCGACCGCGTGAGCGTCATGATCGATGGCATCGGCTCGCTGGACGCATCGAATATATCCGTCGACCATGCGGTTGTCTTCGACCCGCTGACGATCGACCATGTCGACGTGTTCCACGGCCCATCGGTTCTGCTTTACGGCGGCAATGCCATCGGGGGTGCCGTCAACGCCATTGACAAGCGCATCCCACGGCAGGTTCCGGACCGGATAACGGCTACCGGCATCGGCGGATATGGCACGGCGGCTGACGAACGCTCGCTCAGCGGCGCCATAGAGGCTCCGCTCGGCGACAGGTTTGTCGCGCATGCCGATGCGTCCTGGCGCAAGGCTGATGACCTGCGTGTCGGCGGCAAGATCTATTCGCCCGCCCTGCGCGAGGACATGCGTCATGCGGCCGAGCATCTTCGGGAGGAGGGTGAAGAGGGCGAAGCCACCGCATTGGTGGCGCAGACCGTTCGTTCTGGCCGCCTGGCGGATTCGGCGGCGCGCACGCTGACGCTCGGAGCCGGTCTCGCGTTCATCGACGCTGGTGGCAACCTGGGCATCTCGTACCAACACTACGACACGCGCTACGGTGTCCCCTCCCGTCCCGAAACCGGCCATGGTCATGAGGAGGATCATGAGGAAGGACACGACCACGGGGAAGGACCGGTCTCCATCGGTCTGAAGCAGGATCGCTTCGATCTTCGTGGAGAGGTTCGGCTGTCCGGCTTCCTTGAAAGCCTGCAGGTTCGCGGCGCCTATGCCGACTATCGGCATACCGAGTTCGAAGGGTCCGAAGTCGGTACGGTTTTTGAGGGCGAAGGCGTCGAGACCCGTCTTGACCTGATTCAGGCCACCAGGAACGGCTGGCGTGGCCGAAGCGGCGTCCAGTATCTCTCGCGCAGCCTGGTTACGACTGGGCCTGAGGCTGTGGTTCCGGATTACCGCATCGACCGTATCGGCGTGTTCACCCTCCAGTCTCTGGACCTGGGCGCAGGATTCACGGTGGATGCTTCCGGTCGATACGACAGTTCCCGGGCGACCTCCCGCAGTGGCGACTTTTCCCGGTCCTACGATCTGGCTTCCGCCGCGGCAGGTGCCAGCTGGCGGTCCGGAAAGGGCTTCAGCGTGGGCGCGAACTTCGTGCATGGCGAACGCGCCCCGTCGCCCGAGGAACTGCTGAGCGATGGATTGCACGTGGCCACGCAAGCCTACGAAGTTGGCGACCGTGCCCTCGACAAAGAACGCAGCAATGCGTTCGAAGCCTATGTGCGCTACAGGCAGCCGTCGATTGAAGTCTCGCTGACCGGTTACCTGAGCGACTTCGACAACTACATCACCCCCCTCGCCACAGGTGAGGAAGAGCAAGGCCAGCCCGTCTACCGGTACACGGGCGTGGGTGCTCGATTCAGGGGCTTCGAAGCCTCGGGCAGTGTCCGGGCGACCCGTTGGGATGGTGGCGAGTTGCGGCTGGACGCATTGGCTGACTACACTCACGCGCAGATAAAGGGACATGGTCCCGTGCCCCGCATCCCGCCCCTGCGGCTTCGCGGTGGAGCGACAGCCACCTTCGACACCGTTCGGCTCCGCGGCGAACTGGAGTGGAACGCTCGGCAGAATCGCGTCGGCCCCTTCGAAAATGCGACGGCGGCCTTCACCGTGGTTAATGTCAGCGCGGACTGGCATCCCATGGGAGAGGACGGTCCGGTCACGCTGATGCTTTCGGCCGACAATCTGTTCGACGTGATCGGACGACGCGCCGCATCGTTCACGAGCGACTTCGTACCCATTGCCGGCCGCGACGTCCGGCTGACCGCCAAGTTCACCTATTAGTTCATCAAGTCAGGGGCATCTTGGCAAGGGGAGAGCGCGCTGCCATGCAGCGCAGGTGAGTCTCCCCGTCCCCACCTCTCCGCTGCAGATCGCCGACTATCGAAAGTTCTGGCTGGCCCGCTTCCTCGCCGTTCTGGCTACGACCGGAACCGTCGTCATCATCGGCTACCAGTTGTACGATGTTGCACGGACGGACTATGGCATGTCGATAACCCAGGCTTCCCTGCAGCTGGGCCTGCTCGGTTTTGCGCAATTCCTGCCCGTGTTCCTGCTGACGCCGGTAGCCGGCGTCATAGCCGACAGGTTCGACCGCCGGCGTGTCGCCGGGGTCGCCGCGATGCTCGATGCCTGCGTCGCACTGGGCCTTGGCATAACAACCGCGCTGGAGATCCGGAACCTGCCGGTTCTTTACGCCTTCGCCGTATTGCATGGCATGGTCCGCGTGTTCATAAGCCCCTCCATGGCGGCGATTGCGCCCAATATCGTGCCGCCGCAGCTCATTCCGCGCGCGATCGGCTTCAACTCGATCGCCATGCAGGCAGGCACCATCATCGGCCCGGCAGCCTACGGTTTCCTTTTCGCCGCGGATCACGCCCTGCCATACTGGTGTTCCACCGTCTTCACACTGGGCGCGTCGATTGCGATCCAGTCTATTCGCAACCTGCCGCCCCCTGCTCACGACGCTTCCAGGCCCCATCCGCTCCGGCAGATCGTCGAAGGTTTTCACTTCGTCTGGCGCGAGCGTTTTCTGTTCGGCTGCATAACCCTTGACCTCTTTGCGGTTCTTCTCGGCGGCGCCACCGCGCTTATGCCGGTGTTTGCCCGCGACATTCTTCACGTCGGCCCTGAAGGCCTCGGGCAGATGCGGGCGGCGACGGCCGCGGGCGCAGCGGTCGTCGCCTTCTGGCTCTCCTTCCGCCCCTTGCGGTTCAACGTGGGCGTGAAGATGCTCACCGCAGTTGTAGGCTACGGCGCCATGACTATCGGCTTCGGGCTGTCGCGGCACTTCCTCCTTTCGCTACTCTTCCTGGCGCTTCTGGGCGCGGCGGACATGATCTCCGTCTTCATCCGCAGCTCGCTCGTTCAGCTTCGCACGCCGGACGAGGTCCGTGGCCGGGTATCCGCCATCTCAGGTCTCGCCATCTCCGCCTCCAACGAACTCGGCGAGCTGCAGTCCGGTTTTGCCGCGGCGTTGCTCGGCGCGACCGGAGCAGTTGTCTTCGGCGGCAGCGCTGCCATAGTCATCACACTTGCCTGGGCCTGGCTGTTCCCCGAACTTCGCCGCGCCCGCACATTCGAACCCCGTTGGGAGCAAAATGTATGAAGGCCGACAGTATACTCGCCACCATCGGCGATACGCCGCACATCCGTCTCTCGCGCCTGTTTCCTGACCATGAGGTGTGGATCAAGGCGGAACGGGCCAATCCCGGCGGCTCCATCAAGGACCGCATCGGTCTTGCCATGATCGAGGCGGCCGAGGCCGACGGCAGCCTCAAGCCCGGTGGCACCATCATCGAGCCGACCTCCGGCAACACCGGCATCGGTCTTGCCATGGCCGCCGCCGTCAAGGGGTACACCCTGATTCTCGTGATGCCGGAGTCGATGTCCGTGGAACGCCGCCGCCTCATGCTGGCCTACGGCGCGAAGTTCGACCTCACGCCTCGCGAAAAGGGCATGAAAGGCGCCATCGAACGTGCCAAGGAACTGATCGACGCCACACCCGGATCGTGGATGCCGCAGCAGTTCGACAATCCGGCTAATGTCGATGTCCATGTGAACACCACGGCGCAGGAAATCCTGAAGGATTTCGCCGACGGACCGTTCGATGTGCTTATCACGGGGGTGGGCACCGGCGGCCATCTCACCGGCTGCGCCGAAACGCTGAAGGCGCAGTGGCCGCAGATGAAGGCCTATGCCGTCGAACCGACACTGTCCCCGGTCATCTCCGGTGGCCAACCGGGCCCTCATCCGATCCAGGGTATCGGCGCGGGCTTCATTCCGGGCAATCTCCATACCCAGTCCATCGACGGTGCCATTCAGGTCGATCCCGCAGACGCGAAGGAGTGGGCACGCCGCTCCGCGACGGCGGAGGGCATGCTGGTCGGCATCAGTTCGGGCGCCACTCTCGCCGCTATCGCGCAGAAGCTGAAGGAGCTGCCTGCCGGAAGCAGGATCCTGGGCTTCAACTATGATACCGGCGAGCGCTACCTTTCAGTGCCTGACTTCCTTCCCGAATGACCCCGTTCTTCCGGTGCACAACAAGCGAGACAGCATGACGGCCTATCAACCGACGCTCGAGCCGATCCCCTATTCCCACGCCGGGGTCGCTCTCACCGGATGGCTCGCGCGCCCGGCCGGCACCCCGCGCGCCGCCGTGGCTTTGTTCCCCACCATCGCCAATGTCATTCCTCTGATGGAAGATCGGGCGCGCAGGCTGGCCGGCGAAGGCTACCTGGTGATGATCACCGACTTCTACGGCGAACCGATCGAAAGCTTCGAAGCATCGTTCCCCTTCGCCGAGAAGCTGCGCGCTGACAACGCATACTACCGCGCCCGGATCATTGCCGGCCTCGATGCTCTTCGGGAAATCGCCAATGGTCTCACCCTCTTCGCAATTGGCCACTGCATGGGCGGGCAGGCCGTCCTCGAAGCTGCGCGTGCCGGTGAGGACCTCGCCGGAATCGTCAGCTTCCATGGCCTCTTCCCCACGACCGCACCCGCCCGGCCCGGCGGCATCAGGCCGCGTATCCTGATCTGCCACGGCGACGCCGACCCGCTCGCCCCGCGCGAACATGTGCTGGCCTTGTGGGAAGAGCTGGATGCCGCTGAGGCCAACTGGCACTTCCATTCCTACGCAAGGGTCAAGCATGGCTTCACCGATCCCGACAGCAACACGAAGGGGAAGGATTTCCTCGACTACAACGCCAGCGCCGATCGCCAGTCGTGGAACTCCATGCTGTCGTTTTTCGACGAGATCCTTAGTCAGAATGCCTGAAGCTCAGGGTGGAGGGCCTTCTCAGGCCTCCACCCGCTCCAGTCCATCGCCCTCCAGGCGACGATAAAAGCAGCTGGTCGCACCCGTATGGCAGGCCGGGCCTTCCGGCCTGACCCGCAACTCCAGCGCATCCTGGTCGCAATCAACCCGGATCTCCTCAACCCGCAGGAAGTGACCGGACGTCTCCCCCTTCAGCCACAGCTTCCCGCGCGAACGCGAATGGAAGTGCGCCAAGCCGGTCTCGCGCGTCTTGGCCAATGCCGCCTCATCCATATAGGCGACCATCAGTATCTCCCGCGTGCGGGAATCGACAGCGATCGCGATGAGCAATCCCTGCGCATCGAAGCGCGGAAGGAACGCTGTTCCCATTTCCCGTTCGGTAGCTGTTATCTCAGTCATCTTTACCGGTTTCTTTCTTGCCGCAACCCAGCGAAGGAATGTTGCAACCTAGCCACAGCAGTGGATCAAAATCCCTCATCATCGGCGAAGCCTCTTCCCAAAAAGCACCATTCGGGGAATTCTACATGTGCAGCTGGGGGGCTGCTTCTGACCCACAGGTCGCTCGCAGGCAAGTGTTCAAAAGGAACCACGGGCCTGATATCGAAAGCAGGCCACGGTTCAGGGAAATGCATGATGAGGGACCGGGCCAGGCGGTAAAGGGGCACCGCTGAACTGCGCAAGCAGGGTTCAAAAGTTTCGTCACGAGGACGCCCGGGCTCGCAAGATTCCGGGCGTTTTCGCGTGGCAAGCTGTCAGACGGTGAGCGCTTCATCCAGCACGCGGGAAAAGCAGGCGATAACCACTTGCTCCACACCGGCGCGCTTCAACGCGGAGACGCACGCATCGCTGGTGGCGCCGCTCGTCAGCACGTCGTCCACCAGCACGACGCTGGCGCCCTTCAGGCAAACCTTCCGTCGCGGATTTGCCCTTATGGCGCCCGAAAGCACCCGCTTGCGCGCCAGTTTGCCGAGGCTCCCCAGCGAGGGGGTCCGCTTGTGCCGTTCGAGCCCATCGACGCAGAGCCTCGCCCCCGTTCCCCGCGCGATCTGACGGGCCAGCTCCGCGGCCTGGTTGTAGCCGCGCTTCCATAACCGCCAGCGGTGCAAAGGCACGGGCACCAGCAGCCACCCCTCTCCGATGTGCGGCAGTTTCGGAAGCATCAGCCCCGCCATTAGAGGAGCAAGCGCGATGCGATTGCCATGCTTGAAGGCAAGCACGAGCTTGCGCGAAGGCTCATTGTACAACGTGGCAGCCGCGATGCCGCTGTGGCGGGGAGGAACAGCGAGGCAGGGCGCGCAGGTTCCTCCTGCAGGCAGGGCGTCTCCGAAAGGCCGCTGGCATCGGTCGCAGGATGGCTCGCCGGGAATGACGAGCGTGCTCCAGCACTCCATGCACAGCCCGGAAGCCGAACCGATCGCCGCCCCGCAAAGCGGGCAGCGCGGCGGAAAGACGAAGTCTATCAAAGGGGCAAGCACGTGTCGCAACGCCATTGCGTGACGCTAACCGCGACCCTTTCCCAGGCAAGCGATTGTCAGCACCATTGCAAGGATTTCACTGAAACGGCAGGGATGATCGCATGGAAAACAAGGTTCCCCCCCGCATCTTCTCCCCGTCCCGCCGCAGCGCGCTCCGCCGCCGCATGTTGGCGCTGCAGCAGCAGCCCGACGCACCGCGATACCTGATCGACGACATGGTCGAGGATGTGCTGGACAGGCTTTCCTTCCTCCGTTTCGAACCCCGGACAGCCCTCGTCATCGGAGACTATTCCGGCACTCTGGCCCCTTCATTGGGAGCTCTTGGCGTCAGCGTCGCCGAAGCGGAACCCGCTTTCGGTTTCGAGGAAGAGAAGCCCTGGCCGTTCGAGCAGGTGGATCTTATCGCCAGTCTGGGCACGCTGGACACGCTTAACGACCTTCCAGGAGCGCTGGTCCACGCCCGCAAGGCGCTGGCGCCCGGGGGCATGTTGATCGCGAGCTTCCTGTCATCGGGCACGCTTCCGACCACCCGGGAGGTCATGCTGGCGGCCGACGGTGAGCGCCCCGCCCCCCGCCTCCATCCAATGGTGGACGTGCGCTCCGGGGCGCAGCTTCTGCAAAGAACGCTCTACGCCGACCCGGTGGTCGACCAGCGGCCCGTCAACGTGGCGTTTCGCAGCTTCGCGCGGCTCGTTGCGGATCTCCGTGCCCAGGGCATCTCGAACGTGCTGGCCGATCCTGGACCGCTCCTCGGAAAGTCGGCACTGGAAAGGGCAAAGCGCGCTTTCGCCGAAGCCGGAGAGGACGGCCGCACAGCAGAGCGTTTCGAAATACTGACACTGTCAGGCTGGAAGCGCTGAATCGTATCCCGTGCGTCAACGCTCAAGGACGGGAAAGCCGGCGACCTTCCCGTCCCCTTGACCTCGTCAGGCCAGCGCGGCCTGCGCTGCCGCCAGTCGAGCGATCGGCACGCGGTATGGCGAGGCCGACACATAGTCCAGGCCGACCTTCTCGCAGAAGGCGATTGACGCCGGATCGCCGCCATGTTCGCCGCAGATGCCCAGCTTGAGGTCCGCGTAAGTGGCGCGGCCACGCTCGGCACCGAGCTGCACGAGTTGGCCGACACCTTCGACGTCAAGGCTGACGAACGGATCGCGCGGATAGATGCCCTTTTCAACATAGGGGCTCAGGAAGCGCGCAGCATCATCGCGCGACACGCCGAGCGTCGTCTGAGTGAGGTCATTCGTACCGAAGGAGAAGAACTTCGCCTCCTCCGCGATCTCGCCGGCCATCAGCGCAGCGCGGGGCAGCTCGATCATCGTGCCGACCAGATACTCGAGAGTACGGCCTTTTTCGGCGAAGACCTTGGCAGCCGTCTCGTCGACGAGCTTTCTGAGGATCTGCAGCTCCCGCTTCGTAGCGACGAGCGGAATCATCACTTCCGGCACGATGGCTTCGCCTGAAGCCGCCGCCACATCACAGGCCGCCTCGAAGATGGCACGCGCCTGAATTTCGTAGATTTCAGGGAACGTGATGCCTAGGCGGCAACCGCGATGACCCAGCATGGGATTGAATTCGTGCAACTCGTCCGCTCGGCGCTTGAGGGTTTCCACCCCGATGCCGATGGCTTCCGACAGTTCGGCGAATTCGGAATCGCTGTGCGGCAGGAATTCATGGAGCGGCGGATCAAGAAGGCGGATGGTAACGGGCAGACCCGCCATGACTTCGAAGATGGCCTGGAAGTCGGCACGCTGTTCGGGAAGGAGCTTCGCCAAAGCCGCGCGGCGCCCACGCTCGTCCTCGGCAAGGATCATCTGGCGCACGGCCGAGATGCGGCTTGCGTCAAAGAACATGTGCTCGGTGCGGCAAAGGCCGATGCCTTCCGCGCCGAACTGCCGCGCCATCCTGCAATCGGCAGGTGTCTCGGCGTTGGTGCGCACCTTCATACGCCGGTGCTTGTCCGCCCACTCCATGAGGGTCGCGAAATCGCCGGCGAGTTCCGGCTCGATCGTGGGAACTTCCCCTGCCATGATGTCGCCGGTCGCGCCATCGAGGGTGATGAGATCGCCCTCCTTCAGATCACGGTTGCCCATGCGCAGCGTGCGGGTCTTCATATCGATGGACAAGCCCGATGCGCCAGAGACGCAGGGCCTGCCCATGCCGCGCGCTACCACGGCCGCGTGACTGGTCATGCCGCCGCGCGCGGTCAGGATGCCCTTGGCCGCGTGCATGCCGTGGATGTCCTCGGGCGACGTTTCGACGCGGACCAGAACGACGGCTTCACCTCTCTCGGCACGCTTCTCGGCCGTGTCGGCGTCCAGGACGATCGCACCAGAGGCCGCACCCGGCGAGGCCGGAAGGCCCTTGCCCAGAACGTCGCGGGCTGCCTTCGGGTCGAGCGTGGGGTGCAGGAGCTGGTCGAGGGCCATCGGATCGACGCGCTTGATCGCAGTGGCCTCGTCGATCAGTCCTTCTTCGACCATGTCGACGGCCATCTTGAGCGCCGCCTTCGCGGTGCGCTTGCCGGAACGGGTCTGCAGCATCCACAGCTTGTTCTGCTGCACCGTGAACTCGATGTCCTGCATGTCGCGGTAGTGCTTCTCGAGCAGCTCGAACACGGCCGCCAGCTCTGCGTAGGCCTGAGGCATCGCCTCTTCCATCGACAGCGGCTTGGCGCCCGCGCGCTCACGGGCGGCCTTGGTGAGGTACTGCGGCGTGCGGATGCCGGCGACGACGTCCTCGCCCTGCGCGTTCACAAGCCATTCGCCGTAGTACGCCTTTTCACCCGTCGCCGGGTCGCGAGTGAACGCCACGCCGGTTGCCGACGTGTCGCCCATGTTGCCGAAGACCATGGCCTGCACGTTCACGGCCGTCCCCCAATCCCCCGGGATGCCGTTCAGGCGGCGGTAGACCTTGGCACGATCGGAATCCCAGGAATCGAAGACCGCCTGGATGGCGCCCCAGAGCTGCTCCTGCGGATCCTGCGGGAAAGCGCGACCAAGCTCCTTCTCGACGATGCTCTTGTATTCGGAAACGATCTTGCGCCAGTCGCCGGCGGTCATCTCGACATCGTTGAGGTAGCCGCTGTCCTCCTTGGCGATCTCCAGCGCTTCCTCGAACAGGTGATGCTCGACCCCCAGAACCACGTCGGAGTACATCTGGATGAACCGACGATAGCTGTCCCAGGCGAAGCGATCGTCCCCGGAGGTCTTGGCGAGGCCTTCGACGGTGGTGTCGTTCAGACCCAGGTTGAGGACGGTGTCCATCATTCCCGGCATCGAGACCCGGGCGCCCGAACGTACCGATACCAGCAGCGGATCGGCCTCGTCGCCGAACGTCTTGCCGACGGTCCGTTCGATGTGAGTCAGGGCCTCTGCCACTTCCCGGCGCAGTTCCTCCGAAAAGTCTCCCCCCTCGGCGAGGTACTTAACGCACTGCTCGGTCGTGATCGTAAAGCCGGGCGGAACAGGCAAGCCTATGTCGGCCATTTCGGCAAGGTTAGCGCCCTTGCCGCCAGTGATCACCTTGTCCTTCGCACGCGGATCATCGTGCTTCACGCCACCGCCGAACGTATAGACCTGCCTAGTCATTCTTCGCTAACTCTCCGGATTTTGCGCAAGGACGCAGATCGTGGGGAAACCCTCCTACCCCTCGATCCGCGAGAAATCCGCCACATTGTGCACTGCAGCACGAAAGCGATCAAGCAGTGCAAGACGTGACGTCCGTTTGGTGCGGTTCGTGTCATTGACCGTCACATGATCGAAGAACCCGTCGATCGGTGCCCGCAAGGAAGCAAGCGCCGTCATTGCGCCTGCGAAATCCTCTGCTGCAACCGCAGCAGACGCTTGAGGTTCCGCACGGTCGAGCGCCTCCAGAAGATTTTTCTCTGCAGGTTCTAGCTCGTAGCCCTCGCCGCGCGCGGCAGCGTGACGGTCCGCCATCTTTTCGGCGATCGCAGCGGCCAGGTCGGGATCCTCGACAAGGACAAGAGGGTCTTCCTCTCCGGTCTGCGCGATTTCGGATTCCAGCCCCTGCCAATCTTCCTTTTTCAGGATGTTGGCCGCCCGCTTGTAGCCTGCAAGCAGATTGCGACCATCCTCCGTCGCCACGAAGGCCTGAAGCGCCTGCACACGCGCAAGCAGGCGAACAAGATCATCTTCACTGCCCAGCGCAAACACGGCGTCGATGAGATCGTGCCGGATGCCCGCTTCCTTCTGCTGCACCTTCAGGCGGTCGGCAAAGAAGTCGAGGAGTTCGCCCTCGGCAACGCCGAAGCGCAGGTTGTTCTCGGTGATCAGGCGAATGATGGCCAGAGCCGCACGGCGCAGGGCAAAGGGGTCCTTCGAACCGGTCGGCTTCTCGTCGATTGCGAAGAAGCTGCGCAGGGTATCCAGCTTGTCCGCCAGCGAGACCGCAACGGTCACCGGCGCCGTCGGCACCTCGTCGCCCTGTCCAACCGGCTTGTAATGATCGCGAATGGCGTCGGCCACGGCGGCCGGCAGGCCTTCAGCCCGGGCGTAGTATCCGCCCATCAGGCCTTGCAATTCCGGGAACTCACCCACCATTTCGGTAACGAGGTCGGCCTTGCACAGCTCCGCCGCCTGCCGTGCGAGCACCGGGTCACAGTTGGGAACGATGCCTGCACTTGCCAACCATTCGGCGAGCTTTGCGACACGCTCGACCTTGTCTGCCACCGTGCCGAGCTTCTCGTGGAAGGTGATCCGCTCCAGCTTCGGGGCCTGATTGGCAAGCGCGATCTTCTTGTCCTGTTCCCAGAAGAAGCGGGCGTCGGACAGGCGGGCAGCCAGAACCTTGCGGTTGCCGGCAACGATGCCTTCGCCCCCGTCGATAGCATCGATGTTCGCGGTGCAGACGAAAGCGTTGGCAAGGCTGCCCGTGGTCGTCTCGCACACGAAGTACTTCTGGTTCACGCGCGCGGTGAGCTGGATCACTTCCGGCGGAACCTCGAGGAACGCTTCGTCGAAGCGGCCGAGCAGCGGTACCGGCCATTCGGTAAGGCCGGCGTTCTCCACGACGAGCCCCTCGTCTTCCACCAGTGTGAGGCCGGCGGCGGCGGCGACGTTACGCGCCTCGTCGCGGATCAGATCCTGGCGCTCGACGTGATCGACGATGACATGGCAGGCCGATAGCTTGCGCGCGTAGTCGTGTGCGCCGCCGATCGTGATTTCGCCCGGAGCGTGGAAGCGGTGCCCCCTGGTCGCGTAGGCCGAACTGATTCCGCCGACTTCGCACTCGACAAGATCCTCACCGAAAATGGCGACAATCCCGGAAAGCGGCCGGACCCAGCGCAGTGATTCCGTCGTGATGGATGCAGCACCCCAGCGCTGCGACTTAGGCCAAGGGAAAGCGCGCACGATGGCCGGGATCGCTTCCGCGAGGACATCCTTGACGGCGCGGCCGGGCTTCTCGATGACAGCGAAGTATGTGGCCTTGCCTTTGAGGTCGCGGACCTCAAGCTGCTCCTTCGCCAGCCCGGTTTTGCGCAGGAAGCCTTCCAGCGCCTGCTCGGGGGCGCTTGTGGCCGGTCCCTTCGTCTCCTCTCGAACGGCCTCGGTGGTCTCCGGCAGATCGTTGGCGATCAACGCAAGGCGGCGCGGGGTCGACCACACGGTGATCTGACC
The DNA here is from genome assembly GCF_002916655.1 of Novosphingobium sp. HII-3. Classification (GTDB taxonomy): domain Bacteria; phylum Pseudomonadota; class Alphaproteobacteria; order Sphingomonadales; family Sphingomonadaceae; genus Novosphingobium; species Novosphingobium panipatense. The sequence goes on from NZ_PPSM01000036.1 coordinate 236,107, forward strand.
AAGTGCGATACCCGCCGCTTCCATTTCCTTGCGGAAAAGCTTCTCCAGGTCAGCACGGGCGCCGGCCTGCATGCGGGCCGGTATTTCCTCGCTGCGCAGTTCAAGAAGGAAGTCGGTCATACGGTCCCCCCCGGGAACTTGGCTTCCCATTGTTCCTTGTTCACGTCGATCCACGCCTGGCACGATCCCTTGGCGAGGTCGCGCACGCGGGCCATGTAGCTGGCACGCTCCTGGACGGAGATGACGCCCCGCGCCTGGAGCAGGTTGAACAGATGCGAAGCCTCGATCGCCTGGTCGTAAGCCGCCAGGGGAATCTGCGCCTCGATGCAGCGCATGCATTCGGCCTCGGCGGCCTTGAAGCCGGCGAACAGCGAATCCGTGTCGGCAATCTCGAAGTTGTATTTCGACTGCTGCTGTTCGTTGGCAAGGAAGACGTCGCCGTAGGTGACGCCCTCGTTGTTGAACCTGAGATCGTAGACCCAGTCCACGCCCTGGATGTACATCGCAAGACGCTCAAGGCCGTACGTCAGTTCGCCCGCCACGGGCTTGCAGTCGAAACCGCCGACCTGTTGGAAGTAAGTGAACTGCGTCACTTCCATGCCGTCGCACCAGACTTCCCAGCCCAGCCCCCAGGCGCCCAGCGTGGGGCTCTCCCAGTCGTCCTCGACGAAGCGGATGTCGTGCGCCAGAGGATCGACGCCGATCTCGGCAAGCGACTGTAGGTAGAGCTCCTGGAGGTTCTCCGGGTTCGGCTTCAGGATAACCTGGTACTGGTAGTAATGCTGCAGCCGGTTGGGATTCTCGCCGTAGCGCCCGTCCGTGGGGCGGCGGGAGGGCTGCACGTAGGCCGCCTTCCACGGTTCGGGACCAAGCGCCCGCAGTGTAGTGGCGGGGTGGAAAGTGCCCGCCCCCATGCGCATGTCGTAAGGCTGCAGGATGAGGCAGCCCTGCGCGCTCCAGAAGTTGTGGAGCGTCAGGATCATGTCCTGGAAGCTGAGCGGCTGTTTGGCGGCGGTCATCAGGGTTCCGTCGTTTATGCGAATGGCCGGCCTTTGGCGGATCAGGCCCGTCAAATCAACTCGCATCACGAGATGCCCAATCTTCCCAGCCCAGAGATTTTCGATGACGCAGACGGAGGAAACCCTCAAAGGCGATTCCATGATCCGCTCGATGACCCGCGTCCGCACCCTCCTCGGCTCCGCCCTGCTGGCAATCACCGCTCTTGGCGCGTCGAGCGTACTGGCAAGGGAGAGTACGCCGCCCGAGACGGTCCGCCCTGCCCTCTGGAAAGTCGCCGACGACGACACCACGATCTGGCTGTTCGGCACGATCCATGTCCTTCCCGAACCGGTGGCGTGGAACCAGGGTGTCGTGGCGAGAGCCCTGGCGACGGCGGAGGAACTCGTCACGGAAATCGCCATGGACGCGGCTGCGCAGCCGCAGGACGCGATTCTGGGCAAGAGCCGGCGCGCGGACGGCCGCACTCTCCGGGACACTTTGTCGCAAGAGCAGCGCCAGGCCTATGAGGCAGCCCTGGCCAAGCTTGGTCTGCCGCTCGCGACGTTCGACGATAACGACGCCTGGTTCGCGGCGCTCATGCTGACGCTCATCCCGCTCAAGGCGTCAGGTTACAGCACCGACTCCGGCATCGACCAGGAGGTCGCCGCGCAGGCGAAGGCGCGGCGACTGCCGAACGTGGCGCTTGAGACCGCGGAGTTTCAGATCGACCTGTTCGATACCCTGCCGGAAAAAACACAGCAGAGCTATCTTATCGAAGTGGCCCGTTCGCTCCCCACCGTGATAGCGGATGTGGACGACATGGTCGCCGCCTGGAAGGCCGGTGACGCCGAGCATCTTGCCCGGCTGATCAACGAGGACGAGAGCGATCTGATCGTGCGCAAGGTCCTGATCACCGATCGCAACGCGAATTGGGCCGGGTGGCTGAAGGCGCGGCTCGCGAGACCGGGCAACGTCTTTGTTGCGGTAGGCGCCGGTCATCTCGCCGGACCTGGCAGCGTGCAGGATCAGCTTGCCGCCGCCGGGATAGTCTCGACGCGGGTCCAGTGAACCATCGTCGCCGCGCCGTCACTCTGCTCTGCATCCTTGCGCTGTCGGCCTGTTCACAGGCACCACAGGAGGCCAACCCCGCGCTGTGGCATGTCACCGACGAGAATGGCCACGAAGGGTGGCTGTTCGGCACCATCCACACGTCTGACCGCCCCCTTCGTTGGCGCTCCGCGACCGTGGCTGCAGCTCTTGAAGACGCGGAGACGATCATGGTGGAGGTGGGAAATCTCGCCGACGAGGCCAAGGTCGCGGCGACGTTCACGCAGCTGGCGCGGAGCGAAGGAGAGCCTCCTCTTTCGCAAAGGATAGCGCCGGCCGAGCGACCTGCCCTTGCGTCCCTGCTTGACGCTGCCGGCTATGGCGACGGCGACTTCGCGGCCATGGACACCTGGGCCGCCGCGCTGACGCTTGCCCGTGGCGGCAGCGACGAGGCAGATGCGCGCAACGGCGTGGATCGCGCGGTGGTTGCGGCCGCCGGCAAGCGACCGGTCATCGAACTGGAGGGCGCCGCCGCGCAACTCGCCCTGTTTGACGCGCTCCCCGAGAAGGAGCAGCGCGACCTGCTCGGTGCAGTCGTCACTGAGGCGGCAACGCCGGACCGCGACCTGGCAGCCAGTTGGCGCGACGGCGACATGGCGGCCATCGAGAAGGAAACGCGATCCGGCCTTCTTGCTGACCCGGAACTGCGGGCCGTGCTGTTCACGGACCGCAACCGGGCCTGGACTGCCAGGATTGCTACAGTGATCCGGGCGGGACAGCGACCTTTCGTGGCCGTCGGAGCGGCTCACATGGCCGGAAGCGACGGGTTACCTGCCATGCTGAAGGCTCAGGGGCTTACTGTAACGCGTATGCAGTAGAGCTGCCCGATGCACGCCAGCATAGCCAGCGGCGGCTTGCCATTTCACCAATCTGCGGGTATGGGCCGCGCCTTCTCGTCATGGTCATCCCTGGAGGCGTGGCGAGACGGTGCGTTCCGAATAAGCGGAAGGTGCCGCATCCTAATCCAGTTTTGAAAGGCAAGTCCTATGAGCGATACGCTTAACCTGCCGGCCGAGACGCGCGAACGGGCTGGCAAGGGAGCCTCCCGTGCCCTGCGTCGTACCGGTCGCGTGCCCGCCGTCATCTATGGCGGCAACGAAGAGCCCCTGGCGATCCACGTCGAGGAAAAGGAGCTGGTCCGTCAGCTCATGACCGGCCACTTCTTCAACTCTATCGTCGAAGTTGAAGTGGGCGGCAAGAAGCTCCGCACGCAGCCGAAGGACGTAGCCTTCCACCCCGTCACCGACCGTCCGCTCCACGCCGACTTCCTGCGGGTGGCCCAGGGCGCGACCGTGCACGTGAACGTGCCCGTGGTCTTCGCCAACGAAGAGCTTTCGCCGGGTCTCAAGCGCGGCGGCGTGCTCAACATCGTGCGCCACGACCTTGAACTGGTCTGCGACGCCGAAAAGATCCCGCACGAGATCACCATCGACGTGACCGGCTTCGACGTGGGCGAATCGATCCACATCAGCCACGTAAAGCTGCCGTCGGGCGTGGAAAGCGCGATCACCGATCGCGACTTCACCATCGCGACGATCGCCGCTCCTTCGGCTCTGCGTAGCGAAGAAGGCGACACGACCAAGGTCGAAGGCGAGTAAGCCTTCCTTCGCGGTTCAGGACAGGTCCTTCCCGCTTGCGGGGAGGGCCTTTCTTTTTGCCGATTTACTCCTGCGGAAGAAGTGCCGCTCAAGGCCCGCCACGCGGGAGGTGGCGCATCCGCGTTAACTGATCGAAAGGGCACACATGGCGACGCAGCTCTGGGTCGGCCTGGGCAACCCCGGTCCGCAGTATGCCTTCAACCGCCACAACGTCGGGTTCATGGCCGTCGATGCCATTGCCGAGATCCACGGCTTCGGTCCGGTGCAGAAGAAGTTCCAGGGTTGGCTGCAGGAAGGCCGGATCGGGACCAACAAGATCCTCCTGCTGAAACCAGCCACGTTCATGAACGAAAGCGGCCGATCAGTCGGCGAAGCCATGCGCTTCTACAAGCTGGAGTTGAACGCCCTCACCGTCTTTCACGATGAGCTCGATCTTGCCCCCTTCAAGGTCAAGGTGAAGCAAGGCGGCGGCCACGCAGGTCACAACGGGCTGCGTTCGATCGATCAGCACCTCGGCGCCGATTTCCGGCGGGTTCGGTTGGGCATAGGGCACCCCGGCCACAAGGATCGCGTAACCGGCCATGTTCTCGGCAATTACACCAAGGCCGAACTCGACCCGCTTGCGGACATGCTTGGTGCCGTGGCGGGGGAAGCGGACCGACTGAGTGCGGGCGAAGATACGCGGTTCATGAGCGACGTGGCCTTGCGCCAACAGGCTTGAAGTGTCGAAACCGCTTACAAGTTAATCATCCAGTGCAGGTCGAGAACATCAGAAGCGTCTGAAATCTGCCCTTGGCACGACACTTGCTTTGATGCTGGTAAGCTAACACGGGTAACTAGGGGTAGACTGATGATCCGGAAGACCATGCTTGCGCTGTCGGTGGCAGCAGGCGCCACTGTCGCAATAAGTGCACCCGCGCATGCGACCTGGGGTTCGTACCACAAGCACTACTGCAACTGCGGTCACTCGGCCGGCAAGAAGCAGTGCGGCAGCTCGTCCACGAGCAGCTCCACCTCGGGCGGCACCACCACGACGTCCACCTCGGGTGGCACCACCACGTCCACCTCGGGTGGCACCACCACGTCCACCTCGGGCGGTAGCACCTCCACTTCCGGCGGCACCACCTCGACGTCGTCCGGTGGGTCGACCTCCACCTCTTCGGGCGGCACGAAGGTGCCCGAGCCCGGCATGCTGGGCATGCTGGGTGCCGGCCTTATCGGCCTCGCCTACGCACGTCGTCGCAAGAGCCGTCGCTAAGGCGATCAGGCCCGGCATTCCTACGGCGCCGGGCTTTTTTCCTGAATACGCTCCAGAAAAGCTCCCGGTCCTTCAACGGCCGGGAGCTTTTGCCTTCCGCAGTTCGCGGGCGATGGCGTCGTTGCCGGGGTCGAGGATGGCTGCAGCTTCAAGCAGCCGCTGCGCTTCGGCGCGATCACGATCGTTCGAAAGGCGCAAGGCGCCCGCTACGTACAGGTAGTCCGGATTGTTTCTGTTCAGGGCGACGGCACGATCGGCATGCGCGATCGCCGCTTCGACTTCGCCAAGACCATCGTAGGCGAGCGCCAGCCGCTTCAGCACTTCCGCGTCGGGGCCCCGCTTCAGAAGCTGCTGGTAGACGGATACCGCCTCTCGCCAGCGCCGCGTGTACAAGGCGCCCTCTCCCTTCTCGATCAAGGCCATCGTTTCGCGCACGCGTGCCGGCGCCAGCCGCATCTGCAGCCCGGCGGCCTCGGGAGCGCCTGCCGCCCGCGCCGCTTGCGCCGCGGGTTCCAGAACGTCCGGCCGCGCAAGCGTGCTTCGCGCCAGCGGCGCAAGCGTCTCCCAAGAGGATGCGGCATCGCCGGTCGCAAGCTGCGCCCGTCCCAGCATCAGCTGCGCATAGAGGTTGTGCGGGAAGTGAAGGACCGCGCGCCGGAAGATCGCTCGCGCCTGCTCCGCATGGCCGAGATGCAGCAAGGCCTCGCCGTACGTCATCGCCAGTGTCGAGCCGGGTATGAGGTCTGCTTCACGGCCTTGCAGCGCGAGACGGATCGTCTCCCATTCGCCTTTTTGGGACAGGAACTGGATGCGCATCGCTTCCACTTCCGCATCGCCGGGCGCGAACCGCGCGGCCTGTTGCACGAGGTCAAACGCCTCATCCAGCCGGCCCATGGCATCATACTGATTAGCGAGGGCCAGCATGGGTCCAAGCCTGTCGGGGAAAGCGTCAACCGCGGCGCGATAGGCCGCAGCGGCTTCCTTTTCCCGCCCCTGAGCCGCGGCAAGGTCACCTCCCAACACCATCGTCTCGAACGATCTCGGCGCCATTTGCCGCATCCGCAGCAGCACGCGAGCCGCGCCGACGAGATCCTCCTCCAGCAGAAGAAAGCGCGCATGGGAGGCGGCCAGACGGATGTCGGGATGCGATGCCATACCCCGGTCGTAAGCGAGCCGGGCGGCCTCCTTGTCGCCAAGCGCAAGCTGCGCCTCTGCCCTCACTTTCCAGCTTTCGGCATCGTCGGCGTCGCCGACAAGCTCCAGGGCGCGTGCCGGCTCCTGCCTCAGCAACGCGGCCTCAGCTTTCATGCGTGCCGTGTTCCCATACCCCGCCCGCTCAAGGCGCGCTATGGCAGCCTCTGCGGACACTGCGTCCCCCAGCCGCAAGTGCGTGTCCGCCAGGAGCGCCAGCACCTTCGCGTCCTCCGGCCGCTGGCGTAACGCAACCGACAACCTGACGCGGGCTTCCTGATAGTTTTCGGCCGCGAAATTGCGTTGCGCCTCTGCAAACGCCGCCTCCGGGCTCTCGCCGCACGCTGCCAGGGTCAGAATCGCCGTAAACGGCAGAAGAGTGCGGGCGATGGACTTCATCTCTCCCACGCCTTAGCCCGAAGAACTGAAATTTTCGTCAACCGGCTTTCGCCCGCCTATGGGCTATCGGCAAACTGGTAAAGTCGCGCGCAGGGGGCTATGGGCCCGCAACACACATGTTTCGGAGTTTTAAATGGGTTTTCGTTGCGGGATCGTGGGCCTTCCCAATGTCGGCAAGTCGACCTTGTTCAACGCGCTGACCGAGACGCAGGCAGCGCAGGCCGCGAACTATCCGTTCTGCACGATCGAGCCCAATGTCGGTCAGGTCGGCGTGCCCGATCCGCGTCTGGACACGCTTGCCGCCATCGCCGGTTCAGCCAAGATCATCCCCACCCAGCTTTCTTTCGTGGACATCGCAGGCCTCGTCCGTGGTGCCTCCAAGGGTGAAGGCCTGGGCAACCAGTTTCTCGGCAACATTCGCGAGGTGGATGCGATCATTCATGTCCTGCGTTGCTTCGAGAACGACGACATCCAGCACGTCGACAACCGGGTAGACCCCATCGCCGATGCGGAGACGGTAGAAACAGAACTCCTCCTGTCCGACCTCGAAAGCCTCGAAAAGCGTGTCCCGGCGGCTCAGAAGAAGGCCACCGGTGGGGACAAGGAAGCCAGGATCACCGCTTCCGTGCTGGGTCAGGCGCTGGAACTGCTGCGCGCCGGCAAGCCCGCTCGACTTACCCAACCGAAGGACGACGAAGAAGCCCGTGTGTTCAGTCAGGCACAGCTGCTGACCGCAAAGCCCGTGCTGTACGTGTGCAATGTCGAGGAAGAAGCCGCAGCCGAGGGTAACGCTTTCTCCGCACGCGTCTTTGAAAAGGCCGCCGCCGAAGGCGCCAGTGCCGTGATCGTCTCTGCCGCTATCGAGGCGGAACTGACCGGCATGGAGCCGGAGGATCGACTGGTATTCCTGGAGGAGATGGGCCTTGCCGAAGCGGGTCTGGCTCGAATAATCCGTGCCGGATATCAGCTTCTCGACCTTCTGACCTTCTTCACCGTAGGGCCGAAAGAGGCCCGCGCATGGACGGTTCACAAGGGCGCAAAGGCTCCCGAAGCCGCTGGTGAGATTCATTCCGACATGCAGCGCGGCTTCATCCGGGCTGAGACGATCGCCTACGACGATTTCGTCGCCTGCAACGGCGAAGCCGGCGCCAAGGAAGCCGGTAAGCTTCGCCAGGAGGGCAAGGAATACGTCGTCAGCGATGGCGACGTGATGCACTTCAAGTTCAACGTCTGAACGGCCTGCGCCCCGGCTGGCAAGGCCGGGGCGGCCTTATTTGCGACGGTTTGCAAGCACGTGCTGCTTGGCACGGTAGCGCTGCCTGTGCCTGCTCTGGCACAGGATCATTCCGCTCATCACCATGTGAGCGAGCCCGAACCCTCTTTCCCGGTCATCGATACATCCGCCGGGCACGATCACGCGGCCATGAATCATGGAGATCATCACACCGCACCTGAAACGCCTCCCGCCTATACCGTGGGTTCCGGCACGTCGCGGCTGCCTGGGCTGGACGGCATGCACGGCGGTCTCCACGTGAACGCGGGAGAGTGGATGGTCATGGCCCACGGCTACGTTTCCGCACAATACACCGACCATTCGGGGCCGCGAGGCGCCGACAAGCTCTATGCGCCGTCGATGGCCATGGTCACGGCGGATCGAAAGACCGCGTTCGGAAGCCTGCAACTTCGATCCATGTTCAGTCTGGACCCGCTGATGAGCAATCGCGGCTACCCGAACCTGTTCGCAACCGGTGAGACCGCAGGCGGCGAACCGCTGGTTGACCGGCAGCACCCTCACGACCTCTTCATGGAACTGGCCGCCCGCGTGGATTTCGACATCGGTGCGGCAAACGCCTTCATCTACGGCGGTCCGGTCGGGGAACCCGCGCTGGGCCCGACCGCCTTCATGATGCGGCGTTCGGCCCGGTACAATCCGGAGCCGCCCATCAGCCATCACTGGTTCGATTCCACTCACATCACCTATGGCGTGGTGACGACAGGTGTCGCAGCCGCCGAATGGCAGCTCGAAGCATCCGCCTTCCGGGGCGCCGAACCCGACGAGCAACGCTGGGACATCGAGACGCCCAGGTTCGACTCCTGGTCAGTCCGGGCTAGCTGGACGCCGAGCCCGAACTGGGTTTTCCAGACGAGCTACGGCCACATCAACGAGCCTGAAGCGATACATCCCGGTCAGGACGAACGCCGCTTCACCGCGTCCGCTCACTATGCCAACGCCAACGGCATCTCCGCCATGGCGGCCTTCAGCAGCAAGGACCGCGAGCCGGGCCGCACGCTGACGGCGTGGCTTGCCGAAGCGAACTGGGATGTCGACGCTGCGAATTCCGTATTCATGCGGGCGGAAAGCGTGGCGAACGACGAACTGTTTCCCGATCATGACGATCCCCGCCATGACCAGCCCTATCGCGTTTCCAAGATCCAGGCGGGCTATGCCCGTCGCCTAAACATCGAGCCGTTCGAGCTGGCGCTTGGCGGTTCTATCAGCGCGTATATCAAGCCAGCTTCACTCGATCAGGCTTACGGTGAAAGCCCCTGGGGCTATACGCTTTTCGCACGGCTTTCGCTTTGATCGCCAGCGGCGGTCAGGGAATCCGGGCCGCCGCAACCCTTCCGGCAGTCAGCCTTCGCGACAGCGGATGGTGCCATCGGCCATATAGGCGACACGGTCCTGCGCGTCATGAACGATCAGACGCGCAGGCCAGGTGTTAGCATCGCCTGTTCCGCCTTCATCGGGTAGTCGGGCGAGATCGACCCAGCTGGCAAGTCCCACGTAGGTCGAACGCGCCCCGCCGGGAAGCGTCGCGCTTTCGGTTCTCGCCGCAAAGCGCTTCAGGTCCGTTCCGACCCGCATGAAGCCTTCATCCTGCGCAGCGATGAATATGGGATCCTGCCCATTCTTGCTGAAGCGGCACCCGGGTCGGTCAAGCCCATAGCGCGTCACATCGGCCTGTGAGATCGGCGTCGGTTCGATGGGCTGGAACGGTTCGCGGCTCATGCGCTTCACGATGGCCACGTCGCGGGCGTCCTCCGCCGCCTTCTGCTCAGCCGCTTCCTCACCACATCCGGCCAACAGGGCACAGATCGCCAAGGCCACCGCTATTCTCGCCATCATTTTCGCCCAAAAAAGCTTTTCGACATCCTGATGGGCAAGCCTGACGAGGTCGCAGCCGCAAGCATAGCCCCAAGTCCCGGATCTTCTTACCCATGCACGATCATAACGCAGCTGACAGGAGGAAGCTCCAAATCGAAAAGCTTGGACGTGAACGCCCGATATGGGTGGGAAGCTGACATTGAAAAATCACCTTCTCTAAGGCATGCATTGCCCATGAAGCAGCGCCTCATGATTGTCGTATTGGCGTTATTGGGGCCTGCCGCTTGTCACGGGCCCCAACCGACGTACGAGGCAGATTGCTCCGTGCCACCTGCCTCATTTGGCACTGCTAAGGAGGGAATCGGCCATCTCACGCCCCTTGTTGAAGCCACTATTGACCACGCTGGCGCAATAAAATGGGCGGGAAACTCCGTTTCGATCAGAGACTTTGAAAGCTACGTCATTCGGGCTGGCGAACTACTCCCCATGCCACAGTTGATCCTCAACCCTTCTCCTGATGCGCCATGCGAGAGTGTCGAACGGGTGAGAACAATTTTGGAGAAGGCTGAAATCTGTAAGGCCGATGGGCGTTGGTGCAGCGAGGGACATGATCCAAAAAATTGGCCAATCGTCGGCGGGCCATAAACGCCTGCAATTGGGCGCGTGCCGCCGAACGGCTTTCGGCGGAAAGGGGGGTGGATTGCGACCTAATCCTACAGGACTTTGCCCTGCCGGTAGGCAACCTTTGCGTTGCCTTGCGCCTTAGTCCCGCGTTCCGTGACCGACACAGCCGGTATATGGTCGAGGCGCGTCAGGAGAATGCCGATGAAGTCGGAAACATCACGCTGGACGCCACTGGTTTCGACGTCAATTGCAAGAGAATTAGGATCGGTGCCGTAATTTCGCACTACAGCGTCCTCTCCGAAAATGCGCTGTGCAGCCTCGCGAATGAAGGAAGCCTGCTCTCGGGCAAGTTCACAAGGCATCTGTGACGGCATTGGTGGTTTAGCGGGCGGCATAGCCACCTCTTAGTGCGCCGCAGCGATGTCCGCAAAGGGGCATGTTCGGTCAGGCCGGTTTTCTTCCCGAGCGGCGAGCACCGGACGGGCCGCTATAGAGCGCAGCCCTCGCCGCCCGGGATGGCGAAAACGGGTGGGTTTCTTCCTGAGCGCTTTCAGGTGAGGGAATGCGTTCGCTGCCATGCGTCGTTCCGGTCTCCGTTCATTGCTAGGAGCGGGGTTCCGATCCGCGAGAGGAGACCAGCTCCATCGATCAGCCTAGCTAGCCCGGTCCCTGATCTCGTGAATTACGGCCTGCACCCTACGCTCAAGACGTGGGGTATCGGCCAACGAATCCCGGAACACGTATGTTGGGGTCAAAGGCACATTGCTGCCGCGCTTGCGACCGCGGTAGACCTTCATCGGGACTATTGCCCTCCCGAAACCGCTTGGCAAAGCGTCTTTGCGGGCGTCCATGTAGATCGTGTCTGCCGACGTCTCCTGTCCGACATGCACGGCTCCCAGCGCGAGCCACAGATCCGCAGCGTCGAGACAAGCCGACCCGCAACCGGGATCGGTTATCATAAGCACCGGCCGGCGAATAACCGGGGCAGGGACAGCCGGACTGGAACTTACCTCGGGTGCACTGACGTTCGACCACATGGCCTTACCCGCCGCCAGCGCAGACTCCATGCCGGTGATCGTCTCTCGGAGCCAGGAGCGCATTTCCGGCGAGCTAGTGCTGGATGCATCCAGCGCAGCGGCATACTCCTTGAGTGTCGCTATGTTTGCACGCGATGCTCGCCATTCCACCGCGTCTGAGCCCAAGTTGACCGCGTCCACGGCAGCCTTGCCCCAGACGAGACGAGCCAGTTGCCGGCTCCAGTCCGAAGAACCACCATGATTACCGCGCAGGTCGAGCACGATCGCGGGCGCGTCGCGAAGAATTTCCGGAGCAGCGGTCAAATGCGCGATCAGCGGCACGAGTGCCTTGGCAGCGGGGCCTTGCGGGTCAGCTTTGAAGTCGCTGAGCGTCAGCCAGACTGTGCCGTCCGGGAGCGTCCGCATCCCAATCGGTTCGGAGGCTCTACTGAATGTCCTGGCCAACTGACGATCGCGCTCAGCGGGCCCAATCGGCGTCCAAGTAAGCTTTACCCGCGTTCTCCTGCTGCCGACCTGGAAGGTACACGTAGCGGGACGACTTACCCACGGATTGCCTTCATCGACAAACAACCTTCCGCCTTCTTGCATGCGAGTGGCTGCCAAAAACCAACGACCGCTGAATTCCCCAACATTAGCCGCTGCGAGCGCGTCGGCAGTCTTCCCATCACAGTCAATTAGCTCAGCACCGAGTGGAAGAGGTGACCACGTGGCCCGCGTGACCACACGCTGGCGGCCGTCATAAGCGATACTCGTCAGAAATCCTGGCCAGCGCGTGATTAGCTGGGGTAACTTTTTGTCCCGAGCACCGCCAAAGTCGAGATGACCGTCATCAAAAGCCGCGGCATAGGCCCGCATTGCAAACCAATAGCCTGCAAAATCACGTGTCTGGTCGGCGCGCCGCATCGCAAGCGCGAGTTCCCGGTCATTCTGGCCGGCGAATTGCGGATTGGCGACGTCTGTCACACCTGGATGGTTTGCCGCTATGTCAGCGTGGAAAGCTTGGGCGTCCTGTCGGAGAGCGGCCGCCCAGTTAGTGCCGTCCGTCGCGCCGGTAAGCGTCAGGATCACTGCTGCGGCCCCTGCCGCCCCCGTTATGATTCTCATGTGACCAGTTAAGCGGCGAGCGCCTATCCAAGCAAGGCGCCCCGCTGCTCTCGCACGCAGATCGTAACGAGACGTTTGCCATGGCGCGCCAGCAGCCACGGCAAACGGCCTCACTTTCGACCGAATAACTTCTCAATATCGCTGTGCGCCAACTTCACCCATGTGGGCCGTCCATGGTTGCATTGACCCGACCGAGGGGTCCGTTCCATTTCCCGGAGCAGCGCGTTCATCTCCGCAACTGAGAGGGTGCGACCGGCGCGGACGGAACCGTGGCACGCCATCGTCGCCAGCACGAGATCGAGCTTCTCTCCCAGCAGCAAGGCATCCCCGTTTCGGGCGAGATCATCGGCGACATCGCGGACCAGGGCGGTCACGTCGCTCCGGGAAAGCACGGAAGGCACAGCCCGCACGAGCACGGCAGCAGGGCCAAAGCGCTCCAGCAGGAGGCCATGACGGGCGAGTGCCTCAACCTTGTCTTCCAGAGCGTCGCATGCGGCTTCCTCCAGTTCGACTACTTCGGGCAGAAGCAGCGCCTGCGACCGGTTCATCGCGTCCTCTGCCCCGGCCGCCTTCAGCTTTTCCAGCACCAGGCGCTCGTGCGCCGCGTGCTGATCGACGATCACGAGCCCGTCGTCGGCCTCGGCGACGATGTATGTCCCGGCCACCTGCCCCCGCGCGACGCCAAGCGGATAGCGTAGGCCCTCCTCCGTCTGCTCGACGGCCGCCTCTGCTCTTCCGGAGGGCTGCGCCATAACTTCGGCCTCATAGGCACGCCAGACCGCCGGGGTCTCCGCCACGCGAGGCGCCGCGGTGCCGGCTGCGCTTCCACCGTATTCACGCGTGAACAGTGAACCTAGCGAGGGCGGGGGCCGGAGCGGCGCCGCCACCGGCTCGACCTGCCACATGTTTATGGCCGACGACTGTGCCCGCTGAGCGCTCTTCTGCCCTGCTCCCTCCAGGGCATGGCGCAGCGCCCCTACAAGGAAGCCTCGTATGAAAGCCGGGTCGCGGAAGCGCACCTCGGTCTTGGCCGGATGCACGTTGACGTCGACCTCCTCGGGAGGGAGTTCGAGGAACAGGGCGAGCACGGCATGGCGATCGCGCGCGAGCATGTCCGAGTAGGCCCCGCGCACGGCGCCAACCAGCAGCTTGTCGCGCACGGGTCTACCGTTCACGAAGAGGTACTGATGGTCGGCAACCCCGCGGTTGTATGTGGGAAGGCCCGCGACGCCGGTGAGACGCGCAGTCCCACGCTCAGCCTCGATCACGACCCCATCTTCAGCCAACTCGCGCGCCACGAGGCGCGCGACGCGCGCGGCCAATTCCTCGCGCGGCTGGACAGCAAGCACCCGTCGCCCGTCATGCTCCATGACGAAACCCACGTCCGGTCGCGCCATCGCCAGCCGGCGCACCACGTCGAGACAGACGGCATACTCCGATCGCGGCGAACGCAGGAACTTGCGCCGGGCCGGCACCTTCCCGAAGAGATCCTCCACCCGAATGCGGGTGCCGGGCGGCAGGGCGGCAGGGGCATCGCCGGCGACAGAACCATGATCGATTACCCGCTTCCAACCTTCGTCTGCACCATGCGGCCGGCTTTCGATGGTGAGCCGCGCAACCGAGCCGATCGAGGGCAGCGCCTCGCCACGGAAACCCAGAGTTGCAACCTGTTCAATGGCTTCGTCGGGTAACTTCGACGTCGCATGACGCTCCAGAGCAAGTGCGATTTCATCCGGGCGCATGCCGCAACCGTCGTCCGTCACCTCAATCATGTCCAGCCCTCCGCCCCCGACGCGGACCGTGATGGCAGTGGCACCCGCATCGATGGCGTTTTCCACCAGCTCCTTGAGAGCGGACGCCGGTCGCTCGACCACTTCGCCGGCAGCGATGCGGTTGACCAGATGTTCGGGCAGGCGTCGGATCGTAGGCATGGAGATCTCGGCTATATCGCTTGTTCAGGCGGTTAAAGCGGCTGGAGCGGTGATCTCCGAGACTAGCGACGAAGTGCCGCTTATTCGAGACGGGCACGCCTCGTTTCCCCCCGGAATCGGGAACAAAATTTTGGCGTTTCGCGAATCGATCGGCTAAGGGGAGCGCTCTCACCCGCAACCCCCGGTCGCTGCTGTCGAGGGTGATTCGACAACCGATTGGAAAGAAACGGATTTTAGATGGCCGGCCCTTTTTCGCGATTCTTCAAACTCGGCTCCCAGAACATGGCAATCGACCTCGGCACGGCCAATACGCTGGTCTACGTGCAGGATCGCGGAATTGTACTCAACGAACCGTCGGTCGTTGCCATCGAAACGATGAACGGCGTGAAAAAGGTCAAGGCTGTCGGTGACGACGCCAAGATGATGATGGGCAAGACGCCCGACAACATCGAAGCCATCCGCCCGCTGCGCGACGGCGTGATCGCTGACATCGAAATCGCGGAAGAGATGATCAAGCACTTCATCCGCAAGGTGCATGGCAAGAAGAACCTCTTCCGCTATCCGGAGATTGTGATCTGCGTGCCTTCGGGCTCGACTTCCGTTGAACGCCGCGCGATCCGGGACGCAGCCAGCAACGCCGGTGCAAGCCAGGTCTACCTGATCCTGGAGCCCATGGCGGCGGCTATCGGCGCAGACATGCCGGTCACGGAGCCGGTCGGTTCGATGGTGGTGGACATCGGCGGCGGAACGACCGAAGTAGCGGTGCTCTCACTGCGCGGCCTTGCCTACACGACGTCGGTTCGCGTCGGCGGGGATAAGATGGACGAATCGATCGTCTCCTATGTGCGCCGCCATCACAACCTGCTCATCGGCGATGCGACGGCGGAACGGATCAAGAAGGACTACGGCATTGCCGTGATGCCGGCGGACGGCATCGGCGAGACGATCCACATCAAGGGGCGTGACCTCGTCAACGGCGTGCCCAAGGAAATCACCATTACCCAGGCCAATGTGGCCGAAGCGCTTGCAGAGCCGATCGGTGCCATCATCGAAGGCGTCCGCATCGCGCTGGAGAACACCGCACCTGAACTGGCAGCCGATATCGTCGACCAGGGCATTGTGCTGACTGGCGGCGGCGCCCTGATCCAGGGCCTCGACGATTATCTGCGCGAGGAAACCGGACTTCCGGTCAGTGTCGCCGAAGATCCGCTGTCTTGCGTGGCGCTCGGCACCGGCCGCGCGATGGAGGACCCGGTCTATCGCGGCGTCCTGATGTCCGCCTGATTGATCGCGAAAGCAGGTTCGAGCCAAGCGCCGATCCTGCTTCCAGAGGAGCGCGGCGGATCCGCTAGAATAAGCCGCCGCGTGAGTATGACAGGAGTGCATGGCGCATGGCACCGCCAGCAAATCGGCGCTCCGGCTTTTCGCGCAGGGCGCAGTATTCGACGTTCTTCCAGTACACGGCCGGCGTGATGGGCGCGGTGGTGGGGCTTGGACTGCTTGTGGTCTCGATCGTCAATCCGGACGCTTTTGCGACCCTGCGCAGCGCGGCTGCGGATCTTACCGAATCACCGGCGCAGGCAGCAGCAGGTACCCGACACACCGCCCGGAGTTTCGTCGAGGAAATCGGCGGATTTTTCCAGTCGGGCCGTGAGAACGCCCGCCTGCGGCGCGAACTGGTGGAGGCCAAGGTGCGTCTGGTTCAAGCCCAGGCGACCGAAGCTGAGAACAAGAGGCTCAAGCAACTGCTCGATCTCCAGGAGGACGAAGGGCAGACAATCGCCTATTCGCGCCTGGTAAGTTCAACCGGATCCAGTCCCCGGCGCTTCGCGATCCTCGGTGCCGGCAGCGACAGGGGCGTTGCCAAGGGCATGCCCGTGCGTTCGCAAATGGGTCTCGTAGGACGAGTGCTCGAAGTTGGCCTCTCCAGCGCCCGCGTGCTTCTCATCACCGATACCGAAAGCGTGGTGCCCGTCCGTCGTTCGCAAGACGGGGTTCCGGCCTTCGCACAGGGCAACGGTGACGGCACGATCCGCATCCGCCTCGTCAATCTGGGGATCAACCCTCTGCGCAAAGGCGATGTGATGGTGACCTCAGGATCGGGCGGCCTCTATCGTCCGGGCACCCCGCTTGCCATCGTCACCGAACTGTTGCGGGACGGCGCCATAGCGCGCGTCCTCAGCAATCCGTCCAACACCGACTATGTTGTGGTCGAACGCGCCTGGGCCCCTGCCCCACCACCACCGCCGGCTGCGATCGAAGCCGGGGAATCCTGATCATGACGCTGCTGTCCGGCAACGATACGGTGGTGCGGCAGAGGATCAACCGCAAGCCTTCCCGCATCATCGCGAGCGGGTTGCCCTGGTTCATCGTCATGCTTGGAAGCCTCGTGCCGAACTGGCTTCTGATCGCCTCGGCGCCAGTTCTTCCGCCGCTTGGTTTTCTCATCTTTCTTGCGTGGCGGCAGGTCCGTCCCGGTTTGCTGCCGATGTGGGCCGGCCTCCCGCTCGGACTCTTCGAGGATCTCTTCTCCGGCTCCCCTTATGGAACGGCCGTCCTCCTCTGGTCGCTGGCTGCAATCGTTCTCAACGACGTGGAGAACCGTCTGCCCTGGCGCAACTTCCTAACGGAGTGGCTGGTGGCAATAGGACTGATCGTGGGCTATATCGTCCTGTGCCTGGGCATCTCCAACCTTGCCGGCGCCTCCGTACCTGTCCGCGCGACCATGCCACAGATTGTCATCTCCGTTATGTGCTATCCGCTTGTAGGGCGCTTCGTGGCCCTGATGGACCGTGTTCGGCTGACGCCCTTTGTGGACATGCGATGAAGTTTGATTTCCGGCGCCTGCTGCGTCCCCCCCACGTTACGGCGGGGACCCTGCGCAACAGTTTCGATCGCCGCTCCGTGGTCTTGGGTGCCATCCAGGGTGGCGTCGGCTGTCTTCTGGCAACCCGCATGGCTTATCTTTCGGTGTTCGAAAACGAGAAGTACAAGCTTCAGGCCGAGAGCAATCGCGTCAATCTTTCCCTCATACCGCCCCGGCGTGGCTGGATACTCGACCGCAACGGTCGCCCGCTCGCCTCGAACAGAGCGGATTTTCGCGTGGACATCATTCCTGAAAGGATGAGGGATCCTGCCCGGACAATCGCGGAGCTTGGCCGGCTGCTTTCGCTCGGTCCGATCGCCATGCAGGATCTTGAGGACAAGCTTGAGCGCGCACGAGGGTTTGCGGCGGTCGAAGTCGCCTCCCGGCTCGACTGGGAGCGCTTCGCAGCCGTCAGCGTGCGCTTGCCTGACCTTCCCGGCGTGGTGACGCAGCGTGGGTATTCGCGCTATTATCCCACAGGGCCTTCGGTCGGCCATCTGATCGGGTATGTCGGCGCCGCATCGGCCGAAGAGTTCGAGAAGGATCGTGATCCCGTTCTCATCACGCCTGGCTACAAGGTGGGCAAGGATTCTCTCGAAAAGTTCTTCGAAAAGGATCTGCGCGGCAAGCCGGGGGCCCGTCGGGTGGAGGTCACAGCGTCAGGACGCATTGTCCGCGATCTCGACACCCGCGAAGACGTACCGGGAAAGACGATCAAGCTTACCATCGATGCGGACATTCAGGACTATGCCGCCCGCCGCATCGGTCCGGAGTCCGCAGCCGTCGTCGTGATGGACTGCCGGACCGGCGACCTCCTCGCCATGGCCTCGATGCCGAGCTTCGACCCCAACAGCTTTTCCGACGGCATCGGCCGCCTCGAATGGAAGATGCTGTCCGACGACGATCATGTTCCTCTGCGGAACAAGGTTCTGCGCGGACTGTATCCGCCGGGTTCCACCGTTAAGCCGATGGTCGGTCTTGCGTTCATGGAAGCCGGTCTGGATCCCGATGAAAGCGTCTTCTGCGGCGGCGGACTTCGTGTCGGCAATCGCGTGTTCCACTGCTGGAACCGGCGGGGCCATGGCCAGGTCAACATGGCCAAAGGCATCTATCAGAGCTGCGACGTCTACTTCTACCACTTCGCACAACGGATCGGAATGGATCCCATCGCGGCAATGGCGCACCGGCTTGGACTTGGCGCGGAGTTCGAGTTGCCGGTCGCCGGGCAGTCTTACGGCACGGTGCCAGACCCCGCCTGGAAGCTGCGGAAATACAAGAAGGAATGGCAAACCTTCGATACCGTCAACGCGACGATCGGCCAGGGCTATTTCCTGGTTAACCCCCTCCAGCAGGCGGTCCAGGCGTCCCGCATTGCAAGCGGCCGTATCATCATGCCCCGCCTCATCCACGGGCATCAGCAGGATGCGGTCCCCTCCCTGGGAGTTCCCGAGGAGCATCTGGCGTACGTACGCCGAGCGATGTCGGACGTGGCTAACGGGCCGGGTTCGGCTCCGAACTCCAAGCTGCCTTTTCCTGACATCAAGCTGGCGGGGAAAACCGGCACGGCTCAGGTCGTCGGGCTGCATATCAGCAACGGCAAGGGCGGCTTGTGGAAGCACCGCGACCATGGGCACTTCATCTGCTTTGCTCCCGCCGAAAATCCCCGCTATGCCTGCTCGGTGGTGGTCGAACACGGTGGTGGCTCCGGTGCAGCCTACCCGATTGCACGCGACGTCCTGACCTACATCTTCGATCGCGAACTCGGAATGACAAAGCTGACCGAGCTTGAGAAGAAGTGGGGCGGTACCGCTAAGGAACGGCTGGACGCGCGCTTTCGCGCCTATTCGGCCGAATACGGGGTTGGCGCGCCCAAGGTATCTCCAGAGGAAGAGCGGCGAAAATTTCAGGGATTGCCGCAGGGCGACGATCCGCGTCAGCCCATCAGCGAGGCGCAGTCACCCGCTCCCGAACCCGAGGCTGCCGCTTCCAGTCCGGCTTCGGCCTCCTCAGCGCCCGCGGCGCCCGCCGCTGCAGGACAGACGCCATGAACCGCTCGATCGTTCCCGAGGCCGTTTCGCGGCAGCCATGGTCCATGCTGATCCCGCTGTTTGCGTTGGTCGGCCTCGGCGCGGCGGTCCTTTACTCCGCAGCCGGCGGAAAGCTGCAGCCTTATGCCCTGAGTCACGTGGTCCGCTTCTGCGTGTTCATGGTGATGGCTATCGTCATCTCGCGCATGAGCCGGAACCTGTTCCGACTGGCCGCCTACCCTGTCTATGCGCTTATTCTGGTCCTGCTGGTGCTGGTTGAACTGATCGGCGCTGTTGGAGGAGGCAGTCAGCGCTGGCTCAACCTTGGCTTCATGACGCTCCAGCCATCAGAACTGATGAAGCCGGCAATCGTGCTGGTGCTTGCTCGCTTCTATGAGACTCTCCCCCACTCGATGACGGCCAGTTGGCGCGGCCTGGTGCCGGCCGCTGTCCTGATCGGGCTGCCTGCCCTGTTCGTCCTCATTCAGCCTGATCTCGGGACTGCAACGGCCGTCTGCTTCGGGGGTGTGGTAACAATGTTCCTAGCCGGGCTGCCGCTATGGTGGTTCCTCAGCGCGGGAGGGGCACTTGTCATCATCGCTCCCATCGCCTTCTTCACCCTGCTCCACGAATACCAGCGCAATCGCGTCCTGACGTTTCTTGATCCGGAAGCCGATCCGTTGGGAACGGGGTACCACATCACCCAGTCGAAGATAGCGATCGGATCGGGTGGCATTTTCGGCAAAGGCTTTGGCAACGGCACGCAAAGTCACCTCCAGTACCTGCCTGAGCCGCACACCGACTTTGTGTTCGCGACGATGTCGGAGGAGTGGGGGCTTGCTGGCGGGCTCTTCGTGCTGTTCGTTTTCGCAATGGTTCTCGGCTGGGGCATGCGGGTCGCTCGCCAGGCGCCCGATCGCTTCTCCTCCCTTCTCGCGGCCGGCATGACGGCCACCATGTTCTTCTACGTCATGATCAACCTGATGATGGTCATGGGGCTGGCGCCGGTTGTGGGCATTCCCCTCCCGTTCATGAGCCATGGCGGCACTTCGATGCTCACCAACATGATCTGCCTGGGCACCATCATGGCCGTTCACCGCTGGAATCGCGATCGTGGATCCTTCAGGTGATCTTTTTTCGCACTTAGGGCTTCCAAACTGAAAAACCCTCTGTATAGGGACGTCTCCGCCGCCGAATCGGCGGGGCCGCAAGGCCCTACGAGGACAGGTAGCGTGGACGCATAGCTCAGTTGGTAGAGCAGCTGACTCTTAATCAGCGGGTCCTTGGTTCGAGCCCAAGTGCGTCCACCATCCTCTTTACCCCCTTCGAAATCTACAGCAGGATCAGATCCGTCTCCGCCCTGGGCGGCCTTCGGGTGTGATAACTGCCCGTTGTTGTTTCACTGCAGCAATTCGTTCAGATCCGCAGATTCTGTCACGATTCCATTTCCGCCGCGCCTTCCTTTCTGCCCTTTTCGCCATACGAGCTGTGGATAAATCCCTCTTTGCGGTTCAACCAGCCTTGCGTGAAAGGCGAGTGGAATCTAGAGGGCCCTCACCGGGCGACACCAAGGCCCGGCACGGCATCAGGCCGGTGTGGACGCATAGCTCAGTTGGTAGAGCAGCTGACTCTTAATCAGCGGGTCCTTGGTTCGAGCCCAAGTGCGTCCACCACCTTTTCCCCGATCGATAAATCGTCGCTAGGTTGAGCGGGAAGGATTGCCCCAGGTTGCCGCTGGGGAATAGTCCTGCGCTTCTCGACCTACCGTTCGGCAGATCGCGCTGGACCTTTGGCTCACCTTCTGCGCTTCGTGGTCAGTCTCTACCGTGAGGCAGTGGGACGAAATCGGGAAGATTGCCTCCACCCAGCCCAAGGGAAACCCGTGCGAGGGAAGTTGAAAGGCAGGCACCTTACCGCGTGTCACTGCCGCCCCCGTGAAGATAGTATATACTATCAGCTTGAACTCGGTTAGTGCTAAGACGATCATGACGCGTCAACGCTGAACGGACGTGAAGCGGGTTTGTCGCCAGTGGGCCCTCTGCAGCGAACGCAAGAACCATGCCGTCGTGACATTGAAGCGGGGGAGCAGGCATGAAAGCAGCTATCTATCCGGGACACGGAGCGCCCGTCCTCATAGAAAGTCTGCCCGACCCTGCTCCCGGCCCGGGCGAAGTGCTGATCAGGGTGGCGCGTTGTGGCATTTGCGGCACCGATCTGTCGATGACGAAGGGTGGTGCATGGGACTTCGCCCCCGGATCGCAGTTCGGGCACGAGTACGCGGGCGAAGTCGTCGCTCTCGGCCGCGCTGTTTCAAGACTTGCCGTGGGCGACCGAATAGCCGTTCTCCCGTCAGTCGCTTGCGGTCATTGCCCTGGCTGCGCACACCAGAACAACGTCTTGTGCCAAGCCGCCGAAGGCAGCCTGATGCACGGCTTTGCCGAGTTTGCCCGGGTTCCCGAATCGCTCGCGGTCAAGCTGCCTTCGGTGCTCTCACTTACGGACGGGGCGCTGATCGAACCTCTGGCGATAAGCCTCTACGGCGTCAGGCATGCACGGCTGCAGCCCGGAGACAACGTGGTTGTGCTGGGGGCTGGCACCGTCGCGCTTTATGCGATCTATTGGGCTAGACGTCTTGGCGCCGGCCGGATCGTCGTGCTCTCACGATCAGAGAGGCGCGCATCCCTCGTGCTGCAGATGGGCGCTGATCACTTCGTCACCTATGGTGACAAGGACGTCGCCGAAGTTGCTGAAAAGTTGGGAGGAACGGCGGACGTAGTGTTCGAATGTGCCGGAGCGGAGGGAATGCTTGCCAAAGCCATCCTGCACGCGGGGCCGTTCGGCCGCGTCGTTTCGCTGGGCTTCTGCACCAGGCCCGACATGATGATACCGGCGCTGGCCGCTTACAAGTGCGTGAACCTGCAGTTCTTGGTCGGATACTCCATGAAGGAGTTTCTCTATATAGCCGATCAGATGGACAAAGGTCACGTCGACCCGAAGACGATCGTAACGAGCTGTGTGCCCCTTGCCGATCTACCGGGAACATTGGACCGTCTGCGATCCGACAACCAGGAGACCAAGGTTCACGTCACGATGACGTGATTGAGGATCGGGCCGGCCCTGCCTGAGCCTTAGCGGCTGACGAGGCCGTATGTCCGCCGCAACTCCTCAACGACGTCGTCTTCGAGCGGATCACGAAATTCCATGCCCGCCTGGTTGCTGCCCAGCCAACGTACGTCCGCCACGATACCTTTGAGACTGGCGAACGTCAGCTGAACCATCTCATCCACTGCCAGCTTGTCCGTCTTGCCGAAGATGCTGCAGCCACCATTCGAGATGTTGCCCAGCTCCACTGGGAAGACGCTCCAGCTGGACTTGCGGCATCGCGCCTGAAGCAGCACCGGTCCACGCACCGTCTGCCGGTGATCGCTGCCTTCCAGTATCATGAAGCCCCTTTGCCCCGGCCACGCCCCCTGCGGCACCTCTCAAGTTAGGCCTGCTTCAGAGTTCGTCAACGGGTTCCTCGCCGGCAGGATCGACTGCCTGTGTCGGCGCGCCCGTGGCGGCGACTTCGGCGTCGATCTGCTTTGCACGAGACACGATTGTCTTGCTGGCTGCGTCGTAGCGCTCGTCGAAGGTAGGCTCGCGCTTACACCCGCCAAGCAGGGCAAGCGCAAGCGCCAGAGGCCAAGCCCGGCGCATCAGTAATCCTTCCTGATGCGCACGTTGAGGCTGTTGACGCCCGAGCCGCCGGCTTGGCTGAGCACGGAGAGCCACTTCGTCACGCTGACCTCAAGCTGTGTGGCGGTGAAGCCGCGGGCGTCCGTGATCAACTCGACGTAGATATCGTCCGTCAGGTACTGACCTGCCGCGACTGCGGTGCCACGACCGCTCGCCTCGTCCGGGCCGAGGATGCGAAGCCGATCGATCCCGGCGGCAGAGCGCAGCTCACCCAGCGGGTTCAGGCCCCCTCCGCTGCCGCGCAGCGAGTTGAGGGATGACGCTAGCTGGACTGCCTGCAGGGCCGAAAGATTGGCGATCGAACTGCCGAACAGAATTCGGGACAGGACTTCGTCATCAGGCAAGCTCGGGCTGGAAGAGAAGTCGATCTGCGGGTTCATCGCGCGCCCAGTGACGTTCACGTTGACCGTCACGTCCTCGATGTCCTCGGTCGCGGTGATCTGGACTGTCGGATCGATCGTCTGGCCGCCTGTGAACGATATCTGCCCGTCCGTCAGCTCGAAGGAGCGTCCTGCGAAGCCCAGGGTGCCCCGTACCAGTTCTACCTCGCCGCCGACCGATGGCGCTGCGCTGGTACCGGTCACCTCGAAGTCCGCGCTCCACTCCGATTCCAGGCCCATGCCGGACACGTACAGCTTTTCCGGGGCGCGAAGGCGAATATCAAGACGGATGAGACCGAAGGCGCTGGCCGCAGTTGGCGCCGGTTCATCACCCGTGATGCGCTTTGGCCCCTTGAGCGGCTTGAAGCGAACGCCGGTTAAGCGTGGCACCTGCGCCGCGCCCTCGCGCACGATCTGATAGCGGGTTTCGGGCAGTCGGATCTCGCCTGACAGAAGTGCGGGCGCACCTGCAGCCTTCGTCAGCCGAAGATCGCCTGTCGCCGTCGCCGAAAGGGCATCACTGCGGGCGAGGCGGGCGCGGTCTAGCTTGACGCTCAGATCCATCGGGTAGCCCGCATCGGCGGCAAGGCTCACTCGGCCGCTTGCGCTGACACTGCCATCGCCCGCCCTCGCGGTGAGGGATGTCAGTTCGAGCGAGTTGCCGGTGAACTTGCCGGAGAATGCCATTCGCGTAAGGCGTGTGCCGTAAGCCTGGTTTTCGTAAACCACGTCACGGCCCTGAACGACGCCGTTGATGCACGGATCCGACACACGGCACGAGAAGTCGGCCGCCAGACCGACCGGACCATTCAGCGTCTGCCCCGCAAGCCCCGCGAAGGAGAAGAGCGTTTCAGCCGGACCATTGTACCGAATGCCGCCTGCCAGAGGCGCTTCGAGCAAGCGGGTAGTCCAGGAGCCCTGCCCCGCAGGCAGCGGGCGAAGACTCGTGACCAGGCGTCCAATCACCGTGCCGCGCCGGCGGAACACGGCGCGCGCTTCGCCGCCATCGGCCAGCAGTTTGCCGACGAGGTTGACGTCCACGCCCTGGCTGACCGTCGACGAACTCGTCCGGGTGAAGTTGGTGAGAGTGAGGCGAGCATCGGCGCGCGGGAAGGCGGTCGACGTCGGCTGCTCGAAGTCGAGGCTGCCGCTTACCTTGCCACCGATGCCGTAGCCGGGAGCAAAGGCATTCAGGATGGCCAGATCAACACCCTCCATGCGGCTCTGGATCTTCACACCGGAACCGTACTCTCCCGCCAGCTTCACGTTGCCGCCGCCGAAGGCGATCGTCGTCGGCAGAAGCTCGTAAGTGCCATCCTTGGGGATAATTCGGGCCGGCGTCGATGTCCGTACGTCCAGGCCGCGCACGCGTCCCTGCAGGGCCACGCGCCAGAGCTCCGGCTGCATGTCCGCGTTCAGAGCCAGACGGAACGGAACACCGCTCACACCTTCGACAAGTGCCTTTGCCGCACCCCGCCCATCCCGATAGTTCACGAGGACGCGGGCTGCTGCCAGATCGACAGCGCCCAGGCTGGTTCCCGCGATCTGCGCGTCGGCAACCACGTAGGGCTGGTCGTACAGAATGGCTCGTCCATCGATAATCGCCGAGCCTATCGCAAGCTTCGCGGGACCATCAAACACGGCGTTCCGCGCACGCAGATTGAAGTTCACGGCCTGGTACTTGCCCTCGGCATCCAGCCGCAGCAGGCCGCCCACGCCGTTGCCGTTGGCCGTGAGCTGCCCGGCGAACGGACCGCCAGGCGTCTGTGCGATCCGACCCGCGAAGTCTACGCCCGACAGGTTCGCGCTATTGATCTGGACAGATGTCGTCCTGCCGAGGCCAAGGGTCACATCTGCCCGCAACGGACCGTAGTCGGTGTCACCCTTCGCGTTCAGGCGATAGCCTCCCGGAGCACCCTTGATCCGGGCGTCGAGATTGGCAAGTCCGATGCCGAGGCCCGGCCGCTCAGCGGTGACGTAGGCATCCGGGTTGGTGATGGTCCCCGTCACGCGCACCCCCAGCGCACCATACTGCGAGGAATTGCCTTTGGCCGCCAGCGCGATGCGTCCGTCGGGTGACCAGCTTCCCTGTCCGCTCGTCACACGCAGCAAAGGCGCAGTCATGCGCACACCGGAGAAATGCACGACGCCATCCGAACCGTACTTTACGTTGGACGAGGCCGAGAAATTCCCGCCGAGGTAGGTCTGCAGGCTCTCGTTCAGCAGCCGGGTGGAGCGGGCACGGACGGTACCCTGCAGCGCGAAGCCCTGCCCCTCGGTCTTGAGATCCATGTTCGTGCTGATGTTGAAGATGCCGACACTGTCGAGCCGATAATTGTCGATCCTGCCGTCGATAGCGCCGGTGTAGAGCCCCTTGCTCATGTCAGCGAGCAGGATCAGCCCAGCATCGATGCGGTCGGAACGCAGGTGCATGTTGTCCGAGAGGATGCGCGGGCCGTCGATCGCCAGATCACCATTCAGCGTCACATTCGCGAGAGTGCCGCCGGCGACGGTATCGAGCCCGGTGATCCGACTGACACGTGCAGCCACCGGGATCATGATATGCTCCGCATCCACTTTCGCGGCACCCTTGGCAGACAGGTTCTCCAGACCCATGTCGTTCATTAGGATCCGTCGGGCCACAAGTTCGTAGTTGACGGTAGGCGTGGTGAAAGCGCCGTCGAGCGCCAGGTTCGCGGCGAGCCCCGCACCGCTCAGGTTCTCGGCAATCGCGGAAGGCTTCAGCAGGACGAAAGCGAGCCGCAGGTCGTCAAAGCGGCTCTCTCCGAGGTCTACGACCCCTTCTGGCGTCAGGTTGAAGGCATCACTCGAAAGCATCCCCGAGAGCTTCGCGCGGCGCTGTTCGAAGGCAGCGGTAAGATCGATGTTGGTGACCGGGCCCAGCAGGTTGGCGGTCGGCCCGGTGAAAAGCCGGGCCACCCGCGTGGGGCCCTTGATCACGAAAGTCCCGTTCCGCGCGGTGAGGGCCAGCCGGGCGAGTTCGCCCGTGCCGAGGTTGGCGTTGAGGCTTCCGTTCCAGGCTGCCCAGTCGCCCTTGCCGCTCAGGTCGAGCTTCACAGCCTGCGTGAAACCGGCAAGACCTGCGATGAGACCGCCTGCAGGAGCATCAAGATCGACATCGAGGTCAAGGCGGTTGCGCTCCGGCACCGCATCGAGAACCGCCGTGAAGCGATCTCCCCCGCCCTTGCCGTTGATCGCTATCGTTCCGCCCTTCGCGTTGACCTGCGCCCGGCCGTCCGCAATGTGCGCCCGCCCGGCAACGGTCATGATGCGGCGTTCACCGGAAACCGGCGCCTCAGCGATGAAGCGATCGATGCGAAGATCGCCGATGTCGATGTCGAGGTCGGGTAACAGGGGAGCGTCGCTGGGCGGCGTTTCGCGGAAGTGCGGCGTGCGGCGCAGAACCACCCGCTGCGCTGTCGCGCTGCGTACGTCGACGTGGTTTTCGAGATAGGCGAACGGGCGCCAGTCCACGTGGATTTCGGGGGAGTAGAGGAACTCGCCGCGCGGATCGCGGACGGAAAGGCCCCGCAGAATCATCTTGCCATACAGCGACCCATCGATCCGCGCGACCGAGATGCGCATCCCGTTCTCGAATTCGAGCGCGGCGATCTGATCGGCTACGAAACGGCGCCCCGGCCCTGTGTTGATCCCGAGGACGAGGGCTACGAGGAACGCAGTGACGCCAAGAACGATGAAGGCCAGCGTCTTGACGGCCCGGACCCTGACACGATGCCATCGCGAGGGACGTGCTTCCACCATTTCGATATCTGCGGCTTCGGTATTCGGCCCCATGCCCTCGCTGTTCCCTTGGTGAGCCATCAGAACGCCTGCCCGATCGACACGTAAATGTTGAAGCGTGATTCGCCCGCGCGGCGGTTCAGTGGTGTCGCGACGTCAAGACGCATAGGCCCGAAGTTGGTATAGAAACGCCCACCGATGCCGACGCCGTAGCGCAGGTCATTGAATTGAGGCGTCGTCTGCCGATACGCCTGACCCGCATCCACGAAGGCGACGACTCCGTAATTGCCGAAGCGGTAGCGTGCCTCGATCGACCCTTCATTGAGACTGCGGCCGCCGACAGGGCTCCCGTCCGGCGCCTGTTCTCCAAGAGCCTGATAGGCGAACCCGCGAACCGAACCGCCGCCGCCCGCATAGAGCCGACGTGATGGGGCGATATCGAACAGGCCGGCGCCCTGGATCGTGCCGAAACGCAGCCGACCCGCCACCACGAAGTTGTCGCCCAGCGGAACGTAAGTGGAGGCATCCAGCCGCGCACGCACGTACGGATCGAAACCGCCGCGCACGGTCGCTTCGGGTTGCACCAGCGCGGTGAACCGATAGCCCTTGGTAGGGTTCAACAAATCATTTGAAGTATCGAAGCCGACCTGGCCATTAAGGCCCGCTACATAATAGGTCCGACGTTTGCGACTGTTAGTCGCGGCATCGTAATCCGTTTCGGCGGTGGCGAGGAGTTCCACACCGAACGCGTACGTGTAGCGTTTCTGCCAGATAGGCGTGGAATCGCGAGCGATGCGCGCCGCCAGGCGGCCGGTGTAGGCGCTGTACGCATCGTAATCGTTGTGGAACCCCTCTGCCACCACTTCAAAGGTGCGGTCGCGCTTGCCGGCGTTGGAGCGGCGGAACGTCACGCCCGCGCCCTGCTGCCGCGTGCCGGCGATGGCGTGGGCGATCAGCGCGCCTTCAGGCGGGAACATGTTGCGATGCGTCCAGGTGGCCTGAGCGGTGATACCCTCGCCCGCAGCGTAGCCGACGGAACCCGCGATCGTGCGCGGCGGCCCGGCCTCCTGCTTGACGTGAAGCGTCACGTACTCCGTGCCGTCTCCAACGGGTTCGCCCGTCTTCTGCGCCTCCACGGATACGGTCGAGAACAAGCTGGTCGCCACCAGCGCCCTGCGAAGATCATCCACCTTCCGGCTGTCGTAGAGCTCTCCGCGTTTGAAGCGTGCAAGAACCTGGATGTGATCCGCGCCGAACGCCAGATCACCGTCCGTGGTGAAACCGCCGAAGCGGCCTCGCGGCCCGACGGTAACCGGAAGGGTGTAAACGCCCGTTCCGTCATCCTGATCGAGAAGGATATCGCGCTGTCCCACGGTGGCGAAGGGATAGCCATTCTCCGGCAGAGCAACGGCTACACGGGCCTCGGCGCCCTGCACCCGCTCGGCCACGATCGGCTCTCCGATCTTGAGCGGGAAATTTGAGGCAATCAGATCGGGCGGTACTGTAGGATCGGCGTTCACGATGACGTCGGAAAACACGTAACGCTTGCCCGGGTTGACCTGGATGACCGCGTTGAGCGCATTGTCGCTTTCCTGCGCCGGGGGATCGAGCCGCGTGCGGATGACCGGACTGTACCACCCTTCCGCCGCCAGCACTGTTTCGAGGAGCTGGCTGTCCTCAGTCAGTCTGGCGGAGATCATGGCGGTATTCGTCGCCTTTCCATCACCTTCCTTCAGAGCGGAAAGGGATTCGAATTCATCCTCCAGGCTCGCCTCGGTTTCGTTGTCCGCGAGTTCGAGCCCCTTCAGATCGACCCGGTATCGGACTTCCAGATCGGTGTCTTCACCGTCTTCTTCAGCAATCTGGACCGGCGTGATCTCAAATTGGTCGAGGGGCGGCAGGGGTGCAGTAAGCTCGGCGTCGCGAATGGGCGTATCGCCGATTTCCTCCACTGCATCCTGATCCGCAAGGGCCGGGTCACCGGCAGGAGGAGCCTGGCCGGCGGTGGGCTCCGCGTCGGCCTGCTGTTCGGCCAGCCGCCGTTCGAACGCTTCAATCGTCTCTAGCGGTTTGTCGAGTTCGGGATCTCCGGATCCGTCCAGAGTGGGAACCGAGGAATTGAACTCCTCATCCGTTATGACTGGCTCCACCTGTGGCAGGGCCGAGGTGGCGGGTGGAGGGGGAACGGGAACGTTGCCGGCTTCCAGCGTCGCACCTGTTCCGTTTGCAGTCTGCGTTCCGGCCATCTGCTCGGGCTGGGAAGCAGGCGCGGCTTGCGCGCGCGCCGCTCCCGACTGAGCTGCAAGCATGAGTACCACCGCCACCGCGCCTGCCGCGCATCCGTTCCGGCGAAGATTGGAACGATACGGCGGGTGGTTGATTAGCCTGAACATGGACACTGCAGCGAATTACCCCTTCTCCAGGCCGACTTTAACGGCCCCTCCTGAATTTGCGTATCTCCTTAGTACAACGAAAGTTCCCTTGTTCACACAGGGGAACCATGAATAACATACAAGGCGCAGACACAAAGGGAGGGGCAAAGCCGGTCCCGGGCAGCGACGCACAGGCTCCTTGGAACATGCCCCGCGCGGCCTGGGCACGGGTGCTGAAGCGAGTCTGGGTCATGATCGGCTTCCATGAGCTTGGCCTGCTGTCGGCAGGCCTCGCCTTCTACACCTTCCTTGCCTTGACCCCCCTGATAGCGGCGACTGTCATGGTCTACGGACTTGTCGCGGACGTTGGAATGGTACGTAAGCAGATCGCCAGCCTCGTCGATGTCGTGCCGCCCGACGTTGCACGGCTCCTTGAAGAACAGTTGCTGCGCATCATCTCCACTAATTCCGGGGTGACCGGTCTTGCTCTCATCATCGCCCTTGTATTCGCCATCTATGGCGGCATGCGCGCGGCGGGGGGCATGGTGAGTGCCCTCAACATCATCAACGAGGAGCGCGAAACCCGTAACCTCTTTGCGCTGACCATGCGTACAGGCGGGCTCACGCTGGCGGCGATCCTCCTGGCGATCACGGGCGGCTTGTCCGGTGTCGTGTTCGCGTGGCTGCAGATGCAGACCACGACCTTCCTCGGAGAATCGACGCAGTTCCTCTTCAAGTGGCTCACCTGGGCTGCCGCGATCGCGCTCGGCAGCGCCGGCTTCGCCCTTATCATGCGCTACGGCCCGGATCGCAGGCCGGCCAAGTGGCGATGGCTCATCCCGGGTGCGCTGCTCGCCACGCTTCTGTGGCTGGCCGTTTCGTTTGGCTTCTCGCTCTACGTTGCCTACATAAGCGACTACAACGCCACCTACGGTTCGCTCTCGGCCGTCGTCGTCTTTCTCATGTGGCTGTTTCTTTCCGCCTACGGCATCCTCCTGGGTGCGTTGCTCAACGCCGAGATCGAACGACAGACCTTCTGTGACACGACGGCCGGGCCACCTCGCCCCGCAGGAGAGCGCGGCGCGGCACTTGCCGATGTCATTGACGACAATGTCCCCACCATCCATCAGCTCGACAAGCGCAAGCGCCACCGGGCGCACGCGGAGCGCACACGCGCAGACGGCAGTCCCTAAAGCCGGAGGCCGAAGCGGTGGGCAGCGACGGCGGCTCACCGCATCGTGCCCGCGATAAGCGTTCCGGGCAGTTGAACCCCTGCCCTGACCCGCCGTAGCTAACCTGCACGAACGGCAGGTCGGGCCCACTCCCGCCCCCAATGAGAGGATCGATAGGATGAGTGATGTTCTCGGCTACAAGGGCAAGCGCGTGATCGTCAGCGGCTGCTTCTCCGGCATGGGTGAAGCCGCCGCAAAGCTGCTCGTCGAGCTGGGGGCGGAAGTCCATGGTTTCGATTTCAAGGAAAGCACGGTGCCAATGGCATCCTTCACGAAGATCGACCTGCGCGATCCCGGCAGCCTTGAAGCCGCCGTCGCAGGCGTAGGCAGCAAGATCGACGCGCTGTTCAACTGCGCGGGCCTTCCCGGCGGGGGCGGGTTTCCCTCGATGGACACGATGAAGGTCAACTTTCTGGGTACGCGCCATCTCACCGAACAAGTCATTCCTCTCATGGGTAACAAGGGCGCCATCGTCTCTATCGCGTCGACGGGCGGGCTGGGGTGGAGCCGCCGCATACCCGTGCACATGCAGCTTCTTGCGACCCAGGGATTTCAGGCGGGACTTGAATGGTGTGAAGCGAACGCGGACCAGGTGAGCGAAGGCTACGCTTTCTCGAAGGAGGCGGTCATCGTGTGGACTCAGTTCATGGGCGCGCAACTCATCAAGAAGGGCATACGGATCAACTGCTCCCTCCCCTCACCCACGCAGACCCCGATGATGGCGACCTTCCACGCGACGTCCGGCAAGGACGTAGTGGATGCTGCCGCAGAGCCGCTCGGCCGGTACACGACTCCCGAAGAGCAGGCAGGACCGCTGATCCTCATCAACTCCGACCTGGCTGGCGTCGTGAACGGCGTGGTTCTACCGGTCGATGGTGGCTTCATGGGCGGCCTCGCCACAGGGCAGGTCGATATCAGCAAGATGATGGGCGCGAAGAAGCAGGACGCCTGACGCTTTCGCATCCCGACGTCCAAAAAGCCGGGTGGCCTGTGCCGCCCGGCTCTTTTGCATGGGCGCCACCATGCTAAAGGACCAGCCTGCCCGCTCCGGAGGCCGATGAATGACCGATGCCGTATTGTACAATTGCGATGACGACGGGATCGTCCTGCTCACGCTGAATCGCCCTGAACTGCGTAATCCGATCTCGGATATGGAAGTGATAGATGCCCTGCTCGCCAGCCTGGAACGGCTTGAGGCCGACCCGCGTGCCCGCGTCGCGATCCTCACCGGTGCAGGCAAAAGCTTCTCCTCCGGCGGCAACATCAAGGAGATGAGGCCGGGTGGCGCGCTGAACGCAGGGACTGCCGCGGCGACCCGCCTTGCCTACAAACGCGGCATCCAGCGGCTTCCTCTTGCGTTTTCCCGCCTCGAAGTCCCCGTCATCGCAGCTGTAAATGGCGCCGCCGTTGGAGCAGGCTGTGATCTGACCTGCATGTGCGACCTGCGCATAGCCGGACAGAGCGCGCGCTTTGCGGAGAGCTTCGTAAAGCTGGGCCTGATCGCAGGCGATGGCGGATCGTGGCTTCTGCCGCGTGTGATCGGATGGACCAAAGCGGCCGAAATGGCTCTTACAGGAGACGCGATCGACGCGAATGAGGCTCTGGCCTGCGGACTCGTCAGTCGTGTCGTCCCGGACGCGACGTTGCTGGAGGAGGCACGAAGCCTCGCCCGCCGCATCGCCGTCAATCCACCCCACGCCGTCCGGATGACGAAACGCCTCCTTTGGGAGGGGCGCCGAGTGGATCTCGCCAGCCTCCTGGAAATGGCATCCGCGATGCAGGCCGCTGCACATGCGACCGAAGACCACGAGGAAGCTGTGGCCGCTTTCCTCGAAAAACGGTCACCCAGGTTCAAAGGCTCTTGATCAAAATGTGATGAAAGCCTAGCTCCCTCACATCATAATGTGTGATTGGACATTGCAATGGCTTCCGATGTGATTGATCAGGTGCGACGGCTGATAACCGATGGCGGCATGAGCCGGGCCAGCCTAGCACGCGCGGCAGGGCTTCACGCCAACACCTTGCGGGACTGCACTGAAGCCGACTGGAACCCGACTGCCGAGACTCTCGGCAAGCTCCAGCGCGTTCTGCTGGCTAACGACGACCGCGAAGTGCTCGTTCCGATCGAGGAAATCATCGACGAAGCGCGGAATGGCCGCATGTTCATCCTCGTCGATGACGAGGATCGCGAGAACGAGGGCGACCTGATCATCCCGGCGCAGATGGCCACGCCCTCCGCCATCAATTTCATGGCAACCCACGGCCGCGGCCTCATCTGCCTCGCCATCACCAGCCAGCGCGTGGACGAACTGGGTCTCAACCTCATGAGCCAGAACAACGGCACGCGTCATGAGACGGCCTTTACGGTTTCCATCGAAGCGCGCGAAGGCGTGACGACGGGTATTTCCGCAGGCGATCGGGCGCGCACCATTTCGGTCGCGATCGACGGCACGAAGACCCGGAACGACATCGTGACGCCGGGCCACGTGTTCCCGCTGCGTGCCCGCGATGGCGGCGTTCTGGTCCGCGCCGGGCACACCGAGGCCGCGGTCGACATTTCGCGCCTGGCTGGGCTCAACCCCTCTGGCGTGATCTGCGAGATCATGAAGGAGGACGGCACGATGGCGCGCATGGATGACCTCATCGGCTTCGCGCGCCTGCACGATCTCAAGATTGGAACGATCCGCGACCTGATCGCCTACCGCCGCCGCCATGATCGCATGATCGAAAAGCGCAATGAGCTGGCGTTTCACTCCCGTTATGGCGGGGACTGGGTCGCACGGTCCTACTATAACCGCGCAACCGGGGACGAGACTGTCGCCCTCGTCAAGGGCCGCATCGATCCGACCAAGCCGACGATGGTCCGCATGCACACCCTGTCCTTCTTCGCCGATATCTTTGGCGAGGATATCGGCGACCGTTCCGAATTGCTGCAGCGTTCCATGAACATGATCGCTGAAGAAGGCTCCGGCGTCATCGTCGTAATCAGCCGGCCAATGAACAACCTCATCTCGCGCTCGATCGAAATCAAGCGTGAATTTCGCGACGGCGGCAACCCGGACCTCGAAGAGCTGCGCGATTATGGTGTCGGAGCCCAGATCCTTGCGGAGCTCGGCATCCATGACATGATCCTGTTGACCAACACTCATCACTCCCTGGTAGCCCTGGAGGGCTACGGCCTGAACATCGTCGGCGAGCGCGCTATCACGGCCCCGGCTTCTGAAGGATCAAACTGAATGGCGCGTTTTCTCATCGTTGAAGCCCGCTTCTACAACCACCTCAACGACCTCTTGATCGCAGGCGCCAAGGCGGCCCTGAAGCAGGCCGGTCACACGGCCGACGTCATCACGGTTCCGGGCGCACTGGAGATACCGGCCGCCATCTCGCTGGCGGAGACAACGGGTGACTATGACGGTTACGTGGCCATCGGCGTGGTCATCCGTGGAGAGACGTACCATTTCGAGATCGTGGCCGGTGAAAGCGCTCGCGGCATCATGGCATTGACGATGGATGGGATCGCCATCGGCAACGGCATCCTCACGGTGGAAAATGAGGATCAGGCGCTTGTACGAGCCGACGCCGCGCAGAAGGACAAGGGCGGCGAAGCCGCCAAGGCCGCAATCGCATTGCACGCACTGAAGGAACGATTCGGCGCCTGACGCCGCCTCTTCGCTCGCCGTACTGCCATTGCAGAGCGGCGAGCGGACCGGAGCACTACGCAAATACACCTAATATTTTTCAACA
The DNA here is from genome assembly GCF_002916655.1 of Novosphingobium sp. HII-3. Lineage (GTDB taxonomy): Bacteria > Pseudomonadota > Alphaproteobacteria > Sphingomonadales > Sphingomonadaceae > Novosphingobium > Novosphingobium panipatense. The sequence goes on from NZ_PPSM01000036.1 coordinate 270,582, forward strand.
ATGACTACACGCTCCGGTAAGTATAAGCGGCGTAGAGACGAATTGATGCCCTTTCGTGTCCTTCATGAAAGATGTGCAGATCCGGTTCGGCAATGGGATCGAAGGCGGTAACGCTTCAGCCCACTTTCGTTTTTACTCTGAAACGGACATTAAATCGTCGGAATCAAGGGTCAGGTTCACTGACCGGTCGCAAATCATGGCTCATGGCAATGGGCGCGGTGGCTGAAGACAGTCATCGGCTGGAGAATTTTGAGTGAATAAGGAAGCACTAGCGAAGTCGCTCGTCGAGGACATGAAGTCGGTTCTCGACCGTATGCAGGCACTCGGCGCCCTCTTTGCGCCCGCACATCTAGACGCGGCGATCGAAGCCCTGAGTCGCGAGTACAATTTACCTCCAGAAACCTCCGGTTCGGATTAGCCTGCGCAAGACGGACATGCGGATGTTTGCCTATGCTTACTGTGTGGCGGATGAAGTAGACAAATCACAGGGGCCAGCCTGACGGCTGCGGTTTGGGGACTTTCACGCCACATGGGGACAACTGCCACGTGCCTTGGCATCAAGGTTTACGTGGCCCGCTTCTGGTGATCCTAGCTGATGGAGAACAGAGACCAGCTTATGCGCAACCGGGCAAAGGCTATTCGCCTGATCGGGGTAGCCAACGAACTGCTGGCCATGGCGCGTGAGCTAGAAATCGGAGAAAGCCGCGCGGTCCTGCTGGATCATCCCGCAGCGAACGGCGAAGCCTCCGAAGAGGCGAGGACGCGAGCCTGCCAGGATCATCCCATCTGGGTTGAACTTGCGCGGCAAAACTATGACGATCGGAGACGACGCACGAAGATCTTCCGCTCCGAAGAGCTTTTTGGTGAACCGGCCTGGGATATTCTGCTGGACCTCTTCATCGCAGCCAAGGAGCGACGACGCGTCTCCGTCACCAGCGCGTGCATCGGCTCGGCCGTTCCATCCACAACCGCTCTGCGCTGGATTACGATACTCGAAAAACAGGGGCTTCTCGTCCGCGAGGCTGACCCTGCCGACGCTCGCCGCGTCTACGTCAAGCTGAGCGCACGCGGCTATGCCGCGATGCTCGAGTATTTTTCTTCAGCGTCCCGCTCGGTCGTGCTGCTGGACGATACAGCAAAGGCAAGCATCGGGCACCGCTGATGAGGGTGGCAGGTGACCAGGCCACCCCGTGGCGCCGGTCACCCGCTTCGATGGTTCAGATGCTCAGGCGGCCGAAAGCGCTACGGCCTGCGTAGCGCGCCGCCTTGCCCAGTTCTTCCTCGATGCGAATGAGCTGGTTGTACTTGGCAAGCCGGTCGGAGCGGGCAAGCGACCCGGTCTTGATCTGCCCGCAGTTGGTGGCGACCGCGAGATCAGCGATGGTCGCATCCTCGGTTTCACCCGAGCGGTGCGACATGACCGCCGTGTAGCCGTTGCGGTTGGCAATCGAAACAGCTTCGAGCGTTTCGGTGAGAGAACCGATTTGGTTCACCTTCACCAACAACGAGTTTGCCAGCCCCTTTTCGATTCCCATGGTGAGACGCTTCGGGTTCGTCACAAAGAGATCGTCACCAACGAGCTGCACCTTGCCGCCGACTTTGTCGGTCAGGGCCTTCCAACCTTCGAAATCATCCTCGCTCATGCCGTCTTCGATCGAGATGATCGGATAAGCTGCGCAAAGATCCGCCAGGTAATCGGCGAAAGCCGTCGGCTCCAGCGAAAGCCCTTCGCCGCTGATCTCGTACTTGCCGTTCCGGAAGAACTCGGTCGACGCGCAATCGAGCGCCAGATGGATGTCCGTACCCGCCTTGAAGCCGGCCTTCTCAATGGAAGCCATGACGAAATCGAGAGCGTCCCGCGTGCTGGCGAGGTTCGGCGCGAAACCGCCCTCGTCACCCACAGCGGTGGCGAGGCCCTTTTCATGAAGCCCCTTCTTGAGAGTATGGAAGATCTCCGCACCCCAACGAACAGCTTCGGCCAGCGAATCCGCCCCAACGGGCATGATCATAAATTCCTGGAAATCGATCGGATTGTCTGCGTGTTCGCCGCCGTTGATGATGTTCATCATCGGCACCGGCAGCACGTGCGCGGAAACGCCGCCGATGTAAGAATAGAGCGGCAGCCCCCGCGCATTCGCCGCAGCCTTTGCGACCGCAAGACTGGTGCCGAGGATCGCGTTCGCACCGAGGCGAGCCTTGTTCTCGGTGCCGTCGAGTTCAATCATCGCCAGGTCAAGGTCGCGCTGGTCTTCCGCATCGTAGCCCACAAGCGCTTCGGCGATCTCAGTGTTGACCGCATCGACAGCCTTCAGGACGCCCTTGCCCAGATACCGGGTCTGATCGCCATCCCGCAGTTCGACTGCTTCGTGCGCGCCCGTGGATGCGCCCGACGGCACCGCGGCCCGGCCAAAGCTGCCATCTTCCAGCAGCACGTCCACTTCAACGGTGGGGTTGCCGCGGCTGTCCAGTATTTCCCGGCCGTGGATGTCGATGATCGCGGTCATTGAAGCAGGTCTCCTCGTTCGGGCGCATAGCGCGCTTTCCGTCCGGAGGCGGTCTTAGCAGGGGAACTTCATGTGACAAGTTGCGTTGCAGCAGGGACTAGAAGTTGTGTTACTCTGTCCGCACATCGCCTAGGACAAGTTTGCGCTTACGGTTGCATGTGCAAGAGGCAGAATAGGAAGGATAACCGCATGGTAGACCCCACCACCTCCACCGGAACTGGCTCCGAAAACGCCAAGAATCACTTCAGCAAGGCCGTAGAAGAAGCCAAGGCTGGAGCACAGGCTCTTGCCGGCGAACTCACCAGCGAATGCAAGACCCGCAGCGGTGATGCCCGGGACAAGGCCAATGCTTTCGCGTCCGACGCGAAGGTCAAGGCGACCGGCTATGCGGAAGACGGCAAGGCCAAGGCAAGCCAGGCAATCGTCGGCCTGTCCCGGCTGATCGATGAGAACGCCGGTCTGATCGATGAGAAGGTGGGCGCCAAGTACGGTGAGTACGTCCGCAGCGCCTCGAAAACACTCGCTGATGCTGGCACCCGGCTGGACGAGAAGTCGCTCGACGAACTGAGTGAGGAAGCGCGCGAGTTCGTTCGCAAGAGCCCGGGCCTTGCAGTGGGCATGGCGGTGGCGACCGGCTTCGTGCTGGCTCGCCTGTTCAAGGGCAAGTAACGTCAATTGGCTGGCCTGACACACCCCGTGCACGAGCCCGTACCCTCGCTCGCCGCCGTGGCGGAAGACCACCATAACCTGTCGTTGGCGCAGGATCTGCGTCAACTGGCAGACGAAGCGAAAACACTGGCTCAGGCTGAACTTGCCTATCAGAAATCCCGTGCCGCCTATGCCGGCACGGAAAGCCGGACAATCGCGCTTCTGCTGGTGGTTGCGGCTGTAGTGGCGTTCTTTGCGATGATGGCCTTTATCGTAGGAACCGTGATAGCACTCGGTCCGGTGATCGGCCCCTGGGGCGCCATGGCGGTAGTGACCGGCCTGCTTCTGGCGATTGCGATCATCAGTGCTTTCAACGCGCGCGCACGATTGAAGCGGATGATGGCCATCATCGGCACCAGGAACTGAACGAGGGACGAGGGTAATGCCGAATCTGGCAGCGCAAGTCATGGCAGACCGCGTCGCGCGCGACGCGGCAAAGGCACAGTTTGAAGGCCACTATCAGGCCTTCAAAGCGGATTTGGCCGATCGCGGCGTTGGCGGCCGTATCGCTGACGAGGCGATGGAGCAGGCGCAGGCGGTCTTCGATGAGGCCGTCGCCGTCGTTGAGGAACACCCTGCCGCAGTGGGGGGAACCTTGGTCGCTATCGTGATCTGGTTTGTGCGTGATCCCGTAATGCGTCTGGTTCATGATCTTGTGAACCGCGTCTCAAAGTAAGGAGAGGTTCCATGAGCAACACCGATCCCGCAGGTGAAGGTGCAGAGGCCCTTCCCGGCTCTAACGTTGTAGCCCTTGCTCCACGGCCGACCGAGCAGCGCCCTTCCGAGAAGGTTGCCGCTTTCGTGAGGAAGCACCCCGCGTTGACGGTCGCCGGCGGCATAGCTCTTGGTGTCGCCGTGAGCGCGCTCCTCCCGCGTCGGGTTCGCCGACGCATTGTGAACAAGGCTACGGGGTTGGCGGAAACAGCAGCAACCGCGAGCGTGGCGCTGGGCCGGCAAATGGGCTCGCACGCGCACGATCTGGGAGTGGATACCCGCCGGCAGGCGGCAAGATTCGCCGAAGCGGCCGAGAAGGCGGGCGACGTTGCCGTTCATAACCTTGAGAAGTATGGTCTTGCTGCGGCCGCCACAGCCGGAACCCTTGGCCGTGCAACGGCAAAGCGTGCCAGTCGTTTCGGTGATGCGGCTGCGGATGCCGCGCATCGCGTTGGCGACGTAGCTGCCGATCGATCTGCAAAGGTTCTGCACTTCGTCGAGGATTTGAAAAAGCGCACGTAGGCCTGAAAAGGGATGCGGCAGGTGCCGAGGTTCTCTTATTCTGCGGACAGGATGCATGTTGCGCACTTGCCCCCTGCTCCTGCTAAAATTATATCGCCGCCATCCTCCCTATAAAGAAAGCGGCTCTTTCACATGCAGAAGCTTCATCTCGTCATGGGCGGCCGGGTCAAGGACCCGCGCAGCCTGGAGTTTGTGGACCTCAAGGAGCTCGACCTCGTCGGCGTTTTTCCTGACTACGCATCGGCCCAGGACGCGTGGAAGTCGGCGGCTCAGCGCACTGTTGACGATGCCGAAATGAAGTACGTGATCGTGCATCTGCACCGTCTTCTGGAACCGGATCTGCCGGACGCTTGATCGAGCTTTCAGAAACAAAAAAGGCCGGCGAAAGCCGGCCTTTTTCTTAATCTGACCTGTAAAAAATCAGACAAATTCGATCTTCTGAACCAGGTAAAATTTGTCCCCCGAAGGCACGGTAACTTCGACTTCCTCATCAACCTTGCGCCCGATGAGGGCCTTGCCGAGCGGCGAATTATAGCTGATGCGCCCAACCTTCGCGTCAGCCTCGTAGGGACCGACGATCTGATACTTCACCGGCTTCTCGTCATCATCCAGCAGAGTGACGGTAGCGCCGAAGATCACCTTATCACCGGACAGCGACGTCGGGTCGATGATCTGGGCGCGGGTGATCTTGTCTTCAAGATCGGCTATCGTGGCTTCGATCTGGCCCTGACGTTCCTTGGCCGCGTGGTATTCGGCATTTTCGGAAAGATCACCGTGGGCACGCGCTTCCTCGATCGCATCCACGACCTTGGGACGTTCTTCGCGCAGCGCCTTCAGATCGGCGGTCAGCCTCTCGTAGCCTTCCGCGAGCATCGGCAGCTTTTCGACACTTGCCATTCTTATCTACTTCCTCCTGTTGCCTCCCCCTGCCGCCGGACCTGTCTTGCGACTAGTCTCCTGTTCCGACCTTTCGGCCGGAGCGATCTGCAGCGATGTAGGGAGGCAAGATCGAACTCAGCTATAGTAGTCCTGCAACGAGCGCACTTCAAGTTTGCTCCCGCGGATAGCCGCAATTGCTTCCGCCGCCGCCGCGCTTGCCGCCGCCGTGGTGAAGATCGGCACTTTGCCGGTGAGCGCCGAGGCCCGGATCGACTGGGAGTCCACCAGGCTCTGCCAGCCTTCGGTGGTATTGAAGATCAACGCGATCTCGCCATCCACGATCTTGTCCACGATGTGCGGGCGTCCTTCTGCAACCTTGTTGACCAGATCGACGGGCAACCCGGCCTCTGCCAGATACTTCTGCGTGCCTGCCGTGGCTACAATCCGGAAGCCCTGCTCCACCAGCGTGCGAACGGCAGGGAGTATGATTGCCTTGTCGCTGTCCTTTACGGAGACGAAGGCCGTCCCTTCCACCGGCAATTTCATGCTGGCCCCGAGCTGCGCCTTGGCGAAGGCGAACGGGAAATTGGCATCGATACCCATGACTTCGCCCGTGGATTTCATTTCCGGGCTGAGGACCGGATCGACGCCCGGGAACCGGGCGAAGGGGAATACTGCCTCCTTGACCGCCATGTAGGGAAGATCCCGCTTGAACGGCGGGAAGGCATCCAGCTTCTCGCCCGCCATAACTCTCGCGGCGATCTTCGCCACCGGCTGGCCGATCGCCTTGGCGACAAAGGGCACCGTGCGTGACGCACGAGGATTGACTTCGATGAGGTACACCTCCCCATCTTTCAACGCGAACTGGATGTTCATCAAACCACGGACGCCCAGTCCAAAGGCGAGCGCTTCCGCCTGACGTTCCATCGCGGCTATGACTTCTGCCGAAAGGCTGTACGGAGGAAGGGTACAGGCGCTGTCGCCCGAGTGAATCCCCGCCTCTTCGATGTGCTGCATGACGCCGGCCACGACCACGCGCTCACCGTCGCAAAGCGCATCGACGTCGCACTCGATGGCGTCACGCAGGTACTGGTCGATGAGGACTGGACTGTCGCCCGAGACCTGCACCGCCGTCGTGATGTAGTCATCGAGTTGCTGCTCGCTATCGACGATTTCCATTGCGCGGCCGCCCAGCACGTAGCTGGGGCGCATAAGCACGGGATAACCGATCCGGTTGGCGACAGCGACGGCCTCGTCGCGGCTGCGCGCGATACCGTTGGCCGGTTGCTTGAGACCGAGCTTGTCTACGAGGGCGGAGAAACGCTCGCGGTCCTCTGCAAGGTCAATCGCGTCCGGAGAGGTGCCGAGGATGGGGATGCCCTCATCCTCAAGGGCCTGCGCAAGCTTCAGCGGAGTCTGGCCACCAAACTGCACGATGACGCCGACGAGTTCACCCTTCTGCTGCTCAACACGCAGGATTTCGAGCACGTCTTCGGCCGTCAGCGGCTCGAAGTAGAGACGGTCGGACGTGTCATAGTCGGTGGACACCGTCTCCGGGTTGCAGTTGACCATGATGGTTTCGTAGCCGGCTTCGGCAAGAGCGAAGCAGGCGTGTACGCAGCAGTAGTCGAACTCAATGCCCTGACCGATGCGGTTGGGGCCACCGCCGAGGATGACGATCTTCTTCCGGTCCGACGGCATCGCCTCGTCTTCCGGCTCGCCGAAGATCGGGCTCTCGTACGTCGAGTACATGTACGGGGTGACCGCCTCGAATTCGGCCGCACAGGAGTCGATCCGCTTGAACACGGGCGTTACACCGAGCTTGCGGCGCAGTTGGCGGACTTCCTTCTCGCTGGTTGCACCCGCCATCGCGCGAAGAGCGTCATGAAGAAGCCCTGACCGTTTGGCCTGAGTTTCGCCTAGACCTCCGGCCACACCCACCGAGCGGACCGCCAGCGTCGCCAGACGCTTGTCCGAGAAGCCCATGGCCTTGAGCCTGCGGAGCCCCTGCGCGTCATTGGGCAGACCGGCTTCCAGGATCTTCGATTCCTCGGCAATGATCTCTTCGATGTGGCGCAGGAACCACTTGTCATAGTGCGTGATCGCGTGGACCTCGTCCACGGTGAAGCCCTCGCGCATGGCCTGCGCGACATTGAGCAGCCGCTCGGGCGTCCGCTTGGACAGGGCGGCCGTGATCATGTCCCGGCCTGCGCCTTCCAGAGCGGTTACGCGGTTGAACCCGTCGAGACCGGTCTCAAGCCCGCGCAGAGCCTTCTGCATCGACTCCTTGATATTGCGCCCGATGGCCATGACTTCGCCGACCGACTTCATCGCCGTGCTCAGTTCATTCTTGGCGCCCTTGAACTTCTCGAAGGCGAAGCGCGGGATCTTCGTCACGACGTAGTCAATGGTCGGCTCGAACGCTGCCGGAGTGGCCCCGGTGATCTCGTTCATGATCTCGTCGAGCGTGTAACCCACTGCCAGCTTGGCCGCCACGCGGGCGATCGGGAAGCCCGTTGCCTTCGACGCGAGGGCCGAGGAACGCGACACGCGCGGGTTCATCTCGATCACGATCAGGCGGCCGTCCTGGGGATTGACGGCGAACTGCACGTTCGAACCACCCGTCTCGACGCCGATCTCTCGCAGGACCTCGATCGAGGCCGTGCGCATGATCTGGTATTCCTTGTCCGTCAGCGTCAGCGCAGGGGCTACGGTGATGGAGTCGCCCGTGTGGACACCCATCGGATCGACGTTCTCGATGGAGCAGATGATGATGCAGTTGTCGTGCTTGTCGCGCACCACCTCCATCTCGTACTCCTTCCAGCCGAGCAGAGACTCCTCGATGAGAACCTCTGTGGTGGGAGAAGCGTCGAGGCCCGAGCGTACGATCGCCTCGAACTCGGCCTTGTTGTATGCGATGCCGCCACCGGTTCCGCCGAGTGTGAAGCTCGGACGGATGATGGAAGGAAGGCCGGTACGCTCCAGTACCTCGAAAGCCTCATCAAGGCTGTGGGCCACACCGGAACGCGCGCTTTCCAGGCCGATCTTGTCCATCGCATCGCGGAAGCGCTGACGGTCCTCCGCCTTGTCGATGGCGTCGGCGTCGGCGCCGATCATCTTCACCCCGAACTTGTCGAGCGTGCCGTCATTGAAGAGCGCCAACGCGCAGTTCAGCGCCGTCTGCCCGCCCATCGTGGGGAGTACCGCATCCGGGCGCTCCTTCTCGATGATGCGCGCCACGACTTCGGGCGTGATCGGCTCGACGTAGGTCGCGTCCGCCATGTCCGGATCGGTCATGATCGTCGCGGGGTTGGAGTTCACCAGGACAACCCGGTAGCCCTCTTCCTTGAGCGCCTTGATCGCCTGAGTCCCCGAGTAGTCAAACTCGCAGGCCTGTCCGATGATGATCGGGCCGGCACCGATAACGAGGATCGAGGAAATGTCTGTGCGCTTTGGCATTGGCTGTCCTGGGTGTCCTGAGTGTCTTGGTATAGATCTACCAGCCTAGGCTGACAGATCGGCGAAGGCTTTATCCCAATAGCCGGGATCTGCCTTCGCCTTTTGAATGATGGGGTCTTTTTCCTGCTGCTCGCGGAGGGCGTCCTTGAACGTGCCGGACTGGAACTGGTGCATTCGGCCGCCGTACTCGTTTTCCTTCGTCTCCCACGCGCCCTTGGCGATCATGGTGTCGAGGAATGTCTTGCCGGCTTCCTTCGCGTGCTTACGGACCTTCGGGCCGAACTTGCGGCTCGCGATGGAGAACTTGTCCTCCATGATGAGGCCGAGTTCGCCATAAGGATACCACCGCGTCGCGATGTCGAGGTCGTTGGCGGGACCAGCGACATAGTAGGCGATCATATGGTCGATGATTGCGGTCATTGCTCAGGTACCTTCCTGGTTATGAGAAGGCTGTTTCCATAAGCAATCCGCCCCGCCGGGTCGAAAGCTCCCTTGGCCGCACCGGCAATGATCGCCGATGCGGGGCACCGCCCGAAGGCCGTGCGGGGAGTTCGGCCCGCAGTGACCATCAGCGCAGCATGCCCACGAACTTCTCGAACAGGTAGAAGCTGTCCTGCGGGCCGGGGCTCGCTTCGGGGTGGTATTGAACACCGAACGCGCGCTTGCCGCGGATCGAAATGCCGCAGTTCGTTCCGTCGAAGAGCGAGACATGCGTTTCTTCCACGTTGTCGGGCAGACAGGTATTATCCACCGCGAACCCGTGGTTCATCGAAGTGATCTCCACCACACCATCGGCATGGCGCTTCACCGGATGGTTGGCGCCGCGATGCCCCTGGAACATCTTGCTTGTCTTTGCACCAGCCGCGAGGCCGAGCATCTGATGCCCCAGACAGATGCCAAACACGGGAATGTCGCGTTCGAGCAGAGCCTTGATGACAGGAACAGCATAGACGCCGGTTGCGGCCGGATCGCCGGGGCCGTTAGACAGGAACACGCCTGCTGGTTCCAGAGACAGGATCGTTTCGAGCGACGTCTCGGCCGGAACCACCGTTACGCGAGCGCCTGCCTTCACGAGGTTGCGGAAAATGTTGTCCTTCGCGCCGTAATCGATCGCAACCACATGCGGCCGCTCGTCGCCGTCGCCGGAGCCAAACCCGGCACCGAGCTTCCAGACCGAGCCTTCCCAGCCCTCCTGGATTTCGCGGCTGACGATCTTGGCAAGGTCCATGCCTTCGAGGCCTGGCCATTCCTGCGCACGCTTTACGAGCGCGGGGATGTCGAAGTTGCCTTCCGGGTTGTGCGCGATCACGGCGTTGGGAGCACCGGCCATGCGGATGCGACGGGTCAGCGCGCGGGTATCGACGCCCGAAAGGCCGATCTTGCCCTTGCCTGCCAGCCACTCCCCATATTCGCCGGCGGCGCGGAAGTTCGAGGAAAGCGTCACGTCCTCACGGACGACGCAGCCGACGGCACCATCGACCATCGATTCCAGATCCTCGTCGTTCACCCCGACATTACCGATATGCGGGAAGGTGAACGTGACGATCTGGCCCGCATAGGAGGGATCGGTCATGACTTCCTGGTAGCCGGTCATGCTCGTGTTGAAGCAGACTTCACCCACGGCTTCGCCCACGGCGCCAAAGCCGCGACCCCAGACTACGTGTCCGTCACTGAGAACGAGAACGCCCGTTGCCCCTTCGGGTCTGGGCGCAAGCGAAGATGCGGCGTCGGCCATGGTGGGTCGCTCCGTTGACGGCGTTTCTGACGTTGTGTGCTAAGACGCTGCCGCTAGAGACGGTTGTGCATCGCGTCAAGGCACACCCGTGCAAAATGGAGCGCAGGTTGCTAGTTTCAATGCAACACGCTTTCCATCCACTCCAGACCTGCAGGAAACCAATGCTTCGTGATTCGATCAAGGCCGCACAGATCTCGGCCATGAAGGCCGGCGAAAAGCAGCGCCTCGCCACCGTCCGCCTCATCCTCGCCAAGATCAAGGACCGCGACATCGAGCTGCGCACAGCCGACACCCAGCCCGACGACGATGAACTTGTCATCGACGTGCTGCAGAAGATGGTGAAGCAACGCCGCGAATCGATCCAGCTGTTCGAGCAGGGCGGACGCCCGGAGAAGGCCGCGGAGGAGAAGGCCGAACTGGAGGTGATCGAAACCTTCCTTCCCGCCCAGCTCTCCGAAGAGGAAACGAAGGCGGCTATCGAAGCCATCAAGACCGAGACGGGCGCAGCCGGCATGAAGGACATGGGCAAGGTGATGGCCGAGCTCAAGGCCCGCCACGGCACAGTCCTTGACATGAGCAAGGCCAGTGGCTGGGTGAAGGCGGCCCTCTCCTGATCCTGAACGCCAGACTCTAGAACGGCGGCAAGCCTCGTGCTGACTCCTCAATGGCTCGACCAACTCCGGTCCCGTGTCACGCTCTCGGCGCTGATCGGTCGATCCACGCGACTTCAGAAGGCGGGACGCGAGTACAAGGCTTGCTGCCCCTTCCACAACGAGAAGTCCCCCAGCTTCACCGTCAACGACGAGAAGGGTTTCTACCACTGCTTCGGCTGCGGGGCCCATGGCGATGCCATCCGCTGGATGACCGATCACCAGGGCCTTCCCTTCATGGACGCAGTGAAGGAGCTTGCGGCAGAGGCCGGGATGGATGTCCCCGCGCCTGATCCGAAGGCTGCACGAATAGCGGAAAAGCGTGACACGCTGCATGACGTGATGGCTGCGGCGCAGGATTGGTTCAAAGCAAGTCTCGTCGGGCCCGAGGGAGGGCAGGCCCGCGCCTATCTCGCCACACGCGGGTTCGACGCGCACACGCTGGAGCGTTTCGGCTTCGGGTATGCTCCCGAAGGGCGTCAGGCCCTCAAGGAGGCGCTTTCCCGCTTTCCGGAAGCCATGCTGATCGAGGCGGGACTGCGGATCGCGGTGGAGGAGCGCGATCCCTACGATCGTTTTCGCGGCCGTCTCATGCTGCCGATCGAAGACGCTCGCGGGCGAGTTATCGCATTCGGGGGGCGCATCCTCGCAGCCGGCAAGACCGACGCTCCCAAGTACCTGAATTCACCCGATACGCCGCTCTTCGACAAGGGGCGCACCCTCTACAACCTTCATCGGGCTGCGCCTGCGGCACGCCAATCCGGCCGCATGATCGTGGTGGAAGGCTACATGGACGTCATCGCGCTGGCCGCAGCAGGCATACCCGATGCCGTCGCACCTCTCGGCACGGCCTTGACCGAGCACCAGATCGAGATGCTGTGGCGGCATGTCGAAACGCCCATACTCTGTTTCGACGGTGACGCAGCGGGTCAGCGTGCGGCAATGCGGGCGATCTCCCGCGCGTTGCCCCTGCTCCGTCCCGCTCATTCGCTGCGGATTGTCCGCCTCCCGGAAGGGCTCGACCCGGACGACCTCATCAAGGCGCGCGGGCCTCGCGCCCTGGAGCAACTGCTTGGTGAGGCGAAATCCCTTGTCGAAGTGTTGTGGGAGTTCGAGCGCGACGCGACGCCGCTAGTGACGCCGGAGGACAAGGCTGGCCTGAAAGCGCGGCTCATGGCGCACGTGGACACGATTCAACATCCCGACATCGCCAGCCTCTACCGCCGTGCATTGCAGGACCGGTATTCAGAGTTCGCTTTTCCACGCCGGGAGAAGGCCTGGCAGTCACGAGGCGCGGCCGGATTTCAGCCGCGTCAGGCTCGACCGGGTTCTAGCCGATTCGGTCCAGCCTCCTTCTCCGCGCCGTCGTCACCCGAATCGATCACGCGCCTCAACACGCGCTACGGACAGGCCAGCGGATCGCGCGACGCGCTGTCCGCCGCCGTCATCGCCGGCCTCATCCGCTGGCCGGGCCTGCTGCCGCGCCATGCCGAGGCGCTGGCCCGCACTCCGGGCCTCGATCCCCGCTTCGAGATCCTCGTCGAATGCTGCGGCGATACGGCTGCGCTTGAAAGCGACGCTCTCACTACCATATTGCGAGACAATGGCCTGGATGAACCCACGGTTGCCGAGTACGCGGGCCTCCGCTTCGGCTTCCTGATCCAGGGCACGGAACAGGAACAAGCCGCAGCCGAACTGGCTCAGGCCGTTGACCTTCTGGTCGAGCGACCCGTGCTTGAAGCGGCCTTGGCGCAGGCAACGGCCCGGTTCGAATCGGAACTTTCCGAAGCCGCGTTTGCGGAACAGCAACGTTTGCTCAAGAGAAAGCTGGAATTTGACAGCCGCCTCAGGCAAATGGCGACCAGACATGCGTCGTGATTGTATAATTATACAACGACGGCACGGGATAACGGCGGAAGAATGAGCAAGAACGACACCAACGGCGCGGACACCGACGGCATGGACGCGCCGCTGATCGACCTCAACGAAGGCTCGATCAAGAAGATGATCGCCCGTGCCAAACGCCGCGGCGTCATCACCGTCGACGAACTAAACGAGGCCCTGCCCCAGGACCAGATGACCACCGACCAGATCGAGGACATCATGGCCGCGATCTCGGAAATGGGCATCAACATCGTTGAAAGCGATGAGGACGCCGACGGCCAGGGCGACGACGATCGCGAAAGCGACGACAACGACGCCGATGACGGCGACGAAGTCTCGCCCCGTGTCATGGTCGATCCGGCCAAGAAGAAGGAAACGGTCGAACGCACCGATGACCCGGTGCGCATGTACCTGCGCGAAATGGGCGCGGTGGAGCTGCTCAGCCGCGAAGGCGAGATCGCCATCGCCAAGCGCATCGAAGCCGGCCGCGACATGATGATCCTGGGGCTCTGCGAAAGCCCGATCACGTTCCACGCCATCATCCAATGGTCCGAAGCCCTCAACAATGGCGAAATGCAGCTGCGCGAGATCCTCGATCTCGACGCGATGCTTTCCAAGGAGCCGCAGCCCGAGAACCTCAACGAGGACGGCGAAGGCGACGACGGCGAGATTTCCGAGGCGACTGCCGGACCTTCGTTCAAGGATGAAGACGACTCCGACGACGAAAGTTCGGAGGAAGTGGACGAGGACGGCAATCCGATCCCGAAGCGCCAGGCCGAGGAAGAGGAAGAGGACAACACCCTCTCGCTGGCTCAGATGGAAGCCGCACTCAAACCCGAGGCGCTTGAAAAGTTCGCGCTCATCACCGAGCTGTTTCAGAACTTCGAGAAGCTGCAGCGTGAACGGTTAGAAGCGCTTGCGCTCGGCATCGATTTCCCGGCCGCCAAGGAAGACCGCTACCAGCAGCTGCGCGAAGACCTGACCGCTCAGGTCGAATCCGTGCAGTTCCACGCGACCAAGATCGAATACCTTGTCGACAACCTCTATGCCTTCAACCGCCGCCTGACTGCTTTGGGCGGCCAGATGCTGCGCCTTGCGGAGCGTCACAAGGTGAAGCGTGCGGACTTCCTGGAGTCCTATGTCGGCCGTGAACTGGACGACACCTGGCTTGCCGACGCGGCGAAGAAGGACAAGAAGTGGGCCGCTTTCGCGGAGAACGAGGCTGACGCGGTCGAGCGTATCCGCCTTGAGGTCTCGGACATTGCTGCCGCCACCGGCATGGCGCTCCCCGAGTTCCGCCGCATCGTCAACATGGTCCAGAAGGCGGAGCGCGAGGCGCGCATCGCGAAGAAGGAGATGGTCGAGGCAAATCTGCGCCTCGTGATCTCCATCGCGAAGAAGTACACGAACCGCGGTCTGCAGTTCCTCGATCTCATTCAGGAAGGCAACATCGGCCTCATGAAGGCGGTCGACAAGTTCGAGTACCGCCGCGGTTACAAGTTCTCGACCTATGCCACCTGGTGGATCAGACAGGCGATCACGCGCTCGATCGCCGATCAGGCTCGCACGATCCGCATCCCGGTCCATATGATCGAGACGATCAACAAGCTGGTCCGCACAAGCCGCCAGTTCCTCCACGAGCAGGGCCGCGAGCCCACGCCGGAAGAAATGGCCGAGCGTCTGTCGATGCCGCTCGAGAAGGTGCGCAAGGTGATGAAGATCGCCAAGGAGCCGATCTCCCTCGAAACGCCGATCGGCGACGAGGAAGACTCGCATCTGGGCGACTTCATTGAAGACAAGAACGCGATCATCCCGGTGGACGCCGCTATCCAGGCGAACCTCAAGGAGACGGTCACCCGCGTCCTTGCCTCGCTCACCCCGCGTGAGGAGCGCGTGCTGCGCATGCGCTTCGGCATCGGCATGAACACGGATCACACGCTGGAGGAAGTCGGCCAGCAGTTCTCGGTCACCCGTGAACGCATCCGCCAGATCGAAGCGAAGGCCCTGCGCAAGCTCAAGCACCCGAGCCGCTCGCGTAAAATGCGTTCCTTCCTCGACCAGTAACAGGAAAGCCCCGCCTCAGCGGGGCTTTTTTGTAGCGTGCGTCAGGCAGTCAGGTGGTTGGACAGGTGCTTGTTCATCTGGAACATGCTCGCCTTCTTACCGCCGAAAATCTTCTCCAGCTTTCCATCGGCAAGGATCTCGCGACGATCCTTTGGATTCTGCAGATCGTTCTTTTTGATGTAGTCCCAGACTTTCTTGACCACTTCGCTGCGAGGCAGCTTGTCCGGGCCGACGATTTCAGCCAGCTGGGCTGATGGTGTCACCGGCGCGGTGATCCCGCCGCGGGCGCCGCCCGCCGCCTTGCCGGTCTTCTTCACCTTGGCAACGGCCGCCTTGGTTTCCTGCTTCGCTCGTTGTTCGTTCGTGCGGCTCATGGAGCGCTCCTCCAGTTCAGCGGCGCCGGCCCGGCGCCTCACGGAGAGTGAATTCCTCGAAGCCCACAAAAGTTGCGCGCGCCCTCTTCAGAGCACCGCCTGTTCAACACGAAGCAACATGCCACGCGCTCAAGGCCGGCCTCCCCGCTTGCGAGACTGGCAATATGGCGCCGTCGCGCCTAAGGAGCCGCAAACGAATCCCTGCGAGAAGGAATGACCCTCGCCATGCGTATCGCGATCGCCTCGGACCACGCCGCCGTCGAACTGAAGGCCGAACTGCGTGAGTATCTCATAGAAGCCGGTCACGAGGTCGCGGACCTCGGACCTGACACAGCGGATCGGGTCGATTATCCCGACTATGGTTACAAACTGGCGTCCGTCGTGGCGGACGGTACCGTCCAGTACGGCGTTGCGCTGTGCGGCTCAGGCATCGGCATCTCTATTGCCATCAACCGCGATCCGGCATGCCGCTGCGCCCTTGTTGGCGAGCCTCTGTCCGCCGCGCTCGCGCGTGAACACAACGATGCCAACGTCATCGCCATGGGAGCACGCCTGACTGGCGCCGACATGGCCAAGGCGTGCCTCGACGCCTTCCTCTCCACCGATTTCGGTGGCGGCCGCCATGCCGGCCGCGTCGAGAAACTTTCCAACCCGTCCTTCTGAAGGGGTCCAGAACCATGACCGTCGACACCGCCATCCGTTCCCCCGGCTTCTTCACCGACACGGTCGCGCAGAGCGATCCCGATGTCGCGAAGGCCATCGGCAAGGAACTGAACCGCGAACGCAAGCAGATCGAACTGATCGCGTCCGAGAACATCGTCTCGAAGGCCGTTCTTGAAGCGCAAGGGTCGGTCCTGACCAACAAGTACGCCGAAGGCTATCCCGGCAAGCGCTACTATCAGGGCTGCGAGCCATCGGACGAGGTGGAAACGCTTGCGATCGAACGCGCCAAGCAGCTGTTCGACTGCGGCTTCGCCAATGTCCAGCCGCACTCGGGCGCGCAGGCGAACGGCGCTGTGCTGCTTGCCACCGTCAAGCCCGGCGACACGGTCATGGGCATGAGCCTCGATGCCGGCGGACACCTCACGCATGGCGCCCGGGCTGCCCTTTCGGGCAAGTGGTTCAACGCTGTCCAGTACGGTGTCACCAAGGACACCCACCTGATCGACTACGACGAGGTTGCAGCGCTCGCCAAGGAGCACCAGCCCAAGCTCATCATCGCAGGTGGCTCCGCCTACCCACGTGTCATCGATTTCAAGCGCATGCGTGAGATCGCCGACAGCGTCGGCGCGCTGTTCCAGGTCGACATGGCGCATTTCGCCGGTCTTGTCGCGGCAGGTCTTCACCCCTCGCCCTTCCCCCACGCACACATCGCGACCACCACCACGCACAAGACCCTGCGGGGTCCCCGCGGCGGCATGATCCTTACCAATGACGAGGCATTGGCCAAGAAGATCAATTCGGCGGTGTTCCCCGGCCTGCAGGGCGGCCCGCTGATGCACGTCGTCGCCGCGAAGGCAGTGGCCTTCGGCGAAGCGCTGCGTCCGGAGTTCAAGGATTACGCCGCACGGGTGATCGAGAACGCCAAGGTTCTGGCCGAGACGCTGGCCGAGCGTGGCGCCGCGATCGTCTCTGGCGGCACAGACACACACCTCGCGCTGATCGATCTCTCGCCCCTCGGTGTCACCGGCAAGGATGCGGACGAGGCGCTCGAGCGTGCGGGCATCACCTGCAACAAGAACGGCATACCCTTCGATCCGCTGCCGCCCATGAAGACCAGCGGCATCCGCGTCGGCTCGCCCGCCGGCACCACGCGCGGCTTCGGACCCGAAGAGTTTCGCGAAATCGGCAACATGGTTGCGGACGTGCTCGATGGTCTTGCCAAGAACGGCGAGGCAGGCGACGCTCAGGTGGAGCAGAATGTGCGTGAGCGCGTTGAAGCTCTGTGTGACCGTTTCCCCATCTACGAGGACTAAGCTCATGATCGACCCCCAGCGCCCCAACCAGAACGGCGACTTCGTCAACGACGCTCGCCAGGAACTCGCCGGCATGCTCAAGGATGGACTTTCCCATCCGTCGACGAAGCCGGTTCTGATCTGGGGCGCTGCGGGAGCGGTCGCGGGTGCACTGCTGCCTTTCGTCTCGCTCGGCCTCGGCCTCGCTGCGGGCGCCGGCTACCAGTTCTACAAGCGTGTACGCCCTGATTAAGGCATCTACAGAAAGTACCTGAATGCGCTGTCCTTTTTGCGCTCACGACGATTCACAGGTAAAGGACAGCCGGCCGACCGAGGATGCCACCGCCATCCGTCGGCGTCGTCAGTGTTCCAGCTGTGGCGCGCGCTTCACCACCTTCGAACGCGTACAACTGCGCGAAATCGTTGTAGTGAAAAGCAACGATGCGGCCGGGCAGGAGCGGCGCGAACCGTTCGATCGGGCCAAGATCGAGCAGTCCGTGACGCTCGCCTGCCGAAAGCGGGGCATCGACCGCGAGAAGATCGACAGGCTCGTTTCCGGCGTTCAGCGGCAGGTCGAGACATCGGGTGAAACCGAGATTCCATCGCGCGTGATCGGCGAACTGGTGATGGAGGGGCTTCGGCAGCTTGATTCCGTCGCTTACATCCGGTTCGCCAGTGTGTACCGGGCCTTCAATGAGGCTCGGGATTTTGAAGAATTTGCAGGAACGGTGCGTGATGTCGGCGTCAATTGAAGTGCAGCAGCCCGTCATCGTCCTGGTTCGCCCTCAGCTGGGCGAGAACATCGGCAAGGCCGCACGCGCCATGCTGAACTTCGGTCTTACCGAGATGCGCCTCGTCTCTCCCCGCGATGGTTGGCCCAACCCGGCCGCCGGTCCCGCGGCCGCCGGTGCCGATGACGTTCTCGAGCGTGCCGAGGTCTACGAGACACTTGCCGATGCTGTCCACGATTGCGCTCACGTCTACGCGACGACAGTGCGCAAGCGGGGCGTCACCAAGCCTGTCGTGACCCCGGAAGAAGCGGCCCGCGAAGTTCATCAGGCGGCCGGTCGCTCGGCCTACGTGTTTGGCCCCGAGCGATCCGGGCTGGAAACGGATGATGTGGCGCTGGCCCGCGCGATCCTGACGGTGCCGATCAATCCGGCCTTCGCCTCGCTCAACCTCGCGCAGGCGGTCATCCTCTGCGCGTACGAATGGTCGAAAGGCGCTCAACTCGCGCAGCCGACGGTGGAGGAGCTGCTTCCCCCCGCTCCACAGGACGAACTCGAAGGAATGATCGGCCAGTTCGAGCAGCTTCTTGAGCCGACCAATTACTTCTTTCCCGAGAGCCGGGCCGCAGCGACTCGGCGCACGCTTCGCAACATGCTCACCAAGCCGGGCTGGAACAGCCTTGAGATCCGCACCATGCGCGGTGTTCTGAGTGCACTTGGCGGCAAGCGCCGCCCCCGGCAGCAGCCTTAATCCGCCACTCATGCCCGTATTGGGCACTTTGCCTTGACTCCGCGCGGCAAATGGCTAAGGGCGACGCCTTCACGTGGCGCCTGCTTTGCAGGCTTTCCATTCGGCCCCGCACCCCGGTGAAGCGGCGGCCGCACCCGGCGTATTAGGTCGGATGGTGCGCCCCGGGAAACCAAGGATTGCACCGCCACGGTGGCGGCGCAACAAGCAGATTGAAGGACGACATATGTCGAAGCGCCAAAGCGCCAAGTACAAACTCGACCGCCGCATGGGCGAGAACATCTGGGGTCGCCCCAAGAGCTCGGTCAACCGCCGCAGCTACGGCCCCGGCCAGCACGGCCAGCGCCGCAAGGGCAAGCTGTCCGACTACGGCATCCAGCTGCGCGCCAAGCAGAAGCTGAAGGGCTACTATGGCGACGTGACCGAGAAGCAGTTCAAGCGCACCTACCAGGAAGCTTCGTCCATGAAGGGCGACACCAGCCAGAATCTGATCGGTCTGCTGGAGCAGCGTCTGGACATGGTCGTGTACCGCGCCAAGTTCGCGCCGACCATCTTCTCGGCTCGCCAGATCGTGTCGCACGGCCACATTCGCGTCAACGGCGTGAAGTGCAACATCGCCTCGCGTCGCGTGAAGGTCGGTGATGTCATCAGCCTGGGCAACAAGGCCAAGGAAATGGCTCTCGTCCTCGAAGCGCAGAACCTGCCCGAGCGCGAAGTTCCGGACTATGTCGCACAGGACGGCACCGACAAGGTGACCTTCGTTCGCGTTCCGACGCTTGACGAAGTGCCTTACCCGGTGAAGATGGAACCGAATCTGGTCGTCGAGTTCTACTCGCGCTGATCCGGTTTTCCCTTGGGGAAACAAGCAAGAGGGCGGTCCTTCGGGATCGCCCTTTTTCTTTAACCGGTTGATGAAATAATCGGCCGCTTCGCCGCAAATCACAGGAACTTCAAAGAGCTTCCGGCATTAGCCAAGCATCATGACTCGCTACCGTTTCGTTACCCCCCACCGCACCGGCAAATGGTACCACGACCTCAAGACCGCACAGCGCCATGCTTGCGAGATCGGTGCAGGTTTCCTGGATGAAATGACAGGGCGCTTCGTAGCCTATGTCGAGACGATGCTTGAGGTCGCTCACGACGACGGGGCAAAGCCGGGACTGGCCATCGCCGCCTGACTTTTCCCCGCTGCGTGTGGTGGGAAGCCTCAGCCGGTGCGAAGATAGTCTCTCCGGAAGTCCGATGCGAACGCGGCAAATCGTTGCCCGGCGATCGCGTCGCGCATGCTCTGCATGAGTTGCTGGTAGAAGGACAGGTTGTGCTCGGTCAGCAGCATGGCGCCCAGCATCTCCCCGGCCTTGATGAGATGATGCAGGTAGGCGCGGGTATAGGTCCCGCATGTGGGGCAGGAGCAGCGCTCGTCGATTGGTCCGGTATCTTCGGCATGACGGGCATTGCGCATGTTGAGCGGGCCATTCCACGTAAAGGCCTGCCCATTGCGGCCCGACCGCGTTGGCAGCACGCAATCGAACATGTCCACGCCGCGCTCGACGGCGCCTACGAGGTCGTCCGGCTTGCCCACGCCCATCAGATAGCGCGGACGATCGACCGGTAACTGGCCGGGCGCGAAATCAAGGGTAGCGAACATCGCCTCCTGCCCTTCGCCCACAGCCAGTCCGCCGATGGCATAGCCGTCGAAACCGATCGCCGTAAGTGCATCCGCGCTCACCTTGCGCAGCCCTTCGTCGAGCGCCCCCTGCTGAATCCCGAAGAGTGCCGAACTGGCCGCATGGTCTCCGCCCATGTCAAAGGCCGTACGGCTCCGTTTCGCCCAGCGCATCGACATCTCCATGGAGCGGGCGATGACATCGCGCGGCTGCTCCACCTTCGGACATTCATCGAAGCACATCACAATATCGGAACCCAGAAGGCGCTGGATCTCCATCGAGCGTTCCGGGCTGAGCATGTGCCGCGAACCATCGATGTGACTGGCGAAGGTCACGCCTTCCTCGGTGATCTTGCGCAGTTCCGACAGGCTCATCACCTGATAACCGCCGCTGTCCGTGAGGATCGGGCGGTCCCAATTCATGAACTTATGGAGGCCACCAAGACGGGCAACACGTTCTGCGCCTGGCCTCAGCATCAGGTGGTAGGTGTTGCCCAGCAGAATGTCCGCACCCGTGGCGCGAACATCCTGGGGCTTCATGGCCTTCACTGTCGCCGCGGTGCCCACGGGCATGAAGGCGGGAGTTCGTATGTCGCCCCGGCGCATCGCAATGATGCCGGTGCGGGCCTTTCCGTCTGTTGCTTCGACGGAGAACTGGAAACGTGGCTTCATGCCTCGCGCACTAAAGCATTTCGGCAAAAGGTGGAAACCCCGAGGGCGCCTAAATCCGCTATCTGCTCTTCAGAACCCGTAAAGCAATGAAAAGCGCGATATCGTATCCGTTTTCAGTGCGCCTGGCGGCGGCGACGTTTCGTGCTCGATCGAGTAGGACAACTTTACCTTGAGACCTTTTGCCATCCCTGCCTCCAGCCCCGTCAGCGATGTGAAGGTGCTGTTGTCGGACCCAACGTAGGCGCTCGCGTCCTGCGTCAGCTTGATCGTGGGGTTAAGAGCCCAATCGAAATCAACCGAGCTCAGCGTCGACCATGTCGTCGTGTCCAGTCCGTCAACGTAGTTCACATGTCGTGCGGCGGGGCCGGCTTCCAGCGCCAGAGTCATTCCGGGGCGATCCAGGATGCGATAACCAAGCCCCGCAGCAAGGCTGTATCGGGCGGCGAAACCCTGGATCTTGTCCCGCTCGAACTGTGCCCGCCCGTAGGTGAAGAAGCCTTCATCCAGCGTGTACCGAGGCTGGTAGCTGGCGGAGTACTGCGACCTCGTGACTTGCCCCCGATCCTCCTGGTAGTCGGCGCGCGCCTGAAGCATGTGCTCCCAGTTGATGCCCTTGCGGTCCAGCTTGGCTGCGCCGGTGACGCCGAAATTGCTGGTGTTGCCGGTGGAGCGGAACGCGCCCATCTCGACCTGCCCCTCCCACAACTCCAGCACCCCCGAGGCCCTTATGCGTGCGATCTTGGCCGCGGTCATGGCTGCGAGTTCGCGGGCACGCCGGTCGTTGTATGCGCGGTGCAGATCCCGGATCTCGTCCTTGTCATAAGGATTGGTCTGGATTGCGAACTTCACCAGCGCGGAGACTGCGGCGCTGTCGTCGGTTTTCATGCCGGCCTCGAGCATCGCCCGTACCGGCTGCGGCAGGCGCGGAGGGCCTGCCGCCACAAAGGGGACGTAAGCGGGATAGTCAGGCAGGTCCAGAATCAGAGGCGGCGGAGGAACGGGAACAAGCCCGGCCTCCGACGCCGGCTCCTGCGCATGCGCGCAGACAGCGAACGTGATGAGCGGAAGAGCAGCAAGAATCCGGCAGTGCTTCGTCATGAACGCCACGTATCGGTTAAGTGCGCAGCCGCCACCCGGTCCGGAAGATCCAGGTGATGCCGCCGACGCAAAGGGCGAGGAAAAGAAGTGTGAGGCCGAGGGACAGGCCGATCGCAACGTCGGAGGTGCCGTAGAAGGTCCAACGCAGGCCGTTCACGAGGTACACCACAGGATTTGCCATGGCGGCAGACTGCCAGGGCTCCGGCAGGGTCTGGATGGAATAGAAGGTGCCGCCAAGAAAGGTCAGCGGCGTCAGAATGAGAAGCGGTACAATCGTGAGCTTCTCAAAACTGTCCGCCCAGATCCCCAGGATGAATCCGAAGAGCGAGAAGCTTGCCGAAATCAAGAGGATAAAGAGAAAAGCGTAGAACGGATGGGCTATAGAGTAGTCCACGAAGAATGTCGCGGTTACAAGGATGATCGCCGCCAATATCAGTGACTTGGTAGCTGCTGCTCCCACGAAACCTACAAGCGTTTCCGCTACACCGACCGGAGCCGAAAGAAGCTCGTAGATGGCGCCGGTAAACCGCGGCATGTAGATGCCGAAGCTGGCGTTCGAAACACTTTCGCCGAGGATCGTGAGCAGGAGCAGCCCGGGCACGATGAACGCGCCGTAGTTCACACCGCCCACGCCGCCGCTCATCTGGCTGCCGATCGCAGCGCCGAAGACGACGAAGTACAAGGTCGTGGTCAGGACCGGCGCGAGGATCGACTGCATGGCGGTCCGGAAGGCCCGAAGGAGTTCCTGCTTGTAAATCGTCCAGGCGGACCGTGCGTTGAAAACAGTCATAGAGCTTCCCCCCGGTCACCCGCCGCCGGCGCCTCGGGCCCTTCCAGTAAGTTCACGAAGATATCTTCCAGGCTGGACTCGTGGATGTCGATCGCCGTGTAGTCTATGCCGGCCCGGGTCAGTGCCTTGGTCACCTCCGCGACCTCGGACGTGCCAGCCCCACCACCTTCGCCGCCGCCGCCGCGATAGCACAGCAC
The DNA here is from genome assembly GCF_002916655.1 of Novosphingobium sp. HII-3. Classification (GTDB taxonomy): domain Bacteria; phylum Pseudomonadota; class Alphaproteobacteria; order Sphingomonadales; family Sphingomonadaceae; genus Novosphingobium; species Novosphingobium panipatense. The sequence goes on from NZ_PPSM01000036.1 coordinate 293,929, forward strand.
CCGCCCGTCCTCTGACAACGACAGGGGATAAGCGGCGATCGCCTCCGGCAGATCGGCGAGCGGCTGCGCCAACGTGATCAGGGCCTCGGTACGGCCAAGCCGGTCCATCATCGCGGCCTTGTCATCCACCATCAGGATCTCTCCCTTGCGGATGATCCCGACGCGATCCGCCATCTCCTCGGCCTCCTCGATGTAGTGCGTGGTGAGGATCACTGTCGTTCCGCGTTCACGAAGCGCTGCAATCTGCTTCCACATGTCGCGCCGCAGTTCCACGTCCACGCCCGCCGTAGGTTCGTCCAGGAAAAGCAGTTCGGGCTCATGCGCCAGCGCCTTTGCGATGAGGACGCGCCGTTTCATGCCGCCGGAGAGTGTGCGGATCTGCTCGTTGCGCTTGTCCCACAAGCTCAAAGCGCGCAGAATTTCCTCAATGAGAGCCGGGGCCGGAGGGAGACCGAAGAGGCCTCGTGAATGAGTGACAGATCGCAGCACCGGCTCGAACATGTCGGTGGCAAGTTCCTGAGGGACAAGGCCGACGCGCGCCCTTAGCCGGCGCCAGTGTCGGCGCATATCCTCCCCGAAGGCGGCAATCGATCCGCCGGTCGGCCTCACCAGTCCGCAGACGGCTCCGATCAGGGTTGTCTTGCCTGCGCCATTAGGCCCGAGAAGGGCGAAGATCTCACCTTTGCGGATCGTGAGGTCAACGCCCTTCAGCGCAGTGAAGCCATTGGCATAGGTCTTCTGAAGGCCACGGATTTCGAGGATCGGCTGCATGGCTGAATGAATGGTACGAACTCGGCTTCGTTCCAAGCCCCTTGCGCACCTTATTTGTCGGATAAATAAACCCGGTCAGGGTATCAGCAGGCTGGAATCCCCGTAGCTGTAAAAGCGGTAGCCGCCTTGAATGGCATGGCGGTAGACGGCCTGCATCCGTTCCAGCCCCATCAGCGCCGACACCAGCATGAACAGCGTTGACTTCGGCAGATGGAAGTTGGTCATCAGGCCATCGATCGCGCGAAAGCGATAACCGGGCGTAATGAAGATCGAGGTATCGCCCTCGAAAGGCCGTATGATGCCGTCCTCGCCGGTAGCGCTCTCCAGCAAGCGTAGCGAGGTGGTGCCCACGGCGATCAGCCGGCCGCCTGCGGCGCGGGCGGCGTTCAGTCGGTCGGCCGTCGCTGCATCGATACGGCCGAACTCTGCGTGCATCTGGTGCTCCGCCGTATCGTCCGCCTTGACCGGCAGGAAGGTTCCAGCACCCACGTGGAGCGTCAGCGTCTCCTGCGCGATCCCGGTCGCAGCAAGGGCATCGACCAGTTCGGGCGTGAAGTGAAGCGCCGCCGTCGGAGCGGCCACCGCGCCCTTCTCGCGCGCGAACATGGTTTGGTAGTCCGTCGCGTCCGCCTCATCCGTGTCACGCTTTCCCGCGATGTACGGCGGCAGCGGCATGCGTCCGGCACGTTCCAGAAGAAGCTCTACCGGCTCATCGCCCTCGAAGGCCAGAACCCAGCTGCCGTCCGGGAGGCGCTGCTCCGCGATGGCGGCTACCTCAGCGGGAAACGACACCCGGTCTCCCTGCCGCAGGCGCTTCGCGTTGCGCACAAAGGCCTGCCAGCGGCGAAGATCGATCCGCTTATGCAGGGTAGCACCGACGCGCGCCTCCCCCCTCATCCCTTCGAGCTGTGCAGGGATGACGCGAGTGTCGTTGAATACCAGCACGTCTCCCGCGCGCAGGCATGAAGGAAGATCCCGCACCTGGCGATCTTCGAAGGCAGCCTCGCTGTTGACGACAAGCATTCGCGCCGCGTCACGCGGTCGTGCCGGACGCAGGGCTATGCTTTCGGGCGGCAGGTCGAAGTCGAAAAGGTCAACACGCATGGCGGCGCGCGCTAGACCAGAGCGCGCGCTTCCACAAGCGCGAGGCGACGGATCAGTTCGACCGCGAGTTGTTCAACTCGGAAACCGAGGGGACCGGCTGCGCTCCCGCTGGCGCGGGCGAAACCGCAGGCGCGGCCTTTCCTTCGGACGCGAGCGAGGCCTGGACGACGCGCGTAGGGTTCTCAGGCGGCTCCCCGCGCTGAATCGCGTCCACATAGGACATTCCTGAAATCACGCGGCCGAACACCGTGTATTTCCGATCCAGCGCGAAGCGGGGGTAGAACACGATGAAGAACTGGCTGTTTGCGCTGTTCGGGTCGTTCGTGCGCGCCATCGAGACCGTACCGCGAAGGTGCGGCATCGCGTTGAACTCGGCCGTGAGATCCGGAAGTTCCGAACCGCCCTGCCCCGTTCCTGTCGGATCGCCGGTCTGTGCCATGAACCCGTCGATGACACGGTGGAAGATCACACCGTTGTAGAACCCCTGCTGCGTCAGCGACTTGATCCGTTCTACGTGGCGCGGCGCCCATTCCGGCATCAGGCGTATGGCCACCCTGCCGCCGTTCGAAAGGTCAAGCAGGAGCACGTTTTCCGGTTCGTGGGAGATGTTCATGTCCACGGCAGTCGGCAACGCGGCCGGAGCAGGCGTTGCGGCCGGCTCCTTGTCCTTGTCCTTGCCGACGGCCGGCATCGCGGCAAGCGCAGCGCCCAGCATCAACGCGGTCAGCGGGAGGCGAAACTTCATCTATCTGTCACCTGGTAAATCACGGTCGAGCCGCAGGCGAATTCGATAGAGCGCGCCCGCTGTCGACACAATGAACGATTTCTGCTGCCGGATCGCATGTGGTGCGACCTCAATAGTCCCCCATGAGCCCCTTCTTGGCGATGCGGGTTTCCACATCTTCGCGAACCGCAACACTGACGAACTTCGAAATATCGCCCCCGAACATGGCGATTTCCTTCACCAGTTTCGACGCGATCGGCTGCAGGCTCACGTCTGCCATGAGAAACACCGTTTCAATGGCTGAATTCAGCTGCTGGTTCATGCCGGCCATCTGGTATTCGTACTCGAAGTCGGCAACCGCGCGCAGGCCACGCACGATGACGGAGGCGTTCTGCTTTTGCGCGAACTTCATCAGCAGCGCATTGAAGCCGACCACCGTGACGTTTTCGATGCCGAGCGCCAGCACCTCGCGCTCGACCATCGCGATGCGTTCCTCGGGCGAAAAAAGCGGGTTCTTCGACGGGTTGGTCGTCACGCCGATGATGAGCTTGTCGACCAGCTTCGCGCCCCGGCGAATAATGTCCGCATGACCAAGCGTGATCGGGTCGAAAGTACCTGGGTAAACGCCGATCCGTTCAGGCGAAGTCATCAATGATCCCTCTCGATGATGTAGCGGGCCACCGCGCGCAGCAGGTCGGCCTCTTTCCCATGCTGGACCAAGTGGCCTATCGCCTGCTCCACCAGCATGCGCGCCTGTTCGCGGGCCCGCTGCGGGCCGAGCAGGGACACGAAGGTTTCCTTGCCGGCAGCGGCGTCCTTGCCGACGGCCTTCCCGGCACGCGCCGCGTCACCTTCATGGTCGATCAGGTCATCTGCGATCTGGAACGCCAGCCCGATATCGCGCGCATAGCCGCGGAGATGAATGCGCCCCTCCGGCGGCATACGCCCCAGGATCGCTCCCATCTCGACAGCGGCGCCAAGAAGCGCACCCGTCTTCAACTGCTGTAGCCGTGTGACGGTCGGCAGGTCGAATTCGCTCGTTTCAGCAACGAGGTCCATCATCTGTCCGCCCGCCATCCCTTGCGCACCGCTGGCAGTGCCCAGCGTGCGCACAAGTTCGATCCGCGTGAAAGGATCCGCGCTCGTGGCTGGGTCCGCCAGTACCTCGAATGCGAAGGCGTGGAGCGAGTCACCGGCCAGAACGGCGGTAGCTTCGTCGAAGGCCAGGTGAAGCGTAGGTTTGCCATGCCGCAGGGCATCGTCGTCCATGCACGGCAGGTCGTCATGAATGAGCGAGTAGACGTGAATGGATTCGATTGCGACGCCGGCCCGGATTGCAGCCTCGCGCTGGACGCCGTACATCTCGGCCACGGCCGTCAGCAGCAGCGGCCGCAACCGCTTTCCGCCACCGATCGTGGCGTAACGCATCGCGTCGACCAGCCTCGCGCGTGCATCGTCCGGCACGGGCAGCATCGCATCAAACGCGGCTTCGATTTCCTGCGCGATCCGGGCCAGTCCACCGGCCAGCAGCGAATCAGCCACCCCCACGGCGCTCATAAGTCGAAGGGTTGCGTGCTGGCGGCGGCGCCATCCGGTCCCGCAACGATACGTTCGATCCGCGCCTGCGCGGCATCGAGCCGCTTCTGGCAATGCTGGCGCAGCTTCTCGCCTTTTTCGTACAGCGAGATCGAATCCTCCAGAGGCACGTCACCGCTTTCGAGCTGACGCACGATCGTCTCCAGCGCGCGCAGAGCGTCTTCAAAGCTGAGTGTGTCTATGGTCTGGGTCTCGGCATCCATGCCTCAGCAATGGCGGGAGCACTCGTGGCGGTCAAGGTGCGGCGCGGATTTACCGCCACAAGTGCGCGAGCGACAGACGCGACACCATCTTGCGCATCGGCAGGCCAACGGTCTAGCGCCAGGCCACCGAGATGGCTAAGGCGCGTCTCATGACCGGAATCACCCCTGACGTCGTCGAGGCGCATGGCCTCAGCCCCGAGGAATACCAGCGTGTGCTGCACGCCCTGGGACGCGAGCCGAACCTCGTGGAACTAGGCATCTTCTCGGTAATGTGGTCGGAGCATTGCTCGTACAAATCGAGCCGCTTCCACCTCAAGAAGCTGCCGACCGAAGCCCCCTGGGTCATCCAGGGCCCCGGCGAAAACGCAGGTGTGATCGACATCGGCGATGGCCAGGCTGCCATCTTCAAGATGGAAAGTCATAACCACCCGAGCTACATTGAGCCGTATCAGGGTGCGGCCACCGGCGTCGGCGGGATCCTGCGCGACGTCTTCACCATGGGTGCTCGCCCCGTAGCGAACCTGAACGCCCTGCGCTTCGGTCGGCCGGACCACCCCAAGATGAAGCACCTCGTCAAGGGCGTGGTTGCCGGCATCGGCGGCTATGGCAACTGCGTGGGCGTGCCCACGGTCGGCGGCGAAACGAACTTCCACAAGGCCTACGACGGGAACATTCTCGTCAATGCGATGACCGTCGGCGTGGCCGATACCGACAAGATCTTCTATTGTGCGGCAACGGGCCTGGGCAATCCGATCGTCTACGTCGGCTCGAAGACCGGGCGCGACGGAATCCATGGCGCGACCATGGCCTCGGCTGACTTCGGTGATGACATCGACGAGAAGCGGCCCACCGTTCAGGTCGGCGATCCGTTCGTCGAGAAGCTGCTGATCGAAGCCTGCCTCGAACTGATGGCAACCGATGCGATCGTCGCCATACAGGATATGGGCGCCGCCGGGCTCACCTCCTCGTCGGTCGAAATGGCCAGCAAGGGCGGCGCGGGCATTCGCCTGAACATGAACAAGGTGCCTTGCCGCGAAGAGGCGATGACACCCTACGAAATGATGCTGAGCGAGAGTCAGGAGCGCATGCTCATGGTTCTCAAGCCCGGCAAGGAAGCCATGGCCGAGGCGATTTTCCGCAAGTGGGAACTCGACTTCGCGGTGATCGGCGAGGTCACCGACACCGGCCATATGGTTCTTGAGTTCGACGGTGAAGTCGTTTGCGACATCCCACTCGGCCCGCTGGCCGATGATGCGCCGGAATACGAACGTCCTTATGTCACGGCTGAGGAATACAAGACGTGGGCAGCGGTCCCAGCGCTTGGCCATGTCAGCGAGAGCGCCGACGTCGGGGCTGACCTGCTCACGCTAATGGGTACCCCGGACCTCGCCTCGCGCAAGTGGATCTGGGAGCAGTATGACAGCCAGGTCGGCGCCGATACCATGCAGAAGTCCGGTGGCGATGCTGCGGTCGTTCGCGTGCATGGTACGCGCAGGGCCCTCGCGATCAGCACCGACTGCACTCCGCGCTACTGCTACGCCGACCCGTACGAGGGGGGCAAGCAGGCCGTGGCGGAAACCTACCGCAACATCAGCGCGGTGGGCGGCCTTCCGCTTGCCATCACGAACTGTCTGAACTTCGCAAATCCGCAGCGGCCGGAGATCATGGCGCAGATCGTGGGCTGTTTGAACGGCATGGGTGACGCCTGCCGCGCGCTGGATTACCCCATCGTCTCGGGCAACGTCTCCCTCTACAACGAGTCCAAGGCGACCGGCGGCGGTTCCGCCATTCTCCCCACGCCAGCTATCGGCGGTGTCGGCATCCTGGCTGACCACGACAAGATGGCGACGGTAGCGTTCAAGGCTGAAGGAGAGGAAATCTTCCTTCTGGGCGGGGAAGGCACTCATCTTGGCCAATCGGTGTGGCTGAAGGAAATCGCCGGTCGGGAGGCGGGCGATGCACCGGCGGTCGACCTCAAGGCGGAGACGCACAACGGCGCCCTCATCCGCGAGTGGATCGGTAACGGTCAGGTCACGGCTGTTCACGACGTGAGCGACGGCGGCCTTCTGGTCGCCCTCGCCGAAATGGCGCTGGCAAGCGGCTTGGGCTGTACACTTGAGACCGAACTCACGACGGCGCAGGCCTTCGGCGAAGATCAGTCGCGCTACGTCGTCACCGCGCCGGCAGGCACAGCCCTGCCCGAAGCCGTGAAGATCGGCACCGTTGGCGGCACCACAGTGGCGGGCGTGGAGATCGCCGCGCTACGCGAAGCCAACGACGCATTCTTCCGGGAGTGGATGGAGGCCTGAACGGCCTATTCCGCCAACGGACCGCGAGAAAAACCCCGGCTACTCTTCTGAGTGGCCGGGGTTTTTCTTTGACTGGTGAGCCAGCATCGCATCGGGAGCAGGGGGCGCGGATCGCGGCGCCCCCCGCCGTGCTTACCAGCTCTTCTTCGGCTTCTTGTGGAAGGGCTTGCCTCCGCCGCCCGGACGGTCCTGCCGGCCACCGGTTGGACGCGGACGATAAGTCTGCCCGGTTTCGCCCTCGGAGCGCGGGCCGTTTCCGTGCGGACGGCGACCACGGCCCTGCGGTCCATCGCGGTCACGGCTGCGGTGGCGTGCAGCGTCACGCGGCGTGTCCGGAGCGCGTTCGATGCGGATGGTCGCTTCGTACTCGCCGTCGTCACGGGCGGTCCGCTCGACGGCGCGAGCGAACTGGTCCGCCTGTGCGCGAGGGATCTGGAAGTAAGTCTGATCGGCGTTGATGCGGATCTGGCCCACGGCGTCACGGGTGACGTGGCCACGGCGGCAAAGCACCGGCAGGATCCAACGCGCCTCGGCACGCTGTTCGCGCCCCACATCCATGCGGAACCATACGACGTCGTCGAACCCCGGACGCTCGCGCTTCTGGCGTGCCTCAGGAGAGTTGCCGAGTAGTTCCTCCGGCTGCGGCATGGCCGCACGGTGCGCCCGCACCAGTGCGGCGGCCACGTCTTCGGCGCTCATCGATTCAAGGAGAACGCTGGCGAGTTCGCGGTCGTCATCTTCCACCTCGACCGGCGCCAGCAGCTTCTCCAGCAGGCGCTCGCGGTCTTGTGCGCGGATGGCTTCGGGCGTCGGGGCTTCGCCCCACTCCGCCTCGATCCTGGCACCGCGCAGCATCATCTCGACGCGGCGACGGCGCGGATACGGAACCAGCAGCACGGCCGTGCCCTTCTTCCCGGCGCGGCCGGTACGACCGGAACGGTGTTGCAGAGTTTCCGCATCACGCGGAATTTCCACGTGGATGACGAGGCTCAACGAGGGCAAGTCGATACCGCGCGCGGCCACGTCAGTCGCCACGCAGACACGTGCGCGGCGATCGCGCAGGGCCTGCAGGGCGTTGTTCCGCTCATTCTGCGAATGCTCGCCTGAAAGTGCGACGACCGAGAAGCCGCGCTCGACCAGAGTGGCGTGCAGATGCTTCACGTTGTCACGCGTGGCGCAGAACAGGATTGCGGTCTCAGCCTCGTGGAAACGCAGGAGATTGACGACGGCATGCTCGATGTCCGACGGCGCGACGGCGACTGCCTTGTAGGCGATGTCACCATGACCGCGGTTTTCACCGACAGTCGAGATGCGCAGGGCGTTGGTCTGGTACCGCTGCGCCAGCGCCTCGATAGGGCGGGGCATGGTGGCGGAGAACAACAGCGTCCGCCGCCCCTCGGGGGTCGCGTCGAGAATCTCCTCGAGATCCTCGCGGAAACCCATGTCCAGCATCTCGTCCGCCTCGTCGAGGATGACGGCGCGCAGGCTCGACAGGTCCAGCTTGCCACGCTCCAGATGGTCCCGCAGGCGCCCGGGCGTTCCGACCACGATAGCTGCGCCGCGCTCCAGCTGGCGGCGTTCCTTCACCGGGTCCATGCCGCCGACGCAGGTGACAATGCGCGCTCCGGTCTTTGCATAGAGCCATTCCAGTTCGCGACTGACCTGCTGGGCAAGTTCACGCGTGGGCGCGATGGCCAGCGCCAAGGGGGTGCTGGCATAAGCCAGCGCATCGTCAGCAAGCAGTTCGTCGGCCATGGCAAGGCCGAACGCGACGGTCTTGCCAGAACCGGTCTGTGCCGACACGATGAGGTCGCGGCCGCGCGCCTCCGATTCGGTAACGGCTGCCTGCACGGGCGTCAGCGTCTCGTAGCCATGGCCGGTAAGCGCCTCGGCGAGAAGCTGGGGAATCTGCGAAAAAGTCATAGATGAACAACGAATCCTGCCGCTGTCGAGCGGCTTTGAAAGAGCGTAAGGAGGGCTGCGTGGGTCGCCCTCGGGCGCACCGGTTGACCGTCCCATAGACCAAATCCCGGAACTTTGCGCGCTTCAATTTCAACTATTGCCGTTTCGCGACGGCAAAGCCGCTGAAATCATGTGCATCCGGTGTCTGAACCGCCGGCGGCGTGTCGTTTTGGTCTGCGAGTGGGCCTTATTGCGCCGGACGTCGCGGAGAAGCCCTCAGCCCCCGCTGGCTCCATATTTCTGAACACGTTTTTCGTTTTGTTTGTACAGCTTAAGCTGCACTCTTACCTACCGGCATCATAGAGACCGTTCTGCAGCGTCGCAATGGGCGCGCCTCATCAACGTCAAGTCAACAGCGATCGCAGAGCAACCGCTGCCGGTCGCGGCGACAAATCGGCATTAAAAAGACCAAAGTTGTTCATCTCGCTCAAACCGCCCCAGGAAAACAGTTCATAGATGTTGAGGACGTGCACCGTTGGACGAGACAGGACGCTCGCGACGTCTGCGGCGAGCAGCCTCCCCTGATCCTCCAGCGAAACAGGGGGAGAAGTGACATTCCCCTCGCCGCCTCCGGTCGTGCGCCCCCACTCCGTAATCACACAGTGGCTCTGGCCTGCCTCAGCCAGTCGGCGGTCCAACACGTCGAGCCGATCCTCGACATTCGTTGCCGGTCGTGGGTAGACATGGGTGTTGCCAAAGTCGGTGTACGGCTTCTGCTCGGCCTGCATGTAGTCATTGCTGGCGATCAAGGGGATGGCGCTCAAGATCGGGTCGGATCGCAAGGCCTTCGCCATGTCGCCGATGTAGGCCATGAAAGCGGGTGCGTTGCCGGTTCGGAAGCCGAGCCGGGCGTCCTTCGTGCCCTGGTAGGTGACGGGGTTGAGATCGGGCTCGTTGGGAAACTCGATAGCCCAGATCGATAAGGGTGCGGCCGCGAGAAAAGCGCGAAGGTCCGAGAGGGTGCGGCCGATGTCGCGGACGGACAAGGTAAAACAAAACGTCACGCCTTCCCGTGCCAGGCCCACGTACGTGTTCCATCCGGGGGTACCCGAATAGGGATCGCGGCACCGCATCTTCCTCACCCCACCAAGTTGGTCCAGCGCCGGGATTATATTACGAATCTTGTACAGCGAGCCGGTATCCTGCGGCCGCCCCTGAACCATGATGCGGTCCCGAGACCTTGGGGCTGCGCGACCCTTAGCCGGCACAAGGGCAAGGACCGCGAGGGAGCCCATGAACTCTCGGCGTGAAAAATGTGGCATGAGCGTCTCTCGCGCGACTGGCTTCCGGCGCAGCAAAACTCCAAGCGCGCCGAATGTCGCGTAGGTGACGGCAATTTAATCCAAACCGGATCAGCTTACGGGCACTCCTGAGCGGAACTCACCGCTGCATGAAACCCGATCCACCTAATATCTCGGGAAAGCCGCCACTATTTGCCGCGACAGGAGTCCTCCTCCTGATCCTTCCTTATCTTCCGCTGAAAGGAACAGCCATGCACGTGAAGGCCTATGGCGCTCATGCAGCCGACCGTCCGCTCGAACCCATCGCCATTGATCGCCGGGAACCAGGTCCGACCGACGTGGAAATCGACATCGCCTTCTGCGGGGTCTGCCATTCGGATCTCCACACCGTGCGTGGGGAGTGGGGCGGCACTCACTTCCCCTGTGTCCCGGGCCATGAAATCGTTGGTACAGTCCGGCGCACCGGCCCCGAGGTGACGCGTTTCAAGGTCGGCGACGCGGTTGGCGTCGGCTGCATGGTGGGCAGCTGCGGCGAATGCAGCTCATGCCATGATGGTCTTGAGAATTATTGCGAAAAGGGCTTCGTAGGCACCTACAATGGTGCCACCTTCGACGCCCCGGGACATACCTTCGGTGGGTACTCGGGAGGGATTGTCGTGGATGAAAGTTTCGTCCTCAGCATCCGCCACCCCGCAGACCAGCTCGCCGCGGTTGCCCCGCTCCTGTGCGCCGGCATCACGACGTACTCTCCGCTGCGGCACTGGAACGCCGGCCCCGGCAAGAAGGTCGGTGTGGTTGGTATCGGTGGCCTGGGCCACATGGCGATCAAGATCGCCCATGCCATGGGAGCACATGTCGTCGCATTCACATCGACGCCCGGGAAGTGCCAGGACGCGATCAATCTCGGCGCGGACGCAGCCGTGGTGAGCCGGGAGCCGGACCAGATGGCACAGCACGCGGGCTCGTTCGACCTCATTATCGATACAGTGGCCGCCAGCCACGACCTTGATACCTACGTAAACCTGCTGCACCGCGATGGAGCGCTGATAATGCTTGGTGTGCCGGAGCATCCCCACCCCTCGCCCAACGTCGGCGGCCTCATCTTCGGACGCAAGACGATTGCGGGATCGCTCATCGGCGGTATCGCAGAGACGCAGGAGATGCTCGACTTCTGCGCCGAACACGGGATCGTCTCGGACATTGAGATGATTGATATACAGCAGATCGAAACCGCTTTCGAACGAATGGCGCGCAGCGACGTGCGCTACCGCTTCGTCATCGACAACGCCTCGCTTGACGCTGCGGCGTGATGCCGGTCGGCGGCCACCCTCAAGTGGTCGCCGTTTCACATTCGAATAGCTGGAGATGGTGCGCCCGACAGGGGTGTATGTTTGTAGCAAGATCAACGGGTTGATTTTGCTAGCGCGCCATTTGAAGCGAACGCAATTCCGTCAGTCCTGCGATCTTTTGGCTAGCAAAACGGCCCGACCTGAGACGGCAATCTCAGCGCCGGGCCTGACCAAAACGATCATAGGAGGATCGCATGGCTGACGCCTACTGTAAGAAGATTCTGCCCCAACTTGAAGGCCGAGCTGGTGAACTGCGCATGATGCGGTTCTGGTCCAAGGTGGATATGCGCGGCCCGGACGAGTGCTGGGAATGGCAAGGAAGCATCAACCGTAACGGCTACGGCAGCTTCAAGCTCTCTAGCTACAACACGGTCACCGCGAGTCGCATGGCGCTCATCGGGAGCAAAATGACCGAGCCGGAGGGGCTGGCCGTCCTGCACCGCTGCGACAACCCGCCGTGCTGTAACCCTGCTCACCTGTATTTCGGCACCCAGGCACGGAACAACCAGGACAAGCTTGAGCGCAACCGCTGGAGGGCTGGCGATCACTCGGGCGTGAACAACCCGAGGGCGAAGCTAAGCGAACAGCAGGTTGCCGAGATGATCGGCTATTTCCGACTCGGGATGAGCAACAAGGAAATCGCTGCCCGCCTGCCCGTCAGCCACTCCACGGTCAGCCTGATCCGGCTCGGCAAGATGTGGCGTCCGACCACTGCCCGCTTGGGATGGATACCCTCTGCGCCGCATCAACTAACGGAGGGACGCGCAGCATGACTTCCACCGGACGCGAGGGATGCGTCACGGGTGATCGCCTCACCTTGGCCCCTATCGATTTCAGCGAGGCGGCTGCGTTCGTTCGTGAGCACCATCGCCATCACACTCCACCGCAGGGA
>NZ_PPSM01000037.1 GCF_002916655.1 Novosphingobium sp. HII-3
TCTTCCACGAGCGACGAGCCTCGACGGCGTAGCTGCGCCCGAAACCCTCAAACGGGGCGTCACGCGAAACCACTGGCAGTAAAAAACGTGCCGGCACACAAGCCTCAGCCTATGTTGAAGCCCTCAAGCAGTCGTCGCCAGCCTCATATGCAGCGCAACACCGAGTAGATGGGGGTGTCTAGCTAGTGCCAGCATCATCACATGGCATCGTCATTGCACCAGTCCCTCTGCCCCGAAGTCACGGCGGGGAGACTCACCTTCTACAGATCACACTCGCATGGCGGGGCGGAAGCTCCCCTTACTATGCATCAGCTAACGGCCCAAATCATTTGCCGTATGCATGGTGTTGGCCCCATGTGACTCGGCAGGATCTCGCTCATCGATAAGAGTAAGGCATATGACTGAGCGTGCGAGAAGACGCTACGCTGGCGATAAGGTAGTTTCCGAGGTGAACCGCCGGAGGCGCTGGAAGTCGAAGGAGAGGTCCGGATCGTACCAAAGCGAAAACTCGAGGGAGCGGAGTTGTGTGAGTCGCGTTGCCGTCGACTGGCGCAACATTCGCTGGTGTTCCGGCGCACTCGAGATCGCTTGCGATATTGGCCTCGTGTTCCGCACCACGCCAGTCAGCTCTCCGGAATCGAAACGATATAGCCATAGCCTTCGTGCGCACTCTTAATAGAGTGCGGGGCTTACGGCCGCTTCGCCTTCGGTCCTGCGATAGCCATAGCCCGCTGCCAGGCGGAGCGTTGCGTGACCCGTTCGCCGTAACGCTGAATGTTGGTGTACGAGGCGAGCATGTTGCCTCCGCTCAGTTCCGGCACCGTTACGACAGCAAACGCGGACATCAGGTCGGCAAGCGTGAATTCTTCGCCGGCAAGATAGGGCCAAGTCGCAAGATGGTCATCCATCTGCTGGAACAGCCCGTCGGTGCGTCGTTGCGAAACCATGCCGATCAAGCCGCCATCATGCCCTGCTGCCTTGAGTGCCCCCTTGATGAACATGCCGCATTGAGCATTGTTGTTGAATTCAAGCCAATAGAGATAGTCGGCGTAATTCTCGTCGTCGGGCGCGACGGTCAAACGGCCTCCCCCATAACGATGGGCGATATACTGGACAATTGCTACTGACTCGGCAAGCAGCCGATCTCCGTCCCGGATGACCGGTGCCATGGCGGCCGGGTGGAGAGCGAGATATTCCGGCGGGGCTATTCCCTCCTCGTTACGATCATACCAGACGAGATCATAGGGGAGGCCAAGTTCCTCCATCAGCCAGACGACTCGATCCGATTGTGAAACGCCGAGATGATAAATGGTGATCATGCAGCCGCTCCTTGACACTGTGTTTGTCGTCCTGCCTTGAACGGCCCGTGCAAGCAAAGCAGCTGCTAACGTTTCCGTCCGATCGTAGCAGCCGCGGCAGAGACAGACAGAACTGATGCCTTACCTGGGATCACCGTAACAACGATCCTGCCCATATGCTTGATGCCCACCGTAGCTCTGCTGGAGCAGGCATGGGCTCTTACGTAACGGGTTGAGTGGCACCCGCCAGAGAGGTGCGAAATTGAAGTTGATAACGCTTTGGTCGTCCTTCTTCCAACTGCTTGAATCTTTGGGCAGAAGGAGTGCATGAGCTTCATTCGCTGGCTCGCGAACCTCTGCCCGTATACCAAACAAGCATCGACCCGCGTCGCTAAGGCCATGATTGACGACGGATAGCGCGCCCGGTTACGGGAGCGGTATCCGCCGTGCAGTGTTTTGTCCTTTTCAGGGCATCATTCTGCAGCCTCAAGTTCCCGAGTTGTCGCCGGACCGACGAGATGCCCGGGCGTCTTGCCGGTACAATCCTGATCCATGAAGGTTACCTGGCCGTTGACCATGATCCACCGGATACCCTTCTGCCGAGCGACCCGCCGCCAATCCTGTTTGGGTAGGTCATAGGCGATCTCATAAGCGCTGGTCGCCACTCCGAGCTCATTGAAATCATAGATCATGATATCGGCGGCCTTGCCAACCGCGATGGTTCCTCGGTCTGCCCAGCATAGGGCCTCCGCAGGTACGGCGCTCAACTTGTGGTGCATGGCTTCCAGCTCGATGCGGCCGAGATCGCGCACTAACCAGCTTATAAGGTCGGTGCCGTATTGGCCTCCCGCCCAAAATTTTGAATGAGCGCCTCCGTCAGACGTGCCAGGCAGAACCCGAGGATGTATGTTAATCTCAATCGAGTCCTCAGCATCAGGCACCATCGGAGGCGGTGCGACTTCGCAAGAAAGCCGGGTTTCCGCACACAGGTCAAGAAAGGCGTCAGTCGGGCGCACGCCCGTGACGCTGGCGATCTCTTCGAAACTCTTCCCGACAAACGGTGTAAATTGTTCTGATCCCGCCGCGTCGATCAATATCATCCTTCTCACATCGGCGAAGCTCGGCAAACCTGTTGCAGCTGCAAGGCGATCACGATAGTCGGCATCGAGCGCCTTCGCGACGCGGGCATCAATTGTATCGCCACCGCCGGGGTGCTGGAACTCGTTAAGTATCGGCTCCGCTTGCCATCCGTCATAAGCATCCACAACGAAGGCCATCGGCATGAACCGGAAGCATAGCGCTTGCGCGTAGATGTTCAGGCCGCGTGCGGTGACGTCGTCGAGCCACTTCAAAACGTCACGATGACGACCGGGATAGCGCTCGTCCGGGGACACGACGGTATGCAGAACCGGGCGTCCGGAAATCTCGGCAAGCTTCTCGAGCATTGCACGGTTCGCCGCCGTCTCCGGCCCAATTTCAACTAGTGCCTGGATTATTCCTTCTTGCCGCTCGGCAAGGACGCGAGCGAGATTGAAGGCCTCTTCCGCCTCCATCGCATCCGTAACCATCGGCGACCCGTCGACATCCTTGTGGCTGTTATATTCCTGCAAATAAGAGAAGCCGAAGCCGATCGCACCGGCGTCCATAGCCTCGTGCAGCAGGCGGCGCATCTCGGCGCGTTCCTCTTCGGTTGCCGGCCGGGTCTTAGCCGCTTCGTAGCCCATGACCCAAATCATAAGGGAGTTTAGCGGTAGGAACGCGCCGATATTCACTCCCTTCGGGATTGCTTTGACCGACTCAATCCATTCTGGATATGTTTCCCAGTTCCATGGCAGTGCTTCGCGCATGGCATCGATCGGCACTTGCTCGGTGTTCTCCATCATGCGCATATAAAGGTCGCGATCACTCGCCCTGCAAGGCGAGAAGCCGAAGCCACAATTGCCAACGACGACGCTCGTGACCCCGTGCCAGCCTGAATTAGTGCAGTAGGGATCCCAATAGATCTGGGCATCATAGTGCGTATGGGGATCGATGATGCCAGGCGCCACTATGAGACCAGCGGCGTCGATAACGTTCTCGGCTGCAGCCTGGGAGAGGTCACCTATGGCCGCGATCCGACCTTTGAGCACGCCGACATCCGCCTGTTGCCGAGGAGCACCTGTTCCGTCAACCAACGTTCCGCCACGAATGAGTAAGTCGAAGCTCTCCATCTTCTTTTCCTTTATTTGCACCAGGCTCGGCTAACGCGCAGCTGCCACTGCAGAAGGCCACCCCGACCGATTACACGAAGTGACCCGAGCAGTTTGTACGACGCTTCCATATTGCCTGCAAACGCACGCGAAGTCAACATGTGAACGCATTGTCCCTAACTTCCTCGTCTCCCAGCCCGCCCTTAAGTCGACATAATAAAGCTCACCGCTGGTGGGGTGCACTGGCGGAAGAAGGGGTTTATGGGTGGTAAGCGCGTCTGTTCATGCCGGGATGATACGCGGCAGCTGCAATCGGGTTGCTAGCTCGAAGAAGCTAAAGAACGCTCAGCTCAACGCCAGGAGAGTGCCTGTCGGTGCGCTGCCGCTACTTGCCGTGAGCCAAGGCCTTGGAGGTCGCATCATAGTTCCGCTTGAGCGACGAAGGTGTGAGGCGGTCGGCACTCGGGTGAACCCCAGATGACCTCGCGACGGAGTGCATTCGCCGATCGAAATCTGGGCAGCGTGCTCCAACTGACGAACGGCTGGCGCGCCTCCCGCCTTTCCCTTAGCGGAGTACAGACGCTGCGAAGCATCGTTCCCGTGCCGTGCGGCAGGTTTTTGGACGCATTGAGCCAACGCGCGGCGCCTGAGACCACCAAGCGGACTGGCGTTGCGCCAGCGTAAGCGTCAGCCTTGATTGGTCATTCGCGTCATTGCTTAGCAGGGCAGGGGCTCGGCTTGTGCGCCGGGGCAGGCGTTCTCGCCGGGCGTGGCAGCTTCGACTCCGCTGCCGACGGGGCAACGAACTCTGGATGTAGTTGCCCCTAATTGCTGACGAAGCATCGCGGGTTTGGATGATGTACTCGCCGGGTGATCGGCAGCCTAGCGCCTTGTGTGAGTGATCCTGGTTATAGTGGATCGGCTAGTGAGGCAGTTGTCCCATGACAGTGCGTGCATCGCGCGCGGAGTCGCATAGGCGTAGTCGCGCGCTTGAGGGTGCATACGAAGACTTTGGCCTTGCTCGAATTATCGTGGAGAGCTGACCGGCCCGGTGCGGGGCGCGAGGCCGATGTCGCGAGCAAGGCGACGGTTACTACGAGCGGTGTATGGGCTGCCGCCACTCGATAGGTGCGGCGAGATGGTTCACCGTACAAAAGACGATGCTCGACAGACGCGATCATCAGATAACGGATGTCTTCGGCGTGACTTCGATCGATGCTTGCAATGTGCTCCATGGCCTCATTTGCTTTGACATGATGAAGATTAGTGGGCTCCTTACCCGAGTGCGTGGCGTTAGTAGAGAGGTGCTGCTGAGAGTTCCTGCATTTAGCGCGCGACGCCTGCTTCGATTCAGCGGCCGGTTCGCTGAGCGATGACACCGTCGGACAATGCTGTGCCCGAGAAAAGCCAAGTGTGGTGGATGCAGGCAAGTGTAAGATGATGTCTTGGCAGCATCGCAGGTCGGACCGAGTGGAAAGGCTAATTAGCCGATTGAAAAGGCCGCACGACCTTGTTAAGTTTCGGGTTAGCTGAATGGCGGAGGAAGGGCATAGGAGGACGCGGGCCGAACGGGCTCAAGTTTCACGTTGAGTGATAGATACCCAAGCCGCACCCTTCTCCCCCCATTTCCGTTGCTTTGCATATGGGTGAAGCGCTGCGCCGCCGGATAGAAGTGGCGAAAGGAACTATGATGACCTCAGGTGTAGAAGAAGTTTTCAATCACGCCACTGTCCCTTCCGATATGGGTGAATTGCTCACGGATCCCCGCAGCTTCGCAAGGCCTAACGAAGTTCATGAAGCACTTACATGGTTGCGTGCCAATCAGCCGGTGTCGCAAGTAGTCAACGAAAGGTACGAACCCTTTTGGTTGGTTACCAAGCATCAGGACGTTATGGACGTCGAGCGCCAAGCAAACATATTCCGCAATGGTGATCGGTCCACCGTTTTGATTCCGCAAGACATGCTTCAGGCGGTCGAGAAGGTCATGCATTCACCGCATTTGACACGATCGGTAGTCAACATGGACGATCGTGAGCATCGGGTTTATCGCTCCCTTACGCAATCCTGGTTCATGCCCGGCAATATCAAGAAGCTGAGCGATCGAATGCGGGGCATCGCCCGTACCCACGTGGAACGTATGCTCGAGCGACAGGATGGCGAATGCGACTTCGTCTCGGATGTGGCGCTTCACTATCCTCTACACGTGGTGATGGAGATCCTTGGCGTGCCGGAACAGGATGAAGGGCGCATGTTGCTTCTGACCCAGCAGCTGTTCGGCGCGCGCGATCCGGAGCTAGCTCGCGATGCCAGCGCTATGGCCTCTCCCGAAAAAGGGATCGCCATGTTTCAAGCGGTCCTTGGCGACTTCTACGGATACTTCAATAAGCTGACTGCTGATCGACGGGCAAACCCGCGGGATGATGTCGCAAGTGTCATAGCCAATGCACAGATCGATGGTCAGCCGATCTCTGAACGCGATGCAAACGGCTATTATGTCCTGATTGCAACCGCAGGCCATGACACTACCTCTGCTTCGACGGCGGGGGCAATCTGGGCTCTGGCCGAACGACCTGAATTGCTAAAGCAAGTTCAGGCCGATCTTTCACTCATCCCCGGGCTTGTTGAAGAAGCCATCCGCTGGACTACGCCGGTCAAGCACTTCATGCGCACGGCGGCTCAGGATTATGAGCTTCGTGGACAGCGCATCAAGGCCGGGGACTGGCTAATGCTATCTTACCTTTCAGCTAATCGTGACGAGGAGGTGTTTGAAGCTCCCTTTGACTTCCGTGTCGATCGGGAGCGGAACAAGCAGATCGCTTTCGGCTACGGAGCGCACGTCTGCCTTGGCCAGCACCTCGCGAAGCTCGAAATGCAAATCCTGTTTGAGGAGTTGCTGCCCCGCGTAAAAACGCTGGAAATTGCTGGTACGCCTGCGTGGACACAGTCGGTGTTCGTGAGCGGGCCCAAGCGTCTGCCCATCCGTTTCACAGTGAACTGATCGGGCCTGTCAGCGGCAAACATTGGAGTGAAGCAGAGCATAAGGCGCAATGACCATCATCGCCGAGCCGAAGCTCGAGCGCCGCGAAGTGGCGCTCGAGCTCGGCACCTCCCACCTTGTTGACCGGCCGAGGAGGTGGACGGCTGCGCTTTTGATCCGTTCGGGCTGCAGCAAGTCAGCGAAGGCGCGGTGACCTGTCGATCAGTCCAAGCGAAGTTCGGACTGGTGGGCGCACCTCCTTGCCAGATAACGCGATTACATTGCCAATCAGCAGCCTGTCAGTGCGGACATCCGCAACGTGGGCCCTTCGAAGGTGATGCCGTTTCAGGCCAATTGATCCCTCGAATAGTTGTGCTTAGGAGCAAGGGGCGGTGCCCCTACCACCAATTGATTACAACTATGCTTTTAATGATATAAATCAGGCCATCGCTGGCCAGATCAGCGGAGAATGAGGCGAGCCTGTGATGCCGCCCTAACGTGGAAGCGTTTTGGATGACGAAGCGGCGGGATGTTGCCCCTGCATCGGGGCGTTGGAACAATGTGGGCGATCGTATCTCTACCCACGGTATCGATCGGAAAGACTTCTTTGCGAGCCCGTCTTACAGTTGACTCGTCATATGGATGCGGCACTTGTGAGAGTTATGTAGGGAACTGTCTACCCCGAGCGTGACTTGAAGGAACAACGCACAAATTTAGCGACACTAACACGCAGATTCGAGCAAGTACCTTTGAACATCGAAACTCGTGGTGTTCTATCAGACTCACGCCAGCGCTCTGCGAGCGCTAAACTTCGCTTTGAGGCGAAGGTGAGCAAAGAGCCTCGTTCTCCAAGCAACTATATAGGCGCCTGTTTATATGGTGGGCGTGTTGTCACCAACAGCTGCATGATACTACCATTTGCGGCCTCCACGATCGCTAGGTTGGGGCTGCTTGCAAAGGAAACACCATGATCGACGCCAGGAATGTTCCGCCGAGTAAGTACACGCGCAACACGAGCGCTGAAGAGATTGCGTCGGCGGTTGACCTAACTGGGCGGCTGGCGGTCATCACTGGCGGTTCGGTCGGCTTGGGTTACGAGACTGCCCGCGTCCTCGCACGCGCCGGCGCAGAGGTTTTCATCGCCGCCCGGCGATCGGACGTGCTTGAGGCCGCTGCTGCGGCTCTGGAGGCAGAGGGAGCAAGGGTGCGCTACCATGTGGTCGACCACATGTCGGTGGAGAGCGTCGATGTTCTAGCTGACGCCATACTCGCACTGGATAGGCCAGTCGACATGCTGATCGCCAACGCCGGGATCATGGCATGTCCTCTTTCGCGCACCGAAGTTGGGGTTGAGTCGCAGTTTATGACCAACGTGGTGGCACATGCGGTGCTGCTCAGCAGGCTGGCCAAGACTTTAGTGCGGTCTGACGACGGGCGTTTTGTTTCGCTATCCTCGACGGGCCATCATCTGTCGCCCGTCAACTTCAACGATCTGCAGTTTGAGCTACGACCGTACGATAAATGGCAGGCATATGGTCAGTCCAAGACGGGCTGCGCACTGCTCGCGGTGAAGGCGGCCGGTGAGCTGGGGGCGCGCGGGGTGTCAGCTTTCGCGGTCCATCCCGGCATGATTCAGACGGAACTCGGTCGGCATCTGGGCGAGGACCACCGTAAGTCTACCGAAGAGCGGCTCGGCAAGAATGCGGCGGAAGCATTTTACGCCCTTTTCAAAGACGTCCAACGGGGCGCGGCTACCTCCGTATGGGCAGCGACAGAACCTGATCTGAAGGGTAGAGGGCCACTTTATCTCGAAGACGCCAACATTGCCGAGCGTATCGATGCGCCCAACCGCACCTATGGTGTTCTCGACTATGCGCTTGATGCAAAAGCTGCGGACCGCCTCTGGAGCGAAATAGAGGTGATGGTCGGCCGGCAACTGCCGCTCTAAAGCCGATGGTGGTGAATCTGCCGGCAAAGGCCAAATGAGCTGCGCAGATCGGGCGAGGGGGCCGGCTCGTCCGCCCCAAGCACCTTTGAACCGAAAGCTGACCCGGAAACCGATCAAAGGAACTAGGCGCTCGATCACTTTCACGGCGCGGGCTTTAGCCGTCGCCCATGAAAATGCACCATAAGCCTCAACAACGCACATTCCTGCAGCTTGCAATTAGATTGTGCGGGATATATTCCGTATCTCTTCCAAGCTGAAGGAACCGATGATGAGCTATCTCTACACAACAAGAGTGAACGCGTATGGCGGCCGCAACGGTACCATCAGAAGCGAGGACGGCATTCTCGACATGCCTCTATCCATGCCGAAGGAACTCGGTGGCAAGGGTGGGGCGACCAACCCGGAGCAGCTCTTTGCTGCGGGGTATGCTGCATGCTTCGAGAACGCTGTCATCCACGTGACGCGCAAGGATGCGCAGAAGGTGGGAGACAATGACATCGAAGTCGCTTGCGAGGTTGGTCTGCTGCCCGATGGGGAAGGCAGCCTCAAGCTGGCGGTCACGCTGGAGGTGGAGATCGCCGGCGTCGATCAGGCCGAGGCTGAACAAATCGTTAAGGCCGCTCATGCTGTCTGCCCCTACTCGAACGCGATTCGGGGCAATGTCGATGTTCATCTGAGGGTATTTGGCCAGTGAGCGGTTCGGTGGCAGCGTCGGGCGACGCGGACCCCCTGCTACTCGACCGGCAGGTCTGCTTCCCGCTCTACGCTGCGACCAACCTAATCAACCGCCTTTACGGACCTATCCTGCGCCCGCTTGGGCTTACCTACCCACAATATCTAGTAATGTTAGTTCTTTGGGAGCAGCAGCCTCAGACGGTAGGTGCGCTGGGAGCGCGCCTTTACCTCGATAGCGGAACACTAACGCCCCTGTTGAAGCGAATGGAGGCGGCTGGCTATGTCACTCGCAGCCGGGATCCTGAGGACGAGCGTCGGGTAGTCATAGGGTTGACTAGCGCAGGTAAGGTGTTGCGCGAGCAGGCCGTGCATGTACCTGAAACGATTGCCAATGGCCGCACGGCCGATGGAGTAGAAGAGTTACGCGAAAGTGTGCGGAGTTTAGTTGCCATTCTGGCAGAACAAAACGCTTTGAAATAGTCGACTTTGTCCGTACACGATGCCTCCTTCGAAGTGGCTGAACCGCAGCAGCAAGAACGCTGTAGTGCTTTTCGCATCTCTATGATCGGCAGTGCTGAACGGCATATCAAGGCTGCGGCGGGGCAGGCCTTTGTGTAAACATTTGGCAAGAAAAACAGTCGGTATTGAAACACTTCTACAGCAATCGCATTCAACGCGAGCGCAACCTGATCGAGCTTGGACGGAGGTATCAACTGCCGCATCATCTTGGATCAATCCATGGAGGCGTTGTTTCGGCTAACGAAATTGGGGCAGTCACACGCGTTCGCGAGGCTATAACCAGATGTAGATCCCGTTCACAGGCTAGGAGCCGCAATCGTGAGCGGCCCGCATTGATTGCAGCGCAATCGACAACTCAACGAGGCTATGCGCGCCTGACTTGGGGCTTCTCGCTCTTCGGCGCTCTATCGCTCCTGCTTCCCGGCTTTTGTGCATGGATGGGGCTGCGGAGTGGCAGCCCCATCGACTGTCTGAGACCGGCTGCCGATAAACCCAGCTCCACCTACACGTTATCTCTCGTTCTTGTTGACGCGCTGTTTACCATACGATTGGTGCCAGTTTCTTTGCTGTACAAGAGGTCTACTGCCACGTTGGTCCCTGCTTTCTGGCCGATACCGACCCGGACGTCTATAAAGCCATTCTCCTCCCCGGCTAAGGGCTGGCTGGCTCGAGCATCGGCATTGCGAGGCCTTCGATGTTCTTTATCGTCCTGGGCGGTTAACCGAGCGGTTCGACAAATCTGTCGCGCTTGCCAACGTGATCCGGCCCCACATTCAGGGGTGCGGCGGTAGATCGCAGCCGACGCCGTCGACCCCAACCAGGTTGTGACCGCTTCCGCTTACGCAGGATGCAGACGCCGGGTTCTTCTCCGCCTACGAAGGCGTCGTGCAGCAGATAACGCTTGATGAAGACCAGGCGGTGGCGATGGTCGTTCTGGCGGGGTGGACCATTTCTAGTCAAAATCGCCAACGGACATAAGCGCCGCCTGGAAACCGGTAGGCGCGCTATGCTGCTGATGCAGATCCTCAAGGCTGAGATCGCCAACGTCGCTTTCGAGATCATCGACCTGAGGGCGCTGGTGAAACAAAGCCTTGAGCTATCGACTACAGAGTTCGCCTAAGCCGTTTGTCCGCTCGACAGGACACGACTGCGCGATCCAGCCCGCGGTTGACTGGTGCATGGACTGCGAGCCGAAGCGGCATGATCCGGAGAGGAGATTCGCCAGCTTCATGGCCATGCAAGTCCAGGTCCAAACCTCTGCAATTCTAGCCTTGGTCGGCTCGTTCTGGTCCATTGGGCTGTTCTAAAAGGCATGGCGCTCGGATAAGGCTGGGTGTCTTGTCTTGGCGCCTTTCGTGAGCCTCGCCGTGCTAGGCGCCGTAAAGGTGAGTGTGGCTAAAAAGCGAGGCTCGCTGCCCGCGCGTTCGTCAGGCTGCGAGCTGCGATAGGGCCGCTCACAGGGCAATCGCACCTGTCCCGTTCAGCCAGTCGGAAGCGATCGTCACTATACTGGAGCGTTATAGCCACGAGCGGGCGGTGAGACATGGCGCGCTGCGGATCAGGATCTGAGCTGGCCCCCGTTTCGTCCGGACACCCTCAGGCATAGAATGGAGGCTTGGGGCTATGCCCTGAGCACATGCTTATGTCTGGATATGAGGTTATCGCTGGCCGCCGCCGTTTCTGGTCGGCCGCGGAGAAGCTGCGGATCGTAGACGAGACGCTGGATGGCAGCGCCAGCATTTCGGTGGTTGCACGGCGCAATGGCGTCTCGGCCAACCTGCCGTATCGTTGGCGGCGGCTGATGCTCGAAGGAGGCAGTGTCGCGGTGACCGGCGACGACGGTGTGACCAGCAACCGGCTTGTCCGGCAGATGGACCAGTGCATCCGCGAGCTCGAGCGTCAGCTCGGTCGCAAGACCATGGAGGTCGAGATCCTGAGGGAAGCGCTGGACAAGGTGCGCCCAGAAAAACCGACATTGCTCATGCGCTCGCCCTTGGAAGACGATTTGCCGTGAAGGCGATCGCCCAGACGCTCGGCGTCTCGCGTTCGGCGGTGCAGGAGAGATTGAAAGGCAGAAGCCGACCGCGTGGCCCATACCGGAAGGTGAATGACGCGGTAGCCTTGCCGCTGATCACCGCCCTGGCCTCGGCTCGTCCGACGTACGGCTATCGCCGCATCACCGCTCTGCTCAACCGTCAGATGCGCGAGAGCGGCGCTGAGCCGGTCAACCACAAGCGGGTATACCGGATCATGAAGGCCAACCACTTCCTGCTGGCCCGCAAGTACGAGATCCGGCCCGACTATGGTCACGAAGGCAAGGTCGTGACCATGCGCTCGAACCTGCGCTGGTGCTCGGACGGCTTCGAGTTTCACTGCTGGAACGGCGAGGTCGTGCGAGGCGCCTTCATCATCGATGCGCACGATCGGGAGATCATCAGCTGGCGCGCTGTGGTCAACGCAGAGATCAGCGGATCGGAGGTGCGCGACATAATGCTGGAGGCTGTCGAGAAGCGCTTCGGCACCTACCAGGCTTCGGCTTTGATCGAGATGCTGACTGATAACGGCTCGCCGAACACCGCCCGAGAGACCCGCATCTTTGCCCGGCAGATCGGTCTCAAGCCGTGCTTTACCGCAGAGCAACGACATCTCCGAAGCCTTCGTGCATACGCTCAAGCGCGACTACGTCCACGTCTTACCGCTGCGGGATGCTGTCGCAACGCTGGCATTGATCGAGACCTGGATCGAGGACTACAACGACTATCACCCCCAATCGGGCCTCAACATGCGCTCACCACGCAAGTTTCGAGCGGCTCAGGTTGCAACGCCCTGAGGGTGTCCGCTGAAATGGGGGCCAGATCACGGTCTAATTGCTGAGCGTTTAAAGTCGCTAACAACACTGCGCCTCCGAAGATCTCGCCAGTTTGATCCGGTCCCCCAAGATGCCTTGGGCGAGCAGGGCCATAGTCCGCAGCTCGAGCCGGAGGTTGCCACGCCAGCCGTCTCGGTGCGCAAGAGCCTGGCGTCGCCCGACCACATCCTCAGCCTCATCGTGACAAACCACACAAGACGCTGCAGCGGCACCTGATGAGCCACGGCCTAACGCCGAATGCTTATCGTAGTCGGTACGGTCTGCCTGCGAGCTACCCGATGGTGGCGCCGACCTATGCCGAGCACCGCCGTGCTGTCGCGCAGCAGACTGGCCTCGGGGTGCGCAAGAGTGCGCCGACGGAAAGTGCAGGCTC
The DNA here is from genome assembly GCF_002916655.1 of Novosphingobium sp. HII-3. Classification (GTDB taxonomy): domain Bacteria; phylum Pseudomonadota; class Alphaproteobacteria; order Sphingomonadales; family Sphingomonadaceae; genus Novosphingobium; species Novosphingobium panipatense. The sequence goes on from NZ_PPSM01000037.1 coordinate 12,849, forward strand.
GAACGACGATCAAGTCGACACCGACGGCTTGGCTCATGTGAACGAGCCTTCGCTGGCACAGGTCTCGGCATCTGAGAGCGAGCAGCAAAGCGCAGTAGGCGAGCAGACCGGTGCCGTAGAGGAATCGGCAACTTCAAGTCCGGATACGGCGCCCGCAGAGGCGAACATTCCGACTGACACGACAAGCTCCACCTCTGCAGAGAACCCGCAGAGCGATGCTGCCACGGCTCCCAAGAAGCGGGCTCGGCCAGCAGTAGGCAAGCGCTCTGTTAAAGCCCAGATGAAGGCGTCAGAATCGAAGCGCGGCAAGGCAAAGGTTCAGGCGCCCGAGTCCACCGAGCTCGCCGAAGAGAGCTCGCCTGCTGGTGAGCCGAGCATGCCCGCGAAGACGCCTAAGCGGCGCTCCAAACCGTGACTGTTCAAGAACTCGGACGCGGGGGAAGACTCCCGTGCCGACGCGTCTGGCGTCAAGGGTGCAGGCGCTGTTACGCTGGCCAGGACGCCTGCCAAGCGCAGAACGCCAAGCGTATTGCTCGTAGCGCCGACGCACCGGCAAATAGCGCCGCATCTAGTGGGTACGAGCCAATCGAGTAGCGTCAAGGTTGACCGCAGTGCAGCGGTGCACCTGGCGCCGTCTGTACCGCCTCGTCAAACACGTGGAGCGCGGGTGCTTTGTCGGGTTCCCACTAGCAGCTCGCTTACGCGCCAGTCCCCTGGACCGAGAGTGTGAGGGGCACGCCACATGAGTCGCAAAGGGCTTCACGTCCATCGTTCTTGCCCCGGCAAATCAAAGCCGTTGAAGGCTTATGCTCGCCAAAGAAGCATAAGAGTGACACGCGGTCACGATAATCCTGTATGCTTGCGGCCAACAGGCGACAGCGTAGTCCTACGGACAACCTGTGGGCAGGCTGTAGATTACGACGCGCGGGAGAGGGCTGACAGGCCGCTTTTCATGCTGGCCCTGGTGGATGCACGACCCGCTCCGCGGGAGGGCGCGTGCGGCATGGTTGAGGTGAACGGGTCGAAGTTGCGATCGTTTCGAGTGTCGCGGCGGGCAGGCAGAGCATTGGGGCTCCACAAGAAGGAGCCTTGCCATGACGACCCTTGATACGAATGCGGACGAAGAAATCATCCCGCTTCCGCCTTGCGGCTGAGATGACGGATCACGCCGCGATAGGCGCCTTCGATGATCTTGCGCACATCTTCTTCCGCCATGCCGCGCGCCTGAAACTCGCTCGACCAGTCTACTTCGCAGGCGTCGTCGGCGATGCTCCGGAAGTTCACGGTCGCAAGATAGTCCGTGAAGGGGGCCGGCGCGTCATCATTGATCACGGCATAGCTGAAGACTCGGTTGGCATCGTCGAGCGATCCGAGGCGTTCCTGAATTTCGATCCGTTGGCCTGGGTCATCGTGCGCACTGCGCCGACGCCGCTTCCCTTTACCTCCACTGCCGCGCCTGGCATTATATCGTTCAGCGCAGTGAAACCGGAAAATACCGGCCATGCCCGCTCGATCGGCAGATCGATGGTTTGAAGGACCTGGACTTTCATGGTTCATCTCTTCTGGTTGGCGCGCGGGGGCGCGGTGATTCAGGACTGCCGCGGGAGCAGCGTGTGATCCGCCGTCGGCGATAGTCCGGCCTGGATCGTGGACAGGCTGACATCCTCCGCAAGGGGGATATGTTCAGCGCGGCTGGGATTGGCGTAAACGGAAAAATCGCAGAAGCCGCGTTTCCCGTCTCTGACGAAGGTGCCGACAGAATTGAACGCGCTGCCGGGCGCATAACCGCCATGGCTCTGCGCGATGTCGCAATCAATACGCACGACCTCGCCGCTTTCCAGCGTGAGCAGCATGATTCCGGCGACCGGAGACAGCATATCGGAATCGACCGTCGGCAGGAAGCGGACCTCGGCAATGTCGTCTTCGCGCCCGTCGCGGCTGACGAAGCCGGTGACCAGACGCTCGCCGGTCTTGAGGTGCAGCACCATCGTGGCAAAGCTGAATGAGGGACCATTGCTGCCCCAGGCCCCCAGGGTCCGCTTCATTTTAGGCATGTAATTTTCGCGATAGCCCCAGGACCGGTCGCGGTGGCCATAGCAATCGACATCGTGGCGCCGGTCGCCGATGCGGATCCACCCCGTCACCCGCCCTGCGCATTCCAGATGGCCTTCGGGGTTGAGCCACGCGATGATCTCGGCCCCCTTGTCGCTGCGATCCCAGCCCCGGGGCGTATAGAAATGGTCGTGGAATTTCAGGTCGGCTTCGGTTTCGGGATAATCCCAGCGATAGCGCATCTCGCCATTGCCCAGCGAATCCACGCGATGGCCGGCGACCTGATAGCCCGTTTCCCATGTGTCCCGCGCGGCAATGTCGCAATCAAGCCCCTTGCCCCCCAGATCCTTCATCAGGAAGCGTTGCCCGCCCTGGGCGAAGCAGAAGAGGTTGGGCTGGCCCTTGTTGCGATTGGGCTGGCGGCCGATCCGGTATACGCCGCCGATCTTCGCATCTGGATCGTAAAAGGTAAGCCAGTCGCTTTCCTGCCAGAGTTCGTTCGATGTCGGCCGATGGGGCCGATCCCAACTCGCGTCGTAGGTTCCTGTCATGTCATTCCTCATCCATATGGCAGCTGGCGGGCGTCGCGCCCGGCATCCCAGTATCGGTCGATCCCACTGCTGCGTCCGGGCGACGCCTGCGGGCAGCACCGCGCCGGTCACGGACCTTGTTTCAGCCTCTGCGAAAATGTTTGGCGACGTTCGCAATCTCCGTTGACAGGTTAAGCGCTACATCGACGCCTCGCACTTGATCGAGCGAAGCCAGCCCGAGGGTCATCAACCTTTCGCCGACTCGGTGGGGATGTCGATGTTGAGCTTTGCGATTTCGTTGATCGCATCTTCCCAACGCTGCTTTCCAAATGCCTTGTAGGTTTCAAACGGATTGCAAAATTCGCGCATCAGCTTGAGCTTGCCGTCGGCGATGTGGATCAGCGAAAAATAGCGTTGCGTATACGTTCCGCCGTCCACGGTGTTGCCAAAACCGCGCATGTCGAAAATGCAGGTGTCAGGATCCGGCGTTTCATACAGCTTGGCAAGCTTCATATTGTAGCCCGGCACCACGCTCAGCAGGAATTCGTTGAATGCGGCGTTCGCTTCATAGCCTACGAAACGGACAGGCTTTTGAAAGGTGGGGCCTTCCCAGATGGCATGAGGGTGGACCGTTTCCAGCCAAATTTCGCGCCCGCGCTCGTAACTGCTTAGCGGGCAACCGCCGAACGCCTCTGCCTGTAGCTTCGTAATCCGTAGAAAATCTTCGCTGAATGCCATGCGCTTGTCTCCTATCGCTCGGTGAATCTGATTGGCAGGCATTTGGGCTCGCTTACGAAAGTGGATTGCGACTAGGCAAGTCTGCCCGTTAGTCCCAGCGTATCAAGACGCGGAGACGATTGTTCGAGCAGGCAGCGCATCTCCAGCCTTACAAGATGCTGGCCCAAGCGGACATGGGCGCCGCCGTCTGCTGGGTTACCACCAGTGGAGGTCGCTCGCACTCGATCTTCTTGCGGAGCTTTAATCAAACCGCGACGCTCACATCAATGGATCCCGACCCTAGCACTACTTTGGCATTTTGAGTGTTGAGGAGAGTCCGACAAGCGCGTTGCAGTGCGGGCAGTTCAAGGGCGGCGGCTGCGCTAAGAGCTCAAGGATCGCCTGCCGGATCGCTGGGATGGTGGGTTGCGGCGGCGGTCCCCCGACTCTTTTTCCGTCCCGCCGCCTTGAGGCGGCGAGACTGGAGGAAGAGGTAAGCAATCATCGACAACAGCGCGTGTCGGTGCAGTCCGGTCCATGATCGACCCTCGGAGTGGTCCAAGCCAAGCTCCTCTTTCGATTGCTGGTGCGCCTGCTCGCAGATCCATTGAGCCCTGATAGCGCCGGCAAGCGCATTGAGCGGTGGATCAAAGTAGGCCTAAGACCTTGGAAGTAGTGTCGATCAGACCGCGTCGCGTTCTGACCTTTCGCGCCAGCGCTGGTCTGAGGGAAGGGATCGCTCGAGGTACAGGGAAGCGGTCTAAGACGGCTGATTCGCAAGGCTGCTGCCAGGCAAATGGACCTGCATTGTCCTAGAGCATTCGTGACGAATATAAACGCAAGTTGCTGATATTTAACATAAGATATATTATCAATCTGGCATGGTGTAAGCGCTAGATAGAGATGACACTCCTCCGCTAGATAGAAATGACACCCTCGGACAGCGCCCGCTCGGCTTGTTGATGCGACTGAATCTATCGTTAGCGGATAGCGACCACCTTGACGTCCGCTGCGGCCGCAACCTTCTTCCAATTGAGATCGCTGGTCCAAGCGGGAAGCCCATCGCGACGAGCCAGCGCCAGGCAAAACCGGTCGCCCAGCGACAACCCGGCTTCGGCTGTGACGGCCCGTAGGCGCCCGGCGATCTGTGCCAGGGCCTTGTCGACCGGCACGATCGCAATCGGCAGCGGGTCGAGCATGGCATCCACTTCACGTTCCGGCATGCCGGCATGGATGAAATGGGTGACCACTTCGGCATAGTTCACCACGCTGATCCGTGCGGTAGAGATGGCGGCGGCCACCTTGGCGGCGCCATGCTCGCCCTTGATCATCGCGAGCAGCGCGGAGGCATCAAGGACGATCTCGCTCACTCGCCGCTATCCTCTCGGCGCCGTGTCAGGAACGCATCCACCGAGCTGTCCGGGTTATCACCAGTGTAGCGCCTGGCGAGCGCCTGCGCACGCGCCACGGCTTGCGCGGCGGTGCGCAGCACGACGCCGTCTTCGGTCTCATCAAGGTAGACCGCGCCGCCGCCATCCAGGCCAAGGCGCTTGCGGATGTCAGCTGGCAGACTCATGCGCCCATTCGGCGTTATGTTCACTTGAATGGTCATCAGGCTATTGTCACGCTCGCTGGACTCACGCCGAGTAATGTAGCAAGTGGACTGTACCTGTGCAACAACGTGGTTGCCTAGCCAAACCCGGCTCTTTGTGGCTGGTCGGCTCACCCGTGCCACGACACCTTCTACCGCTTGCCATTATCGTGTGTCACAGTCGTGGTGTGCGTGGAACGGGTCCGCTTCCGTGCCGCCATACACGTCGTCCCAATGCACATGCCTGACGATCGATACGTTAGCGCGTCTGGTGAGCAAGAAACCAAATTGATGAGCGGATGGCTGATTAACAACAGACAGCGATGAAGCGTTCGTAATCAGGCCGTTAACGATAGATAAGTGTTGCAGATCAACAGGTCGAGATACCACTATGTGGTTGCCACTGATTGCCCGGACTCTCGTGGGTAGGGCAACGTTCGACCAACCATGTGAACCAGGAACCTGGCTGAGAGCGCACGGAGAGCGCGGATGGTTCAATTTCAAGATCTTCAAGTCCTTCTTGAAGCTCACAACCGCTTTGAGTTGACCCAAAGCATCGACGGTTTGGAGATCGACGAGCTTGAAATCGTATGCTGTGGAGCGGCGTGCAAAATTGACCCCCTTAGCGGGGTGATCGGCGTCTAAAATTGACCCCCTTCATCTCATCATGAGAAGCGCCGCCGTTTGGGTTCCGGACGGCGGGTACAGGGATGTTGGTTGT
>NZ_PPSM01000038.1 GCF_002916655.1 Novosphingobium sp. HII-3
ACAACCAACATCCCTGTACCCGCCGTTCGGAACCCAAACGGCGGCGCTTCTCACAATGAGATGAAGGGGGTCAATTTTAGACGCCGATCACCCCGCTAAGGGGGGCAATTTTGCACGCCGCTCCACAACGACGAGGGCCAAAAGGGCAAAACTGGCGGCATCGGCTAAAAGCGCATTGCGCGATCCGATCCATCCCACCAGTACGCCCCCAGCGACTGGACCAGCGAGCATTCCAAGGCTGCGAACCATTTCCATAAGGGAATTGGCGAGTGCGAGGTCATTCCAAGCCGCTCGCCAACACTGGAATCAACGCGAATGTTGCGGCGCTGCTGATCGTGAACAGCACGCTCAACAGCGCGGCCCCGGCGAGCGTGAACATGGGATAATAGGCGATAAATGCTATCACGCCCGCTTGCAGAACTGACACCATGACCAGAATGCGGGCCGCCTCCCGGCGGTCGATCAAGCGGCCCGCCCAGGGTGCGGCGATCAGACCGGGTAGCAGCTCCGCGGTCAGCAGCGTCGGCACCGCATAGCCGGATGCGTTCTCGGCAGTGCGGAACATCAACGTCAGCAACGTGATTTCATCGCCGGTCGTCGAAATCGTAAGCGCCACAAGGACCAACCATCCCCAGCCTTGCCGAAACTCAACTCCCACTCACTTAACCTTCCGCACAGCCCCGCACTTTCCGGGTCACTCTGCACACTTCAAATCTCAACCGACAATCAGGTGAATAGCTTTAGCGTTGTTCTGCCAACCACTTAAGCGCCGATAGGCTTGGCATGAACAGATATTCGCCTCCCTTCATGACATTGAAGGTCTGCACACCGTCGATGCGCTTGCGCGCAGGCGCCTGCGGGATCGTGAACCGGCCGTCCTCCTCATGCAGACCAACGATTGGATCGCGCTCCTCGCCGAGGTCGACGAAATTGCCGCGGTTGATCCATTCCTGCTGCATGAACTCGATCGTGTCGTAAGCGCGCGCGCTTATGAAGATGAAGAACAGGCCGCGATCGCCTTTGGCATCGTCTTTCGGCGCCACATCCTCGGAATAAACCGGCCCGAAGGTCGAGGAACGGCGGATGATGCGGTGAATGTTGACGTCGGTGAGCAGTGTCAGCTCGGAATCGCGGGGATTGAGCCGGCGCATATGACAGCCGAGCGGCACGACGCGGCCTTTGGGGTCGTCCTTGAAATTGAAGTCGTTGTTGCGCTGCGGATCGGCGCCGAGGTCCGGGTCGTCATGATCCGGCGACAACGTCAGTGGAGCGCCTGACCGCCAGCGACCGAACATCTTGGCGGCAAGACGTTCGCGGTCCTCCGCCGTCTCGCCATGGGCCTTGAGGAAGGCGTTGAAGCAGCCGACCCGGCTGTTGTACTTGCGCAGGACGACGAAGGTGCCGTTCTTTCCCAGCGCCGCAGGTTCAGGCATGCCGAGCGGCTGGCCGTTCTCGCTCTCGTATCCAAGGATGAACTCGCCCGCCTTGATCGCGCGTTCCTCGCCGGGCAGCGGATCGACGCCGCTGCCTTCGACGGCGGGCTGGGAGATCGAATCCCGGAAGCCGAACGGGTTTTTCGCGCCGTCCGGCGCGCCGAAGCGATGCTCGCCGATCAAGGTGACGCCGCTGCTCTGGTCGAGTTCGGTTCGCGCGGTCGCCAGCGCCTTGTCGAGCGCCGCATCGTCGACCGCGTAGATGGTCAGCGCGAGATGGCAGTTGCCCGGCTTGAACACGTCCTCCCAGTTTTCCGGCGCGTTGGGTCCGAAGTCGCGGAGCTGCTCCGAGCGCGCCGCCATGCCCTGCTGAAAGGGGAGCGGGAATGTCTTGAGCTGCGCTTCAGGAACGCCGAGCGCCTTCAGTCCCTCGAAGCTGAGTGCAGCGCCTATCCAGAAATCGAGATCCTCGTTCCAGTTGTCGGCGGATGCGATATGGGGCGCGAGCCGGCCCAGCAAAGCGCGCGCGCCCTCGGCCTCGTCGAAATGGAGCATCGCATGGATGCCGACATAGGGCTCCGGCCGGCTTCGCAGGATCAGCGCCTGGATATCGTGCAGGTCGAGCGTAACGCTGTCCCTCGAGAAGCGCTCTTTCAGCTTTTGAAGGATCGTCATCGCTCAGCCCACCTTGTCCAGGAATTCGTTGACGGCATGTTCCATCCGCTGAAGCCGACGCACGTCGACGACCGTGACCTGCGGGTTGGCGACGAACCATCCGGCGGCGGTGATCTGATTTTCGGCGATGAAATCCTTGACCTTCGGGCTCGCGATGCCCGGCCAGCCTTCGACCGAGGCGAAGAGCAAATCCATCAGGTCAGGGATCTTGGTGGCGAAGTCGTTGATATAGGTGTCCCAGTCGCCGTCATAGGCGGTGGCGAACAGGATGCGGGTGTCGTTGTCGAAGAAGACGAACCGCATGTTGTGCAGGGTGCCGACCTTCTGCGCCCCGTCGAAATTGCCGTTCACGAGTCCGAAGATGCGTTTCAGCCGGTCCGCGCCGCCCGGCTTGAGGTTGGCGATGGCGGTGAGCTCGGAGACATTGCCGGACTGCGCGCCGACGCGACCGGCCGAGCCGGCCGTGCCCTTGAGGTCGGGATTGTGCTTCGTCACCATCTGCTCGAGCGCGAGCTTGGCGAGCTGCGGCGCGTCGCCGGCCACTTCCTCGATCCGCCGCCGGATGGCCTGAAGGCGGGTTTCGTCGATCTGCGGGTTTTCTTCGGTCTCGGCCATGACTGGCCTCCTTTCGTGATTGCGTGTGTCGATCGGTGCGTCAGTCCGGGATGGCGTCGATGTTTGTCGGCTCGACACGCGGCTGCGCGTTCATCTCATGGCGGTAGCGGGTGGATCGCTCATAGGCGGCGATGCGCACCCGCATGATCGATCCGAGCGGCTGGTGCTCGCGGATACCGTGCCAGGGATTGAACGACAGCACGTCATCGCCATAGACCCGCCGCGCCGGCGAATAGGCGTCCTGCGGCGGGATGCGCAGCGTGGCGATCGGCTGGTGTGGCGACAGCTCTTCGGGCCAGAGCACCGCCGCGTCCTCGACAGGCATCTTGTCGAGATCAGCGCAAAGTTGGGCGCGCAGTTGATACTCAGCACCCTGGTCGCGGAAATGCTCGACAACCAGATCGCGCATCGTAGAATCCTCCACTGTGCCGACGTCCTTGCCGGTGAGCGCGCGGACATTGTCGGAAAGCGGCGCGGCGCTGATCTTGGCGATGTGATCGCCAAAGCGGATCGCCGCCATCGAGTGATAGGTCTCGCCAAGCAGATGGTCGTTGTCGCGCGCGAGCCCGCGCAGCGTCGCGCCGGGCTCGACGCCGACCGCTTCGACCGCGGCTTCCACGCCACGCGCCACCCCGGCCATGGCGCGTTGGAGGAAGGCGGGGTTCTGCGCATTCTTCTCCAGAAGGCCAATGAGCTGACGATATTTGCCGATCGTGCCGAAGCTCAAGACCGGTATGTTGACCAGCAGGAAATCCTGATTGCGGCCCTGGTCGTCGGGCAGAAGCCGCTCTCCCTCCACGCCGATGACCTTGATCGCCATGCCGCGTGGGGCGGGGATGGTGTCCGAGTGGATATCTCCGGGCGCTGATGAGAGGCGGATCACCACGGAATAGGTGGCCGGGCGAGCGAAAAGCCCCTGGCGCAGATGCTCCGGCAGTTCCGGGACGATGAGTTCGCCCTTCAGGAACCCGTGGCTCTTGGCATGGGCGTCGCGCACCGCATGGCGATGGCGTTCGAAAGCCTTGCGGTTGGTGCTCGCCATGATCTCGAGGATCTCGGTGGTCAGCCGCTCCTCGTCTTCGCCGAGCACTTCAACGCTGGTGGAGTAGGGGATATAGGTCTCAGCCAAGGGCGATCCTTCGAACCGGATTTTCGTTGCATTCGAGATATCAGATGATATCTGGTTTTACGGTGAACGCCGACATGGGTAAAAGGTTTCCATGGCGTGCTGAATTGGAGGTCGATCGCTCATGCGCCTCACGCGAAAGGAAACACAGCGCCAGACGCGGGATAAGCTGCTCGCCGCAGCACATTCGTCCATTGTGGAAGAAGGGGTGGCGGCCATGTCGATCCGCAACATCTGTAGTGCGGCGGGTCATTCGCAGGGCGCCTTCTACTCGAACTTCACGAGCAAGGACGATCTGCTGGTCGAGATTCTGCAGGCTCATATCCAGGACGAGGTTGTGCTTCTGCGCGATCTGGTCGCCCACTGCTCCGGAGATGATATCGAGGCGACGCTGCAAGTGCTCGCGGCGCGGCTGGCTAAGCTGGCTGACGAACAGCATTGGTCGCTGCTCTCGATCGAATTGCAGCTTCATGCGCGGCGGGACCCCGCGTTCGCTGAACGGCATCGCGAAGGGAAGGCCGCCTGCCACCATTTGTTCGGAGAACTTGTGGCGGATCTGACGCGGCGCTTTGCACTTCGGCCTGCCTTGCCGCCGCTGCAGACCGGGATCGGTCTCTATGCACTGTGGATGGGACTGGCGGTCCAGGGCGATGTCGAAGGCGCTATTCCCCGAGAGCAAATGCTTGTCGGCTTTTTTCGCGCGATGGCAGGCCTCGATGCGCCATCCACCCGGTCATGAACATTCCTGGCGAAGGACGCCGCAGGATCGGCTGCGATGCTTCAGGCGTGCCGTTGGCTGGAAAAGTGGACGAACGTCGGCGCTTCCATATCCGTTTCCAGGCGACCAAAGAAGACATCGATGAACTCGGCCATGTCAACAATGCGGTCTGGGTGACCTGGATTCAGGATGTGTCGGTGGCGCACTGGCTGACAGCCGCGCGTCCGAGGGATGCCGACACCTATGTGGCCATGGTGCTCAGGCACGAGGTCGATTACCGCGGCAATATCCGGGCGGGCGAAGAGACCTTTGCCATAACCTGGGTCGAAGGGAAGCCGCGCGGAGCGAGATACGCCCGGTGCGTCGAGTTCAAAGACAGTAACGGTCAGACGCTCGTCGCGGCCCTGTCGCAATGGGTGCTCATCGAGAAAGCTACCGGCAAGCTGGTTCGCGTGCCCGCCGAAGTCGCTGCGCCGTTTCTCTATGAAACCCGACGCAAGGAAGAGAATGAATGAGCGACATCCTGAAAGTGACGGTGCTAGGCACCGGTGTCCTCGGCAGCCAGATCGCCTTCCAGGCCGCCTATAGTGGCTTTGACATTACCGCTTATGAGATCAGCGACGAAGCACTCGACCAGGCGAGGCATCGGTTCGAAACGCTTGTAGAAACCTACGTGAAAGAGGTGACGGGTGCGGCTGACGGCAAGGCAGCCGAAGCTTCGAGACGCATCACGCTCACCGCCGATCTCGGGGCTGCGGTTGCGAATGCCGATCTGGTCATCGAAGCGGTTCCGGAAGTGCTCGAGATCAAGCAGGCGCTCTACGAGAAGCTGGCGGCGCTCGCGCCTGACAGAACGATCTTTGCCACCAATAGCTCGACTTTGCTGCCGAGCGACCTCAAAGCCTTCACCGGCCGCCCGGACCGTTTCCTGGCGCTGCACTTCGCCAACAGCATCTGGAAGTTCAACACTGCCGAGGTGATGGGTACGGACGACACCGATCCGGCCGTGTTCGATACCCTGATCGCCTTCTCCTCCGCGATCGGCATGGTGCCGATCCCGGTGCGCAAGGAAAAAGCGGGCTACGTCCTCAACTCCCTGCTGGTGCCGTTCCTGAACGCGGCCACCGATCTGGCTGCCGGCGGCTATGCCGAGCCGGAAGGTGTCGACAAGGTCTGGCGGATCGCCACCGGCGCGCCGATGGGGCCGTTCCAGATCTACGACATCATCGGATTGAACACCCCCTACAACATCCTGTCGCACGGTGATGAGCACGCACAGTCGCTCGCCGCGTGGCTGAAGGAAAACTACATCGACAAGGGCAAGCTCGGCATCGCGTCGGGCGAAGGCTTCTACAGCTACAAGCCCGCCGACTGATCCCAACAAGAAAAACAGGAGTTTGCCATGCATTATAGCAGTGGAAACTATGAAGCCTTTGTCCGTCCACGCAAGCCGGAAGGCGCCGACAAAAAGACGGCGTGGTTCGTCGGCTCGGGCCTCGCGGGGCTCGCCGGCGCCGCCTTCCTGATCCGCGACGGCGGCGTTTCGGGCGACCGCATCACCATATTGGAAGAGCTGGAAATCCCCGGCGGCGCGCTCGATGGTCTGGACGTGCCCGAAAAGGGCTTCGTCATTCGCGGCGGCCGCGAGATGGAGGAGCATTTCGAGTGCCTGTGGGACCTCTATCGCTCGATCCCCTCGCTGGAGATCGAGGATGCCAGCGTGCTCGACGAGTTCTACCGGCTCAACAAGGACGATCCCAACTTTTCGCTGCAGCGAACGACGCAGAACCAGGGTCAGGACGTGCCCGACAAGGCGCTGCTAACGCTCAACGACAAGGCGCAGAAGGATCTCCTCTCGGTCTTCCTTGCGACGCGGGAGGAGATGGAGAACAAGCGCATCAACGAGGTCTTCGGCGAGGATTTTCTCAAGAGCAATTTCTGGCTCTACTGGCGCACCATGTTCGCCTTCGAGGAATGGCATTCCGCGCTGGAGATGAAGCTCTACCTGCACCGCTTCATCCATCACATCGGCAGTCTCGCCGACTTTTCCTCGCTCAAGTTCAATCGCTACAACCAGTATGAATCGATGGTCCTGCCGCTGGTGAAGTGGCTGACCGATCACGGGGTTAAATTCCGCTACGGCGTCGAGGTCACCGATGTCGATTTCGACATCCAGCCCGGCCGCAAACAGGCGACGCGGATCCACTGGAAGGAGCGCGGCGTCGAGGGCGGCGTCGATCTCGGCCCCGACGATCTCGTCTTCATCACCATCGGCTCGCTGACCGAGAATTCCGACAATGGCGACCACAGGACACCGGCGAAGCTCAATGAAGGACCGGCGCCGGCCTGGGACCTGTGGCGTCGCATCGCGGCGAAGGATCCGGCCTTCGGCCGCCCCGACGTGTTCGGCGCCCATATCCCGGAGACGAAATGGGCCTCCGCGTCGATCACTGCCCTCGACGCCCGCATTCCGGCCTATGTCGAGAAGATCACCAAGCGGAACCCCTTTACCGGCAAGATCGTCTCCGCCGGTATCGTCACGGTGAAGGACTCGGCGTGGCTGCTGAGCTGGACGGTTCATCGTCAGCCGCATTTCAAGAAGCAGCCCAAAGATCAGATGATCGCCTGGTTCTACGCGCTCTTTGTCGATTGCCCCGGCGACTTCGTGAAGAAGCCGATGCAGGAATGCACCGGTGAGGAGATCACCCAGGAATGGCTCTATCATCTCGGCGTGCCGGTCGAGGACATTCCCGAACTCGCGGCATCCGGCGCCAGCACCGTTCCCACGATGATGCCCTATATTACCGCCTTCTTCATGCCGCGCCAGGCGGGTGACCGGCCGGACGTGGTGCCGGAGGGCGCGGTCAACTTCGCCTTCATCGGCCAGTTCGCGGAATCGAAGCAGCGGGACTGCATCTTCACCACGGAATATTCGGTGAGAACCCCGATGGAGGCCGTCTACACGCTGATGCATGTCGAGCGCGGCGTGCCGGAGGTCTTCAACTCGACCTATGATATTCGTACACTTCTTGCTGCGATCGGTCCGCTGCGGGACGGCAAGGGCATCGATCTTCCCGGACCGGCCTTCCTGCGCAAGCTGCTGATGAAGAAGCTCGAAGGCACAGAGATCGCCAAGCTGCTCGAAGAGTTCCATCTGATCGAGGAGTGAACAAAGACCGGAAGGCACGCGCGGCGTGTGAAAGGTGATGAATGGCCGACGACGATCAGAAGAGCGAACGCGCCGCCGAGGTGACTGGGGCGCACGGCCATCATCACCATCATGAGCCGGACGGCGAAACGCCGTCCGGTCACGTCGACCATGATCCGGTCTGTGGCATGGTGGTCGATCCCGCCAGGACCGCTCACAAGGCTGAGTATGAAGGCGAGCGTTACGCCTTCTGCTCGGCCGGCTGTAAGGCGAAGTTCGACGCCGACCCCGTGCATTATGCAGCACGGGTAGCGCATGCCGAGCCGCACCATGAGGGTGCTGCTACCCATGGCGATCATTCCCACCCTAGCCACACCCATAGACTTGATCGCCATGAGCATCACCCCGTTGCGGCGTTAACGGCAGCCGTAACGGAGGGCACGATCTGGACCTGCCCGATGCATCCGGAAATCCGCCGGGACGCGCCGGGCAGTTGTCCGATCTGCGGCATGGCGCTGGAGCCGCTGATCGCGGCGGCGGATGCCGGACCCAGTCCCGAACTTGCCGATATGACCCGGCGCTTCTGGATCGGCCTCGCGCTCGCCTTGCCCGTGTTCCTGCTGGAGATGGGCGGCCACCTGATCCCGGCGCTGCATCATCTGGTGCCGATGAACCTCTCGATCTGGATCCAGTTCGCACTGGCGACGCCAGTGGTTCTGTGGGCCGGCTGGCCGTTCTTCGAACGTGGCTGGGCGTCGATCGTCAACCGCAGCCTCAACATGTTCACGCTGATCGCGATGGGGACCGGCGTCGCCTGGGGATACAGCATCGTCGCGACATTCGCGCCGCAGCTCTTCCCGCAGGCTTTCCGAAGCGCTGATGGTACGGTCGCGGTCTATTATGAGGCGGCCGCCGTCATCACCGTGCTGGTGCTGCTCGGTCAGGTGATGGAGCTGCGCGCCCGGGAACAGACGTCCGGCGCGATCCGGGCGCTTCTCAATCTCGCGCCGAAGACCGCCCGGAGGATCGGGCGGGACGATGACGAAGAGGATATTCCGGTCGAAGCCGTCGGCATCGGTGATCGGCTGAGAGTCCGGCCCGGGGAAACCGTGCCGGTGGATGGCGTGGTCGAGCAAGGTCGCTCATCGATCGATGAATCGATGGTGACCGGTGAATCCATGCCGGTGACGCGCGTAGTCGGCGAAGCGGTCGTAGGAGGTACGCTGAACCAGACCGGCGCGCTCGTCATCCGGGCTGAAAAGGTCGGGCGCGACACGATGCTGGCCCGCATCGTCCAGATGGTCGCCGATGCGCAACGCTCGCGCGCGCCGATCCAGCGCATGGCTGATCAGGTGTCGGGCTGGTTCGTGCCGGTCGTCATCGCCATAGCGCTGCTCGCCTTCGCGGCGTGGGGTCTATGGGGGCCAGAGCCACGCCTGTCGCATGGCCTGATCGCGGCCGTTTCGGTGCTGATCATTGCCTGCCCCTGCGCGCTCGGGCTCGCGACGCCGATGTCGATCATGGTCGGTATCGGCAAGGGGGCGGCGGCCGGCGTTCTTATCAAGAACGCCGAGGCGCTGGAGCGGATGGAGAAGGTCGATACGCTGGTGGTCGACAAGACCGGGACGCTTACGCAAGGCAAGCCGGCCGTGACCCGGATCGTCGCGACGCCGGGATTTGTCGAGGAGACCATCCTGCGGCTCGCAGCCGGCGTGGAGATGGCGTCCGAGCATCCGCTTGCGCGGGCGATCGTGGCGGCTGCCGAGGAGCGAAAGATCGCCATCCCCGACGTCGCCGACTTCGACTCGCCGACCGGCAAGGGGGCGATCGGTCGTGTCGGGGGCCGGCATGTGGTGCTCGGCAGCACCACCTTCCTCGCCGAACATGGGGTTGATACAGCGCCGCTCGCGGCACAGGCCGATGAGCTACGCCGCGACGGCGCAACCGCCATCTATATCGGCATCGATAAAGCCATCGGCGGCATCTTCGCCATCGCCGACCCGATCAAGGCGACCACGCCTGAGGCACTGAAGGCCCTGCATGGCGAAGGCATCCGCATCGTCATGCTGACCGGTGACAATCGCACCACAGCCGAAGCCGTTGCGAGAAAGCTCGGCATCGATGAGGTCGAGGCCGATGTGCTGCCGGACCAGAAAGCCGCGGTCGTCGAGCGCCTGAAGGCGCAGGGCAAGGTGGTGGCGATGGCGGGTGACGGCGTAAATGACGCGCCGGCGCTTGCCGCCGCCGATGTTGGTATCGCCATGGGATCGGGGACCGACGTTGCGATCGAAAGTGCGGGCGTGACGCTGCTCAAGGGCGATCTCACCGGCATTGTCCGCGCGCGACGCCTGTCGCAGGCGACGATGGCCAACATCCGCCAGAACCTCGCCTTCGCGTTCATCTACAATGCGGCAGGCGTACCGATTGCGGCCGGTGCGCTCTATCCCACGTTTGGGCTGCTGCTGTCGCCGATCATCGCTGCTGCCGCGATGGCGCTGTCGTCCGTCAGCGTCATCGGCAATTCGCTGCGGCTCCGGACAGTGAAGGCATGACGGACCAAGGCCCCGACCTTGTGGCGGGGTCTTGCGTGGGGTCTTAGTCGGCGCGCCTGCCGTTGGGGCGGGACCAGATCAGCGAGAAGGTGTCTTCGCCCTCGTTGTCGAAGAGGTTGGCATAGATCAGAGCGCCGATCTTCTCATGATGCCCTCGGCTGTCAGGGCGTCCGCGATCTGACGGTCGAGTGATCCCACAGCATTGAGCGTTCGCACCATCTCCTCGATGCGTGCGAAGTGAGCCAGATCGTCATAGTTGGCGGTATTGCGGATGATCACATCCTCTGTTCGCGCGCCGGTCTGCCACAGGATCGCGAACCAGATACGGCCTTGCGCACGGCTCTTGTCGACCGTCACGCTGTCGATCACGAGCCGCATCATCTCTTTGCGTTCGTCGATGCCAGCCCGCTTCCAGAACGCGGGCAACAGGGTCGGCAATGGTCAGGATACGCGTTCGCGCGGCGGCGGCCAGGGCGTTAACCTGCTCGACATGCCACCGCGCGTAATCCTGTTCGACGCGTCGGCTTCGCGTATTTTTTCTTCCCACAACGTTTCCAGCGAACGTGCGACGAGCCGCTTTTCCGACTCCACGGCATCATATTGTCGGCGTGCACGCTCCGCTTCGTAATGCGCCTTCTCCCGATTCAGCGCCCATTGACGTTCCAGCAGCCGGTTTTCGCCGTTCATCTGTTCATGAGCCGCAAGCGCAAGGTCGATGCGATCGGGTTGCAGAGCTTCGATCAACAGCCGCTCGACCTCTGCATCAACCTGGTTTGCGCGCACATTCTGGCAGTGCCCGCTCTGCTCGCTATCGATGCAGTGATAGACGGGGGTCTTCTTATGGGCAGAGTAAGTGAAGACCCATGCGGTGTCCGCATATCCCGCAGACCACGATGCCTTGAAGCATCGCTGCGCCACGCAGGGGCGCTCCGCGCCGGCCAGCGCTGAAGTTGCCGATATTGTCGGCGAGCCGCCCGACGTTGCTCATATATGCCTCCCATTGGCTATGCCGATGAGCCCGCGTAGGTGGTGACGCCATAGCCATATAGACGACTGGTCTATTATTCGTTATATATGCTGATCATGAATTTGACACCCAAAGCAGAAGCGACCCGGCAAAACATCCTCGACACGGGCTACAGCCTTGTGTTGAGCAAGGGCTTCTCCGCGCTCGGCCTTCAGGAAATCTTGAAGGTTTCCGGCGTGCCGAAGGGGTCTTTCTATCATTATTTCCCGTCCAAGGAGGCGTTCGGCTGCGCACTTCTTCGTGATTACGTGGACGGTTACGGCAAGAAACTGGACTCGCTGTTATCCGCGGAAGCCATAAGCGGTCGCGAGCGGTTGATGCGCTATTGGCGAGCGTGGCTCGATGATCCCGGGGAAGGTGATCAAGCCGGAGACGGCTGGGCCGAGGATTGCCTCGCCGTCAAACTGTCCGCCGAAGTCGCGGACCTGTCGGAGGCCATGCGGGCCGTTCTGAGCGATGGCGTCGCACGATTGCTGCAACGCATCGCCTCCATGATCGCCGAGGCGCGCGAGGACGGATCGCTTCCACCGGGGGCGGAGCCGTCCGCGCTGGCGCAGGTTCTCTACCAGATGTGGCTTGGCGCTGCGCTGCTCGCCAAACTCACCCGTTCTCGTGCGCCGATGCAACGGGCGATGATCGCCACCGAGCAGATTCTGGTCTGCACGCCGCAATCCAACCATCCGTGAAAGGAACCGAAGAATGAAAATTTTCTACAAGACCCGCGCAACGGCGACCGGTGGCCGTTCAGGCCACACGGCGCTCGACGACGGCAGCCTCGGCCTCGATCTCGCCATGCCGAACTCCGGCAAGCCGGGCGCCAACCCGGAGCAGCTGTTCGCGATGGGGTATGCAGCTTGTTTCGACAGTGCGCTCAACCATGTCGCCCAGCAGAAAAAGCTGGCGCTGATGGGTAGCAAAACGTCCGCGGAGGTCGGAATCGGGCAGACGCCTGAGGGCGGCTTCAAGCTGGACATCGACATTCATGTGGAAATCGCGGGTCTCGATGAGGCCGCCGCGCAGGAACTGGTCGAGGCGACGCATCGGGCCTGCCCCTATTCCAACGCCACACGCAACAACATCGACGTGCGCCTGCACGTCACCACGGTTTAAGGAGGCGTCATGCGTAGCGCCATTCACACCACATTCGGCGAACCGGCCGACGTTCTCGCTTTGGAAGAAAGCCCGGTTCCCGAACCCGGCCCGGGCCAGGTGCGGATCAAGACGATCCTTTCGCCGATCCACAATCACGATCTTTGGACCGTGCGCGGCAGCTACGGCTACAAGCCTGAACTGCCCGCTATTGGCGGTTCGGAAGCCGTCGGTACGGTCGATGCGCTCGGTGAAGGCGTGACCGGCATCACCATCGGTCAGCGCGTCTCGGTCGCCTCGGTTCATGGCTCATGGGCTGAATATTTCCTCGCGCCCGCTGCCGGGTTGGTCCCTGTCCCGGATTCGATCTCCGATGAGGCGGCGGCGCAGCTTATCGCCATGCCGTTCAGCGCGATCACTCTTCTGGACTTCCTCGAAGTGGCAAGTGGCGACTGGGTGATCCAGAACACCGCCAATGGCGCGGTCGGCAAAACGCTGGCAATGCTGGCGGCCGCGCGCGGTGTGCATATCGTCAATCTCGTGCGCCGCGATGCCGGCGTGGAAGAGCTGGCGGCTCTCGGCATCGCCAATGCCGTCTCGACTGCGACCGATGGTTGGCAGGATCGGGTGCGTGCGATCACCGGCGATGCGCCGATACGCGCGGCTGTGGATTCGATCGGCGGACAGGCCAGCGCTGAACTCCTGTCGCTTCTGGGTGAGGATGGGCTGCTGGTGTCCTTCGGCACCATGGCCGGAGAGCCGATGCAGATTTCCTCTGGCAATCTTATTTTCAAACAGGCCGTCGTGAAGGGCTTCTGGGGCTCCAAGGTGAGTGCCGCCATGCCCGCCGAAGCCAAGCGCCGGCTGCTTGGAGAACTTATCCGCCTCGTCGCCAGTGGCGAGCTGAAACTGCCGGCAGGGGCGGTATTCGGGCTGGATCAGGTCGCTGACGCCGTTCGCGCATCGCTGACAGCGGGCAAAGCAGGCAAGGTTCTTCTCAAGCCCTGAGCGACGAAGGAAAGACCGGCGATCGCCAACATCCTGATGTTCTCCAGCCATCAGCGTTGCCAAGGGCCAGACTATCCGTGGTTTGGTCAGGCGACGGAGAGGACGATCTTGCCCTGGATATTGCCACGGGCGGCGCGTTCGTGGGCACGGGCGGCGTCGGCGAGCGGGAAGATGCTGTCGACGACGATGCGGATGGTGCCGTCGTCAAGCAGGCGGGCCGCCTCGGCCAGTTGCGCGCCACTCGAACGGACCTGTGTCGTCGAGACGGTAATGCCCAGCGTCTCGGCTTCGGCATGTCCGGTGAAGCCCAGCGGATAGACCGGGTATAGAGAACCGCCACGCTTCAGGGTGCGGAAGAAGCGGCCGGTATCCGGTCCGCCCACGGCGTCGAGCACGACGTCCACGTCGCGCACGATCTCGTCGGCCGCCGTCCTGGTGTAATCGATGAACTGATCGGCGCCGAGCTCGCGCATCAGCGCCTCGTTCCTGCCCGACGCGACCGCGATGACGCGCGCGCCCTTCCACTTCGCCAGTTGCACGGCGAGGTGCCCGACACCGCCGCCGGCGCCGTTGACAAGGACCGTTCGGCCTTCGAGCTGCGCGTGTGCATGGGTAAATGACTGGAACGGGTTGGGTTCGTCATGACCCAGATCGATCAGGAACTGCCAGGCCGTCAGCAGCGACATGGGCGCAGCCGCCGCGTGAACATGGTCGATGCCCGGTTTGCGCGCGAGGTCCGATGCCGGCACGCTGACATATTCGGCATAGGCCTTGCTGCCTTCCATGACGTTTTGCGGGAAACGGACCATCGCGTAGACCTCGTCGCCGACGCTAAATCCCTCCACGCCATCGTCGAGCGCGGCGACGACGCCGGACACGTCCGATCCGAGGATCAGCGGAAAGGCGGGATGCGGTTGCCACTCGGGGGGAAGCGAGCGGTAGCCGTCACGGAGATACCAGTCCGGCGGATTGAGGCCGACCGCGTGGACGCGGACCAGTACCTCACCAGCCGCCAAGGTGGGGCGGGGCGCATCCTCGTAGCGGAGCACGTCCGGGCCGCCGAACGCGTGCAGGCGAACCGCCTTCATTGTCTCGCTCATCATTGCCTCCTTGGGGGGCATAAAAAAGCTGGGGGTGACGGTGCTGATCCGGTAGCTTTAGGAGCATGTCGAAACCGGCTCCGCTTGTCGCTTACCGTCTGAAGGTCGGCCTCCGGGATATATCGCCGATGATTTGGCGACGCTTGCTGGTTCGCAGCGATCTGACGCTTTTTGGTCTGCACCGGGTAATCCAGATCGCGTTTGGTTGGGAAGATTATCATCTCCATGCTTTCAAGGTGCATGGGCGCCGTTTCGGCACGCAAAGGACGGGTGAGCGTCACCACCTTGTCGAGGACGGGAAAATTCTGAGGGAACTGACACTTGCCGACCTGTCGCTGCGAGTGCGGCAACGCATGATGTACGAATACGACTTCGGCGATTTCTGGGAGCACGAGATCCGCGTCGAAGCGCGTGAACAACCGAGCGCAGACAAGCCCTGGCCGGTCTGCACCGATGGTGCTCGCGCCGGTCCGCCTGAGGATATCGGCGGACCGGGTGGATATGAGCGATTGCTCGAACGTCTCGATGAATTGCGCTTCGATCAGGGAAATGGCCTGGATGACTTTCTGGATGAAAACGATACCAGCGACGGCGAGGAAGATGACGGCGAAGAGTGGACGCCAGCTGACCGCGCCGGGTTCGACGGTCCAGATGATCCGCTGCTGCGCTACGATCCAGATTCCATCGATCGCCGCGCCATCAATCTCGCGTTGAAGGCTGAGTTTGTCGGCAAGGACCGGCCAATGTCTGTGGACTGATGCTCAGGCAAGCTCGGCTTGAGCGCGTCTGTCATCGCGTACCCGCATGATCGTCTGCCGGCTTGTCGAGAACGCCTTGCTGAGCGCGGACACGGTTTCGCCGCTTTCAAGGCGGCGCTCGACCTCGGCGCGCTCGTCTGTTGTAAGGCTCGCAGGCCGTCCGATGGCCTTGCCCTCCGCCCGCGCGCGGCGTAGCCCGGCCTGGGTGCGTTCGATCAGCAGGTCGCGCTCGAATTCGGCGACCGCGTTGATAACGCCCATCGTGAGCTTGCCTGTCGACGAGGTGAGATCGACGCCGCCCAGCGCCAGGCAGTGGACGCGAACGCCCATGCGATCGAGATCGGCGACGGTGCTCGCCACATCCATCGCGTTGCGGCCGAGCCGGTCGAGCTTGGTGACGACGAGGACGTCGCCATCCTCTAGCCGGTCAAGCAACCGGGCAAAACCCTTGCGTTCTTTCGCCGCAACCGACCCGGAGATGGTTTCGGCGACGATCCGCCGCGGCTGCGCTGCAAAGCCAGCGGCCTCAATCTCGTGCAACTGGTTGTCGGTCGTCTGGTCGACGGTCGAAACGCGCAGATAGGCAAAGGTGCGTGACATGGATCCGGCCTCGATTGTCCGGAAGGGGTGTCCAGTAAAATTGGTGTGTCCGCAAGATGGTAAGGCTATTTTATGGACAGGGTTAGCTGTAGGTGACCGTAACCGGTCGGTTTCGGACGGCGGCACCGATGTGCCGGCCAATGAGTTCCCTTCTTCATGGAGGAATGAGCTCATGCGCTTCACCATCACCCTCACCGCAGCAACGGACGACAGGCCAACCAGCGGCATATCCATCGCCGTCATCGAACGCGACGACGACACGCTTACGATCGATGATCTCGGTCTCAGGATCGCGGAGAGCAAGCGACTGCTGGCCGCGCTGCAGCTCGCTGTGGTTCAGACCCAGGCGCTCGACTGGTGTCGCCGCCAGCGCGCTTGTCCGTGCTGCGGATCAGCAAGGCAAATCAAGGATCATCGTTCGATCATGGTGCGCACGCCGTTCGGAAAGATCGCCGTGCCAAGTACCAGGTTCCGGCGATGTACATGTAAACCCACAGCGGGTATCGCGGCGCCGATCGTGGCGGCGCTGCCCGAACGCGTCACGCCGGACCTTCTCGAGCTAGAGGCGCGCTGGGCTTCGCTCGCGTCCTACGGCATCACCGCGGAACGCCTTGCCGACGTCCTTCCGATCGGTGACGCGATCAACGCGACGACGATCCGGCAGGACACCCTACGCGTCGCGGAGCGTTTGGAAGCCGAGCTTGGCACCGAGCGACGCTGTTTCATCGAAGGCTGCGAGGCGGACTGGACCGATGGTCCGCTGCCAGGACCGCCTGTCACTGTCGGGATCGATGGAGGCTATGTACGATCATGGTACGATCGGCCGAACAATTTCGAGGTGATCGTGGGTAAGTCCGTCGTCGATCCGGGCGAGGATGGCGAAATTAGCGAGCCAACGCGCCGGTTCGGCTTCGTGGTCGGACATGACGACAGGCCGCGTCGTCGCCTTCATGAATTGCTGCTGGAGCAAGGCGTCGGGATGGACCGTGAGATCACCTTCATGTCCGATGGTGGCAGGAACGTCCGCAATCTTCAATGGGACATGCGGCCGAACGCCGAGCATGTCCTCGACTATTTCCACATCGCCATGCGGGTGACGGTCATGCAGCAGATCGCGCGCGGATTGCCGCCCCCATCCGAGACGGATAAAGACGTGGCCGTCGCCACTCTCGAGCGAGTTCGGCACTTCCTCTGGCACGGCAACTGGCGCCGTGCTCTCGACCTAATCGGCGACGTCGAGACCAGAATGCTTGGTGCGACAGATCCGGATGTCACCGACGAGCCGATGAGCCACCCACAGGTCTCGCCGCAAGCTCGCAATCTCCTCAAGCATTTGCGGGAGTTCGAAAGCTATATCAGCGCCAATGCCAGCATGATCCCGAACTATGGCGAGCGACGACGATATGGCGAAGCAGTCTCGACCGCCTTCGTGGAATCGACCGTCAACCAGGTCGTCGCAAAGCGCTTCGCAAAGAAGCAACAGATGCAGTGGACGCCCAGAGGGGTGCATCTGCTTGTGCAACTCCGCGTCCGTACCCTTGATGGCACGTTGGCCAATGACTTTCAGAGGTGGAGGGACGAACGGAAGGCGGCATGACCCCCAACTTTCTCATGCTCCCCTCGTCGACAGGTAGCGCCACGGAGGCGCAGGCGGTCTCGTAGATATCGTTGATCAGCCGGGCTTTGGACACCTTGCGGCCGACCAAGTCCCATGCTTCGCGGGAGAAAGTCTCCTGGCCGAGCAC
>NZ_PPSM01000039.1 GCF_002916655.1 Novosphingobium sp. HII-3
GCGCGAAGTACTCCTTGGAGAGCGGCGGACGCTCGTACGGGTACTCCGGCTCCCGGCCGATGACGGTGATGGTTCCCTCGAACCCGTTCTGGCGCAGGGCAAGCGCGCACTGCGCACCCCCATGCCCCGCTCCCACGATGACAACGTCTGCTTTTTCCATGGGCGCCTGCGTTCCGCAATTTTCGCGCGCGGTCAATGCCTCTCACGCAACCGCGTTGCGGTATCGCCCCTTAGCGTGTCCGTTCCCGCACCGGGTGCATCTATTTCAGAGCTTCCATCGTCAACTCGAGCGAACGGATTTGTGCCTCCGGATCGTAGGTCGCGACGCTGACGATCAACTCGTCCGCCTGAGTACGCGCCACGAATTCCTCGATACCCGAACGCACCGCCTGCGGGGTGCCCACCGCGGTGACCGACCGCACCTGCTCAAGCATGGCACGGGCCGCACCGGGAAGCCCGGCCCGGTAGTCGCGCACGGGCGGCTGCAGACGCCCGGGATTGCCCGAACGCAGCGCCACGAAGCTCTGGTCCGTGGAGGATGCGAGATAATGCGCTTCCTCGTCCGTATCCGCCGCCAGGACATTGATCGCGGCCATGAAGTGCGGCTTCTTCAGGGTTTCCGAAGGCTGAAACCGCTCGCGGTAGACGCGGGCTGCGTCATCCAGGGCCGCAGGCGCGAAGTGCGAGGCGAAGGCATAGGGCAGCCCCAGCATGGCAGCCAGTTGCGCGCCGAAGAGGCTTGACCCCAGTATCCACATCTCGACATCCGCTCCGGCGGCCTGCGGCGACGGCACTCCGCCTGCCGCCTGTCCGGCGAAGCGCGCCTGCAGTTCCACCACATCGTTGGGGAAGCGCTCGGCCGCGGCATGGATGTCCTTGCGCAAGGCATGGGCAAGCCGCCCGTCCGCGCCGGGTGCCCGGCCGAGGCCGAGATCGACCCGACCCGGGAAAAGCGCCGCCAGCGTGCCGAACTGCTCGGCTATGACATAGGGCGTGTGGTTGGGGAGCATGATCCCGCCCGCACCGATTCGGATCGTGCTGGTGGCGTTGCCAAGGTGCGCGAGCACCACGGACGTGGCGCCGCCGGCGATGCCCTCCATCCCGTGATGCTCTGCCACCCAGTAGCGCTTGTAGCCGGTGCGCTCGGCCGCCTGCGCTGTACGCACGCTGATGTCGAGGGCTTCGGCCACGGTTCCGCCCTCGCGGACGGTGACGAGATCGAGAACAGAAAGCGGAACCATGGGAAAACCTTTTTATTGTGCCTTGCCCGGCGCGGCCTCCGCACCAAGCTGGGAAAGATAATTGCGCGCCGTGGTCGCCGCGTCCGATTGCGGGGCTGCCGCGATCACGGAGTCCCAGCTCCGCCGCGCTGCGGCCTCGTTGCCGGACAACATGGCGATGACGCCGGCTTCAAGGCCGATCTCCGGATCCTGAGGCGCCAGGCCAGCGGCCTTTTCGATCTCCGCCTGCGCTTGCGACAGCTTGTCCTGCCGCCGGGAAAGCGTGGCGGAAAGCAGCCATGCCTGCGGATTTGACGGCTGAGCCGCACGCGCCTCGGCAAGGGCGTTTGCCGCCTCTTCCGGCTGCTTCACCGCGACAAGGCCACGCGCGCGGTCCAGTGCGATCGAGGCAGCAAGTTCGGTATCGCCGACGATCTTGGCATCGGTCGCGGCGGGGGCCAGCAGCGATAGCGCCTCTCCGGCCTTTCCGGCCGCCAGCGCCGCGTTCCCCGCCATGGCCCCGAGACGGGCCCGGCTGGCATGATCGGTTGCCTCAGCGGCATCGCGGGCATTGATGAAGGCGACGCGCGCCTCATCCCAGCGGTTCAGCTCGGACAGCGCGACGCCCAGACACAGCCCGGCCCGCACCCGCTCGCGCCCGATGGCATCCCCCAGCGCCGTCCGTGCGAGTTCTGCGGAGCGTTCGGGATTGGCCTCGACCGCGGCAAGGCAGCCATTGCCATCGGGGCCGCGGGAGGGCAGGGCGACATTACGGGCTTCACGGGCTCGCCTGTCCCGGTCCTCCTTGTCTTTCTTCTCGATGATCTCGATCGGAAGGGACGAGGCATAAGGCCGGGTCGCGCTGGGCAGCGCGGAGGCCGGTCCGACCTGGGCCGTGAGGGGAAGCAGGAGAAGCACGGGGGACATGTCTATTCAGGACTCCGCAGAAGCCTCCGGCGCGCGCGGCAGCACCAATTCCGCGACAGTGCGCAGCAGCAGGCGAATGTCACTATCGCGCGAGAGACGGTGATCGCCGTCCTTGACGAGAGTTACCTGCACATCCTGTGAACGCAGGCGTTCGGCCAGTTGCAGTGCGATGTCCCAGGGCACGTCCGCATCACGCTGGCCGTGCAGCAGGCGGACGGGAGCATCGATGGCGATCTCCCCCTCGAGCATGAGATTGGCCTGTCCGTCCGCCCAGAAGCCCGGGTGAGTCGGAGTCGGCTCCGGGCCGTAGGGATTGTCCTCGAAGATCGTCTCGCCGTCGGCCAGCAGGGCCTTGTCCATCTGCGGAATGCCCCACTCGGTGAAGTCCGGCGCAGCCGCGATGCCGACCAGGCCAGCCAGGCGATCGCCCAGCGCCAGCCCGGCCATGAGCATCAGCCATCCTCCCATCGAGGATCCCACGAGCACGATCTTCTCGTCCGTCTCGAGCGCCGCGATCAGGGCAAGGACCTCCGCCTTCCAGCGCGAAAGCGTGCCGTCGGCGAAATCGCCGGGGCTCTCTCCGCATCCGGAATAGTCGAACAGGAGGCAGGGAAGACCGCTGGCCCGGGCCATGTCGAACAGCGCAGCCGCCTTCGAACCGGCCATGTCGGACATGTAGCCCGGCAGGAAGACGATGACGGGGCCGTTGCCGGGCGTGAAGCGGTACGCGATGGAACGCCCGTCCGAAAGATCGAGGTAGCTGGTCGAAGTCATGGCCCCTTATTGGGAACCCGCACGCGCCACGGCAAGGCGGAGACCGTATTCGCCGTCGAAACCGCTGGACCACCTGCTGCGAATCGGCTTTTAGAACCCGATCAGCAACTTCGGGCCGATATGAGCGCCAAAGTCATCCGCTTTCCCTCCCGGCCTACCCGGCTTGCCTTGCGGCTTGAATGGTTCGCTTCCGATCGCCGGGTGCTGGCGGGCATATGGGCGATCTATCTCGCCCTGCGCGCGGCGGTGCTGCTGATCGACGTACAGCCGACGTCCGATGCCGAATGGTACTACCTGCGGGCGGCAAGTCTGGCTGCGGGGCAGGGTTACCTCGACAACGCGGGCGCTCCGACCGCATTCTGGCCGCCGGGCTGGCCGCTGGCGCTCAGCCTTGTGTTCTTCCAGTTCGGCGTGTCCACCGGCGTGGTGGGCCTGTTCAATCTGGCCTGCGCTGCACTTACCGGAGCGCTCACACTGGTGCTGGGGCGCCGCCTGTTCGGGTCCGAAGCGGCGGCGCGAGCGGGCCTTCTGCTGCTGGCCGTCTACCCGAACGCGATCGGCTATGTTCCGCTTGCCCTTACGGAAGTGTTCTACACCGCCCTTCTGATGACAGCGTGCTGGATCATCGTGGCCCGCAGTCATTGGCTGCACCTTGTCAGCGCCGGTGTGCTCTTCGGGTTCGCCACCCTCGTCAAGGCGCAGACGGTGGTTGTCATACCGGTTCTCTTCGCGATTGACTGGCTGCGCAAGGACCCTCTTCTCGGCCGCTTCCCGCGCCTCTTCGCAGAAGGCCTGCTGGTGCTGGCCGTGGCAGCGGCGACCGTGCTGCCCTGGACAATCCGCAACCAGGTGCAGCTTGGGCACTGGATCGCCGTCTCCACCAACGGGGGCTATACGCTGCTGACCGGCAACCACGACAGCGCCACAGGGGACTACTCCCCCAATGCCACCGTCGTGAAGGACCTCATGGCGCGCGCCGGGCTCGACGAAGTAAGCCGGGATGCCGCAGCGCGCGGGCTGGCCATCGCCTGGATCGCCGAGAACCCGGACCGCTTCCTCGAACTGGTTCTAAAGAAACTTCTTCGGCTCTGGCTACCCGATGGCGAAGCCGAGTGGGCCTACCAGGCCGGCGCACAGGGCTATGAGCGTATCGAAATAGCTTATCGCGCCGTTCGGCTGCTCAACCAGGCCTATTATCTGCTGCTGATGGCAGCGTTCGCGGTTGCCTTCTTCGTGATGGTCGCCCGTCGGCGGAAGGACGGCCAACGGTGGCTGGGCTGGTGGCTGACGCCCTATGGCATCGCGCTGTATCCGACGCTGATCTGCCTGGTATTCTCCGGTCAGTCCCGCTTCCACTACCCTGTCATGCCATGGGTCTGCATGACAGCCGGATGGCTTTCGGTGGTCATTCTGGCCAAGCTGAGCGAACGCAGGCCAGCGGCACCTACCCTGCACTGAAGCGTCAGTAGAGGGTTGGCGCCATCACGCGCAGCACGAGCTTGCCATCGGTTCCCAAGGCACCCGTCAGCGTGCTTTCGCGCCGAGAGACGGGCTCGTCCCAGGCCTGAACCACGCCAATGGAGAGAGCAAGCACCGCAGCAATGGCAACTGCCACGCCTATTCGTGTACCTCGTCTGCGTCGGTGTGGCCCGGAAGCCATCGCTCACCCCTACGTTGTCGCGTAAGGCCGATCTTACAGCATCGCCATCGGGAGCGAAAGACCGTTGGCGCCCTGCGTGAGGACCCGTCGTTCGATTGGTCTTTGGCGAGCCGATGCCGAGATTCGCCTCATGCCGCCATCGTCCACGGCCACGATGACTATCGGACGACCCGGCTTCCCCCGGCGTGGTGGATGGCCGCCTGAACGCGAGCATCCCCACCCGGCTCTGGCGAAAACGGCGTCTGTTCCAGCATGCGAAGCCATTTAACGGACGCCGCACCTTCACCTGAAGGCGCGCTTGTGCCATGGCGCGCTCCAAATCCCAGACGCTTTGCCGCCCACATGCTTTGGTATCGCATGGGGCAAACGAAAGATGAGTCCGTCCATGTCCGAAATGTTCAAGATCAGCCTTCCCGACGGTTCCGTTCGCGAGATGCCGCAGGGATCGACTCCTGCTGATGTCGCTGCAGCCATCGGCCCGGGCCTTGCCAAGGCGGCCCTTGCCGCGAAGATCAACGGCGAACTGGTTGACCTTTCCCTTCCGTTCACCGGTGATTCGCAGCTTGCGCTGATCACCAGCCGCGACGAGGCCGAAGCGCTGGATCTGGCCCGGCACGATTACGCGCACATTCTGGCCGAAGCCGTGCAGGCGCTGTTCCCCGGAACGCAGATCACCTTCGGCCCATCGACGGACGACGGTTTCTACTATGACTTCGCGCCGAAGGACCGCCCGTTCACGGACGAGGACCTGCCCGCGATCGAAGCGGAAATGCGCAGGATCATCGCCGCCGACAAGCCGCTGCGTCGCGAAGTCTGGGATCGGGAACAGCTCATCAGCCGCTGGAAGCAGCAGGGCGAGACGTTCAAGGCCGAATGGGCCGCCGAACTGCCGGGTGACGAGCCGCTGACGGTCTACTGGTCCGGCGAGGACTGGCTCGACATGTGCCGCGGCCCGCACCTGCCCTCCACCGGCAAGCTGGATCCGAGCGCCTTCAAGCTGACGCGGGTCTCGGGTGCCTACTGGCGCGGCGACCAGAACAACGCGATGCTCAGCCGCATCTACGGCACCGGCTGGCTGAACAAGAAGCAACTCTCCGCACACCTGACGCGCCTTGAGGAGGCCGCGAAGCGCGACCATCGCAAGCTCGGCAACGAAATGGACCTGTTCCATCTTCAAGCCGAAGCGCACGGTTCGGTCTTCTGGCACCCCAAGGGCTACCTGATCTGGCGTGAACTGGAAGCGTACATGCGCCGCGCCATCGACGGCGCCGGTTATCGCGAGGTGAAGACCCCGCAGGTCATGGACGCGCGCCAGTGGGAGCAGTCGGGTCACTGGGGCAAGTACCGCGAGAACATGTTCGTCATTCCGGACGAAGTGCCCAATGTGGAGGACGAAGGCCCGATCGTGTCGGATGCGGCGGAGTGGATGGCGCTCAAGCCGATGAACTGCCCTGCGCACGTCCTGATCTTCCGCCAGGGGATCAAGTCCTACCGCGAACTGCCGATGCGCCTCTACGAGAACGGCTGCTGCCACCGCAACGAACCGCACGGCGCGCTTCACGGCCTGATGCGCGTGCGCCAGTTCACGCAGGATGATGCCCACATCTTCTGCCGCGAGGATCAGATCGTCAGCGAAGTCCAGGCGTTCTGCGAACTGGCCGACCGCATCTACAAGGACTTCGGCTTCACCTATTCCATAAAGCTTGCCCTGCGTCCCGAAAAGCGCTTCGGCAGCGACGAGATGTGGGACAAGGCCGAGGACGAGCTGCGCAACGCTGTGGTCCGCGCCGGTCTTGCCACCGAGGAATATGGCTGGGAGGAACTGCCCGGCGAAGGCGCCTTCTACGCGCCCAAGCTGGAATGGCACCTGACCGACGCGATCGGCCGCACCTGGCAGGTCGGCACGATCCAGTCCGACCGCGTGCTGCCTGAGCGCCTCGACGCCAGCTACATCGGCGAGGACGGCGAGAAGCACCGCCCGGTCATGTTGCACCGCGCGATCTTCGGCTCGTACGAACGCTTCATCGGCATCCTGATCGAACACTTTGCGGGCAAGCTGCCGGTGTGGCTTGCGCCGGTGCAGGCGGTCGTCGCCACGATCGTGTCCGACGCCGACGGCTATGCCGCCGAAGTCACGGCCAAACTGAAGGCCGCGGGCGTTCGCACCGAAACGGACCTGCGCAACGAGAAGATCAACTACAAGGTGCGCGAGCATTCGCTGAAGAAGGTTCCGCACCTTCTCGTGGTGGGCAAGCGGGAGGCCGAGGAAGGCACCGTGGCGATCCGCACGCTGGGCGCCGAGCACCAGAAGGTCATGTCGCTTGAGGACGCGATCGCGCTGCTCAAGGGTGAGGCTCTGGCTCCGGACCTGAAGGCATGATCCAGCGCGAGCTCATCGACACCGCGTGGGTTCCGGGCGGAGAAAAGCTCGAGCTTTTCAAGCACGACCAGGACTTCATGATCGTGCTCGGTCACAATGAGTTGATGAGCACGCGCAAGTGGGGGTCGGAGGAAGCTCTCGCGACGATGGCATGGGAGCGCATCCGGAACTCCCGGCGGCCTCACATGCTGATCGGAGGCTACGGCATGGGTTTCACTCTCAGGGCGGCCCTGAAGGTGATGCCCGAAAACGCTCAGGCAACCGTGGTGGAACTCGTGCCCGAGATCATCGAATGGGCGCGTGGCCCCATGGCGCATGTCCAGCAGGGCTGCCTGGACGATCCGCGCGTGAACCTGCTGATGGGCGACGTCTCCACCGTCATCGGCGCGGGCATGGGCGATTACGACGCCATCCTGCTCGACGTCGACAACGGGCCGGACGGTCTGGTGCGGGAGGACAACAACGTCCTCTATTCCCTCGCGGGTTTACGGGCGGCCAAGCGGGCGCTGACACCGGACGGCGTGCTGGCGATCTGGTCCGCAGGGCCTGATCCTGCGTTCACCCGGCGGCTGGAAAAGGCCGGGTTCTTCGTCAACGAGGTGAAGGTCGCTTCACGGAGCAACGGCAAGGGGCCCAAGCACGTGATCTGGTTCGCGTCGAAGAAGGAATAAGGACGCATCCCGGGGGCGTCGGAGACCTTCGCCCCCTGCCCCGTTGCCGCTCGTAGCGCGCCGATTCAGCGCGGCGGTAACGACGATGGAGAGGGGCCATGCTCCTTCGCCTTCTTCGAGCCAGCTGTCGCGACGGCCACGATCACCGCACTGCCCAGAAGGATGCCGGTCACCATCGCGCCAATCGCAAGAAGGCCGACCGGGCTGAGATCCGCACGCGCTTCTGCGCTGAAAACCTTGCCGAAGCGCAACGCGGCGCTGGCGACCTGACGATCCGTGTAAAGCTTCATGCGGTGACGATTACCACAGCACGCCGTGCCTGTCAGGCGTGACCGGCTCCGGCGCGTCCTCGCCGATGGACTGAAGCAGGTCGATCTCGATCGTGCGGCACATGGCGTTGAGTGGCAGGTCGTGGACGTCATTGGCGAAAGGGTCGACGAGATCGTCGCCGATTGCGAGGACCGCCAGGAACATCAGCCCCGCCATCGTCGAACCCAGCGGCGTCGCGAACTGCAGCGTCTCGACGAGCCCGATCGGCAGGAGAACGCAAAACAGGTGCGTGAAGACTTTCGGTATGAAGCGATACTGGAAGGGCAGCGGCGTGTTCTTCAACCGCTCCATGCCGCCTTGCGCGTTTGCGATGTCGACGAGGACGGCCTCCATCTGCGCCTGCTGGATGGTGTCAATCCAGCCTTTGCGGCGTGCTTCGTCGATACGGCGGCCGGTGCCGTCAAGGATACCGTTGGCCACGTTGACCCGCTGGAGCGCCAAGTCCTTCTCATGCTTGGGAAGAAGGCGCAGAACCTCTTCGTCCTGTGGCAGACGACGCAACTGGCAGCGCAGTGCATTCACGTAGGCGATCTGACGATAGACGATCTTCCGCTTCAGGTCCGAGGCATCGGGATCGGGCATGAAGTTGCGGGCAGCACGCGCGATGTTGCGGCTGGCGTTGATCATCAGACCCCAGAGCCCGCGCCCCTCCCACCAGCGCTGGTAGGCCGAGTTGCTGCGGAAGCCGAGGAACAGCGCAAGCGCCGAGCCAAACAAAGTGATAGGCAGTTCCGGTGCCGTAAAGGGCAGGACGTAGTACGTGATCGTCACCACCACATCCCATACGAACAGAAGAGCCAGCGGCTTCCAGATCTCCTGAAAGACGCGACGGGAACCGGGTATCTTGGCTACGATCATGGGGTCTTGAGAGGCTCCGCGCTTACCGGTTGACCCACTGCCGGCCCCACTCTGGGTGCCCTCTCACTGGCACGAGCCATGGCGACAGAGCTCCCGGTAGCAGGCCGGATCGAGAACCAGTCTACACGGTCCACCGCCACGAGGAAGCCCAGAACGCCGCAGCCGAACAGGAAAAGCAGACCGTTTCCAATCAGCGATTCGCGCAAGCGGGCCCGGTCGCGATCGCGGTCGTGGTCATTCATGTTGCGCATTGTCGTCTCCACCAAACGAGGAGCCTTGAGAGTGGGTGCCGGTGGTTTCAATTGCATCATCGGAATGCGACAAAATTTTGCTGCATCGCAATATGAAGGTGTGCAGTGCAGCAAGTGCGGCGGACTGCTGCTGCCCGCTGCCCGTATGACGCTGACGTGACGACGTTTATCGCCGGACCGCCTCGACCGTTCGACACCCTGTAGAGGTCAGAACGGCAATGCGTCGCGCGCCAGGATGAGCGCCAGCGCACAACCGCTCACGATCAGGGGGCGCAGCCACTCGATACCAGTGCCGGAGAGATGAGCCTGCGCAAGAGCCACGATGGGTGCCATGCGCACGGCTATGCGCGCGCATGGGTTTCCAAAGTGTTACGGGTTTTCTACGCGGAGGGCATCTGCTGGCTGGAGCAGTGGAAGGATCCACCGCCGGCCAGCACCGCATCGGCCATGATGCCGACCGTATCGCGATCCGGGAACAGCGCGGCAATGGCGGCTACCCCCTCGTCGTCATGCGCCGTGCCGTAGATCGGGACGACCACCAGCCTGGAGGTTATCGCGAAATTCATGTAGCTCGCGGGTTCGATCCGGCCGTCGGTCTCCACCCTCCCCGGCGAGGGCACTTCGACGACCTCGACACCCATCGCCTCGGCACGCGCTTTGGCATCCGCGTAGATCGCGGCGTTCGGATCATTCGGTCCAGTGGCGCGAGGCACCGCCAGCCGGTTCGGGGCCACGAACCGCGCGAGGTTGTCGACATGGCCGTCGGTGTGATCGTTGATGAGCCCCTCGCCCAGCCACAGCACCCGGTCATAGCCAAGATCGCGCGCCAGCCGCATGTCCAGGTCGGCGCGGGTCAGGTGCGGGTTACGGTTGGGATTGAGGAATACCTGCTCGGTAACCGCCACCAGTCCGGTGCCGTCACCGTCGATCGCTCCGCCCTCGAGGATCCAGTCGCCCGTCTCGACATCGAGGCCGGCTTCACGCGCCAGTTCCTCGCCGATCTCCTGGTCCCCGTCCATCAGGTACTTCCCGCCCCAGCCGTTGAAGCCGAAACGCATGGCCTTACGATGGCCGTGCGCATCGGTGACGACCAGCGGGCCGGTGTCCCTGAGCCACACGTCGCCATAGCGCCGCGTGTCCAGCTTCACCGTCTCCGACACCAGTTCCGATGCCCGCGCGCGATTGGTTTCATCGCGCACGATGAGGCGGACTTCCTGGCCGCTTTCCGCAACGGCGTTGGCGAAGGCAGCCATCTGCTCCTGCGCCCGTTCAAGGAAACCGGGCCACTCGACCGGGTCATGGGGGAACCCGATCCAGATCCAGTCCTGCGGGCTCCATTCGGGCGGAAGGGCGAAAGTCACTTGGTGTTGCATCCTTTGGTCGCTGCGGCGCATGCCTTGTCGCGAACGGCGCGGAATTCGTCGCCCTTGCGCCAGTTCGGCCAGGTGGTGCCATCCGCCAGTTCGCGGCCGAGCGCGTAGAAGAGTTCGACGTCCTGCGCGATCCCGCTCCAGTCCCAGTCCTCAGAATATTCATCGGCCGGGCCATGGTACTGGTCCTGGTTGTAAGCCTGGGCCGCCTTTTCACCGGCCACCGTTCCGCCCGAGGCAAGATCGTTGCTGCGCCCGACATTGAACATCGGCACGCCGCGCTTGGCGAGGCTGAAATGGTCGGAGCGGTAGTAGCCGCCATGTTCGGGATGATCTTCCGGGACGTCCGATAGGCCACGCGCCGCCAGCGCCTTGAGGTAGATGTCCCCCAGCTCGGACTTGTCTCCCCCGGTCTGGGTATAGGATTTCGCCCGGCCCGTAGGCAGCAACGCGTCCACGTTCACGCCGCCGACCGTGTGATCGAGCGGGTAGATGGGATTGGCAGCGTAGTATTCCGAACCCAGCAGTCCCGACTCTTCGAGGGTGAGGGCCACAAAGACCTGGCTCCGCTCGGCCGCACCCGCTTCGGCGTTCATCTTCGCGATAGCTGTGATCGCGGCCACGCCGTCGGCGTTGTCCACCGCACCGTTGCAGATGTCGTCACCGGTCTTGTCCGCCGTGCAGCGGCCAAGGTGGTCCCAATGCGCCGAGTAGAGCACGACCTCATCGGGGCGGGACGTGCCGGGCAGGATGCCGACGACATTGCTTGAGGTGGACCGCCGGATGGCGTTGTCGAAGCCGAGGCCCGCCGTGAGGCCAAGCGGCACGGCCTTGAAACCCTTCGTCTGAGCCGCCTTGGTGAGCGCCGCCAAGTCCTTGCCCGCCGCTTTGAAGATGGCTTCCGCCACCGGCTTCTGCACCCAGCCGTTCGCCATGGTCTGGTCCATGGCATCGTTCGGCGTCTGGACCGAATACTGCGCGCCGGTCCAGCTCGAATTCACGACATTCCAGCCGTAGGCGGCGGGGAAGGTGTCATGGACGATCAACGCGGCCGTCGCGCCCTGCCGTGCGGCTTCCTCGAACTTGTAGGTCCAGCGGCCATAATAGGTCATGCGGCGCCCCCGGAAGAGCCCCTCCTCACCCTTCATCGCGTAGTCGGGGTCGTTGACGAGGATGACCGCGGTCTTGCCCTTCATGTCGACGCCTGCGTAGTCGTTCCAGCCGAGTTCGGGCGCGTTGATACCGTATCCCACGAAGACCAGTTCGCTGTTTGCGATCCGGGTCCTTGGCGTCACGCGGTAGCTGACCGCCACGAAATCTTCGCCTGGCTTGAACGACAGCTGTGTCGAGGGACCACCGATGGTGAGGGGCGTATGGTTCTGCGCCGTGATCTCGACCGTGGGAACGGCCTGCAGCCACTCACCCTTGTTGCCCGGCTGGAGCCCGGCCGCCTTGAACTGCGCGATGATGTAGTCGAGCACCCTTGGCTCTGTCGCGGTGCTGGGTGCGCGCCCCTCGAAGTCGTCGGCGGACAGGCGCCGGGTCACCTCCTTCATCAGGTCGACCGGCACGTCCGGCTGGGCGCCGGCCTCCGGCGGCGGGGGCAGCGCTGTCCCTTTGGGCAATGCGCCGCTCTGGCCCGCAGCGGCCACCGACAGGCCAAGGGCAACGACGGCAAGGGGCATGTAAACCTTCATCAAGGCACCTCATCTGGAAGAACCTCACAGGTGCCAGACCCGATTGTGAGGCACAAGTGGCGGCACGAGGATGAGCCGCAAGGCTCGGCGGGGCTGTTCGCCCTATTGCCCGGCGCGCCGTCACCGGGCAGGAAGCGGGCATGAGTGCCGACTGGACAAGCGCCATCGCCCGCGCCCGCGCCCACGCCCCTTTCCTCGCCAGCGCGCTGGATCGCCTGCCGGGCATCACCGAGCGTCTGGAGGCGGGGGACGGTGAAGGCGCCCTTGCGCTGGCCCGTGAGGCCGGAACCAGCGCGCCCGATACCGGCGCCGCGCTCCGGCGGGAGAAGCAGGCTCTCAGCCTGGCGCTCGCCATAGGCGACCTGGCCGGCGCCTTCCCTCTTCTTGAAGTGACCGGCACGCTCTCCTCCTTCGCGGACCGCGCTCTGGACGCCGCGATCGTCGCAGGCATCCGGCGGCGCGTGCCGGACTACGACCCCTCGCAGCCCAAGGGGTTCTTCGCACTGGCGCTCGGCAAGCATGGCGCGCGCGAGCTCAACTACAGCTCGGACATTGACCCCATCCTCCTGTTCGATCCCCTGGTCCTGCCTCGCCGCGAACGCGACGAACCCGGCGAGGCTGCTCAGCGCGTAGCCCGCACGGTCGTCGAAACGCTGTCGCGCGTGGATCACGAAGGTTATGTCTTTCGGGTCGATCTGCGCCTTCGTCCCGCATCCGAGGTAAGCCCGCTTGCCATCCCGGTGGCCGGTGCCCTCTCGCACTATGAATCGTCCGCCCTCACATGGGAGCGTGCGGCCTTCATTCGCGCACGCGCCTGCGCCGGCGATGTCAAGGCGGGCGAGGAGTTCCTGACCGCGATCCGCCCTTTCGTGTGGCGCCGTAGTCTGGACTTCGGCGCCATCACGGAGATCGGGCGGCTGACCGCCCAGATCCGGGCGAGCGCACGGGGCAGTTCGCGGGTCGGCCCGGGCTTCGATCTCAAGAAGGGGCGCGGCGGCATCCGTGAAGTGGAGTTCTACGCGCAGACCCACCAGCTGATACATGGCGGTCGCCATCCCGCCCTTCGCCTGCGCGGCACCCGCGCCACGCTGGACGCGCTGGCGGTGGCCGGGCTGATACCGCTTGAAGAGGCGGTGCTGCTCGGGGAAAGCTACGACCGCCTGCGTACGATCGAGCACCGCCTGCAGATGATGCAGGATCAGCAGACGCACAGCCTCCCCAAAAGTGCCGAAGGAATCGAAGCCGTCGCCCGGCTTGACGGTCTGGACAGCGGACAGGGCCTGCTGGACGAGCTGACCTCGATCACCGAGGCTGTGGGCGAACGCTACGACACGCTCATCATGGCCAGCGTTCCGAGCGGCGCGGTGCCGGTGTCGGTGCCCGATCAGTCCACCCTGCCCGAAGATCTCGAGGCGCTGGGCTTCGCCGATCCGGCGGGACTGGCGCAACGGATCGACGGCTGGCTCGGCGGCAAGGTTCGGGCGCTGCGATCGGAGGCGGCGCGGACCGCGTTCGCCGCCATTCGAAGGGATCTGCTCGCCGCGATCGCCTCCGCGCCTGACCCGGAGCGGGCGCTCGCCCGGTGGGAAGAACTGCTCGACAACCTGCCCAGCGCGATCAACCTGTTCAACCTGCTCCAGGCTCGTCCGGCCCTGATCGACATGCTGGCCCGCATCCTTGGCCTCGCACCGCCGCTCGCCGACGCGCTCGCCCGGCGGGCAGACCTGCTCGACCCGCTGATCGACGCCAGCGCCTTCGATCTTCCCGGCCCGGTGGAGGAGCTCGTGGCCGAGTTCCGTCGCTTCGAGGCCGGTGACGATTACGAACGCAAGCTTGACGCCGTACGCCGCAAGGTGGGTGAACTGCGTTTCAAGCTTGGGGTCCAACTCATCGAGGGGGTCAACGATCCGGTCGCCGTGGGCCACGGGCTGGCGCGCATCGCGGAGGCGGCGCTGGTCGTACTCACGGATGCCGCGATCGAAGAATTCCGCCGTACGCACGGCCGGGTGGCCGGTAGCGAAATGCTGATCCTGGGGCTTGGCCGCATGGGCGGCGGCGTCCTCACGCACGCTTCCGACCTCGACCTCGTCTACCTGTTCGACGGTGACTACCAGTCGGAATCGGACGGGCGGCGCCCGCTCGGAGCCACCCATTACTACAACCGCCTGTCACAGCGCGCGATCTCCGCCCTGTCGGTAGCCACCGCCCAAGGCGCCCTGTTCGAAGTCGACACCCGGCTCCGGCCTTCAGGGGAACAGGGCCCACCCGCCGCCAGTCTCGACAGCTTCGAGCGCTACCAGCGCGAGCAGGCGTGGACGTGGGAACACATGGCGCTCTGCCGTGCGCGGCCCCTCTACGGTTCGGACCAGGGTCGCAGAGCCCTTGCCGAAATCGTGCGAAGTGTCCTTACCGCCCCGCGCGACGCCGACAAGCTGCGGCGCGATGTGCTGGAGATGCGTGAGAAGATGGCGCGGCACAAACCGCCAGGCGGAGCGCTGGACGTGAAGCTGATGCGCGGTGGGCTGGTCGACCTCGAGTTCATCATCCACTTCGTACAGTTGCGCGAGGGTGGACCGGGGCTCAATCCCGATCTCGGGGAGGCGGTTCGCGCGCTGGCCGCGGAAGGTCTCGTGCGTGACGCTCTGGGGGACGCGCACGACACACTGACGCGCCTGCTCGTGGCGGGACGCCTCCTCGCTCCGGACGCGCGCGTACCCGCTCCCGCCGCGCGTCTGGCTCTCGTGCGTGCGTGCGGCTATGGCGACTGGGAGACGCTGGAAGCCGGACTGGCCGAGGCCCGCCGCAACATCGCGGAGGCATGGCACGATGCGTTCGGCGAGACCCTGGAGATAGAAGCATGATGACCCGCCCGCACACCGGCGACCTGTTCCCCGACATCGCGCTGGAGACGCCGGAGGGCGGCACGGTGAAACCCTCCGACTTTGCGGGCAAGAAGCTGGTGGTGTTTTTCTATCCCAAGGACAACACCCCCGGCTGCACGACCGAGAACCTGGATTTCTCCGCGCTGAAGGGCGAGTTCGACGCTGCCGGCGTGGCGCTGCTCGGCGTCAGCAAGGACGCGCCGAAGAAGCACCAGAACTTCATCGCCAAGCACGAGTTGAAGGCCCCGCTCGCGACGGACGCCGAGGAAAACGGCCTTTCGGACGCGCTGGGCATCTGGACGGAGAAGCAGAACTACGGGCGCACTTATATGGGCATGGTGCGGACCACCTACCTGATCGGCCCCGACGGCCGGATCGCGCAGGTCTGGGACAAGGTGAAGGTGAAGGACCACGCCGCGAAGGTCCTGGAGGCCGCAAAGGCTCTCTGATGCACTCCAACGGCCCCTGCGTGACCGTCTCGGCCGCGATACGCCTTGCCCTGTGCGAAAGCGATCCGCGGGCCAAGGTCATGCTCGCCCGCAAAGTGGCGCGGGACTGGCGCCTCGGCCAGCTCGACTTCGTGTTCGATGCCGCCATGCCCGAGACACCGGGCAGGCCTGAGGCACCGGTACTTCTGGCGCCGGGCCAGATGCCCAAGCGCGGCAAGGCCGGCTCCGAACGCGGCCGGATCGCCTTGTGGCATGCCCTGGCTCACATCGAGTTCGTCGCTATCGACCTGGCGCTCGACATGGCCGGGCGGTTCGGGGAACAGATGGGCCGATCGTTCGTGTCGGACTTCCTGGGCGTGGCTGCTGACGAAGCCATGCATTTCATGCTGCTTGAGCGGCATCTGCATACATTGGGCAGCCACTACGGCGCCCTTCCCGCACACGCCGGCCTGTGGAGCGCTGCACACGACACCCGCCACGACGTCGCCGCGCGGCTCGCCGTGGTGCCGATGGTGCTTGAAGCGCGCGGGCTGGACGTCACGCCAACGACCATTGCACGCGTCGAGTCGGTGGGAGACTTCCGGGGCGCACGCATCCTCAAACGAATTCTTGACGATGAAATTCGGCACGTCCGATTTGGCGCAAACTATTTCGAAATGGCGGCGAAACGACTCGCCGCTGACCCGTCCGAACTTTGGAAAACCTTGGTTTCCCGCCACTTTCCGGGATCTCTGAAACCACCGTTCAACGACTCGGCGCGCCTTGCAGCCGGTTTATCGCGGGATCTGTATACAGCGCTTGCCTGAGCCGAAGCTAACGACATAAGTCACATCTCGAGAGACGGCGGGGGGTTCCGACCATCTCCAGAAAACCGGGCGCATCCTGCTTGCAGGGCGCTGGAAAGCACGTCGGCCCTTCGGGTTTCGGCGGATAACAAGGTATTGCGAGTGGTCGTAACGAAATTCTTCGCCAAGTTCCGCGCAGTGACCGGTATCTGTGTCGCCGCGGGCCTTACCATCGCCGCTCATCCGGCAATGGCCAACAGCAGCGCTGCCGCTGCGGACATCTCCTCCACCCTTCGTACCAGCCAGGCCGCCAATTCAGCCGCCGGTAACGAAGACGAGCAGTTCACCCAGCTTTTCAGCTCCTGGCAAAACTACGAGGAAACAGGTCTTGCGGCCGCCAAGCCGAAGGCTCAGGTCGGCGGCATCGCATCGGTCGCCATTCCCTCGCGCAACCCCCTCGCTGACAGCCGCCTGACGAGCAACTTCGGCATGCGCAACCATCCCATTCTGGGCGGTCGCCGTGGCCACAAGGGCGTCGATCTTGCCGCGCCCGTCGGCACCCCCATCTACGCGACCGCTGACGGCATGGTGAGCCGCGCCTCGTGGTTCAGCGGCTACGGCCTGTTCGTTTCGATCGAACATGGCGGCGACATGCAGACCCGCTATGGCCATATGTCGCGCCTCAACGTCGCTGACGGCCAGCGCGTGCGCAAGGGCGACATCATCGGGTATGTCGGCAGCACCGGCAACTCGACCGGTCCGCACCTGCACTACGAAGTTCGCGTGGCCGGCAACGCCGTGAACCCGATCCCTTACATGCAGTCGGGCGTCGCAAGCGCCAACTGACGCGCCACGAGTTTCAGAGTTGAGAGGAGGGAAGAGGCGGCTCAGGCCGCCTTTTCTTTTGCTCACCGCGCTCGGAAAGACAGGGTCTAAAAAAGGGCGGCCCGCCATGAGGCGGGGCCGCCCTGAAGTTAGGGAGAAGCGGTTACCGCATCGGGGGTCCGCCAGGGCGGATGTGATGCGGCGGACCGGCTCCGCCCCCATCGCAGGCAGCCGCCCGCTTCACATTGATTCCGGTCAATTCACGCTTCCCATCTGCCGAAATCCGCTCTTTTCGGTCGGAAGGCTGTCAACGCCGGGATAAAATTGGGCCAGGCACCGGTTTAAAAAGGGGCCAGTTGGTTTGAATAAAAAGCCTCATGGTTGAGGCTGGACGCTCTCGGCAGCGGGGAAGCGGCTGTAGCGGAGCGGAAC
>NZ_PPSM01000040.1 GCF_002916655.1 Novosphingobium sp. HII-3
AACCATCGCTCCCCCTTTCTTGCGACCGGGGGAAACCAGCTGTCCGTCTCTCTTGGCGACCGCTGCAAAACCGTGTGGTCCGCTGCGGTGAAGCGCCCTCTAAGGTGACCCCGCGATTCGGTCAAACACTAATTTCAAAAATGTTTCATAAAAATGATCGTCTCGCTGTTTTCTGCGGTTTTCGAGTTCCGCGTGCCGATCCGGAATGGGCTGGCCTGCCCGATCATCGACAAGGATGGCGCAATCCAGGATCCGTTTGCCACTAAGCGGCGATTCCTGCGTTCGGCGTTGCAGCATGATTGCTTCGACGGGGTCAGGTGCTATCGGATGCCGGTGTCTAGGACGTTGATATATCGCGGGCGCACGGCGGGCCCGGCCCTCATGCTGGTGCTGCTCGCCTGCGCGGGTTGCGCAAGCCAAGGCGGCAGACCGGTCAGCGCGCCGGTGGAGCAGGACGCCTCGGCGGCGGCTCACCCGGCAATTGCGGCAGCGGCACCCTGGTGGCGTGAAGCCGGAGACCCGGTTCTTGCCACTCTGGTGCAGCAGGGTCTCGACCAGAGTCCCGAGGTCGCTTGCCGCATCGGCGCATTGCGTCAATTCGATCAGGAGACGGCGGAGGACGCGCAGCGTCTGGGCACCAGGCTTGGCAAACTGTTGGGCGCCCGGAGCCGTGAGGACATCCCGCGGTTGAGAGACGCCAAGGTGGAGCGCGTTGCCTCGGAGCGACTGCGGCTCGCCCGGCGAATCGCACTTGCCTATATCGACGTCCGGCGCCTGCAGCAGGACGCTGCGCTGCGCTCTTCTCTCATCGCCCAATACAAGGACAATGCGCAGGTCGCCCGGTTTCGGCGGGAGGCCGGCCTCGTTCCTGCGATCGATGGCTCGCTTGCCCGATCCCAAGGCGAAGCCATGGCGGGTGAACTTGGCTTTGCGCAAGGGCGATCCAGCCACGCCATCGCCGAGCTCGCGCGCCTCGTAGGGGATCGACCGGAGGCGCTCGCCGGCAAGCTGGGTTCTCCCGGCGTTCTTCCGGATCCTCCCGTGGACCCGCTGGCGGTCGCTGGTCCGGGCGAGCCCCGGCGAGCGGGTCTGGCCGATGCCATCCTGCGGGAAGCTCGCCTGAGCCAGTCCCTTTCCGAAGCCCGCCGCACCGTCAAGGACGCCCGCACAGCCTATCGGGAAGGGGTCGGCAGCTTCGCGACACTTTATGTCGCGGAAGCCGCCGCGCTTGCGGTGGAGCTGGCGCTGGTCAGCGCACGGGCCGACCGCGTCGCCACGACCCTGGACATCTGGTCCGGACAGGATGAACGCTGGGCGCGTGAAGGCCTGGAGCCGGTCGTCGGCCCCGCCTCCCTGTCATCCGATGCCACCATAACGGTAACTGCCGGCTGTGACTGAACGGAACGAGCATACGCCGCTCGACGCCCTCCTCGGTGCGGCTCCCCGCGGCGTGCTGCGCCACTGGCTCAGCCTCCTGGTCCTCACCCTGGCCGCGCTGGGCGCGGTGGTCTTTCTCATCCGGTTCGTGAGTGGTGAGGACTCACCGTACTATTCCACACCGGTGGAGCGAGGAAATCTGCTCCCTCTGGTGTCCGAACGCGGCAAAATCCGCGGCTCGGGCGAAGTTACCGTCGGGTCAAAGCTCCCGGGACGCATCACCTGGATTTCCGCCAAGAGCGATGCGGAGGTGGAGAAAGGGGAACTCCTCGCCATCATCGATGCCGGAGACGTCGATGCCCTGATCGCGGATGCCCGCGCGCAGCTGACCGGTGCCCGATCCCTTCTTCAGGCCGCAGAGGTCGCCGCGCAGGACACAGGCTCCCGTCTTGCGCGCTACGAAAGTGTCTGGCGTCGTTCGGGTGGACGGGCGCCCTCACTCAACGAGATCGAACGCGCGCGCGCCGATGCCCGGCAGGCCGACCTGGCGGTCTCCACCGCCCGCGCCGACGTAAAGCGGGCCGAGCTGCGGGTCTCGGATGCCGAGGCCCGCAAGGCGGGCTCACACGTGAAGGCTCCAGTTTCGGGCACGCTGGCAGTGCGTCATGTGCGGCAGGGACAGATCATCGCCGAACGCCAGCCCCTGTTCACGATCGCGCAGGGCACTGCGCCCTTGACCATCGAAGTGCCGCTCAGCGCACAACCCGGCCCGCTTGAGGCGGGAACGCCGGCGCAGATCCGGCTCGATGCCGCGCCCGATCAGGTCCACCCGGCGACGCTTACCCTCCTACGGGTTCCGCCTGCTCCATCCACGGCGCCGCGGCGTGCGGTGTTCACGCTTGCCCGGCCCGGCCCCGATATTCGCCCGGGAATGGCGGCGACAGTGGAGATCCGTCTGCCCGAGCGCCGCAACGTCCTGCTGGTGCCCGACGCCGCGCTGGAATTTGAACCGGGCAGCCGCAACGCGCAGCGGCGCGAGCGAATCTATGTGTTGGATGGCGGCGAGCCCCGCCGCGTCTATGTCACCGTGGGCGGCAGCGACGGGAAGCACACGGAAGTCTTCGCCAGTGGCCTCAAACCGGGCGATCAAGCGATCATCGGTTGGCGAGATGCGGCGGCCGGAGCACGGCAGCCAGCGCGCTGAAAGGTTCGTGCGGCAACAATAGAGGGGCCCGTGCGTATGGGCACTCGACCAGAACTCGCCAGCAAGGGTGAACGCCATCGCAAACGACACCGCTCACATGCCGCGCCGAACGGCCCTGGGTTTGCTTGCAGCGGCCGCAGCCGCCACTTCCCTTCCGGGCGGCTTGAGGGCCGCGACTGCGCGCCAGCTCGGAAATCCGCAGCCCTTCTCGTGGGATCGCCTGGTGGCGCAGGCGCGGACTCTTGCCCGCAAGCCGCACCAGCCGATCCCGGCATCGACCCGCGCCGCCGCTGACTATGACGCGGCCGGCAAGCTCACTTACGGCGATGCCGCGAATATCGCTGGAAACATCCGGCTCTTCCCCGCCGTCCGCA
The DNA here is from genome assembly GCF_002916655.1 of Novosphingobium sp. HII-3. Taxonomy (GTDB): domain Bacteria; phylum Pseudomonadota; class Alphaproteobacteria; order Sphingomonadales; family Sphingomonadaceae; genus Novosphingobium; species Novosphingobium panipatense. The sequence continues at coordinate 2,956 of NZ_PPSM01000040.1, forward strand.
ACACGGCACCAAAGCCGGTGCGTATTGCCGTTGTCGAGGGCGGGCAGGCGCGGGAGATCGTGGACACCAGCGGGCTCTTCGTCGGTGGCCTCAATACGGATGCGGTCGGCTTTCGAGTGATGGACGGAACGAACCGCAGCGACTGGCTGGCCTTCCAGGGGGCAAGCTATTTCCGGTCCTCCGGCTCACGCGATCAGTACGGCCTTTCGGCCCGCGCCGTTGCCATCGACACGGGGCTGGCGAAGGGCGAGGAATTCCCGGACTTCACCCGGTTCTGGATAGAGCAGACCGGCACCGACAGCGTGCGCATTCACGCGCTGCTCGATGGACCGAGCCTGACCGGCGCTTATGTCTTCGACTGCCGCAAGACTGCGCAGGGCGTCACGCAGGACGTGACGGCATCGCTGTTCCTGCGCCGCGACGTCGAACAACTCGGCATCGCCGCCGCGTCCAGCATGTTCTGGTACGATCAATCCAACCCGTCCCGTTCCCGTGCCGACTGGAGGCCCGAGATCCACGACTCCGACGGGCTTGCCATCTGGGCGGCCGACGGGGAACGGGTGTGGCGGCCTTTGGAAAACCCGTCGGTCGCCCGCCTGCACAGCTTCCGCGCCGATGCGCCGAAAGGCTTCGGCTTGCTGCAGAGGGATCAGGTCTTCGAGCATTATCAGGACGACGGCGTCTTCTACGATCGCCGGCCGTCACTCTGGGTCGAACCCAGGGGCGACTGGGGACCGGGAGCCGTGGGCCTCTACGAGATGCCCACCAGCAGCGAGACGCTCGACAACATCGCGCTGTTCTGGCGCAGCGACCGGCCCGCACGGGCCGGGCAGCGCCGGGACTTCGCCTACCGGCTTACCTGGACTTCCAACGATCCGACGGCCGATCGCGCGGCACGCTGCCTCGATGTCTATGATGGACCGGGGGGAGCGCCCGGGTCACCCCCGCTGCAGGGAGTGCGCAAGTTCGTCTTTGATTTCAGCGGCCCCTCCCTTTCCGGTCTTGGCCGCAGTAGCGGCGTCACGGCCGAAACGGATCTGCCCGGGGAAGCGATCGTGGCGGCCGTGGCTTATCCTGTCGCCGGCTCGGAAGGACGTTGGCGCGCCATGCTCGACGTGCGTTCGTCCGCCCTTAACCGCTCTGAATTTCGCCTGTTCCTGAAGCGCGGCAACTCTGCCCTCACCGAAACCGTTATCAAGGCCATAGAAACGTGAGTTCGACGCCCATGAGCCACCTGCCGATGCTACCGGCCGAATCGCCGATGGCGATGCCGGTCCAGAACCTGTGGGGCAACCCCCCGGGGGCACGGGAAGTCCTTACTGCGCCGCAGGGGATGCTCATAAAGCGTGCGCTGCTCATCGCGCTGACGGCCGTGATCGGGCTTGCCGCGTCCAGCACAGTCCGGATGGAGCTTTCGCGCGACGGCCTGGACTGGGTCGAGGTCGCTCTCCTGGTGTTCTTTGTGCCGCTGTTCTGCTGGATATCCTTTGGCTTCGTGACTGCGACTATGGGCTTTCTCAAGCTGATCACCGGCGAACACCCGGGCTTCACTGCCCTGCCGAGCCCCGCATCCAGCCTCCGCCACAAGACGGCGGTGCTGATGCCGGTCTACAACGAAAGCGTCGAGGAGGTGTTCGCGCGCGTGCGGGCGATGGCCTACTCGATTGCCGAGGCCGGCGGCGCGGCCTGGATCGACTTCTTCGTCCTCAGCGATTCCAACCCGTTCCACGGCAAGCGCGAAGAAGCCGCGTGGGCGGAACTCGCGGCGCACGCTCCGATCAAGGTCTACTATCGCCGGCGCGAGAAGAACATCGCCCGCAAGCCCGGCAACATCGCGGAGTGGGTGACGCGTTTCGGCGGATCCTACGAGAACATGCTGGTGCTCGATGCCGATTCCATGATGAGCGGCGAGACCATCGTGGGTATGGCCTCTATCATGGAGGAGCGCCCGTCCATCGGCCTGCTGCAGACGGTGCCGATGATCACCAACGCCCGCACGCTGTTTCAGCGCTGGATGCAGTTCGCCAGCGAGGCCTACGGGCCGATCGCAAGCGCCGGGCTGCTGTGGTGGTCCGGGGCGGAAGCGAACTTCTGGGGCCACAATGCGATCGTGCGCACCCGTGCCTTCGCCCAATCCTGCGGCCTTCCGGAACTTCCGGGCAAACCGCCGTTCGGCGGGCACATCCTCAGCCATGACATGTTCGAGTCCGCCTTGCTCCGGCGCCGCGGCTGGGCGGTCCACATGGTCATGATCGGCGGCTCCTACGAAGAGTTCCCGCCCACGATCGTCGACCTGGCCATTCGCGACCGGCGTTGGATGCAGGGCAACCTGCAGCACCTGCAACTGCTCGGCGCCTCGGGCCTCCACTGGACCAGTCGTCTACACCTCCTCATCGGCGCCTCAGCCTATCTCACTTCGCCGGGCTGGCTGCTGCTGATCCTGACGATGATCGGGCAGGTGGCGACGCAGGGTACCGGAGGCTTCATCACGCTCGCACCGCCCAGCGTGCTCGCGCTCACGGTGACTCTGCTTTTCGGCCCCAAGATCATGGGGCTGATCTGGATGCTGGCCGACCGGGACCGCCGCCGGAGCTTTGGCGGCGCTTCCGGAATCATCCGCTCGGTGGCGCTGGAAATCGTGCTGAGCATGCTGCTTGCGCCCATCACCATGGTGACGCAGACCAAAGCCCTGCTGGGCCTGCTTCTCGGCATCTCCGCCGGGTGGAACACGCAGACTCGCGACGCGCGCCGCATCACGATCCGGGAAGTGCTGCCGGACCTGCGCGAGCACCTGCTGCTTGGCGCCGCCTTTACCGCCACGGTGTTCCTCGACACGATGACCGCGCTCTGGCTGCTGCCGATCATCGCCGGCCTATTCCTCTCGCCCTGGCTCATCAGCCTGTCGTCGAGCGAAAGCCTGGGACGCCGCGCGGCGAAGGCCAAGTTCTTCCGCGTCCCGGAGCCGGGCATCGTGGAAGCGCAGCCGTCTACGGTAGACCTCGAGCCGGTCCGGGTGGACACACCCCATCTCGTGAAAGTCTGAGTGGCCGCACCCGCAAACAGCCGGGCGGGGCCGTTAGTGCCTTGAGACCGAAGAGGAAGAAAATGGCGCACCCGACAGGATTCGAACCTGTGGCCTCTGCCTTCGGAGAACACTCCAAGGCCGGAATTGCGCCATTTCTCCGCGCAGATTCACGGTTTACCCCCGTGAACAGTGCCGGAACATAGGCACGTTGCTTACACATAACTGACACGCTCCTTATCGCCTGTCCGCAGCGCGGCGGGCGTTCTCCATGAAGTCGGGATGATGATGGGCATAAAGCTCGGTCGTGCGGGCCGTAGTGTGGCCCAGCCAGCCAGCGATTTCGTGCATGGCAACGCCCCTCTGAGCCATCCACGTCCCGCAGGTGTGGCGCAGGGTGTGCGGGGACACTTCCTCCAGACCAGCGCGGGAGCAGGCAGAACCAAAGCTGCCCGAACTGCTATCGCCAATGTCCTTGATGCGCCGCCCCTTATCGTGGACGACAAAGCCCAGGTCGCTGCCGCGCCTCCTCGCCAGGCGCAATGCCGTGTAGAGGCGGTCCGGGATCGGCTGCCCCCGAACCTTGCGCTTGGCTGTCCTGCGCTCTCCAACTGCGTTGAAGTCGATGCGGCGCGCCTCAAGGTCCACCTGGTGCCAGCGAAGCGACAGGATCGCCCCCTTGCGAGCGCCAGTGTAGAGCGCGATCATGATGAACAACGGAAGGTAGAGCCGAACGTCGCTGCGCCCCGTGCGAGCGGCTTCCAGGAAGCGGGCTGCCTCGGTCTTAGTCAGCCAGCGGTCTTTGCCCTCGGGCGCTTCCGGCAGCTCCACAAACGGCGCACGGGTGAGCCTTCCATTTTCGACCGCGAAGTTGAACGCGGCGCGCAGGATGGAAAGCTCCTTGCGGACAGTCCCTGCCGACCGATTGCGCCAGCGATTGTAAGCTCGGCACGTCTCTTTGGTAACGTCGCCCACCGCACGCTCCCCCCAGAAGTCGAGCAAGGGGATCATGGCGTAGGCGATGCGTTCGGGAGCGGCGGTCATCGGCGCGTGCTCGGTGCCGTAGTAGTCCAAAGCCTCGGCAATCAGAAATTGCCCCGGATCACGTGGCCCGGCTGGTCGCGCGGCGCGGTGACGCTCTGCGATGAACTGCGAGAGGTACGCTTCAGCCTCTCGGCTGTCTGACGTGCCTGTGCTGCGCTTGCGCTTCCGGCCTGCCTCGAACCAGACGACGTAGAACTTGCCTCGTTCTGCAATGAACTCAAGCGAGGCACCTCGGTTGGGGCGGGGCATGATGATTCCTTTCGTGAGTCGATGAAGGCGTGCACATCGTCCATCTCGAACAGATATGCTTTGCCCAGCTTGACCGCAGGCAGGCCCTGTGTGCGCATCCACCGCACCGTTGAGGCGGTGATGCCGATTTCCTCGGCAACCTCCTGTGCGGTGCGGAGGCGTGCCATCAGATAGCCAGCACCCGGAAAGGCTGCACTAGGCGGTCCTCACCCGTGCCCGCGCTGACGTTCACGCGGTCGTCATAGGCCACGGCCAAGCGTGCCAGACAGGCCAGCTTGAGGCGGTCGGGAACTTCGCCCGTGCCGTCCCAGCCGTCAGCCGTCTCCAGGACAGCCTCAGAAGCCGCCGCAACCAGCAAAAGGATCAATGCGTCCTCGTGGTCATGCAGCACGCGCAGCCACGCTTTCGCTTCGTCGAGGGTCACTATGTCAGCCATTGGCCTGTTCTCCCTCACCTGCCGGGGTGGCGTCTACTTTTCTTCCCTGACGCGGATTCCAGCCTTCCACCTGCCGCACCTCTTCGGGGTCGAGCACGCCCGTTTCGATCGCGATCTTGTGCGCGTTCCAGCGGGTCGCCGGGTCGCCGCGAAGGAAGCCCGACAGATCCAGCTCAAGCTCGTAAGGGCCACCGGAAGGGAACAGCGAGCGCGAGAACTCGGCCTCGATCTTGCGTGCCCAGGGCGAAAGGCAGAAGGTCGCGAACCACAAGCCCGCCTGCGCCGCGTTTGTGAACGTGTTGTTCGTGTAATCCTGAATGATCGGCGGGGGCACGCCAAAGAGGCGGCAGATTTCCACAACGCCGAACTGGCGCGTTGCCAGAAGCTCCGCATCCTCGGGGGAGATTTGAGCCGCCTTGAAGGTCATGCCGCCGTCGAGCACCAGCGTCTTGCCAGCGTTGCCCGCGCCGCCGTGGTGCTCGTTGAACTGGTCGCGCAGGCCAGTGCGCTGCTCCGCCGTCATCGTACCGGGAACTTCGATCAGCCCAGACGGGGAAGCGCCGTTGCGCAGGAACTCGCGGGCATGGCGATTCGCGAGGTCCACGCCCTGCACCGTATCGGCAGAGCGAGCGAGCCGAGAGCGGCCCAGTAAGCCATCGTCGGTACGGTCCCGAAGGTGCAGCACCTCGCCCTCCAGGAGCCGGCGCACGCTGCCCTTGCCGTCGCCTACGTCATAGGCCAGCCGACCGCTCGAAAGCTCCTGTACCGTCACATGCTGCCACGGCACATAGACCAGGTTGGACACCTGCCCGTTGCCGCTGCGCACGATCTCGACAAGCCCGTTGCCCGTCAGCAGAGCCGAGGCAATCCAGTGCTCGATTACATCGGGCCAGGTCATGCGCATGGCGAGCTGGCCGCGCGCGAGCCGGGAGACGGGATGCGAAGGGCTTTCAACGCGGTTGTCGCCCTCGCGGCGGTACACCAGCGCGGGGACATAGGCGAGCGCCGTGCTGATTGCGTTCACGCACGCCAGCACCGCAGAAAGGTTCTCGGCCATGCGGGCGCTCATCACGCTCGGATAGCCGACATTCGAGGAAAGGGCCTGCCAGGAGGGATCGAGCGGCGATGCGTCGTCGCGGCGCTCGTAACCCATAAAGGAAGCCATACGGTCCATCAGGCCCATGCGCGCGCCTCCGCCAGCTTGAGAGCGCGAACGCGGCGTTCAACTGTACCGCTATCGGTACGGTTGCGCAGCGCTATCTCGGTGCCCTCGTAAGCGGGCCAGGCGCAAACTACGCTGATCTCGCGCAGGTCCACAGAGCGCAGCGTGCGGGTGTTGCCGTCCCAGCTATCGCCGCCCTTGGGCACCGTGAAGCCAAAGCTCATGCCGCCAAGGTCGCCACGCTCGGCAAGCAGGAGCACGTCGCGCCCCGCCTGCGTGTCGGGAAGGTCGAGCGAGAACGCCAGCCCTCTCGTGTCCTCAGAGAGCCGCAGGGTGCCCGAACGGGTACGCCCAAGCACCTTGCCCGCGTCGTGGTCGAGCAGAGCCAGAACATCGCCAGCAAGGGCCGGGCGGAAGGCCCCAGGCGCAATGCGCTCCTGAAAGCCTCCCAGATCAGCCGTGCCCGCGAACGTGGCGGCATAGCCCTCAAGCCGCCGCCCAGCGGTGCGGACCTCCGAAAAGGCCCGCCGCTCAAGGGGTGCCGCCGTGCCCATCAGGCCACCGTCACGCCGGAAGCCTTGGCGAACGAGGCAGGACGGCGCACGCCGAAGTCCACCGTCGCCATGGCGCGGATCAGGATGTTGCCCTTGGAGTAGGCGGTTTCCGCATAGGGGTTCACGAGAATGTCGAGCTGCGACCAGATGCCGATCAGGAAGTCCGACCAGTTGCCGTAGACAAGCGCGTGCTCGTCGGTGCCGGTGCCCAGGTCTGCCGGGGCCTGATTGGTGAACAGGGCCGTCTCGCCGTGGAAGGTTTCCGACAGCGGGATTGCCCGCTCGTTGGCGTCGCGCAGCTTGAGGGCCATGCCCTTGACGCCATTCGTCGAGAGGAAGCCGCGTCCGCCCGTCACGTTCGCCAGATCGGCGGTCGTAATCATTTCGGCGGTTGTGGTGAACAGGTCCGTATCGAACGGCACAACCGGCACGTCGGGGTCGTTCAGGATACCGCGAGGCTCCGCTCCGGTTCCAGTGCCCGCCAGGCCAGCGCGGTCGATCTCCAGCGCGATATCGCGGGCCATCATCTGGCGGAGGAGCTGTTCGATAGAAGGGCTGGCCTGCATCACCATGTTGCGGCTGATCTCGCTGATAACGCCAACGTGGTGCGGGGAAAGGGTGAGCGAATCGAACGTGGCGTTGCCGGTCGGGAGCGCGGTGTTCTCGGCCACCCAGCCCACATTCGGGGAGCCGGTTTCACGCGGGATTTCCACGTTGCCCGTGAGGCCCGAAAGCGTGGTTGCACCCAGCGAGGTAAGCGCCGCCGTTGCCGTGAGAGCCGACACGAACTGATCGGGGCGGAAGTCGGTCGGCAGGATCGCACCGGAATTGCCGGTCGTCTGCACACGCTTCTCGAAAAGCTCGGTGCCGATGAACATGCCGTTGGGTTTGGTTCCGGCACGCTCGGCAAGCATTGCCTGTTCGCGTTCCACCTTGGCGCGCGTCTCAGCCGGGAGGGCGTGCGGGTCGATGCGGTAGGCGATTGTCTCGCGCAGCGACTGATTGCGCAGCTCGGGATAGTCGCCGCGATCACCAGCCAGGACGCGCCCGGTTTCGGAACGCTCCGCAGCGTCGATCTTCTTCTGCCGCTCGATCTTGCCGTCCAGAGCACGCAGCTCGGTTTCTGCCGCCTCAAAAGCGGTGTTGTCGTCAGAGGTATGAGCAGCGTTCATGCGGTCCACAATGGCCGCCCGCTGTTCCATCAGGTCCGCAGTCTTCATTTGCTCAGTCCTTCAAACTGGCGGGGGCACGCGGCCCCCGCTCGGTGATTGCCGTCTGCCTCGCGGCGATGGCGATTCGTCCCCATGGGGTGCACCCCTTCCTCAGTGCCAGACGCGGCGGAGGACGCCGTGGGGAGCGGCGATTTCGTCATTCGTCGATGCGCTCTGCACGCACGTTCAGGGCGGTGAATACCGCGCGCTCGACGTCATTAAGGAAGATGAGCAGCGGGTTCTCGCGCTGTCCTGTTTCGCGGTTGATGAACAGGGTCGAGAAGTCGAGCACATGCTTGTCCATCGGCACGACGCGGTTTTGCCCGCTCGATGCAAAGTAGATCAGCACCGTGAAAAGCTCGGCCTTACCGTCCGAGAACATTCCGGCCGGAACACGGAACGGCCCCTTCATCGGCTCGCCGGCCCAGCCCGAGCCGCCGGTGCCGGTGTGAGCGAACCGGGTTGCCGCCTCGAAAGCATCCTTGGCATGAACGCCCACGTCCATCAGCCTCTTAGCGACGGCAACGTGCATGATGTCCCGCAGGTTCAGCGTATGACCTAGGCCACGAGCCTGCGCCTCTACGCCGCCGACGACGCGGAAGTGCCCGCGCTGATAGAGCGAGCGAAGCGTGTTCAACTGGAAACCAGCCGCCGCCGCTGCCTCGCGGATCGGATATTTCGGGGTCTCATAATCGTAGTGAAACACGGGCGCACTCCTGCCTAACGCGACCGCATTAGCACATGACGCGCCCGCGTCAACCCTTTTACGTGACTGCCGCGAGAGCCCGAGCAGGAAGAGGGCGAGAGCGGTCGAGCAAGCGGTCGGCATCGCACCGAAGCATTGCCATGATCTCGCTCGCCATGCGCCAGTTGTCGTGGACCTCTTCGCGCACGATCACGTCGATCTTATTCCATAGATCGCGCTGATCGACGCAGGGTGTCATCAGCAGGCAGTCCATGATCTCCGTGTGCTGATCCACAAGGTGATCGCCTGCGCGCTGGTATTCTTCGTCGTACCCATCTGTTTGACGCGCCTGATGCAAGTCCATCTCTGCCTTCGCTATGCGGTAGGCAGTCAGACGCTCATCGAAGATGCTTGCAGGGGTGACGCAGGCGGATTCCGCCCGTAGGGAAGTGGTAGCCATGATCGTTCCTCCAGAACGTTTGTGGTCAGAGCCGGGCGAAAGTTGACGCTTTCGTTCGGCTCGCATCGCTGCTATCAAAAACCTTATGGCAACGTCAACGGCTGATAACAAAAACCATGGGGGTCGCCCGCGAACGGGGATTGGAACGCTCGTTGGCGTCCGCCTCCAGCCCGATCAGCTCGCGGCGCTTGACGCATGGATTGATCGACAAGAAATAGCGCCTTCGCGCCCACAGGCGATTAGGTCTTTGTTGCAAGAAGCATTGTCCAAGCCGAATACCACCGCACAACATAAATAGGCATTTTGCAAAGCTCGGAGATTTAAGTGCTGATAATGTGGGTCTTTATAGAGGTAGTCGTTATCTACATCCTGTCATTTATTATCTCACGCTTATTGCGCGGGCAGGTAAATGATAAAGCAGTCCTACCAATTAGTTTGATCGGCTCGGCCGTTGCATGGTTTTTGTTTATGAATGTAGTTGCTGATCAGGCGCCAGATAATCAGGCTCCGATCATCATAACCACATTGATCGCCACTGCTATTGTCGCTGTACTGAGATTCTTCACGAAGTCTGGCAAGAAAGAGAGTTGAGGGTCTCGGATCATTTCTACCTCTCTCAAGGCATTGACTAAACCCACATCAGGCCCGCGCCCTTGTAAACGGCCGGCCCTTCGTCAGTAGCGGCGAGGCCGCAGGCCATGATTGCCGACACGATGCCGTCGATACGGTCGAAGCTCTTGCTCTTCGTCGGCTTGCGGTTGCCGGCCGGGTCGGTCTCCACGATCACATTGCCAGCCTGCCAGCGCATTAGCGGGTTGCCGTTGTGCTGCATCTTGCGCTCCAGCACCGCGCGCTCGAAGGCATCCACCGCCGCCGCGTAGCTTTTGAAGCCAGGCACGAACTCCTTCATCGGCAGGTCTATGCCTTCGTCGCTCAACAGCTTATTGAGGCGCGCGATCTGCCAGCGGTCGAAGGCGATGCCCTGCACGTCGTACCGGCTGCGAATGTCCGCGAGCTGGAGCGCGATGGCGAGGTCGTCGCGCGCATTGCCCACCGTCACCTCGGCCCAGCCATCAGCGGCCCAGCGGTCATATGGCACACGGTCACGCTCCACCCGAACCGCGATCGTGTCCTTGGGGAGCCAGTGCCAGACAAGCACCTTGCCCGCGTCCGGGAAGTAGAGAGCCAGGGCGGTAAGATCCCGTGTGCTGGATAGATCGAGCCCGCCATAGCACCGCTGCCCCTCTAGCTCGGTCGCGTCGAAGGGTTCGGCATTCGCCTCCCACTCGGCTTGCTCGATGAACCTGCCCTCGGCCGCGATCCGCTGATTGAGGTTCAGCAGGCGGAAGGCCGGTGCGAAGGAAGGCGAGCGCATGGCCATTGCCGCCGCGTCCGCGAACTCGCTCTCGTTCAGGAACGCGCCCATCGCCGGATTGGCCGCCGCCCAGGCTTCGCGGTCGTCCAGGGCGCAATCGTCGGGTGCCGCGTGAAGCTGCGTGTAGACGCTCGGCATAGGTTCCGCGTCCAGCATCTCGGACCAGAAATGCAGGTCGTCCGCAGCCTGCGTGCTGATCGTCACCCCCAGCGCGTGCTTGCGCTTGGCCATGCCGGTGCGCAGGTTGTCCCACAGCTCACGGGACCGCCATTGCGCCACCTCGTCAGCCACCCAGAACGACGGTGCCAGGCCGTGAGCCTTGCGCGCATCGGACGTGAGCGCCCGCCAGAGCGAGCCGCTTTCGTGGTCGGTGATCTCCTTCGTCTGGTCGCGGATGTTCACCCGCGCTGCCATCCAGGGCACCTCGTAGATGTAGGCGCAGGTCATGCGGTAGAGCACGCTCGCCTGTTCACGATCGAGCGCAGCCGCGTAGCACTCGCCGTAGGGTTCGATCATCGGTCCCAGGAGGTGAGCGAGGGACAAGCCAGCCAGTAGGCCGCTCTTGCCGTTGCCGCGAGCCACTGAGAGCCCAGCCAAGCGCACCAGGCGCTCGCCTTCGTTCTCGGCATAGACGCCGCGCACGAACCGCTCCTGAAAGTCGAGCACCTCCATGGTCTCGCCAGCGCGCAGGCCCGACACGATCGGCAACGTGCCCAGGAACGCCAGCACGCGATCAGCGGCCGGCATCCCGTCCTTTTCCCACGGGTGTTTGACAACGGCAGGCGCACGCGCGGCCACCGCCTTGAGCTTGCCAGAGCCCGGTCCTCTAGCGCCCATTATCGTTCACCTTTCACGCGGTTTTCATGAACTAACTGATTTTGCGGGTCCAGCAGCGGTCCAGTGCGGTCAGCCCTGAGCGATTTTCCAGACCACGGATGCGCAGGGTCGAGCGGGTTGCCGTCAGCATCGCACCCCCGCATAGGCTTGCTCGTGCGTGCTGCCCCAGCCTCTGCCCCGCGTGCGGTCTTCCGGTTGTGGCAAGGCGCGCAGTACGATGCTAAGCCATCATGGCCGGGAAAAGCAGGCCCGCCCTCGCTGATCGCCGTGATATGATCCACGACGTTGGCGGGGGCGAGCTTCCCCATCTTCCGGCATCCCCTGCACATCGGCTCGATAGCAAGGTGCGCCAAGCGCAGTCGCTGCCACGCGGCGGTGTTGTACGGATAGTCAGCCATGCTCAGGCCCCACCACTGCGATGATATGCAGGCGCTCGATAGCCTTGCTGATGATCTTGCGCTGCGAGCGGGACACGCCCTTGCCCAGCATAGCCGCCTCAATCTCCCGGACGGTAAGCGGACGCGACACGGTATCGAGAGCGAGCAACGCGCCATCCAGGGCATCAGGCCCCATCGCCTCCAGTTGCTCAAGAATAGGTGTGGTCATCGTGATTGCTCCAGTTGGCGAGCGAGACGACGCAAGGCGTGCTCAAGCTCTGATCGGTTCTCAAAGTAGCGTTCGGGATCGCGCCAGTCTGGGCGCAGGCGGGATAGCTCGCGTGCGAGTTGGCGCAGTGCGACAGGGACACCAGGGACGGGCAGGGACACCTCAGAGGTAAAACCATCACACGCGCGCATACGCGCGTGCGTGTGTGTGGAGTTTATGTTTCTGCCGTCCCTACGTGTCCCTCCTGTCCCTGCCCTAGTCATTGGCCAGCCCCTCTGCCTTGGCCTCAAGCCCCCGGTAGACGCGCAGCCCGTTGGTCTTGGCGCGACGAAAGCCGCGCTTCGCCAGGTTCTCAGACAAGGATTTGCTGGTGCCAGGTTCTTCGCCCACCTCGCGTGCATAGCTGCTCCAGCTCGAATAGAGCCGTGCCGGCAATTCCCACTTGCCCGCGTCCACCGTGCATCGCTCCGCGATCCACTGCCCGAACAGGTCTTGGCTCTCGAAGTAATCGCCGGTTGCCTCGGTGACAGCAGCGGGACGCACAAGGCCATGTTCCTGCCAGTCCAGGCACCCCTTGATTGCCCAGCCAAGAATCTTGCCGTGCTCGGCGCGCAGCTTCTCCTCCAACTGGCGATCAGGCTTTGCGGGCTTCACGGTGAACGGCACGATGTTGAAGCGGCGGCGCATGGCGTCGTCCACGTTGCGCAGCGTCGGTGCATGGTTGCCCGCAATAGTGAGCTTGAACTGCGGGCGGAACGTGAAGTTGTCCTTGTGCATGAATCGCGCTGTGATCGGGTCGCCGCCCGTCATCTGCTTCACCTTCGCCTCGGCCCAGGCCCTGCCCTCCTCGGTTTCGGAGGCCGTCACCATGCGCGCCCCCGCCAACATGGCTAGCTCGGTCGAGTGCCGATCGAACTTAGCCGCCGTGAACGTCTCCATTGCCGCCGTCACCGCGTAGTCACCCATGATCGCCGCAATCGTGTTGAGGAACACGCTCTTGCCGTTGCCACCCGGCCCGTAGATGAAGAACAGCGCGTGCTCGGTCGTCAGGCCAGTGAGCGCATAGCCGCACCATTGCTGAAGGAAGCGGATCGTCTCGTCATCGGCGGAGAGAGCATCGCGCAGGAACGCCAGCCACAGGGCAGGCTCTCCGCTTTCCGGCGCTACTGCCGTCTGCTTCGTGATATAATCGACAGGATCGGCCCTGCGCAGCTTGCCGGTCTTGAGGTCCAGCGTTCCGGCAGGTGTGCCCAGCGCCATCAGGTCCGTATCCCAAACGCTGGCGTCCACCGCGTGCACCGGGTCTGCACGGGCAAACCGCTCGGCCCCGGCAGCGACGGAAGCCCGGCGCAAACCACGCTCGCCCTTGTCGCCACGGCTCAGGATGCGCCCCAGCTCGCGGGCATAGCTGAATGCGCGGTCGCGCCCGTCCATCTTCCAGCGGGTGCCATCCCACTCGAACCACGCCTTTGCCGTGTGGTCATAGCGCAGCGTGTCACGGAACCGGGAAGTGAACGCCTGCGCAATCGCATCCTCCGACACGTCGCCGTCGAGAGTGAAGATTTCGCCCGTCTCGGGATCAGCGCGCTCGCCATCCGTGTTCTTATGTGAACGGTTGGCCCGTTCCCGCTCGGGTGGGTTGCGCGGCTCGGTGCTGCCCTTGGCAAAGCCGCTATCAATCGTCGGCCCGATCTCGTCGGCCTCAAGGCCCATCGCCGTTGCGGTCGCTGCAAGCCTGCGCTTCACCTCAGCTTCGCCCAGGTGCCCGCCTGCCACAATCTGCGCCAGCTTGAGCGCCGCGTTGTTCAGTGCCTTGTTGCGCTGCCCCTGCGGCGCATTCGCCAGGTCGGCAAGCTCGTTACGCAACGCTGCCTGCGCCCATGCCTCGGTACGGTCGTGCGTAGGCATATGTCTACGCGTTGCCTGGCCCGCTTCCGGTTCGGCCAGCATCTGCACCAGCCAATCCGGCATCGGCGCCAGATCGAACATTGGGGGCGGGTCTTGCCACGCGTACTGCGCACCGGAGGGGTGCGTGCTGCCCGGTGCGACAACGTAGCCGCCATCACCGCGAATATCCCAGCCAGGGCGCACGCCTGCCCGATTCCCCAACTTGTCGCCGGGGTGCTGGAAGTAGACGTGAAGGCCCTTGCCGGTGCGGACAGTGATTGTATGTCAACGCCGGGATAAAATTGGGCCAGGCACCGGTTTAAAAAGGGGCCAGTTGGTTTGAATAAAAAGCCTCATGGTTGAGGCTGGACGCTCTCGGCAGCGGGGAAGCGGCTGTAGCGGAGCGGAAG
>NZ_PPSM01000041.1 GCF_002916655.1 Novosphingobium sp. HII-3
TTCCCCAAGCGCCTCGGCATCCCCGAAGAATACGCCTCCCTCGCCGCAGAAATGATCCGCAACCCATACTTCAACGGCGAAGACGTCAGACTCGACGGCGCCATCCGTATGGCGCCAAAGTAAAAATGGCCGGGGTTCTCGAAGGACTGCGTATCTTCGGAATGACCGGGATCGGTCCCTCCCCATTTCTGCGGCATGATGCTGATTGACCACGGCGCGGACGTGATCGCCGTTCAACGTCCGGGCAGCGCGCCCGACCCGCGCAACCGGCTGTCGCGCTCGCGCAAGCTGGTCGAGGCGGACCTCAAGGACCCCATTGGCATCGCGCACGTCATCGAGCTTGTGCAAAGTGCCGACGTGATCATCGAAGCATTTCGGCCGCGCATGATGAAGCGGCTGGGACTTGGCTCTGACATTCTGCTCGCGGCTAATCCGCAGTTCGTTATTGGTCGGATGACGGGCTTGGGGGCAGACCGGTCCCTATTCCTCCGCCGCCGGGCAGGACATCAATTCCATTGCCCTGCCCGGCACGCGGCATACTTGTGGCTCAGCCGGCGACAAGTCGACGCCGCCCGTCAACCTCGTCCGCGATTTTGGCGCCGGTGGCATGATGATGGCCTTCGGCATGGTCGCCGCGCTGCTTGCCGCGAAACGCGGTGGCGAAGGCCAAGTCATCGATGGTGCGGTGACCGACGGCGCGGCCCTGCTAACCGGCATGATCTGCGGCTTTCGCGCGACGGACGGTTGAGTGAACGAACGCGGAGTCAACCCGCTCGACACCGACGCGCATTTCTAAGGCACTTACGAGACGGCGGACGGCAAATTTGTCTCGTTCGGATCGATCGAACCGCAGTTCTATGCCGAATTTCGCCGCCTGGCCGGGATTGCCGACAACGGGGCGTTCGACGACCAGATGAAGCCGGAAGCCTGGCCCGACCTTTCCGACCGCAAGATGCTGCTCTTTCGATAAGGCACGCGCAACGAGTGGTGCGCGACCATGGAACATACCGCCGTGTGCTTCGCGCCCGTTCTGGCGATGGGCGAGGCACCGCTCCATCCGCACAGCCAGGCGCGAGGTACTGTCGTCGATGTGGAAGGCGTGACGCCACCCGCCCAGGCGCCGTGCTTCAGCGCTACTCCTGCACGCCGGCCTCAAAAGCCGGCCATGTAGACAACCTCAAGTCCGCCCACTGGGCACCAAACGGAGAGGAATTTATGACCATCAATGCCATTGCCGCCGTCGCCCATTCGCCTTCGCAGCCGTGGCAGATCGAGCCTGTCGCCATCGACGATCCACGCGATGATGAGGTTATCGTGCGCATCGCCGGCACCGGCTTGTGCCATACCGACCTCGTCTTCGCATCGAGCATGAAGATCATGAAAGCGCCGGCCATCTTCGGCCACGAAGGTGCGGGGATTGTCGAAAAGGTCGGTTCGGCCGTCACCATGGTGGCGCCCGGCGATCATGTCGTCCTGACGTTCAACAGCTGTGGTCAGTGTTCGCGCTGCACCTCCGGCCATCCGGCCTATTGCCAATTCCACCCGCAACACAATTACATCGGCTGTCGCCCGGATGGCAGCCGCGCAGTCCACGTCGGTGATCGTGAGACGAGCGCACATTTTTTCGGCCAGTCGTCTTTCGCAACTTACGCGCTCGCGTCGGAACGCAATGTGGTCAAAGTCGACAAGGATGTCCCGATCGAGTTGCTTGGGCCGCTGGGATGCGGCGTGCAGACCGGCGCCGGTTCGGTGATGCGGGCAATGGCCTGCGGAGAAGGTTCCTCGCTAGTCATCTTCGGCGGCGGTTCCGTCGGCCTCAGCGCCGTGATGGGCGCCGTAATCCAGAAATGCGCGACAATCATCGTTGTCGAACCGGTTGCCGCGAGGCGCGAAATGGCTAGCGCGCTCGGCGCGACCCACACCATCGATCCCGGTGCGGGCGATGTTACCGCTGCGGTCAAGCAAATCATGCCGACAGGCGTGGACTACGCTTTCGATACATCGGGCCGGGTCGAGGTGGTAACGGCCGGGATCGGCTGCCTTGCCTCCAGCGGCACCATCGGTCTGGTCGGCGTCGCTCCGCTCGACAACGACAACTTGCCGGTTTCGATTAACCAGCTGATCGGAACCGGTCTGCGCGTGATGGGGATCATCGAAGGCGATGTCGTGCCCGACGAATTCATCCCCACCATGGTAGGGCTCTACAAGGAGGGCCGGTTTCCCTTCGATCGCCTGATCACGACATATCCGCTTGTTGAGATAAATCGAGCCGTAACTGACCAGCACGAGGGCAAATGCATCAAGCCGGTGCTGATCCCCTGATTAGATGGCTCTGCCGAGGATTACCCACCGCGCACGAATGCTGTACAAGGTGGATGGATTACCAAAATCAATCGAATAATTAAGCTTGTCTGATGGTTAGGGCGGAGATACGTCCAAACCAAGTCATCGCAAGCGTTTAAAGCCGTCGATATGCTGCCGAAAGCCGCGTTGCCTGTCGCTTGAACGGAGGGAAGAACTGACCATGGCGAATGAGCGCTGTTCAGACATTCCGGTTATCGTCGCCATCGGCGAGATCACCGACCGGCCTGACGATCCGGCCGCCGCCCGTGAACCGGTCGATCTGATGGCAGATGCGATCCGAGCCGCCGATGCCGACGGTGCGGGCGCGATCTTGCAGGCGCTCGATTCGATCGAGCTGGTGGGCTTGGTGAGCTGGCGCTATCGCGATCCGGTGGGATTGCTGTGCGAAAGGCTGAGCATTTCGCCGGCGCGTGCGATTAACGCCAGCATGGGCGGTGAGACACCGATCCGCCTGATCCATGAGGCCGCCTTGCGCATTTCGCGGGGTGAGACGCAGGTTGCCGCGATCGTCGGCGGTGAAGCGGCTAATGCGCTGGGCAAGGCGCGCAAGGCCAAGGCCAAGCTCGACTGGACACCGCTGGCCTCGCGCGACGAGACGGTGAAGGTGGACTTCGCCTCACTGCCGCTTAGTCGGTCGGCGAAAAAGGCGGGAATGACCGATCCGGTCCACATCTATCCGCTCTACGAGAATGCGCTGCAGGCGGCCGAGGGTAAGGATCCCGAGACCGGCAACGCCGAATCGGCGGCGCTGTGGGCGCGCTATGCTGCGGTGGCGGCCGACAACGAGAAGGCGTGGATCCGGACCGCGCCTGGTGCCGAGGAGATTGGCACGCCTTCTTCGAGCAACCGGATGATCAGCTATCCCTATTCGAAACTGATGGTCGCCAACCCCAGCGTCAACCAGGCCGGTGCGGTTATCGTGGCGGGCAAGCAGTGGGCGCTCGACAACGGGATTCCCGAAGACAGGCTGGTGTACATCTGGGGTGGCGCCGCCGCACACGAGCCGGGCGACTTCCTGTTGCGCGACCGATACGATCATTCAACTGCACAGCGCGCCGTGCTGGAACGCGCCGTCGAAGTTGCGGGTGGCGATGCCGGCAAATTCGATCTGGCCGAGCTGTACAGCTGTTTCCCGGTCGTGCCCAAGCTGGCGATACCCACGCTGGGGCTGCGCGACGATGTCGAACCGACGGTGGCGGGCGGGCTCACCTTCTTCGGCGGCCCGCTCAACAACTACATGACGCATGGCGTCTGCGCGATGGTGCGCAAGCTGCGTAGCGGTGCGGGCAAGACCGGCCTCCTCTATGGCCAGGGCGGCGTGGTATCCAAGCATCACGCCATCGTACTATCGACCGAGCTGGGCCCGGCCCCGCTCGATCCCCAGTTCTCGGTGCAGGACCGGGCGGATACCGATCGCGGCCCGGTGCCCGAACTGGTGGAGGACTATACCGGACCCGCCGCGATCGAGACGTATACCATCGACTACAATCCCAAGGGCGGTATCCGCCACGGGGTCGTCGTCGGTCGCACGCCCGAGGGCAAACGCGTGATCGCTCGCGTCCGTAAGGACGACGAGAGCAGCATGAAACTGTTGGCCGATCGCGCCAGCAATCCGATCGGCACCGATGGCCATATTCGCATCGACGGGTTCGGCAACATGGTATGGGAAGAAGGCCCGCTGCGCGATCGCAGCAAGCGCCCGCTAAGGCACTGCCTGGTGGAACGCGACGGGCCGATCACCATCGTCACCATCAACAACCCCGAGGGTATGAACGCGTTAAACCCTTTTGCCAACGAGGAATTGGCCGAGGTATTCGACGAATTCCAAGCCGACCCCGATCAATGGGTCGCAATCTTGACCGGCGCTGGCGAGAAGGCTTTCTGCGCGGGCAACGACCTAAAGTTCACCGCCAACGCGATGGCCATGGGCGAAATGGTCCCGACGCCCACCAAGGGTTTTGCCGGGCTGACCGATCGCTACGACATGGCCAAGCCAGTCATCGCTGCGGTCAATGGCGTGGCCATGGGCGGCGGGTTCGAGATCGCGCTGGCGTGCGATCTAATCATCGCATCGGACCGGGCGGTCTTTGCGCTTCCCGAGCCCAAGGTCGGCCTTGCCGCATTGGCCGGGGGGCTGCTGCGCTTGCCGCGCCAGATCGGACTGAAACAGGCCATGGGCATCATCCTGACCGCACGGCGCGTTCCGGCAGAGGAAGGCCGTACGCTCGGCTTCGTCAACGAAGTCGTCCCTCACGACGAGCTGCTGGCCGCTGCCCGGCGTTGGGCCGGCGAGATCGTCGAGTGTAGTCCGATGTCGATCCGCGCCTCAAAACAGGCGGTGATGAAAGGGCTGGACGAACCGGACGTCAAGACGGCGCAAAAAAGCCAGTTCGGCTATCCGGCGCTGCAGGCGCTGTTCCGTTCCGCCGACATAAGAGAAGGCCCTCTTGCCTTTGCGCAGAAACGCGCGCCCAAATGGAAAGGCCGTTGAATGCTCGCCACTCGTTTTACCGAAATGTTCGGCATCGACCATCCGATCGCGCAGGGCGGTATGATGTGGGTCGGCACCGCCGATCTGGTTGCGCCGGTCGCCAATGCGGGCGCGCTGGGCTTCTTGACCGCTCTAACCCAGCCCACGCCCGAGGCGCTGACGAAGGAAATCACGCGCTGCCGCGACATGACCGACAAGCCGTTCGGCGTGAACCTGACGATCCTGCCCTCGATCAATCCTCCGCCTTATGCCGAATATCGCGTCGCCATTATCGAGGCGGGCATCAAGATCGTCGAAACCGCGGGCTACAAGCCGCAGGAACATGTTGATCATTTCAAGCAGCACGACATCAAGGTCATCCACAAGTGCACCGCGGTGCGCCATGCGCTTTCCGCCGAACGGATGGGCGTCGACGCAATCTCCATTGACGGGTTTGAGTGCGCCGGCCATCCCGGTGAGGACGACATTCCCGGCCTCATCCTGATCCCCGCAGCCGCCGACGTCGTGAAAATCCCCATGTTGGCATCGGGCGGGTTCGCCGACGGGCGCGGCCTGGCCGCCGCGCTGGTCCTGGGCGCGGACGGGATCAACATGGGCACCCGTTTCTGCGCAACGCAGGAAGCCCCGATGCACGAGAACATGAAGCAGGCGATGGTCGATGCGGACGAGCGAGCCACCGACATTATCTTCCGCACCTACAAGAACAGCGCCCGCGTCGCGCGCAACGCGATCAGCCAGGAAGTGATCCGGCTGGAACGCGAGGGCCGCCCATTCGAGGATGTCGCGCCCCTGGTCAAAGGTGCGCGCGGGCTGGAGGGCCTGCAAAACGGCGACACCGATCATGGCATCTGGACCGCAGGGCCGGTGATGGGGCTGATCAGGGACATTCCCACCGTCGGCAACCTGATCGATACGATCATTGCCGAGGCCGAAGCCATCATCCGCGAGCGGCTGGCCCGGATGCTGGACGGCGCAAACCTGCGCCCTGCAGCCAGAGTCGCCTGAGGAAAAAGTCATGGACCTGAACCGCATCCCCGGCGAAATCGCCTTCGAAGAGGAAGTTCGCGCCTTCTTCGCCGAAAAACTGACGGACGAGATCCGCAAGGGCGGCAGCCTGATGACCAGCGTCTATTCCAATCACGATCTGGGAATGAAATGGCAGGCCGTGCTCAATGAAAGAGGCTGGGCCGCGCCCAGCTGGGCGGTGGAGCACGGCGGTCAAGACTGGTCGACGATGCAGCACTACATCTTCTCCAAAGAGCGGGTGAAGGCCGGTGCGCCGCCGGTGTCGCCGATGGGCATTCACATGGTGGCCCACGTGATCGCGCACTTCGGGACACAGGCGCAGAAGGACTACTTCCTGCCGCGCATCCTTTCGGGCGAGCATTTCTGGTGCCAAGGGTATTCCGAGCCCGGATCGGGATCGGACCTCGCCTCGCTGCAGATGTCTGCCGTATCCGAAGGCGACGACTTCGTGTGCAACGGATCGAAAATCTGGACCACCCACGCCGGTGAGGCGAACTGGATCTTCTGCCTCGTTCGCACCAATCGCGAGGGCAAGCCTCAGCAGGGGATCACGTTCCTGCTGATCCCGATGGATACGCCGGGTATCGAAGTGCATCCGATGGCGATGATCTCGGGCGAAGAGATCCAGAACCAGGTCTTTTTCGACAATGTCCGCGTGCCCAAGGCCAATGTGCTGGGCGAGGTCGACAAGGGCTGGGCGGTTGCGAAATACCTCCTCGAGTTCGAGCGTGGCGGTCAGGCCTATTCGCCCGAACTACAGGTACGCCTCGGCGAACTGGCAGCAGCCGCCGCCAGGCTGCAAGGCGACCATGGCGGCTCGCTGCTCGATGATCCACTGTTCGCGGCGCGTCTGGCCGAGGCGCATATCCGCGTCGATGTGCTCGAGATTTTCGAGATGCGCGTCCTGTCCGCCGTCACGGACGGCGGCAGCGTGGGCGTCTTGTCATCGGTGATGAAAATCATGGGCACGGAGTTGAGCCAGCATATCACTGAGCTTGCATTGGAAGCCGCCGGCCCGACCGGCACCGCTTATCAACCGCACGCAACCCGCCCCGGCGGCCCGGTCATCAATTTCGAACCGCCTGCCGACGGCTATGTCGCCGGCGAAGTGTGGCAGGCCCTCGCGCCGCTGCGCTACATGAACGAACGGGCGGGTTCGATCTACGGCGGATCGAACGAAATCCAACGCAACATCCTTGCGAAGACCGCGCTGGGGCTGTGAACGGTGAACCGACCGCCCGGCACGCAAGCCCGGGAGGCCGGTCCGACTCCTCAATGGCTATGCCCTCGTTCCGCTTGCGGGCGAACCGAGCGATACAAAGCCGGACACGGCCCCGCGTGCTCCCGCGCCAGGCGAGCGATCATCGCGCCAATCGTTTCGCCCTTTGGCGGTGTCTCGCTATCGATCATCTGCCGCTGCCTCTCTCCATCCCCTCCCAGATCTCGTGCGCCCCCCATTAAGGCGCTCAGGGCTGGATCCGGCCGTTGCGATAATAGACATCCCTCGGCGGTAATGGGTCCCAGTTCCTGTCGCCGGCGGCCCGAGATGGCTGAACAGATAGGCACCTACCCTGCGCATGTGGATTTCTTCCGATCCCTCGGTGATGCGATGGCGGCGATGATGGCGATAGATATGGACGAACCGCTTTTGTCGCGAATAACCGATGCCGCCTTGAACCTGCATCGCGCGATCCGCCGCCTCGCAACGCAGACAATTCGCTCGATGGTTGCACATCCTTTCTTTGCTGGAGAATCTCTTTTCCACTACTGGATGCGGGATCTGATGCATTTCCCACGTGGTCCTGCGGGCTAGCTTGCGCAGCATTTTTCACTGCGTTGCCGTTTCGACGAGCGGGAACTGGATCACCTGCTTGCGGACCAGTTTCTGACCGAAAGGCCTGCGCGCGGGGGCGTACTTCACTTTTTCCTCGACACGATAAGAGGCTATACCAAGGGAGTTGGCGGCCTGCCGGATGTGGCCTTCGAGCCCAATGGGTTGCGGCAGCGGCAGTCCGCTGTCCTGCGGACCGCAAAGCGCGTCTTCGGGTACCGTCGGCTCTTCCCATTTCTTCCGGCGAAGGCCCTGATTGTCCCAGTCCGTCCGCGCGTGTTCGCGGCGATGATCGAAAAGGGCGTGACGTCGGCTTCTTCCAGCGGGCGGATCTCGGCCTCACGGACTGCGTGGAGGCGTTCGCGCTAGGTCACAAGCTCGGGCGGCAGGTCGAATTGCATTAAAGCCACTCTCTATTTAGCTGCTGCGCGCATCGCCTTGGCGCGCAGGTGTCCTGCATATTTCGGTTGATCGACCTCGATCTTGGCGTCGGTCAGGGCCCATAGGCATCGTTCAACCGCCGGACCCTGTGGATCGATCTGGCGCTCCGCGATCCGCCGCGAAAATTCTGCGGCAAGATCTGCCGTCGAACCCTCGCGCGCCAGCAGCGCGACAAGCATCGCGTTCAACTCCATCCGATGGGCGGGAGTAACCGCAAGCTCTCGGCGGACCAGTTCGATGGCGTTAATGGCGACCCGCATCTGGAACCCGCTATACCCGGACAGCTGCGGCTGCACGTCGTCACGCAGAAAGGTGATCACGGAGCCTAGGATTTCGTGCGGTGTCGGTTCGTCCTGCACGGCTCAGTCCCCCAGGTATAGCAAGCGCATCAGGTCGACCTCGTTTTCGGATGCCCGGCGCGCGATCATCGCCCGTTCCAGCGAGGTGTCGGTTCCGTCCCGATATTGCGCGACCATCGCTGCACAGTTGACGCCCCACCGCAGGGCGCTGGAAACGTCCCACCAGCGCAGCCGCGCGCGATCGATCGCCCCGCCCGCCGCCTCGTAAGACGCAAACAGATCTTCGCGCGTACCGAGCCCGCCAACCGGCTTGTCGACCGCGCCGAAACGCCACGGCGTTGCGCAAAGCCAGGCGATGTCTTCCATCGGATCGCCAAGGTGAACCAGCTCCCAATCGAGCACCGCCGCGACCCCGTGCCCGTCGATGATCAGGTTCCCGAGCCTGAAATCACCGTGCACGAGAGCAGGCTCGCGGTCGTCGAGCATGTGATCCTCGAGCCAGCGGATCGCGACTTCGAAGACCGGGCGCGGCATATCCAGCCGACGGACTTCGTTTCGCAAGATATTCAGCGTGGCTGCGGCGCCGGTCAGGCGCAGTTGCGGAAGCTCGCCTTTCGGCACTGCGTGGATCCGCGCCAGCAACGATCCGAAGGCGGCGGGCAGCGTCGGGCGGACACGGGCGAAGGCGTCATCGCGAAGGATCTTGCGCGCAATGGTTTCGCCGTCGACGTGATCGGTGACGAAGCCACGCCCGATACCGTCGCCATGCTCGAGCACGTAGCGTACGGTCGGCACCGGGATCCCGTTCCTGCCTACAATGCGGATGACGGCGGCTTCTACCTCGAGGCCAGCCGCCGTGGCATGCTGGTAGCAGCCGCCTGGTGCGCGACGAAGGACGAGGCGGTGCACCGGGCCGTCACCGGCCTCGACAAGTTCGAAGAACCAGGTTTCCTGACTGGCCCCGCCGGAAAGCATGCGCAAACCGCGAAGTCTTCCCCCGGACGGCAACATGCGATCCGCGGTCCGACTGAGGCCTTCTTCATCCAAAACGATTGCCTCGCTTGCCATGCTCTCGCCCGCCAATCTCGCCTTTCCCGTTGTATTGCCGTTTCCCCGGCCCCTCGCCACGCCGCCGAACCGGCGGGCGCATTTGCCGCCCACAACTTTCGACATTGCTTATTGACCCCTTGGCAGCGCCGATACAACCTGTTTATGCAATCGATTAACTGAGCCGATAGAAAGTCACATCGCGTTCGCGATTGCGGCGGGAGACAACGGAAATGACCTATATCAACAAGCAGTGGGTCCTCAAGCAACGGCCGACGACGACCGTCGATTCCGGCGACCTGTCGCTGCAATCCACGCCGGTTCCGCCCTTGCAGGACGGTGAAGTGCTAGTTCGCAACGTGTACCTTTCCCTCGACCCGACCAACCGCGTGTGGATGAGCGATCGCGAGCAGTATCTGCCGCCAGTCGAGCTGGGCAGCGTGATGCGTGGTAGTACGCTGGGCGTGGTGGAGGAAAGCCGCTCAGAGCGATTTGCGCCAGGCGACGTCGTATTTCCCGGCGACAGCGGCTGGCAGCTTTACTCCGTTTCGCACGAAAGCAGGACCGGCCGCGTCCGCCAGGCCGATGGCGTGCCGCTCAGCGCCTATATGTCCGTTCTGGGATCCACGGGATTGACCGCATACTTCGGCCTGCTCGACATCTGCGATCCCAAACCGGGCGAAACGCTTGTGGTGTCGGCAGCGGCAGGCGCGGTCGGCTCTGTCGTGGGACAGATTGCCAAGATCAAGGGCGCGCGCGTGATCGGCATCGCGGGCGGACCGGCAAAGTGCAAATGGCTGGTCGACGACTTGGGGTTCGATGCCGCAATCGACTACCGGGACGACGACGTCGGCGAAGCGCTCGACCGTCTTTGCCCTGACGGGATCGACATGAACTTCGAAAATGTCGGCGGGCCGATCATGGATGCGGTCTTCTCGCGCCTGCGTCTCAATGGTCGGATGGCGCTGTGCGGCCTCATATCGGGGTATAACGAGGAGGGCCCGATGCCAGGGCCGACGGATTTCGGACGCATCCTGATGAAACGCCTCACCATTCGCGGGTTCATCGTGATCGACTACTTCGGCCGTGCGCGTGAAGCCATGGCAGACTTGTCGCAGTGGGTTGCGCAAGGCAAGATCCGCTGGAAGGACCATATCGTGGAAGGGCTGGAGAATGCCCCCTCGGCGCTCGACCGCCTGTTTACCGGCGATCATGACGGCAAGTTGATGGTGGCCTTGTCCGATGTGCCGGGAAAGGGATGATGGCAAGGTCTCGAACGTGGGTCCGTGCGGAGCGGCAGCCATGAACGTCAGCGAAGCGGTCGCCAGCCGACGCTCGGTACGCGGATTTCTCGACAAGCCGGTCGAACTCGATCTCTTGCGACGCCTGCTTGAGAAGGCGGCGGCGGCGCCTTCAGGTGGCAATATCCAGCCCTGGCACATTCACCTTGTGATTGGCGACCGCATGGCCGAACTGAAGGCATTGATGGCGCGCAAGGTGGCCGAACAGTCGACTGGCGAAGGCAGCGAATACGATATCTATCCGCGCGAGATGGTAGAGCCCTATCGCAGCCGAACTTTCGTGGTGGGGGAAGCGCTTTACGCCCGACTTGGCATCCCGCGAGAGGACAAGCAGGCGCGGGCCCAATGGTTCGCCCGCAACTTCCAGTTCTTCGGCGCTCCGGCGGGCTTGTTCTGCTATGTCCACCGCAACAACGGACCGCCGCAATGGTCCGACCTGGGCATGTATCTTCAGACGCTGATGTTGCTGCTGCGCGAGGAGGGGCTCGATTCCTGCCCGCAGGAATGCTGGGCCATCTATCCACGTACGATCGACGAATTCCTGGGTGCGCCTTCGGATCACATGCTTTTCACCGGTATGGCGATCGGCTGGAAGGACGAGGCGGAGCCCGCCAATGCTTTCGTGCCGTCGCGCGCGCCGCTTGATGAATTCTTGGAGGTCCACCGATGATCAAGATAATATTCTGCCTCCGCCGCGCAGCGCACATGACGCAGCAGGAGTTTCAACAGTACTGGCACGAAAAACATGCCCCGCTTGTACGCGAGGTCGCACCGATACTCGGCATCCGCCGATATGTGCAGAGCCATGCTTTCCAGCATCCGGGCCTGCAACCGGCGATCGTTGCGCGCAAGGGCGAAGTGGAGCCTTACGACGGGGTAGCGGAGCTTTGGTACGACAGCGTGGAGGCGCTGCTTGCACTTGGTTCGGATGAGAACGTGCGCCGTGCAGGCAGAACCCTTCTGGAGGACGAGCGCAAATTCATCGATCTTGCCAGTTCACCGCTGTTCTACTCAATAGAGCGCGAGATCATCGCCGACTCCGACCGCCCCGACCGATCGTCCTGACCACGCCGTTTGACACAGCGATCGATCCCGAACCGTCGGGCAATTCGACGATGTCGGTCATCGGGAGGCGCTCCATTCGCAGCTTTGCACGCAAACCAGCGTCACGCACACTCGTGGAGGAGGTAATCACATCGGCCATCCGGGCGCCGTCGTCGGTCGATACGCATCCGTGGAACTTCACCATCAGCACCGGCGAACCACTGGCATGAATTTGCCGCGACAATTTCAAGCGCCACCTGCCGGGGTATCCATATCTCGAGAGTTCAGGATCAGCGGCTCCCCTGAAGGAGTTCACTGCGAAGGCTAGATCGCCATTGCAATGCAGCTCTTCGGCGCCATGGGGATCGCGCGTGACGCCAACGATACGCGAGAGGGCTGAATTCTGCGCTGTTTCGTCAGTTCGATGCACCCGTGGCGATCGTCATTACCTATGACCGCGCATTTTTCGGCAATGACTTCGCGCCTTTCAAAACCCGCTGGCCCATGCCACGCTTTTCGTCGGTTGTCACTCGGATCAGAACGGGTAGTCAGAAGTCGTCACCGAGACACGACATCGCATTGAAAGGACAGAGCGGCCTTCGCGCGATCAATGATCAACCATCGGCGATGGGCGGCAAGCTCTCGCACTGGATCGTCCACGGGATCAGGGCTGTCGAGGGTCGATACCGCGCAGCAGGGTCGTCACCAGGTGGTCGACGAACCGACGCTTCAGGTCTTGGTCCACCACCTTCGTCGCAAAGATATATTCGAGCTGATAGCTGCCGGTAAAAAGCTGGTCGCACGATCCGACAATCTGGACAAAGATGATCATCGGATCGACATCCTTGAAATCCCCCGCCGCAACACCCTGCTGGAGAATGCGGGCCTGAGCCTCGGCTACAGGGCGCGAAAACTCAGCGGTTATGCGAGCACCGAAATAGTCCATGTCGTCCATCTGCAGCTGATGCATCAGACGATTGATGAAAGGGTAGCGAAAGTAGACATCGACCATGGCGGCGACATGGATTCGCAGCTTTTCAGCCGGCGCATATTCGCGATCGGCTAAGACTTGCATCTGTTCGATCCCGGGGCGGAGTATCATGCGCAATAGTTCCAGCATCATGCCGGCCTTATTGCCAAAATAATATGCGATCAGCGCCGGGTTCAGTCCGCTCCGATCGCCGATATCGCCCAAAGCGACGTTGTGAACACCGCGTTCAACCATGAGATCGCAGGCTGCGTTCAGCAGCAGTTCGCGTGCAGTCAGGTCGCGCGAAATCTCGTTAGGTTTCATCGTTCCGCTTTCGCGCATCGGGAGTCCGTTATCAGATGACATTCCATTCCCCCTCGGCATTGCGCATCACTTCACGCCTTCAGGCGCGCACCGCCATTCCACGGCAAACTTTCGCGCAGACCCCTCGCCTCGGCGCATTTACTTCTGCCGGCCTCGCATCAGGTTGGGGCGCGATGGCGGCTCTTCTTCGTCGTGATTGATCACAACCCAGTCCAGCCGGTGCTTCACCGAATTCAGCACACGTACGGCCCCGATCTCCTGGATTCCGTCCCATTGCTTGAACTCGGCATGGATGAGCTGCCCCGCGTCTTCCTCATTCTCAGTCAGCACCAAGGTGACCACGTTGAAGTAACCTGCCGTCAATGAAACGAAGTTGACGGCCTCGAAGCCAGCGGCTCGCTCGGCGATCGCCCGCGCGGCAGCGGGCACCGTCCGCAAGCGAACCAAGGTGATGACCTTCAGCCCCGCATAGGCCGGATTGACGATGGCGGTGATTTTCGCCGCGCCTGCCGAGCTCAATCGCTGGATGCGCTTGCGCACGGTCGTGTCGGAAAGGCCGATAATGCGTGCGATTTCGCGGTTGCTCACCCTCGCATTGCTCGTGAGGATGCCGATAATCTGTTCGTCGGTCTCGTCAGTCTTGATCACGAGACATCCACGCTGCCGTAGCGGTTGTCAATCTTGATGATTTGCAGATTGATCGTAACCTCGCACTGCGCGATCCCGGGAATGGTCGAGATGCGGTTTTCGACGATTTGCTGCACATCCCTGTCGTTCAGAGCGGCTAGCTGCACCAGGATATCGGGCGCTGTGAGGCAGATCGACACTGAAATGCACTCATCGATCTCGGCGAGCGTTTCGGCCACTTCTTCCACCGGACGGCCATGGACGCCGATGGCCAGCAACGCGCTCGCATTGAAACCGTAGGACTGAAGATCACGCTGCATGATCACCCGCAGGATATTGTCTTCCTCCATTGCCCGGATCCGCGAGGCGACCGTGACTTCGGAGATGTTCAGTCGCTCTCCAATCTCCTTGTTGCTCGTCGCGGGATCGGTCTGAAGGATCTTGATTATTTCGTCGTTCACCTCCCCGCGTTTGTACCTGGTTGCCACTTTCCGTTCCCTGCATGCCCGCCGACAGCCCGGGGCCTGCCAGAAAAGCGCCGCGGCTGGCAAGAAGAACATCGGGACGCACTCGCACGCAGGGCACGCATCCCGCCTCGCGACGAAGAACGCCTGATGGCGTGCCCTGCCCCCGGCCTAGGCCGACGACGCAGGACACTCCTGCCCATCGGTCAAGGATTGCGCAGGTTCATGCCGTCACGGCTTTGATAAAGGCCATGGTCGAGCTTTCCATTCTCCACTAATTCAGGCCGATCATTACCGTTGCGCGGGTTCAGGATGGTATTGATCAGCCCCCCGCCACCGCGGTTTCCACAGCCGATCGTGCATGGCGTGGCCATCTCGAAATGTTTGTCGCCCATCTCCAGCCAGACATTGCCATAGCCTTTCGCCTCAAATTCGAGGGCCCGAGTTTGGGTGAATTGATCACCATCCGGCCACCGCGCAACGACAGACCGTCCGTGCCAGTGAAAAGCGTGGCATCATCGACGCCGCTGAACGTGGCGGACTGGAAGTTATCGGCGGAAAAGGTGTCTGAGTTGTGTCCTATGGCTGTCACGCAAGCCCCTGCGCGGTGCCCGTATAGTTCGGCCCGGTACGGGAACAGACGCCAAATCAAGTGTCCGTCGTCAGAACATTTGGCACAACTCGCGGCGTAGAGTTACGGAGTGTGGGCCTCGTCTTGGTTTGATGTTTAGGCGGCGAGCCTGCGGTGTTGCAAGCGCCGATATTCGAGTGTCTGTCGCTTGATCCTTTCTCTTCGTTTGATGATGGCAGGAGCCCTGCCGAAGTAGGTATCGGCAGGTGTCACATTGTCGAGGCTCTCGTGGTATCGGCAGTGGTTGTAATGCTCGACGAAGGCCTCGATCTGCTGGTGGAGATCGCCGGGCAGGAAGTAGTTCTCTAGCAGCACGCGGTTCTTCAGGGTCTGGTGCCAGCGCTCGATCTTGCCTTGGGTCTGTGGGTGGAAGGGTGCGCCGCGCACGTGGCTCATCTTGTTGGCCTCGATGTATTCGGCCAGTTCCCCAGCGATGTAGCTGGGGCCATTATCGCTGAGCAGGCGGGGCCTGTGCAGCACGTTGGCGTGATCGCAGCCTGAGGCTGCTAGCGCCATATCGAGCGTGTCAGTGACGTCCTCGGCTCGCATGGTGGTGCAGAGCTTCCATGCAATGATGTAGCGCGAGTAATCGTCGAGCACGGTCGACAGATACATCCAGCCCCACCCGATGATCTTGAAGTAGGTAAAGTCGGTCTGCCACATCTCATTCGGGCGCGTGGTCTTCGTGTGGAACGCCTCTGCCGCCTTGATCACCGTATAGGCCGGGCTGGTGATGAGGTCGTGGGCCTTGAGCAGGCGGTAGACCGTGGCTTCGGACACGAAGTAGCGCTTCTCGTCGGTGAAGCGCACCGCCAGCTCTCTCGGCGATAGCTCGCTGTGTTCCAGAGCCATGTCGACGATCTGATCCTGAACCTCGGGCGCGATCCTGTTCCACACCCGGCTCGGCGTCGATGGCCGGTCTGCCAGCGCTTCGGGCCCGCCTTCAAGGTAGCGATCATACCAGCGGTAGAAGGTCCGGCGAGCAACGCCGAGCTGGTCCAGCGTGCGCTTGGCGGGCAGGTGCGATTGCTCGACGATCCGGATGATCTCGAGCTTCTCGGATGCGGGGTATCTCATTCGTCGCCTCCCCCATCCGCGATCATGCTTTTTTTGTGTCAACGCCGGGATAAAATTGGGCCAGGCACCGGTTTAAAAAGGGGCCAGTTGGTTTGAATAAAAAGCCTCATGGTTGAGGCTGGACGCTCTCGGCAGCGGGGAAGCGGCTGTAGCGGAGCGGAAG
>NZ_PPSM01000042.1 GCF_002916655.1 Novosphingobium sp. HII-3
CTTCCGCTCCGCTACAGCCGCTTCCCCGCTGCCGAGAGCGTCCAGCCTCAACCATGAGGCTTTTTATTCAAACCAACTGGCCCCTTTTTAAACCGGTGCCTGGCCCAATTTTATCCCGGCGTTGACACCAGTGCGCCGAACGCGCCCTGCGTACAGGTATGGCTGTCTGGACAAACGAGGATGGCGCCGGGCAGGATGATGCCCTGTTCGGGTGAGACCACATGGACGATGCCCTGTCGCGGGTCGTCGATGTCGAAGAGGGTGATACCGTGACGCCTGGCACTTTCCCGCATGGAGACGATGAAGTCGGTACCGGTCGGCATCAGCGTCCTGTCGGTGCGCCCGGGTGAGGTGTCGACGATATGATCCATCGTCGCGAACACGCGTGAGGGCTGCATCACCGCACGCCCCGCTTCCTCCAGCGACTTCAACGCGACCCCACCCGTGCGTTCATGCAGCAGCAGGCGATCGATGGCGATCAGGTCCGCACCGCTCTCCAGCGTCATCACGCGGTGAGCGCTCCAGATCTTTTCGGCGAGCGTACGGGGCCCGCCGCCGATGGCATCGGTCATCGTGCAGCGCGGCCGGCAGGAACGGGCGGGCCTGCGATCGCCCCGGCGGCCAGCAGCATGTCGATCTCGTGGGCACCGAAGCCCCATTCCCGCAGAATGCGGCGGCTATCCGCGCCGGGTGAGCGCAGGTCGCGGCGAACGCCCGGGAGGGCACCGTTTATCTCCACCGGCAGGGCGGGCAGGCGAACGGACCGTCCATCCGTCAGCGTCAGGTCGAGCAGGGCACCGTTGGCGTTGAGATGCGCGTCATCCAGCAAATCCTGTGGGCGCGCGATGGGGGCGAAGGCTACGCCGCTTTCCTCCAGCTTTGCCAGCAGGTCTTCACGCGCGAAGCCTTTCGCCAGTTCGCGCACCCTCGGCAGCAGCGTTTCCCGGGCGAGCACACGGGCGTTGTTTTCTGCCAGCGCGGCATCGGCGGCAAGGTCGTCCAGCCCGAAAACCGTGGTGAACGCCTGCCACTGACTGTCGCTGACAACGCCGATGAAGACCTGCTCCTCGGGCCGCGCCGTTTCGAACACGTCGTAAATCGCCCAGGCCGAGATGCGTTCCGGCATCGGGCGAGCGGCATTGCCGGTGACGGCGAGCTGCGCGATGTGCTGACCGACGAGGAATGCCGTGGTCTCGTAAAGCGATGAGCGCACGACCGCGCCTTTGCCGGTGCGGTGGCGCTGCTCCAGCGCGGCGAGAATGCCGATCACGCCGAACATGCCTCCGGTGACGTCGATCACTGAGGCGCCCGCGCGCAAGGGACGGCCGCTTGGGCCCGTCATGTAGGCAAGGCCGCCCATCATCTGCGCCACCTCGTCGAGCGCCGCGCGGTTCTCGTAAGGGCCGGTCAGGAAGCCCTTGGCGCTGTAGTAGACGAGGCCGGGATTGCTCGTGGAGAAATCGTCGGGACCAAGGCCGAGGCCGACCATGGCCCCGGGGCGAAAATTCTCGATGAGGACATCGGCCTGCTCCACCAGCCTGCGCGCTGCGGCGACACCTTCGGGAGACTTGAGGTCTATCGCGATGCTCTGTTTGTTGCGATTGTACATCGGGAAATAGCCCGCGCCGGAGCCAAGTAGCGTGCGGGTGCGGTCGCCCCCGATCGGTTCCACCTTGATCACCTCCGCTCCAAGGTCGGCAAGGATCAGCCCGGTCGAAGGTCCCATCACCATGTGCGAGAATTCGACCACGCGAATGTTCGCGAGAGGAAGGTCGCTGTCCCGTTCGTGCATCTTCGGTTCCGCCTTGACTGCCATTTTGGTATATCTACAGTACAAATCGACATTCGCAAGGATCGTCGTACGCGTGAGGCTGCACAGTGGTCGTACGGCGGACAGTCGGCTCGTCATAGCTGGGGCGACGACGCGGCAGGGCGCACTTATCCTGCTTCAAGTCATGACTCAGGCGATCGGATCCGGGACAAGGGAGCAACTGGAATGAGTGAGATGGTCGGCACGCGCATGATCCGCGAGGACAAGACGGCGCGCGAGCTCTTCGAGCAGGTCATGGCGAACCCCGCCCGCACCAAGTTCGGCTTTGGTGAGAAGCTGGCGATCGTCAACGTTGACTTCCAGAACGCCTATACCCGGATCGACGAGTTCAAGACCGCCTACGAGACCGATCCGCGCCAGATCGAATATACTAACACGATCTCCGCCCTCGCCCGCGCCAAGGGTATGCCGGTGATCTGGACGCACGTTGCCTACACCGACGATGCCAGTGACGCAGGCGTCTGGGGCACGCGCACGAATACGCCGGATTCGCTGCAGAACATCAAGTACCATAGTCGCCGCCACGCCTTCGACGAGCGCTGCGAGATCGCATCTGAGGACATGGTCTATACCAAGCGGATGCCCTCGGCCTTCTTCGAGACGCCGCTGCAAAGCCTGCTGGTATGGCACAAGGTTGATACCCTGGTGATCACCGGCGGTTCCACCTCAGGCTGCGTCCGGGCGACGGCGGTGGATTCCCTCAGCCGAGGCTATCGCACCATCGTCCCCATCGAAACCTGCGCCGACAAGCATGAGAGCTATCACTTCGCCAACCTGACTGACCTGCAGCTCAAGTACGCGGACGTGGAGCCGGTGCAGACCGTCATCAACTGGCTGGAGGCGCGCTGATGCAAGAGGGTGCAGCCGATCCAGGGCTTTACGACTACGTATCCTACCGAGGCCGGACGCCGTTCGCCTGGCCGGGCGGCAAGAAGGCGGCCGTCTGGGTATCCCCCAACCTCGAATTCTACGAACTTGATCCTCCCGCCAACCCGCACCGCAAGTCGTGGGCAAAGCCACATCCGGACGTCGTGGGCTATTCCCACCGCGACCATGCCAACCGCGTCAGCCACTGGCGCATGGCGGACGTGATGACCAAATACGGGTTCCCCGGCTCGGTCTCACTTTCGGTGGCGCTGTGCCAGCACCACCCCCGCGTGGTCGAGGACGCGAACCAGCGCGGCTGGGAATTCTTCAGCCACGGCATCTACAACACCCGTTATTCCTACGGCATGGACGAGGCGCAGGAGCGCCGGATCATCGAGGATTCCATCCGCACCGTGCGCGATGCCACCGGGCAGACGATCAAGGGCTGGCTCGCCCCCGCCCTCACCCACACGCCGCGTACGCTGGACCTGATCGCAGAGTATGGCCTCACCTACACCTGCGATCTCTATCACGATGACCAGCCGATGCCGGTCAACACCGCCAGCGGTCGCCTGATTTCGATGCCCTACAGCCTTGAGGTCAACGACCACTACGGCTTCTTCGTCTACAACATGAGCCCGCGGGACTATGCCGACACTCTCATCCGCCAGTACGAGCGCCTTGCCGCCGAGCCTTCGGGCACGGTCATGTGCATTCCGTTGCACTCGTACCTGATCGGTCAGCCGCACCGCATCGGGCCCTTCGAGGGAGTGCTGCGCCACATCGCCGCCGACGACCGCGCGTGGATCACCCGCTCGGGCGACATCGCGGACCACTGGATCGCCAATGTGGGAGACGCCGCATGAGCCTCGACCCCGCCTACCTCGAATACCCGCGCCGCCGCGAAGGTTACGACCATGACCTCTACACTTGGTCGCCAATGCGCGAACGCCCACGCGTGGCATGGCCTGAAGGCAAGCCTCTGGCGGTCTGGCCGGTGGTCAGCCTCGAATGGTTTCCGATCACGCCGTGCGACACGCCGTTCCGCGCGCCCGGGCACATGCAGACGGCCTATCCGGACTACCGCCACTATACCTCGCGCGAATATGGCTCGCGCGTCGGCGTTTACCGCCTGCTCGATGCCTTTGCGAAGGCTGGCGCCAAGGCCTCCTTTGCCACCAACGCCGCGATTGCGGAGCGCTATCCCTCGCTGATAGCCGACGTGATTGCGGCCGGGCACGAGATCATCGCACATTCCACTGACATGAACGGCACCATCGCCTCCGGCCTCCCCGAAGACGAGGAGCGTGCGCTGATTGCGAGGTCGCTGGATGCGCTGGAGAAGGCCACCGGCACGCGTCCGCGCGGCTGGCACTCGATTGCGCGTTCGCAAAGCTTCGCCACCCCACGCCTCCTCGCAGAAGCGGGCGTCGCCTACTGCTGCGACTGGGTGAATGACGAACTGCCCTACGTCATGACGACCGAGGCGGGCGAACTGATCAACATTCCGCTCAACCACGAGTTGTCGGATCGCCAGATCATCACCGTGCAGCAGCACTCGGCCGACAGCTACGTAGAGCAGATGCTCGATGCGGCCCACTGGCTGACAGCGGAAGCCGCTCGCGAGGGGGGCGGGCGGATGCTGCCGCTGCAACTGACGCCGTACATCATGGCGCTGCCTTACCGGATCGGCTCGCTGGAAGCCCTGCTGACAAAGCTGGCCGAGCGGCCGGACACCTGGTTTGCAACGGGCGCAGACATACTGGACGTGTGGGGAGCCGCACACGGCTGACAACTGCCCAGTCTGCACATGGCCTCGAACTGGCGGCAGGCTGGGCGTACGCCGGCCTGCGGAGTGGCTGAGGCCGAGCCT
Source organism: Novosphingobium sp. HII-3 (assembly GCF_002916655.1). Taxonomy (GTDB): domain Bacteria; phylum Pseudomonadota; class Alphaproteobacteria; order Sphingomonadales; family Sphingomonadaceae; genus Novosphingobium; species Novosphingobium panipatense. Next base: position 4,572 of record NZ_PPSM01000042.1, read on the forward strand.
CACCCACTCCGCGCCCCGATCAGAACCGCATCGTCGCTTCCATGCCGAACTCCGGCGGACGCGGCGCCGATGCATAGAGGCACTGCTGGTTGGTACCATAGGTCGCCGTGTCGCGCTCGATGAACATGCAGTTCGCGGTGGCGCCGGCGAGGCCCGAACCCACGGCGCGCTGGTTGTTCAGGATGTTGCGGCCGAACAGCGCCAGATCAATCCTGTCGCTCGTCAGGTTGAGCCGCGCATCGAGCGTCCAGGCGGAACGCACTTTCACTGTGTTCGACAAGGTGGCGTAGTAGCTGCCGCGGTAGGATCCATCGACCCGCAGCACAGGCTGGAAATCACCGACATCGGGCAGCTTGTATTCGCCGCCGACGAAGCCGTTCCAGTACGGCACATTGGCCTGTGTCAGACCGTCCAGCACGACCGAGCCGTCGGCGCTCACGGGAAAGCCTGCCGTCGAACCGGAACTGATCAGGATCGGATTGGCGTTGGTGAACTCCTGCTTGGCGTATCCAACGGACCCGCGCAGCGTCAGCTGCGGCGTCACACGCCAGTTGGTTTCCGCTTCGAATCCGAGGATGCGTGAGGAGCCGACGTTCCCCACCGCCGAGACGGTGACGGTCTGTCCGTCGATGGTACGATTGATGGTGCTGACCAGTTGCTGGTCCTTCACCTCGTCGTAGAAGCCGGCAAGATTCAGCGTCAGCGCCCCATCGAGGAAGCTGTTCTTGCTACCTATCTCGTAATTGAACAGCTTTTCGGGGTCGGCGTAGACCGGCTGCACGACACCGCCCACTGTCACATACCCGGCGCGGGCGCTTTTTACACCTTTCGAGAACAGGGCATAAAGCGTGTTCTGCGGCGTTGCCTTGTAGCTGAGCGTGACGCGCGGGGTGAAGTCCTTCGAGACCTGCGCGTAATCGGTAGTGGTCGGATAGAAGGCACACTCGGGACAAGCGGGCGCGAAGATTCTTTCGCGTGCGTATCGGCCTTCAAGACTCAATGTGAGCTGCTGGGTGAAATCCCAGTCCAATCCGCCGAATACCGCCCGGTTCTCGAGCCGATCGTCACGAGTACGCCCGGAAGGGTTGGACGCCGTGGCGAACGAGTTGAAGCCGGTATCGTCGCGTTCCCAGAAGTAATAGACGCCAAGGCGCCAGCGCAGCGGCTTGTCTCCTGGCGAAAGAAGCATAAGTTGGTGGCTGGTGTTGGTGAACTTCTCATAAGAAGGGAAAGTGCCCAGCGATGCCGCTCGCAGCGTGACTTCGTTGTTGGCCAGCGCGTCGCCAAACACGCGGTCCTGCCCTGGCCCGGAAGCTCGCGGGACGTTTGGCGCGTCAGCGGTACGCGATTCATTTACGTAGCCGCCACGATAGCTGAGTTCGTAGTCACCGAAATACTTGCTGACCACAGCACTCGCGAACCAGCGGTCGCGTTCATATCCGCGCGCGCCGCTGGTGCCGATGTTGTCGATGTCGGGATCGGGCAGGTAATCCGGGAAGAACGCGCCATTGCCGCGGGCGAAGGGCGTGACATCGACACCCGACTGCAGCCATTCGCGCGGATGCTGCACGACTTGTGCGGCGATGGAATCGCGATCGTGCTGGTACATGCCACGCAGCTTGATGGAGAATGTATCGTCCGGTTTGAAGTAAAGCGTTCCGGAGACCGCCTGCGTGCGCTCCCGCCCGATCGGCGCCCGGCCATCCACGGAGCGGGCAATGGCACCGTTCTGAAACACCGAACCGGCCACCGAGGCCCAGAGCTTGTCCTGCACCAGCGGAGCGGTGATCGTGCCGCCGAAGTAATAGTTCGCATCCGGCGCGGAGTTCATCAGGCTGCCTCGCGCCTTCACGAAACCCGTGACGCTGTCACCCGACGGATCGACAGTGACGTAGTTGATGGCGCCGCTGTACGTCGCGCGTCCGAAGTTCGCGCTTTGCGGTCCCTTGATGACTTCGACGCGCTGCAGGTTTTCGAGATCGAGTGAGGCCAACTGCCCTGAAAGCGCCACACCATCGATGAATACGGAGATGCCCTGGTAACGTTCGTCCGACGTATTTGGAGCGAGGCCGCGTAGAGAATAGGCGGAAGGATCGTTGCGTCCGGCGCCGCCGAACAGGCTGAGGTTGGGCGTGACCTTCTGGAGATCGCGCACGTCACGGATCTGGGCGCTGGAAAGATCGTCACTGGTCAGTGCCGTGATCGCGAGAGGAACTTCCTGCAAGGTTTCCCTGCGGCTCTTGGCCGTCACGATGATGGCATTCCCCGAAGCATCCGCTTCACCGGAAACCTGGGCAAAGGCGGGCGTACTACTTAGCATCGTCGCTATCGCGGCAACGCCGACTGAATAGGCAACAGTCCTCATGATACCGACTTCCCCTTTAATTCCTATTATGCTTTAGACATTAAAGCCGATCCTCGTGGTAACTCATCACGTTTTTAGCACAACAACGGCATCTTCATTCCCCAACTGGCGAATATTTGTATAGTTTTATCGGTTATAAATAAAACTTTGTCTTGACGGTTGTCTCAGCCACTGCCGCCGTCGCATCGCTCACGGCCGATCTTCCGGCGCAGGACCGGAACGAGACCTTCACCGAAAAGCCGGACATCCTCGATCGTGTAGAAGCCGTTAAGCAGGAAGCGATCGACACCTGCGGCGTGATACCGAACCAACTGATCCGCTACCTGGTCGGGCGTCCCCACAAGGGCCGTGGCGTGAAGCCGTCCCTGCGTGGCCTGCGTCATGCCGGTCCACAAGCGCTCGTCCAGGCGCTCGCCCATGGCTGCCTGTCGCCGCAAAGCCAGAGTGCCCGGGTCGTCAGCGCCCTTGTCCCGCCCGATCTGCGCACCGGCCGCAAGATGAGACATGACGGTGTCCAGCAACCGCTCCGCCTTCTGCCACGCGGCCTCCTCAGTATCCGAAACGATGACGCGCATCGACATGGACACTTCCGGATTGCGCCCGTGCAGTGCGGCCTCTGCCTTGAAGCGCTCGATCGTCGCGCGCGTCTCCGCGAGCGGCGCCGGTCCGATGGCGTAAACGTCACAGACCTGCGAACCCATTTCCACGGCAGCGGTAGAGTTACCGGCCCAGAAGATCGGGATCTGCTGCTGCACCGGCTTCACCAGCGAGAACGCGCCGTTGAAGCGATACCATTCCCCGGCATGATCGAAGGGAACTTCGCTTGACCACATGCGCCGCAGGATCTCCACATATTCGCGGCTTCGGCAGTAGCGCTGGTCCTTGGTCAGGAAATCGCCGTCGGCCTGCGTCTCCACGTCGCTGGCTCCGGTGATGATGTGGACTCCGGCGCGCCCTTCGCTCACCCGGTCCAGGGTGGCGAACATGCGGGCGGCCATGGTCGGCGCGATGAAGCCGGGCCGATGCGCAACCATGAACTTCAGCGTTCTCGTCACCGCCGCAACATGTGCGGCGGTGGTCAGCGGATCCGGCCAGGTCGCCGTTTGCCCGACCAGCACGCGGTCGAAGCCGGCCGCCTCATGCGCCACAGCGTAATCGCGGATGAACTGCGGATCATAGACGCCCCTTAGCGGATGCGCCTCCGAAGAATCCGCGAAGAAATGCAGCCCGATGACCTCGAATGTCATGGCAGCACCTCCACACGCGCTTCCCGTTGAGCGACCTTTCGCCTCAGTGCGGGGATGATGTCGCGTCCTATGGTTTCGGCATCGGCAATCGGATCGTAGCCGCGCAGGATGAACTTGTGGACGCCGGCATCCCAGTAATCCATGATCGCATCGACAAGCTGATCCGGATCACCGACCAGGGTACCGCTGTTGCTGTGCGCCCCGCGGATCTCGTTGATGCCATTCCAGAAGCATTTCTCGAGGCGTTCGCCGCGTCCGGCAAGTTCCGCCGTGCGCGCGAAGCCAGCGGCGCTTGCGGCGACCGTGTTCTTCTCCGCCTTGCCCTCAAGCGCCGCTATGCGCGTCTTGAGATCGGCCGCCTGTGCCCATGCCTTATCCTCACTTTCCCCGACCACGAGGCGCAGCGATACGAGGAAATCGGGCTTGCGACCCAGCGGCGTTGCCACCGCAGTGACCTTCTGCACGACCTCCGTCATGCCGGCGACCGTATCGCTGAGCGTCGCGAAGACGTCCGCGCAGGCCGCACCGGTGGCGATCGCCGCAGGAGACATGCCTCCGAAGAAAACCGGAATGGATCCGTTCACCGGCTTGATCTCGGCAAAGCCGCCGTTGAAGCGGTACCACCTGCCGTTATGATCGACTGGCGTCGTGCTGGACCAGATCCGGCGGAGAATAGCGATATATTCCAGACTGCGGTCGTAGCGCTCCTCCTTGGTGTGGAAGTCACCGTCGCACTGCATCTCGATATCGCTGGCGCCAGTGATGACATGCACGCCCAGCCGCCCCCCCAGAAGCCGGTCCAGCGTCGCCAGCATCCGCGCCGCCATCGTCGGCGCTATGAAACCGGGCCGATGCGCCAGCATGACGCCCAGCCGCTCCGTCACCGCGCCGACGTACGCGGCCGTCGTGAAGTTGTCCGGCATCATCGCGGCATTGGCGATCAGCACCCGATCGTACCCCGCTGCTTCCTGCACTTTGGCAAGGCGCACGACGGCGTCGATATCGTAGTGCGACACCGGCACCGGCGACAGTTCGGAGGACAGATTATGATTGATGAGGCCGTTGATTTCGATCGGCATGGACGCTCCCGTGCAGGTCTCGCTTGTCTGAAGAGCAGCCTACGAAGAGCGTGCGGCGTCGCCGCAGGACAAGGCGCGGCACTGTTCGCCCTGCGGGAATAAACACTGCGTGGCGTGCCTTTTGCGCACAGAACGCATAGGATGATAAGGTAGCCGTATAACCCGCGTCGGATCGGGCCTGCCGTTTGCTCCACTAGGCGGACACTGCCACCTGCTGTAGTTGCAGACCGGCCTTCACCTGCCCTGCATAGCCGCTGATCGCGCCGCAGGGGACTGACAGACAAATGGCCACGCTATCCCATCCATCCCGTCGCATGTTCCTGGCGGGAGCCTTGCAGGGACTGACCATGGCCTGCGCGACGTCCCGGAGGGTACCCGGCGGCGCAGCAATGCCCCCGCCGCGCCGCGTTGCTCTTGCCGGACCGGGCGGACGCGCGATTGCGGTCAGCGATTGGCGGCCAGCGGGACGCACGAGCGGAACAGTCCTGTTCTCCCACGGCGCCCGGTCCGCACCCTGGCGATACGACCGCATCCTGCAGCCGGTACTGGCCGCCGGCTACCGCGTACTGGCGCCGCTGCACGTCGACTCCACTGATCACCCGCGCACAGCTGAATTCAAGGGACTGGCCAGCTGGCGATGCCGCATCGAAGACATGCGGGCACTGATCGTCTCCATCGGCGATGCGCCATTCGTCGCTATGGGCCACAGTTATGGCGGCCTCATCGCCACGGTGCTTGGCGGAGCCGCCGGCGTGGTCCCGGATGGGCTGGACGGGCCCCTCGTACCACGGCTGGCGACCAGCACGCTCGCCTTCTCACCACCCGCGCCGATACCGGTGATGATGACGCGAGAGGGCTATGGCGCGCTTGCGGTCCCGGCCCTGATCCAGACCGGCACGCTGGATGTCCCGCCTGGAACGCCCGCCGGCAACGTGGATGCCTGGAAAGGCCACCTCACACCTTTCGAGGCCGCTCCGCCGTCAGGCCATCGCTATGCGCTCGTTCTGGAAGGCGTGGACCACTACTTCGGCGGCGCCATCTGTGACGCCAATCAGCCGGGGCCGATGCAACTGGACGGCATCGCGCGCGCCAATGCCGTGGCCGGTCTGTTTCTCGACGCCTTTGCCACAGGCGAAACCGATGCGGCTGCGCTGGCGCGCCTCGACGCAGGGCTTACCGATGCCCTGCCCACGCGACTGGTGCGGCGCTGACAGCCGCCATCACCGGCTCCAGCAATCCTGCAGTCGGCGCCATGCTGCGGCTTCGACGGCAGCCAGATCCTCGAACCGCGCCGGTGCCTGGTCCGGCCAGCGATTGGCCGGCCAGTGCAGCGCCGGATCGGGCCGCACGTCCGTCCGCGGCTGTATCTGCGCCAGGAAATTGGCGGATGCCTGTTCGCGCCATGCCCGCAAGGCGGCGAGGTCAATGGTTGCGAGGGCGACGGCCGGGTCGGTCGCCGAATTGCGGGAGACCTCGCCGCCCTTGAAGTCGTGAACGGCCGAGCGCGGCGCTTCCGGCGCGCCGATGTTCGCCGTCACGAGGTACGTCATGTTCTCGAAAGCGCGGACGCTGCGCACATGCTCGGCCCCGGCCCTTTGCAGGTAATCCAGGTGCGGAGCGGCAGCCACCGGATTGACGATCACTTCGGCTCCCTTGAGTGCCAGCGACCGGCATACCTCCGGCCAGTGCAGTTCGCCCCCGATCGTGGCGCCCAGTCGGCCGATGGCGGTGTCAGCGACGGGGTGAAATGCATCCTGCCCGAGTATTTCGACAAAGCGGTCGTGCACATCCGTCGGGCTGGTACGCAGCGACAAGGAATAACTTTTGCGGTGGACCAGCACCAAGCCGTCATCCGGTCCGATAATGATGCAGGAAAGGAAATAGCGGCCCGGAAACGCGGCATGGCGCTCCGGCACCTGCACCGCGATGAACGCCCGGGAGCGGTGAGCGGCCTGCGCAATCCTATCGATTGGGCGGCTGTCGATCTCCACGGCGGCCTCGCACCACGCTTCGGCGGGTACCATGGCGTGACCGGTAAGGCCGAACTGCGGAAAGACGATCAGCCGGGCACCGTGCAGTTCTGCCATCCGCACAACCTCGGCAGCGCATTGAACGATGTTGCTATCGAACGCCTCGTCATCGACTGTACCCCCGCGAAAGATACAGCGCGGCACCATGGCCACGGCGGCGGCCACATACGGTTGGGGATCGGCGGGTTCCATTGGGTCCAGCGATAGGCGCGCACCGGCGGCAGAGCCTTGGACGTGTCCGGTTTACCCGCCTGCCGATCAATCCGCAGCAGGGCCGGTAGCGCTATGCGGGCTGATCATGCCTCATTGCAATCTACTGATTGGAGCCAGGGAGACACTCTCGGCATCATCGCTCTTTTCAACGAGGGGGAACAGACGATGGGCGTTCAAGATCATGCGAGCACGGGCAAGCCTAGGCGGCGCGGCCTGCGCATCGCGGGTGGCATCATCGGCGCGGCGGCGCTCCTCGCGGCGGGCACGCTGGGCACGATGCGCCTGGGCTGGTGGAACCCCAGCTACGATGAAGTCGTGGCAGAGCAGGCGACCGGCCCCTCCAGGTTCGAGATGGTGGGGCCTGTCAAGCTCCACGTCCGCGATGAAGGACAGGGTCCTGTCATCCTGATGTTGCACAGTTCCATGTCGAACCTGCGGATATGGGATGGCTGGGCCGATCAGTTGAAAAAGTCTTACCGCGTGGTCCGGTTCGACTGGCCTCCCTACGGCATGTCGGTCGATCCCCGCGCGTCACAGGGAATGCCAACTGTCGTCGATCTGATCGAGCGCTTCGTCGCTCAAAAGAAGCTGCGCAACTTCGTGATCGTCGCCAGTTCCAGCGGCGCCACCATCGCCACCATGTATACCGCCCGCCATCCCGAGCACGTCAGGGCGCTGGCTGTATCGACGCTTCCGCTCAAGGCTCCGCCACCCACCCAAACCTCAAGGCTGGTATCGACGATGTCATGGATGCACGAGAACCTCGTGCCGAACTACATGCCGGAAGTCTTCTACCGCCATTCGCTGGCGGAACTCTACGGGCGGCTAGAGAGGCTCAAACCTGAAACGGTGCGCTGGTATTACCTCACCAACAACATCCCGGGCGGCTTCGCGCGGGTGAAGACGTACTATCTCGCCAACACGAAATCGGTCTGGAAATCGGGTGCAGGCGAAGCTGCGGCGGCGGTGAAGGTGCCGGTGCTGCTGCAGTGGGGAGACCGCGACATCGTGATCCCGAAGGATCGCGCCGAGGATGCGCGCACGATGTTCGCGAACGCCCCTATGACCATCATCCATTATCCGGACGTGGGCCACTATCCGATGATCGAACTGCCCGAAAGAACCGGACAGGATCTTCGCAAGTGGATTGATGCATTGTCTCCGGTGGCTGCAGACTGATTCACCGCCCTGCGGAGAATGCCTTCGGAGAGCTGGACGGGAGCCACCATCGCCCGGAGCCTGCATCCTTTCCGTCAGCCGCATTGGGTGGGCCATGGATCTTCGTCAGTTACGGCACTTCATCGCGGTTGCCGAACTCGGCAACTTCTCACGCGCGGCGGAACGGGTCTGTCTGACCCAGCCCGCCCTGACGCGCAGCATCAAGACCCTGGAAGACGACATCGACGCGCGCCTTTTCGACCGCCGCTCCAATGGGGTGGAATTGACCCCCGCAGGCGGCGCCCTGCTGGAGCACGCGCGACTGATGGTCAACGAGCATGAACGCGCCCAGCAGCGGATCGCTCTGGCAAAGCGCGGTCTGGGCGAGGAACTGGTGGTTGCGCTCTGCCCGTTTCAGGCAGAGATGGGTGTGCGCCCCATCATCGCCGCATTCACGCGTGAAAATCCCGACATTTCCATGCGTGTGGTCGAAGGTCACGTGGCGGAAACCGTTCCGGCCCTGATGGAACGAAAGGTGGACGTCGTGTTCACCACCGTGCCGCCAACGACGATGGTAGAAAAGCTCGTTTATGAGCGCATCAGGAGCACGCCCTGCTCGATCTACGCCGCCTCGGATCATCCGCTGGCGCGCCGCAGTGGACTGACGCCGTCGGAGCTTTCCCGCTGGGCTTGGGCGACGCTCGACCAAAAGCATGCCCTGGACGCGCTGCGCTCCTACTTCGCCACCGGCAACTCCGGAATGCCAGCGGCCGGTATCCGAAGCGGCTGCGTTTCGTTCCTGAGGGAGATGGTCGTGAAGGAAGGAATGCTGGGTGTTCTTCCAGACGCCATCATGGCCAAGGCTGGCGCCGTCGCGCTCCATGTCGAGCGTCCGCCGCGCCCGCTGCGTGGCGGCCTGCTGTTCCGGGCCGACGCGGAGATCAAGCAATCGGCGGAACGGTTCGCCGACAAGCTGCGCAAGCACCTGATCCGCCAAGACGCGGAGGACCGGCTGATGCCGTCGTCGATGAATGGCTCCGCCCCGGCGGCCGGCGCCTCGCCGCGTCCGCCGCAGGCCAACTGACCTTCAGCCGCGGACGTCCTCCTCCGCCACATCTCTCCTCACCGCGTCACGTGGGCTCCCCGGTGGGATCCGGCGCCGGATCGAGGGCCGGCATCTCTTCCGCGACCAGGGCATCCGCGTCCAGGCGATAGAAGAACATCGTGATGAAGGCGCCAGCCATCGCCAGCGCCGGAATCACGGATTCACACATCATGATGGCCCACTCCGCACGCGCGCCCTGCGCCTGCGCGGCGCCCCCGGCGGACGACACATAGCCCATGGCTGAAAGAAACGCTCCCAAAGCGGCCAGTGCCGCCGCCGAAGACAGCTTGTCCAGCAACGTGGTGATGCCCGCGAATGCGCCTTCCCGACGTTCGCCGCTGCGCACGAAGTCGTAACGAACCGCGTCCGACAGCAATGCATAAGCGCACAGGATCATGCCGCCACCTGCAAATCCGCCCACGAGCGCCCGCGCGCTCACGCCGAAGATACCTTCACCAGCGCCTGCGAGCAGCCAGGACATGTGGTTGATGCCGTACACCGCCAACGCGATCATGTAGCACGCCTTGCGGCCGATATGGCGCGCAGCGAAAACCCAGACGGGCATGGCGATGACCATCGCGACGGTGGAAAGCATGAAGTACGTGCCCAGCATCGCATCGCCTACCTTCAGCACCACGCGGGTGAAGTACGCCAGAGTCGCCGATCCGATGACTGTGCCGAACAGCAGGAAGACATGAGCGATGGCCAGCACCTGAAAGGGCCTGTTAGCCCAGATACTTGTCAGTTGCTGCCATAGGTTTACATGCCCGCGTCGCTCCGCGATGTCGGCACGCGGTGCCGTTCGCGGCGCATCGCGCAGGAGCCTCACGGCGGCCAGCGTTGCACCAAACACGATGGCCCCGACCAGCGCCGCCAGGATCAGGTGGCTCTGCCTGCCGGGTCCTATCATACCCAACAGCCACGTCGGCAAGGTGGACCCAAGCAAGGCGCCGATCGCATTCCCATACGTCCGCCACGCCATGAGCCGCGCGCGTTCGTCAGGGTCGGTCGAGCTTTCGACCACCATCGCAAAGCCCGGTATCGTCATCAGCGTATAGCCGGAGGCATGGATCACCAGCGCCAAGGTCACGAAGATCTCTGTCAGCAGGATCGAACCGACGTCAGGCGCGCCGAACAGCATCACCACGCCCAGCGGCATCGCGAGCCCGCCTGCGAAGAGGAACGGCAGGCGTCGTCCCCAGCGGGACTGAAAGCGGTCGCTCCAGGCGCCGACGGTGGGATCGAGGAAGCCGTCGTAGATCTTGACCAGCGCGAAGATCAGGCCCGCGGTCCCGGCCGAGATCGCCAGGCTATCCGTCATGAACCGCAGGCCCAGCACCGTAACCACGTTCTGCCCGGCCGCATGGGCCAGCGGGATCAGCAGCGATCCAATCCGAATCGACCACGGTCCCGACCGTGCAATCCGTGGTCGCGTTATTGAATGCAGTGTCGATGCCATGCCGCTCTCCGTGCTTGTCCGACAGAGCAGAACAGGCAGCGGCTCGCGATGACCAAATGCTGTTTGTTGATATGTCCGCAAGGTGGATTTGCCCTACGGGCGGGCCCCAAGGCCTTTGCTGCAGCGCTGGACGTCAAGCAGACCGATGGCTCGGGCGGCGGAGCTGAAAAGTTCTATTTCCCCTTCCAGACGCCCGGTCGCTTTTCCACGAACGCGGCCATGCCTTCGGCCTTGTCCTCGGTGGAGGTCAGGACCTGGAACATGCGACGCTCCAGCACGAGGCCGGTGTCCAGCGTCGTCTCGAAGGCGAGGTTGACCATTTCCTTGTTCATCATCGCTGCCAGCGGCGGCATGGCGGCGATCGTCTGCG
>NZ_PPSM01000043.1 GCF_002916655.1 Novosphingobium sp. HII-3
CACCTGACGGTGCGCGTCGTCGTCCGTGGGCCCCTCCTATCGACTACCGGGATAACCGCCGCGCTGCCGAAAGGTGGGGTCAATATTGGGCGCCGATAGGGGGTCAGTTTTGCGCGCCGGTTGACAGAGCAGTTCGTCATAGATCGCGGCGTGGGCGAATATACGTGTTCCCGCCATGCAGTTCTGGCCCTGCAGGAAGAAGGTGGCCATCGCCACACCGGGCACCGTCTTTTCCATGTTCGCATCGGGAAAGACGATGACGGGGGACTTCCCTCCCAGTTCAAGGCTGACTTTCTTGAGATCGTCCGCGCATTCGCGAACGATCAGCTTGCCCACTTCGGTTGACCCTGTGAAGGAGATCTTCGAGACCATCGGATGGCGGACCAGCGCGGCACCGGCGGCCGCCCCGTCCCCGTTGACGATGTTGACGACGCCCTCGGGGAACCCCGCTTCCATGATAAGCCGTCCGAGTACGACGGCGGTGAGCGGCGTTTCCTCGGCAGGCTTGAGTACGACGGTGCAGCCCGCCGCCAACGCCGGGGCCAGCTTCAGGCAAGCCATCGCCAGCGGTACGTTCCATGGTACGATCTGGCCGACTACGCCCACCGGTTCCCGCAAGGTGTAAGTCAGCGCCTCTCCCGCCGCCAGCACGTGCGCGGGCGGCGTGGTGGTGATGCCCTCGATCCGCTCGGCCCAACCCGCGTAGTAGTGGAAAAGCTCGGCGTTGTTGCGCGCGGTCATGCTGGCAAGCCAGATCGGCATGCCGTTGTCGAGCACCTCCAACTCGCCCAGTAGCTGTGCGTTGGCCTCCAGCAGGTCCGCCAGCTTGCGCAACAGGCGCGCGCGCTCGAAGTTCGACAGCCTGGACCACGGACCGCCAAACGCCCGGGCGGCCGCGCGCGCGGCGCGATCCACGTCCGTTGCATCGCCCATCGCGAAATCGGCAAGCGCCTTTCCGGTAGCCGGATCGTAAGCCGTTTCCGAAGCGCCGCTGGCAGCGGGCACGAAGCGCCCATCGATCAGAAGCGGGAAGTCTCCACGCAACACGTCCCATGTCGCAGGGGACAATTGGACCGGCAGGTCGGCAGCAGTCAGCATCATCTTACACTTCCACCTTGCCGGCGTCGTAGGCGAACAGGCCCAGCGTTTCCTCGTTGCGGATCTCCTTCTTGCCGAAGGCGTCCGCGTCCTTGCTCTGCAGGCGCTCGGCGTTGGCGTTCGATTCCGTCTGGACGAACGTCGCGTGCTCGATCCGCGCCTTCTCGTAGCGGGCGATGGCCTCGGCAACCGTGGCGCTGGCTTCCATCGCGCGCGACAGCACGACGGCATCCTCGATCGCGCAGGACGCGCCCTGCCCCAGGAACGGCGTCATCGCATGCGCCGCGTCTCCCAGCAGGGTCACACAGCCTCCCTGGTTCCAGGTTGACAGCGCCGAACGGGCGTTGATGGCCCACTTGAACAGGCGGCCTTCCTCCAGGTGATCGATCATGTAGCGCACCGGCCGGCACCATCCCTCAAAGACTCTGCGCAGTTCGTCGCGCGTCGCCGGGATCGTCCAGCCGTCGTCGGTCCAGCCTTCCTCGCGCGCGAAGAACACCAGATTGATTTGAGTGCCGCCGCGCAGCGGATACCATACCGCCATGCGTTCCGGTCCAATGAAGTTGCCGGGATTCTGCGCCAGTTCCCGCAATTCGTCGTCCACCGGTACGACGCCGCGCCACGCCACGTGCCCTGTGAAATGCGCTGAGATTTCCTCGAAGTTTCTGCGCACCACCGACTTCAGCCCATCGGCACCCACGACGAGATCGCCCCCACGTACCGTGCCGTCCTCCAGCCTGAGCCACGCGTGCGGTCCATCGTGCCCCGCCTCCACCACGCGCGAGGCGAGGTGCAGCCTGCCACCGAGGTTCTGCGCGGCCTCGACAAGGATCGCGTGGAGATCGGCACGGTGCATGTAGAGATAAGGCGCACCGTACCTGTCGCGCATCTCGGTGCCGCGTTCGAGGATCTTGAGGACGCGGCCGTCTTCCCAGTGCCGCACGACCTGCCGCACCGGCTCGGTGCCCGACGCCTCTATCGTTCCGCCAAGCCCCAGGTGCTGAAAGCCCGCCATGGCATTGGGAGCGAGCGTGACGCCCGCCCCCACTTCACCGAAGTTGCGTGCGCCCTCGAAGACGTCGACCTCAAAGCCCTTCCGGAGCAGCGCGATGGCAGCGGTGAGTCCGCCGATGCCACCGCCCGCAACAAGAACCCGCGCCCGGTCCATCAGCCCAGTTGCCCCGGAATGTGGCTCTCGTGGTTCTGGAGATACCAATCCGCGATCTCCTCACGCGTGGCCCACCATACGCCGTCCAGCGACTTGGCATGCTCGATGAACTCCCGCACGGCACGCACACGGTGCGCGCGGCCCGCGACATGCGGATGCAGGCCGATGTTCATGATGCGCCCGCTCTTCGCACCTTCCGCGTAGAGCACGTCAAGCTCCTCGATCAGCGCATCGCGGAACTGGTCGGTCGTGAAGTTCTTACGGGTGATGAACGTGAAGTCGTTGATCTCGTTTGAATAGGGCACGGAGACGATCGGCCCGTTCGGCGTACGCAGCAAATAGGGCTGGTCGTCGTTCATGATGTCACAGTAGAAAGTGCAGCCCTCCCCCGCGAGGATGTCGGCGGTCTGCATCGTGCCCCGGAGCGACGAGGAGAGCCAACCCTTCGACTTGCGCCCGGTGAACTTCTCGAACTGCTCGAGAGAGCGCATGATGATATCGCGCTCCTTTTCCGGTTCGTGAGCGAAAGTCGTGAGCAGCTCGCCCTGCTCCCAGTTGTGCGTCAGCAACTCCCAGCCACGCTCCAGCACCGCGTCAGTCATCGCCTTGCGCCGCTCGAACGTGACTGCATTGGTCGTGCAGCTTGCCTTGACGCCGAGTTCGTCGAAAAGGTCAAACAGGCGCCAGATGCCCACACGCTGCCCGTACTCGCGCCAGGTATAGTTCGGGAAGTCGGGTGTGTTGCCAGGCAGGATGTCGGGAAGGATTGCCGGGCCACCCGCATAATACGGTTTGTCGGTATCCTTGGTGAGGTCCCAGGTCTCGAGGTTGAACGTGATCAGCAGCGCCACACGCTTTCCGTCCGGCCACTTGAGGGGCTGGCGGTGCGGCATCGGGACGTAATCGTATTCCATCGCGTACTCCGTACTCTTCTCTCTCGACCCGGCGCCGGTGTAACCCGGCGCTGCCGCACCGTCAGCGCGGTACCTTCAGCTTACCCTCAGAATTCTGAGAGGAGACGGCCGAAACCTTCCTTCTGGTCCGCAAGACCCATGGAGCGCAGCGCATGCCAGTACGTCGCGGTGTTGATCGCGATCACCGGCTTCTCGAGCCAGAACTCGGCCATGGCCGCCACTTCCGCAAAGGCAAGGTTAGTGCCGGCCTGGATGATCGCGTCGACACCTTCGCTGACCTCGATCGCCGTACGCTTGAGCGTCTGCTTGCTTTCGTGCGCGATCAGCATGGGCGACTGGCATTTCAGGCCCTTGATGTGAACGACTTCGTAGCCCTGGTCCTCGAAGAATCGCTTGACGTTGGCGTCGCCCACCGGGGCATAAGGCGTAAGGATGCCGATCCTACGGATTTTCTTTCCATCGGCCTCTTCGTAGGCCCGGATCGCCGCATCGACGGCGGTGGAGCCCATGATGACCGGAACGCCCCCCGTCCGCTCAAGCATACGCTGGTGCAGGCGCTCGGCGCCTTCCGCTCCATCCCAGAACGTCTCCGCCGACATGCCCATGATGACGCAGCCCGGCTCCATCGACATGGAGACGTCCACTGCATCGAAAGTGGCACTGCGGATGTTTTCCAGCATCACCATGAAGCTGTCGTCGTCCGTGACCCTGGTGTCGGGAATGGAGATGCGCGAGAAGTGGTTGGTCACGCCGCGCGGGCGCATGTCGGCATATTCCGGCTCGACGCTCGTGTTCGTCGAGGGGGCGACCACCGCGAACTTCATGCGGTAACCGAGAGAATCCGTCATTTCCTGTGTCCCGATAGCCGCAGAAGATGCCCTGGCGGCGAAATTGCAGATCCGGGCCGGCGGTCCCGGTCGAAAGGTCGCTTTACGCTCTTCCGGCCGCGGGGCACCTGACGCCCTCGTTCGCCCCATTCATCGCGCCCTGAGACGACCTTCCGCAAGGCTGCATCCGGGGCAATCTCCACCTGACGACCAGTGCGCCAAGCCGATGTGCAGCACCGGACGCGCTTCCATTCATGAGGAGGCGAAGTACGGGCGCCACGAAGGATCAGACGTGCGGCACCGTCAGGAAAGCTTCCACCGCTCGCGCCACTCCTTCCGGGTCAGCGGTGGCCTGGAAGTTCCCGCCGGCGGTGACCGCCACGCGGGCATCCGGGAAAGCGGCACGGGCGCGATTCAGCTCGGCATGGAAATAGTCATCGGGCGACGTAAGCAGCAGCACTGGCGCCACGATCCTGGCGGCGAGAGCGGGCGTGTCCGATGCAGCTACCGCTCGATAAGCTTGGGGGCGGGCTTTCCACGCCCGCAGCATGGCGACGACCTCGTCATGGACGATTTCCACGCTAATGCCTTCGTTGAAGCCGGCAGCGTAGTCCCAGTAGGCCTGCAGGTGCGAACCGTCGCGCTGCAGTCTTATCGGGTCGCCGTGGCTCTCGCGGAAGTGACGGCGCTCTTCGGGCGTCATCAGTTCGGCGCCTGCCAGCATGATCGACAGCACGCGCCCGGGATGATGGGCGGCGAGATGTAACGCGAGGCTTGACCCGGTATGATGGCCAAACAGGTGAAACCGCCCGATCCCGAGCGCATTGATGCCCGCAAGTATCCAGCCCGCGTAATCGGACAGGGACGGCCAGCCCGCGGGATCGAAGCTTCCTCCGAAACCGGGCGTATCAATCGCCACCAACCGGTTCGGCAGATCGAGCTCGACCAGCAGCGGATCATAGCTTCGTGCCGAGCATGCGGTCTGGTGCAGGAAAACGATGGCAGGTCCGCTGCCCGCGACTTCGCGCACATGCAGTTGGCCGTCCGGCAGGTCCAGATAGGCCTTGCGGATCGTGTTGCGCGTCACAGTGCCACCTCGCGAGACCGATCGGACAACGCCGGCGCCATGCCGCTGCCATAACCGGCGGCGTGCTGTTCAGGCATTCTCATCGTGTTCGTTCTCCCCTTACCGGCGACCAACGATAAGTGCGGCCTCGGTGGGCACGCATTTGTGAGAAGGGAATCTCCACCACTTGGACAAAGTCGCCGCTCAACCGCCGGTCCGCAGCTTCGCTGCCACCGCCTCCAAGAGCCTCACGCTCGCAGCAGAAGTCGCGGCAAGCCGCAGAAAACAGCTGTTTTCGACGGCCACGAGGATGGTGGCGGGCAGTCGCCGGCGGCGCATGGGGCGATGCAGGCGAGTTATCATTCTGCGGACAGTTTGCGGCGCAGCATTGCGAGAAAACCTTATCACCGACAGCTTCTGCTAGTCCGACGAACGCCGAAGCGCCGCTACCTGTGCATGATCGGACCAGGGTTTACAGCACAACACGCACGAGGGTCTTTCGACACCATGATTAAGGCATTTTCCAAGGGTCTGCTGCTGGCCACCACGATGGCCTGCATCCCTGCCGCCGCTTTCGCGCAAGAGGCACAAGTGGCCGGGTCCGACAGCGATGCGAACGGTTTCGGCGACATCATCGTCTCTGCCCAGCGCACCGACCAGCGCCTGCAGGACGTGCCGATCAGCGTCACCGCCATCACCGCCGACGAAATACAGACCCGGCAGGTGCTGGCGCCCACCGACGTCGCACGCCTTGTCCCCAACCTCAAGCTCGACGGCGTGACGGGCGGATCGGCAGGTCTGAAAGCCTATATCCGCGGCGGCGGCGGCACGGACGGTGGCTACGTCATGTCGGAAGCCGAAGTCGCGCTCTATGTGAACAACGTCTACAACGCCCGCATGCAGGGCGCGCTGATGGATTTCGCCGAGATCGAGCGGATCGAAGTCCTTCGCGGTCCCCAAGGCGTGCTCTATGGCCGCAATGCCTCGGCCGGTGCCATCAACATTATCACCAAGCAGCCTTCCGATCACTTCACCGGTAACGTGCAAGCCGGATACGGCACCTGGAACGAGCGCCGCCTGAAGGGCTACATTTCTGTCCCGCTGAGCGAGGACGGCAAGTGGGCCGCATCCTTCAACGGCATCATCCGGGCGCGCGACGGCGGGCGGCAGTACAACGCCACGCTTGATCGCAAGGTCGGCAAGGAACGCTTCGGCGGCGGGCAGTTCGACCTTGCCTACAAGGGTGATGCCGTTACCGCACGACTGAACCTCTATTATCTGGATCTCAATTCGGACGGCCAGTGGTCCGTCAACACCGTGACTAACGATCAGGGCGAGATCGTGCCGCTTTCGGGATCGTATCGCACCGTACTCTCGCCAGTCGCCTCGGACACACGGGTGAAGCAGAAGGGCGGCTCGCTTCAGCTGACGGCCGACTACCCGGGTGGCACGTTGACGTCGATCACCGGCTATTCGGAGCTGGACGACTTCTGGATCCAGGACTTCTCGGGCGGCGTCTATCCCGAAATGATCGGCGCTACGGGCACCACGCCGCTGGCTCTCTTCGTGCGGGACAGCGATTCCAGCCAGTGGCAATTCAGCCAGGAGATCAACGCCGCAGGTTCGCTGGCAAGCGGCCTGATCAACTACGTCCTCGGCATGTACTACTTTCATGAAACCGGCCGGCAGGTCATGACCTCCACCGTGTTCTTCGCCCCGGCTACGACGAACTTTTATGCGAAGACCGATGCGTGGGCCGGCTACGGCCAGTTGACCTTCAACGTCACCGACCAGCTCGCGCTGATCGCAGGCGGGCGTTATACCCTTGAGGACAAGTCGCTCGACGCCGATATCGAAGGCGAACCCGCAGTCAGCCGCGATCACTACAAGAAGTTCACGCCCAAGCTGGGCATCAACTTCAAGCCCAGCGACGACGTGCTGCTGTACGGGTCGTACAGCGTGGGCTTCAAGTCGGGCGGTTACAATGGCCTTGCCTCCACGGCGGACCAGCTCGCGGCGGCGTTCCGACCGCAGACTACCGATGCTTTCGAAGTCGGCGTCAAGGCGGACATCGGCAGCACCCTGCGCGTGGCGCTGTCAGGCTTCATCAACAAGATCAAGGACCGTCAGGAATCCATCAGCCTTGGCGATGGCGGCTTCCTCATCGAAAACTACAACATGACCGTGAAGGGCCTGGAGGCTGAGATCGCGTGGAAGCCGGTCACTGGTCTGCAGATCTGGGGCAACGGCGCATTGAACGACGGCAAGTATCGCAACGTACCGGCCGATGCTTCGTTGGCAGGCAACACTCCGCCGTTCCTGCCCGATTACCAGGCCACGATCGGTTTCGATTATAACTTCGATCTGGGCTCTGGCCGGTTCAAGTTCGGTGCCGACGCTAACTTCCGGGACTCCTACTTCTCTACGGCAGACAACGCCCCGATCGGCGCTGTCACCTCGACTCAGCTCGTCAACGCCTACGTCGGGTACGATGTGGGGCCATGGCAGTTCCAGGTCGCGGGCAAGAACCTGTTCAACCAGATTTACTGGCAGACCGGTTTCGGCTTCTCCGTCATCAATCCGCGTTTCATGACTGATCCGCGCACCGTCCTGGCCACCGCACGCTACAATTTCTGATTTTCCTCGGCTCGGGCGCCAGCGAGGGCGTCCGGACCACCCTCAACTCCATGGCCCGGCAGGATAGATCCTGCCGGGCTTCTTTTCGTTTTCTGCCGGATGCGAGACACCCCTCAGGCAGGTCCGAGGAAGGAAGATGAATACGGCGTCGACGTCGCCCGCCCGCATCTCAGCGCCCAGCCAGGACAGGGCCCTCAATCGTGCCTCCGAGCGCCGTTGCATCGCACATGTCGCGGGCCAATTCCTGCTCCGCACCATGCGGGATCCTCATCCAGACCGGGGACGGGGCTGAGTGATCGCAGCGCGAACACAGGCGCGATCATCGGATCCCCCGCAGGCAAACTCGCCTATGCCGATCGAGGGCATCACGCTTCCCGGGACCGGCATTCGCAAGAGCCGAAGCTCGGTCCCGGAAGGCGATGCACGGCCCGAAATGTCGTTTTCAGTTCACTGAGGGACGGTCTTCCCGCAGTCGTGTACAGCACGGTTGCGTCAGACGGCCTTTCCTGACAAGTGATAATTCATCGGGGGGACGCCTTGCTGCTTCCACTAAACAATTCACGTTCGCAGGTACTTATCGCCGGTGGCGGCCCTGTGGGCATGGTGGCCGCTTATGCTTTGGCGCTGCAGGGAATTTCAGTACGCGTACTTGAAAGCACACCGACCTGCCTTGAAGACATGCGGGCCTCCACGTTCCATCCGCCGACATTGGAGATGATGGAGGCCCTCGGCCTGCGCGAGACGTTGGAGGAACAAGGTCTTCGCGCTCCGCTCTACCAGTACAGCAACCGTGACACGGGGCGTTCCTACTCGCTCGACATGAGCGAAATCGCGGACATGACGCCGTTCCCTTACCGCCTCCAGTGCGAGCAGTGGAAGCTGACCCGGCTGGTCGCGGCCAGGCTGGCGAGCATGCCGAATGCGGAAGTGCTGTTCTCCCATCGGGTGGCGAACTGCGTGCAGGGGGCGAACGGCGTTCAGGTTTCCGTCGAGACGCCGTTCGACATCAAGCTGTTCCACGCCGATTACCTGATTGGCGCGGACGGTGGCAATTCGACGGTGCGCAAGTGGCTGGGCATCGGTTTCGACGGCTTCACCTACGACGAGACGTTCCTGACCCTCTCGACCGCCTACCCGATCGAAGAGCACCTGCCGTGGGTTAAGGAGGTCAACTACGTCAGCGGAAATCCGTTCTGGTGCGTCCTGCTGAAGGTGCCGGGTCTGTGGCGCGTCCTGGTGCCGCAGAAGTCAGGCGCCACGACGGCTGAAGTGACGAGCGACGCCGTGAAGGATGCCGTCTTCGCCGAACTTCTCGGCGTCAACGCCGCTGTGCAGACGGAGCACCGCACCTGCTACCGCGTGCATCAGCGCGTCGCCAACAGCTTCCGCCACGGACGCATCATGCTGGCCGGTGATGCCGCGCACCTCAACAACCCGCTTGGCGGGTTCGGCATGAACTCAGGCATTCACGACGCGATGAACCTTGTCGAGAAGCTGTGTCAGGTGATCTTGGAAGGCGCGGATGCGGAGGCACAGCTTTCGCTCTATGATCGGCAGCGTCGCACCGTGACGCGCGACTTCGTGCAGGCGCAGACAATCGCCAACAAGGCTGCGGTGGAAGACAAGGTGGAAGCCCGCGAAGCGCACCTCGCCCAGCTGGAGGCGAACGCCGACCTTCGGCACGAATACATCCTGCAGCAGGCCATGTTCCGCAGCCTTGAAAAGGCCGCTGCCATCGTCTGATCTCCGGATCGTTCCGGACGGCATCGAAGGCCCCGGCGGACGCATCCGCCGGGGTTTTTGCGTAGCATCGGTCGCCAGTCGGATAATGCCTGCGTTCAGCCGGACATGCCCACGCTGATGGATAGATTTGGCGACATCCTGATAAAGAAGGTGAGGACATGCCCCCCCGCCGCAGCGGACTGCTTACCGTCCCGCTCGCGGTCATCGGCGGGCTGAAGACCCACTACAAGGACGAAGGCCCCCGTGACGCGCCGGTGCTGTTCATGGTCACGGGTCCGAAAGCAGCCTGCGCACGTGGAACCGCATAGCCCTGTCGCTGAGCAAGCGGTACCGCATCGTCCGCTACGACATTCCGGGCTACGGCCTCTCCGACGGCACCACGGACGCGGCGGCAAGGACCATGCAGCCGACTGACATTCCCATCAAACTGCTCTCGCAGCTGGGCCTCCGTTCAACGACCTTCGTCGGCGTGTCGAGCGGCGGAACCCTGGGCATGCACCTTACCACAAGGCGTCCCGGCGCAAAGCGGCCAAGTCGGCGCCGCCCCCCGATCCGCCCACGATCAGAACCGGATAATCTGCCGGATGGCTTCGCCCTTATCCATGGCGTCGAGCATGTCGTTCAGTTCGTGGAGCCCGTGAATGGAACTGATCAGGCGGTCGACCGGCAGGCGGCCAGCCTTCCACATGGCAATGTAGCGCGGGATGTCCCGCGCAGGTATTGAGGAGCCCATGTAAGAGCCGATCAGGGTCTTGCCCTCCGCCACCAGGGAGACGGCTTGAAGATCGAGCCGCTGTTCGGGGGCCGGCAGCCCTACAGTGACCACGCGGCCACCCCGTCGAGCGGCGCTGTACGCGGTAGCCAACACCTTGGCATTGCCCACCGTCTCAATCACGACGTCCGCCTTGCCACCAAGGTGCTCGGCCATGACCGCATCAAGCTCGTTCGGCGTCGTGCCGATGGCGCCAAGCTCGCCCGCGAGCGCGATCTTGGCGGCAGCAAGGTCCACGCCGATGACGGTTGCGGCGCCGCTCGCCAACGCGCCCATCAACGCGGCCAGCCCGACGCCGCCGAGGCCGAACACAACGACCGTCTCGCCTGCGCGGATAGCGGCGCTGTTGATCGCGGCACCCACGCCGGTCAGCACCGCGCAGCCGAACACGGCAGCGACCTCGGCCGGGATGTCGCGGTCCACCTTAACTGCGGACCGCTGGTCAACGATCGCGTGCGTGGCAAAGCACGAGACGCCGAGATGGTGGTGCACGTCCACGCCGCGATCGTGCAGGCGAAAGCCGCCGCCGAGCAGTTCGCCGCGACCATTGGCGGCAGCGCCCGCTTCGCACAGGTACCCTTCGCCAGAGAGACACGGAACGCATCGCCCGCAGGACGGCAGGAACACCAACACGACGCGGTCGCCAACGGCAAGGCCGGTCACGCCGGGGCCGAGGGCCTCGACGATGCCGGTCCCTTCATGGCCGAGCGCCATCGGCATCGGCCGCACCCGGTCACCATTCACGACCGAGAGGTCGGAATGGCAAAGTCCCGCAGCATCGATCGCAACGCGGACTTCGCCCTGCCCCGGCTCATCGAGATCAAGTTCGGCTATGCGCAGGGGCATATTGGCGGCGTAGGGCTTCGCATGCCCGCCCGACTGGGAGAGCACGGCGGCACGCGTCCTGCCGTTCATCAGCGCGCCCACTTCTTGTCGAAGGCCCACACTTCCTCGAAGCCGATGAGCGAACAGAACTCCTTGAAGTCGAACAGGCCGGGCTCGGTCGGTTCCCCGATGCCGTGATCGCGCAACTGATTGAGGGCAAGCTCCATCGCGCGCGCCGAAACAAGGCTGGTCAGCGCCGGATAGATGGCGAACGCGAAGCCGAGTTCGGCAAGAACATCGGCCGGGTAAGGCGGGGTCACGCCGCCGTTGGCGATGTTGACCATGACCGGCTTGCCGAACGCCTCGCAGACCCTGCGCATTTCTTCCTCAGTGGTCACGGCCTCCGGGAAAAGGATGTCGGCACCAGCCTTGTCGTAGGCTTCCAGGCGACGCATCGTCTCGTCCAGGCCGTAGGTCTGGTAGGCGTCCGTACGGGCGATGATCAGCATCTCCTCACGCGCTTCGGCCGCCACCCTGATCTTGTCGACCATCTCCTCGGTCGCGACGACGCGTTTGCCGGGGGTGTGGCCGCACTTCTTCGGAAATTCCTGATCCTCGATCTGGATGGCGGCGATACCGGCCTGTTCGTAGCCCTTCACGGTGTGATGCACGTTGAGCAGGCCGCCAAAGCCGGTGTCGGCATCCGCGATCAGGGCCGAGGAGATAGTGCGCTTGATCGTCGCCATTCGGTCCAGCATCTGGGTGTAGCTGACGATGCCCACGTCCGGCAGCCCGTAGCCGGAAGCGGTCGTCCAGTAGCCGCTGCCGTAGACCACATCGAAGCCGGCTCTTTCAGCCATTACGGCCGCGATCATGTCGTGCACGCCCGGAACCGCGAAGAATTCACCCTCTGCGAGCTTGTCCTTTAGGATGTTGGCGGTCATGCGTCTGCTTCCTCTGTCCAGAGCCAGGGCGCCGTCGCGCGCTGGGACGTTTCGAATGCCGCGATGTCCTTGCCATGCAGGGCAAGAATCCGCGTCGTTGTGTTCCAGCCTGCGAGCAGCATCTCGCGGTCGCTATCGGGAACGGTGAAGGGGAAAGCCTGCGCCGCGCACGTCACCGTCTGCCCGGCCAGATCGATGGAGAGCGCGTGGCCCGCGTTGGCCATAGCCTGCAGCCTGGCCAGTGTGCCTGCCGCCATGCCGCCGGCGACGATGCCGTTGTTGGCGCAGTTGCCGCGGAATATCTCTCCGAACGAAGGTGCGAAGATCGCTGCTACGCCCATTCCATGCAGCGACCAGACCGCATGTTCGCGGCTCGATCCGCAGCCGAAGTTGGCGCCTGCCAGCAGGATTGGCGGCTTGCCGGCGCGCGCATAGGCGTCGAGCAGCGCGGGACGATCCCTGAAGGCGAAGCGGCCGAGGCCCTGGCGTTCCGTATGAAGCAGGAAGCGGGCGGGAAAGATGATGTCGGTGTCGACGTCGTCTTCCTCCAGTACGAAGGCGTTCGCGGTGAAGGGGATGAAACCCGGCATCAGAGGAACTCCTTCCTGACATCGACAATGTGCCCTGCGATCGCGGCAGCGGCGACCATCGCAGGGCTGGCAAGGTGTGTTCGCGCGCCTGCCCCCTGCCTCCCCTCGAAGTTGCGGTTGGAAGTGGAAATCGAGCGCTTTCCTTCGGGTACGACATCGCCGTTCATTGCCACGCACAAAGAACAGCCCGCGTGGTGCCAGGCGAATCCGGCCTGTTCGAACAGGCGGTCCAGCCCTTCGGCTTCCGCCTGCTGCTTGGTCGCGGTCGAGCCGGGCACGACCATGGCCGTGACGCCCTGGGCGATACGGCGTCCACGGATCACCTGCGCCGCCGCGCGCAGATCCTCGATACGGCTGTTCGTGCAGGAACCTATGAAGGCGTAATCCACACCCAGTCCGACAAGCGGCCTGCCGGCTTCGACACCCATGTACTCCAGCGCGCGGGCCGGACCAGCCGGCACTAGGCCGTCAACGGGCATGACTTGGTCCGGAGACGTGCCGAACGTCACCTGGGGAGCGATGGCACCTGCGTCCATCTCCACGATACGGTCGAATACGGCGTCGTCGTCGGACCGCAGAGTTCGCCAATACATCACGGCCTTTTCCCACATCGCCCCTTGAGGTGCACGCGGGCGACCTTCGAGCCAGGTGAAAGTGGTATCATCGGGCGCGACGAGAGCCACCCGAGATCCGGCCTCGATCCCCATGTTGCACAGGGTCATTCGCGCTTCCATCGAGGCGCTCGCCACGGCCTCGCCGCTGAATTCCATGGCGTGGCCGATCCCGCCGCCCGCGCCGATCTTTCCGATCAGGGCCAGGATCATGTCCTTGGTAGTGACGTGGGGCTGGAGCGTACCCGCATAATGCACTCGAAGGTTGCGGTTTCGCGCCTGCCATAGGGTCTGCGTCGCCATGACGGTGCCGCACTCGCTGGCGCCGATGCCGAACGCCAACGCGCCGAAGGCACCGTGCGTGGCGGTATGGCTGTCTCCGCAGACGAGCGAAATGCCCGGCATCGTGAAACCCTGTTCGGGCGAGATGACGTGCACGATACCCTGCTGTTGCCCCTCGAGCGCCAGATACTCTATCCCGAATTCCGCACAGTTTGCTTCAAGAAGCGCGACCTGCTTGCGGGCCAGCTCGCCCCTGATGGTTCCGCCTCGCTCGGCCGTAGGCACGGCATGATCGGGCACGGCCAGTTGCGTGGCAGGGCGCCGCACGACAAGGCCATTGTCGCGCAGCAGTTCGAACGACTGAGGCGTGCTCACTTCGTGCAGCAGGTGCCGATCGATGTAAATCAGGTCTTTGCCCGCATCCCCGCGCACGACAGTATGCGCGCCCCAGAGGCGGTCGTAGAGCGTTCGCGGTGAGGCATGGCTGGTCATCACGCCAGCCTTGCAACTCTGACAGGGCCAGCGTCGAGCAATCGCGGCGGCATGTCCATTCTACGGATACTGGTCGGCGGCCGGGAGGCGGCTTGACAGGCAAGCTACGGTTAGATCCTCCAACGGTTCATCGCGTTTGTATAGCATTTCTGTCGCCACTCAGTTGCGGCTAAGCACGCAACTCTGCCGCTTCCCGGCAGGTGTGCCAAACTGGTGCTCAGCCGGCGAGGAAAAAGTGGTCGCCACGCGGAAATCATCCTTGTAACCCTAGCTTCACAAACTTCGGAGGAGAGAACCGAGTTTGAGGGTAAAGCTATGGAACGAGGTGTACCGATCCGGGCGGTTTGCCGGGCTATTTCGATACTTCAGGAAATAAATCAGATGGGCTCGCTATCGATGATGCAGATCTCGAAGCGTGGTCGCATTCCCTATCCCACCGCCTGCCGGATCGTGCAGACTCTGATGTATGAAGGGCTTATCGAGCAGGAACCGGCGCGCAAGTTTTACCGGCCGACCGCGCTCGTCCAGTCCTTGTCGCAGGGCTTCCAGGCGGACAGCTTGCTTGTCGAACACAGCCGTCGGCACTTGCGCGCGCTGACCCAGAAGATCGGCTGGCCTGTTTCTCTGACCGTACGCGTGGGCACACACATGGTCGTACGGGATTCTACGCATGCCGAAACCTCCCTCACGTTCGAGAGGTACTATCCGGGCTTTCGGCTACCCTTGATGGACTGCGCGTCGGGCCGGGTCTGCCTGGCTCACATGACGCCCGAGGAACTTGACCGGATGATGGACTGGGTTTCGCTGGTCGGTTCGCCTGGCGAGCAGGAGCAGACCGCCTATGTCTCAGTCAACACGCTCAACAAGATTCGCGAGGAAGGGTACGCTGCGATCGGTTGGGGGCAGCACAACCTGACGCCGGGCAAGACGTCCTCGGTCGCCGTTCCGATCTTCCGGGACGGTCAGTTCGAAGCGGCGCTGACGATGATCTACTTCGCCGCCGCCATGAAGCAGGGAGAGGCGGTAGAACGCCACCTGCCCGACCTCAAGTCGACCGCCGCCGCGATCGCCGAGGAAATGAACCGCGGCGACTTGCACGAAACGGAAACAGAGATGGAGATGGCCGTCCTCAACTGAGGACAAGGGGCGATGGGAATGCCCGGGTGACCGACCGGGCATTTCTTGCGCAAAGGTTGTCCTCAGCTTTCACCCGCCAGAAGGCGTGCGCATTCGCTGTCGCCGCGGGCATGAGCCTTGCGGATCGCCCGCAGAGCCACGGCGTAAAGTGCGGTGCCAATAAGAAGGAACGGCACGCAGACCAGCGCGATGGACCAGCCTCGTGCATCCCTTCTCGCGTTTCCGCCTCGCTGAAGCCTCAGCCCATCAGTGCGATGGCCTGGTCTTTGGTGATTACTTCGGCGTATTTCTTGGAGAGGTCGAAGAGGTTTGCCTGGTGTGGGCGTTCGTCGCGCTCGCCGCAGGCGTCTGCGACCACGAGGGGGACGAAGCCGTTCTGCAGGGCGTCGAGGGCGG
>NZ_PPSM01000044.1 GCF_002916655.1 Novosphingobium sp. HII-3
GGCGGAATCCTTCAAGGCCAGCAGCCGTATAAAGGCTGCACATAAAGGCCGGACACGCGACTGCACTCGATATGGCATGTCAGAACGTCAGAAAATCGCACCGCAACGCGGGAGCCATCCACACGCGACGCTGACTGCGATGGGCGCCGGCCCGTCATGCTGCACCACCTGCCGGATCGCTTCACCTGCCGGCAAACCCGCGAGGCAGGCGAACGCGGGCGGGTAAGCGGGCTTGCATGGGGCTTGCTGGCGCTGCATGGAGCGCGGATGCGCATTGCTCTTTTTGAACCGGAAATCGCTGGAAACGTGGGCGCCGTTCTTCGCCTGGGGGCGTGCCTTGGCGCAGCGATCGACCTGATCGAGCCGATGGGGTTCACGTGGGACGACCGGCGCGTGCGAAGAGCGGCGATGGACTACATCGACCATGTGACCTTCGTCCGACATTCCGATTTCGATGCTTTCCGATCGGCTATCGGGCCGAGCAGACTTGTGCTGTTCACCACGAAGGCGCGGCAGTCCGCCTACGAATTCGAATTCCGGCCGGACGACGTCCTCCTTTTTGGGAAGGAGAGTGCCGGTGTGCCTGCATACGTTGCCGAGGCGTGCACGGCGGGCGTGCGCCTCCCCATGCGACCCGGCGTCCGCTCGATGAATCTGGCGATGTCGGCCGCGGTGGCGCTCGGTGAAGCGCTGCGGCAAACAGCGTCCCTGCCCGAACACATCGAATAGCCGCCGCTCAGAGTCCCATGGGCGCGCCAGAACCAGGGCGGCGCAGGAAAAAGCCACGCATGGCATGTCGGCGCGACGATTACCTTTGCAAGAGGGAAGTGCTGTGAGCGGAGTGCGCTACCTCGGGCTACTGTTGTGCCGGAAGAGTCGCCTGCCCAGGCACGGATCAGATTGCCCCGGTGTCCTTGAGAGCACGGATTTCATCGTCGGACATGCCAAGAAGGTTCCCATAGACGTCGGCGTTGTCCTGCCCGATTTCCAGCGGCGCCCGACGGCGGACGGCTGAAGGCGTGT
This sequence comes from Novosphingobium sp. HII-3, assembly GCF_002916655.1. Lineage (GTDB taxonomy): Bacteria > Pseudomonadota > Alphaproteobacteria > Sphingomonadales > Sphingomonadaceae > Novosphingobium > Novosphingobium panipatense. Next base: position 1,024 of record NZ_PPSM01000044.1, read on the forward strand.
CCGACAGCTTGGGAAACGCGTTCTGCATCTTGAACTTGCCCCATTCGGGATGCTCGACGTCGATGAGGGCTTCGCGTGCTGCGAAATGCGGGTCTGCAAGCATCTCCGGCGCACGGTAAATCTTGCCCGCAGGTATCGAGAACGCGATCATCGTGGCTTCGAGTTCATCAATGGTCAGCGTCCGGGTCCATTCGGCGATAATCCCGTCCAGCTCGCGCAGGTTTTCACCGCGCGCGACGTGGGTGGCATAGCGGGGATTGTCAGCCAGCTCAGGTCGGTCCATCGCCTGGCAGAGGCGGCGGAATACGCCATCTTGATTGGCGCCGATCAGATACTCCCCGTCGCTGGTGGGATAGACGTTGGACGGAGCGATGCCTTCGAGAATTGAACCCGACCTTCTGCGGATGTGGTCCGATACCATGTACTCAGGCACCAGGCTTTCCATCACCTGTAACACCGCCTCATAAAGTGCGCTGTCGACGATCTGGCCTTTACCGGTGCGCTCCCGCGCATGAAGGGCCGCAAGCGCGCCCATGCAGCCATAGGTGGCGGCCAGACTGTCGCCGATGGACACGCCCATGCGGCTTGGCGGACGATCAGGGTCGCCGACGATGTAGCGCCACCCGCCCATGGCCTCACCGATGCCACCGAACCCCGCGCGCGAGGAGTAGGGGCCGCTCTGGCCGTATCCGGACACACGCACGATGATGAGGCGCGGATTGATCTTGTGAAGGACGTCCGGACCCAGCCCCCACTTTTCCATTGTTCCCGGTTTGAAGTTCTCGATCAGGATGTCGGCATGCGCGGCAAGCCTGCGAACGATCTCCTGTCCTTCAGGCACACGCAGGTTCGCGCTGACGGATTTCTTGTTGCGGGCCACCACTTCCCACCACAGCTTGGCATCGCCGTGACCCCAGTGACGCATCGGATCGCCGCCGCCTTTCCCATTGAGGTGAGGCGGCTCGATCTTGATGACATCTGCGCCCATGTCGCCCAGCAGCTGCCCGCAGAACGGGCCGGCGATAAGCTGACCAAGCTCGACGACGCGGACGTCCTTCAGGGCGCCATTGTTCGTCATGTCCATGCTGTTCACGCCTCCTGCTTGCGTGTGGGCGGAAAAATGCCGGCGCGGCTAACCAGCGCCGGAAGGGGTTTGTTCATGGTCGCCTCGAGCCATTGCGCCTGTTCGATCGTGCGCGACAGGTCGTACCCCGTTGCAATCCCCGACCGCGCCAGCATGTAAAGAAGGTCTTCGGTGGCGATGTTGCCCGTCGCATTCGGAGCGAAGGGACAGCCCCCGATGCCGCCGAGAGCGGCATCCAGTGTCCGCGCCCCGGCCTCGACAGCGGCCCAGGCGTTGGCGATCCCCGTGTTGCGGGTGTTGTGAAGGTGTACGCGGACGGGAATCGCACCGATGACGGCGCGCACCCTGCGAACAAGGCGTGAAACCTGCGCGGGCACGGCCACTCCGATGGTATCGGCTAACGCGATCTCGCGCGGCGAAGCCTCGCAAAGGCGAGCCGCCATGGCCACCACTCGCTCCTCCGAAACCTCCCCTTCGAAGGGGCACCCGAACGCGGCTGCGATCGTAACCTGCCCGCTCCTTCCAGCACCGATCGCGGCACGGACGATCTGACCTGCGACGGTGACCGAGCCCTCGCATGTCTGGCCCTGGTTGCGCATCGCGAAGCTGTCGGTCGCAACGCAGACGGCGCCAGCTTCATCGATGCCCGCTGCCAGCGCCCGTTCCAGACCGCGCATGTTCATGACCAGCCCGATGTAGGTCACATCCGCACGCCGGGGGAGCAGGCCCAGGAGTTCGTCCGTACCGGCCATCTGCGGCACCTTGCGAGGATTGACAAAGCTGCCGACTTCGAGGCGCCGCGCACCGCAATCGATCAATCGCGTCACAAGTTCAGCCTTCTGCTCCAGGGACAGCAGAACCTTTTCGTTCTGGAGTCCGTCCCGCGGGGCGACCTCGACAATTTCAATCGCGGTGTCCGGCATCACTTTTCTCCGGGAAGACGTGATCTGATGCTATTGCGCGCCGAGGATCGGGACACGGCTTGCCGCCAGCTCCGCCTCAGCGACCTGTCCTCTGCATTTAGTATACAGAAGATCGTGGGTCAATCAGTATTGCAAGGCATACCAAACGTCGCCCAACCATTTTGCGTACAAAGATACTGCTAATGGAGGGCGCAGCCGCGCTCTGCCGACCCTTATCAGGCGCGGCATAACAGCCAGGGAGGCTACCCCCGGAAGCAGAGTATCAAATTGCGGTAGAACTGCGATCAGAGCGCGGCACTAAGGCCGCATGTGGGCCCAGCTTTCAGCGAAGGCGCGGGCGTTGCGGCCGATCTCGTCCGCAGTCGCTCCTGCCTTGTAAAGTGCCGAACCCAGCCCGAAGCCGTCCGCCCCGGCATCCAGCCATGGCTGCATGTTGGCGGGGGTGATCCCCCCGACGACCAGCAGGGGCACATCCTTCGGCAACACGGCCCGCTGCGCCTTCACAACAGCCGGGGTGGCGGCTTCGGCCGGGAACAGCTTGAGGCCGTTGGCCCCGGCCGCAAGTGCCGCGAAGCCTTCGCTCGGTGTAAAGAACCCTGGCAGGGACACGAGTCCACGGCTGACGCTTTCCCGGATGACCGTGCCGTCGGTATTGGGCGAGACGATCATGCGTCCACCTGCGTCATGAACGCGCCTAAGATCATCGACCGTCAGGACCGTTCCGGCGCCGACAAGTGCGTGATCGCCAACCCGCCGCGCCAGCCTTTCGATGCTGTGCAGAGGCTCGGGTGAGTTGAGCGGCACTTCGATGAGCCGGAAACCGGCTTCCACCAAGGCATCGGCGGCGGCTTCGATCTCATCCGGACGGATGCCGCGGAGGATGGCGACCAGCGGGAGTTGCGCGAGTGCGGCGGAAAGGTCGATCATGATAGTGCATCCCAGATGCGGGTGATACCGGCGATGAAAGCGGTTTCGCTGTCGACAGCGATGCAGGTGGCATCCGTCATGGCGATTGCGGTTGCGTAGAGCCGCGCCAGGCGACCTTCTGCAAGCAAGTACACCGTCTGCCCCGATTTCAGGCGTGCCCGGCAATCCGTTCCGATCAGGAGACCGCTGACGTAGGCCGCTGCCGTGCCCGCGGCCCTCCTACCAAGAACAGAGCCAGCGCGGACGGCGAAAAGGGAGGACAGCAAGTCTGCGCGCTTACTGTCTTCCACGCCGCGGCGAAACTCAGCGTCAGCCTTCCCCTCTCCCTGCATTTCGCTGCCGATGAGAGAATGGTCCTTCAGCAGGGCGAACATTTCGCCCGTCATGGCGGTGGTGAAATCCGCCAGCTTGCCGTCATGCATGATGGCCCACTTGGCATGGGTGCCGGGCTGGCAAAGCAGCGCATCCGGCGGCGCCAAGCCCTCCGCGACTGCGCCAAGGAACTGAACCTCTTCTCCCCGCATGACGTCCGGACGATCCGCAAGGTCACGGCAGACCCCCGGCACGATGAACACATCTTCACACGGCGAGACGAGCCCTGCCGCCAGATCCGCCGCTGATGCCGGGGCGGGAACGTAGCGGGCATCCACCCAGCCCCGGTTCGACCCGACCATCCCCGCCAGCAGCATCGGCAACGGCCCCAGCTCTGCCCTGAGCGCTTCAATTTTCGCGGGAAACGCGTCGCCGGAGACGGACAGAACGCCGAGACTGTCGCGGACGGCGGCCGTCGCCTGCCCATGCTCCACCCGATAGGCACGCCGATTGGTGGTGCCCCAATCGACCGCTATGAACGCGGCTCCGCTCATGATGGCAGCTCCGGCCGATCGCAGGCGCCGGGCCCGACGGCCATAAATTCGCCGGCGCGAGTCCCGGACGCGCGAGACCGAACAGCGCCCGTGACCCCGACCACGGCCGAGACTGTGGCAGGGCTGACACTTCGCGCAAAGGCGCTGTCGATCGTCGCGCGTTTCATCGTATTTCTCAAGTCTCATGCCGGGCCGCACCGGCACCCTTCGGTCCGCTTCGTAGGATCATGCCCGCGCAGGCGCAAGCGCCAGGCGGCCGAGCCGGCGATGCAGGCAGGCTCTCACCGGGCGCCGGCATCTCCGCCAGTCGACCACTGTCCGCCGACAGCTCGCGAAAACCTCGCGAGCCGTGGATGATTTCGCGTCACAAGCAGGGGAAAGTCATGAATGAACACCCTTCCTCGGCGCTCATACGCGCGACGATCTTCGTACGTGATCTGGAAAAGGCTACGCAGTTCTATAGCGCCATGGGCCTGACAGAGACGTACTTCGAGGGGCAACTGGATCACCCCTCGGCCACGTCTATTCTGGGCTTCAACGACCCGCGCCCGTTCGAGATACGGATACTGAAGCGACCGGGTCCGAACTACGGAATGGTGGGCCTGTTCAAGCTTGCCAAAGGAACGACGAGCGAAGTGATCCCAGATGCCAGCGGGCCGGCGCGGATCGGTGAGGTGGCGCTCGTCTTCTATGTGCGCGACATGGACGGAACGATGGACACATTGCGCAGGCTCGGTGCCACCTGGATGCCCCATCCGCAGGTCTTCGCGATGGAGCACCGTGCACAACTGGAAGTGTGCATCCGCGACTGTGACGGTGTGCTCATCAATCTTGTCGAGATGGATCCCGCACAACAGGAACGGAACCGGCCGGAACTGGACTACGCCTGAAGCCTGCCGGACTCCGCCCCGGCGGCGCCCGGCAGGCGAGGGATCAAAGGCCCAGGACGCCTGGCCCGACGAGCCCCTTGGGATCGAGAGCGGACTTGATGGCCTTGACCAGTGCCCGGGGCTCCTCTGCCAGTCGGGAAGCATAAGGATAGGCCCGGCCCAGCTGGAAGTGCAGCGCGCCATGAGCGTCGTAGAGATCGACGAGTTCACCCTTCAGGCGATGGACGAACTCACGCGCTGGCAGATTGGCCGGGAATGTCGGCAGGCTGGCCAGATAATCCGCGGGCACCGACTCTGCATGGTAGGCCGTTTGCTCATCCGGCCAGTACAGCGCAATCTCATAGAGGAAGCCGCTGGACCCCACCGTGGAGTACATCCCGCCGCCCCATACGCCGTGCTGTTTCATGTCGGCGGCGCGCTCCGCGTAGAAACTCTGAAGAGCCTCGTGGAATCCACGCACCCGATCGTGCGCCATGACGCCGTGGAGCGGCACCCAGCGCTCGCCGTTCGGCCCAAGCGTGTTGTATAGCGGTGCGAAGGGCATGCCCCTCACCACCGAGGGAACGGTGGCGACGATCTCGCGGCCGAGATCAGCCGTCAGGTCGCGCAGGCGCTGCAGCCTCGCCCGGCACTCGGCGTCGTCGAAGCCTTCGACGATGTAGTGCGTCATGTAGTTCGACGCGGAGATCTGGCGACGAGCCAGAACACCGGCTGCAGCGACTTGCCTGAGGCCCGCGAGCACGGAGGGTGAGCTTTTCACGATGGACAAGGCCATCGCCAGCTGGCCCCCGGCGCGCTCCTGCTTTGCGATCTGCCCTTGCGACAGTGCGGCATCTAGCGCGAAGTGGGAGTCCTCCACGCGTTCCATCGCTATGCGACGCATCGACTCGTGCATCTGCGCGAACTCGGCGAAGGCGAACGACAGCACCCGGTGCGCCGGCTTGTTACGCAGCAGTGGCAAGGTCACACGGGCCTTGAGGCCGAACACCCCGCAATCGCCCGTAAACAGGCCGGTGAGGTCTGGCCCAGCGTGGCGGCCGAACGGCTTCTCTCCCATTCCGCCGGTGCCTGTCCGCAGCAGGCGCCCATCAGCCAGCACGATGTCGAAGGCGAGTGCGGATTCCGCCGATATCCCCCAGGCGCCCGAACCGTGGCTGATCGAGTTCTGCGACATCGAGCCGCCGACCGTCGCTGCAATCCCCGAGAACGGTCCACGAAACGGGGTGCGCAGCCCCTTGGCTGCAAGTGCGTCGGACAACTGAAGCCAGGTCACGCCCGCTTCGACCGTCACGTAGCCGTTGAATTCGTCGATCTCCACGATCCGGTTCAACCGGCTCATGTCGATCAGAAGGTGAGAACCGTCGACCGCGTTGTACCCGTCGGTGTAGGAGGCACCACCCCCGCGCACGGTGAAGCGCACGTTCGCCGCCGCGGCCTCACGAACGACCGCTTGCAGTTCCTCGACCGTGCCCGGCCGCACGACGGCTCCGGGCAGCACTTGCGAACGGTAAACGTCAGTCGCAAAGTATGAAATCCGCGCTGGCTCGGTCAGGAGATTGTCGGCGCCCACGATAGCGGAGAGCGATACCCGCGCGCTGGAATTGTTGCTGATCACTCGCGTCACCTTTCCGCGATGGCATCCAGGGCGGCGAAATAGCTCTCCGTCGTCTCCTTGCCGGCAGCCTCGGCCGCTTCCTTGCGCACGAGGTAGAACATGCGCTCAAGCATGGCCTGCCGACGGGCTTCACGCTCTTCAAGTGCGGCATCGTCAAGCACGAGCGCCTGGATTTCGGCCCTCGCATCGATGCTGTGCTTCGCAAGCACCCGCTGGGTCGCGTCCAGCTGGTCTGCAAGGACCGAAACCCTCTCCGGCAAGGACCATGATCATGCCCATCATCTGATCGAGCGCCGGATCCTGGTAGAACTGAGGCCGCTTGCCCCGTGCATCACGCTTCATGACTGATTTCGCTTCCTAGTAGATCGATGCCGGTTTTCAGGCGGGCTTTTGCGCGATGAGGACTTCCCAGCCACCACCGGGTGCGAACTCTCCGGCCGTGAACTCACGTTCCGCAACGTCGGCGGCCGAGTCCTCGGTATAGCCGGCGCCGGCATACTCCATGACAGCCATGGGCGCGGTGTCGAAGCGGACGGATTCCGGATCGAACCCCGCCTGCTTCGCCATGGCGACTTGATCGAGATCGCGCATCGCGCCCCAGAACGGCTCGTTGTTGTAGTAAGTTTCGTTGTCCAGGATGAACTGCGTGAACGGATCCATCAGATCGAACGGCGGAAGGTCGGCATGGATCATCAGGCCCCCGGGCTTCAGGACGCGGAAGCACTCCTCCAGCACACGGGGCATGGCCTTGCCGCTGGTTTCATGCAGCAGGATATGGCTGACCACGAGATCGAACGAGGCGTCCTCGAACTCAGTCTCTTCCGCGTTCATCTGCGCGAAGTTGACATCGAGGCCGAAAGCACCCGCGCGGGCGTGAGCGTAACGCACCATCGGGCCACCCACGTCGATCCCCCAGATCTCGGCTTCAGGAAACAGTTCCTTGTACGGCAGGGTGGAGTGGCCCACCGTGCAGCCGAGATCGAGGATCCGCTTCGGCTTGAAGTCGGGCATCTTGCGCTTGAGGTAGTTCACCACCGAGCGCCCCATATCGTCGTTGAAGGGGCCGGTGTAGCCCATCGAGTAGAGGTACACGCCGCGATCGTACAGAACGCCAAGGGACACGCCGTCGGGATCTTCGGGGTCGCCCGCGTACCCGCCGGGCATGCAGTGGATGTCCAGCGCGGAGACATAGCGGGGAACCTGGAAGTTCTCAGGAACACGCAGCTCGCCCCGGTTCTTCGCCGAATTTTCCGCCGCCGCCGCACGAAGCGCGTCCTCCTCCCGCTCGATGGAATCGATCACGCTATCCCAGAGCAGCTCCTGGCTGATCCGATTGACCGCCGCATAGTGGCGAAAGTAGTTGTCCGACACCATCGCTTTGCGGATGTCATGACGGTCCTTCGGCGACCGCCCAGCCTCCTTTTCGAAGCGAGGCGCAGCGCGACCGGCGTAGACCGGCTGAAGACCCGGCAGCAGTCCCTGCTGAATGAAATGCTTCAGGCTCTTGGCGAACTCCTGCCGTGAAGCTTCTTCCGGGGTGGGGGTTGGCAGCACGGCGTGAAGCTGCTGCTGAAAGGTGTTAAGCATCTGGGGTTCCCTGGCGACGTGTCACGTAAACTATAGCGTCCGGGTGCGGTGACGTATCGGCTAAAGCGGAATCTCCACTGCTCGGAGAGTGTTCCGGGGCACTCCCCTCACAACCACTTTCCCGCCGTGTAGCCACCATCGACGGGGATCGCCGCACCCGTGACGAAGCTGGCTGCATCGGACACCAGGAACGCGATCATTGCCGCCACCTCAGCCGGCTTTCCAGCCCGGCGAAGAGCATGAGCCTGGAGGTTCGCCGCCAGAACCTCTTCCAAGCCCGCCTCCGCAAGAAGAGCGGTCATTCCGGTCTCGATCAAGCCGGGGCAAACGCAGTTCACACGTATTCCGGCATCGGCAAGGTCCACGGCCATGCAGCGGGTCAGCTGAACGACTGCGGCCTTGCTGACGGAGTAGGCGACGCAATTATCGCGGGCCACAAGGCCGAAGGTAGAACCGACGTTGACGATCGCGCCGCGACCTCGAGCCCGCATCGCGGGCAGTACGGCGCGACATCCAAGGGCCGTACCCCGCAGGTTCACCGCCATGATCCTGTCCCAGTCCTCCAGCGCGGTCTCCTCGAGGGCACCGAGGCCGCCGACGCCGCCACAGTTGACCAGCCCGTCGACGCCGCCCTCTCCCTCCAGTTCAGCCACAAGGGCGCTCCACTGCGTCTCGTCCGCAACATCGAGGTAGCGGCATCGTGCGTCGGCCTGAGGCGCGATATCGGCACGGACGACCGCCCGCCCGGCAGCCTCGATCGCCTCAGCGGCTGCAAGGCCAATGCCGGACGCCGCTCCGGTCACGATCACAATGCCGGTGGGCGCTGCTGACGTTGAAGCGGACATTGTGAAAACTTTCAGATTCGAGTGTCGTTCGGCGACAAGCCCTCGTCGCCAGCGGATCGCGCCGTGAGCCGGTGCTCCCGCCGCAACCGCCTTCCCGCGCAACGCCGCGCCGGTGCGTCAGCGGGGAGTCGCTGCCTCAGACGACGGCACAGATCGTTTTCGTCTCGAGATAGTTCTCGAGCGCTTCACGCCCACTGTCACGACCGTAACCGGATTGCTTGACGCCGCCGATCGGCAGGCTCGGATCGTACATGGAGTGGCAGTTGATCCAGACCGTTCCTGCCTTGATCCGGGAAGACAGGCGGTGCGCACTGGAGAGCGATTCCGTCCAGACGCTGGCAGCGAGTCCGTAGATGCTGTCGTTCGCCATTGCGACCACCTCGTCCGCGTCCTCGAATTTCTGCACCGCAAGAACCGGCCCGAACACCTCCTCGCGAACGATTTCCATCCCGGGCCTGACATCGGCGACAACCGTGGGGCTGATGAAGGTGCCAGCAGGACCGAGGCGCTCGCCGCCTGCGACGATAGCCGCTCCCTCATCCCGTGCAGCGGATATGAAACCACTCACACGCTCGGCTTGGCGCGCATTGACCAGGGGACCCATCTGCGTAGCGGGATCAAGGCCGTGTCCCAGGCTGAGACCCCCGGCATAACTGGCCAGCCCTTCAACAACCTGGTCGTAGATTGAGGCATGGACGTAGGCGCGCGATCCCGCCACGCACACCTGTCCGGCATTGAAGAAGATCGCGTTAGCGGCACCCGGGATCGCGAGTTCCAGATCGGCATCACCCATAAGTATGACCGGAGACTTGCCGCCCAGCTCGAGCGAAACCCGCTTCAGATTGCCCTTAGAAGCATCCAGAATGGCCCGGCCCGTTGCCGTGCTGCCGGTGAACGCCACCTTGTCCACATCGGGATGCCCCGCAAGCGCCGCGCCCGAGACAGCCCCGCGCCCAGTGATGATGTTGAACACGCCTGCCGGAAGACCCGCTTGCGTGATCAGTTCACCCAGCCGGATCGCCGTGAGCGAAGTGTCCTCAGCTGGCTTGAGCACGACCGCACAGCCAGCGGCGAAGGCCGGCGCCAGCTTCATAGCGGTCAGCACCACGGGCGAGTTCCAGGGTACGATCGCGGCGACCACGCCGACGGGCTCGCGCACGGTCCAGGCGCGCATTTCCTTGCCGGCGGGCTGGTAAGTGATGGATGGCGTGATGGTCTGCCCCTCGATCGCCATGGCCTGCCCGGCGAAGAAGCGAAACTGGCTGACGGCGCCCGGTATCTCGGCCCAGCGTGCCACGTAGAGCGGCTTGCCTTGATCCAGCGACTCAAGTTCCGACAACTCGTCGATGTTGGCTTCGATTAGATCGGCGATCTTCCACAGGATGCGTGCTCGCTCTGCCGGTGGCGTGGCAGCCCATGCCGCCTGCGCCGAACGCGCCGCGGCGACCGCTGCATCGACATCGTGCGCGGTGGCATCAGGAATTGTGCCTATGACCTTACCGCTTGCCGGATCGATCGTTTCCAGAACACCGCCGCCGGTCGCGCCGCGCCACTCACCGGCAATAAGCATCCGGGACACCTTGGGCGCCTCCAGCCTGGCGGCGATGGCGGAACTTTGAGGCTTGGGATCAATAAGCATCGGTTTTCCAATTCTGCGGGCCGGGACGGCCGATCTGCTGTGCATGCTTGTGCCACATGCCCTGCCCAGGCAGTTGCCATCAAGGCCGACTGTTCGCAGCGCGGACAGAGCAGCGCGCGCGGAGCGCCTCTCCCGAAACTCGCCTGCCGGCGGCAAGCCCGGCACCACGTCCGGTCCTGATGTCCGCCCGGCGGCGAAGAGGGTGCGCTGCTGCCATGGGACACCTGCCGCGCATCAACGGAAGAGTCTCGGCAGTCGCCGGTCCGTCGAGACTTCTTCCGGTGGGCCGCTTTCGCCTAGTTGACGAGCGCCGGCATGTGTACGGCGAAGTCCGTGCGATTGATCTCCTCCGTGATCGCGGCCGCCGTCGCCTTGAGATCGGGAAGATGACGCTCCACGGCCTCGCCCTGCTTCATGGCAGCCGCGAAGTAGATCATCGTCAGAGCCGCTTCGAACTTGCCGTCCCGGAAGATCGGTACGGCGAGCGAGGAGGTCTTGCCAGGGGTCAGGTTGTGCTGGCCCCAACCGATCGCTGCATACCCTTCGTCGCGGATCTTGTTGAGGGTGTTCACCGAAACGTAGGCGGTCTGCTCCTGCTCCCCGGGTGAACCAACCAGCGAAACCCAGTCCATGACCTTGTCCAGCTGTTCCGCCGTCATGTGCGCCAGGCAGACTCGCCCCGACGCGCAGTCCATCAGCGGGAGGCGAAAGCCCGGATAGTAGCGCTCGAAGGTGAGGGATGTGTTCGCATGGGTGGAATCTCGCACCACCATGTGCGTGCCGATCCGTACAGTGAGCGACACCGGCCATCCGATTTTCTCAGTGAGGGCCTTGATGTGGGGGCGACTCTGCTCGACAAGAAGGCTGTCCGTCTGAAAACCTTGCGAGAGCGACTGCACAAGAGCCGTAGGGCGGTAAAACTTGCGTGCAGGCTCCTGTTCCACGAGACCCTCATGCATGAGGGTCTGCACAATCCGGCATGCCGTCGGATAGGGGATGCGACCGCGCTTGGCGATCTGCATCATCGAAAGTGAGCCCATCTGATTTATTTCCTGAAGAATGGAAATTGCACGGCAGACGGCCCGGATCGGTACTCCTCGTTCCATAGCTTCACCCCAAACGCGTATTATTGATCGGACCTCTCCTCCGACGTTTGTGAAGCTATCGTTACAGTGATGATTTCCGTCTGGCGATCGACGCTTTATCCGCAGGGTGGATAAAGCGTCGATCGCCGCGCAACCAGAACAACGCGACTGCGTTCGAGCCGCCTCTCGTTGCCTGCGCGGCCAATGGAGCGAACATCACCTTCTAGAAAATGGCACTGGCACCTGAAGGCGTGTTCGCCCCCTGGGGTAGCGACACCTAAGCGGCGGCAAGAGCATCCTCTGCCGATATCGAAGCGCTACCGCCCTCGCGTGCCGCGAACCAGGAAACCGTGTCACGGATCGTATGGCTCAATGGGCGCGGGTGCCAGTTCAGTTCCCGCCGGGCCTTTCCGCTATCCAGTTCCTTGAATACATCGGACAGATACATCGCATCGGTGCTGACGATGTAATCCTTGCGGCGCAGAAGCTTCAGGATGCCCTCGATCACAAGGGCCAGGCCATAGCCGACCTTGTACGGCACTATCCGAGGGGGCTTGTTGCCTAGATACCCGGCCGCCATGGCGTAGAAGGCACGGTTGCGAACATATTCGTTCGCTATGATATACCGTTCGCCCGCCCGCCCGAACTTCTCTGCAAGGAGCGCAGCCTTCGCAGCATCGCGGATGTCCACCGTAGGCTGCCCGACATCGAAGCCGATCGGCGTCTTTCCACTGGCCACCTGCCAAAGCGCATGGTTGTGCGGCGTTGGTTGATAGTCGTCCGGGCCGTAGGTGTTCGCAATGCAGAGCGCGACACCGGGTAAGCCCCTGTCCCTGCAGAACTCCAGAAATCGGTTCTCCGCATCGAGTCGAGCGCGGATGTATGTCGGAGCGCGCTCCATCCAGTTGAACGGTATGTCTTCCGTCACGGGACCATTCGCGTTTATGCCCAACGTTCCCATTGTGCTCGTGAAGATGAAGCGCCGGACGTCGGCCTTCAGCGCGACCTCCATGGCATTGACCAGACCATCGACGTTGTTGCGGTAGATCGGTGCGGGATCGGTGAGCCAGAACCGGGGATCGACAACGCTGTAGAAAACGGTTCCGCAACCCTCCATGGCCCTTTCAAGGGAAGCGGGGTCAAGCACGTCTCCGAAGACGATCTCTACGGGTAGCCCTTTCAGCGCGTCGCGCTTGCTGCTCTGGCGCAACATGACGCGGACCTTGCGCCCTTCGGCAACGAGCTGGCGAACGATATGGCTACCCACGAACCCGCTACCGCCGGTAACGAGAGTGGTGAGGTCTTCACTATAGCTCATATTCGTCCTCGATCCGCCGCGTGCGCATGGCCTGCTGCGTGAGACGGTAGGGCGAATGCAGGTCGGCTCCAACAGGACCCGGCTTCATTTCGCCCCTGCGTTCATTGGTTCGGGACGATTGACCTCTGGTCCGGGGCCGTGATCAGGCCACGTTGCCCATCAGTGCGATGGCCTGGTCTTTTGTGATTACTTCGGCGTATTTCTTGGAGAGGTCGAAGAGGTTTGCCTGGTGTGGGCGTTCGTCGCGCTCGCCGCAGGCGTCTGCGACCACGAGGGGGACGAAGCCGTTCTGCAGGGCGTCGAGGGCGC
>NZ_PPSM01000045.1 GCF_002916655.1 Novosphingobium sp. HII-3
GCGCGAAGTACTCCTTGGAGAGCGGCGGACGCTCGTACGGGTACTCCGGCTCCCGGCCGATGACGGTGATGGTTCCCTCGAACCCGTTCTGGCGCAGGGCAAGCGCGCACTGCGCACCCCCATGCCCTGCTCCCACGATGACAACGTCTGCTTTTTCCATCAAACCCGCTCAAGCACCACGGCAAGGCCTTGCCCGACCCCTATGCACATGAAGGCCAGCGCGTAGCGTCCACCTGTCCGATGCAGTTCCTCGACAGCCGAGAGCGCGATGCGGGCGCCCGACATGCCAAGGGGATGGCCAAGAGCGATCGCGCCTCCGTTCCGGTTCACCCGGTCGTCGAAGGGATCGATCCCGAGGTCGCGCAGGGTTGCGATCGCCTGGCTGGCGAACGCCTCATTGAGTTCAACCACGTCGAGATCGTCCGTGCCAAGGCCACTGCGCGCCAGCACCTTCTGCGCAGCCGCGACCGGACCGACCCCCATGATCCGAGGCGCGATCCCCGTTGCAGCCATACCGACGACACGCGCCCGCGGGGTGAGCCCATGGCGGATCGCCGCCTCCTCCGATGCGACGAGCATCGCCGCCGCGCCGTCGTTCAGTCCCGAAGCGTTGCCCGCCGTAACGGTCCCCTCCGGCTTCACCACCGGCTTCAGCTTCGCGAGAGCTTCAAGGCTGGTCGCGCGCAAGTGCTCATCATGCTCGAACAGCACGGAATCGCCCTTGCGCTGCGGGAGCGCTACAGGCACGATCTCGGCGGCGAAGCGACCGCTCGTCTGCGCGCGGGCGGCCTTCTCCTGGCTCGCGAGGGCGAACCGATCCTGTTCCTCACGGCTGACCTGGTACTGTTCGGCGACATTCTCGCCCGTCTGCGGCATGCTGTCGACGCCGTAAGCCGCCTTCATCGCAGGGTTCACGAACCGCCAGCCGAGCGTGGTGTCCTCGATCTTCTGGTCGCGGCCGAAGGCGCTGCCGGCCTTGCCCATGACGTAGGGCGCACGCGTCATGCTTTCCACGCCGCCCGCGATCAGGAACTGCGCATCACCACTCCGGATCGCCTGAGCCGCCATGCCGAGGGCATTCAGGCCCGACGAGCAGAGGCGGTTGACCGTCACGCCCGGTACGCATTCCGGCAGCCCCGCCAGCAGCGTGGCCATGCGGGCAACATTGCGGTTGTCTTCGCCCGCCTGATTGGCGCACCCCAGAATGACGTCGTCGAGGGCCTGCCACTCCGCTTTCGGGTTACGCTCCATCAGCGCCTTCAAAGGCAGCGCGGCAAGATCGTCGGCTCGTATGCCTGCAAGCGAACCGTTCAGCTTGCCGATGGGGGTGCGAACAGCGTCGCAGACGAAGGCTTCCGGCATGAGTTCAGCTTCCGAGGAATGAGACGAGCGCTGCAGCCAGCGGCTCGGGCGCCTCCAAAGGCGCCAGATGGGCCGTCTCAAGCGAGACGTGGACAGAGGATGGCATATGCGCGAGCAAGTGCTCTCCATGCCCGTCGAAGGGTGTCGAGCTGTCTCTGGTGCCTGTGACCACAAGCGTCGGCACCGTCAGACTTTCGATCCGCACGGCAAGATCCATGTCGCGAATGGCAGCGCCACTGGCCGCGTATCCTTCCGCATCCATGGTCAGCAATTGCCGCCGCACGGTTTCGACCACAGCCGGCTCCGCCTGGTCCGAAAGGAAGCGCCCCATGGCCAGATCGGCAATCGCGGCCATACCGGATGCGCGAACCGTTCCGATCCGGTCGCTCCAGGATGCGCGATCCATCGTTGCGGACGTGCAGACCAGCGCCAGCTTCTCGACCCGCTGCGGGGCCATTAGAGCCAGTTCCATGCCGATCATGCCGCCAAGCGACACACCGGCAAGCGAAAACGTCTCGAGCCCCGCCGCATCAGCGACGGCAGCCACATCCGCTGCCAGTCTCTCCAGCGTGCAATCCCCGGGTTCAGCCGTCGACGCACCGTGCCCGCGGGTGTCCATGCGCAGAATCGCGAAGCGGTCGCGCAGCAAGGGCAGGACAACGTCCCACAGATCCATGTCGGTGCCAATGGAATTGAGCAACACGAGCGCGGGAGCATTGTCCCTGCCGTCGCGCTTCCAGTACAGGCGTGCGCCTTCGACGTCGCAGAACGGCATCAGGCAACCGCCTCCGCAAGCGCAGACTTCAGGGGTGCGGCGGTTTTCTCCAGCACTTCCGCCTCGGTAACGCCCGGCGCCAACTCGATCAGTGTCAGGCCGCCGTCCTTGCGATCAACGGCAATCACCGCGAGATCCGAAACGATGAGGTCGACGCAAGCCTTGCCGGTCAACGGAAGCGTGCATTCCGGCAGGATCTTGGGCGCACCATTCTTGGCGACATGGTCCATGACCACGACGACGCGCTTGACACCGGCGACGAGGTCCATCGCGCCGCCCATGCCCTTCACCATTTTGCCGGGGATCGTCCAGTTGGCGAGGTCGCCTGCGGACGAAACCTCCATCGCGCCGAGCACCGCCATGTCGATGTGCCCGCCACGGATCATCGCGAAGCTGTCCGCGCTGGAGAAGAAGCTGGATGTCGGCAGTGCCGTGATGGTCTGCTTGCCAGCGTTGATGAGATCGGGATCAACGTCCTCGTCATAGGGGAACGGCCCGATGCCCAGCATGCCGTTCTCGCTCTGCAGCGTCACGTTCACGCCTTCCGGCACATGGTTGGCGACCAGTGTCGGGATGCCGATACCGAGGTTGACGTAGTAACCGTCGCGAAGTTCGCGGGCGGCCCGCGCAGCCATTTCATCACGGGTCCACGGCATTATGCTGCCTCCCTCTCACGGACGGTACGCTTTTCGATCCGTTTTTCATTGACGGTTGAGAGCACCACGCGATCGACGTAGATGCCCGGCGTGTGGATCGCATCAGGGTCGAACGTTCCGGCGGGCACGATTTCTTCCACTTCCGCGACGGTAACTTTTCCGGCTGTCGCCATGTTCGGGTTGAAGTTGCGCGCCGTCTTGCGGAACATGAGGTTGCCCGCCGAGTCTGCCCGCCAGGCCTTCACGATGGAGAGATCGGAGCGCAGCCACGTCTCGCGCACGTACTCCTCGCCCTCGAACATCTCGGTCGGCTTGCCTTCGGCTACGATCGTGCCAACCCCGGTCCTGGTATAGAAGGCCGGGATGCCTGCGCCGCCGGCGCGGATGCGCTCTGCCAGCGTGCCCTGCGGGTTCAATTCGAGTTCGAGCTCACCCGACAGGTACTGCTGCTCGAACAGCTTGTTCTCACCGACGTAGGAGGAGATCATCTTGCGCACCTGCCGGCTCTCCAGCAGCATCCACAGGCCAAATCCGTCCGCCCCGGCGTTGTTCGATACGACAGTCAGATCCTTGACGCCGGATTTGCGAATTTCGGGAATGAGGCTTTCGGGATTCCCTGAAAGGCCGAAGCCGCCGGACATGATCGTCATACCGTCGAACAGCAAGTCTTCCAGTGCTGCGGCGGGGCTATCGTAGATCTTCGACATTCTCTTCGCTCCTTCAGCCGATGTCGCCGCCAGCAACCGGCAGCACGGACCCGGTTACGTAGCTCGCCTCGTCCGAGGCCATGAAAAGGATCGGCGCGATCTGTTCCTCCAATGTGCCGTACCGCTTCATGAAGGTGGAGGCTGTCACCTGCTCGACGGCCTGTGCCATCCAGGCCTGCTCCTGCGCATTGTCGCCTTCCGCGTTGCGCGCCACGCGGCGGGGCGGCGCACTGGTGCCACCCGGCGCGGTTGCGACGACGCGGATACCCGCCTCGGCATATTCCATGGCGAGCGCCTGGGTGAGGCCGTTGATACCGCCTTTCGCTGCCGAATACGGCACCCGCCGGATACCACGCGTGGCGTTGGAGGATACGTTGACGATCGTTCCGGCGCCCTGTCCCAGCATTACGGGGAGCACAGCGTGGCAGCAGTACAAGGTCGGCATCAGCGAGCGGCGGATTTCCGCGTCGATCTGGCTGGGCTCGAACTCGGCATACGGACGCATCCGGATCGCTCCTCCCACATTGTTGACCAGGATGTCGATCCGACCAAACGCCGCCGTTGCGGCTTCGATGGCTGTCGCGGCGCCCTCGTAGGTTTCCAGGTCGCATTGCACCGAAACAGCCTGGCCGCCGCGTGCAACGACTGCGTCTTCGACCTCTGTCACGAACGGGGCCCGATCAACCAGCACAAGGCTGGCGCCCTCCGCAGCGGCGCGAGCGGCCACCCCGGCGCCGATGCCCTGTGCGGCGCCTGTCACCACCATGACTTTGTCCGCGAAGCGTCCCTGGAAGATCACCGCCTGCTCCTTAAACGTGGTAGACGTCGATGACCTGATGAATGTAGTCGTCCTTGAGGACGATCTTCTTCTTCAGGATCTTCGGCGCTTCGCCGCTGACGTCCAGCGTAAGGAACGTCGTTCCGAAGAACTGCGCCGTCTGCTGATAGCGATGGCTGAGAGTGTGCCAGTTATAGCGCAGATCGACCTTGCCCTCACGCGTCTCCAGCACTTCGACATTCGCGATGAAGTGTGCGGTCCTGGCTTCGGGCGTGCTTGCCGACGAGCGCTCCGTATTCAGACGGTATACGCGATCTTCGAGACCCTTGCGGTTCGCATAGTAGATCAGGGAGATCTCTGTCTGCGGATCTTCGGTCAGCGCGTCATCGTCGGTCCACGCCGGCATCCAGTACTCGGCCTCGTGATCGTAGCATTCAAGCCACTCGTCAAACCGCCGGTCGTCGAGGAGGCGCGCCTCCCGATAGAGGAATGCGCAGATCTCGGGGTAGGACAGCGTCGAACTGGTCTTGTCGAGAACCTGTGTCATTCTGCGGCCTCCAGCATGGGCTGCGCGTCCTTCTCAAGACCGACGAGCATGATCTTCGCCCAGAACTCGTGCTGGCGCACGAAGAGCCCCTCATCCTCGCTTCGTTCGCTGGAGAGCAAGGGGTTCATCCCCATGGCCCGGGCGTTCTCGTCAGGCCCGTCGATCCAGCGCTTGGCACCGCGGCTGAGGTCGTTCCAGAGTTCACCTGCTCCCTCGTAGGCGGACTGGCAGCTGCGGAATTCCTCGAGATCGTCCGGCGTACCCATGCCGGTCACGTTGAAGAAGTCCTCGTACTGACGGATGCGATGCGCCCGATCCTCGGCGCTCTCGCCCTTGGGAGCGTAGCAGTAGATCGTCACTTCCGTGGTGTGGACGTCTATCGGACGTACGACGCGGATCTGCGTCGAGAACTGGTCCATCAGGAAGACATTGGGGTAAAGCGCCAGATTGCGGGTCTGTTCAAGGATGAACCTTGCCCTCTGTTCGCCCAGTCGCTCCACAAGGCGGTCCTTGTGGTTCCAGATCGGGCGCACTTCGGGATTCAGGACTTGCGTCCAGAGCAGGATGTGGCCGTGCTCGAAACCGTAGACACCGCTCGCCGGAGCCTTGGACCACCCGTTGGCGTCGACAGCCTTGGTTCCACCTTCGGCGCGGCGGCCCATGGTGGACTGGTAGTTCTCGTGAACGGAGCTGACGTGATAGCCATCGCAGCCGTTCTCCATCTGCATCTTCCAGTTGCCGTCGAAGGTGTATGTGGAATTGCCGGTGAGCACTTCCAGGCCTTCAGGCGCCTGATCGACCATCTGGTCGATGATGACCTTCGCTTCGCCGAGGTGCTCTTCCAGCGGAAGGACGTCGTGATTGAGCGACGCAAAGATGAAGCCGCGATAGCTCTCCACGCGGGCGCGGGTCAGGTCGTGCGATCCCTCGTGATCGAAGCTCTCGGGATAAGCACCGGTGCTGGCGTCCTTTGCCCGCAGGAGCGTACCGTCGGTCTTGAAGCTCCAGCCGTGGAAGGGGCAGACGAACAGAGGCTGGTTGCCGCGCTTGCGGCGGCAAAGCTTGGCGCCCCGGTGTGCGCAGGCGTTCACCACACAGTTGAAGCCGCCGTCCTTGGCACGGGTCAGGATCACGGGCGTCCGCCCGATCCAGGTGGTGAAGTAGTCGTTCTTCTTCTCGACCTGGCTCTCATGCGCGATGTAGACCCAGTTGCTCTCGAAGATGTACTTCATCTCGAGCTCGAACAGGGCCGGGTCCGTGAAGACGTCCCGCCGGCAGCGGAATATCCCGGCCTCGTGATCGTCGACCACTGCGGTCGCGACGCGCTCCATCAGATGTTCGTGCATGATCCTGTCTCCCGTTGTCTATTGAGGTCAGGCGACCTCGGTCTCCGCCTGCGCTTCGGCGCGAGCGCGCGTGGAGAAGCCCTGTTCCCGGGTTCCCTGGGCACGCTGAAGCTGGAAGTCGAAGGCGATGTAGGCGGTGTCACCCTGCCGCGTCGGCACCGGCAGCAGGCCTTCGCGAGTGGCAAAGGCGAAGTCGTCCGCCGCGAAGGGGTCATCGCCGAAGTTGATCTGCGTGGTCAGAGTGCGATAACCCGGAGCCTCCACGAAGAAGTGGACGTGCGCCGGGCGATGGCCGTGACGCCCCAGCCCCTGCATGAGCTGGTCCGTGGCACCGCCCGGGGGCACGGAGTAGCCGCTCGGCTGCTTCGAATGGAAGGCGTAGCGGCCGTCCGCTCCGACCTTGATGCGGCGCCGGTTGTTGAACGGCGTCTGCTCTCCCGTGGGATCGAAGTGCGAATACCAGCCCTTGGAATTGGCGTGCCAGACGTGGAGGATCGCGTCCTGCACGACTTCGCCGTCCGGCCCCGTGATCGTGCCGGTCATGTGAAGGACCTCTGCATCTTCATCCGGATCGGACGTGAGATTGACGTTGCCTTCCATCAGCGGCGCACCGGCGACATAAAGCGGCCCTTCGATGGTGCGCGGCGTGCCGCCCGTAAGCCCGGCGTCGGCGTCCTTGGCATCCATGTAGAGGTCGAGGAAGTGCTCAAGACCCACGCCGGGCACGATGAGACCGATCTCTCCCGCGCCATCGGCAAGGAACTTCATCGCTGTCCAGAATTCGTTCTCGGAGATATCGTGCTTGACGATCACCTCCATCACGCTCTCGGTCAGGTCGCGCATGATGCCCTTCAGGCGCGCGTTGCCGCCGCTCTCGTTCACACCGGAGGCGCGATCGAGGAGCTGCTGGATCTCAGGGGTCTTTACGAAGTTGACGTCCATTTTATTCTCTCCCGAACTCAAGAAAGGACGATTACCGATCGTCGTCATGGATGCTGGAGGGGTGCCGGCACAGGGGCGTCACCTTCATGGTCATGAAGGGATAAAGCGGCAGTCCCATGAGGGTGTCGTGCAGCGCGGCGTTGCTCTCGACGTCGAAGATCGACACGTTGGAATAGAGACCGACCTTGCGCCAGATGTGACGCCAGGTTCCCGCTGCCTGGAGCTTCTGAAAGTAGGCCTTTTCCTCAGCCTTGATCCGCGCCGCCTCGGAAGGATCGAAGGCCAGCGGGATGTTGACGTCCATTTCGACCATGAACAGCATGGGTTTCAGGCTCCTGCGTTGGCGGCTTGGGTAGAGGCAGCGGCGACTACGGTGGCATTGCGGTCCCGCCGGAAGAAAGCGATCTTGTCCTCGTCCAGCGATACGCCCAGCCCAGGTCCCGTCGGTACGGCGAGGGAGAAATCCACATAGCCCAGCGGCTCGGAGAGGATTTCCTCCGTCTGCAGCAGTGGGCCGAACAGCTCCGTGCCCCAGGCCAGTTCCGGCACTGTTGCAAAGACCTGGGCAGAAGCCGCCGTCCCTACGCCGCCCTCGAGCATGGTGCCGCCATAGAGGCCGATGCCTGCGGCCGTCCCGATGGCTGCAACTTCTGCGGCGGCGAAGAGACCGCCCGACTGCGCGATCTTCAGCGCGAACACGCTCGCCGCGCTTGAGGACGCGATGCGAAAGGCGCTGCGCGGCCCGTTGAGAGCCTCGTCCGCCATGAGGGGGATGTGCTGCAACCGCGACAACCGCGCCATCGCACCCAGCGCGTCGCCGGGCACCGGCTGCTCGACAAGGTCGCAGCCCACATCGTGCAGCATGGCCATGCCGAGCTTGGCCTGCGCCTCCGACCAGTTCTGGTTCACGTCGACGCGAACACTCGCCCGGTCACCAAGGGCCTTGCAGATCGCACCCACATGGGCAACGTCGTCACGCAGGTCCCGCTTGCCGATCTTGAGCTTGAATATGCGGTGACGACGCTTGTCCAGCATCTCCTCACCTTCGGCTATGTCACGGGCGGTATCACCGCTCGCCAGCGTCCAGGCGATCGGGAGACTGTCCCGCACGCGTCCGCCGCCGATCAGTTCGGAAACAGGCACTCCCATCCGCTTGCCCGCCATGTCGAGAAGCGCGGTCTCGACGGCGCACTTGGCGAAGTGGTTTGCGCGAACGCACTTCGCCACCTTGGCCATCGTCGCTGCCACCTGGGAAAGATCGCACGCTTCGAGAACGGGGATGATATAGGTATCGATGGCCGACTTGATGCTCTCGGGACTTTCTTCCCCGTAGCTGAGGCCGCCGATCGTCGTGCCCTCACCTATGCCCTCGACCCCGTCGGAGTCCACAAGCCGGACGATCACCATGGACTGTCCGTGCATTGTCGCCATCGCCAGCACATGCGGGCGTATCGTCGGCACATCGACGATGAAGGTATCAGCTCGGCTCAACACGGCCATTGCGGCGACTCTCCCGGATGCGTAGCTTTCGACAGGAGAGATAACCCCGCGCAAAGATCCGTTCAAAGATCAATGCGGTCAGAAAATCATACCCTGGAGGTATTTCAGTGATCGACATGCGTCTTCTGCGCTACTTCGTGACAGTGGCCGACGAAGGCAATTTCAACCGGGCGGCAGAACGGCTGCACATCGCGCAGCCGCCTCTTTCGCGGGCTATTCAGCAGCTTGAGGCGCAAATCGGGGCGCCGCTGCTCGACCGCTCGAACCGGCCCTTGCGCCTGACGGCGGTGGGCCGTCTCCTACATGCCCAGGCCGTACAGATACTCGCGCGGATGGAAGATGTGGAAACGATGGTGAAAGCGGCGGCCAATAGCGAGCGGCGGCGCCTGGTGATCGGCTTTGTCGCCTCGACAATCTATGCGCGCCTTCCCGAACTGATCCGTGAATTCCGCAAGACAGCCGATGGCGTTGAACTCGTGATGGTGGAAAGCACGACGCTGGACCAGATCGCCGCTCTGAAGGATGGCCGCATAGATGTCGGCTTCGGTCGCATCCGCTTCGAAGACCCAGCGGTTCGGCGGATCATCCTTCGGGACGAAAAGCTTGTAGCGGCCTTCTCTCTCGATCACCCGCTGGCGCGGGGTGAAGGGCCGATCTCCCTGCGTGACTTGGCGGACGAGCCTCAGATCATCTATCCGCGCGCACCGCGTCCCAGCTATGCCGACCAGGTCATCTCACTCTTTCGCGATCACGCGATCGAACCGCGCATCGTGCATGAAGCTCGCGAGTTGCAGATCGCTATTGGCCTCGTGGCTGCAGAGGAGGGCATGGCTATCGTGCCGGAGTCCGTGCGTCGCGCCCGCAGCCATGACGTGGCGTTCCGGGAACTGAGCGAACTGGCAACATCCCCTATCATCATGAGCCATCGTTCTGGTGACCGATCCCCGGAGCTGGCCCTCATCGCAGGCGTAATCGCCCGCAAATATGCCGAGTGGGGCTATGACGTTCCGACCGCGCTTCTGGAGGAACTGTAAGGGGTTGGAGTACTATATATACCCTATGCGTATGGCGATGTGACTCAACTAGTATTTCTCTGAACTCGATAGATCATTCACCTTCCAGCAGAATCACGCAATGTGACACGGGAGAGGAATCGATATGCAAGGTATCGATGTAGGTCGGCTGATAGACGAAGCCAGATTTGGTAATGTACATCTAAAAATAATCATCGCCTGTGCCATCCTGCTGATAGTCGATGGCTACGATGTCTTCATCTACGGAGTCGTACTTCCGCAGCTTATGGAGAGCTGGAACCTTACGGCGCCACAAGCGGGATCTCTCGCAAGCTGGGCCCTGTTCGGCATGATGTCCGGTGCACTGGTCTTCGGACCGTTGGGGGATCGTATCGGTCGGAAGAAGTGCATCACCGTATGCTTCACTCTGTTCAGCACGGCGACGTTCCTCAACGGCTTCGCCAGCACTCCCACGATGTTCGGTGTGCTGCGCTTCGCCGCCGGGCTCGGCTGTGGTGGACTCATGCCCAACGCGGTCGCTCTCACCAACGAATACGCGCCCAAGCGCATGCGTAGCACTCTCGTCGCCCTGATGTTCAGCGGCTACGCGATCGGCGGCATGGTTGCGGCCGGCTTGGGAATCTGGCTGCTGCCGCTCTTTGGCTGGCAGGCGATGTTCTTTGCCGCCGCCGTTCCGCTTCTCATGCTTCCGCTGATCCTGCGCAGCATTCCGGAGTCCGTCGGCTTTCTCATCCGCAACGGCGAGCAGGAGAAGGCACGCTCCATCCTGCAGCGCCTCGCTCCACACACCGGAGGTCGCCAGCCGCTCGTCTACGAGGAGGCGACAGGTGAGCGCGCCGCAGTATCGGAGCTGTTTCGTCACAACCGGACGCTCGGCACGCTTTCGATGTGGCTCTGCTTCTTCTGCTGCCTTCTGATGGTCTACGCCCTCGGGTCCTGGCTGCCGCAGCTCATGCGCAGCGCCGGGTACAGCTTGGGATCCAGTCTGTCCTTCCTCCTTGCGCTGAACTTCGGCGGCATGTTCGGCGCCATCGCCGGCGGGCGCCTGGCCGATCGGTTCGGGCTGCCGCGTGTCGTCATGGCCTATTTCGGCCTTGGCGCATTGTGCATCGCCCTGCTGGGCCTCAACAGCCCCATGCCGGTGCTTTACCTGCTGATCTTCATTGCCGGCGCGGGAACAACCGGCACGCAGATCCTACTCTACGCCAGCGTGGCGGAGTTCTACAGCCTCTCGGTGCGTTCCACCGGGCTTGGCTGGGCTTCGGGAATGGGACGCGTGGGCGCCATCGTCGGCCCGATGCTGGGCGGTGTGTTGCTAGCCGCGCAGCTTCCGATGGCGCTCAACTTCATCGCCTTCGCGGTGCCGGGCATCGTCTCGGTGCTGGCAACTGCCCTTTACATGGTGAGCCGTAGCCGTCAGCACGCGCTGCAGGGCAATCCCTTCCCAGCCTGACCATGAGCATGACAGTGCGGCAGACGACGTTGATCCCGGCAGTCATTGCCGGGATCATCGCCACCACCATCTCCTACGCGGGACCGCTGGTCATCGTGTTCCAGGCAGCGCGGAGCCTTGAGCCTTCGCTCGTCGCTTCGTGGATCTGGGCGATCTCGATTGGAAGCGGCGTGCTCGGCATCGTTCTGAGCTGGCGCTGGCGCGTTCCGGTCGTCATCGCATGGTCGGCTCCGGGATCGGCCCTGCTGGTGACAATGCTTCCGCACACGGACTTCGCCACGGCGGTGGGCGCGTACATAGTTGCCAACCTCGCTGTTCTTGCCGTGGGCGCCTCGGGTGCGTTCGACCGCCTGATGAAACGACTGCCGAGCGCCATCACTGCAGCCATGCTGGCCGGCATCCTCTTCCGCTTCGTGATCGACATGGTCGGCGCGGTTCCCTCGTCGCCGCTCATGGTGATCGCGATGATCCTCGTGTTCTTCGCGGGGCGCGTCACGACGCCGCGGTACGCCGTCGTTGCGGTCCTTGTGACCGGGATCGCTGTAACTCTGGTCGGAGACGGCTTCACCGGCGCAATCGGGCCCCCTCGCCTGACGCTGCCGGTCTGGACTACACCGCGGTTCGACTGGGCTGCCGCAGCCAACATCGCCTTGCCGCTGGCGATCGTGTCACTGACAGGGCAGTTCCTCCCCGGCGTCGCCGTAATGCGCAGTGCGGGGTATGAAAAACCGGATGCGCGACCGATCATCTCGGCAAGCGCGATCGGTTCGATCCTCCTCGCGCCGTTCGGCTGTCACGGCCTCAACCTCGCAGCCTTCACAGCCGCGATTTGCCTTGGCCCAGACGCTCATCCCGATCCCGCCAGGCGGTACGTTGCCGGCATTGCAGGGGGCGTGACCTACCTCGTCTTCGGAGCCTTCGCCGCCACCGTCCTCGCACTCTTCGCCGCGCTTCCCGCAACCCTGGTGGCAGCACTGGCCGGGCTTGCCTTGTTTCCCGTCGTTTCCAGCGCGCTCAGCGCCGCGCTTCTCACGGAAAGCGAGCGTGACGGAGCACTTGTTACCTTCGCCGTCAGTGCATCGGGGATGACCTTGGCCGGTCTTGGTTCCGCATTCTGGGGACTTGTCTTCGGCCTCGGCATCCACTTCCTTCAGGCTTTCATCAAAACGGGTGCGAACGGCACAAGACACACCCTCGGGCGCTAAAAGTTACAAAATTCGGGAGAGTTTGAATGTTGAATATAATGGCATACGCCTTGTCAGCTGCGGCTGCCCAGGCTCCGGCCACCGTCCCTGCCGCCAGCCCAGAACGTCCTTCGGCTACGACAGATGCGAGTGCACGCGGTGAAATCGTCGCTCCCGCACCCGCGAGTTCGAACCGGACGGAGGCTCCTCAACCTTCGTTCAAGCCCATCAATCATGATGAGGACTATTCCAGCTTCCGCACCGTGCGGGACACCAACCTGTGGACGCGTCTGAAGTATATTCCCATAGCAGGCAAAACCTACGCCACGCTGGGCGGAGAACTGCGCCTTCGCCCGGAGATCCGCATCGGAGAACGGTGGGGACGTGGTCCGCAGGACGACAATGGGAATTTCCAGCAGCGCACCCGGGTGTGGGGTGACCTTCATGTCGAGGGCGTGCTGCGGGCTTTCGTAGATCTGGAACATGCCACCAGTTCCGGCCTCGACTCCGTCGTCGCTCCCGTCGAAGAAGGACGGCTCGACTTCAACCAGGCCTTCGTCGAAGCAAGCGTACCCGCGGGCTCGGCCGTCATTACAGCCCGCCTCGGCCGCCAGGAAGTCGGCATCGGCAACTACACCGTTTTCGATATGCGAGAAGGAGCGAACACGCGGCGCTCACTCGATGTTCTTCGGGTGATGGGCAAAGTTGGCAAATGGGACGGCGGCTTTCTCACGGGGCACGCACTCCTGGAGAAACTCGGCACGTTCGACGATGAAACCAACCACGCGTATGATGTCACCGCCTTCCACGCAGGCCGCAACTTCGGCGAAGGAGATCGAACCGGGCGGGCAGAGGCGCTATTCGTTACCTCAGATCGTGCCAGCATTGCGTTCGACTCCGCGCCGGCAGCACGTGACCAGCGCCGCACCCTTTCGGCGCACTATGTGGGCAAGGCCGGTGCCTGGGGACTCGATGTCGAGGGCATACGGCAGTGGGGCTCCTTCGGCGAGCTCGACATCGACGCCTACTACGTCACCGGTACGGTGTCGCATTCATGGAAGCAGGGCTGGAAGCCGAAGCTTGCGCTCCGCGTGGACGTCGGCTCGGGCGACCGTAATCCAAACGACGGCAAGCTTGGGACATACGGCCCGCTCTTTCCCCGGCCGCTTACATACAACGGCGATCTTGGACCTCAGAACTGCGTGTTTCGGAAAGTCCCGGACAGCGATTCCGGTAAGTCGCGGACAGTGATTTCAGAAAGTCCCGGACAGGCATTTCGCTAAGTCCCGGACAGTTTGTGCGGTTGGTCATTGGGTGCGCCGGTTT
>NZ_PPSM01000046.1 GCF_002916655.1 Novosphingobium sp. HII-3
CGTTGTTCTGCGCCGCCAGGATAAGCACCTTGAACATTGTCACGGGGTCATAGGGTGGCCTGCCACCCTTCGCTCCGTCCGAATAGCCAAGCCCGGCGTCGAGCACTGGCCGAAACGCCTCGAAATCGATGATCCGGCCCAGTGCCTCGAGCGGATCCCCCGTCTCGGAAAGCCGCCGCAGATGTTCGCCGATCGCGAAAAACCCCGACACCTTCATATCGCACCTCGTTTGCCGAGGCCGAGTGAATCATTTCACCCCGCAACACGCCAGAGGTTTTTGGGGGCGTCCAGCTCCGCCGCTCCGCGCGGCTTGTGCCGCGCGGGCCCCGGCCTCGGTTGTTCCCGGCTTCATACAGGTACGGGATTGCTCATGCCGAACATGATTGCCGCTTGGCGCACCGGCATGCCGCCACCCTCAATCTTCGCACCCAGTCGCGTAAATCCTGCGAGTAGCTCGAAGGCGATTGTCAATCCATCGCCTCTTCCTTCGTGGCGGTAGTCTACAACACACGATCTGCTCGTCGCGACTTTGCGCTTCGTTTCGGCTTAACGTCAATGTGCTCTTAAAGAGACTCCGCCGATTGACCATCAAGTGCAGAGCGCTGGACGCGCTGCGATGGCGAGGCGGCGGTTTTATCGTCTCAGATAAGGCGGGATGCGTTACAGGCACGACGAAGCGGCCGCTTTGCTTGCTGGCTGTAGTTCGCACGACTGCAAATTGACATAAGGCTCCTGGGAGCTGCCCGTTGACCCGCCTCCGCACCGCTCGGTTCAGAAACGTTTGGACAACTCGATTCCCCAGGTTCTCGGTAGACCGTAGAAGCCCTGAACTGCGTTTTGAGTCGATGACGGGAACGCGTTAGCTAGGACGGCAACGTTAGACAGATTGCGACCGAATGCCCTGGCTTCTATCCCGTTCTCCGAAGCAAGGGTAGCATAGGCGTTAATGATAGTGACCGAGTCTTGGCTCAATGATCGACTATTGTCCGGTGAGAAGTACACGCGCGAGGTGAGGTTGAGCTCTCCGCGTAACGTCAGTTCGGAGAAGAGTCCTGTAAGCGGAAGCCGGTACTCGGCTCCCGATTTTACAGTAAACTTTGGCGCGCGATTCAGTCTGTTTCCGGAGTAATCCTTGCCGGTGCCCGCCAGGAAAGTGCTGTATCTCGCGTCGAGATAGGAGAAGGCGACATTTACGCCCATCTTAGGCGAGGGCCTCGCAGCCGCCTCGAGCTCAAAACCATCCACCTTTGCCGTTGCCGCATTATCGAGGATGCTCGTATCTACGCCTCCGACAGTGACAAATCTCAGAACTTGCAAGTCTTTGTAGTCATAATGAAACGCAGAAAGGTTAAGCGTTAAAGTGTTATCGAGAACGCGGGACTTAATGCCAACTTCATAGGAGGAAATGTTTTCAGGATCCACTTCGTTGCCGCACACAGTCAGGTTGAACGCACCCGACTTGTTCCCTTTTTGGTACTGGGCGTACATCATGGTTCGGCTGGTAGCGTCGAATTGCAGCCCCGCCTTCGGGGTGAGCGAAGACCAGCTTTCCGCGTATCGCTCGTTCACGCAAGCCATGCCCGGTCCGGTTCCGACCGGGAAGCCAGGCAGTGAAAATCCAAAGGTTTGATCATAGATCTTGCGGTCCTTGCTGCCACGCAGCCCGCCGACCACACGGAAGCGATCCGATACGTGATAGGTTAGATCGGCAAAGGCAGCGTATGATTTGGTCTTTTCATCCGCTTTAGCAAAGAAGTTCGTGTTGGGCGCCGCGGCGCCAGGTATTCCTTCCGGAAAGTTGAAGGCTACAAAAGGCTTAAATCTTTCACGAAAAAAGAAGAGACCGGCGACAAACTCGATTGAGCCAACATCACCGCTTAGATTTATCTCCTGCGAGAAGCTTCGGCTATCCCCAGTGCGGGGCCCAGTCGTGGCGGGGTCGCCTACGGCGATGTAATTCAATGTGGTGCTGTCACCGTCAAACCGCGTACGATAATCTGAAGCTGCATAGCCCGTGATGGAACGCAGAGTGAAGCTGTCCGAGAGTTCCCAGCTGAGGCGACCGGTGAAAAGCTTTAGATCACGCGCCGTTCGAGGCACGTAATCATTGAAGACACGGTAAGGCTTGGTCGTGTAGCTAACCTGCCGATTGGGAAATACGAGCTCAAAGAAAGGGCCTTGCTGAACAAGGGCCTGGATGGGCCCCGTAAGTTTTTCACGAATATAGTAGCCGCTGAGGTCGGCTGACAGTGGCCCACCCGTACCCACCGAGACGCTGCCGTGTACATAAGTACGCTTGCGACCGTCGAGCCGTTCGCCAGATTGATCCCGGAATGCACCGTCATTCTCGTCATAAGAGGCAGCAAGACGGGCACGCACTGTATCGCCGATGATGGGGCCCGAGATATACCCGCGGAAGAGACGCTGATCGAAGGATCCAGCACCAACGGTGATGCCCGCCTCAAAGTCCTTTGTAGGCGTAGCAGAGATAAAGTTGATTGTGCCGCCGGTGGCGTTTCGCCCGTATAACGTCCCTTGCGGCCCGCGTAGAACTTCTACGCGCTCCACGTCAGTCAAATCAATCAGGGGGGCTGTCGCGCGCGGCTGGTACACTCCGTCGATATGCATGGCGACACTTGGTTCGCCGGCACCGGTAAGGACATCGAGACTGATGCCGCGGATCGCGAAAAGGGTGCTGTTCGCATGTTCGGAGAACTGCAAGCCCGGGACTTGTGCGGCGAGGCCCTCCGCGCTGCTAAGACCGCGTTCAACAAGCGCGTCACCTGACAAGGCCGTGATAGATGCGGCCACACGTTGAATGGATTCGCTACGCTTTTGAGCGGTAACTACGATTTCTCCCGACGCCGCTCCAACTGCTGCAGCTCTGTTTGCCGGCTGTGTAGCGGCTTGCCCCCAGGCGGCCCCACTCAGGAGGCAACTGGAGCTCAGCCAGGCGAGCATCAGGGCAGCTCGTGTATTAACGTTCATTAGAACCTCCCCGTTCTTGTTGGTTTCCCAGCAGGGCCACTTCAGATCGTGTCGCCAGCTCCGCCCAACGGCGCCGCCATATAAGGTTTCCGGCGCTGGCATTGCAATAAGTCATTTCGTTGTGGGCTCCTTCCTTCGCACTGGTAGCTGTGCGGCATCATGTGAGGGGTGACAGTGCTTGCGATCAGCACCACCGGCGACCATGCCGCAGCCGCGGAAAAAAAACTGGGTTTTACGAAGAGCAGCATCTCGCCGATTACGCATCGGCTTGATGTGTAAGGGCCGTGTTCGCCTTCAATCATGATCGCCGTATCCTATCATCTAGCGTGAGGCGTAGCACCGATTACCGAGCTATCATTTGTCTTCCTAAAGGCAGCCACAGACTCGCGTGAAATCTCGCGCAGGCGGTCTAGGGCATGGCTGCGGCGGCGTGCGCGAGCCTGCCGACGCGCAACAGTCTTCTTTGCTGTCGTAATGCCGTCCAACCATTCCGCAGCTCAAACGCCAGGCTCCTCGCGATCGATTTTCCGGTATTGAAGCTTAGCAATAGTGCAGAAAGCCGAGTGTTCATCTAAGTCGACCGGCATCTACGACTGGTGAAGCGACCGATGTGCCGTTGGAGCGCGCAATGAACTGCGGCTATGGACATCTCCTCCAGATTGATCTTCTCAGATACAAGCTGGGCCGTCTTCCCGCCATGCTGCGGCTGCGCGCAAATGGCGGGTGGTGCGCAGATGCAACGCGTAGATCACAAAAACTTCTTAGATCCTGCAGGCGATGGGTTGTGGTGTCCGGAAGGTTCATTTATGCTCACTCCCAAGCCGCATTACCGGTGAGATATAAAGTTTCAGAGAGGGAATATGATCATGATGGTTCAGCGTTGGGCCGGTTCCACTGCACTGGCAGCGATCTGTCTGATCGGCACTCCAGCACTCGCTCAGGAGGACGCGCAGAATGCTCAGCCTGGTACCGATCAAGCAGGACGAGGGCTCCAGGACATCGTGGTCACAGCGCAGAAGCGTAGCCAGAATATCCAGGATGTGCCGGCCACGATAAATGCTCTTAGCGCCGAGACGATCAAGGATCGCCAGATCAGCAGCCTGCAGGATCTTCAGAGTTCTATAGCAGGCCTTAAATTTGATCCAGTCGCAGGCAATAGTAACATCACAATTCGGGGTGTTGGCACCACGTTCACCACCGGCGCTGGTGAGAACTCGGTCTC
Source organism: Novosphingobium sp. HII-3 (assembly GCF_002916655.1). Lineage (GTDB taxonomy): Bacteria > Pseudomonadota > Alphaproteobacteria > Sphingomonadales > Sphingomonadaceae > Novosphingobium > Novosphingobium panipatense. Next base: position 4,211 of record NZ_PPSM01000046.1, read on the forward strand.
ACTTCACCTAGATGGCGTATACCTCTCGAGCCCGCAGGCGGCAGGGCTCGGTCAATTCGATTTGGGTGGTGTGGAAGTGCTACGCGGGCCGCAAGGTACGTTGTACGGGAAGAACTCGACCGCGGGTATTGTAAACTTTATATCGGCGGCGCCATCGCGAGAAATGGAGGCGGGAGCCACTTTAGGCTACGGAAACTTCGATGACGTTCGCGGGTCTCTTTACGTCAGCGGTCCTCTCACTGAATCGATCCGACTGCGAGTGTACCTGGATGCCGAAGACAGGGATGGTTACGTCAAGAACCTGCAAACGGGTCAGGAGCTAGATGATTTGCGCTCTCACAGTGCGCGAGTGGGTGCCGATGCTGATGTCACCGATAATTGGAGCATGGAGACGCGGCTAACCTATCGCCGTGAAGGCAGCAATGGTCCGTATCGTCAGCCTTATGATCTCAATCGCTTATCCTTGCCAATTCAAGATACGATCGTCACGCCTCGGCGGCTAAACTCGCCGACGCTATTCGACGGCAATCGCACGCTCGTCCTAGGGTCTTGGAAGAACACATTCGACGTGGCTGATGGGGTGACGCTTGTCTCTCTGACAGGCGCGTCCAAACTGCGGGTCAACTATAATTCTCTAGATTCCCTGGCCCAAGGCAATCCAAACGACCCCATCTTTCCTAACTTGAGCATTCCGATCGTGCAGCGGGTGCGAGTGTCTACCATTTCACAGGAATTTAATCTTAAAGGTGACACACGCGGTATAAACTGGCTCGCTGGTGCTTTCTATTATCGGGAACGAAACTCATCGACAGGAACCGTGACGCTTGATCCTCGTCTTCTAGGATCTCCCGTTGCATTGATTCGGCGATCAAGCGACGTGATCATTCGTGAAAGCGCCTCGATCTTTGCCGACGCCACTATCAGCATCAGCGATACGACCCGCATTTTCGGCGGTGCGCGCGGCCTCTACGAGCGGGCGAAGAACGACCTGCTCGTCACCTTCGAGCTGCCGGGCGGCCTCGTTGTCTCGACCGATTGTGCCCCTAACGATCCAAGACAACGCTTAACGGATTGGTCCGCGACGGGACGGCTAGGCGTACAGCACGACCTTTCAAACGACGTGATGGCCTATGGGCAAGTCTCGCGTGGATATAAGTCAGGCGGATTTTCCAACAATACGTGCCGTAACGAGTACAAGCCAGAAACTGTGAATGCGTTAGAGGCCGGACTAAAGACACGTTTCTTTGATCGTCGGGCGACGTTGAACATCGCGGCCTACTATTATGATTACAAAAACGTATCGATTGAGCAGTCGACTATCCTCGGCACCTCCATCGTCGGTGCGCCTAAGAGTGTACTCTACGGGTTGGACCTGGACGGTCGGGTTGCCGTAAATGACGTGCTCAGCTTTGATGGCAATCTCAGTCTTGTGCACAGCGAGTATAAGCGTTTCCTGTCGACAGGCGGAGCAGCCTTCGGAGACCTTGATGGCACAGATCTATCGGGCCGGGCCCTCAACAAGGCGCCAGGCGCGTCTGGTACCTTCGGGGCTCAAGTCGTTGTTCCAGTCTCCGCGGGTACGCTTACCCTCAGAGGTGAAGCATATCTGACAAGCGGCTATCGCTTGCGAGAGTACAACGACCCAGCCTTGCGGCAGAAGGGATACGAGTTGTATAATGCATACCTAACGTATGAGCCTAATAGCACGTGGACGGTGCGTGGATTCATACGCAACATCAGCAACACGGACTACGTTCTTGGCACGGTGTTGCAGCTGAACGGAGCAACCGGCTTGTTCAATCCCCCGCGTACATATGGAGTTGAGCTGTCGGTGAAAATGCAATGAGGCAGCCAACATTCGGCATGATGCTAACGATTCCGGACGAGATCGCATGACGGCGGCTGAAGATCTTCAGGGCTTCTACGACAAGTCGGTTCAGAATGCGAAGGCAGGCCATCCTGCGATGGACCCTCGCAGGCTCGCTGATTTCATCGCGGCGCAGGCCGGTATCGAGGGCCCAGTCGAGCTTGGTGAGTTTGCCGTCCCCAAGGCATCGGGGGCGACTAATGCTATTCTACTTTTTTCAGCGATCTTCGGTGAGAACGGCGAACGGCGCCGACGCGATCTGGTCGCCCGCTACTCACCCGGTCAGAAGGTCATTAAGCAAAAGAGCTTTTCGGACGAATTTTTAACACTCAAGGGCGCCTTTGGGCGCGGGCTCCCGGTACCGGAACCTCTGTGGCAGGATCCCGAAGGCCTATTAACAGGCTTTCCCTCTTTTGTTATGGCTCGCATCGATGGCACGCCACCCGCTGCGGCCATGTACTCCAAGGGACCTTTGGCGGAGGTTGGCCCGGAGCAGCGGAAGCGCATGATGCTTGAAGCTGCCGGCTTTCACGGCCGTTTGCGGAAGGAAGCGATCGGGCCCGAAGTCGTACCGCACCTGCTAGCGAGAGGAGCGGGTGCGACGGATATAGAACGTGAGCTCAACTGGTACCTACAGGAGGCCAAGCTAAACGCTGCTCCTGACGATCCAAAGTTGGCGGCGATCGTAGCTGCTCATCGCTGGATGGTGGAGCGACAACCTGCTGTAAGGGCTGGCACGTTGGTTCAGGGCGACTCCCAGATAGGCAACGTAATCTACAAGGATGGCACTTTGGCGGGCATCCTAGATTGGGAGTTGGCTTACTTAGGCCACAATGAAGCCGATCTCGCTTTGATTGCTTTCGTGACTGAGTCCATGAAGAGCCTCGATAAGGCCGTGGATGGAACTCCCACGGAAGGTGAGTATATTGCGCGCTTCGAAGCGGAGGCGGGTGCTCCGGTCGAGCACTACGACTACTTTAGATTGTTTCCTTTATTCAAAACTCAGTGCGTCCTCCTGTCAGGAAGAGAGCTCCATGACGACTTCGACAAAGTCTGGTCATTCTATCTAGGCATGCTCGAAGATGAAATCGCTCGCGCCAAGAAGATATACGGTCCCTGACGGTAGGAGGCACTTACGGCCGATAGTAGCATGGTCAATCTGATGATGGCGAAGAACAAGAAGGAGAGATGATGGAAACTGTTTTTTCAGATCATTGGGATTGTCCGCACCAATCTACCTCCGATCCGAGTTGGCAAGAAAGCGATTGCTACTGGTTTTACGACCACAAAGTAGGCGTCGGAGGTTTTCATCGTATCGGTCAGAAGCCCAACAAGGGCACGGGCCAACTCATGCTGTTCGTCTTCAAAGTCGACGGCGAACGCTTCCTGCTCAACGCGCCTGAACGCGCGGAGGTGGCCCTCGGCCCGGATGCCCGCCAGTCACGCAAGCAAGTAGTTGCAGGCCATTCGGCCGAGGCGTTGGGCGGTGGGCGTATGCGCTACAAGTGGAGTGAGCCTGAGTCGTCTGCCGAGATCGAGTTTTACGAAAGCTTTTACACTCCACGTAACTGGCCATCGAGCGCGAACACCGCTCATTTCGAAGACTCGGTTAATTCCGATGGCCATCTGGAGTGCGGTGGTAAGATTCGCGGTACGGTGAGGATCGGTAAAAATGAATATAACATCGACGCGCTAGCTCATCGTGATCGATCTTGGGGTAAGCGGAGCGACACAGCACCAATGATGCACCGCTACCGCATGTACACTGGCACTTGCGGGACTGATCTTAGCTTTGCTAGCTTCTTTCTCGACTTCAACGAAACGACGCCAGTGACGATGGGTTTCGTTGATAGGAATGGCATGCAAGAGCCGATAGAGAACTTACGCGTAGCCGTGACCTTTGACTATGATGGTCTAACGCCCCTGGGCAGCGTCGGCGTAATGACTCTAAAGTCGGGAGAGAAGATCACTATTGAGTCGAAGGTGGTTCAGGGGCATCTTACACCTATACCGGCGATTGGCAGCTTCTCGCAAGATAACATTTCTACGTTCGAGTACAATGGTAAGACTGGATTCGTAAACTTAGAACTGTCAACGAATCCCGGTCGAGGAAGCTATATACCCAAGCAAACGGACGTTAGCTTTCTAGTTGTCGATGATGGCCTGAGTAAAACGGCAGTCTACGAACTTTGAAACACTAAGGGCAATGGTATTGAGGCAGTCCGATATGTCTATGGTGCTCGCCTCTATATGCTTGATCCTAGCGTACTCCTTTTGTTGATCGAGAATGATATGAGCAATTCCGACCAGGAGATGATTGCGGCGGTGATGACCGCTACCAAGCCGAACTTCAAGGATATAGATCCGACACGAATTCGCGATTTTCTCAGTGGTCAGCCCGATGTGTCGGCCCCGGTGGAAATCGAGAATGTTCGCGGCGGAGGTGCGAATGCCGGGGCGTCTAGTGGCGTTGTGGTTTTCGACGCCAGGATCGGCGGTGACTGTGATACATTTGTGCTCCGCTATGCACCAATGCAGAATGAAGGCCGGATTTTCTTCGACTATGGTATGTCGGATCAGTTCGAACTGCAACGTCGCTTGAGCACCGCCGGCATGGCGGTGCCGAAAGGGCTTTGGGTCGATCCCGACGGGGCTGCGCTCGGCCTTCCTGGTTTCATCATGGAAAAGGTGGAAGGCGATGTCGCGCATGCGTCGCCGTTTAGCGCGGGGCTGATAGGAGATGCAGAACCCGACGTTCGGAAGCGTCGCATCCGTTCCATTTTCTCTGCATTAGCGGACGTCCACAAAGCTGACTGGCGCGCCATGGATTTGGAGCCATTCACCAAACGTGGTGCAGGGCGAACCCACTTCGAACGATATTTGAACTGGTATTGGACGACGGTCGAATGGGTCCGACCCGCACAGCAAAGTCGCCTCGATAGCGTGAGGCGATGGTTGTTTGCGAATCAGCCGAGCCACCACGTCGATGATCTAACTTTGATCCATGGTGATCCGAGCCTTGGCAACTACATGATTAACGGCGAGGAGGTGTCTGCGGTCATAGACTGGGAACTGGCTGGCATCGTTAGCCCGAGTTATGATATTGCGATGCAGCTCATGGCGAATGAGTATTACCGTGCCGTGTCCAGTCCAGAAGTCAGTGCGCGGATTCCAGATTCTGGTGCTTGGCTCGCCGATTATGAAGCTGTTGCGGGGCGCAAGCTGAGCGACCTAGAATTCTACAAGCGGGCGGTTGCGTTCACCCTTTTGACCGTGCAATTATCGATGGCCCGTAATGTTCCGGCTGACGGTATGAAGGCGTATTTGGATGGGCTTGAAACAGTGTGGGCTATCGCGGAAGGCGCGTGAGAGGAAAAGCGACTACTGAAGGCGGCTTCTCACAGGAACGTCGCGATAGCTAATCGATCAACCGGCATCGGCAAAAGCTGGCTCGCATGCGCGATCGGTCACAAGGCCTGCCGCGACAATCGCTCGGTCCTCTACACTCGCATGCCGCGGCTCAATGATGAGCTGACGGTAGCCAAAGGCGATGGACGTATTACCGCTCGGATGAAGAGCCTCGCCAGGGTCGAACTGCTCATCCTGGACGACTGGCGCCTGCAGCCGCTCGATGGCAACGCCCGGCACCACCTGCTCGAGTTCCTGGAAGATCGCTACGGCCAACGCTCTACGCTGGTCACCAGTCAGCTTCCGGTCGCCCGCTGGCATCAGAGGATCAACGATCCAACCTATGCCGATGCGATCCTCGACCGCCTCGTCCACAACGCTCACCGCCTCGAGCTCGAAGGCGAATCCATGTGCAGGCCCGCAACGCCAACTGCCGCTTGACCACATCACCGACATCGACAGCCAACGATCAGCCGCTTCAACTGCGCGCGATCAAATCGGAACGCTGCGCGGCATCAGATTGGAATGCCTGCGCGCGATCGTCGGAATCTGCAACGAGCGAGTGGAAGGAGGCACTATGGGCCAGTTACTCCATGGGAGCGCCACAACGACTGAGGCAATCCGTCGAGCGATACAGCATAGTGTAGAAAGCCTGAGAGCCCTGGCCAAGCGCCACGGCGTCAACCAGAAGACCATTGCTAAGTGGAAGAAACGGACGTCCACGGCCGAGCTGCCCACGAGTCCGAAGGATCCAAGATCGACCTGGCTGTCGATCGAGGAGGAGGCGGTGGCGGTCGCGTTTCGGCGCCACACGCTACTGCCGCTGGACGATTGTCTCTATGCGCTCCAGGTGATGATCCCGCATCGGACCCGCTCTTCGCTGCACCGATGCCTCCAACGTCATGGCATATCGCGGCTGCCCGAGATTGAAGGGGAGAAGACCGCCAAGCGGAAGTTCAAGAGCTATCCAATCGCTGGAGGGCAAGTGCCACGCCCTTGTAATCGACGGCTCTCATCGGCAGATCTCTTCTCGGCGGTGCCGAGTTTCCGGCCCTTTCTCTTCCGGTATATACAAGCTCAATTGTGCAGATCAGCCTCGCGGCAAGCGCCGCACTGACAGCCTCGTTACAGCAACGACTGCCTCGTTGCTGATATATACCACGAGCGCATCGACGCCGATGCATTGGCTATACCCACGAGAGCATGTCACTCCATGCTGGGCGTGCGCTGCGCAAGCATTACTGCATCGATACACAGCCTGCAGGGAGGGCCTGACTGTGGCGCGCGTACCGTCTTTAAGTCTTGATCATAGTGAAATTGAGCGGTAATAAGGAGATCGTAGGAAGTTGCCGAGCAGAAGCGCCACTGGTTTATAGGCGAACATCTTTCCGCTACTTCCCACGGGTGATGTATCCCTGTCTACGAAAGGCTGCAGACTAGGAAAGCGTGGAAAGATTACGCTATCGTCTGCCTATAGAAATCTTGTTTGATCTGCGTCAAATGCAAGATTGACTACAATGCGGCGTTAGGGGATCATCGTCGGTGGGAGAGGAGAATGAAGCCCACTGAGACTATCAAGCGGGCAATCCGTGCGGATGTGCCGCTGACAGAGTGTCTGGTGCGAACGGCGCTAGCGATCGCGATCCCGACGAGTGCCCGATGGATCATCGACAATGGCGCTTATGGTTCACCGTTTCTGCTCTACTTTCCAGCAGTGCAGGCGATAGCCACCTTTCTTGGTTGGCGTTGGGGTGTGGCAACCGCTTTGGGAAGTGCTGTCGCGGGCGCATACTTCTTCATGCCCGAGCTGAGCGGACCCGTGATTGGCGCCGATCACGCCGTCAGCATCGGGCTTTTTGCGCTTGCCGTAAGCCCGATGATCGTAATGGGCCAAGTTTTGCGCCAATCGGTTCTCGAGAACTACGAGCGGGCTCGCCAGAATGAAGAGTTCAACAAAGAACTGCAGCATCGAACCAAGAACTCGATTCAGATGGTCAGCGCCCTCGTGTCGCAAGCCAGGAAGGCACCCGATGCGGCAGCATTCTACGATAAACTGGCGGCGCGCTTGGGTGCGCTGGCGAAGGCGAACGAGTTGCTCCGATATGGAGTGCTTAGCTCTTGTGACATGCAGGAATTGGTATCCGGAGCCGTTGCACCCTACGCTCGTGATCAGGTCGCGATACATGGGCCAAGCTGTTCGATTGCGAAGAACGCATGCACGCCGCTCGTCATGGCGCTGCACGAACTCGGCACCAATGCTCAGAAGTACGGAGCCTTGTCCGTTCCGGAGGGCCAAGTCGATATCAGTTGGGATGTCTCAGGTAGCGAGATCGTGGTCAACTGGCGGGAGCAGGGTGGGCCTGTCGTGCGCCAACCAGCGCACACGGGTCTCGGTACTCGGCTGATCACGCAACAGTCCCAATTCCGGGCCGTGTCGCTCGATTTCCGCTCTGACGGCTTGACGTGCGTAATAAGATTAGCTGCCGAGAGGTAGCAGACGTGAACATCGGGTGGACTGTCTGTCCGAACGCAACGACCACTGTTAATCGCCAGATGCAATGTCACAGGTGAGGATGGGGAGAGCATACGGTGGGTCCGCTTAGCTCAACCAACATCGCACAATCGGCACTGAAAGCATCGGGTTCAGCAATCCAAATGCTCGAAGGAAGTCAGGATCGGGCATGGCCCGTTGGAGCTGGTGCCGCATTGTTGAGCCAGCCGGCGAAGCGATGCGCGAGCCTGCTTCAGTTCCGCAACCTTGGCGGCGAGCGCGGCTATTTGCTTATCTGTAACTTCACGCGCTCGTGCTCGGGCAATCAAGGCGGTATACCTCAACAAGCGTGAGCTAAACCCTGTGGGTGGATCCAGCAACATTCCGGTTTAGTTCATTTCGCTTACCGAGAACCTGATTATGGTCGTGATGGCTGCTTAAGTGAGCTGTTGACGCTGGGTCTGGCGAGCAGAGCGTGTGGAGCGGCGTGCAAAATTGACCCCCTTAGCGGGGTGATCGGCGTCTAAAATTGACCCCCTTCATCTCATCATGAGAAGCGCCGCCGTTTGGGTTCCGGACGGCGGGTACAGGGATGTTGGTTG
>NZ_PPSM01000047.1 GCF_002916655.1 Novosphingobium sp. HII-3
ACAACCAACATCCCTGTACCCGCCGTCCGGAACCCAAACGGCGGCGCTTCTCATGATGAGATGAAGGGGGTCAATTTTAGACGCCGATCACCCCGCTAAGGGGGTCAATTTTGCACGCCGCTCCACACCCGCCCCGATGCGGCGTCTCTGGAGCGGGGGCTTCACGCCTACATGCGGATGAACCCCGCCTCGTACGAGGAGGCGCTCGACGTCACGTCATTGCTGTTCAACGAACTGGCCACGGCTGCTGCCCGTTGCACGGAACCGCGCCTGCGCGCCCAGTTGTCGGTTCTGGCGGAGCGGTTGCCGGAGTGTTCGACGATGAGCGATTGCGGGCGCTTCGAAGTCGAATTCCAGGAGCTTCTCTTCCGTATGGTGCGCCGCCCGCTGTTCGAGATGCTGACCCGCGTGACGCTTCAGTACTCGACCGGGCACGCCGCACCGCAGATCTCCGTCTTCGACGAAGACGGCCCCTCGTGGCGGGATGGGCGCAAGCGGATCATTGCGGCGATCCTCGCCAATGATGCGGAACTGACGCGCTTCGAGGCGAACCGGCAGAATCGCGCCGTCATTATCGCTTACCTCAACGGGCGCGGTTCAGGTGCTGGCGGCATCGGGTAGCGGATCGCCACGCAAGGCAGCGGCGAGCTTTTCCCGGTCAAGCCTTCCCTCCCACCGCGAAACCACGATTGTCGCCATGGCATTGCCCACGAAGTTGGTGAGGCTGCGGCACTCCGACATGAAGCGATCGACGCCCAGGATCAGCGCCATGCCGGCGACCGGAACGGACGGCACGATCGAAAGGGTCGCCGCCAGCGTGATGAAGCCGGCACCCGTCACGCCGGCCGCGCCCTTGGACGAGAGCATGGCGACGCCGAGAAGCAGCAGTTGCTGCCCGAGTGTCAGTTCCACGTTGCAGGCCTGGGCGATGAACAGGGCGGCCAGGGTCATGTAGATGTTGGTGCCATCGAGGTTGAATGAATATCCCGTCGGTACGACGAGACCCACGACGGCTTTCGCGCAGCCCGCCCGCTCCATCTTTTCGATCAGCGCCGGCAGCGCGCTTTCGGAGGAGGACGTGCCCAGAACCAGCAGCAGTTCGCCCTTGAGGTAGGCGATCAGCTTCAGGATGGAGAAGCCGCACAGTCGGGCCACCGCGCCCAGGATGATGAGAACGAAAAGGAGTGACGTCGCATAGAAAGTGGCGACCAGCTGCAGCAGGTTTGCAAGGCTGCCCACGCCGTACCGACCGATGGTGAAAGCCATGGCGCCGAAGGCTCCGACCGGTGCCAGCCTCATCACGATCGCTACCAGCTTGAAGATGACGACCGATATGTCTTCCAGCAGCGACAGGGCCGGCGCGCCGCGATCGCCGATGGAGGCGAGCGAAATGCCGAACAGGATCGCCACCACCAGAACCTGCAAAATGTTGTCCTGCGCGAGGGAGGATACCAGCGTATCCGGGATCATGGCGTCGACGAAACCGGCGAGTGTGCTCTCGTGCGCCTTTTGGGAATACTGAGCCACCCTGCTGGCATCGAGGGAGGCCGGATCGATGTTCAGCCCGGCCCCCGGCTGAACGAGATTGGCGACGATCAAGCCCAAGATCAGCGCCAGCGTCGAGAAAAAGAGGAAGTAGGCGAACGCCTTGGCGGCCACACGGCCGACGGTGCCGAGGTCGCGCATGCCGGCGATACCGGTGACGATCGTGAGGAAGATGACCGGTGCGATCACCATCTTCACCAGCTTGATGAACATGTCGCCAAGCGGCTTCAGCGCTTCCCCGGTGGCGGGTTGGAAGTGGCCGAGCAACACGCCCGCCGTGATGGCGATGAGCACCTGGACATAGAGATGCGTGTACCAACGCCCCGGTGCGACAGGGGAAGAAGGGGCGGTCGAAACGGAGTGCATGGGTCGGACGTGATCCTGTCTGGCAAACGCAAGGGGCGAGACGCTTACCGGGCAAGGGAGTTCCTGTCTAATTCCACTTTCGAAAAGAAAATTTCTGCTCAAGTGCAAAGACTATCCGGATACGGATGGAGTCCATATCGCCCTGCGTTATTGGTTATAGATCAAGGTGATTCTTAAAAGATGAGCGCAGCGGCGCCCGTTTACATGATGCGGTCGCCACCCGGCATGGTTGTGAAGGAGCGATGAGCCCTTGATCTCTCGCCCGATAAGAAGCACCTTTCGACATGCGGGATCACTGAAGGCAGGAAATCGCTGTCGACACTTGCGGGGTGGCTGTGATGGGCGTGCTGATGATACCGGGCGAATATGGCACAAGACAGTGTGAACGGCCCGCCTCTACCGGGGTCGCGGGCTTGCAGGTGACTTTGCGATGTTGCCGCTGAAGGTGGACCTGGCTTCGAGCAGCCATGAGCTCGTTCGTGTCATGCTCGTGGCTGACAGACCGGCCAGCCTGCGCAGTCTTGAAGGCATATTGTCGCTTGATGACGTGGCGCTCATCACCGCGTCCTCGCCACAAGAGGCGCTGCACCTGCTGAAGGAGCATGAAATCGCCGTGGCTGTGCTGGACGTGGAGGAGCAGGGCACGGGCAGCTTTGAAATAGCCGAGCGGATGCGGGCCGATGACGGCCTTGGCCGCGTACCCATCATCTTCATAACACACGGCGATGCGGACAACTTCCGGCGCTTCCGCGGCTACGAAGCCGGGGCGGTGGATTACATCCAGAAGCCGGTGGTAGCCGATGCCCTGCGCGTAAAAACTGAAGTTTTCTGCGATCTGCATCGCCAACGCTGCCAGATTGAGGCGCAGCGGGCGGAACTTGCCGCCACCGCCAAGGCGCTGCACGAGGCCGACGCGCGCAAGGACCGCTTCCTTGCCGTGCTCGCCCATGAACTGCGCAATCCCGTGGCGGCCCTGATGAGCGGTCTGGATCTGCTGGGCCGCCCTCGGGGCATCGAGAGGGCCGACGAAATCCGCGCCCAGATGAGCCGGTTGCTGTTCCACCTGTCGCGGATGGTGGAAGATCTGCTCGACGTGGCGCGTGTCAGCGAAGGCAAGCTCTCGCTCAGGCTCGAGCGCATGGATCTGCGCCTGATCCTGACTTCGGCGGTAGAAGGAAGTCAGCACAACATTCAGGCCGCCGGACATACCCTTGCCGTCGACTTTCCCGCCGAGCCGATCATGATCGAGGCGGATCATACGCGGCTGGCGCAAGTGGTCGCCAACCTTCTTAACAACGCCGCCAAATACACACCCTCGGGTGGGAAGATCACCCTGTCGACGCAAGTGACCGGCAGGGACGTGGAAATCCGCGTCAGCGACAACGGCGTCGGCATCCCGGAGGCCATGCTGCCTCACATTTTCGGCATGTTCATCCAGGTCGACGGGCATCAGGCGCGGGCACAAGGAGGGTTGGGCATCGGCCTTGCGCTTGTTCGCCAGCTCGTTGCCCTGCATGGCGGCACGATCCGGGTCGAAAGTGAGGGTGAGGGGAAGGGTAGCACCTTTATCGTGACCCTTGCGCTGTCTCGCGTGGTGTAGCCGATCCGGCCGCGAGGGTTGATGCAGCAAAGCCGAAGAGGCTAAGGCCCATTGCGGGGCGTCTTGGTCAGGCAACAACGACAGGATCTCGGTTTGCTGCGGAAGAAATGGTCAATGCGCCGCTCGGCAGGATTGCGCAGGCGAGTGGCGGGAACGCTGACCCTGGGCGCATGGATGGCTGCCGGCACCTCTCTGGCCCAGTCGGCACCGTTCGAGCTTTCCGGCCCCGAACTCAAGGTTCAAGTCACCCGCAAGGGGCAGACTCTGCCTATCGGGAGGGTACCGAGCCTGGCGCCCGGTGACACCATCATCGTAAGGGGGGCGCTGCCCGAGAACCAGAGCACGAACTTCATGCTCATGTCCGCCTTCCTGCGCGGCGCCACCAATCCTCCGCCCGAAGAGTGGATCGACATCGCGCGGATCTGGAAGTCGAAGGAGAAGGACAACACCCTCACGCTTACCGTGCCGCCCGATGCGCGGCAGCTGGTGCTGCTCATGGTGCCTGAGACCGGTGGCGCTGAAGGCGTGCTCGAGGACGCAGTTCGCGGCAAGCCGGGCGAGTTCGTGCGCGCCAGCCAGGATCTCAACCAGGCCTCGCTCGATCACTCCCGGCTGACCGCATTCATGGCGGCCATTCGCGCGCAGGACGACAGCGGACCGGAATACCTGCGCACGGTGGCGCCGGTGCTGGCGCGCAGCCTTTCGATCAAGCTGCAGGAGGATTGTCTTCTCAAGGTGATCGAGCTTCAGGCATCGTGCCTGGTCCAGAACCGCGAGACGCTGGTGCTGAACGATGTTCACACAAGTTCCCTTGCCGATACCCTGACGGGCACGCCCACGGATCTGGCGCTTCGGCTCAGCGCGACCAAGGAGGCCGGCGGCGGGTATTACAGCCCCTACATCGCGGTCGCACGCGACGTGGCGCGCATCTTCGGGGCTTTCAGCAACCCGCAGTTCAATTATCTGGCCAGCCTGACGATGCGGCAGGACGACAGGCTGTCCCTTCTGCTGAACGCCGCGCCCTCGTTCCAGAAGCCCAAGTCCGTCATGGTCGCGGCCATGCCCGCGATCGAGGCTGACATACCGCCTCAACTGCGCAGCGCGGCCAAGGGTCCGATCTGCCTGTCTGCCGGGGCGGTGCTGCCCATCGAAGGCGCGCCGCTCATCTATTCGACGGATTTCGCGCACGCGATGAAGGTCACGCTGACGGCATCCTCCGGGCAGACGGTGGAGGTGCCGGTGACCCCGCGCGCGGACAAGGGCGGCTACGTGCTTTCCGGAGACCCGTTGCCGGAATCTTTCTCGGACGATCTGCGTGCACGGCTGCATGGGTCCTGGGGGTTCATACCCTTCGACGGGCCTGACTTCATCCTGCAGCGCCCCGGGGGCAAGGCCTGGCAGCCGGTGAGCGGTGCAGGCGCTCTTGTCGCCGGACGCAGCAACGAACTGCTGCTTGAAGGTCCCGCTCCGGCCTGTGTCGAAGGGGTGATGCTGCGGCGCGCCGATGGCTCGATGACGCCGCTTACGTGGAAGAACCAGGATGGGCGGCGCCTCAGTGTCACTGTACCGCTCGACGAAACGGCGTCTGGCGAGCTGAGCGTGGAGGTGCGGCAGCGTGGCCGCGCTACGGCGGAAATGGTGCCTGTCCAGGTGCAGAAGCGCAACGCGCCTGCCCGGCCCGAGGCCGAGGTTCTGGCCCGCACGATCTATCCGGGCTCGCCGTCGCAGGGCGCGCGTAGCCTGACGCTTACCGGCAAGGACCTGCTTCCCGACAATGGCGAGGTGGTGTTTTCACTAAGAGGCAAGGCGGGGCTGACGTTCGCGCGCGGCGATGTGGTGGAAATTGCGTCCGCCCAGGAGGAGGGCATCGCCCGGCTCACCCTGGGCAAGGGCTTGAAGCTGGAAAGCGCCGATGTTGCCGTTGCATCGCTGAGAGCAGCGGATCTTCCAGCGGGCACGTTCGGTCCGCTCCGCTTCAGGATCGTCCGCGAAGGCAAGGGTGCACCGGGCGAGTGGCATCCCCTTGTCACGCTCGTCCGCTTGCCGCGTCTTGAGGGCGTAACCTGCGATGCGCAGAAGGGCCAATGCACGGTTGCCGGCCGGGATCTGTTTCTCGTCGCTGCCGTTGCCGCCGACGATGCCTTCGCTCGGGGGATCGTCGTTCAACCAGGCTATACCGGACGGACCCTGACGGTGCCGCATCAGCCAACCGATGGTTCCCTGCGCTTGCGGCTGCGCGATGATCCGGCATCTGTCATCCGCCTGCCCCTCGACCGGTGAGAAACGGGCGGGGCGCTGCTATCGGTTAAGGGCGATCAGCCAATCGGGGCTCAACCCGCCCGGCGTGCGGCATCCCAGTTGGCCGAGAGCGGCTTCGAGTTCGGCGCGCAGAATCTGCAGCATATGCGCGACGCCCGGCAGCCCGGCGACCGCCAGGGCATGCATCTGCGGCCGCCCCACGAGCACGGCCTGTGCGCCCAGCGCCAGCGCCTTGATGATGTCGGTGCCTTGCCGCACGCCGCCGTCAAGCAGCAGCGGCACCTCTCCTCGCGTTGCGTCGATGACATCTGGAAGCATGTCCAGCGCACTGGGAAGACCGTCCAGCACACGCCCGCCATGATTGGAGAGGATGATGCCGTCCACGCCTTCGTCCACCGCCCGCGCGGCGTTCGCCCCCAGCAGCAAGCCCTTCAACAGCAGCGGGAGGCGTGTATTCCGCCGGAGCCACGCAAGATCGTCCCAGCCGGGGGCGGCGTCGGCCAGAGGTGTGCCGAAGAGGACCTGGCCACCGGGGGCCGCGGTATGCCGGGCCTGCGGCAGCCCGGCGAGGTTCACCGCCGACACCCCCTTTGGGAGCGTCATGCCCGTCGGCTTCAGGGCGGCGTCGATGGTCAGGACGATCGCCTCGTACCCTGCGGCTTCGGCACGGCGAACGAGTTGCAGGCTGTGCTCCCGCTCCGGCTGAAGGTACAGCTGGAACCATAGCGGAGCAGCGGCTTTGCCCAGTTCGGCCGCCATGCTCCGCGCCGCGGCTGCGACCTCTTCCAGGGAAATGCTGGCCAGCGTGCTGACGATCATGCCGGTGTCGAGCGCAGTGGCGGCACGGACGCAGGCCAGCTCGCCTTCGGAATGAGCGATCCTCTGGTAGGCCAGGGGTGCGAGGAGCAGGGGCGCCGCGTGCCTGCGCCCGAGCAGGTCCGTCGCCGTGCTGGCGCCCTTCAGCTTGACGAGCGCGCGCGGCAGCAGGCCGAGTCGATCGAACGCTTCCCGGTTCTGGCGCAGCGTGATTTCCCGGCCCGAACCCTGCTGTATGTGACGCCAGGCCTCTGCAGTAAGGTGCGCCTTTGCCCGCGCCTCATAGTCGGCAAGGGTGCGCAGGTCCTGCGGTATGCTTTGTAAAGGAGGCAGCGGCGCCATCATGTCGCTGACCACTGGCGAAGAAGGTTATGATAGACCTGCGTCAACGTGTCGACCGATGCGTGCTCCGGATGGTCCGTGGCAAGCGACTGGATCGCACCGTCCAGTTCGAACATCAGCCGCCGCTTTTCTGCCGAGGCGACGAAGCTCTGGGTCCAGAAGAACGAGGCGAAGCGCACCCCGCGCGTGACCGGCGCCACCCGGTGCAGGCTGGACCCCGGATAGACGATGAGGCTGCCGGCGCGGAGCTTGGCCGTGCGGGTGCCGAACATGTCCTCTATCACCAGTTCGCCGCCGTCGTACTCCTCGGGGTCCGAGAGGAAGAGCGTGCTTGAAACGTCGGAGCGCAGGTGTTCGCCCGTGCCCGGGACGGGGAAGATGGCGTTGTCCACGTGGTTCCCGTAATGCCCGTGGCCGTCGTAGCGCGAGAAGCGCGGCTGCAGCACGCGGGCGGGCAGGGCGGCGGCGATGAACAGCGGCGTCTGCGACAGCCGGTTCAGCACCCGCTCCGACAACTGCCGCGCCACAGGGTGATCGAGGGCAAGCTGTTTGTTGTCCTTCACCCTGGCGGCCCGGTGCCCGGCCGTGATGCGACCGTCGCTCCAATCGGTAGTTTCCAGCGCCTGACGGAACTCGCGAACTTCGGCGGCATCGAAGAGTTCGGGTATCTCTATGACCATGGTGTTCCTATTCCACCGGCGTCGTCCGCTGGCAATCGGAGCCGGCTCTCAACGGGATCAGGCCGCGCCTTGGGAGGCGTCTTCGCGGACCAGCATGTCTTCCAAGGCAGGGCTGATCCATTCCTCCACGGTCGCTCCGCTGCGGGTCAGTGCGCGTACGCGCAGACCTTCCCGGGCAGCCAGCGTCCGCATCGACGCCGGCGCATGGACGCTGAGGGCGGTGGCCCAGGCATCGGCCCACATCGCGGAGGAATGGATGACGCTGACTGCCATGGCGTGCTCGACGGGAGCGCCGCTTCGCGGATCTATCGTGTGATGACCCCGGACGTAGTCGCCGGAGGTGGCGACCGCGAGCTGGTGGAGAGCGACGCGCAGGGGCGCTGCCATGTCCGAAGGTGTCTCAAGGTCCACCCACCAGGGATCTCCGTCGGGCCGGAGCCCGCGACCGACCAGTTCGCCGCCGATCTCCACCAGCGCATGCTCGTAGCCGTGATCCTGCAGGAGAGCGGCGAGCGCATCCACCGCAAAGCCCTTGGCTATGCCCGAAAGGTCGAGGTGCAGGCCACCTGGCTGCCGCAGGCGCCGCGAGGGGGCCTCGAAGGCGAGATGGTGGAAGCCCGATCGTGCCTTCGCCGCTGCTATCCCGGTGGGCGTGGGCGCGCCGGTTGCCCCGACCGGCCCATGGCCCCAGATGTCGACGAGCGCGCCGATCGCCGGATCGAAGGCGCCGCCCGACCGTTCCGCCACGTCAAGCGCGGCCTCCATCACAAGGGCGAAATCGGACGGCAGGCCGACCCACTCTCCGCCAGGCGCCGCGTTGAAGCGGGTGAGCACGGAATCGCAGCGCCAATGGCTCATCTGCGCCAGAATGTCCTCGAGCCGCCCTTCGATCGCCGAGGTCAGGCCCGGAAGGTCAAGGTCAGCGCTGCGGGGAAGCCGCACGCGCCAGGTCGTGCCCATGGTCTCGCCGTCCACAGCGATGACCGGCAGGCCCTGGCGCCAGGTGGCGAAGCAGCCCGGATCAATCTCATGAGGGACGGCGAGGCGCATGGCAGGCTCGTCAGGGAGCCACGACTTCCAGCGTGGTGGTGAAGCTCATGCGGCGGGTGGACGCGCGCTTGTCCTCGGGCTTGGCGTCCTCCGCGCTGGCGCTGAGCCAGTGCCAGCCGGCAACCGGCCATTTCACCGCCACCATGCCGTCCGCGCCGGTCGTCAGTTCCTGCGCCTCCTCGGCGCTGCGATACTTCTTGCCACCCGGGACTACAGTAACCTTCACGCCGGCTGCAGGCTTGCCGTCGATGAGGAAGCGGAAGCGGGCCTCTTCGTCGGCAACCAGTTCGGAAGGGTGCGTGACGGGATCGAACTCAAGGCCCTTGCCGGTCAAAGCGATCTTCGTAGGCGCCCCAGCGGTGACGTAGACGTAGTTGCGGGCGGTATTTTCAGCGAGCTTGATATCCGTGGCGTTGGCCGGGATCTCGGCGGGCGTCGCGACGGCGTTGGTCGCACCGGCGGGGCGACGGCCGCCCACGCGCCACTGGTCGGCGCCCAGCTTGAACGTCCCGGCGATGGACACGCGCTCCGTGCCGATCCTCCAGGTGCCGGGCTTGTTCACGGCCACGTCGAAGGTGCCGCGATAGCGTCCCTTTGCCGCGTTCTCGATCTCGCCCTTGCTGCCGTCGGGGGCCCAGACGGATATCTGCGCAGGGTCCATCGCCACGTGATCGGGGTAGAAGAGGTCGTTGGAGACGGCGGCATCGACCGTCACATACTCCTTGGTGGTCGCCAGGTTGCTCGTCGAGGGCAGAAGCCACATGCGATGAGCGAGAGCGGGCGTGGCGAGCACGGACGAAGCCGCGGCCGCGATCAGGATGGTGCGAAGGCGCATGTGTGTTCCCCTTGAGTGATGCAGATATGTCAGCGAATGGTGATCGAGCCGAGTTCGGTCTTGCCCGAACCGGAACCCTTGCCACCCACCGTGAAGGGCACCGAGACGAGTTCGCGCCCCCCCGTTTCCCGTGCAGCCTCGACCTTGAGCACGTACTGGCCCGAGGGGAGGTTCGCCGGTATAGCTACGGTGTAACGGCCTGGCCCGCGGGTGGCGCCGCTCACGCCGTCGGCAGGCAACTTGAGCGAGCGGCCCCCCTTCCGCCACCAGGTGCGCAGGTCGGCCAACCACTTCGTGCCGGGCTCGTTGCCGCGCTTCTTGACGTCGTACCACACGAACAGCGTCCGCGCGGCGCCCCCGGCAGCCGGCTCCAGCCAGCCGGCGACGTAGGGGCGGTGATACTCGGCCACCTTGATCTGCGGGATCGTGATCGTGACCGACGCCGCCAGCGCAGGCGTGGCGATAGTACCGGCGGCGAGCAGGGGCAGGGCAGGTAGGATCTTCGATCGTGTCATCGCGGTTCTCGTCAGTGAATGAAAAAGAGGGCCAGGAACAAAGGGACAAGCAGGCTCAATCCCACGAGCGGCCAGGTCGTTGGACGGTGCCGGGCGTGCAACTGCAGCAGGAACAGGCCAGTGATCGTGAAGAGGAGGCAGGCGCCTGCGAAGATGTCAATGAACCACGACCACGCGCCGCCCGTGTTGCGGCCCTTGTGAAGATCATTGAGGTAGGAAATCCATCCCCGGTCAGTGCTTTCCGACTGTACGTCGCCGGTCGTCCGGTCGATGCTGACCCAAGCGTCCCGGCCTGGACCCGGCATCGCCACATAGACTTCATCCTCGCCAGACCAGTCCGCCGCGCGCCCGGTCGGATCAAGGTGGACGGCCTGGGCGACGGCCTCCGCGACTTCCGGGGGGAGGGGCGCGGTCGATCCGCCGGCGGCGGGAAGCCTTGCGAGCAGGCTTTGCGGAAGTCTGCCCTCGTTCTGCGTGACCACCGGCTCCGCGCCGATCGACGCAGCGTGATTAAGCGTGATGCCAGTCACGGAAAAGAGAAGCATGCCGATGAGCGAGACTGCGGCGCTTACCCAGTGCCAGGTGTGTAGCTGCTTGAGCCAGAAAGCGCGCCGCTTTTTGCCCTTCTTCACGTCCGCAACCGGTTTCGGGCGCAGTGCATGGCGTTGGTCGCCGATCGCCGATCCGCCAGCCCGAGAGTTCGCGGGGTGTCGTTCAAGGGCATCGGCGGTCTCCAAATTCGATTCCTTCAGCTTCAGCGGACAAGAGGGGCAGGACTACGGGTTTGTTTCCCGCGCGTTACTGTCCCTCTGGACGGCTTCGTGTGTAGTGTATATGCAAATCACTCGCAATAGAGGTTGGCTGGAGGTTACAATTGGCGACAGTTGCCGTGCTTGCCCCGGAGAGGCGTGACCATTCTCCAGCCGTTCCCGAAGCGCGCCTTGCGTACGGGAACACTGCGGCAGCGAGCGATGCCGAACCCGTTCTCGCTGGTCTAGCTACCGAGCGATCGTGCTACAGTCCTGCCCGCCTGAACCTGTCTGCCGTCGTGGCGTCCGCAGCGATGCTCGGCGCTCTGGTCGGGGCGCTGGCGACAGTGAACGTGGTGGGCAAGCACGAGCAGCGACCGCATCTTTCTGTCGTGGAAGTGCGGGAGCTGGACACGACACCGCCGCCCCCGCCCCTGCCCCCGGAGCCAAACCGCCTCGAGAGGCCGAAGCCTGCCATGATCGAAACGGCGGCGACGAAGCCGATGATCGAGCTGCCAAGTTCAGGTCCGACGCAGATCATGACGGATGCACCGCCGCCGCCGACACCGGCGCAGGTCACACCCGTACGCGAAAGCACAATGCCCGTCGCGCAAACACCGTCCGCCCCGTCGTCGAGTCGGGCGGCGAGCACGCTCGAAGGCGGTGACCTCTCCAGCCGGGTGCTCTCGGCGAAGCCGCCGGTCTACCCGGTCGAAGCCCGCCGCGCCCGCGAACAGGGCGTAGTGAAGCTTCTCGTGCTTGTCGGAGTGGACGGGGAGGTGAAGGATATCGCCGTGGCGTCGAGCAGCGGCAGTTCGCGCCTCGACACTGCGGCCCTGAAAGCGGTCCGGCGGTGGCGCTGGGTTCCGATGATGAGCAACGGCCTCGCCACGGCCGTGCGGGGGTATGTCACGATACCGTTCGTGCTGACGAAATCCTGAGAAAGCCGCACCGGCGGTCGGGCCGGGGGCTGCCGGGCAGGGTCTCGGGCGGGGGTCAGCGCTCCTTCAGCGCGGTTTGCAGGCGCTTCATGGCCTCTTCCAGCTGTGCGGAGCTGTACGGTTTATCGAGCCTGGCGGCAGGCTGATGTTCAAGGCCCTGTTCGAACCCGCCACTCGCAATGGCGACAGGCACATTGCGCTCGGCCAGTTCAGCGATAACCGGATGCGCCTTCTCGCCCGCAAGGTTGAGGTCGATCACGGCCACGTCGTAATTGCCGGCGGTCGCCCCTTCGAGCGCGGCGGAAAGCGTGGCGTAGGGTCCGACCACCTCGCAGCCGAGATCCGCGAGCATTTCTTCCAACAGCATCGAGACGAGGAATTCATCCTCGGCCACCAGCACTCGCATGCCTTCAAAATCGGGTACTTCGTTCGGCACTGTGCTGTCCTTCAACTTGCGTCTGCGACAACGCCCTGCGCCGTGCCGCTATAGGCATCGCATGATGCCTTGAGCAAGCGACATTCAGCCTTCGATGATCTCCCGGATACGCGCGGCGAGGGTGTCCATCGCGAACGGCTTGGTGATCATGGCCATCCCCGGCTCGAGAAAGCCCGAGGCGACGGCCGCATTTTCGGCATAGCCGGTCATGAAGAGAACCTTGAGATCCGGGCGTGAAATACGCCCGCCATCGGCGACCTGCCGCCCGTTGAGCCCCGGCAGGCCGATATCGGTCATCAGCAGGTCAATGCGCTGGTCCGACTGCAGGATCTCCAGCCCCGCCGGGCCGTCGGCGGCTTCGAGGGCGTGGTAACCGAGGCTGTCGAGCACTTCGAGGATGAGGCCGCGAACCACCGCTTCATCCTCGACGACCAAGACGACTTCGCCGGACTTGGCAGGTGGAGGTGCCTTTATCTCGTGGGTCGCTTCGCCTGGCAGTTCGGCACCGTGATACCGTGGAAGATAGAGCTTGATCGTCGTGCCGATGCCTTCTTCGGAATAGATCCGTGCGTACCCTTCGGACTGGCGCGCGAAGCCGTAGATCATCGACAGCCCGAGGCCAGTTCCTTGTCCGATCGGCTTCGTCGTGAAGAAGGGTTCGAAGGCACGCCCCGCCACGTCGCGGCTCATGCCGACACCTGTATCCGTGATCGCGACACACACATATTCACCCGGCTTCACGTCCCGTTCGTGGGCGGGGTGGAAATGATCGAGCCGCGCGTTGCATGTCTCGATGGTCAGCTTTCCGCCATCCGGCATCGCATCACGCGCGTTGATGACGAGATTGAGGATAGCGCTTTCCAGCTGATTGGGATCGCAGCGCGTAAGCCACAGATCGTCCGGCAGCACGAAAGCCAGGTCGATGTTCTCCCCAAGGGTTCGCCGCAGCATATCTTCCATCGAACCAATGAGCGGATTCGTTTGCACCGGACGGGGATCGAGCGGTTGCCGACGCGAGAAAGCCAGAAGGCGGTGCGTTAGGGCTGCCGCCCGCTCCGCCGAGGTCCTTGCGCCGGTCAGCCAGCGCTCGAGATCCTGCGTCTGTCCTTTCTGCAGACGGCTCTGCATGACATCAAGACTGCCGCTTATGCCCTGCAACAGGTTATTAAAATCGTGAGCAATGCCGCCAGTGAGCTGGCCGACAGCTTCCATTTTCTGGCTCTGCCGCAAGGCTTCTTCTACCGCCCGCTGCTCGGTGATATCGCGGCCTACAGCGTGGATGCGGCGCTCATCGGGCACGGCAGTCCAGGCGAGAAGACGGTAATCGCCATCCTTGGTCCGATAGCGGTTCTCGAATGCCACCGTTCGCCGCCCGATGGACAGCCGCGCTACTTCCCTCGACGTGGCTTCGACGTCGTCCGGATGAATGAAGCTGCTGATACGATGTCCGATCATCTCGCCTTCGTTCCAGCCCAGCAGGCGCTCGGCCGAAGGATTGACGGCCGTAATCACCCCGTCGAAGTCGCAGACCAGCATGAGATCGCGGCTGATCGACCAGAGCCGGTTCCGGTCCTGAGCGTAAGCGGCCTCGGCCTGCTTCTGCGCCTCGATCTCGGTGTGAGTGCCGACCCACGCCGAGATGCTGCCGTCCGTATGCGTCAACGGTACGGCGCGGGCGAGGTGCCATCGGTACTGCCCGTTGCTGTCGCGCAGCCGCAGTTCCGTGTCGTAGATGGCACCCGTCGCAACCGCGTGGGACCAGCGCTCCTCTACCACGGCGCGATCATCGGGGTGAACGAGCCGCAGCCACCCATTGCCGTCGAGGGCCCCGTGCGCTTCGCCCGAGTAGAGGTAGACGCGATCGTTGAACCAATCGAGCCAGCCGTCGGCATGTGCCGTCCAGACTTGCGTCGGCATGTTCTGCGCGAGCGCACTGAACTGCGCTTCGCTCTTTTCAAGGGCCTGACGGGTGCGCCGGCGTTCGGTTACGTCCCGAACGGCGCCAACCATGCGGATGGGCCGACCAGCGGCGTCGTACTCGAACTCGGCCTTGCGTTCGATGACCCGCTCATCCCCGGTGTCGGCGCGGCGGATGCGATATTCGACATCGCGAGGCGACACGCCTGTGCTGCGGCGCAGGTGGTCGGACGACAGGTGGCGATCTTCAGGGACGATGATCTGCTCGAACTGTTCGGCGGCGATCGGGCCTTGCTGAGGCAGGCCGAAGATGCGGCAGAACTCGTCCGTGCCGCTCACTGTGTTCTGGATGATATCGACGGAGAACAGACCCACGCCGCCGGCGACCTGCGCCCGCCTGAGGTGTTCTTCACTGAGCCGCAGCGCTTCCTTGGCCCTGTGTTCGAACGTATGGTCCTGCATGAGCTTGACGAAACCGATCGCGTTGCCGGCCTCGTCGCGCAGCGGGGTCATCTCGCTCAGGCCCCAGAGCCGCTCTCCGGTCTTGCTCAGGTGCCAGCGGGCATCGTGGGCACGTCCGAATTCCAGCGCCTCCCGGCGTTTGGCGGCCGGGCGACCTGCGGCCCGGTCTTCCGGCGTGAAGAATACGTCGATGGGACGCCCGAGCATCTCCTGCTCCGTCCACCCGAGCATCGCGACGGCGCCTGCGTTCCACAGTGTGATGCATCCGTCGAGATCCGCAGCGACGATCCCGTAGTTCGTCGCACCGTCAAAAATCTGCCGGTGATACTCGTCCCGCTCCCGCAGTTGTTCTTCTGCCCGCACGCGTTGGATATGCGCCCAGGATCGGTCGGTCACTTCCCTCATGACGCTGAGTTCATAAGGCGTCCAGCGATGCGGTTCGCTGCGGTGTGCGGCCATCAGCGCGATGAGCCGCCCCTCCTTCACCAAGGGAAGGCAGATGGTTGCGGTTATGCCGATGTCCTGGAAGGTCTGCGCCTCTTCAGGGGCGATTTCGATCGTGTTGTCGTTGATGATGAGGGGGCGCCCGGCGGACAGTTCGCCGACGGCACGCTTTCCGAAGCTTGTCAGGCTGTAGTGCCCCACGATCGAGGGCGCGTCGGGTGCGTGCCAGTTGTCCCGGATCGTGAAGCCATCGCCATCAGGGTCCATGTCGGCATAGGCGCAGTTCGACAGGCCAAGGTGGTGGGCGGTGAGCCGGGTCGTGGTGCTGAGGATCTCGGTCGCGCTGCGGGAGGACGCCACGGCCATGCTTAGTTCGTCAAGGAAGCGTAGTCTTCCCTCGCTCTCCTCAAGCGCGGCCCGCGCCTTGTAGGCCTCCGTCGTTTCCACCACGAAGGCGAGGACGCCGGCCGGTTTCCCATCGTCGCCGGGGACCGGGGAATAATCCAGATTGAGCCAGACCTGCTCCGGCCTGCCGTTGCGGTGAAGCGTGAGTTCGTGATCGCGATAGCTGAGCGTCTTGCCCGCCAGGCCGACCTTCATCACGTTCGCGTTGAACTCTGCGACCTCTTCCCAGCCATCAAGAACTCTGCAGCCGAGAAGGCGATTGTCGCGTTCGCCGGCGAACTGGGCATAGGCGTCGTTGTAGATCATGACGCCTTCGGGACCCCAGAGGAGGACCAACGGCACCTGGCACGGCAGCATCATGGCGATCGTGTGCCTCAGGCTCACCGGCCATGTCTCGATCGGGCCAACCGGAGTACTGGCCCAGTCAAAGGCGGCAATACGGCGCGCGAGATCACCTTCGAGTTTCATGAACCCGGCTTCGTTGCTCTCGCTTTGCGCCATTACCCCTGTTCAGTCCCTTTGCGTCGCCGGCGGAGCGTACCCGTGCCCCGGCATCGGAGCGCAAACCTCAGCGCGCCTAACTGTTCCCTCTTCCCATGAAGTGAAGGGTATTGCCAGCAGGAACCATGTCCGGCCACGCCCGAAATGACCACGCGATGTGCCGTCTTGCGACGGATGCCCTCGCTCCCGGGGCGGACAGTGGATCAAACCGCCTTACCTGCCGTTGAAGTAGCATGCGCATGAGAGAGGGCCCCTGCTTCAGGCGGCTTTGTCGGATGTGCCCTGTACTTGTCTTCAAGGAGAGATTCGATGAATCGACGTGACACCAGCACAGGCGACCGCCAGACCGGAGGTTACCACAGTGAGGACCACGACTGGAGTTCGTCGCGGCAGGCCAATCAGTGGCAAGGGGACATGGGTCGCCAGGCCGGCGGCGGCTGGGAGAGTAACGACTGGCAGGATAACCGTTACCGCAGCGATGAAGGGTCCCGCGATGACTCGCGCGACTTCGGCCGCCGGTATCGTGGGGGACGCAGCCATGGCGAGAACCGTTTCCGCGGCGAGGATCGCTGGTCCGACCGCGAACCGCGCAGCCGTCGCCCCGGGTACGGCGCGAGGTCCGATCACGAGGAAAGCCGCGGCGGCAGGAACGAAAGCTATCGCTTCTCGGGTGACCGCGACACCGGCTCGCGCTACCCTGCGCGTGACTACGACGCGAGCGGTGGCAACGATTTCTCCAGCTTCACCAGCGAGGATTACGGCGGCCGGGACTTCTCATCCGGCCGGGCCGGGCTGTCAGGCGGCATGCGCTCCAGCGGCTCCTACCGGCCCAGCTACGGCCCGGGAAGCTGGGGCGGCAGCAACGATTATGGCGGCTGGCGCGAGTACGGGGAGAGCCGCGGCTTCCTTGAACGCGCGGGCGACGAGATCGCGAGCTGGTTCGGCAACGAAGATGCGCAGCGCCGCCGCGAGGAAGACCATCGCGGGCGCGGGCCTTCCGACTACACCCGTTCGGATGAGCGCATCAAGGAGGACGTGAACGACGTGCTCACGCACGACTGGCGCCTCGACGCGAGCCACATCCGCGTCAATGTGAAGGACGGCGAGGTCACGCTGGAAGGCACGGTGGACAGCCGGCAGGCCAAGCGCCGCGCAGAGGACCTGAGCGACGACATCTCCGGTGTTCGCCACGTGCAGAACAACCTGCGGGTTCATGCCACCGGGACCACCGCCACGGGCAGTGGAAGCGGCTGGAGCAGCAGCAGCACCGGCAGCACGGGACGTTCGGATTATTCGGCGGGTCAGACCAGCGGCACGTCATCCGCCTCGTCCGCCCTCGGCGGGGCCGGTTCAGCCACCGGTGCGACCACCGGCACGGCGACGGGCTCGGGTACTTCCGGCTCCGGTGGGAAAACCGGAGGCTGAGCGCCTTCGCCGGATGCGAAAAAGGGGAGCCGATGGCTCCCCTTTTTTTATGCCGCGCACATGATGCACTGAAGGCCGATATGTGACTTCGAAGTGTCCACCATCTCGGGCGGGTGAGCGGCCGGCGATAGTGGTGGAGTGGTCCGCCGTTCAGTTGCAGGCGTCATTCTCCGTCTCCGCGCGATCGCCCCTGTTTGCACGTTTGATGACGAATGGATGGTGCGAAGCGGCTGGACAACCGGCGGCGACTCCATAGGCTCGCAACCAACATCCGTGGGCGTCATTCCTTACGGACAGTGGCTTGCACATGCGCGCGGGGTGCGCGCTTTCGGGGGAAGTATGGCTCTGCGCGGCTGGATTCTGTTTCAGCATGAACTCGATCCTTCGATACCCGAGGTGCCGGAGGTCTTCCGCTTCCAGCAGGCCGCTGCGGCGCTGGGCATCGAAATGCACGTTCTGCAGCCTCACAGCTTCGAACTGGTCGTCGGAGCGGTGGGCGACTGGGGGATTAAGTATCAGGGCCGTGCGATCGACAAGCCCGATTTCGTGATCTGCCGTACCGGCGCCGAAACCGATTACTTCACTCTCGCTCTGCTGCGTCACTTCGAACGGCGCGGTGTCCGGCTCGTCAATGGCCCTGCCACGATCGAGACAGTTTCTGACAAGCTGCACACGCTGCAGACACTTAACCGCGCTGGCTTGCCCATTCCGCGCACGATGCTGGGGGCGTTTCCCATCGACGTCGACCTTGTCGAACGCGAACTGGGCTTTCCCGTCATCGTCAAGACGCTGAAGGGCACCCGTGGCGCAGGCGTCCTCAAATGCGAGGATCGCAGCCAGTTCGAGGATCTGGCGGGCCTGCTGGAAAGCGCCGAGGCCAAGGCGGATTTCATCCTCCAGCGGTATGTACGCGCAAGCCACGGACGCGACGTGCGGGTGCTCGTCGTCGGCGGCCGTGTAATAGCGGCGATGGAGCGGCGGTCGCTGACGGGCGGGTTCAAGTCCAACGTATCGCTCGGCGGCGTCGGCGTCGCCTACAACCCTCCGCCCGACATGGCCGAACTGGCGGTCCAGGCGGCCGACGTACTGGAACTCGACATCACGGGCATCGACATCCTGTTTGACGAGGATGGCTACCGCATTTGTGAAGCCAATTCGGCACCGGGCTTCCAGGGGCTGGAGCGCGCTACCGGGCTCGACGTGCCGACCGCCATCCTGAACTGGGTACTCTCGACGCCGAGCTTGGCCAGCGAACGCACGCAGACGCCTGCGGAGCACACGGCGCTGGCAGACATGGTGTTCGGGGGGCGCGCCGGGCTGCGCACACTGATCGACCGCAACACCGAGTTTCGCAGCTTCGCGTCCGCCGTTGGGCTTCGGATGCTGGCGGCGGGGGCGGGGTGCCTCGCCCAAGGTGCGTTCCCGCGACCGCTGGTGGATCGGCGCAGCCCGACCGGGATCGGACTGCGCAGCCTTTTCACGGGACGGGCTAAAGTGGACCTGACCGGCACCAACGATCGTGCGCAGGAGCGGACGCTGCTCGTGGTTCTCGCCGCTGCGATCTGGGCTGCGGTGCTCCCTTGGCTCGCCGGGGTGGAACCCTCGCTGAGCGGGGTGCTCTCGGCCTTGTCGCTGGCCTTTCCCGTGCTCTTCCTGCTCACCACACCGGCAGGGCGGCTCAGTGGCCGGGCATCCCGGGGACGCAGGAGCAAGGGATGATCGATCTTTCCGCAGTGCCATGGGACGTGCTCGCGCCCTTCATACTGGCCGGGTTCCTGTCCCAGCTCGTGGATAGCGCAACCGGCATGGGCTTCGGCGTCCTGGCGAACTCGCTCCTGGTCCTGCTCGGCCTGCCTCCGGCGACCGCGTCTTCGGTGACGCATACCGTGGAAGGCTTCACGAGCGGCGTGTCGGGCCTGTCGCACGCGGTGCAGAGCAACGTGGACTGGTCACTGTTCGCCCGCCTCGTCCTCCCGGGCATCGCAGGCGGGCTTGTGGGGGTCTGGGCACTGTCCCACCTGAACCTGAGTATTCTGAAGCCGGTCCTGCTCGTCTATCTCGCCGCGGTGGGAATCTACCTCATCTGGCGCGGGCGGCGGCGCGCACAAGGCTATCGTCGGATGCGGGCGGTGGGACCGCTTGGCTTCGTCGCTGGCTTTTTCGATGCCTACGGCGGCGCATGGGGGCCGGTTACGACCGGTAGCCTCATCGCGCAGGGAATGACGCCGCGCATGGCTGTGGGGACCGTCAATGCGGCCGAGTTCTTCGTGACTGTGACGGTTCTTTCGGCCTTCATCGGCACGGTCGGCCTTCAGTCGTTCGTACTTCCCGCGGCGGGGTTACTGATCGGCGGCATCGTGGCGGCGCCCGTCGGCGCGGTGGTCACGCGCCGCGCGGAGCCCCGCGATCTGACCCAGTGGATCGGCGGGGTGATGCTGGCGCTCAGCCTCTGGGCGCTGGCCTCCCTTGCATTCGAGCCGACCCCGCTCTTCGATCGACTTTGATCCCATAGGAAGCTTTGAGACGTCCTCCGCTAAGGACGCCGGCCGCACCGGGCGCAACCTTCAGCAGCAGCGTCGCCAGTGCGATCACGGCACCCAGGATCAGGAAGGGCTGCGCGATCAGGAACAGCGGATAGAGCGGCGATCCCAGCTTGCCCGTCAGCTTTCCCAGCAGCGGACCGAACAGCCACAACAAGATAAGGTGCGCGCAGAAATAGAAGAACATGTACGGCTCAATACGCCGGAATAGAGGAAGCGCCCGGGTTGCGACAAGCCGCCAGGCGAGCCACCACACCGCCAGCGAAGCCGAGACCCGCGCCACCAGATCGGCGGCGGCGATCTCCACGGGGCGGGAGCCGCCGGCTTCTCCGATGGACAGAAAGAGATGCAGCGGCATCAGAACGGCGAACGGCAGAAGCGCGCACAAGGCCGGCCAGCCGGCAAGACGCTCGGCCAGGCTGGTGCGGCGCACCAGGATCCCGATCGTGAAAAACATGAGGATGGAGGGTCGCAGGAGGATGGGCGGCCCCAGCCCCAGCACGTGGCAGGCCCCTGCGGCCAATACCACAGAAAGCAGCATGGCCGAGGGCAGGCGCACCAGCAGCGGTGCAGCCACCATGCACAGGAACAGGTCCCTCAAGAAGGGCATTTGCACGTCGATGTCGGGCGGTCGGGTGAGGATGAAGATTTCTTCCGCCAGCCACCGCACGGACTGAGGGACAGGAGCGGCCATCCCGAACAGCCAGGCGGTGCCTGACACCAGGGCGATGGCGAGCACGTTCCAGAGGATCATCGGCAAGGCTATGGTCCGCGCCTTTCGCGCGACATGAGCCCTCCAGTTGCACGTCTGCGTCGATCCCGCGACGAGCCAGCCCGATATCAGGCCGAGCAGAGGCACGGCACTTCGGCCGAATACCTCCATAAGCATCCAGCGCAGCAGTTCCTGAGGCGTGCCGCGTGCCAATTCCAGATCGTGCCCTGACAGACCCGTCCAGGCGTGGACATAGACGATGCCGGTGATGCAGATGACGCGGGCGATGCGGATCGCATCGGAACGCCGCGCCATGATATCGCTGTTCGTGTCAGCCAAGCACCACCTTGCCCATCGTCATCCATGCTCCATCTACATTCCCGGCATCATAAAGCCTGCGCGGGGAAGTGGTTGCTGCACAGCCGCCTTGTCAAGCTCGCGCGCCGCCGTATCGGGGATGTGCCACCGCCGAAGACCTGCTGCGCGAGCACGGCGGTATGGAGGCTGGAAGTCGGAGAAGGCATCTGTGGCCGCGCCGGCACGTACTTGCGGGTCGGGCAGCCGGTCCGCGACGTACAAGGGACGGCAGTCCTGGCGGGAAGAGTGGCACGCGTCCGAATGGAGGAGGTTTCGGCGCAGAGCCGGCAGTCTGCGGCGTCAACGCCCGGGCCGGGGTCCCGAGCCCTGTGGGGACACTGCGGGACGCCATCAGCGGCGGCACCGGAGGGGTAAATCAGTCTGCCCAAAAGGGGATTAACGCATGTAAATGCTGCAAGCTGCGGGACCGCGCAATGACGGCGTATTGCTCTTTTGGGAACCGGTCACACTTGTCGTTACACCTCCCCGCGTTCGCCAATCTCACGGAAGCCGATCGCGAAATTCTGGATACCGTGCTCAACAGACGCGTACGAGTATTGCCCCCGCGCCACGACATCATCCGTGAGGGGGACAGGCCAGGTCACGTCTGCTTCATCCTTGATGGCTGGGCGCAGCGCTACAAGCAGCTTGCGGATGGTCGCCGGCAGATACTGTCCTTCTTTGTGGCGGGTGACCTGTGTGACGCGAACGTCTTCATCCCTTGCGCCATGGACCATTCGCTTTCCACGATAACCCAGGTGCAGCTGGCAGAAGTAGCGAAGCCGGATCTTCGTGAGTTAGCCGAGGCCATCCCGCGTGTCGGCGAGGCCTTGCGGCGGACGGAGCAGGTTGCAATTGCCATCCAGCGGGAGTGGACCACCAGCATCGGCCAGCGGACCGCTTACGAGCGCATCGCCCACCTTTTCTGCGAAATGTTCATGCGACTGCGCGACGGTGGAGCGACGCAGGGAGACACCTGCGACTTCCCGCTTACGCAGAGCGATATCGCGGACGCCACCGGGCTCACCCAGGTGCATGTGAACCGGACCATCCAGGAGATGCGGCGGGATGGCCTGATCGAGTTGCGCAACCGCCAGCTGACCATGCACGATCTGGACAGGCTGATGGCCGTGGCCCTGTTCAACCCCCATTACCTCCACCTCGATCCGGCGGAGAGCCAGCACCAGCCGGTGTGAGCGCGCGCGTCGCGTGTCGAAGCGGCGCCTAGGCTTTCCGGTCGGAAGGAGGAGCCAATCGACAAAGCCCTTCTTGCGCTACACTTGCCACGAGGCGGCCCGAGCGGTCGTAGATCGACCCGCGCGCGAAGCCCCGCGCATGGCCGGCCCAGGGGCTGTCCATCACGTAGAGCAGCCAGTCTTCCACCGGAGGCGTGGAATGGAACCACACCGCGTGATCGAGACTGGCGACCTGCAGGCCGGGTGTGAAGAACGTCGTGTGCGGCAGTACCGCAGTCGACACGAGCGCGAAATCGCTCGCGTAGGCGACCACCACCCGCTTCAGCGCGTCATCGCCTCCCAGCGGAGCGGCAAGCCTGAACCAGAGGAACTGGCGCGGGGTCTCGGTGTCGCTGGTTGCCTGCGGGCCAGGGCGCACCTCGAAAGGCGCCAGCCTTTCGTACATCGCCTGCGGCAGCTTCTGGCCTGCCGCAGTGAGAGCGGCCACCATCTCGGGGCATTGCTCCGGCTCGGGCACGGCGGGCATCGGCGCTGCGTGCGCGAAGCCTTCTTCGCGGCGGTGAAAGGACGCCGCCAGGTTCAGGATCGGTTTGCCGCCCTGCATGGCGACGACCCGGCGGTTGGCGAAGCTGCCGCCGTCAAAGTCCCGCAGCACGCGGTAGATGATCGGCCTGGTGGTGTCTCCCGCGCGCAGGAAGTAGGCGTGAAGGGAGTGGGCGTCGCGCTCTTCCCCTCCCGCGTCGCGAATACCGCGCGCGGCCGCAGCAAGAGCCTGTGCCACGACCTGACCGCCGAATACACGCCCGGGGCCTTCGGCGGCGGCAGCTCCGCGGTACAGATCGGTGTCGATTTCCTCGACTTCGAGCAGTGTACGCAGCTCAGCGACGGCTGCTGCGGGATCAGTCATGAACGGGCCTCACAGGTGAGCCTTCGAGCCGGGCGGACGCCTGTCGCTCGATGGAAAGAAGTTCGTCCAGCGTCTGCTCAATGGCGAGCTTCTGCTTGCGCAAGTCGGAAATGCGTTCGCGGATGCGGGCACGGAGCGCCCGTACCTGCTCCAGATGTTCGGGGTCCACGTCGTAGAGGTCGAGGAACTCCTTGATCTCGCGGATGGAAAACCCAAGGCGCTTGCCGCGCAGGATCAACTGCATACGGCCTATCTCGCGCTTTGAATAAATGCGGGTCGTTCCCGCGCGCTGGGGGGCGATGAGCCCTTTATCCTCGTAGAACCGCAGCGTTCGCATTGTCACGCCGAGCAGGGTGGCAGCTTCCTGAATACCCAGCATCGGCTGGCCCTCCGAAGCGGGAAGGGCGGTCAAGACCTGGTCCCACCCTCTCGCCTGGCAGCCTCTTCCGCCACTAGCTCCTTCTTCGACAGCTTGCCGACCATCGTCTTGGGCAGCGAATCTCGGAACTCGATCGAGGCAGGCATCTCTATCTTGTTCAGTCTGTCACGCAGGAAGGCCGTCAGCTCATTCTCGACGAGGATGTCGCCGCTGTGAAGGACGACGAAAGCCTTGGGTGCCTGTCCGCGGTATTCGTCAGGGATGCCGATCACCACGGCTTCGGCCACCATAGGGTGCTCGTAGAGCGCTTCCTCGATGATGCGGGGATAGACGTTGTAGCCGCCGCACAGGATCACGTCCTTGATACGGTCTACAAGGAACAGATAGCCGTCCTCGTCGAGATAACCGATGTCACCGGTGCGCAGCGCGCCGTCGGTGAAGGTCTTGTCGGTGTCCTCCGGCCGGTTCCAGTACCCCTCCATCACCTGAGGGCCGCGGGCGCAGACCTCGCCCTTCTCACCCTGGGCGCAGAGTCGCGCAGGATCGGCGGGATCGCGGATTTCCAGCACAGTGCCAGGGAAGGCGGGACCGCAGGAGTTGTCCTTCACAAGGCCGTCCAACGGGTTGCAGGCGATGATGGGACTGGCTTCGGACAGGCCGTAGCCTTCCACCACGCGTACCCCGGTACGCTGCTCGAATTCACGCCGCACTTCGAGCGGCAGCGGTGCGCCACCGGAAATGCAGACGCGCACACAGTCGAATTCTCCGTGGAGCTGCTGATGATTCAGCGCGGTGTAGAGCGTGGGCACACCGAAGAACTGGGTGGGCTTCGTCCGCTTGGCCGTGGCGAGGAACGACTTCATTTCGAAACGGGGCAGCAGAATCATCTCCGCTGCCGTATCGACCGAGTAGTTCAGCACCGTCGTCAGCGCGAAGACATGGAAGAGAGGCAGGACGCCCAGCGTGCGTTCCTGCTTCTCGGGCATGCTGCCTACGTGGGCGATCATCTGTGCCGAGTTCGCCGCGAGATTGGCGTGGCTGAGCATCGCCCCCTTCGGCACTCCGGTGGTGCCGCCGGTGTACTGCAGCACCGCAAGATCGTCAGGCACGCGGTCAACCGGGTCCGGCTCGGCGTCACGGGCGATCAGGGTGGACCAGCGGACGTAGCGCACATCATGGGGTTCGTGCGCGATGTCGCTGCGCTTGAAGAGGAGAAAGGCGTGACGCTTCATCGCGGGCAGGGCATCGGCGAACGGGCATACCACGATCCGCTTCAGGGTGCCGGTTCCGACGAGCGGCTCCAGCTTGGGAAGGCTGATCGCAAGGTCCGTGGCGATCATCACTTCGCAGCCGGAGTCGTTCACCTGGTGCGCTATCTCGCGCTCGGTGTACAGCGGGTTGAAGTTGACGACGATGCCGCCGATCCGCAGCACCGCGAAGTAGGCGATCACGTAGTAAGGTGTATTCGGAAGGCACAGGCCCACCCGGGTGCCCTTTTCGACACCAAGGTCCTGAAGGCCGCGAGCGGCCCGCTTCACAAGATTGCCGATCTCTTCGTAGGACCACTTGCGGCCCATAAAGTCGACGGCGGGCCATGAGCCGTGCTCCTGCACGGCATGGTCGAGCAGGTCCGTCAGAAGCCGCGGCGCGATCGGCGGCATCTCGTCCGTCGTGAAGGTTTCGCGGGCGGACTGCCCTCCGCCGATCGTCGCCGCGTCATTCATCAGAAGGCCATCCTTGCACCGAGGGAGAGGACGAGTGCCGAAGCATCGCGCAGTTCGCCGTTCACCAGGATCGGCGTCTGAACCGGCGTGCCGGCGTAAGCGGCCGTGGTGCGATCGATCGGAGCGTCTTCGAACGTGATGTACGATGCCGCCGCGTCGATGGTGAACCTGGAGTTCATGGCGTAGCTGGTGCCAGCCGAGAAGTTCCAGCGGTTCGCGTCCGGCACGCGTGCGTCACGGTCGCCGTTGCGGGTCGGCGTGATGCCGCGCTGGAAGCCGGTGCGGATGGTCCACTGCGGGTTCAACTCGTAGTCGGCACCAATCGCCCAGGTCCAGCTGTTGCGGTAGTTCTCCGGGATCGACTGGTTCAGCGGAGCGCCGAGATCGATCGAATCGAATTCGCTCCAGCCCATCCGGACGACTTGCGCGTTGAGCGTGAAGCGGTCGCTCATCTTGGCGCGCGCGCTGCCGATGAGCATCCACGGGGTGCTGAACTCCGCCTTCGCGTCAACGACACGGTTCTGGCCTGCCAGCGGCCCAACGAGGCCTTCAATGGTCACGCTGCCGTCGAGCTTGTGCTTGATCGACGACTTGTATGCGAGGCCGAGCGAGACAGGGCCGTCATGGAACTGCACGCCGGCCGACCAGCCCACATCCCAGCCCTTGCCCTTCAGGTTCTGGTGACCGTCGGGAAGAAGCGGCGAGAGGTTGGGGAGGTAATTGCCGAGGGCGGCGTCGACATGCTCGATGTTCGCTGCCGCGCCGATGTACAGGCCGTCCGTGATGGCGACGGCGATGCTGGGCTGGATGTCGAAGGTGCGCAGCTTGGTCTTGTCGGCCGAATAGCGCGCCCAGCTGTCCGCATCGTAGTCGGTCGTGAACGAATACGGTGCCGCAACGCTGAGGCCGACGGCTACGCGGCCGAAGCCGTAGGCAACCGCGCCCGAGGGCAGCACGCCGTTGTTGATCGGGTTCTTCGACACGTTCTCACCGCCCACAGGGGCCGCTGCCTGGCCGGGGCGGACGATGAGCGTGTTCTCGTTCACGACTTCGCCGCGCGGGCGGATGAAGCTGGCGCGGATGGAGGCTTCGCCGCCCTGGAGACCACCGATGGACGCAGGGTTCCACCACAGCGAATCCACGCCGGTGTCGGCCGCTTCACCCGAAAAGGCGCGGCCTTGGCCGCGGACGGACTGTTCCTGAAGGTAAAACGCCTGCGCACTTGCCGATCCGGCCCAAGCGAAGGCGACGATGCTAGCCGCGCTCGCGAGGAGGATACGGCCGGTCTTGATTTGCATTGGGGACTCTCCCTTGAAGATAAATTTTTGCTGCAGCTTGAACTGTTTGTCGCGTTATTTGATGCGCGTCCACGTCTGAGTTTTGCACAGGGGCCACACGATGCAGCCCTTCAGCTTCAGCGTGTCGGCGCCAGCCGGGGTGATGGTCGCCTTGTAGGTTCCGCCATCCTCGGGGTTGTAGATGGTGCCACCCGTCCACTGCCCCTTTTCGTGCTTGAAGCCGCCCAGGATCTGCAGGCCCTTGAGACGGCGGTCGCGCTTGGCCGCGTCCTTGTTGTTGACGTCCTTGAGGTCCGGGTTCTTCTGGATATTGGCTGAATTGGCCAACTTTCCGCAGATCGACGCGCCGCAGCGCTCGATCTGGACGACGCCGTGCTTTGCCGGCGTCTGCCATGAACCCACGAGTGAACCGGCATCTGCGGCAAACGCCGGCGAAGCGGCGCCTACGGCGGAAACCAACGCCAAAGTCGCAAGTTTAACGATGTGCATCAGCGGCCTCTCCATCTCTCTCGCCCTGGTTCTTGTTGATGGAACGTGCCCCTGACTTGGCAGGCGGCGATCGCTTCCGAACCGGATAGACTCGGCATAACCCAAAAATATCTTGACGTATAGGGAAAGAATCGCACCTTAAGGGAAGACGTTCGAGAGGACGAGGATCGTACGGATTCGGCCCGGCCTGTGTGCTGGCGCAAGGTCGGTCCGCTCATGGAGAGGTATACATGCAAAGCGTCGTGATCGCGGGATATGCCCGTTCGCCGTTCCACCTTGCCAACAAGGGTGCGCTTGCCCGCGTCCGCCCGGATGACCTGACCGCACAGGTGATCCGGGGGCTTATTTCCAAGACGGGCGTTGAGCCCGCCGATATCGAGGACATCATCGTCGGCTGCGCCTTCCCGGAAGGTGAGCAGGGCCTCAACGTCGCCCGTCTGATCGGCCTCCTGGCCGACCTGCCGTTGTCGGTCGGCGGCATGACGGTGAACCGCTTCTGCGGCTCCTCGATGAGCGCCATCCACACCGCAATGGGGCAGATCGCGATTGGTGCGGGCGAAGTCTTCATCTGCGCCGGTGTCGAATCCATGAGCCGCGTGCCCATGATGGGCTTCAACCCGCTGCCGAACCCGACGCTCGCGAAGAAGAGCGCGGCTTACATGGGCATGGGTGAAACGGCCGAGAACGTCGCCACCAAGTACCAGATCGGCCGGGCGGAACAGGAAGCTCTGGCGGTCGAAAGCCAGAAGCGCGCGGCTGCCGCACGCGAAGCCGGCAAGCTGTCGGACGAGATCGTGCCGATCGAAACGAAGAACGGCATCGTCAGCGAAGACGGCGCCATTCGTGCGGAAACGACCGCGGAGGGTCTTTCCGCGCTGAAGCCTGCCTTTGATGCGCAGGGCTCCGTCACCGCGGGCACCTCCTCGCCGCTCACCGACGGTGCCAGCGCCGTGCTCGTCACGACCGAGGAGTATGCGCGCGCTCACGGCCTGCCGATCCTCGCCCGCGTGAAGTCGGTGGCGATCTCCGGTTGCGCGCCTGAAACGATGGGGCTGGGACCGATCCTTTCCAGCCAGAAGGCCATGGAACGGGCCGGCATCTCCGCCGCCGATCTCGACGTCGTTGAGCTGAACGAAGCCTTCGCCTCGCAGGCGCTGGCCTGCATCAAGGACCTCAACCTCGATCTCGCCAAGGTGAACATCGACGGCGGCGCCATCGCCATCGGTCACCCGCTTGGCGCCACCGGCGCACGCATCGTCGGCAAGGCGGCCGCGCTGCTCAAGCGCGAAGGCGGCAAGTACGCTCTCGCAAGCCAGTGCATCGGTGGCGGGCAGGGCATCGCCACCGTACTGGAGGCCGTGGAATGAGCGACGCCATCAAGAAAGTCTGCGTGATCGGCGCCGGCACCATGGGTGCCGGTATCGCCGCCCAGGTTGCGAACGCCGGCGTGCCGGTTCTGCTGCTCGACATCGTTCCCAAGGAAGGCACGAACCGCAACGCCATCGCCGAAGGCGCGGTGGCCAAGATGCTCAAGACCGATCCGGCCCCCTTCATGAGCAAGTCTGCCGCCAAGCTGGTGGAGACGGGCAACATCGAGGACCATCTCGACAAAGTCGCCGAGTGCGACTGGGTCATCGAGGCAGTCATCGAACGGCTGGACATCAAGCAGGGCCTTTACGCCAAGCTCGAAGCCATCAAGCGCGAAGGTACGGCGGTCTCGTCGAACACCTCGACGATCCCGCTGGCGCAGCTGGTCGAGGGGCGCTCGGATGCGTTCAAGCGCGACTTCCTCATCACGCACTTCTTCAACCCGCCCCGCTACATGCGGCTGATGGAGATCGTGACCGGCAAGGACACGGACGCAGCGGTCGCCGCCAAGGTCGAACGCTTCGCCGACGTCGCCATGGGCAAGACCGTGGTGAAGGCCAACGACACCCCCGGCTTCATCGCCAATCGCATCGGCACGTACTGGATCCAGCTGGGCCTGAACGCAGCGTTTGACATGGGCCTGACGGTCGAGTTGGCGGATGCTGTCGCGGGCAAGCCGATGGGCGTTCCCAAGACCGGTATTTTCGGGCTGGTCGACCTCGTGGGTATCGATCTCATGCCTCACCTGCAGGCAAGCCTGACTTCCACTCTTCCCAAGGATGATCCGTACCAGGGCATCGCCCGCTCACACCCCCTCATCGAAAAGATGATCGGTGAGGGCTATACGGGCCGCAAGGGCAAGGGCGGGTTCTATCGCCTCAACAAGGAGATGGGACGCCGCAAGGAATCCGTCGACCTGAAGACCGGCGAATACCGCGAAAGCATCCGTGCGGCGGGGCCTTCGGGCGCGGCTGCCAAGGGCGATCTGCGCAAGCTGGTGGAAACCAAGGGGCCGGTCGGTGAATACGCCTGGGCCATTCTCGGCGGTACGCTCGCCTATGCGGCATCGCTGATCCCATCGGCCGCAGCCGACGTGGTCGCGATCGACGACGCCATGAAGCTGGGCTACAACTGGAAGGCTGGCCCCTTCGAGATGATCGACAAGCTGGGCGCTGCCTGGCTGGCGCAGCGTCTCGAAGCCGACGGCACGCCGGTGCCGGAGATCCTGCGCATCGCCGGTGATCGCACGTTCTATCGCGTCGAAGGCGGCAAGCGGCAGTTCCTGGGCCTGGACGGCGTGTACCACGACGTGGTCCGTGCCGAGGGCGTCTTGCGCCTTGCCGATATCAAGCTCGCTTCCAAGCCGCTGCTGAAGAATTCCTCGGCCGCGCTTTGGGACATCGGCGACGGCGTCGTCGCGCTCGAATTCACCGGCAAGATGAACGCGCTTGACGGTGAGGTCATGAAGCTGATCATCGAGGCGCTGCCTCTCGTCGCCTCCAAGTACAAGGCGCTCGTCGTGTACAACGATGCGGACAGCTTTTCCGCAGGGGCCAACCTCGGCCTTGCCCTCTTCGCGGTGAACATCGCGGCGTGGAGTGAGATCGAGAAGCTCGTGGCCGGTGGCCAGATGGCGTACAAGGGCCTCAAGTATGCGCCGTTCCCGGTCGTCGGTGCACCTGCCGGGCTGGCCGTGGGTGGCGGCTGCGAGATCCTGCTGCACTGTGACGCGGTACAGGCGCATGCCGAGCTTTACACCGGACTGGTCGAGTGCGGCGTCGGCCTCATCCCCGGCTGGGGCGGTAACGGCGAGATGCTGGACCGCTGGCAGAAGAACAAGATGATGCCCAAGGGGCCGATGCCTCCTGTGGCCAAGGTCTTCGAGACGGTGTCGACGGCAACGGTGTCCAAGTCCGCCGCGCAGGCCAAGGAACTGCTGTTCCTGCGGGCTGACGACGGCATCACCATGAACCGGGACCGGCTGCTGTACGATGCCAAGCAGAAGGCCCTTGCGCTGGTGGACGGCTACACGCCGCCCGAAGCGCCGGAGTACCGCCTGCCAGGCGAAAGCGGGCGCGTCGCACTTTCCATGGCGGCGGAGGGTTTTCGCAAGCAGGGCAAGGCCACCGATTACGACATGGTCGTCTCGGATGCGCTCGCCACGGTCCTGTCGGGCGGCGATGCCGATCTGGTCGACACGGTGACGGAGCAGGAACTCCTCAAGCTGGAGCGCGAGGCCTTCATGCGGCTCGTGCGCGAGCCCCGCTCCATCGCCCGCGTCGAGCACATGCTCGAAACCGGCAAGCCCCTGCGCAACTGACGGCGCGACTGAGTTGGAGGGCGGCCGTGCGCCGCCCCAGGAGAGAGACAAATGCAGGTCTATGAAGCGCCACTGCGCGACATGCGGTTCGTGATCCACGAACTCTTTAACAACGAGAAGTACGGGCAGGACGGCTTCGGCAAGCTGGAGGCGCTGGAAGAGTTCAGCCCAGACCTGGTCGACGCCATCCTGGAGGAAGCGGCTAAGGTGGCGCAGGAAGTCCTGCTGCCGCTGAACCGGTCAGGCGACATCGAGGGGTGTACCCTCGAGAACGGCGTCGTGCGCACACCCAAGGGCTTCAAGGAAGCCTACGACATGTTCCGCGAGGGTGGCTGGTGCGCGCTGGCGTCCGACCCGCAGTGGGGCGGCCAGGGCTTGCCGGAGGCCGTGAACAAGATGACCGAGGAGATGATCTGCTCGGCCAACCTCTCGTTCAGCCTCTATCCCGGCTTGACGCACGGCGGCACTACCGCGATCGAGGCTTACGCCAGTGACGAGTTGAAGCAGTTCTATCTGCCCCGGATGGTTTCTGGCGACTGGTCGGGCACGATGTGTCTCACCGAGCCACATTGCGGCACCGATCTCGGCATGCTGCGCACCAAGGTGGTGCCGCAGGACGACGGTTCGTACAAGGTGAGCGGCGCGAAGATCTTCATTTCGGCCGGCGAGCATGACCTGACCGAGAACATCGTGCATCTCGTCCTTGCCCGCCTGCCGGACGCGCCCGCCGGGGTGAAGGGGATCAGTCTCTTCCTCGTGCCCAAGTACCTGCCCAAGGACGACGGAACGCCGGGGCCGGCGAACGGCGTTTCGGTCGCCGCGATCGAGCACAAGATGGGCCTCAAGGCTTCGGCAACTTGCCAGCTCAATTTCGACGATTC
This sequence comes from Novosphingobium sp. HII-3, assembly GCF_002916655.1. GTDB lineage: Bacteria > Pseudomonadota > Alphaproteobacteria > Sphingomonadales > Sphingomonadaceae > Novosphingobium > Novosphingobium panipatense. Next base: position 31,460 of record NZ_PPSM01000047.1, read on the forward strand.
GATCGGTTGGCTGGTCGGCAGGCCCAACAAGGGCATGGAAGCGATGTTCAAGATGATGAACACCGAGCGTGTCTCGGTTGGCATCCAGGGTCTTGGCATCGGCGAAGCGGCTTACCAGTCGGCCGTGTACTACGCGAAGGAGCGCCTGCAGGGCCGTTCGCTGTCGGGCGTGAAGAACCCCAGCGGTCCGGCCGATCCGATCATCGTTCATCCCGACGTGCGCCGCATGCTGATGACGATGCGCGCCTACAACGAAGGCTGCCGCGCCCTCGGCGCCTGGGTCAGCCGTGCGCTCGATGCCGAAAAGCACGCGACCGACCCCGAGGTGAAGCAGGGTGCCGAGGACTTCATCGCGCTTATGACCCCGGTGGTGAAAGCGCTGTTCACGGACCTCGGGCATGAGAGCGCCAATCTGGCGGTCCAGGTCTACGGTGGCCACGGTTACATTGCCGAGAGCGGCGTGGAGCAGTACGCCCGTGACGCCCGCATCGCGATGATCTACGAGGGCACCAACGGCATCCAGGCCCTCGACCTTGTGGGGCGCAAGATGCCCGCGCACATGGGCCGCTACCTGCGCAGCTTCTTCCACCCGGTCTCGCAGTTCATCGAGGCGACAAAGGGTGATGCGCAGTTCGGCCGTATGGTCGAGGCGCTGGAGAAGGCCTTCGGTGCGCTTCAGCTCTCCACGGGCACGATCGCGCAGAAGGGCATGAAGGACCCTGAGGAAGCGGCGGCTGCCGCGACCGATTACCTGCGCCTGATGGGGCTGGTCGCGATGGCATACTGCTTCGCCAAGTCCGCCATGATCGCCCGGGACGAGCTTGGCAGCGGGACCGAAGACGCCGCGTTCTACAAGGCGAAGCTGGCCACGGCGCAGTTCTACTTCGATCGCATCCTCCCGCAGGCGACCGCCGCGTTCCTGGCGATCAAGGCTGGCAAGGGCTCGATGATGGCGCTGGACGAGGCAGCGTTCTGATCCGCTGAGCGAAGTCACGCTCCCGAAAACAGAACAACCCAAGGCGGCCATGCCACCTTGGGTTGTTTCGTACCTGCCGTTCCGATCCGAAGAAGAAGGATCAGGCGGGAAGGGGTTCCGGCGCCTGCATCAGGTCTTCGGCCATGCGATCGGCGACGGCATTGGGTGAAAGACCTTCATCGGCGGCGATGGCGAGGACTTCGTGCGTGCGCGGCCCGATTTCGAGAACGCGGTTGCGCACCTCCTGCTCGCTCTCGCCGAGGTATTCCGCTGAAACGTTGATGATGCCGCCGGCGTTCACCACGTAGTCGGGCGCATAGGAGATCCCGCGCGCCATAAGCGCCTGCGCGATGTCCGGCTCCGCCAGCTGGTTGTTCGCGGCGCCGCACACGATCCCGGCCTTGAGCACGGCGACGGTGCCTGCGTTGAGAGCACCGCCGAGCGCACAGGGCGCGAAGACGTCCGCCTGGCTCTCTGCGATCTCCTCCACCGATACCACCGCGGCGCCAAGCTCATCGGCCAAGCGGGCACAGCGCGCCGCGTCGATGTCCGCGACGACCAGATTGGCGCCCGCTTCGCGCAGGAGCCGCGCCAGTCCAGCGCCGACGTTGCCGACGCCGGAAATGGCGACCGTCATGCCTGACAGGGTGCCGCCATGGCGGAACGCCACGGCCGCCTTCATCGCCTCGAACACGCCAAGGGCGGTCCATGGCGACGGATCACCGCCGGCAAGCCCCGGAAGAGCGGTGCGGCCGGCCACGTGGCGGGTGTGACGTGCCACGCACTCCATGTCGCCGACGTTCGTACCCACGTCCTCAGCCGTGACATAGCGGCCGTCGAGCTTCTCGACCGCCTCGCCGAACGCTTCGAACAGGGCGCGCCGGTCGAACTCGCCTGCGGGGCGGCGCAGTACGGCCTTGCCGCCGCCGAACGGCAGGCGGGCCATCGCGTTCTTGTAGCTCATCCCCTCGGCAAGGCGGAAGGCGTCGGCCATGGCGAGGCTGGTGTCCTCATAGGTCCAGAAACGACAGCCGCCGGCGGCCGGTCCGCGCGCGGTCGAGTGAATGGCGATGACGCCATCGAGACCGGCGGCTTCGTCGGACAGGCGAACATATTCCATCGGCGGCATCATGCGCCGGTGTTGGGCAACCATTGCTAGGCTCCTGCGTGTTGGGACAGCGCGACCATTATGGCAGGCACTGCGAACGAAATCTGACCTCATTTCCGGCTCTGCGCTGCAAACTGAGCGAGACACAACCCTGCAAAGGCCGTAATGAGAATGAAATGACCGACCTTGACCCTTATGAGAGAAAAATTCTCCGCGAGTTGCAGCGGGACGCGAATCAGACCACGGCGCAGATCGCCGAGCGCGTCGGCCTCTCGGCATCGCCCTGCTGGCGGCGTATCGATCGGCTCGAGCGCGAGGGCTTCATCCAGCGCCGGGTCGCGATCGTGGACCGGCACAAGGTGGGTCTCAATGCCCATGTCTTCGCACAGGTCAAGCTGAACGCCCACGGCCGCGCCAATCTGGACGAATTCGCCGCCAAGATCCGCGAATATCCCGAGGTGCTCGACTGTTACGTTCTGATGGGTTCGGTCGACTTCATGATCCGGGTAGTGGCTGAGGACATCAACGCCTACGAGCGCTTCTTCTTCGAAAAACTTTCCCAGCTTCCCGGGATTCAGGAAATCACTTCAACCGTCGCGCTCTCCGAGATCAAGGCGACGACAGCCTTGCCGATCTGAACAACCAGCGGCGACGGGCTTGATCCGCGACGGGTGCCCGCCTTAGGTGCGCAGAAGGTTTGCCGGAGGGGGGCAGGGTATGGCATCGGGGAACATGGCTGCAGGAATACCGATCGGTTCGGGCATCGGCCAACCCGCCTTGACCGACGCGATGCGGTTGCGCGCCATTCTGGCCGGATCGGCGGGCAATCTCATCGAATGGTATGACTTCTACGTCTATGCCTTCACCGCCCTGTACTTCTCCTCGGAGTTTTTCCCGAAGAGCGACCCGCTGGTGCAGGTCATGGCCACCAGCGGCATCTTTGCGGTTGGCTTCCTGATGCGACCGATCGGGGGGTGGTTCTTCGGCCGCTATGCTGACCGGCGCGGTCGGCAGCAGGCCATGGTGCTGTCGGTGCTGATGATGGGGGCCGGTGCCCTGCTGATCGCCGTGCTGCCGACCTACGCGACCCTGGGCGCTGCGGCTCCGGCCCTGCTGCTGGCAGGGCGTATGCTGCAAGGCTTCTCCACCGGCGGCCAGTACGGCACCGCGGCGACATACCTTAGCGAAGTTGCCGGGGCGCGGCGGCGCGGCTTCTGGTCCTCTTTCCAGTATGTCACCCTCATCGGCGGGCAACTGGCGGCCACGCTCGTGATCCTGATCCTCCAGCAGATCTTCGGAGACGCGGGCATGAGGGCGTGGGGATGGCGCATCGCCTTTCTCATCGGTGCGGTGGCCGCAGGCACGATCCTTCTCCTGCGCGACCACATGCATGAGACAGCGAGCGAGCAGAACCGGTCGGCATCCGAGGCGGGCAGCCTTGCCGAGCTCTTCCGCCACTCCACCCGGCCGTTCCTCATCGTGGCCGCGCTCACCGCGGGTGGTAGCCTGATGTTTTATTCGTTCACCACTTACATGCAGAAGTTCCTCGTGCTCACCGTCGGCATGACCAAGGAAACGGCGACGCTGTTGATGACGGGCGTGCTTGTCGTGTTCATGGTGCAGCAGCCGCTGATGGGGCTGCTCTCGGATCGGATTGGCCGGCGCACCAACATGATCCTCTTCGCCGCCCTGGGTGTTCTGTGCACCATCCCGTTGTTCAGTGCACTGGCTGTGACGCGCAGCCCGGCCGCGGCCTTCGTGCTGATCGCTGCGGGCCTGACGATCTGCAGCTTCTACACATCGGTGAGCGGCCTGTTCAAGGCGGAGCTGTTTCCGATCCACGTGCGCGCCCTTGGTGTGGGCCTCGCGTATGGCATCGCGAACGCCATTTTCGGCGGAACGGCGGAGAACGTCGCGCTTGCGTTCAAGAGCGGCGGAATGGAGCACGGCTTCTACTGGTACGTGACGGCGTTGTGCCTGGTGTCGCTCGGCGCGGCGCTGATGCTGCCGGACACACGGCGGAACAACCCGCTGGACCTCGAACGGACCTGAATGCGGCACTGGCTGCAGGCTTATGCGCGATGAGCCATGCTCAACACAGCATGAAGCAATGAGGCATAGCGTATTCGTCTGACAGAAGGCACAATGTCTGCAAGGGCACACAGGCTCACGTCTCGGCAAGGATGGCGTGCGCCACACGAGCGCCGTTCCCGGCAAGGATGTTTCAGACATGACGGAAGGATACGGAGCGATCTCTCGACGCGACGTTCTCAAGACCGGTGCGGCCGGAGCCGCCATCGCCGGCTCGATCGGGCCGGGCCAGGCGGCCTTAGCGCAACCTGATCCGGCGGCGCCACCTCGCGCGGCGGTCGGGCTGAAGGTAAACGGCCAGGCGGTACGCCTCGATCTCGACACCCGCACAACCCTGCTCGATGCCCTGCGTGAGCATGTGAAGCTGACGGGGACGAAAAAAGGCTGCGATCACGGGCAGTGCGGGGCCTGCACGGTCATCGTCAACGGTCGGCGCATCAACTCCTGCCTCACGCTCGCCGTGATGCACGAAGGGGATGAGGTAACAACCATCGAGGGCCTTGGAACGCCGGAAAGCCTGCACCCGATGCAGGCTGCGTTTGTCGAGCACGATGGATACCAGTGCGGCTATTGCACGCCGGGCCAGATCTGCTCGGCCGTGGCCGTGCTTGAGGAGATCCGTGCCGGCATACCCAGCCATGTCACGGCGGACGTGTCGAAGCCTGCTCCGATGACGACGGTGGAGATGCGCGAGCGCATGAGCGGCAACATTTGCCGCTGCGGTGCCTACTCGAACATCGCAGAAGCCATGGCCGATGTGGCGGGAGTGAAGGCATGAGACCGTTCACTTACGAAAAAGCCACCAGCGCACAGGATGCCGCCGCGAAAGCCGCAGCCATGCCGGGAGCGCGGTTCATCGCCGGGGGGACCAACCTGCTGGACCTCATGAAGCTGGAGATCGAGACGCCCAGCCACCTCATCGACGTGAACGGCCTGGGCCTTGACCGGATCGAGGAGATCGACGGCGGCGGCCTGCGCATCGGAGCGCTCGTCCGCAACACCGATCTTGCCGCCGACCAGCGCGTGCGCAAGGATTACGCGGTGCTCACGCGCGCGCTCGTGGCGGGGGCGTCGGGTCAGTTGCGCAACAAGGCGACGACAGCGGGCAACCTCCTTCAGCGCACCCGCTGTCCCTACTTCTACGATACCAACATGCCCTGCAACAAGCGCAAGCCGGGGTCCGGCTGCGCCGCGCTGGGAGGGTTCTCGCGCCAACTCGGCGTCATTGGCACGAGCGATGCGTGCATCGCCACTCATCCGAGCGACATGGCCGTCGCCATGCGGGTGCTGGATGCGTCGGTGGAGACCATCCGGCCGGACGGCACTACCCGCGCCATCCCCATCGCCGAGTTCCATACGCTGCCGGGTGAAACGCCTCACATCGAAACGGCGCTGGAAAAGGGCGAGATGATCATATCCGTCGCACTGCCACGTCCCCGGGGCGGCACGCACATCTACCGCAAGGTGCGGGACCGTGCGTCCTACGCCTTCGCGCTCGTCTCCGTCGCGGCCGTGATCCAGCGCGACGGCAAGGGAGCAGTCGCCCTGGGCGGCGTGGCCCCGAAGCCGTGGCGGGTGGAGGAGGCGGAGGCGCTTCTTCCGCAAGGCCCGAAGGCGGTGGCGGACCGGCTGTTTGCCGGCGCCCGGCCGCGTGAGGACAACGCGTTCAAGCTCACTCTTGCCCAGCGCACCATCGCGTCGGTCATGGCGGAGGCCAAGGCATGAAGTTCGACAAGCCCGCAGGGACAAACCCGATCGACCGCATGGCGGTGGTCGGCAGGCCGACGCCGCGCATCGACGGACCTCTGAAGGTGTCCGGCAAGGCGCCCTATGCCTACGAGCAGCAGGATGTGCCCGGAAAGCCGGCTTACGGTTACATCCTGGGCTCGGCGGTAGCCAAGGGCACGATCAGCGCCATCGACACCACGCGGGCCGAGCGCGCGCCTGGGGTGCTTTCCGTCGTGACGCATCGCAATGCGGGGAAGCTCGGCAAGGGGCGGATGAACACGGCGCACCTGCTGGCTGGGCCCAAGGTTGAGCACTACCATCAGGCCGTCGCGGTCGTCGTCGCCGAAACCTTCGAACAGGCCCGCGCTGCCGCATCGCTCATCAATGTCGATTACGCGCGCGAGAGCGGCGCCTTTGACCTGGCCGCAGCCCGCGCCGGTGCGAAGGACGCGACGGGTTCCGACGCGCCCACGTCGGTGGGTGATTTCGCGGGAGCCTTCGCGTCAGCGGGCGTGCAACTGGACCAGACCTATACCACGCCGGACCAAAGCCACGCGATGATGGAGCCGCACGCCACCATCGCCGCCTGGGAGGGTGACAGCCTGACGATCTGGACGTCGAACCAGATGATCAACTGGGGCGTCAAGGAACTGGCCGCCACGCTGCAGATGCCGCCGGAAAAGGTTCGGCTGATCTCGCCCTATATCGGTGGCGGCTTCGGTGGAAAGCTGTTCCTGCGCACGGACGCGGTCATGGCCGCGCTTTCCGCTCGTGCCGTGAAGCGACCGGTCAAGGTCGCTCTGCAGCGCCCCCTGATCCCCAACAACACGACGCACCGGCCGGCAACGATCCAGCGCATCCGCATCGGCTGCGGCAGCGACGGCAGGATCACCGCCATCGGCCATGAGAGCTGGTCGGGCGATCTGGAAGGGGGCGGTCCCGAAGCGGCGACCCAGCAGACCAAACTGCTCTATGCCGGGGCCAACCGGATGACGGCGCTGCGCCTTGCAGTGCTCGATCTTCCCGAGGGCAATGCGATGCGGGCGCCTGGTGAAGCTCCGGGACTGATGGCGCTGGAAGTCGCCATGGACGAGATGGCGGAGAAGCTGGGCATGGACCCGGTCGCCTTCCGTGTGGTTAACGATACGCAAGTGGACCCGGAAGATCCATCGCGGCCATTCTCGCAGCGCAATCTCGTGCGCTGCCTGGAGGAGGGTGCCCGGCGCTTTGGCTGGAACCGTCGCAAGGCGCCGGGGCAGGGTCGCGAAGGCCGCTGGCTTGTCGGCATGGGCGTTGCCGCGGCCTTCCGGAACAACATCAACGGCAAGTCCGGCGCTCGGGTGCGCCTCGACCGCGCGGGAGGTGTCACAGTCGAAACGGACATGACCGATATCGGCACTGGCACGTACACGATCATCGCCCAGACAGCGGCTGAAATGCTTGGCGTGCCGCTCGCGAAGGTTACGGTAAAGCTGGGGGATAGCGCGTTCCCGGTTTCGGCAGGGTCCGGCGGGCAGTGGGGCGCCAACAGTTCGACGTCGGGCGTCTATGCGGCCTGCGTCAAGCTGCGCGACATGGTTGTCGGAAAGCTCGGCTTTGGCCCTGGAGATGCGCAGTTCGAGGGCGGGCAGGTCCGCGTCGGCAACCGTGTCGCCGACATCGCCGATGCCGCCAAGGGCGGTGAACTCGTGGCTGAGGACACCATGGAGTACGGCGACCTTGCCAAGACGTTCCAGCAGTCCACCTTCGGCGCTCACTTCGTCGAGGCGGCGGTGGATCGCTATACCGGCGAAACGCGCATCCGGCGCATGCTGGCGGTCTGCGCGGCGGGACGCATCCTCAATCCGATCTCGGCACGCAGCCAGGTCATCGGTGCGATGACGATGGGCGTCGGCGGCGCCCTGATGGAGGAACTCGCGGTCGACAAGCGCTTCGGCTTCTTCGTCAACCACGACCTCGCGGGCTACGAAGTGCCGGTCCATATGGATATCCCGCATCAGGACGTCGTCTTCCTTGACGAGGCGGACGACAAAGTATCCCCGATGAAGGCGAAGGGCGTGGGCGAACTTGGCCTGTGCGGCGTCGGCGCGGCGGTGGCCAACGCCGTGTACAACGCCACCGGCATCCGCGTGCGCGAATACCCCCTGACGCTCGACAAGTATCTCGACCGGCTGGGCGAAGTGGCCTGAATTCCCGGTCCCTCCCCGCCGGCATGGTCGGTGGGGAGGGCTGCCATCTTCTCCGCCACGTGAGCGGTGCCGGAATGCCGTGCGTTTTGGCGTTGCACAAGGGCATTGTCGCTTTCTACAAGCGAGCCTCATTCCAGCGACGGGAAACGCGCAGATGCCGTTCAGGCGTTCCGATCTTGCGGACCTCAGCTACTTCCTTGCCATCGCGCGGCACCGAAACTTCAGGAAGGCCGCAACCGAACTTGGCGTAAGCGCCTCGGCGCTCAGTCACTCACTGCGCGGACTGGAGGAGCGGCTGAAGGTGCGGTTGCTGAACCGTACGAACCGGTCGGTGACGCTTACGGCGGCGGGCGAGGAGTTGCAGGGCGCCATCCGGGAACCCTTCGCCGCCATCCACGAGGCGGAAAACCTCCTCAATCTCCATCGCGATGCGCCGACGGGGCGGGTCCGGATCAATGTCCCGGACGAGGCGGCGATGCGGCTGCTCGTGCCGGTCCTTCCGGAGTTCGTTTCGCGCTATCCGGACGTGGAGGTCGACATTTCCGTCGACAACACCATGGTGGACGTCATCGAAGCGGGGTTCGATGCCGGCATTCGCTTCGGCGGCACGGTACCGGAGGATATGATCGCCCAGCGGCTGTCGTCGGACTTTCGCTGGGTCGTCGCAGGGGCGCCCGGCTACTTCGAGCGGCACGGCGAGCCGAAGCACCCCGAGGACCTGATGCACCATCGCTGCATCAGGCTGAGGCTGGGCAATGGCCGTATGTACCATTGGGACTTCGAGCAGGGCGATGATGTTCTCGCGCTGGATGTGCCGGGAACGGTGATCGTGGACAACGCCAGTGCATCACGCGCGCTGGGGTTGAGCGGGATGGGGCTCATGTATGCGGCCGAACCCGCCATCGCGCCTCTCGTCGCGCAGGGCAGGCTGCGGCTTACGCTGGAGGACTGGGCCTCCCCCGGCCCAGGCTATTTCATCTACTATTCCAGCCGTCGGCAGGTGCCGCATGGCCTGCGGCTTCTGGTGGATCTCATCCGGGAGCTCCGGCCGCTGGGATAACGATCAGAAATCCTCCGTGTCGATGCTGGCATTCATCGCCGGGGAATAGCGATGGCCGCTGACGGTTTCCTGATTGATGAGCGCGCCCGCGCGTGAAAGCACCTCGGCAGTGACTGGAAGGTTGTTGGCGGCGTGGTTCTCGTCGAAGTGTACGACGGACCCTGTGCCCGGTATGGCATGGAGGTGCGGACCTTGCGCGAGCACCCAGGCGAGCGCAAGCTGCACGGCCGTCATCCCCGCCTCGGCCGCCAGCGCCGCCAGCTGGCGCACCAGTTCCAGATTGTCGGGCCAATTTTCGGGCAGGAAGCGGGGCATCGACCGGCGGATGTCGTTTGCCGGGAAGGCGTCGGGAGATGCTATGGCACCGGTCAGCGCGCCCCGGCCGACCGGGGAGAACGCCACCAGCGCAATGCTCAGTTCGCGGGTCGTCTCCAGCACGCCCAACTCCACGTTGCGCGTCCACAGCGAGTACTCGGTCTGTACGGCGGCCATGGGATGGACGGCATGCGCCTCGCGAATGTGCGCGCTCGACCATTCGGAGACGCCGTAGTGGCGTATCTTGCCGGCCTCTATCGCGCGCACCATGGCGCCCACGGAATCCGCGACGGGCGTGTCCGGATCGAACCGATGCATGTAGAACAGGTCGACGTGGTCGGTCCCCAGGCGCTTGAGGCTGGCGTCGAGCGAAGCGGTAATGGACTGCGGTGTGCAGTCGATCCCGCGGCGCTCCCCATCAAGGAGGATGCCGGTCTTCGTAGCCAGCAGGAAATCATCGCGGCGGGACATGATGGCCTCGCCCAGGATTTCCTCGCTCACGCCCATTCCGTAGATGTTGGCGGTATCAAAATGATCGCAGCCTGCGTCGAGGGCGTGGCGGAACAGCGCTACCGCCTCATCCCGCGAGGGGGCTGTCCCATATGCCCAGGCGACGTTCATGCATCCGAGGCCTACCGGTGCGACATCGCGGCCGGCAAGGGGGCGTTTGGTCATGCGCAGATCCTGTCCTTCAAGGTCGGTTACGCGAGGTCGACCATAAAGGGCGACCCGTCAAGACAGCCGGCCACACCACCCGCTTCGTCTTTGGCTTTGACCAACCTGCGTATAGCCGGAGTGGTAATGCCGTGCTGGAGGCCTATCTACCGCTTACCAACGCGATCAAGCGAAAGAGGTCCCGCTACATGGATACCCGCCGCGAATCCGACAGTATCGGCGAAATCGACGTCCCGGCCGACGCTTACTGGGGCGCGCAGACGCAGCGCAGCATTGAGAACTTTCCCTTCGGCGCGTCCGAACGCATGCCCCTCGCCATCGTGCACGCCCTTGCCCTCGTGAAGCAGGCCGCCGCCCGCGTGAACCGCAGGCACGGCCTTGATGGAGCCTTTGCCGACGCCATCGAGGTGGCCGCACGGGAAATCGTCAACGGGAAGCTGGACGACCAGTTTCCGCTCGTCATCTGGCAGACCGGCTCCGGCACCCAGTCAAACATGAACGTGAACGAGGTGATCGCCGGCCGGGCGAACGAGATCCTCACCGGAAAGCGGGGCGGCAAGGCGCCGGTCCACCCCAACGACCATGTGAACATGGGGCAGTCCTCCAACGACAGCTTCCCGACCGCGCTGCATGTCGCGGCGGCGCGTGCGGTGACCGACACGCTGCTTCCCGCGCTCGATCGGCTTCAGTTCTCGCTGGAGGCGAAGGTCGCCGCGTGGCAGGACATCGTGAAGATCGGGCGGACTCATCTGCAGGACGCCACCCCCGTCACGCTGGGGCAGGAGTTTTCCGGCTATGTCCAGCAGCTGCGTCTCGGTCGGGAGCGGATCGAGGCGGCGGTGTCTCATGGCATCTTGGCGCTGGCGCAGGGCGGCACGGCAGTCGGCACGGGCCTGAACGCCGCGCCCGGGTTCGACGTCGACATCGCGCGCGAGCTTGCGGATCTTACCGGGCTTCCGTTTCGCACGGCTGAGAACAAGTTCGAGGCGCTCGCGTCCAACGATCCCCTGGTCCATCTGTCGTCGACTCTCTCTACGCTGGCGGTGGCCCTCACGAAGATTGCGAACGACGTGCGCTGGCTGGGCTCCGGCCCCCGCTCCGGCCTGGGCGAGCTCGATCTCCCCGCCAACGAGCCGGGCAGCTCGATCATGCCGGGCAAGGTCAACCCGACTCAGAGCGAGATGCTGACCATGGTTTCGGCACAAGTCATTGGTAACCATCAGGCGGCGACCATCGGTGGACTTCAGGGCGCGTTCGAGCTCAACGTGTTCAAGCCGCTGATCGGGGCTGCGGTGATCCGCTCGACCGACCTCCTCGCGACCGGAATGGTCAGTTTCGCCGAACGCTGCGTGGACGGCATCGAGCCGAACCGCTCGCGCATAGCCGAACTGCTCGATCGCTCCCTGATGCTGGTGACCGCGCTTGCTCCCGAGATCGGCTACGACAACGCCGCGAAGATCGCCAAGCACGCGCACGCAGAGGGCCTGACCCTGAAGCAGGCCGCGCTCGCGCTCGATCTGGTGGACGAAACGACGTTTGACCGGCTGGTCCGCCCCGAAACCATGGTCTGAGGCGTCTTTCAAGACGCCTCTGCGGGAGCGTCGCGCCGGACACTCTGGTGTTCCCGCACGTTGACCCTGTTGCCGAAGTTCGCTCTACGCTGCGGCAGGCGTGCCGTCGCCAGTCTCGGAGGAAGGCAGGTCTGCGCCGCCTGCCACTTTCCCTTCAGGGGCGATGAGGGCAGGAGGAACTGGATCTCCACGCTGCAGGGGGCGAACACGTGACGGACGGTTTAACCAGGGGTTATGCACCAGCAACGGCGGCGAACGGCTGGCTCGATCGCCGCTTCGCCTTGACGGAGCGGGGGACGAGCGCGCGCACCGAAGTCCTGGCCGGGGTGACGACATTCCTGACCATGGCCTATATCGTTCTGGTCAATCCCGCGATCCTTGGGAGTGCGGGGATGCCCGTGGCAGCGGTAGCGGCGGCGACGTGTTTCGCGGCCGCCTTCGCCTCGATCCTCATGGGCCTTGTCGCCAACACGCCGCTCGCCCTGGCGCCCGGCATGGGGCTCAACGCCTACTTCAGTTTTACGGTCGTCCAGCAGATGGGCGTGCCATGGCAGGTCGCACTCGGCTGCGTGTTCATCTCCGGCGTGGCCTTCCTGGTGCTGACCCTGACCGGGGTACGGCAGCTGATCGTCAACTCCATTCCGCAATACCTCTTTGCAGCGGTGGCAGGGGGCATAGGACTGTTCATCGGTTTCATCGGCTTCAAGGACGCAGGGATAGTCGTTTCCAACCCCGCAACCTTCGTGGCGCTCGGCGATCTCAGGTCGCCAGGGGCGGCGCTTGCGATCCTGGGGCTTGTGGTCATCGGCGCGCTCAGCGTGTGGAACGTGCGCGGCGCGATGCTGATTGGCATCGTCACGACCACGGTGGTTGGATGGCTCGCCGGAATGGTCACCATCAATCCTGAACCCTATTCGCTGGAAGCCATGACGGGAACGGCGTTCCAGCTGGATATCGGCGGTGTCCTTGGCCTTTCCGGCAGGCACGGTCTGGGGCTGCTGGAGATCCTCTTCGTCTTCCTGTTCGTGGACCTGTTCGACAACATCGGTACGCTCGTTGCCGTCACCAAGAGGGCGGGTCTGATCGACGCGGAAGGGCGGATCCCGCGCCTCAACCGCATTCTCGTCACCGATGCGACCGCAACGATCGTCGGTTCGATGGCCGGTACGAGCACGGTGACCAGCTATGTGGAAAGCGCTGCGGGCGTGCAGGCGGGCGGGCGTACGGGCCTAACCGCAGTGGTGACCGGCGCGCTCTTCCTGGCGATGATGTTCGTGGCACCCTATGCGCAGGTGATCCCGCTTTCGGCGACCGCCCCGGCGCTGATCATCGTGGGCGGCCTCATGCTTTTGCCGCTCACCGAAGTGAAGTGGGAGGATCCCCTCGCGGCGATCCCTGCATACCTCACGGTGGCGATGATCCCCTTGACCTTCTCGATCGCCAACGGCCTCGCGTTCGGCATCACGGCGCACGCGGCGCTGAAGATCGCGCGCGGCACGATCACGCGCAAGGACGGGTTCCTGCTGTTGCTGGCGCTGCTTTTCATCTTCCGCTTCGTCTGGATGGGCAGCGCCTGATGCTCAGATGCGGTAGCCATCGATGACCTTGCGGGCGTTTCGAGGCGAGTTGCTATCCGTGCCGCAGGATCCTCGCGATGCACCCGACGCGGTGTGTCACGAACCTGACGGGTTGCTGGTGGTGGAAGATGGCCGCGTCGTGGCGCGGGGAGCCTACGAGACAACCCTGCGATCGTTTCCCGGCGTTGCCGTGGAGAAGCTGCCGGGTCTTGTGGTGCCCGGCTTCATAGACGCACACGTTCATTACCCGCAGACGGACTGTATCGCCTCCTACGGCGAGCAGCTCCTGGACTGGCTCGACACGCACATCTTTCCGGCGGAAAAAGCGTTCGCCGACAAGGACCATGCCGCCGAAGTGGCGGCGTTCTTCCTGGACGAACTGCTGCGCAACGGCACAACAAGCGCGCTGGTCTATCCCACGGTTCACGAGGCCTCGGTTGACGCGCTGTTCGAGGCGGCGCTTGAGCGGGACATGCGTATCGTCTCGGGCAAGGTGCTCATGGATCGTGGCCCGGAGGGGCTTGCCGACACGCTTGCCAGCGGGCGTGTTGCCACGGCGGCGCTGATCCGACGCTGGCGGGGACGGGGGCGCCTCGGCTACGCGGTGACGCCCCGCTTCGCGCTCGCCTCGAGCGATGCGCAGCTGGCCGATGCGGGCGCGCTTCTTTCCGAGTATCCCGAGGTGCTGATGCATACGCACCTGTCGGAGAACATCCACGAGATCGCGGCGGTGGCCGCTCGCTTCCCTGACAGCACGGATTATCTGGATGTCTATGACCGGTTCGGCCTGGTCACGGCGCGTTCGGTGTTCGCGCACGGTGTCCACCTGTCCGACAGGGCCTGCTCGCGGCTGCGATCGAGCGGCGCCGGCGTGGCGGTGTGCCCGTCGTCCAATCTGTTCCTTGGCTCAGGGCATTTCGATTTCGGACAGGCCGATCGGCATGGCCTGCGGCTGGGGCTGGGAACGGATATCGGAGCGGGGACGTCGTTCTCCATGCTGCAAACGGCAGGGCTGGCTTACCAGGCGGCTCTGGCGCGGGAGGACCGGCTCGACCCGTTCCGCGCGCTTTACCTCGCCACCGCCGGTAGCGCGGGTCTGCTGCGGATCGGCGACAGGGTCGGGAGTCTGCAGCCCGGGCAGGAGGCGGACTTCGTTGTGCTGGATTGCGCCGCGACGCCTCTGCTCGCACGCCGGACGGCCAACGCAGACCTTGCCACAAGGCTCTTTGCGCTCCAGATCCTCGGCGATGAACGCGCCATCGCCCGAACGTAAGTCATGGGCCGCTGTGCGTGGAAAAGGACACCATGACCGATTTTGACACCTTCATAGAAGGCCTGCCCAAGGCCGAACTTCATCTCCACATCGAAGGCAGCCTGGAGCCCGAGCTGATGTTCGAGCTGGCCCGGCGCAACGCCGTGGCCATACCCTTCGCTTCAGTGGAGGAAGTCCGGGCGGCTTACGCTTTCTCGAACCTGCAGGACTTCCTCGACATCTACTACGCCGGGGCCGATGTCCTGCGCACGCGAGCCGACTTCCACGACCTTGCCATGGCCTACTTCACACGGGCGGCGCGGGACGGCGTGGTTCATGCCGAACTCATGTTCGATCCGCAGACGCACACCGATCGCGGGATCCCCTTTGCGGAGGTGATCGAAGGTCTGCTGTCGGGAATGCGCGCCGCCGAGGCCCAGTTTGGCATCACGTCCAGCCTGATCCTCTCGTTCCTGCGCCACCTGAGCGAAGAGGCCGCCTTTGCCACGCTGGAGATGGCTGAGCCCTGGCTGGACCGTATAGCCGCTGTCGGCCTCGACAGCTCCGAGGTTGGGCATCCGCCCTCCAAGTTCGCCCGCGTCTTCGCGGCAGCTCGAGAGAAGGGCTTGCGCATCACGGCTCATGCCGGAGAGGAAGGCCCGCCGGAATACGTTCAGGAGGCGCTTGATCTTTTGAAGGTGGAACGGCTCGATCACGGCAACCGCGCGCTGGAAGACGAGGCGCTGGTCGCACGCCTCCTGTCCGAAGGCATGACGCTGACGGTGTGCCCTCTGTCCAATCTAAAGCTCTGCGTCGTGGAGGATCTGGCGGACCACCCGCTCGACCGGATGCTGGCGCTGGGCCTCAGGGCAACGGTCAATTCGGACGATCCGGCGTACTTCGGTGGCTATGTCGCGGACAATTATCGGGCCATCGCGAAGGCGCGAGGGCTGTCGAGGGAGGATCTGGTGACGCTGGCGCGCAACAGCTTCACCGGCTCATTCCTGCCGCGTGAGGCAGTAGCTCGCCATGTGGCGCGGCTTGAGGCCTACGCGGCAGGGTAGGTCAGCAATCGTGCATCCCCGGGCCAGCTGCGCTGGCCAGGGATGTATGACGTTCACCCCAGGCGTTCGGGGACCGAGCGCGCCTCGTCGACGATGGCATCTTTGGTGCCAACCGCTTCCCACGGGAAGACGAACCAGCGCTTGTCCTGATCGCGGTCGATCTCGTCCACATAGAGTTCGGCGACGGCTTTGGAGCGCGTGTTGTTGATCAGCACGGCGAAGCGCAGGTTGCCGGGCTCGCACCCGCTGTTGCCGAGCAGGTTGCGGATATATTCGATGGTGCCGCCGCTGTCGTTGATGTCATCGACGAAGAGCAGGCGCCGTCCTTCCGCGCTCATTCCCGCGACCTTGCGCAGCAGTTCGTCGGCAAAGCCCGGGACCTTGGCCGAGTGGTCGATCGAAAGCATCGGAAGTTCAAGCTGGTGCGAGATGAAGACCGCTGGAACGAGGCCGCCACGGCCCACGCCGATGATGAACTCGGGCTGCCAGTCACCGCCGCTGATCTTTCGTGAAAGCAGGCGCACCTTCGCAAGGAAGTCTTCGTAGAACTCGAGGTAGTGCAGTTCGGGCTCGGCTGTCTGGCTCATGCGGCGCGAATCCTGTCCGTCGATTTAGGGAAAGCGGGGCGGATATCCGCAGTCCGGTTCAAGAGCAATCGCAGGAAGGGCATCTTCGGTTCCTGCAAGCGCAAAGGGCGGAGCCGTTAAACGCAGCCGGCAGGCCGGAGGGGCTGTCGCTCTGCCGGCACAAGCCCCGGGAGTATCTCCCGGGGGCCGCGCCGGTCAGAGGGAGCCGATCGCCAGGAACCGCTCTTCGCGCTGGCGAACGAGCTCGGCTGCGGACCGTCCGGACAGCGCATCCAGCTCCCGGCCGATGGCTTCCGCAAGGGTGCGCGCGGTTGCGGCCGGATCGCGGTGCGCGCCGCCGTTGGGTTCGGGTACGATGCTCTCGATGACGTTGAGGGCGAGGAGATCCTGCGCCGTTACCTTCATCGCCGTCGCCGCGTCCGCGGCCTTGTCGGCCGTGCGCCAGAGGATCGACGAGGCGCCTTCCGGCGAGATCACCGAATAGACCGAATGTTCGAGCATCAGGACCGTGTTGGCGGCAGCAATGGCGATCGCGCCGCCCGAACCGCCTTCGCCGACGATCGCGGACACCATCGGTACGCCGAGGGCGAGGCACGCCTCGGTGGAACGGGCTATGGCTTCGGCCTGGCCGCGCTCCTCGGCTTCGACGCCCGGGAACGCGCCTGCGGTATCGACCAGCGTCACCACGGGCAGGCCGAACTTGCTGGCCATCTCCATGAGGCGGATGGCCTTGCGATACCCTTCGGGCTTAGCGGAGCCGAAGTTGTGCTTGATGCGGCTCGGCGTATCGTGGCCCTTCTCATGGCCCATGACCATGACCTTGCGGCCGTCCAGCGTGGCGAAGCCGCCGATGATCGCGGCGTCCTCGCCATAGGTGCGGTCGCCCGCAAGGGGTACGAAGTCCGTAAAAGCCAGGCGGATGTAGTCCAGGAAGTGCGGGCGCTGCGGATGACGGGCCACCTGCGTCTTCTGCCAGGGCGTCAGCTTGGCATAAGTGGCGGCCAGCATGGCAGCGCTCTTCTTTTCGAGCCGGCCAATCTCGCCATCGATGTCGAGATCGCTGCCGTCGGCGGTGGCGCGCAGTTCAGCGATGCGCGCTTCCAGCTCGGCGATCGGCTTTTCGAAATCCAGGAACGAAATCATGCTCATCCAGTCCGTGTCGTCGGCGCACCCGCCGATACCACTATGCCTTTATTCCACAGGTGCCGCGAGGGCGGACCTGGGTCCGCCTTCGCGCCGTCTCGTCAGCTCACGCGCTTGGCGAGCCACTCCTCCAGCCACTTGATCGTGTAGTCCCCGCTCTTGAACTCGGGGTCTTCGAGCAGCGCCTGGTGCAGCGGGATCGAGGTCTTAACGCCGTCGATCACCATCTCCTCCAGGGCGCGCTTCAGGCGCATGATGGCGCCGTTGCGGCTGCGGCCCGAGACGATCAGCTTGCCGATCATCGAATCGTAGTACGGCGGAATGCGGTAGCCCGCGTACAGGCCGCTATCGACGCGCACGTTCATGCCGCCCGCCGCGTGGTAGCCCTTCACTTCGCCGGGAGACGGTGCGAAAGTCCAGGGATCCTCCGCGTTGATGCGGCACTCGATGGCATGGCCCTTGAACTCGATCTGGTCCTGCGTGAACGCCAGATCCTGCCCGTCCGCGATGCGGATCTGTTCGCGCACCAGGTCGACGCCGGTGATCGCTTCCGTCACCGGATGTTCCACCTGAAGGCGGGTGTTCATCTCGATGAAGTAGAACTCGCCGTTTTCCCAAAGGAACTCGATAGTGCCGGCGCCGCGATAGCCCATGTCCGCCATGGCCTTCGAAACGATGCCGCCCATCCGGTCGCGCTCTTCAGGCGTGATGACTGGCGAAGGGGCTTCCTCAAGCACCTTCTGGTGCCGGCGCTGCAGCGAGCAGTCGCGCTCACCGAGGTGGACGGCGTTGCCCTTGCCGTCGCCGAACACCTGGAATTCGATGTGCCGGGGGTTGCCGAGGTACTTTTCCATGTA
Source organism: Novosphingobium sp. HII-3 (assembly GCF_002916655.1). Taxonomy (GTDB): domain Bacteria; phylum Pseudomonadota; class Alphaproteobacteria; order Sphingomonadales; family Sphingomonadaceae; genus Novosphingobium; species Novosphingobium panipatense. The sequence goes on from NZ_PPSM01000047.1 coordinate 49,653, forward strand.
GACCGTGGCGTCGCCGAAAGCCGCCTTGGCTTCCGAGCGGGCCTGGCCCATCTGGCTTTCCAGTTCCTCGGCGTTGTTCACGACCTTCATGCCGCGCCCACCGCCGCCCGAAGCCGCCTTGATGATGACGGGGTAGCCGATCGTCTCCGCCAGGGCCCGTGCCTCGTCGAAGTCCTCGATGGCACCGTCCGAGCCGGGGACGAGCGGGAGGCCGAGGGCACCGGCGGTGCGCTTGGCCTCAACCTTGTCCCCCATGGTGCGGATGTGCTCGGGCTTGGGCCCGACCCACTTCAGGCCATGCGCCTCGACGATCTCCGCAAAGCGGGCGTTCTCCGAGAGGAAGCCGTAGCCGGGATGGATCGCGTCGGCGTGCGTGATTTCGGCGGCCGAGATGATGGCGGCTACGTTGAGGTAGCTGTCCTTCGCTGCCGGCGGCCCGATGCAGACGGCATGGTCGGCAAGGCGCACGTGCATGGCGTCCGCGTCAGCGGTCGAGTGGACGGCGACGGTCTCGATGCCCATCTCGCGCGCGGCGCGGTGGATGCGCAGCGCGATCTCGCCGCGGTTGGCAATCAGGAGGCGCTTGATGGCCATGAACGTACCGACCTCAGGCGATCACGACGAGCGGCTGGTCGAATTCGACCGGCTGCTGGTTGTCGACGAGGATCTGGGTGATCGTGCCGGCCTTGGGCGCGACGATCTGGTTCATGACCTTCATGGCCTCGACGATGAGGAGCACGTCGCCGGCCTTGACGGTCTTGCCGACCGAGATGAAGTCGGCGGCGCCGGGCTCGGGGGCGAGGTAGACGGTGCCGACCATCGGCGACTTCACGGCATCGACCGGCGCTGCGGCGGGTGCCGCTTCGACCGGAGCTGCTGCGGCGACCGGAGCCGGTGCGGCCGCAGGCGCATAGGCCGGGGCGACGGTTGCCGCCATCTGCTGCACCAGCTGGCGCGATACGCGGATCTTGGTGTCGCCTTCCTCGACCTCGATCTCGGACAGGCCGGTCTCGGCCAGCAGTTCGGCGAGTTCGCGAACCAGGGCGCTATCGATATTCACGCGACTTCCTTTCGTTCAAGGTATCCGAGCAGCGTTGCCAGCGTGCCTTTGAGGTCCTTGCGATGGACCACCATGTCCACCATGCCGTGCGCATGGAGGTACTCGGCGCGCTGGAAGCCGTCGGGGAGTTTTTCTCGGATCGTGTCCTGGATCACGCGCTGGCCGGCGAAGCCGATGAGCGCGCCGGGTTCGGCGATCTGGACGTCGCCCAGCATGGCGTAGCTGGCCGTGACGCCGCCGGTGGTCGGGTCAGTCAGGACGACGATGTAAGGCAGCCCCGCGGCAGCGAGACGGCGCGTGGCGACTGTCGTCTTGGGCATCTGCATCAGAGAGAGGATGCCCTCCTGCATGCGGGCGCCGCCGGCTGCGGTGCAGATGATGTAGGCGCAGTTGTCCGCGACCGCCTTCTCGACACCGGCCACGAAGGCTTCGCCGACCGCCATGCCCATCGAGCCGCCCATGAAGGCGAAGTCCTGCACGCCCAGCACGGCCTTGCGGCCGTCGATCGTGCCCGCCGCATTGGTCAGCGCGTCGGGATAGGGGTTGGCGGCGCGAGCGGCCTTGAGACGGTCGGGGTATTTCTTGGTGTCGCGGAAATTCAGCGGATTTTCCGGCACCTTGGGCGTAGGCAGCACCGAGTAACCGTCATCCAGCAACAGGTCGAAGCGGGTCTTCGTCCGGATGCGACCGTGATGCTGGCAGTTCGGGCACACCGAGAGATTGGCCTCGAAGTCCTTGGCGAACAGCATCTCGCCACAGCTCGGGCACTTCATCCAGAGGTTATCGGGCGTATCGCGCTTTGCGAGGCTCGATATGGAATTGCGGACCTTGCTGAGCCAACTCATTTCGGTTTCGTACCAATCCTGCAGAAAAAGAGCTTTCGAGACGGCCTTCTGCCCTGTTCGGCGCATCCCGATCACGTCCGGCCGCGACCCGGATCGCTCGTTTTAAAAGCGCCGGAGCCGGTACGAAGGGCGCCCATTAGAGGAATCCGCTACGAGGTCGCAAGCCAATTCGGGTTGCGCGCTTGGCATTTGGCTTGCGGCGCCATCGCCGGGGCGTAACGGGAGGGCGATGCGCGGGGTGATGTTGGATACTAAAATCGCGGGTTTGTGCCTCTACTGCAATGTTGTCGGGCGTTTTGTATCCATGCGACAGGATGCGCCCATTTCGGTCTCCCGACCGTTTCAAGGGTTGTCGAACGGGTCCGGCACCGAGTTTCCGGATTGGGCAACCGCCGCGCACGAAAACCAGCCGACAGGAGCGTCGAACCTTGGAAATGCCTGGAGCCATCGCGATCAACACGTGGCGCGATACGTACGACGGCCGACCGGCCGAAGCCGGATCCGTCGCCATCCCGGCCGAGGCGCCGATCGCGATCGAAACGAACGGCATCGCCTACGCCGTCATGATGGCGACCCCGATCGAGATTGAGGATTTCGTCACGGGTTTCCTCATGGCGGAAGGCCTCGCTCTGCCGGACGAGGTTGGGGACGTGGCGGTCCACGCGACATCGGGGGAGCAGTGGGGAACCGGCTACGTGGCACGCGTGAACCTGCCGGGAGAGCGTCTTGGGCCGATTCTGGAGCGGGCACGCCGGCGGGTGGGGGACAGTTCCTGCGGCATCTGCGGGATCGAGGGGGTGGAAGCGGCGCTGCGTCCGTTGCCGCCGGTGGTGCGTGCCTCCTCCGCGACGCCGCAGGCGATCCGCCGCGGCCTTGAAGCGATGCGTGAAGGACAGGTGCTGGGCCAGCGGACACGGGCGACTCACGCGGCAGCCTTCTGCGACGAGCAAGGGCGGGTGCTTGCCCTGCGGGAGGACGTGGGGCGTCACAACGCGCTGGACAAGCTGGTCGGCGCGCTGGCGCGGCAGGGCATTTCGCCGACCACCGGTTTCATCGTGATGACCTCGCGCTGTTCCTACGAGCTGGTGGAGAAGACGGTGCGTGCGGGCTGTCCGCTGCTGGTGACGATCTCGGCGCCCAGCGATCTCGCGGTGCGCCGGGCTGCCGCCGCCGGGCTGGCGCTGGGGGTGGTGGCCCGCGACGATTCGATGCTCATGGTCGATCCCGATCGGCCGTTCGTCGAGGACTGAGGGGCAGTCGCCTCCGGTTATCCTTGCAGTCGGGCAGGCCCGACCATAGGTTTGCACGCAACCGGGTTTTCACGAGGATTTCGCGCACAATGGCAACCACTGCCACCGACACTGCAGGGGAACTGAAGCTCACGCCGCCGGACCCTGTTCCCACCATCCAGCCGGAGCGGGCCGCCGGGCTGGTCGCCATCGGGGATGAGGCAAAGTCGAAGCTGCAGGTTCGGGTCGACGAGTTCGTGGATGATCTCGTCTCGCAGGACGCCGCCTCGCCCGAGTTCGGGCGCCGCGTGGACCAGATCACCAACATGGGTCGCAAGGAGATCTCCGACGCGTCCAGCCACTCCAACCGCTTCCTGGACCGCCCGGTGCGCGCGATGGACAAAGAGGCTGGCGTCGGGGCCGATCTGGCCGAACTGCGCCGCACGGTGGAGGATCTCGATCCCAGCCGGAAGGGCAACCTGCTTGCCCCGCGCAAGCTGTTTGGCGTGATCCCGTTCGGCTCCAAGCTGCGCAACTATTTCGACGGCTACCAGAGCGCGCAGGGCCACATCAGCGCCATTCTCGCCCGCCTGCAGGGCGGCAAGGACGAACTGCTGATGGACAACGCCGCCATCGACGTGGAACGTCAGAAGCTATGGGCGGCCATGGGCAAGCTCGAGCAGATGATCTACATGGCGCGCACGCTGGACGAGGCGCTGGAGCAGAAGGCGAACGATCTCGATCATACCGATCCGGCGAAAGCCAAGGCGCTGCGGGAATCGGCGCTTTTCTACGTTCGCCAGCGCACGCAGGACCTGCTGACCCAGATGGCAGTGTCGGTCCAGGGCTACCTCGCGCTCGACCTCGTCAAGAAGAACAACGTCGAACTGGTGAAGGGCGTCGACCGCGCCTCGACCACGACGGTCGGCGCACTGCGCACGGCGGTCACGGTGGCGCAGGCCATGGCGAACCAGAAGCTCGTGCTCGACCAGATCACCGCGCTGAACACGACCACGGCCAACATCATCGACGGTACGGGCCAGATGCTCAAGGACAACACCGCCCGCATCCATGAACAGGCGGCGAACTCCACGATCCCCCTCGAAACGCTGAGCCGCGCGTTCCAGAACATCTACGACACGATGGATTCGATCGACACCTTCAAGCTGAAGGCGCTGGATTCCATGAAGCAGACCGTGACCTCGCTGGAGAGCGAGATCGGCAAGTCCAAGGCCTATATCGCTCGCGCTCAGGGGCAGTCGGAAGGGCTGGCTGCCGGGGACGATGCGGCGGCGCGGACCCTGCTGGAGGCGCTGGACTAAGCGACGATGGCTCAGGTTCCCGCACGCGTATCACAGGAAATCGTGCGTGCTGCCCGAAGGCAGCGTGCCGCCCGGCTCTACAACGCCCGCAAGGAGCAGTGGCGCTTTCGCATGCGCCGGTTGCGCCGTGCGTTCCTGGCGATGGCCGGCATCTACATCGCCGGCCTCGTTGTCGCGCTGGCTCTGGGCGGCGTGTCCTTCATGGCCTCGTTGCTGACGGTGCTGCTGGGGTTGGGCGTATTCCTGGTCCTCTCCATCTACCCGGCCACACCGCGCACGCACGTCGAGGACCTGAGCTCCGCCAGTCTGGCGGAACTCGCCGGTTCGACCGAGCTTTGGCTCGAAGGCAAGCGCAAGGCGCTGCCGAACGCGGCGGTCGACGCGATCGACATGATCGGCGTCCGACTGGAACAGATGGCGCCGCAGCTCGCCGTGCTGGACGAACGCGGGCCCGCAGCCCGCGAAGTGCGCAAGCTTCTGGCGGAGCATCTGCCTGAGATGGTCAACAGCTACACCCGCATTCCGCCGCAGCTGCGCAGCAAGGCCGGACCGGGGGGGAGCAGCCCGTCGGAGCAGCTTGTAGACGGCCTTTGCGTCATCTCCGACCAGATCGAGGCGATGAGCGAGGATCTGTCCCGGAACGACATCGACGCACTGGCCACGCGGGGCCGCTTCCTTGAGGTCAAGTACCTCGATCGCGAGTGATGGATCGCCGGGGCGGCGGGCGACGGCGGCTCTGCCGTGATACGTGCCTTTTCCGATAACAAGGAGAGGCAAGGCAATGGCATACAAGATCCTGCTGTTCATGAAGCGCCGGCCCGACCTGACGGTCGAAGCGTTCCGCGATTACTACGAGACACGGCACGCGCCCCTTGCGGAGAAGTATTCCCAGGGCGTCACCCGGTACATCCGCCGCTACGTGGATCCGCAGCCGCACCCGGAGACCGGCACCTTTACGGACGGACCGGACGTGATCACCGAATTGTGGTTCGATGACGAGGCGATCTACCGCGCCACGCTGGGGTACATGACCAAGAGCCTGATGCCGGACGACATTGTCGCGGACGAGGCGAACCTGTTCGACCGATCATCCTTCCGCATCGCCACTGTGGTCGAGCATGAGACGGACTTCGGCCGTTAGACCGGCACCCGGTGTCGCCTACCAGCGCAGACCCTCTTCCCTTGGCTTCCAGGTGATCGGGCGTTCGTAGGACGGATCTTCGCGGCTCCACTGGTGCTTGAGGAAGCCCTTGATGGCGTCGGAGAAGACCCAGCCTGGATCGGCATCGGCGGTCATCTCGATGGTGCAGCGACGGACCACGATGCGCCATTCGCCGCCGCGCTTCTCCAGCCGGTCGAGATAGCGGCCAAAGGCGATCGAGGTCTTCTGCGAATCTTTCCAAAACAGACCACCCACCACGTAGGTCTCGCAGTTGGCGACAGTGCCGTCGATCTCGCACAAGTGGTTCGTTATGTTGTGGCTGGTAGCCTGGAAGGCCCCGCGATGTCCGGCGTTGGCGCGCTCCGGATAGTCCGGGGCGACAGTGACCACGGCGCCGTGTTCGTCGACGCCGTCTTCCCACCAGCAGGAGGCGATCTGCGCGGCGTCCTGCCGATCACGCGCCCGGCACTCGCGCACGATGCAGTCGAGGATGTCCTGCCGGTCCTTGAGGTAAGCGACGGTCGCTTCGAGGTCAGTCATGCCTGCGCTCCATGGGTTGAGAGCAGGCCGATGATGCCGCCATCGACGCGGATGTCGCAACCGCTGATGTACGAGGCCGCCGGTGAACAGAGGAACTCGGCGACCGAGGCGATTTCGTCCCCGTGCCCCATGCGCTGCTGCGGAACCTTGCCGATCATCGTGCGCAGTTGCTCGTTCGCTTCGGCTTCGGCGCGGCCCATGGCCGTGTCGATGAAGCCGGGCGCGATGGAGACGATGCGCAGCCCCTGCGCGCCATACGCCGGCGCTTCGCGTTCGACGATGCCGATGACGGCGCGCTTGGATACCGCGTAGGCCATGCCGGGGTGGTCCATGAAGGAGGCGATCCCCTCCCGTTCGCCGGTCATCACGAAAGTTCGGATCGCGCCGAGGAGAGCAGGGTCGCCCAGCATGTATGCCGACACGGAGGAGATCAGCACGGCGCAGCCACCGTTCGCGAAGTGAGGGAGCACGGCGGCGACGAGGCGGTTCGTCGCCTCGTAATTGACCGCAAAGATCCGTGGTCCGTCGCTCATCGTCGGCGAAAGCCCGGCGGTGTGAATCAGCGCCGCGATCGGTTCCCCCGTCAACGCGCCGATCAGATCCTGCGGGAAGTCCGGAGACGCGATGTCGGCGGCAAGGATTCGAACTTTGCCCGCGTGGGGCCGCAGTTCCTCCGCCAGGGCTTCGAGCCGCGCCGCGTCAAGGTCGCAAAGCAGGAGAGGGCGGCCCTGGGCTGCGAAACGCTGCGCGGCGGGACGGCCCATCCCCCCCGCGGCACCCGTGATAACGACGGTTCCGGTGCTCATGCTCTCTCCTCTGGCTGGCGGCACGCCTACGCAGAAGCATGCAGCAGGCGGGGAGCTAGAGGCGCGGGCTCCGGCGGATCAAGCCCATGAGCCACGGCATCGCCAAGGCGTTTCATGCTGATAAGAGCCACTGGTTCTCATATTCTCTTGCATCGGCCGCGATCCGGGCGTTCAATCGCGGCCATAAAGACTGTGGGGAGATGCGCGAATGCAGATGACGGGCGAGCAGAGGATCGCCGCGCCTAGGCACAGGGTGTGGGAGGCGCTGAACGATCCGGAGGTGCTGGCCCGATGCATCCCCGGCTGCCAGTCGCTCGACAGGAACGGCGAAGACGGGTTCGCCGCCATTGCCGAGGTGAAGATCGGCCCCATCGGCGCACGCTTCAAGGGCAACGTCGCTCTTTCGGAAATCGATGCGCCCAATGGCTACACGATCACGGGCTCAGGCAACGGGGGGATCGCCGGGTCCGCGAAAGGCGGGGCAAAGGTGCGCCTGTCCGATCTCGACGGCGGCGCCACGCTGGTCGCCTACGATGTCGATGCGGAAGTGGGCGGCCGCATGGCGCAGCTGGGCGGCCCGATCATCGATGCGACCGCCAGAAATCTTGCGGTGAAGTTCTTCAGCCGGTTCGGCGAAGTCGTCGGCGGCGAGGGTGTTGCACAGAACGTCACGCCGGAACCCGCCCCGGCAGCGGGGGCATCTCCGCTCACCTTCAACGCGCCTCCGGGCGTGGCGCAGGGTGTCCATCCTGCGGCCCCGGCGCCTCTGGTTTTGTGGGGCTGGGTGGCCGCGGTCGTTCTGGCGCTCGTCGCGGGGTACATGCTGGCGCTCGTCGGAACGACGGCGACGCTGGTGGTGTTGGTGCTGCTGGTGGTGACGGCGGCTGCGGCTTACGAAGCCGGGCGGCGGGGATGCGGCACATGAAGCCCGCCCCCTTCGACTACGTGCGTCCCTCGAGCGTAGCCGAAGCCTGCCGCATCCTTGACGAGGCGGGCGGCGGAGCCACGGTAATCGCGGGCGGGCAGACTCTGATGCCGCTGCTGAACCTGCGCATGAGCCAGCCCTTCATCCTTGTCGACATCAACGGGATCGCCGCACTGAAGGGCGTGGCGCGGGTCGAGGGCGGCATCCGCGTCGGCCCGGCGACCCGCCAGGCCGACGCTCTGCGTGACGAGACCCTGGCACGGCACCTGCCCGCCTTCACGAGGGCGCTGGGCCATGTCGGCCATCACCAGACGCGCAACAGGGGAACGATCGGAGGATCGATCGCCCTGGGCGAACCAGCGGCCGAAATGCCCGCAACGGCGGTGGCGTTGGGCGCCTCGATCGAGATCGCCTCGGTGCGGGGCACCCGGCAGGTGCCGGCCGATGCCTTCTACGTCGGCCCGTACATGACCGTGCTCGAGCCGGACGAACTTGTGACCGGCATTGTCTATCCCGATTGGCCGCAAGGGCATCTCGTGCTGTTCCGCGAAGTGGCGCAGCGCCCCGGGGATTTCGCGCTGGTGGGTTTGGTGGGCGCTCTTGCGCTCGAGGGTGGAGCCATTTCCCGCGCCGGTATCGCCTGGTTCGGCATGGGACCGACCCCGGTCCGGGCGCGCCAGGCGGAAGCGGCCCTGCTCGGCGCAGAACGCGCGCGGATCGATCCGCACGCGATCGCGCGGGCCGCCGTCGCTGACACCGCGCCGTTCGACGATCACCACGCCAGTGCCGAGTACCGCCGCACGGTCGGGCAGCGGGTGTTCGCACGCGCCCTTTCAGAGACGCTGGACCTCAGGAGCGCCGCATGAGCGAGCACCGCATCGAACTGACCGTCAACGGCAACCGCCACATCGCGCGCGTGGAGGCGCGAACGAGCCTCGGCGAGTTCCTGCGCGACACCCTGGGGTACACCGGAACGCACCTTGCCTGCGAGCATGGCGTCTGCGGGGCCTGCACCGTCATGGTGGACGGCGATGCCATGCGTTCCTGCCTCACGCTGGCGGTGCAGGCTGACGGCGCGGCGGTCACTACGGTCGAAGGGCTGGCGCAGGCGGACGGCACGCTGCATCCGGTGCAGCAGGCGCTTAGGGACAACTTCGGGCTGCAGTGCGGTTTCTGCACGCCGGGCGTCGCCATCACGATGGCCGCCGTCACCCGCGACAACGAGGGGGCCGACAGCGGCGCGATGGAGGAGGGTCTGACGCAGGCGATGTCCGGTCACATCTGCCGCTGCACCGGCTATCAGGGGATCCGCCGTGCCATCCGCCAGTTGGCCGGGGTCTCGGCATGAACGTCCACATGAAGAGCGTGGGCGCGGCCCGCTACGTGGGGGAGCGCACTCCGCGCAAGGAGTATGGCCGTCTCCTGACGGGGCGGGGTCAGTTCACCGACGACGTGCGGGTGCCGGGTATGCTCCACGTCGCCTTTGTGCGTTCCGCCGTCGCGCGCGGCCGGATCCTCGGCATCGACACGGCGGCGGCGCGTGACATGCCCGGCGTCCAGGCGGTCTACACGCAGGCCGATCTCGCTGCCGTGCCGGTGACGTTCCAGACCTTCTTCTTCACGCCCGCCGAAGCGCCTGTGACGCTTCTTGCCGACGGCCGGGTCGCCTGCGTGGGGGATCCCGTCGCGATGGTCATCGCCGAAAGCCGGGCTCAGGCCGAGGACGCGGCCGCGCTCGTCGAAGTGGCGATCGAGGAGGAAACGCCGGTCGTCACCATTGCCGACGCCAGGACCGGGCCGCTGGTTCACCCCGACCGCGACGACAACATCGCGGCCGAAATGGGTGACGAGGATTCGCGCGAGGCGGTGCAGCCGCTGCTGGACGGCGCAGCCCATGTGGTGACGATGCGCGTGCGCCACCAGCGTATCGCACAGTCGCCGATGGAAACGCGCGCCTGTCTTGCCTCACCCGAGGGCGAGAACGAGATGACCGTCTGGCTCGGCTGCCAGAGCCCGCACCTTGCCGCCCGCTATATCGCGCAGGTCATGGGCCTGCCGCAGGAGGCGATCCGCGTCATCGCGAAGGACGTGGGCGGCGGCTTCGGTCTCAAGAACATTCCCTGGAAGGAGGAGATGGCGGTGATCGCCGCCGCCAAGCTCCTGCGCCGCCCCGTCAAGTGGATCGAGGACCGGTTCGAGGCCCTGACCGCCTCGTCCCACGCGCGGGAGCAGGACGTGACGCTGACCGTGGGCTTCGATGGCGATGCGCGGCTGCAGGCGGCGTGGTGCGACTATGCCTGCAACAATGGCGCCTGGCCCATGGGCGAGGACGCGAACGTGGCCGTGCACATGTTCATGTGGCCCTGCTACAAGATGCCCGCCTACGGGTTCGTCACGCGCGGCTGGTACACCAACACCATGGGGCTGGGCGCCTATCGCGGGCCGTGGGCGATGGAATCGCTGGTGCGTGAAACGCTCCTGGACAAGGCGGCGCGGCGCATCGGGATCGATCCCGTGGAGCTTCGCCGCCGCAATCTCCTTTACCTGACGGACCAGCCGCATACCTCCACGCTGGGTGTGCCGGTTGAGGATATCACCCCGGGCGAGTGTCTGGAGAAGCTGGTCGCCAACGTCGATTTCGCCGCCTTTCGGCGCGAACAGGCCGAGGCGCGCAAGGCGGGGCGCTATCTCGGCATCGGCGTCGCCACGTATGTCGAGCCCACCGGCGCGGCCGGCTCCATGGCGCCGATGACAGGAGAGACGGTTCACCTGCGGGTCGAGCCGACCGGAAAGGTCGTGGCAATGCTGTCCACGCACTCACAGGGGCACGGCACGGCGACGACGATGGCGCAGGTCATCGCCGAGCAGTTGGGAGTCGCGTACGAGGATGTGGCCGTTTACGAGGGCGATAGCGCGATCGGCGCTTTCGGCCCGGGCGCCGCCGGCAGCCGGCAGGGGGTTATCGCCGGCGGCGCCACCTGGCGTGCAGCGCAGTTGCTGTCGGAGAAGGTGAAGCAGGTTGCGGCGCACCTTACCAACGCAAGCGTGGAGGCGATCACCATCGAGGGCGGGATCGTTCACGTTGCCGGGGCGCCGGAAATGTCCCGCTCCCTGCGTGAAATTGCGGAGATCGCTTATGGCGAGCCCGGCCGCCTTCCCGAAGGCGCGCCAACCGGGCTTGAGGCGCAGTACCGCTACCAGCCGCCGCCGATGACCATGACGAGCGCGGCGCACTGCTGCATCGTCGAGGTCGACGCGGAAACCGGCTTCGTGAAGATCCTGCGCTGGATCAGCGCGGAGGACTGCGGCACCGTCATCAATCCCGGCGTCGTGGAGGGACAGATCGCCGGCGGACTGGCGCAGGCGATCGGGCAGGTGCTGCTGGAGGACATGCCCTACGACGCGCGCGGCAACCCGCTGGCGGCGACGTTCAAGGACTACCTCATGCCGACGATCTCGGACGTGCCGGATTTCGAATACCTGCACGCCAGCACGCCATCCCAGACCATCGGCGGCATGCGTGGAGTGGGGGAGGGCGGCTGCATCATTGGCCCGCCGACGCTGGTGAACGCCATTGCCGATGCCCTCAGCCCGTTCGGCGAGATCGAGGAACTGGTCCTGCCGCTGACGCCTGCACGCATCCTCGACGTGATCGAGCAGCGCGACGTTTCTGGCACCCGTGCTCCGGCCGCAGAGGCAAAGTCCGCTGCGCCGATCGTGGAGGAGGCACCGCTTGTCGAGGCGGCGCCGGTGGCGTCTTCATCCATCGACGGTGACTGGGCCATGGTGCTCAAGACGCCGATGGGACCGCAGGAGATGGTCGGCCACTTCGACACGGTCGGTGCCACCGTCTCGGGTTACCTCGAAGCGCCGGAAGGCCGTCAGGAATTCTCAGGGGGCACCCTTGCGGGCAGCCAGCTCAGGTTCGAGATGAAGGTCGAGAAGCCGATGAAGATCACGCTGAAGTACGACCTTCTGTTCGAGGGCGACGCGGTTTCCGGCAAGTGCAAGATGGGGATGTTCGGCTCGGCCAAGGTGACCGGCACGCGCGCGTGACCCTTCGTCGGCGTCTCTGCCCCGGGGGCATGCTTCATCGCCCGCTGGCGAGTGCGGGGTAACGCCGGAAGGAGGACCGCGCAGGACCGGATAACATCGGGTCGGCGTCGGGGCGTCCCTGCTGGAACGCGAGGAGGGAGACCTTCGCGTGCGAACGACCGGGGAGAGTCAGCACAGCCCGGTTCGGCCCTGGAACGGAGCGGTCCGGACCGGCGGCGCGGGCTCGCAGGACGCGAGTGCCGGTCCTCCCCGTGGGAAGCCGCCGCCTCGCAGGCGACGCGCCGATTGCACGGGGCTTGGTGGGAGAAGACGGCAAGGCGCCTTTCCTGTGAACCGCTCCGGGAGGACGCTGTGGGCGTGGACCACGGCTTGTACGCTCGCGTGCTGCCCACGACGCCGACCCGAAACACCGTCTCACCTGCGGCCGCAGGATCCACGGATAGTGTGCAACTAACCTAAATGGTTACAGTTGTCAATGAAGCCGCGTGGGAACGAGCCGCTTCAACTGCTCGCGTCCTTAACGGTCTCCATCGCCACAAAGGTCGACGTGCTGGAGACATGGGGGAGGCTGGAGATCTTTTCGCCCAGCACTTCGCGATAGCGCCGGATATCGGCGGTGCGGACCTTGAGCAGGTAGTCGAAGCTACTGGCGATCATGTGGCATTCCTCCACCTCGGGAATGCGGCGCACCGCCCGGTTGAACTCGGTCAGCGCCACCTCGCGGGTGTCGGACAGCTTCACCTCGGCGAAGGCGACATGATCGAGGCCGAGGCTGGCGGGATCCACCACCGCGCGAAAGCCGCGGATCACCCCGGCTTCCGTCAGCCGTCGCAACCGCACCTGGCACGGAGTCTTGGACATCCCGACGGCTTTGGCGAGATCCGTCACGGTGATGCGGCCGTCGGTGCGCAGAATTGCAATGATCTTACGGTCCAGGTCATCCATTTCGACCGTCTGAGGGCGTTTCGCCATTCAATTTGCCTGATGCATCATGGAAAATAAGTCTAAGCCCATCGCTACATGCGATTGAAAAGTCGGATCGCCAAGCGTGAATCGGTTACGGCTCGAAACATGACCGCTCCTTTTTCCCAGTTCGCCCCCGCCCTCCGTGCAATGACCCCGCTGCGCCTTGCCATCGCCGATGCGCGCCGCCGGGATGAAGCCGAGTGCCTTGCACCGCTGCTGGACAGGGCCACGCTTGACGAGCCGACCCGCGCGGCGGTGCGCCGGACTGCCACCGCGCTCGTCACGACGCTGCGCGCCAATCACAAGGGAACCGGCGTCGAAGGACTGGTGCAGGAATACGCGCTGTCCAGCCAGGAGGGCGTCGCCCTCATGTGCCTTGCCGAAGCGCTTCTGCGCATCCCCGACGACGCCACCCGTGACGCGTTGATCCGTGACAAGATCGCGGACGGGGACTGGAGCGGGCATCTGGGCGGCGGCAAGTCCCTGTTCGTCAACGCCGCGACCTGGGGCCTCGTGGTTACCGGCAAACTGGTCGGTTCGGTGGACGACAAGGGCTTGGGCGCGGCGCTCACGCGGCTGATCGCGCGCGCCGGTGAGCCCGTCATCCGGCGCGGCGTCGATCTGGCCATGCGCATGATGGGTGAACAGTTCGTCACCGGCGAAACCATCGACGAAGCCGTGAAGCGCGCCCGCGAGCTGGAGGGCAAGGGCTTCCGCTACAGCTACGACATGCTGGGTGAAGCGGCGACGACGGCGGCGGACGCCCGGCGTTACTACGCGGATTACGAAAACGCCATCCACGCCATCGGCAAGGCTTCGGGCGGCAAGGGCATCTACGAGGGCCCGGGGATTTCCATCAAGCTGTCCGCGCTGCACCCCCGCTACGCCCGCGCTCAGGCCGATCGCGTCATGGGCGAACTGCTCCCCGCCGTGAAGGCGCTGGCGCTGATGGCCAAGGGCTACGACATCGGCTTCAACATCGATGCCGAGGAGGCGGACCGCCTCGAACTTTCGCTCGACCTGCTGGAGAACCTCGCGCTCGATCCGGAACTGGCAGGCTGGGATGGCCTCGGGTTCGTGATCCAGGCCTATGGGAAGCGCTGCCCCTTCGTGATCGACTGGATCGTCGATCTCGCGCGCCGGGCGGGCCGCCGGATCATGGTTCGCCTCGTCAAGGGCGCTTACTGGGACGCCGAGATCAAGCGGGCGCAGGTGGACGGGCTGGCCGACTTCCCGGTCTACACCCGCAAGGTCCACACCGATGTTTCCTACGTAGCCTGCGCCCGCCAGTTGCTGGCCGCGCCGGACGCGGTGTTCCCCCAGTTCGCGACGCACAATGCGCAGACCCTCGCCACGATCTACCACCTTGCCGGTCCCAACTTCGCCGTGGGCAAGTACGAGTTCCAGTGCCTGCATGGCATGGGCGAGGCGCTCTATTCGCAGGTCGTGGGCAAGGACAAGCTGGACCGCCCCTGCCGCATCTACGCGCCGGTCGGCACGCACGAGACGCTGCTGGCGTACCTGGTGCGCCGCCTGCTGGAAAACGGCGCCAACTCGTCGTTCGTGAACCGCATCGCCGATCCGGCGGTGCCGGTGGAATCCATGGTGGCCGACCCGGTCGAGGTGGTGCGCGCGATGCCTCAGCCCGGCGCCCGGCATGACCTCATCGCCCGGCCTGCCGACCTGTACCCCGATCGCCGCAATTCGGACGGCATCGACCTGACGGACGAGATCGCCCTCGCCGGGCTGGCCGACGCGCTCGTCGCGTCCGCCGGTACGGAGTGGCGCGCGGCCCCGGAAAGCGGCGAAGGCCAGCCGCGTCCTGTTCGCAACCCCGCCGATCATGCGGATATCGTCGGCACCGTCATCGAGGCTGCGCCCGAAGCGGCCGCCGCGGCCGTTGCTCGCGCCGCCGTCTCGGACTGGAGCGGGGTGCCGGTGGCGGACCGCGCCGCGTTCCTGGACCGGGCGGCCGATCTCATGCAGGACCGCATGGGGGTGCTGATGGGGCTGGCGATCCGCGAAGCCGGAAAGTCCGCGGCCAACGCCGTTGCCGAAGTGCGCGAGGCGATCGACTTCCTGCGCTACTACGCGCAGCAGGCGCGCGCGACGGTCGGACCTGAGCAGGCGGCGCTGGGGCCGGTGGTCTGCATCAGTCCGTGGAACTTCCCGCTGGCGATCTTCACCGGGCAGGTGGCGGCCGCGCTGGTCGCGGGCAATCCGGTGCTGGCGAAGCCTGCCGAGGAAACCCCGCTGATCGCAGCCGAGGCCGTGCGTATCCTCCACGCAGCCGGCGTGCCCGCCGATGCGCTGCAGTTCATGCCGGGACCCGGCGAGCTTGGCGCTGCGCTCGTCGCCGCGCCGGAGACAGCGGCGGTGATGTTCACCGGCTCCACCGAAGTCGCCCGCCTTATCCAGCGCCAGCTGGCGGCCCGCACGTCGGCGGATGGGCGCCCGATCCCGCTGATCGCCGAGACGGGCGGCCAGAACGCCATGATCGTGGACAGTTCCGCGCTGGCGGAGCAGGTGGTGGCGGACGTCATCGGATCCGCCTTCGACAGCGCGGGCCAGCGCTGCTCGGCTCTGCGCGTGCTGTGCCTGCAGGAGGACGTGGCGGATCGCACGCTTACCATGCTGCGCGGCGCTCTGGCCGAATTGCGCGTGGGCAAGCCCGACCGTCTCAGAGTCGATATCGGTCCCGTCATCACCCAGGAAGCTCGCGACGGCATCATGCGCCACATCGATGCGATGCGCGCGAAGGGTTGCCGCGTCGAGCAGACCGCGCTTGGAACCGAGACGCAGCACGGCACCTTCGTGGCACCCACGATCATCGAGATCGACGCCATCGACCAGCTGGAGCGTGAGGTCTTCGGGCCCGTGCTTCACGTCGTGCGGTTCCGCCGCAAGGACCTGGACGCGCTGATCGACAGCATCAACGCCACGGGATACGGCCTGACCTTCGGCCTGCACACCCGCCTCGACGAGACGGTCGCGCGCGTGACGGCGGCGGTCAGGGCGGGCAACCTCTACGTCAACCGCAACACCATCGGCGCCATCGTCGGGGTGCAGCCGTTCGGAGGGCGTGGCCTTTCCGGCACCGGGCCCAAGGCGGGCGGCCCGCTCTACCTCGGCCGGCTGATGAAGCAGGCGCCGGTGGTGCTTGCGCCTGCGGAGCATGCGCCTGCGGAATTGACTGCCTACGCGGCGTGGCTTGACGCGCAGGGCGAAACCTCGGCCGCCACCTTCGCGCGCCGATTGGGCCAGGACACCGCGCTGGGCCGCGAAGTGCTGCTGCCGGGGCCGGTGGGTGAGCGCAACGTCTACGCGCTTCATCCCCGTGGGCGCGTTCTGCTCCGCCCCGCTACGCGCGAGGGTCTTCTGGGCCAGATCGCGGCGGTGCTGGCGACAGGCAACACCGCGACCGTCGAGACGGCGGACCTTCCGGCCGGATTGCCACAAGCGGTGGAGGCCCGCCTCCGCCACGCGGACGATGCGCCTTATGCCGCCTGCGTGGTCGAAGGCGACGCACAGGCCGTGCGCCAGGCCTGCGAGGCGGTGGCGCGGCTGCCGGGACCGATCGTGCCGGTTCACCTGTGGGACCGGAATGGTATCGGCCCCAATTGCGCATCCCTGCTCGAAGAGGTTTCCGTCTCCGTCAACACCACGGCGGCGGGTGGTAACGCGAGCCTCATGATGATCGGCTGACGCCGGCTTCCCCCTGCGGTAAGAGTGCCCGCACGCCCCCGCGTCTGCAAAGGGCGCGGAGGGCGGCTGTCGCGCTGCGGCAACTGTTTGCCGGAGTTGGGAAACCGCTCCGCAATTCAGGTGTTGGGTCCACTGCAGCCAGATCGAACGCGATTCCAACGGTCGTCGGAGCGAAATCTATGGGCAGACTCATCGTCGACGCAGCATCGAGCCTGGATGGCTTTTGGGCCGATGCGGGTGGCCGGAATGTGCTCTCCACCGCAGACCTCGACGGCAGCGGCCTATCCGGTCGGCTCGAGATGGCCTGCGGGGCGATCGTGATGAGCCGCCGCTCCTACGAACTTCCGGGCGACGTCGGGTGGATGGCCGAGGCCTATCCGCCCGGGACACCGGTCTTCGTCGTGAGCGAGACGGCCCCTGCTGCCCCGTCCGGAGACAATTTCCGCTTCATGCCGGACTATGCCGCTGCCTTCGCCGCCGCGCAGGACGCGGCGGGCGACAGGCCGGTGCTGGTCGTTGGTGAGGCCGGAGCCATGGGTGCGGCGCTGGGCTGTGGTCAGGCCGATGCCATCTGGCTGCGTGTGCTGTCCCGCACGCTGGGGCGGGGCGCCCCCCTTTTCGAGGAAGGCGCACCCGTTCAGAACTACTTCGTCGCCGAACTCGAGACGACGCCCGAAGCCGTTCACATGCTGCTGGAACGGCGGCTGCAGGCCTGAACGGTCAGGCCGCGCAGGCGTGCAGCGTCTCGCGCCTGTGAAGCGATAGAGTCACCAGGAAGATCGCCAACCCGCCGAGCGCCAGGCCCGAGCCGATCCAGCCGGTCGAGGTGAGGCCAAACCCCGCCGAGATCGCCATGCCGCCGAGCCAGGGCCCGAGGGCATTGGCAAAGTTGAAGGCGCTGTGGTGGGCAGCGGCGGCAAGCGCCTGCGCATCACCGGCCACGTCCATCAGCCGGGTCTGCAGGATCGTGCCGAGGCCGCCGCCGAAGCCAATCAGCAGAACAACGAGAGAGAGCGTCCACACGTTGCCCGCCATCACGGAGAAGAGGGCAAGGGAGACGGCGCTGAACAGCAGAGCGCTGATGGCGGCGCGGCTTTGCGCGCGGTCGGCCATCCAGGCCCAGAACAGGTTGCCTGCGGTCATGCCGACGCCGAAGACGGCGAGCACGGCGGGGACAAACTTTTCCGATACGTGCGTGACTTCGATCATGGTCGAGGCGACGTATGTATAGACGCAGAACAGGCCGCCGAAGCCGATGGCGCCGGTGAGCAGCGTGAGCAGCACCTGCGGACGGCGCAGCGCGCCCAGTTCGCGCAGCGGGCTGGCGTCGGCGTCGGCCGGCTGGTGCGGGGCGAAGAGGGCGACCAGCGCCATCGTGAGGATGGCAAGGCCGGAGACGACGGCGAAACCACTCCGCCAGCCGAGCGCCTGTCCCAGCCAATTGGCGGCGGGAACGCCGATGATGGTCGCCACCGTCAGGCCCGACATGACCATCGCCACCGACTGCGTGCGCTTGTTGCCGGGCACCAGGGAGGCGGCGACCAGCGCGGCGATGCCGAAGTAGGCCCCGTGCGGCAGCCCGCTGATGAAGCGGCACAGCAGCAGCAGCGGATAGCTTGATGCCAGGGCCGAGATGCCGTTGCCCACCGCGAACACCGCCATCAGTCCGATGAGCAGCAGGCGCCGCTCCAGCTTGGCGGCAAGGACCGCGATCACCGGCGCGCCGACCACGACGCCAAGAGCATAGGCGCTGATCGCATGGCCGGCCTCGGGCTCGGTCAGGCCGAGATCACGCGCGAAGAAGGGGACAAGGCTCATCGCCGCGAACTCTGTCGTGCCGATGGCGAAGGCGCCCATCGCGAGCGCAAGGATGACGAGCGCGGGATGCGTCGTGCGGGTGGGGGAGGATTGATTCATGTTGCGGTGCAAAATAGAAACGTTTCGTGACACGCACTACCCGGGCAGCGATGCGTTTCCTGCAACGCCACTGTGAGGAATGTGCACGGATGCGGATCGCGCGCGCCTGCTGGGCCGTCAGAAAACCGGATCGAAGTCCGGCGGCAACTCGCTTGCGGGACCATTGTCCTTGCCGGGAACGTGAATGCCGCACTCCGTCTTGTCCCAGCCCTTCCAGCGGCCGGACCGGGGATCCTCGCCAGGCGCGACCTTGCTGGTGCAGGGCATGCAGCCGATCGAGGGATAACCTTCCGCCACGAGTGGGTGCGGCGGCAGGTCGTGCTCGGCGATGTAGGCAGCCAGACGCTCGGCCGACCAGTCGATCAGCGGGTTGATCTTGAGCCGTCCCTGCGCGTCGGCCGTGTCAATCTCGAAGCGGGGCAGGCTGGATCGGGTCGCCGCCTGGAACGCCTTGCGGCCGGTGAACGAGGCGTCATAGCCCGCCAGCGCCGTGGCGAGCGGCTTGACCTTGCGGATCTCGCAGCAGCCGTCCGGGTCCCAGGACCAGCGCAGGCCGTTTTCGTCCTTCTTCGTGATCTCAGTCGCGTCCGGCGTGAGGTTCACGAGGTTCGTGAGGCCGAGGCGCTCCACCAGCCGGTCGCGGTAGGCGAGTGTTTCCGGGAAGTGCTTCCCGGTATCGAGGAACAGCACCGGCACGCCCTTGTCGACCCGGCTGAGCAGGTGGAGCAGGACGGCGCTTTCCGCACCGAAGCTGGACACGATCGCCACATCCCCCGCCATGCGTTCCTTAAGCAGCGTCTCGAGCATCTCGCTCGTGTCGGTGCCGCGGAAGAGGCGGTTGAGACGCACCGCGTCGGCCTCGGTGAAACGAGGGGACGTGTCGATGCGCTGGATCACCCGAGCAGGGGTGCGGGCTTCATTGTCAGCTTCGGTACGGAACATGGGGCAGGTTCCTTCGCTCCGGGCTCAGGCGGCTGGGTGCCGCTTCGCCCAGATGGCTTGGCGACCGTCTATCGCGGTGGCCTGGTAGACATTTTCCCAGCGCTCGAACGCGGCCTTGGCGTCGGCCTCGTTGAGCGCCTTTTCAGGCGCGAAGGCGTCAAAGCCGCAGCGCTGGAGATGGCGGAGCATGTCGATCACGACATCGCCCACGGCACGCAGTTCGCCGGTGTAGCCGGCTTCGCGCAGGATGCGCGCGGAGGAGTAGCCGCGTCCGTCCGTCCAGGAAGGGAAGTTCACTTCCACCAGCGCCAGGCGATCGAGGTAAGGCAGCAGCTCGCGCGCGTCGTCGCCCGGTTCGATGCGGACGGCCGTGGCGTTCGACTGTTCGCCGATCGAATCCACCGTCACGGCCGGATCGTTCACGGCGTCGTCGCTGCGGAAACGGAACTGGACGTCAACCATAGATGGCCTCCTTGAACGGCTCCATGCCGATGCGGCGATAGGTGTCGAGGAAACGCTCCTCGCCCTGCTTGTTGGCGAGGTAGACCTGCGTGGCCTTTTCGATGGCATCGACGACGCCGTCTTCGGTGAAGCCGGGGCCGATGATCCGGGCGAGGGAGGTATCCGCACCTTCGCTGCCGCCGAAGAGAAGCTGGTAGTTTTCCAGACCCTTCTTGTCGACGCCGAGGATGCCGATGTGGCCGGCGTGATGGTGACCGCAGGCGTTGATGCAGCCCGAGATCTTGAGCTTCAGCTCGCCGATTTCCGCCTGCTTCCGCGCCGAGCCGAAGCGTTCGGAGATCTTCTGGGCGACAGGGATCGAGCGGGCATTGGCGAGGCTGCAGTAATCGAGGCCGGGGCAGGCGATGATGTCGCCCACGGTGTCGAGGTTCGCCGTGCCGAGACCCGCCTCGTCCAGCGCCTTCCAGACGGTGTAGAGATCGGACTTCCTGACGTGCGGGAACACGATGTTCTGCGCATGGGTGACGCGCAGTTCGTCGAACGAGTGATCCTTTGCCAGCTTGGCCATCAGGCGGATCTGGTCGGCCGTCGCGTCGCCGGGGATGCCGCCCACGGGCTTCAGCGACACCGTGGCGATGATGTAGCCCGGCTGCTTGTGCGGCGTGGTGTTGCGTTCCACCCAGAGGCGGAAGTCCGGATCGGTGAGGTCCAGCTCGTCCGAAGCGGCGGCGTCGAACGCGGGGTCGACAAAGTGCGCCTTGATCCGCTCCAGCTCGGCGAGCGGGGGCTCGATCGGCTGGGTGAGCAGGTGCGCGAACTCTTCCTCGACCTGGCGCACATACTCGTCGCGGCCCAGTTCGTGGACAAGGATCTTGATGCGCGCCTTGTACTTGTTGTCGCGGCGGCCGTAGCGGTTGTAGACGCGCAGGCACGCCTCGGCATAAGTGATCAGCTGATGGATCGGCACGAATTCGCGGATCAGCGGCGCGATCATTGGGGTGCGGCCCATGCCGCCGCCGGCGTAGAACTGGGCGCCGATCTCTCCGGCGTCATTCTTCACCATCTTGATGCCGATGTCGTGCAGGCGCATCGCGGCGCGGTCCGTTTCGGACGCGATGACGGCGATCTTGAACTTGCGCGGCAGCACCAGGAATTCCGGGTGGAAGCTCGACCACTGGCGCAGCAGTTCCGCGTAAGGGCGCGGGTCCAGTATCTCGTCCTCGGCGGCACCGGCGAACTGGTCCGAGCTGATGTTGCGGATGCAGTTGCCGCTCGTCTGGATGGCGTGCATCTCCACCGTCGCCAGTTCGGCGAGGATGTCGGGCGTGTCTTCCAGCTTGATCCAGTTGTACTGGATGTTCTGGCGCGTGGTGAAGTGGCCGTAGCCGCGGTCGTACTTGTCCGCGATGTCGCCCAGCAGCGTCATCTGCGTGGAATTGAGGGTGCCGTAGGGCACCGCCACGCGCAGCATGTAGGCGTGCAGCTGGAGGTAGAGGCCATTCTGCAGGCGCAGCGGCTTGAACTGGTCCTCGGTCAGGTCGCCGGCGATGCGGCGGCGGACCTGGTCGCGAAATTCCGCGACGCGGGTGTCGACCATCTGCTGGTCGTATTCGTCGTACTTGTACATCAGATTACCCAGTTCACGGCTTCGGGGTCGGAGGGCTTGAGCGTCAGGTCAGGACGCACGGTCGGGCCGAGAGCGCGGATGCGCTCCTTGATGTGCGATGGCCGCACGCCCTCGTCGGTCTTCACGCCATCGACCACGTAAGCGGCGAAGACGTTCTGCGCGCCTTCTTCGCGCGCGATGATGGCGGCGCCATGCTCGCCGACATCGGTGGAATCATTCACGTTGAGCGACCAGCCCACGCCGGTCCACCAGATGACCGCGCCGGTCTTCAGGTCGTTGCCCGTCAGGATCTTCACTGTACTGCCTCCCGCGCCAGGGCGCGTATGGTGTTGTCCGCTGCAGCGGCGACGGAGCCGATAACGATAAGCGCGGGGCTTTGCACTCTTTCGCTCTCCACAAGGTGAGCAAGCCCGGCGAGCGGCGCGCGCAGCACGCGCATGTCGGCGCGGGTGGCGTTCTCGATCACGGCGACTGCGGCATCGGGGGCAAGGCCATCCGCGATCAGCTTTTCGGAGATCTGCGCCGCCGTTGCCACGCCCATGAAGATCACCAGCGTTCGGCCGGGACCGGCCAGTCCCGACCAGTCCTGGTCCGACAGGCCCTTGCACTGGCCTGCCACGAAGCTGACGATGGACGCATGCTCACGGTGAGTCAGCGGAATCTGCGCGGATGCCGAGGCACCGAGCGCGGACGAGATGCCCGGCACGACCTCCACCGCGATGCCCGCTTCCTTGCAGGCCTGCGCCTCTTCGCCGCCGCGGCCGAAGATGAAGGGGTCACCGCCCTTGAGCCGGACCACGTCATGCCCCGCCAGCGCTTCGCGGACGAGCAGGGCGTTGATGTCCTCCTGCCTCATCGTGTGCCGCGAACGGCTCTTGGCGACGGAGACGAGGCGTGCCGTGGGCCGCGCCATGGCAAGGATGGACGGATCGACGAGGCCGTCATGCACGATCAGCGCCGCATTCATGATGATGCGGGCGGCGCGCAGGGTCAGAAGATCGGGGTCGCCAGGGCCGGCACCCACGAGATGGACCTTGCCCTTACGGGCGGTGTCTGCGCGATTCTGTGTCATGGTCTGCCGCAGATGGGCCTGACCATGCGGCGATGCCAGCCATATTGGCTTTGCGGGGGCTAAGGGCAGCTTTAACCCGCAGGACCGTCAAGAAAATGGCGGAAAGCTATACTCCCTTCGAGGGAGAGGGAGGGGATCACTAACTAAATCTTAACCCAACTCGTGGACTTTTGCCGGGCAACGGGAGGCCACAGAATGCCGATAGCGGCACACTTCGAGACGATGGAAGCAGCAGGAAAGCCGCGTGCGGAACGCCGCAGGTTGCTGTTGGAGACGAAGGGCGCGCTGGAGAACGGCGAGGCGGTGCAGGTCATCCTTCATAACTTCTCCGAAACCGGCGTGCTGCTGGAAAGCAAGGTTTCGCTTGAGATCGGGGAAGCGCTCGAGCTGGATCTTCCCGAAGCCCCGCAGACCCGTGCCCGCGTTATCTGGGCGAGCGGCGCGCTTTATGGCTGTGCCTTCGAAGGCCGCATCCCCAGTGCGACGCTGCGCGCCGCGCAGTTGCGCAGCGCCGTCCAGACCGAGCTTGGCCTTGGCGCTGCCCCCACGCCTGCGGGCCCCAGCGCGATCGGCGGAGAGAGCCTCGGCGAGCGGCTTCATCGCCTGCGCAAGCTGCGCGGCCTCACCCAGGGCGAACTGGCCGCGCGGCTCGGCGTCAGCAAGCCGACCGTCTGGGCGTGGGAGCAGGGACGCGCCCGGCCGATCGAGGACCGTCTCGACGCGATCGCGGAAGCTCTCGGCGTGGAGGCGGCGGACCTGCGCTCCAGTCGTGCGGTGCCCGGACTTACGGACCTCATCACCCGTTGCCGCGAACAGATCGCCGCCGCTGTGGAGACGACGCCGGACAAAGTCCGTATCATGATCGAGCTCTGAAGTTCGTTGCGCTCGAACGGCAGCAATCCAGAAATCAATCCCTCCGGTCAAAGTTCTATCATTATGAACTTGCGGTAACGGTTGGTAAAAAATGGACAATTTTACGACTAAGTAAAGTTCGTTAGCTAACGCACTTGGTCTTCAGTCCGATTTCATCCTATTCATGGTTAAGATTGTTAACTTTGTCTGGGAAGTGCTTTACTGCTGGCGCCGAGAGCAGAATCGATTGGAGGGAGGCCGTTGTGGCCGATCGGTATGATCGAAGAACCGAGGCGCGGCCGGCATGGGCATGAACTTCACATTCCAGGAAAGCTCCGTACTTTATGGGATGCTGGCCGAGAGTTCGACAGACATCATCTTCAAGACCGATCCGGACGGCGCGATCGTTCATGCGAGCCCCGGCATGGAGCGCCTCGGCCACAAAGCGAGTGACGCTGCGGGCGGAGAAGGCCTTGCGCCGCAGCGCCTGCTCCTCGACCTCGTGGCGCCCGAGGCGCGGCAGCAGGTCGCCAAGGCACACGCCCGCGCCCTCGCCGGTGACGATGTGGACTGGTTCGAATTCCCCGCTCTTGCAGAGGACAGCCGCAAACGCTGGTTCGAATTGCGCCTGCGCGCCCTGCTGCGGGCGGACGGAGCGCCCTATGGGGTGTTGGGGGTCATGCGTAGCGTGGATGAACTGCGCTCCCTGAGCGAACGCCTGTTCACCGCGACGTACACCGATGCACTCACCGGCCTGACGAACCGCGCGGCCTTCGTCTCGATGCTCAGGCACATGCTTGACGCGGGCATGGACGGCTGCCTGGCGCTGTTCAGTATCGATTTCTTCCGTACGATCAACATGCAGTACGGGCAGAGTGCGGGCGATGAGGTCCTCACCGTCTTCGGGGATCTCCTGCGCGAACTGCTGCGCACCGATGATCTCATTTCGCGCATTGGCTCCGAACGATTTGCCGTGATCCTACCGCGCGTGACACCCGTTGAGGCGGAGGGCATCTGCCGCCGCGTGGTGACGACGCTGGCGGACCTCAAGCAGACCGTGGGCGAGGGCACCTTCGCGGTGACGGCCAGCGCCAGCGTGGCGCGAATCGCCACCAGCCTCGATTCGACGATGGGCCGGGCCGAAATGGCGCTGTTCGTCGCGCGCGCCAAAGGGCGCAACCGGCTTGAGATGGAGAAGCCGGTCCGGCTTGCCGCCGGCTGACGGCCGAGGCATCGGCAGCGGCCGGGTGCGCTAGAAGCGAATGCCGGTTTCCTTGACTTTCACGGCCTGCCGCTCTACTTGGCGCCTTTTCCGATCCCACAGATTCTAATCCGGGAGTGCCCATGGCGCGCGTTACTGTCGAAGATTGCGTCGACAAGATCCCCAACCGCTTCGACCTCGTCCTCCTCGCGGCGCAGCGCGCACGTGAGATTTCGGGCGGCGCGGAACTGACCGTCGATCGCGACCGTGACAAGAACCCGGTCGTCGCCCTGCGCGAAATCGCGGAACAGACCGTCGTTCCCGCGAACCTCAAGGAAACGCTCGTCACGTCGATGCAGCGCGTCCTGCCGGACGACGACGACGAGATGGACGAGATCGGTTCGCTCAGCCAGTCGGCCGAAGCGCTGCGCATTACTGCTTCCGCTCCGACCCGCAACACCTCGCTGGGTGGCGACTACGACGGTTGATGCCGGGCGCCGGTCCGCCGGCGCTTCGTTTCTCGTGATAACGGATGGGGGCTGTCCTTTGGGATGAGCCCCTTTTCTGCGTCCCGGCACCGTAGCGGTTCAGCCTTCCGACGGGGCCGGTGACGACACGATGCCTTTCCATTGCGCCAGCAACAATGTCGCCCTAGTTTCACGCCCCATTCAAGGGGGACGAAATGAGTGGGATCGGCGAGGGTGTAGCGGATCTGGGGCAGGGGGTGCTGACCGCTTCCGCGCTGGAGAAGGAGCAGAGGCTCGTGCAGGACGGGCACACGCACGAAAGTGCTTGCCTGAATTGCGGCACTGCCCTCGTCGGTACGCATTGCCATGCCTGCGGGCAGGCCGCGCATGTCCATCGCACACTGGGCGCGTTCTTCCACGACCTGCTGCACGGCGTCTTTCATTTCGAAGGCAAGATCTGGCGGACTCTTCCGCTTCTTGCCTGGAAGCCCGGCGAACTGACGCGCCAGTACGTCGAGGGGCGGCGTGCGAGCTTCGTGTCGCCGATCGCGCTCTTCCTGTTCAGCGTCTTTCTCATGTTCGCCGTCTTCCACAGCACGCAGGGTGGTGAGAGGCCGGCTGATGTGCGCAGTGACGACCGGGCGCTTTCCCGGCAGGTCGATGAGCTGGAAGGGGAACTTGCGCGGCTACAGGACCGCCGCAAGCTGGCCGCGAGCAAGGGCCAGACGACGCAGGAGCTGGATGAGGAGATAGGGGAGCACCGCGATGCGCTTGCGGCGATCCGCGCAGCGCAGGGCGAGAACGTCGACGTTCAGATCAACGGTACGCGGTTCCCCCGACTGACGAAGGCGGTTCAGAAATTCCGCGCCAACCCCGATCTCGCGATCTACAAGATCCAGACTTATGCCTACAAGTACAGCTGGGCGCTGATACCGATCTCCGTCCCTTTCCTCTGGCTGCTGTTTCCTTTCAGCGGCCGCTTCCACTTGTACGATCACACAGTCTTCGTAACTTATTCGCTTTGCTTCATGACGATGATCGTCATCCTTGCGATGATCCTTGGTGCGGTGGGAGCAGGGAGCGTGGCGCCGTTGTTGTTCTTCGTGCCTCCCGTCCATATGTATCGTCAGTTGCGGGGCGCTTACGCGTTGAGCCGCAGGGGCGCAGTCTGGCGCACGTTCCTCTTGATCGGCTTTGCCGCAACTGCGCTGGCCTTGTTCTTCGTCCTCATCATGGCCCAGACCAGCTTCTGAGGTGGGGTGCCCGCTCCGCGGCGGGCGGTGCTCTCGAGCAGGCATGCAAAAGGGGCGTCAGACTTGCGTCCAACGCCCCCTCCTGCATTCTCCCAGGGGAGAACTCTAAGGGTGTGGCTTCAGGCGCCCTGAGGTGCGGCGCCGCCGGAGAGGCGCTTTCCGGCTTTGGGAATAGCCGAGCCGGATAGCGGACGGGGCGTCGCCGAACCGCGCGGCTCAGACGGACGGTCGATGCGGCCGCTTTCGAGCAGCTGCTTGATCTCGTCGCCCGAAAGCGTCTCGTATTCCAGCATGGCCTGAGCCAGGGTGTGCAGGGCTTCGTTCTGGTCCTGCAGGATCTGCGTGGCGCGGGCATGCGCATTGTCCACCAGCAGGCGGATTTCGCTGTCGATCAGGC
Organism: Novosphingobium sp. HII-3; assembly: GCF_002916655.1. GTDB lineage: Bacteria > Pseudomonadota > Alphaproteobacteria > Sphingomonadales > Sphingomonadaceae > Novosphingobium > Novosphingobium panipatense. The sequence goes on from NZ_PPSM01000047.1 coordinate 76,459, forward strand.
GGTTGGTCTCGTCCGACGCCATCGTGCGCTGGGTGCCGCCCATCCCGAGATACCCTTCCTGGGTGTCCTCGTACTGCAGCGGGCCGAGCTTGTCGGACATGCCCCACTTGGTGACCATCGAACGGGCCAGGCTGGTGGCGTACTGGATGTCCGAGGATGCGCCGCTGGACACCTTGTCGTAGCCGAAGATGATCTCTTCCGCCACGCGGCCGCCCATCGCGACCGAGAGGTTCGCAAGCATCTTGTCGCGGTGGTACGAATAGCTGTCACGCTCCGGCAGGCGCATGACCATGCCCAGCGCGCGGCCGCGCGGGATGATGGTGGCCTTGTGGATCGGGTCCGAAGCCGATTCGTTCAGCGAGACGATCGCGTGACCGGCCTCGTGGTAGGCGGTCATCTTCTTCTCATCCTCGGTCATGACCATGGAGCGGCGTTCCGCGCCCATCATGACCTTGTCCTTGGCGTCCTCGAATTCCTGCATGGCGACAAGGCGCTTGTTGCGCCGTGCGGCAAGCAGGGCCGCCTCGTTCACAAGGTTGGCAAGGTCCGCGCCCGAGAAGCCCGGGGTGCCGCGTGCGATGACACGCGGGTTCACGTCAGGCGCCAGCGGCACCTTCTTCATGTGGACAGCAAGGATCTTTTCGCGGCCCTCGATGTCGGGCACGGGGACCACGACTTGACGGTCGAAGCGGCCGGGGCGCAGCAATGCGGGGTCGAGCACGTCGGGACGGTTCGTCGCCGCAATGATGATGATGCCTTCGTTCGCCTCGAAGCCGTCCATCTCCACCAGAAGCTGGTTCAGCGTCTGCTCGCGTTCATCGTTCGAATTGCCAAGACCGTGGCCGCGATGACGACCCACAGCGTCGATTTCGTCGATGAAAACGATGCATGGCGCGTTCTTCTTGGCCTGCTCGAACATGTCGCGCACGCGGCTGGCGCCGACGCCGACAAACATTTCGACGAAGTCGGAACCCGAGATCGTGAAGAACGGCACGCCCGCCTCACCCGCGATCGCGCGGGCGAGCAGCGTCTTGCCGGTGCCCGGCGAACCGACCAGCAGCGCACCCTTGGGAATCTGGCCGCCCAGCTTGGAGAAGCGGCTGGGATCGCGCAGGAACTCGACGATTTCCTCCAGCTCTTCACGCGCCTCGTCGATGCCGGCGACGTCATCGAATGTGACGCGGCCGGAACGCTCGGTCAGCATCTTGGCTTTAGACTTGCCGAAGCCCATCGCGCCCGAGCCGCCGCCCTTCTGGACCTGGCGCAGCGCGAAGAAGGCGATGCCGACGATCAGCAGGAACGGCAGGGTCTGCGCCAGAATGTAAAGCAGCAGGCTGCCCTGTTCGGCCTCCTTGCCGGAATACTTGACGTCGTTGCGCTGGAGCAGGTCGGTCAGCGTGGTGTCGCCGGGAACGGGCACGGTGCTGAAGCTCTCGCCGTTCTTGAGCTTGCCGTCGATCCGGTCTTCGGAAATCTCGACGGCGGCAACGCTGCCTTCGGCGACCTTGCTGCGGAAGTCGGAATAGGGAATCGCCGGGCCGGTCGTGGCGCGCGATCCGAACATCGACACCACGATCAGGAGCGCGAAGAAGATTCCGCCCCATACGAGCAGGCTCTTTACCCAGGGATTGCCGTTGGGCTGGTCGTCGTTCATTGTGCGGGAAACCGTCCTTTCGCACCCCAATGTAGGCGCATGGAGGGGAATCTCAAGCTGGCGTGACCATCACGGACGATCCTTTTACCGCGTGACGGTGGGTCGCCGTTGCAAGCGGTTGATTGATTGGCTCAACTGCGCACGAGCTGGTAGTCTCCCGCCCTATCGATCTGGGCTTTCCATCCGGGGTAGACGACGATGGTGGTGAACGTTTCCTCGATGATGGCCGGGCCCGTCACCTCCATCCCCGGAGCAAGGTCGCGGCCGATATGGACCGGCACCTGACCGAATCCCCTCCCGAGGTTGGCGCGCCGTTCCTTGGCCGGAACAGGCGCAACGCCGCTCGACACGAAGCCGCCGGATGCCTTGGGTGAGGGGGTGACCACATGGGCGGCGAGGCGGACCCCGGAAATTTCCGGCACCTCGTGTTCGCGCACATGGGCATACTCCGCCATGTGGCGCGCGTTGAACAACGCCACCGCGCGCTCGGCGAAATCCTTCTGGATGAACGACAAATCGCCGAGCGGCGCGTCCGCGGCGAAATCGAACGAAAGCGAGAAGTTCTGCCCCGGGTAGCGCATGTTGAGCTGGTAGTTCGCCCGCACGTCCCCCGGCACGAAGCCGGCACCCTCGAAATACCGGCGGGCCCGGTCCGACAGTTCCGTCCAAAGCGTTCTGATGCGTTCCACGTCGAGGGCGCCCGCCGAGGCGATGTACGATCGCTCCTCATCGATGGTGGGATTGGCGACGAGAGTGCCGAGGGCCGAGAACGTGGGCGAGGCTCGGGGCACCAGAACCCGGGTAATGCCGAGGTCTTCCGCCTGTATGGCGGCGAAGGCGGGGCCGTTGCCGCCATAGGCCAGCATTACCAGGTTCCTGGGATCGATTCCCTTGCCCGCCGTTGTGCGCCGCACGCCCTGGCTCATGTTGGCGTTCACCACGCGCCAGCAGTCGAAGGCGGCCTGCTCCGGGTCGCCGTGGCCCATCTCCTCGGCGATGGCCTGGAAGGCTTCCGCCACGCCATCGCGGGAGAGGGTGAAACTTCCGCCTGCAAAACCTTCATCCGTCGAGAGAAGACCCAGCATGACGAGGGCATCGGTCACGGTCGGCTCGGTCCCGCCGCGACCGTAGCAGATGGGTCCGGGATCCGACCCTGCCGAACGCGGCCCGACTTGCAAGGCGCCGCGATGGACGTGGCAGATCGAGCCGCCGCCCGCACCCAGCGTCTCCACCTTTACCATCGGAACACCGACCATATAGCGGTGATGCATGTTCCAGCCCGCTTCCGCTGGCGCCTGCCCGTCTATCACCAGCGACATGTCGTAGCTGGTCCCGCCCATATCGACGCAGAGCAGGTCCGGACACCCCTTGGCTGTGCCGCAATGGGCCGAGCCGACAACGCCGCCAGCCGGCCCTGAGGCGAGAACCCGTACCGGTGCGCCGTCGATGTATGCCTTGGTCATCACGCCACCTGACGCCTGCATGACCATGAGCTGCCGTTCGTACCCACCTTCGACGAGGCGCTGCACCAGCTTCTCGAGATAGCCGGTGACGCGCGGCCCTACATAGGCGTTGACCACCGTGGTCGAAGTGCGGTCGTATTCCGGGGCGCGGGGCAGCACTTCATGGCTGGCGCAGACGTAGGCGTTCTGGATTTCCTGCTGCACGATCTCGCGCGCGCGGCGTTCGTGCGATGGGTTCACGAAGGAGAACAGGAAGCTGATCGCCACCGCCTCGACGTTCTGCAGACGCAGCTTGCGGCAGGCTTCGCGCAGGGCGTCCTCGTCGAGAGACTTGTGAACGGTGCCGTCATGCAGGACGCGCTCAGGCACGGTGAGGCGGCGGCGGCGCGGCGTGATCGGCCTGGGCGGTTCAAGGCGAACGTCCCAGATGTCCTCCTTGAACCCGCGCCGGTACTCGATCTCGTCGCGGAAGCCTTCGGTCGTGACAAGGCCGGTGACCGCTCCGTTCATCTCGATCAGGGTGTTGTCGGCCACCGTCGTCCCATGGACGATCGCCTCGCAGCGCGAGAGGAATTCCTGCAGGGAAAGGCCTTCCTTGGCGGCGAGGGCGCCAAGCCCCTGCATCACGCCCAGCGAGCGATCCTCGGGGGTGGAGAGATTCTTGTGAAGGATGACCTCGTCATCTTTCAGGAGCGCGAAGTCGGTGAAGGTGCCGCCGATGTCGATGCCGACGCGATAATTCATGTCCCGCCTTTTCTCCCGCGGCGGCTGGCGCGCGCGGGCTCCCCCTGTGGCCCCGCTTTTCGCGAGCAACCGTCCTGTTCCAATGCCTTATTCGGCGGCTTCCAGAGTTGCGCTCATCCGCGCCCGCAGCGCCTGGGTCGCCGCGTGGTCCACCTCCAGCGAATAGTCTTGGAGGCTGCCCGTGAGCACGACCCCGTACTTCTCGCGAGCGGCGGTGAGGCTGACGTACTCGTCGAGCACGTCCTCCTTCACCGCTTCGGGATCGCGTTGCAGGGGCGGTCCGAAGCCCGCGCCACCGCCGTGCTGGTAGGCGATCACCGCACCCTCCGGCAGCAGATCCTGCGCGGTGTGCGCAATCTGTCGCTCGTTGGGTGAACCCACTTCGAAGCGGTTGCTGTAGGGAATGGCGTTATCCCCGCCGCACATGCCGCTGAGGGGGTGATCCGCCGAAACCATCCAGGCCATCGCCGAAGTGGGCTTCAGTACCTGCTTCACGTTGAGCGATCCCGGCGCGCCGCGCCACTGCCCCGCGCCGCCGCCGTCCGTCGTCATCTCACGGCTGATGTTGAGGATGGGGAAGCGGCTTTCCGCGTCCTCGGCTTCGGACAGGATCAGGCTGCCGAGCGCGTTGGGGCACGAACCCCACCCGTCGAGGCCCTGGACGGCGGAAACGTCCATCGACCGGCAATCGACACCCTGATCCATCCACATCATGCCGTTGTCGTCGAAGCCCACGACCATGTTGGGCATACCGATCTTGTAGAGCTGCGGCTGCGCGCGTTCCGGCGCGACGTTGGAGAGCGCGATGCAGACCGCTTCCGTGATCTCGCAGGCCGGATGGAACGAGCCGAGGGCGGCGGGCTTGTTCGGCGGGGGCTGGGCGATGCAGCCCTCCGGCACGACAATGTCGACCGCGTTGAAGTAGCCCTCGTTCTTGACGATCGTCGGGTCCATGGCGGCCACCACCTGACACATGACATAGCTGCGTGTGTTGGCGAAGGTGTTCCAGACGCCCACCAGTTCCGGCCGGTCGTCCGTGCCGGTGAGGTCCACCGTCAACTGATCCCCGGCGATGGTGCAGGTGACGTGGACCTTGATATCCTTGGTCCCGGCCGTGTCATGGTCGATGAAGACCGTGGCCGCGTGCGTGCCGTCCGGCCAGCGTGCTACTTCCTCGCGCACGCGCCGCTCGGTGTGTTCGATGGACTGGTTGATGGCCGCCTTGATCACGTCCGCGCCCCACCCGGCGATGAGGGTCTCCAGCATCCGGACCGCGTGCTGCACACCGCCGATCATTGCCGCGATGTCGCCCGCGAACGTGGCGAAGCGATTGTTGCGCACCACCGTATCGAACACGTCCCGCCGCAGTTCGCCCCGGTGGACCAGCTTCAGGCAGGGGTAGATCACGCCTTCGGTGAACACGTCTGTCGCGTCGAGCGAGAAGCCGCCGGGATCCTTGCCGCCGGTATCGCCCTGATGCGCCTGCAGAGTCTGCCTGCAGAGTCTGGATGCAGATGAGTTCGCCCTTGTCGTCGTAGACCGGGCCATAGACGCAGTAGTCCGGAAGGTGGCCGCCGCCATGGTCCGGGTCGTTGGCCAGGAAGACGTCGCCCGGGCCCCAATCGTACCGCTCCTGATTCATCAAGCCCCAGCGCGTCTCCATCTGGTTGACGAAGGTGAGGTGCGGCGTGCCCACTGCGCCCATCGCGAGCCGGCCGTGGGCATCGACGATGGCGGCGTTGCGCTCGTTCGACTGGTTGATGATGGGCGAGGAGGCCGCGCGTCCAAGGTACGTGGCGCTCTCGAAGCAGACCGTCTCGAATGCGCCGCGGATGATGTCGGCCGTGACGGGATCGACCGTCGCGGACGTCGGGAGGGGATCGCGGCGAGCGGCCAGCCTGCGGTTCAATTCGTAGGACATGCGTGCATTTCCTCTTCCCGGCAAAGCATCGGGCAGAGGTCCGGGATAGGACCGGGCGCCGCCGCGTTCTCGACAGACGGCGCCGAGGGCCGTGCAAATCGCGAAACCGCGCGTTAAGCGCGCAAGGAAGCGCCCGCGTGCCTGCGCCAAGGGAGTACACTGCCGCAATGAAGATTCGAAGCCGGATCCATCCCCTATACGCCGAGATGGGCACGACCGTGTTTGAGCGGATGTCCGCGCTGGCACGGGAGCTCGGGGCCGTGAACCTCGGGCAGGGATTTCCGGACGGCCCTGCGCCGCCTCCTCTGCTGAAGGCGGCGCAGGATGCGCTTGTGGAACGCTCCAACCAATACCCGCCCAGCGGCGGGTTGCCGGAACTGCGCGCTGCCATCGCCGACTTCTACACGGCGCAGCAGGGGCTCGACCTTGACCCGGCCGACGTGGTGGTGACATCCGGTGCGACGGAGGCGCTGGCGTGCGCGATCTTCGGCCTCGTCCAGCCGGGAGACGAGGTGATCCTCTTCCAGCCGGCCTACGACGCTTACGCCCCGCTGGTGCGGCGTGCCGGGGGAACCCCTGTCTCCGTGCCGCTGAAGCCTCCCGCGTTCCAATACGAAGCCACTGCGATCGAGGCGGCGGTGACACCCCGGACGCGGCTTCTGGTGCTGAACGATCCGCTCAATCCCTCCGGAACCGTGGCGAGTGCCGAGGAGCTGGGGACCATCGCGCGGATCTGCATGGCCCACGATCTCGTGGCGATCTGCGACGAGGTCTGGGAGCAGGTGCGCTTCGACGGCCAGCGGCACCGCTCGCTCATGGACATGCAGGGCATGGCCGAGCGCTGCGTGAAGATCGGCTCCGCAGGCAAGATCTTCGGCCTCACCGGCTGGAAGATCGGCTGGATCGTGGCCCGGGGGGACCTCGCCGTGGCGCTTGGCCGGGTTCACCAGTTCCTGACTTTCACGACGCCGGTGCCGCTGCAATGGGCCGTGGCCGCCGGGCTGGGCATGACCGACGTGCTGGACGAACTCCACGCCGCGTGGGCGGCCTCGCGACAGCGGCTAGGGAAGGGGCTGGAGGGCGCAGGGTTTGCCGTTCTCCCGAATGCGGCCACCTGGTTCCTGTGCATCGATCTCGCTGCATCCGGCATCGAGCTGGATGACCGGACCTTCAGCGAACGGGCGGTGCGCGAAGGAGGCGTGGCGACCGTGCCCGTCAGCGCCCTCTTCGAAGGCGAAGGGGCGCCGACTCACCTCGTGCGGGTCTGCTTCACCAAGCCCGATGCCGTCGTGGACGAGGCGGTCGCGCGACTGGCGAACTGGCGGACGAGCCTGTGACATGAGCGGTCTTGCATGGAGAGCGATGGAGCCTGCCGACATTCCCGGCGTGGTGGCAACGGCGGCGGCCTGCTTCCCGGATCACTTCGAGGCGCAGGGCTGCTTCGAGGAACGGCTGGCGCTGTTCCCGCAAGGCTGCTTCGTGCTCGCCTCGGGCGAGGAGGTACGCGGATATCTCATCGTCTATCCCTGGCCTGATGGCGCCGTGCCGCCGCTCAATTCCGCCCTGGGCGGGCTGCCCGACCAGCGCGAGGCGTTTTATCTCCACGATCTCGCACTGCAGGATACCCTGCGCGGCAAGGGGCACACCCGGCCCGTCGTGGAGCAGGCAGCCGCGATGCTGCGGGCGATGGGTGGGCGCAGCCTTGCTCTCGTCTCGGTTAACGACTCGGTGCCGTTCTGGCGCGCGATGGGCTTTGAGCCGGTCGTCCCCGATGCCAGCCTCACGGCGAAGCTGGCAAGCTACGGGGAGGATGCCCGGTATATGGTGCGTGCGCTTTAGGAAGCCAGCTCGCCGCCGGCCACGCCGCCCGATCAGTCGCTTTCGAATGCGGCCCGCATGTCATCGGGCGCAAGGTCCGAGAACTTGGTGATGCGCGCTTCGAAGCGCAGGCGCACCTTGCCGGTGGCACCGTGACGCTGCTTGGCGATGATGAGTTCGGAAAGGCCGGTGACCTCCTCCATCCGCGCGCGCCAGGTTTCCCACTTGTCCTTGACGTCCGGACCGTCGGTGTCGCTCGGGAACTTCGGCTCCGTCGCTTTGACGTAGTAATCCTCGCGGAAAACGAACCAGACCATGTCGGCGTCCTGCTCGATCGAGCCCGATTCGCGAAGGTCGGAGAGCATCGGCCGCTTGTCGTCGCGCTGTTCCACCGCACGGGAAAGCTGGGACAGCGCGATTACCGGAACGTGCAGTTCCTTTGCCAGCGTCTTCAGGCCGCGCGAGATCTCCGAGATTTCGTTGACGCGGTTGTCGGTGGCACGGCCCGAACCCGTCAGCAGTTGCAAGTAGTCGATGATGACCAGGCCGATGTTGTGGCGGCGCTTGAGCCGGCGTGCGCGGGTGCGCAGCGCCGCGATGGTCAGGCCCGGCGTGTCGTCGATATAGAGCGGCAGTTCGGCAAGACGCTGGCTCGCGAAGGATAGGGACTGGAAGTCCTCGCGGCTGATCTTGCCCATACGCAGCGCTTCCGAACTGATGTTCGACTGCTCGGCAAGGATACGGGTGGCCAGCTGGTCGGCGCTCATTTCGAGGCTGAAGAAGGCGACGGGCGCGCCCACCGATTTTTCCGGCGGAATGCCGTCGCGCACGGTGTCGTCGACATAGCGCTGGGCGGTGTTGAAGGCGATGTTGGTGACGAGCGAGGTCTTGCCCATGCCGGGGCGACCGGCAAGGATGATGAGATCGGAATCGTGGAGGCCGCCGATCTTCTGGTTCACCGAGGTCAGGCCTGTGGTCTTGCCGGAGATGTGGCCGCCCGAATTGAACGCCTTCTCGATAGCCTGGATGGCAGTGCGCGTGGCGGCGCCGAAGCTCTGTGCCTCGTTCTGCGTCGCGGCGCCTTCGGCCACCTTGTAGAGCGCCGCCTCGGCCTGCTCGATCTGCTGCAGCGGTTCCACCGACTCCGAGGTGTCCATGGCGCTTTCAACGAGGTTGCGGCCGACCGAGATCAGTTCGCGCAGGAGAGCGAGATCGTAGATCTGCTCGGCCAGTTCACGCGGGGCAAGCAGGCCCTGTCCGTCCGCCGTGAGGCGGGCGAGATAGGAGACGCCGCCCAGCGCCTTGAGCGATTCGTCCGCCTCGAAATAGGGGCGCAGCGTAACCGGCGTCACCACCGCCTTGCGGTCCAGCAGCTGCAGGATGCGCTCATAGACGCGGGCGTGGACGGGTTCGAAGAAGTGCTGTGGGGTCAGCGGGGTCTGCAGTTCCTCGATCACGCGGTTGTCGATCAGGACGGCGCCCAGGAACGCCGCCTCGGCTTCGACGTTGGCGGGCAGGGCGCGGACTTCCGCGGTTTCGGGGCGGGCGAGGAGAGCAGACTGTGCCATAAGCGCGGGACAATGCTCCGGGCTCGCGCGCGGAGCAAGCGGTGCCAGGGGCGATATTATTCCACAGCTTGTGGATGCCGCCCGCGCTGCCGGGTTTGGCGTCGTCGTCAGCCACTTGCCCAGCCATGCCGCTACCGCGTAAAGGCCGAGCGACCATGTCCGACCCGCGCCTCTCCCATATCGAGCTCGACGACGCGACCATCCTGTGGCGCAACGCCGACATCGAACAGGAGCGTCGCATTGCCGTCTTCGACCTCATAGAAGACAACGTCTTCAAACCTTTGCGCTCGTTCAACGGCGGGCACAAGGGGCCGTACCGGCTGCGGCTGTCGGTGCGCGACGGGCGGCTTTCGCTGGAAATCGCATCCGAGGAGGGTGCTCCGCTGGAGACACTGGTGCTCGGCCTGGGCCGCTTTCGCAGGCCGATCCGGGAATATTTCGCAATCTGCGAGAGTTACTATCAGGCGATTCGCAAGGCGACCGCCCAGGAGATCGAAACCATCGACATGGCCCGTCGCGCGATTCACAACGAAGCGTCCGAACTGCTGATCGAGCGCCTCAAGGGCAAGGTCGAGACGGACCATGCCACGGCGCGCCGCCTGTTCACGCTTATCTGCGTCCTGCACATCCGCGGCTGACGAACCGATGGCGCGCAAGGGAAAAGCCGCGAGCGGCGGCGGTCGAATGATGTGGCGCGTGCTCGGGGCGGCGCTGCTTCTCGCCATCGTGGCGGGGGCCTGGGGCTGGTGGCACTTGCGGCACTGGACGCCGGAACGCGCCATCTATCCGCTTCAGGGCGTGGAGATCGGCGCTGTGGACGGCGACGTGAGCTGGCCCGCGCTGAAAGCGATCGGGGCGGACTTCGCTTACATCGACGCCAGCGCGAGCGCCTTTGCGCGCGATCCCGGCTTCGTGCGGAACTTCGAGGCGGCAAAGGCAGCCGGGATGCAGGTGGGTGCCTTGCACCGGTACGACCCCTGCCAGCCCGCCGGGACTCAGGCTGCCAACTTCGTCACCACGGTCCCACGCGATGCCAGGTTGCTCCCTCCCGCCGTCGAACTGGATATGCTGGCGGATGCCTGCCCGGTAAAGGTGTCGGAAGCGCGGGTAGAGAGCGAGTTGATGACTTTCCTCAACCAGGTCGAGACGCATACCGGCAAGCCCGTCATCCTCAAGGTGACGCCGGCGTTCCAATCGCGCTATTCCATCGCTCACAAGCTCGATCGCAATCTGTGGCTGGTTCAGGACCGTCTCGAACCCGGCTACGCCGGGCGGCCCTGGACAATGTGGACGGCCAACCACGCGCTCGCCAACGAGGTTGCGCAAGGGGGGCTGCGCTGGGTAGTCGTGCTGCCATGACTGACACCCGGGACACCCTCATCGCCGCCGCCCGCAACGCCGCGGCTTCCGCTTACGCGCCCTATTCCAACTTCCACGTGGGCGCGGCGCTGCTGCTCGCCGATGGGACCATCGTGACCGGCGCCAACGTCGAGAACGCGAGCTATGGCCTTTCGCTCTGCGCCGAGACTGTTGCCGTTGCATCGATCCTTGCGAAGGGCGATCGCCCGGCGCTTGAGGCGGTGGCGGTGACCGGCGGGGCTCCCGGCGCGCCGGGCGAGGGGGCGCAGGTGACGCCCTGCGGCCGCTGCCGCCAGGTGCTGAACGAGATCGCGCAGCTTGGCGGAACGGACCCGGTGATCTGGTGCGATGGAGGCGGCGTCGTGCTCGAGACGCGCCTTTCGGATCTTCTTCCCCATGCCTTCGGACCGGCGAACCTCACCTGAGCGGCCGGCGCCTGCCGGGAACGAAACGTCGCGGGGTGAATTGTCTATCTCAGAGGTTGAGATATAGCTCGCCTCGTCCCGGTGCAGATCACGTGCCGGCAAACGATGGACGGAGATTGCCATGGCTACCCTTCGCGCTTCCCGCGACGACACGACGCCGCTGATCCTGCTCGTACCTGGAACTCCGCTGTCGTCAGGGCACTGGATGAACCGCTGGGCACAGCTGAGCGAGCATTGCCAGCTGGTGGAGCTCGGCCTCTGGGATGAGCCGCATCGCAACACATGGGTGAACAAGCTCAATCTCGCGATCCACCGCGCGGGTCGACCCGTGGTCGTTGTGACGGACGACATTGCGGCTCTCGCTCTCGCCTGGTGGGTCGAGTACGAAGAGCAGGCGGACGACGGCACGGTGCTGGGCGCGCTGATCGTCGATGCTCCCAACGTGGATCTGCCCGGCGCCGATCCGCGCCTCGCCGCCTTCGGTGCCTGCCCACGTCAGCCGCTGCCGTTCACCTCGTTTCTTGTTGGCGATCTCGACGGCGGAGCGCAGCGCTCCATGCTGCGGCTAGCCCGCGACTGGGCGCCTGCCCCATCGCGGATGAGCCGCGCGGCGAATGGTCGGAGGGCTGGATCCTGCTGCAGTCCATCGTGGGTGCGTCGCACGGCGAACTCGCGGAGCCGCAGTGGGCGCACCGCCCGTCGAACGACGATCATCGTCGCCGCGCCGCCTTCTGACCCTGAATCCAAACGAGGGCCGGCAGATCCGCCGGCCCTCGTCCCAGTGTTTTGTCGAAGACCGGCTCAGGCCGTCTCGCGTTCGATCAGCCATTCGAGCAGGGCGCCCATGCAATCGCGGCCCAGCTGCGCGGACCGTTCCGGGCTCCAGCCCTGGCGCGGGTCGGCGGCCTCGAGGTGGTCCTTGAAGGGCATCTCCAGCGTCATCGTTACCGCGCCGAAGCGCTCGGCCAGCTGGTTCGTCGACATGGTCAGATTGCCCGTGCCGGGCCGGGTGAGCGGATAGCCGAGCTTCGTCTGAAAATCCGGCGTGCGCCGCTCAAGCAGCGCGGCGTAGCGGGCATAACCGGCCTGCTGCGTGTCCTTGAGCGAGGGGATGCCCTCGAACCCCGCAAGGAACACGGCGGGAATGGCTTCGTCGCCGTGAACGTCCATGGCGAAATCCACGCCGGTCTGGTCCATGGCGTCGCGGAGCGCCAGCACCTCGGGCGACCTTTCGGCCGAAGGCTCGGCCCACTCGCGGTTGAGGTTCACGCCTGCGGCGTTGGTGCGCAGGTGCCCCCGGCGGGAGCCGTCCGGATTGGCGTTCGGCACGACGTGGAAGCGGCAGCGCTTGCGCAGTTCGCGCCCGATCGAACTGGCGGGGTCGGCCAGAAGCTCCAGAGCGCCTTCCATCCACCATTCGGCCATGGTTTCGCCCGGGTGCTGGCGTCCATAGAGCCATACCTGCGTGGAACCGGTGCCCATCTCAAGGCAGTCGATCGGCTGGCCATCAAGGGTCACGCCGAGGGCGCGGTGCGTGACGCCTTCGGCGAGTGCGACGTTCGCCACCAGATCGTGATGCCGCTCCATCGAATAGGGGGCGAAATAGGCGAACCACGCCAGATCGCCTTCCGGCCTGTAGCGGATGGTGAGAGTGCCAGCGTCCGTCTTTTCCTCGAAGCTGCTGGCGGCGCGGGACCAGAACTCCCGGTCTTCCGAAACGACGGCGTCGTAACCTGGCCAGCCCATCGGATAGGCCGAGGCGGCGAGACCGCTGATACGCAGCGTCAGTTCGCGCCCAGCCGCGCCCGACACGCGGAAGTGGAACCACTGGAAGAAGTCGGACTGATAATCCCTGCGGATGGTGAGATGGGCCTCGGCACCATCGACGGAAACGACTTCGATGTTGCCGGAATCGAAGGCGGCGCTGATCTGTATGTCGGTCATTTCACCTGAATAGTTTCGCCCGACTGCCCCGGGAACCCCTTGAACAACGCTTCGGCAACTTTCGCCGCGCCAAGCGGCGCCTGCGCGAGCGGCGAATCGCTCCTCACCACGAACGCGGCGCGCCCTTCCCACAAGGCTGTCGCGGTGGATGCTGCGTTGCGATCCCGGATGGAGACGAAAACGCGCGTTTCGACCTGCTCCTTGGGGGCGCCGGAAAGATCGAAACCGATGCCCAGCCCTACGCCCGATCCGTACCCGCCGGTGGCGCCGCCGACGCCCACCGACACAGGACCGCGCGACCGCTGCGGCTGATACCGGTTGCGTTCGAGCGTCAGCAGGGCGACCTGACCGGTCGCGGCTTGCCCCGGAAGCGGTTCCGTATAGCCCACCCGTGTCAGCTCCTGCGCCACGGCGCTGGCATAGGTGCGAAATTCAAGGCCGTCAGCTTGCCCCGGCGCGGGCTCTACCCGGATGGTGCCCCGGCCGAGGCGGGTCGTGTCAGGCGCATGGAACCGCGTGACTTCCACCGGGCCCACGGGTGCAACGCACGCCGACAGAGCAAGCGCGGCGAAGGAGGGTGCCAGCGCGGCAAGCCGCTTCAGGGGGAAAGGGACGGGAAGGGTGCGCTGGCTCATCTATCCTCTCCAAGCATGACAGTTCCCCGTCGGTGCATCCGCTCAATGCCATAAACAAGCCAGGACCGGGCACGGTTTCGCCCGCCCGGCAAAAAGGGCCTGCGGTTTCGCCTCAGCTGGCACGGCCCTTGCCCGAGGGGGCGAGGACATCCGCCTTGGGGAACTCGTTGAAAAGGGCGTTGGCCAGCTTGGTGGCGATCATGCCGTCGGGCCATTTGCCGTCACCTTCGCGCGTGGCGATCGTCGCGTAAGCCTCCCACAGGACCTTGCCGGTCTCACGGTCGATGATCTGCGTATCGAGGCGGGTGGCGACGAGGGCGGAGCGCGGCTTGGACAGATCGACGTTTATTCCGAGGCCGTAGGACTGGCCATGAGTGCCCACTTCCATGGCGGCCACGCCGCTGACGGGGCGATGTTCTTCCTCAGCGGGGGTCAGGACCTGCCGGGATATGCGCAGCTTGGCGATCTGCGGCTGGGCAACGTCCGGGTGAAGCGTGTCGTAGCCCGCGCCGACAAGCGCGTCGATGACGGCGGCTTCGTATGTCCGGCGCAGACTCGCCTCGACAAGGCCGCCGTCACCCGATTCGGATTGGACTGACACAGGCCCCTTGCCGAGGCCGGCGGCTGCCGGATCCGGACTGACGAAGCGGGTGACCTCGACCTTGCCTTCGCGGCTGTCCGCGTTGCGGCTGGCCGCGGGCCTGGACATGCGCTGCGAATCGCGCAGCGGGTCGTTCCAGCCGGACCGTCCCCAGGTGCCGCCGCGCGTGGAGCCCCAGCCGGGACCCCACTGCGCCTGAGCCGGGATGGCGGTAAGCATGGCGGCGAGGCCGGCGGCGATTGCTGCGCCTTTAAGCGTTTTCATGAAGATAAAGGTCCGAATTCCGGTGGCGTGGCGCGACCAAGCCGCTTTATGTAGGCGTCAGCTTGCCCGGAGATGAATGAGAGATAAGGCAGCGGGGCGGACCCTGCAACGCCGGCTGCCGCTTGACTTTATCCGGCGCTCCCACTAACGGCCCGACTTCGAATTTCCGGCGGTCGGTAACCGCCAAGACGACACGGACGAGATAGACCATGAAGATTCGCAACAGCCTGAAGTCGCTCAAGGACCGTCACCGGGACAACCGCGTGATCCGTCGTCGCGGCCGTACCTACGTCATCAACAAGACCAATCGCCGGTTCAAGGCCCGCCAGGGCTGATCCTGAAGCCTGCCTTCCAGGGCGGGCGACTACAGGGCGGACGGTTTCGTCACGTGCATGAGGCCCCCGCCATCCGCGGGGGCCTTGTCATGTCTGCGATCAACCCAGTTCATCCGCCCGTCGAGGCTGTCGTCTTCGATGTCGGCAAGGTCCTGATCGAGTGGGACATGCGCCTGCTCTTCGCAAAGCTCATCGACGATGAGGAGCGGCTCGACTGGTTCCTGGCAAACGTGGTGACCCAGGACTGGCATTTCGAGCATGACGCCGGGCGCGAGCTTGCGGAGATGGTGGCCGCCCGCAAGGCCGAGTTCCCCGGCCACGACGCCTTGCTCGACGCTTACGCAACGCGCTTTGCAGAGACGATTCCCGGCAACATCCCGGGCAGCCACGAAATCGTGCGCGAGCTGGCCGGCAACGGCGTGCCGCTTTTCGCCATCACCAACTTCGCAAGCCCGTTCTGGCATGGCTATCGTGCCGGGGAATCGCTGTTCGACCTTTTCCGGGACATCGTCGTCTCGGGCGACGAGAAGATCGCCAAGCCGGACCCTCGCATTTTCGATCTTGCGTGCCGCCGCTTCGGCCATGCGCCCGCAGCCATGCTCTTCATCGATGACAACGCGGCCAACATCGCGAGTGCCCGCGCTCTTGGGTGGCAGGTGCACCACTTCCACGACGCCGAGGCGTTGCGTGCCGATCTTGCTGCGCGGGGCCTGCTCCGTTCGGAAACGGCGGACCATGCCGCTGCCGCTGTCGCGGAATAATCTTCGCGGGTGCAGCAGAAGTTCTTGGCAAGCTGTCATCACTGTTGCACAACCCGTGCAACAGCGGAGACACGATGGCGGCCGAAAGCGGAACGAAGTTCGATGAGATGCTTGCTGCGGACGGCTCTGTTCGGCCGGCTTACGCGAACTTTCGCCAGTGGTTCGACGGGCAGGATACGGAGTGGCTGCGTCGCCAGGACGCCGAGGCCGAACGCTTCTTCCGCCGCATCGGCATCACCTTCAACGTCTATGGCGAGGATGCGGGTGAAGAACGGCTGATCCCGTTCGACATGATTCCCCGCATCATCACCGCTCCGGAATGGCGCAAGCTGACAAGGGGGATCGAGCAGCGCGTGAGTGCGCTCAATGCGTTTCTCCATGATCTATACCATCGGCAGGAGATCATTCGGTCGGGCCGCCTGCCAGTGGAAGCGCTGCGCAACAACGAAGCGTTCCTGTCGCAGATGATCGGCTTTACCCCGCCCGGCGGTGTTTACACGCACATCGTGGGTATTGACCTTGTCCGCACCGGGGCGGACGACTTCATGGTGCTGGAAGACAACGCCCGCACGCCGTCCGGCGTCTCGTACATGCTCGAGAACCGGGAGACGATGATGGCGATGTTCCCGGAACTGTTCACGCGCATCCCGGTGCGGCCGGTGTCCGACTACCCCCGCCGGCTGGTGCGGTCGTTGCGGGCCTGCGCACCGCCCGGGTGGAAGGGGGACAAAGGGCCCGTCGTTGCGGTTCTGACGCCTGGCATCTACAACTCCGCCTATTTCGAGCACGCGTTTCTGGCCGACCAGATGGGCGCGGAGCTGGTGGAAGGCAGCGATCTGCGGGTCATGGATGGCCGTGTCTGCATGCGCACGACCACCGGATACAAGGCGATCGACGTCCTGTATCGCAGGGTGGACGACGATTACCTCGACCCCCTGACGTTCAATCCGAATTCGGTGCTGGGCGTGGCCGGCATCTTCGATGTGTACCGCGCCGGCGGGGTGACCATCGCCAATGCGCCCGGGACCGGCATCGCCGACGACAAGGCGATCTACAGTTACATGCCGGAGATCGTGGAGTTCTACACCGGCGAAAAGCCGATCCTCCAGAACGTGCCGACGTGGCGGTGTTCGGAAGCGGATTCGTTGGGCTACGTGCTCGACAATCTCTCCGATCTCGTCGTCAAGGAGGTGCACGGCTCGGGCGGCTACGGGATGCTCATCGGGCCCACGTCCTCAAAGAAGGAACTTTCCGACTTCGAGGCGAAGCTGCGCACCAAGCCCGGGAACTATATCGCCCAGCCAACGCTCTCCCTCTCCACGGTGCCGATCTTCGCCCGGGAAGGGCTGGCGCCACGACACGTCGATCTTCGCCCCTTCGTCCTCGTCTCTCCCGAGGGTGTCGATATCACGCCCGGCGGGCTTACCCGTGTCGCGCTCAAGAAAGGATCGCTGGTGGTCAATTCGTCGCAGGGAGGCGGGACGAAGGACACCTGGGTGCTGGACGAGTGACCGGAGGCGATTTCTGATGCTGGGGCGTGCCGCGAACGGCGTTTACTGGATGAGCCGCTACCTGGAGCGGGCGGAGAATACCGCGCGTCTGATCGACGTGGGCTTTCACCTCGCCCTCACACGTGGAAGCCGGCAGTCGCAGGACGAGGAGTGGAAGTCGGTTCTCATCACCACCGGCCAGCTCGAGAGCTATTGCGCCCTTCACAACACCTTCACCGGCCCGCAGGTCTTCAATTTCCTGCTGCGGGAAAAGAGCAATCCGGCGTCCGTCCTGTCGATGGTGGAGAATGCCCGCACCAACGCGCGCCTCGTCCGCACCAGCCTGACCAACGCCGTGTGGGAAACCACGAACGAGGGCTGGATGTGCTTGCGCGACCTGCTTTCGCGTCCGGTGCGTGAAACCAGCCTGGGTGAAGTCCTGATGCAGATCCGCCGCACCGGAACGCTGGTGCGCGGCGCGCTTGAGGGAACGATGCTGCGCAACGAGGTCTTCAACTTCTCGCGCATTGGTACCTTCATAGAGCGTGCAGACAGCACCGCGCGCATTCTTGACGTGAAGTACTACGTGCTGCTGCCGTCCGCAGCCTGGGTGGGGTCAAGCCTCGACAATGTGCAGTGGGACACGCTGCTGCGCTCGGTCGCGGGCAATCGCGCCTACTCCTGGCTGAACGCGGGCGCCATGGACCCGCGCGGCATCGCCCGGTTCCTGATCCTGGACGAGCAGTTCCCGCGCAGCCTGGTGTTCTGCTATGAAAAGATTGGCAGCAACATGGCCGGGCTGGCCAAGGAATACGGTCGCGAAGGGCCAGCACACGCCCTGCTGCGCGATTCGCGCGCGAAGCTGCACCAGACTACCATCGACACGATCTTCGACGCTGGCCTGCACGAATTCCTGCAGGAGTTCATTGGCAAGACCGTCGAACTCAGCAGCGCCATCGCCGCTGATTACCGGTTCATCGAATAGGAGGGGTCGACGTGCTCCTGACCATCAAACACACCACGCGCTACGTCTTCGCTGACAAGGTGACCCACGGCCTGCAGCGGCTGCGGCTGAAGCCGAAGTCCACTCATGGCCAGGACGTGATCGAGTGGCGGATGGATATCACCGGCGCCACACCGCAGGCATCATACGAAGACCAGCACCACAACCACGTCGATCTTGTCTCCATTGATCCCGGCAGTCCCGAAGTGGTGGTCACCTGTGAAGGGACGGTGCGCACCGTTGACAACCACGGGGTGATCGGAGCCAACACGGGTCTGATGCCGCTCTGGTGCTTCCTGCGGCCGACGCCCCTTACGAAGCCCGGGCCGAAGGTGCGGCAGCTGCTGGCAGGCATAGAGGCGGATCGGACCAATGTGCTCAGTTACCTGCACACCCTGTCGCGCGTCATCGGGGAGCAGGTGGAATACGTCCCCGGCACGACGGACGCGCAGACCACGGCGGAGCAGGCGCTGTCGGCGGGGAAGGGCGTGTGCCAGGATCACGCGCATATATTCCTGGCGGCAGGGCGCCTGATCGATATCCCGATGCGCTACGTCGGCGGATACCTGCGTATGGACGACAGGGTGGAGCAGGAGGCCGGACACGGCTGGGCCGAAGCCCATGTCCCGGGTCTGGGCTGGGTGGGATTCGATATATCGAACGCCATCTGTCCCGATGAGCGCTACGTGCGCGTCGCCAGCGGCTGCGACTATTCCGAAGCCGCCCCGATCACCGGCATAACGCGGGGAGCGGGGGAAACCCGCCTGCACGTTCATGTAACGGTAGGTGAGAATCAGGTAGGACAGCAGCAGCAGCAATCCACCTCGGATGGGCAGCAGCAGGTGCAAGGCGGCTGAAAAGGGCCGCCCCGCGCCGTGGGGGCGCGGGAACGGGTCGCGTAGGGTTCAGAAGGTAGAAATGACTTATTGCGTCGGCATGATGCTTGATCGGGGGCTTGTCCTCATGAGTGACACTCGAACGAACTCGGGCGTCGACAACATCTCAACCTTTCGCAAGATGTATCACTGGGAGGTCCCCGGCGAGCGGATCATCACCGTGATGAGCGCCGGCAATCTCGCCACCACGCAGTCTGTCATCAGCCAGTTGGAAGACCGGAACAAGGCGCCGTCGGAGCGACATAACTCCCTTCTGGAGGCGCCTACGATGTTTCGGGTGGCCTCCATCGTCGGCAACCTGCTGCAGGACATCATTTCGGAACGCGCCTCGGACAATGGCCAACGCGCGGCGGGAACCTTCAGCGCGTCCATGATCGTGGCCGGGCAGATCAAGGGCATGGAACCGCGGCTCTTCCTGATCTACCCGGAAGGTAACTTCATCGAAGCCAGCTTCGATACGCCGTTCTTTCAGATCGGGGAGACCAAGTACGGCCGGCCGATCCTCATCCGCGGCTATGACCGCACCATGAGCTTCGAAAGCGCGATCAAGCTGCTGACCGTTTCGTTCGATTCGACGCTGAAGGCAAACCTGTCGGTGGGGCTGCCGCTCGATCTTCTGGTGATCGAGCGGGACAAGTTCGCCCCTCTTCACGAACGCCGGATCGACGAGGCGGACCCGTACTTCCGCTCCGTCTCGACCAGCTGGAGCGAGGCGCTGCGTCACGCCCTTGACGGCCTGCCGAACTACCACCTGGACTGATGCTCCCGGGCCGACGCGGCGCGGGAGGCCTGATTAGGGCGTGGAGACGGGGACGTCCCAGACGAGCGGCAGGTTGCGGATCGAGAGCAGCCCCGGGAACACCGTGGTGTCAGCTCCCGGCTTGACGCGGAATTCCGGGATGCGCTGGAACCACTCCTCCAGAAGCACCCGCAGTTCCCGCCGCGCCAGATGCGCACCAAGGCAGATGTGTACGCCGCCCACGAAGGTGAAGTGGCGGTTGGCCTTGCGCTCGGGGTTGAAGGTACGTGGATCGTCGAACCGCGTGGGATCGAAGTTGCCCGCCGGGTTGAGGCACTGGAAGGAATCGCCCTTTCGTACGTGAATCCCGTGCCATTCGAAATCGCGAGTCGCCGACCGCGCGGACGAGAGGATCGGCTGGGTCCGCAGGAATTCCTCGACCGCGCCGTTGATCAGTTCAGGCCGCTCCCGGATCTGCTGCTGGATTTCAGGCTGCAGCGCCATGCGTCGGTACATCTGGGCGATCGTGGCGGCGACCGTGTCCAACCCGCCAAGCCAGAGGAACCAGACCATGCCGATCTTCTCGTCCTCGGTCGGGGCGCGGCCCTCGATCCTGCCGTGGACGATGGCGGAGACGAGATGTTCGTCCGGCTCACGCTCCTTTTCGGCGATGAAGCCGCGCAGGAAATCGAGAACGCCGCGCAGCGCCGCCTGCATCTTTGGCAGTTCGCCAGAGTGCAGGATGTCCCACTCCCAGTCCAGGAACTGCTCGAACATCTTTTCCGGAAAGCCCATCAGGCCCATGAAGATGCGCACCGGATAGACGCGGGCGAAGTCCCACGCCATGTCCACTTCGCCCTTGTCGGCCACGGCGTCGATCATCTCGACGACAATACGGCGGATGCGCGGCTCAAGGTCACGGGTGATCCGTGCCGGGGAGAAGTGCGGCATCAGGTAGAGGCGGTATTTCTGGTGATCGGGCGGGTCGATGGCGAGCGGGATGGACTTGAACGTCTCCCCGATCAGGCGCTGGAACTCGGCGGTGCCGGCGTTCGAGAAATGGTCGTTGTCGGTGTAGACGCGCTCAATGTCGTCGTAGTGCGAGACGACCCAGTTGCCGCGCTGGTTGCCCGATATCGCCCCCAGCCCATATTGCACCGGCGGGTTGAAGAGCAGGCGCGGAATCTTAGGTCCGTTCAGCCAGGCGAACGGCTCGTAAGGATCGACCAGATCGTTCGGCACACTGCCGTTGGCGAAGGACAGATCGACGATGCGGTCTTTGGGCACGTTGTCAGGTGCATCGTAATCGACGCGGATGTCGTCAAGCGTTCGCGGTTGTGGCATGCTTCTCTCCCCAGACGAAAAGGATGCCCGGACGTCCGATGCCTGGCAAGGCGGCTGCAGTGGCGAAACCCGCAGAATACCGCCGTTCTTGAGGCTTCGGCTGCAACCATCGTCCCGGCGTTGCCCTGCGCGATTGTGTGAACCGGACGTGGTTGCGAAATGAGAGGCATTGATTTTTGGGAGATTGAGCGATGGCCGAGTCTGACAACCAGGAAATGGCGCAGAACGCGCGCAAGTACTGGTCGGCTGAAGGGTACACCGAAGGCGGCGTGATCCGCGAAGTCGATTACGCTTCGCAGTCGGGCGGCCTCGACCCGATGTTCGAAGGCATCAAGATCGTCGACACCGACACGCACATCACTGAGGCGCCGGACCTCTTCACCAGCCGCGCCACCGGAGAGTGGAAGGCCAAGATGCCGAGGGTCGAGCGGGTCAACGGCACCGATCGCTGGCTGGTGGGCGATCGTGACTTCGGCACGCTCGGCGGCAACGTCATCCGTGCCGACAACAACAAGCTGCTTGGCCGCCTGGCCTTCCCCAAGCTGGAGCAGGCGCACCCCGGCGGCCACGAGCTCAAGGCCCGCCTGCAGGCGATGGACGATATGGGCGTTTACGCGCAGATCTGCTTCCAGAACTCGGGCGTCACTCAGGCTGGCTCACTCATGAGCCTCGGCGATCCAGAGCTCGCCCTGCGCATCGTGCAGATCTACAACGACGCCTCGGCTGAGTTCCAGGAGGCGTCAGGCCAGCGCATCTTCAACATGGCGCACCTGCCGTTCTGGGACCAAAAGGCCCTGGAAGCCGAGGCGAAGCGCTGCCATGACATCGGCCTTAAGGGCTTCGTGCTGCCCGATACGCCCGAGCGGGTGGGCGTGCCCAGCTTCAATCACGAGTACTGGACGCCGTTCCTCGAGATGTGCGAGGCGACCGGCATGCCGCTCAACTTCCACCTGAATGCGGCGATCGACCCGAACACGCTGACCTGGGAAGGCTTCAAATTCGAGCAGACGCTGTCCGTCGTCGCGACGATGTTCTCGATCGGCAATGCCGCCACCCTTGGTAACTGGATGGTCTCCGGCCGTCTGGACCGTCACCCCCGCCTCAAGATCGGCCTCATCGAGAGCGGTGCAGGCTGGGTTCCCTTCGCGGTGGAAGCGCTGGAGCATCAGTTCCGCGAAATGCTGCCGATCATGCGCGACGTGCTCAAGAAACAGCCCTGGGACTACTTCCGCGACCATTTCTTCTGCACCTTCTGGTTCGAGAAGGTCGCCCCCAAGCACCTGCTGGAGATCATCGGCGTCGACAACGTCATGTTCGAAACCGACTTCCCTCACCCGACTTCACTCTATCCGGGCGTGCAGGAGCATCTCAAGGACGTGCTTGGCGGCCACAGTCCCGAAGTGCGCAGGAAGGTCCTGCAGGACAACGCGGTTCGGCTTTACAACCTGCCGTTCTGAATGGCCGCGCCTTTCCGCTGGAGGAGCGGGAAGGCGCGACCTCGGCCAACCGCCGTCTCAGTGGCGATAAGACAACGAGACGGAGGCCACGTGGTTCATTCGGGTGCGCCCTCCGGTTTGGTTGATCGTCTGGTTCAGGTATCCGATTTCCATCGTCGACGAGCCCGACAGCCCGACTTCCGCGCCGATGAAGCTGCGAAGCTGATCGAAGCCACCGCGGGCTCCCCAATCCGTATCGTTCAGCGCCGCGAAGCCCTCCGCGTAAACGAGGGCGCTCAGGCGGTTGTCGGTATTCGCCAGCGGGTGCTCGTAGCGGATCATCTCGCGCAGCCGCCAGCCCACGTCGCGGCCGTCCGAGCGCCAGCGCTGTTCGAGGCGCGTGCGGGAGGAAAGCTCGCCACCGAGCGGCTTGCCGAGCGCCAGGTTCAACTGCTGGAAGCTGCGCTCCTCATTGACGTCGCGGCCGCCCTCGACAGGGGTAATCACGTGCGCGTAGCCCTGATAGAGCGTCACCTCAGGCGAAAGCTTGACTCCCACGCCGCCGCGAAGGAGCAGCGTATCGACGCGCGAAAGGCCGTCTCCGAAGCGTGGCTGGAACTCGGCGAAATAGACGATGTCGCCGGAGATCGGGCCCGTCGCCGTAAGGTTGATCCAGGCCTGTTCGTCCTCGCTCGTGGCGGCGCGGGCGTCGGCTGCAAAGCCGGTGAGGGCCAGGGCAGCGGCGGTGATGGCTAGGCGGAAGCTCATGCGTTCTTTCATGGTCAGGCACCGGTGCTCTATGGCTCGCTCGTGTCCGGAGCGTTGCCGAAACGTCAGGTCTTGTGGCGCGCTCCAGGGGCGCCGGGCGAGCCTTACCCCCTATCGCACCGCGCGATCTCGTCATACTCTTTGTGTGACAAGAAGGAGAGGTGATCCATGTTCGTGAAGTTCACTGGAGCAGACCGCACGGCCACAGCCGTCAACGCCGCGCAGGTCACGTTCGTGTCACAGGTGTCCGAAGGAACCCGCATCCGGTTCGGAGAGGGACGCTCGGTCACCGTGGTCGAGCCGCTCGACGAAGTCATGGAGCGGCTGAACCGCACGCTCTCCTTTCCTGACGGCTGACGTCAGCCGCGCTTCCAGGTTTTCAGGCGCGCGCGGACTGCACTGACGAGGCTCTCCATCGTGGCGACCTGCTCGATGCCGTAGCGCCCGGCGGTGATGTCCACGTTGCCTTTGCGCCAGAAGCCCTCCGGGCACAGGAGGACGATCTTGCCGCTCTGGGCGTGCAGGCCGAGCTCCAGAAGGCTGATCGGGCTCTGCGTGCCGGGGGCAAGATACATCACGATGATGTCCGCGCTTTCGAGGGCGGCGAGCTCCCACTGAACCTGCTGGCGGAAGTTCGGCTCGGATGCCACCGGCTTCCAATTCGAATCCCAATCCGTGCGACGGGGGTTGAGCACGGTGACCTGCTCGTCCGACAAGGCGGCGATCAGGTCTGCCTGCCAGTCGCGTGCCGCGCCCATTTCAATGCTGCCGCCCAGAAATACACGCGGTGTATCGTGCTTCGCAGGCAGGGCCGCAGGGGATGTCACTACCGTGGCGGCCTGGGCTGCCACGGTGCCGGGAGCGAGCGTGGCAAGAGCGATCAGCCCTGCCGCGACTGCCGAAAGGCGCATCAGAACGTGTCCTTTGCGAGGCGCAAGGCGGCGAACGTGGCGACGGGATCACCGGGATGGCCCCAGCGCCGCTGCATGTCGGCGTCGTCAGCGCGTAGGAAGGGGTTTGTCTTCAACTCGCGCTCCAGCTTGGCGGGGACGGTCGGAAGGCCGTTATTTCGCCTGCGCGTGATCTCCTCGGCGTAAAGCTGAAGTTCGCGGTTGTCCGGATCAGCATGGAGGGCAAACCGCGCGTTAGACGCCGTGTATTCGTGCGCGCAGTAGAGCATCGTCTCTGCCGGAAGGGCTTTCAACCGCTTCAGCGAAGTCCAGAACTGGTCCGGATCGCCTTCGAACATCCTGCCGCAGCCGAGGGCGAAAACCGCATCCCCCACGAACGCCATGCCGGAGTCAGGCAGGTAGTAGGCGATGTGTCCGCGGGTGTGCCCTCCCACGTCCAGCACCGTCGCGCGCCAGTCGCCAAGAGACACGACGTCGCCCTGACCGACGAGGCAGTCCGCCCCCTCGATCCGGCTCCCGTCAGCGGCGGGGGCGGTGATCCGGCAGCCGGTTACCGCCTTGATGGCCAGGTTGCCGCCGGCGTGGTCCGGATGCCAGTGCGTGTTCCAGATCTGCGTGATCTGCCAGCCCCGCTCTGCTGCTTGGCGCAGGTACTCGTCGGCGTCGGGCGTATCGATGCAGACGGTTTCCTGGCTATCCGCATCGTGAAGCAGATAGCCATAGTTGTCCGAAAGGCAGGGGAACTGATGAACTTCGAGCATATGGCACCTCTCCTCGCGGGACGCATGTAGTCGCTCAGGCGGCGGCGGGGAAGGGCAGTCTGAGCTGCCAGCTGACCCCGTGGATGTCGCAGATCCAGGTGAACAGCTGGCCCGACTCGCTTGCGCTGAGCGGCATGATGACCTTGCCCCCTTGGGCCAGAACGGAGGCGGCATGGCGCAGCTGGCCCTCCTCGTCGCAGTCCACGAGGATCGACGTGGCCGGGGTGAAGGTGAAGGCGTGCGGGACGGCACTGTCGAACACGCGCCACTGCGTCCCTCCCAGCGTGAAGCTCGCGAGAGATACCCGGCCTTCGAATTCGCCGCTGCCGTGGCGTTCGAGTTCCGTCACTTCGAGAGCGCTGGCGAAGGCGCGCTTCCACAGCATCAGCGCGTCTTGCGCATCGCCCTGGAACATGAGGAAGGGGCTCGCGTGCATGGCTCGGCGTCCTTGGGTGAGGCTCCCCAAGAACAAAGCCGGGGCTGCAGGCGAGTTCCCCCAAAGCGAAAGCCCGCCCGGATCGCTCCGGACGGGCCTTTCACTGTCTCACCGATCGGTGAGGCCGGAACCGGTCTTACGAGCGGTTCTTCAGAGCCTCGCCGAGGATGTCGCCGAGCGACGCGCCCGAGTCGGACGAACCGTACTGTTCCACGGCTTCCTTCTCTTCGGCCAGCTGGCGGGCCTTGACCGAGAAGTTCGGCTTCTTGGAACGATCGAAACCGGTGACCATGGCGTCGAGCTTCTGGCCGACCTGGAAGCGGTCCGGACGCTGCTCGTCACGGTCGCGACCGAGGTCCGAACGCTTGATGAAGCCGGTGGCGCCATCGTCGCCAGCCTGAACTTCGAGGCCGCCGTCACGGACTTCGAGAACGGTGACGGTGACGACCTGGCCACGGCGCAGGTTGCCTTCAGCAGCCGACGCACCGCCAGCGGCCGGAGCGCCACGCTCAAGCTGCTTCATGCCGAGCGAGATGCGCTCCTTCTCCACGTCGACGTCGAGAACCACGGCAGAAACCTGCTCGCCCTTGCGGTGCAGGGCCAGGGCGTCCTCGCCCGAGATGCCCCACGCGATGTCCGACATATGGACCATGCCGTCCACGTCGCCGTCGAGGCCGATGAACAGACCGAATTCGGTCGCGTTCTTGACTTCGCCTTCGACCTGCGAACCGACCGGGTGACGCTCTGCGAACGCTTCCCAGGGGTTCTGCTGGGCCTGCTTGAGGCCGAGCGAGATGCGGCGCTTGTCCGAATCGACCTCGAGAACGACGACTTCGACTTCCTGCGAGGTCGAGACGATCTTGCCGGGGTGAACGTTCTTCTTGGTCCAGGACATTTCCGAAACGTGCACGAGGCCTTCGATGCCCGGCTCGAGTTCGACGAACGCACCGTATTCGGTGATGTTCGTGACCGTGCCCGACAGCTTCGCGCCGACCGGGTACTTGACCGAAGCGCCTTCCCACGGATCGCTCTCGAGCTGCTTCATGCCGAGCGAGATGCGCTGGGTTTCGCTGTTGATGCGGATGATCTGGACCTTCACGGTGTCGCCGATGGCGATCACTTCGCTCGGGTGGTTGACGCGCTTGTAGCTCATGTCGGTGACATGGAGCAGGCCGTCGATGCCGCCGAGGTCAACGAACGCACCGTAGTCGGTGATGTTCTTGACGACGCCGTCGATGACCTGGCCTTCGCTCAGCTTGTCGATCAGCTCGCTGCGCTGTTCGGCGCGGGTTTCTTCGAGGACCGCGCGGCGCGAGACGACGATGTTGCCACGGCGACGGTCCATCTTGAGGATCTGGAAGGGCTGCGGCACGTCCATGAGCGGGGTGACGTCGCGCACGGGGCGGATGTCGACCTGCGAGCCGGGGAGGAACGCAACGGCGCCGTCGAGGTCGACGGTGAAGCCGCCCTTGACGCGGCCGAAGATCACGCCTTCGACGCGCTTGCCTTCGCCGAACTCGTTTTCGAGCTTGTCCCATGCGGCTTCGCGGCGGGCGCGGTCGCGCGACAGCATGGCTTCGCCGTCGGCGTTCTCGACACGGTCGACATAAACTTCAACTTCGTCACCGACCTTGAGGCCGTGATCGTCTTCGCCACGGGCGAATTCGCGCAGCGACACGCGGCCTTCGCTCTTCAGACCGACGTCGATGACGGCCTTGTCGTTTTCGATGGCGGTGACGGTACCCTTGACGACGCGGCCTTCGAAACCGTCATCGGCGACACCGCCGAGCTGTTCGTCGAGCATTTTCGCGAAATCGTCGCGGGTCGGATTGGCAACAGATGCCATTAAGACATTCCTTCGTTCGATTTTCCGGCCAGGCGGTTGGGTCCGCCGGTCTTTTCTCCGCCATCCGCACCATGCGAGAAGGCGGGCCAAAAGGGCCGAACTGCCGCGGCGGCCGGATGCCGGTCGCGGCGCCCGTCCAGGCCAAGGCCTGTCCAGACCCGCGGCCATTACGCCTGAAGAGGGCAAAACGCAAGGAAATTGGGCGAGGGCGGCGGTCGCCCGAACGGCCCTGGAAGCGGGTTCAGCCGGCCGTCTGAGTCAGCGCGTCCACAGCGGCGATGGCGGCGGCGATGGCCTCCTCCCGCTTCAGCGTGGACGTGTCGATGACGACGGCGTCCTTGGCGGCCGCGAGCGGGGCGTCCTTGCGCGAGCAGTCGCGCTCGTCGCGCGCAGCGAGGTCGGCGGCGATCTCCTCCAGCGAGACGTCACGCCCGTGGGCATGCATCTCCAGGAAGCGCCGATGCGCGCGCGCGTCGACAGAGGCGACGACGAAGAGCTTCGCGATGGCTTCGGGCGCGATGACCGTACCGATGTCGCGCCCGTCGAGCACAGCGCCGCCGGGCTGCAGCGCGAAGCGGCGTTGGCGGTCGTAAAGCGCCTCGCGCACCGCCGGGTGGACGGAGGCACGGCTGGCGAGACCGCCCGTGGCCTCCGAACGCAGCTCAGGGTCGAGCAGGAGGCTTTCGGGGAAGGCGCAGGCGGCAAGAGCGTCGGAAGGGTGGTCCGGGTTGCCGCCGTTCAACACGCATTGATGGCCGACAGCGCGGTAAAGCAGCCCGGTATCGAGATGCGGAAGGCCGAAGTGCGCTGCAAGGGCCTTGGCAATGGTGCCCTTGCCCGAAGCTGTTGGTCCATCGACGGCGATGATCATGCGCCAAGACCTTCAAGCATGGACTGGAAGGTTGGGAAGCTCGTCGCGATCGGGCGGACGTCGTCCACTTCGACGCCGGTGCGGCTGACGAGGCCGGCGACGGCCATCGACATAGCGATGCGGTGGTCGAGGTGCGTGGCGATCGCGCCGGCCGTCCCGGCAAGCGGCTCACCGCCGGTGCCGGTGATGACGAGACCGTCCTCCTGCTCGATCACGGTTGCACCCGCCGCGCAGAGTGCTGCGGCCATGACCGAAATGCGGTCGGATTCCTTTACGCGCAGCTCCTCCAGTCCTGTCGTCGTGGTTACGCCGTCCGCGAGGGCGGCGGCGACGAAGAGGGCGGGGAACTCGTCCACCATGCTCGGCACGATGCTCGGATCGATGGCGATGCCCTTCAGGGCGGAGTGGCGCACCAGCAGGTCGGCCACCGGTTCACCGCCCACTTCGCGCGGGTTCAGTTCCTCGATTGATCCACCCATCTGGCGCAGCACCTCGACGATGCCGGCGCGGGTGGGGTTGAGGCCGACGTTTTCGATCAACATCTCGCTGCCGGGCACGATGAGGGCGGCGACAATGAAGAACGCGGCGGACGAGGGGTCGCCGGGAACCTCGATCGTTTGGGGCTTCAGCTCCGCTTCGCCACGGATGGAGATCACGCGGGCGCCGTCCGCATCGGTTTCCACCGACAGATCCGCGCCGAAGCCGCGCAACATCCGTTCCGAGTGATCGCGGGTGGGTATCGGCTCGACCACCGTGGTGATGCCGGGCGTGTTGAGCCCGGCCAGCAGGATCGCGCTCTTCACCTGGGCGGAGGCCATCGGCAGGCGGTAGCGGATCGGCACCGCCGGGTACGCGCCCTTGAGGATGAGCGGCAGCGTCTGGCTGCCCTTCGGGCCGACCGTCGCCTCGAAGCTTGCGCCCATGGTGGAGAGCGGATCGACGACCCGGCCCATGGGCCGCTTGGACAGCGACGCGTCACCAACGAAGGTCGCGGTGATCGGATGGCTGGCGACGAGTCCCATCAGCAGCCGGGTCGATGTGCCTGAATTGCCCATATCGAGCGGCCCCTGCGGCTGCAGCAGCGCGCCGACGCCCACCCCGTGAACGGACCAGGCGCCGTCGCCCGTGCGCTCGACCTGCGCCCCCATGGCCCGCATCGCGGCGGCCGTGGCAAGCACGTCCTCCCCTTCGAGCAAGCCGGTCACGCGGGTTTCGCCCACGGCCAGCGCTCCCAGCATGATCGAGCGGTGGCTGATGGACTTGTCGCCGGGAACCCGGATGCGCCCTTTTAGCGCACCTGCAGGCCTGAAGCGGTGGGGGCGCATGGACGTGGTGTCGTGGCTCACGAGGTCGGCTCTTTCGGCTACGGGGCAGGAAAACGGGGCGGCTTTTGACAGCGCGGGCTGCCTATGGCAAGGCGCGCGCCCTGATGCGACCCGCGCGCTTGCTCTTGCCGGACTTGATTAAGTGCGCGTGTCTATCCATCAAGACGACGGATTATTCGCCTGCTCCATTGGGGACGGGCTAGACGAGGACTTTCCATGGCCAAGCCTGAATGGGGCGCCAAGCACGGCTGCCCGAAATGCGGCACCCGCTTCTACGACCTGGGCAAGGATGACCCGGTCCACTGCATCGAGTGCGGGAACGAATGGCACCCCGAGCCGGTGCTGAAGTCGAAGCAGCCGATTCCCTATGAGGAAATCCAGAAGAAGGAAACGACCGAGCAGGAAGACTCCGACCTCGCCGAAGATGATCTGGACATCGATGACGACGGCGATTCGCCGGACAACGATGTGGACCTCGGTGGCGACGACGATCTTGGCATCGGCGGCGGCGACGACGACGAGATCGAGAACTGATGGTGCAAGGGCGCCGAAAAAATTCGGCGCCCTGAAATTTTCCTCTTGCCAACATTTTCGAGCCCGACTAGAGGGCGGCCTCCCAAGCGGAGGCGGTTCTTCGAAACGCCGGAAAGCAAGGGAAAACGGGTCGAACCACCCAGGTCGATCCGCTGAAATGGACGGGGCCGTAGCTCAGCTGGGAGAGCGCTACAATGGCATTGTAGAGGTCAGGGGTTCGATCCCCCTCGGCTCCACCATTTCATCATTACTGTTTCGCATGATCTGCGACACGCTGGTTGACGAGGTTTCGTCCACCGGCGTTTTTCGCATAAGGTCATGCACGCCGGTCAGCGAGGTTTCGCCCACCGGCGTTTTTGGCGTTCCGGCGCCGGGTTTGATGGAGTGAGCGGCCTCATGTTCGACAGCCTTTCAGATCGTCTTGGCGGGGTCTTCGACAAGCTGCGTGGCCGCGGTGCCCTGAAGGAGCAGGACGTCCTCGACGCGATGCGCGAAGTGCGTATCGCGCTGCTCGAAGCGGACGTCGCTCTTCCGGTCGTGCGCCGTTTCATCGACAGCGTGACTGAAAAGGCGATCGGCCAGAACGTCCTGCGCTCGGTCACTCCGGGCCAGCAGGTCGTCAAGATCGTGAACGACGCGCTGATCGAGACGCTGGGCGGTGAAGAGACTCCCGGCCTCGATCTTGAGGCCGTGCCCCCTATCGTAATCATGATGGTCGGCCTTCAGGGCTCCGGCAAGACGACCAGCACCGCCAAGATCGCCAAGCTTCTCAAGGAGAAGCAGGGCAAGAAGGTGATGATGGCCTCGCTGGACGTGAACCGTCCGGCGGCGCAGGAACAGCTGAAGGTCCTGGGCGAGCAGGTTTCCGTCGCGACCCTGCCGATCATCGCGGGCCAGCAGCCCACCGAAATCGCAACGCGCGCCATGCAGGCCGCGCGCCTCCAGGCGGTTGACGTGCTGCTGCTCGATACGGCGGGCCGCCTCCACGTCGACCAGCAGCTTATGGACGAGATGAAGGCCGTCGCCGCCATCTCCAACCCGCGCGAGACGCTGCTGGTGGTCGACTCGCTTACGGGTCAGGACGCCGTCAACGTCGCGCAGTCGTTCTCCGGGCAGGTCGATCTCACCGGCGTCGTGCTGACCCGCATGGACGGCGACGCGCGCGGCGGTGCGGCTCTGTCAATGCGCGCCGTCACCGGCAAGCCGATCAAGTTCGCCGGCACCGGCGAGAAGATGGACGCCCTTGAGGTCTTCCACCCCAGCCGTGTCGCCAACCGCATCCTTGGCATGGGCGACATCGTCTCGATCGTCGAGAAGGCGGCCGAGGCGGTCAAGGTCGAGGAGGCCGAAGCCCTTGCCAAGCGCATGGAGCAGGGCAAGTTCGACATGAACGACCTGCGCACCCAGCTCAAGCAGATGCAGAGCATGGGCGGCCTGGGCGCACTGGCAGGCATGATGCCGGGCATGAAGAAGGCCAAGGCGGCGATGCAGCAGTCCGGCATGGACGACCGGGTGCTTCTGCGCATGGACGCGATCATCGGTTCGATGACCCCGAAGGAGCGCGCGAACCCCGCGCTGCTCAACGCCAAGCGCAAGATCCGCGTTGCCAACGGTTCGGGGACCCAGGTTCAGGACGTCAACAAGCTGCTCAAGATGCACCTCGAGATGTCGAAGGCCATGAAGCAGATCAAGAAGATGGGCGGCCTCAAGGGGCTGGCGGCTCTCTTCGGCAAGGGCGGCCTGGATGCCGCGATGCCGGGGCTGGGCGGTCAGGGCCTTGGCCCCGGAGCCGGCGGTCTGCCGGGTCTCATGGGTGGCGGCGGGCCGGACCTCAGCAAGTTTCTCAAGAAGTAATCACATTCTTTTCGAAATCACAGAAAGGTAAGTCAGATGGCAGTTTCGATTCGTCTCTCGCGCGGTGGTGCCAAGAAGCGTCCGTACTACAAGATCGTCGTCGCCAACGCGACCGCGCCGCGTGACGGCAAGTATCTGGAGCAGGTCGGCACCTATAACCCGATCCTCGCCAAGGACGACGAAAACCGCGTGCGTCTGGTCGAAGATCGCGTTCGCTACTGGCTCGGCGTCGGCGCTCAGCCGACCGACCGCGTGGCTCGTATGCTCGACAAGGCTGGCATCAAGGAGCGCGCAGCTTCGGTGAACCCGAAGAAGGCGGAGCCCGGCAAGAAGGCCAAGGAGCGCGCTGAAGAAAAGGCCGAGAAGGCACGTGAGGCTGAAGAAGCCGCAGCGGCAGCAGCAGCGGCTCCGGCAGCTGAAGCCACTGAGGAAACGACCGAGGCGTAAGTCTTGGTTGATGGCCAGAAGGAACGCTCTGTCACGCTTGCGGCCGTTTCCGGCGCGCATGGCGTGGCAGGCGAAGTTCGCCTGAAGCTGTTCGGAGAAGGCGTGGCGGCGCTCAAGCGCTACCGCGCCTTCAACGATTCCAGCCTCACACTCGCCAAGCTGCGCGATGACGGAAAGGGCGGCGCGATCGCCCGCTTCGACGAGATCCGCGACCGGACGGCGGCGGAGAAGCTGCGCGGCACGGCTCTGACTGTACCCCGTTCGGCGATGCCTGCCCTGGAGGATGGCGAATACTACCACGCCGATCTCATCGGGCTTCCGGCCTTCACGGAGGCCGGCGAAGCGCTGGGACGCTGCATCGCGGTAGAGAATTTCGGCGCCGGTGACGTGCTCGAGATCGAGCGTCCTGTGTCCGAAAGTGACGGCGGCAAGCGGCCCCGCCGGTTCATGGTGCCGATGACGCCGGGCGCCGTTCCGGAGTGGAACGAGGAGCGTCTCGTCATCAACGCCGCTTACGCGGAAGACTGAAGGCAGGACGGGAGGGCGGCTGCGGCGGCCCTCCTGATGTCCGCCGAGGTCCGCCCGAGTGTCAGACAGGAAGACTGCCTCTTGCTGCCACGCCCGAATTGCGCTTTGCGGCAGGCATGACTTTCTCTGCCACTGTCCTCACGCTCTATCCCGAGATGTTTCCCGGTCCCCTGGGCGTCAGTCTTGCCGGCCGCGCCCTGTCGGAGGGCAAGTGGTCCATCGACCCCGTCCACATGCGCAATTTCGCGAAGGACAAGCACCGGACCGTGGACGATACGCCCGCCGGGGGCGGCGCCGGAATGGTGCTGAAGGTCGATATCCTTGCCGCGGCCATCGACCATGCCCGGGCGACCAATCCCGGTGCTCCCGTTCTGGCCATGACGCCGCGCGGCAGGCCCATATCCCAGGCGCGCATCCGGCAGCTTGCCGAAGGGCCGGGCGTCATCCTCCTTTGCGGTCGATTCGAGGGCTTCGACGAGCGTATCTTCGAAGGTCGCGACGTGGAGGAGATCTCCGTCGGTGACATCGTGCTTTCGGGCGGCGAATGCGCCGCTCTCATGGTACTCGATGCTTGCATTCGCCTGCTTCCGGGCGTAATGGGCGCGCCTTCCAGTGGTACCGAGGAATCGTTCGAGGACGGCCTTCTCGAGTACCCGCACTATACCCGACCCACGGAGTGGGAAGGGCGTGCGATCCCTGAAGTGCTGCGATCGGGGGATCACGCGAAGATCGCCGCCTGGCGGAAACACCAGGCGGAGGATGACACTCGGTCACGCAGGCCGGACCTCTGGGAGCGTCACAGGGACGCTCGGGTCCAACCTGCCTCTGGCGCGCGGCGTAAAAATGAGGATTTGGGTTCATGAACCTGATTCAGCAGATCGAAGCCGAGGAAATCGCCAAGGCTGCAAAGGATATCCCTGAATTCCGTCCGGGCGACACTGTCCGTGTCGGCGTGAAGGTTGTCGAAGGCACCCGCACCCGCGTCCAGGCCTACGAAGGCGTGTGCATCGCACGCTCGAACCGTGGCATGGGCTCGAACTTCACCGTGCGCAAGATGAGCTTCGGCGAAGGCGTGGAGCGCGTTTTCCCGCTCTACTCGCCCAACATCGACTCCATCACCGTCGTGCGTCGCGGCGTGGTGCGTCGCGCCAAGCTGTACTACCTGCGCGGTCGTACCGGCAAGCGCGCTCGTATCGCCGAGCGTCGCGTCACTGACGCCAACGCATAAGCGAAGGCCTCGGCCCGCCCTCGTGGCAGGGCCGCACGAAGGGCGGTTCGGTTTCGGGCCGCCTTTTTTGTGCCTTTCCTCGATCTCGGCGGTGGTTTTCTTCCGCTGAAACGGTGGCCCGGAAACCTCCGGCCGCATCGTTTCAGCGCAGCGCCTCCTCCTGCGATGATGACCATGCTCCGCCGCTGAACGCGTGCTGCATCACTGGACTTGTGGGTCTGGGGAACAGGCGAAAAAACGCGATTAGCTGCGGGTTTAGGCCGTTTTTGGCCCTTGCCAGTCGTAGGAAAACCCGCTCAATTCCGTCGCTATTGAGGCGATTCAGTTTCCAAAAAACGTCCGCTCCACTGAAATTTAAGGGGGTTCCCATAATGAACAAGAACGATCTCATCAGCGCTGTCGCGGATTCGAGCGCTCTTACTCGCAGCGATGCCGCCAAGGCTGTCGAATCGGTGTTCGAGGCGATCTCGGGCGCGCTGAAGAAGGGTGATGAAGTTCGTCTCGTAGGCTTCGGCACGTTCTCGGTCGCCAAGCGCAAGGCATCCACCGGCCGCAACCCCCGCACCGGCGAACCGATGGAGATCAAGGCCTCCGCACAGCCCAAGTTCAAGGCTGGCAAGGGCCTGAAGGACGCGGTCAACTAAGACACGCCGGACCTGCAACGCTTCGCAGGCTTTTTGATGACGCCGCGCCGCCTGAAGAGGTTGGCGCGGCGTTTTTCGTTGCAGTCTTCCGGCCTGCACCTGCCGAAGGCGGGGAGGTACGGACACAGGCTCCGAACCTCCCTTGCGCTTCATCGCGTCACGCGGCTTGGGCGGCTCCATCAGTCTCGCGCGTTGCCGTTGCATAAAGGGCGATGGCGGCGGCGTTGCTGACGTTGAGGCTCTCCATCGCCTCGCTGATCGGCAGCCGGGCGATCGCGTCGCAATGCTGCACGATGTTGTGGCGCATGCCGTCGCCCTCGGCTCCCATGACCAGCGCGACAGGCCCCGCCGGCAGGGCCTCGGCAAGAGTGGACTGGCCCTCGCCGTCCAGCCCGATGCGCCAGTAGCCTGCTTCCGCGATTTCCTCCAACGCGCGGGCAAGGTTCACCACCCGAACCCACGGCAAGATCTCCAGCGCGCCCGAGGCCGACTTCGCCAACGTACCCGACTCCGGCGGCGCGTGGCGATCCTGCGTGACGATGCAGCACGCGTTGAAGGCCGCGGCGGAGCGCATGATGGCTCCGACG
The DNA here is from genome assembly GCF_002916655.1 of Novosphingobium sp. HII-3. Lineage (GTDB taxonomy): Bacteria > Pseudomonadota > Alphaproteobacteria > Sphingomonadales > Sphingomonadaceae > Novosphingobium > Novosphingobium panipatense. Next base: position 111,599 of record NZ_PPSM01000047.1, read on the forward strand.
TTGTGGGGGTCGGTGACCTGGTCCAGCACCACGACCGGGCGGAGCGGATCGCCGTTCAGCACGTCATCGAGGAAGATGTCGTCCAAGGGCGCGCACTCCAGCACGAGTCCCTGGTGCGGAGCGTCCTTGGCGACCAGTCGTCCAAGGTCGGCCGGCTGAGCCCACTCGATCGGGAAGTCGGCAGGCAGCTCGCCGTCCAGGGACTCCACGCCTTCGCGTGTCGCCCACAGCTTGCGGTGGCTGCGGTCCGGATTCTTCAGCGCTGCCTCGACTGCATGCCGGCCCCATAGGCGAACCATGCCTGTGGAAGCCCGTCCGCTGCCGCGGCCGTTCTTCATGCGACCGGCGCGACCGCGAAGCGGTTTCGCCGCGCGGCCTTCGCCTTCGTTGCCGCGTTCGCCACGCTTGCTCATCAACTGTCCTTTCGAAAAAAAATCGCGAATTGGTAAAAATCTTGCCCCCTGTGACAGGGAGGGCATTGACAGGCAAGGCTCGGTTCGGCAAAGGCGCGGTCCTCGGCAACGAGGTGCTGAAAAGCGCTTCGACCAACGCCGGATTTTCTCGTGTTTTCGGGGATTTCCAGCAGCCAGTGAACTGGTGTGGACAGGTGGCCGAGTGGTTAAAGGCAGCAGACTGTAAATCTGCCCGCGCAAGCGTACGCTAGTTCGAATCTAGCCCTGTCCACCACCAGCTCTCAGCCAGATGGCTCCCGTCGTTTCCAGCACAGGCTTTCCCCTCGCAAGGGAACAACGCCTGTTCGCGCGGCATTGCGGTAACGACACACACTGGCTAGACGAGAGCAATGCCTGGAGACATACTCGATAATCAAGGCCGCGGCGAAGCGTCGTGGCAGTGGCCTTCCATTCACCGGGAGGGCCGCAAGTTCGGCGCCATTGCCGGCGTCGTCGCGCTTGTGGCGTGGCTCTTCCTGGGGCCTTGGGTCGGGTGGCCGCTCGCGGTGCTGACCCTTTGCGTCCTGGCCTTCTTCCGCGACCCCATCCGCGTAACCCCACAGGACGACCGTTTCATCGTGGCGCCTGCTGACGGGCTCGTGACGCTGATCGGGAAAGTGCCGCCACCGCGTGAGTTGACGATGGATGACGGCAGCGGGGCAGCCCCGCTGTCGAGCGAGCCTGTCACGCGCATTTCCATCTTCATGTCGGTCTTCGACGTCCACATCAACCGCACGCCCATAGCGGGTACCGTGAAGCGGGTAATCTACATCCCCGGCAAGTTCGTGAACGCGGACCTCGACAAGGCCAGCGAAGAGAACGAGCGTCAGCACATTCTCGTTGAGCGCAGTGACGGCCTTCGGATCTGCTTCACGCAGATCGCAGGACTTGTCGCGCGGCGCATCGTGCCGTTTGTCAAACCGGGGGACATTATCGCGGCGGGGCAGCGCGTCGGCCTCATCCGCTTCGGCAGCCGCGTGGACGTATATCTTCCCGCCGGAACGGAGCCGAAGGTGCTCATGGGCCAGAAGATCGTCGCCGGCGAAACTATCCTTGGCGAAGTGGCAAGCGCTCCGCTCATCGAGGGCGTGGCTCAGTGAGGCACCGTCCCGATCGCGAGCGGCCTGGGACCGAGAGCCAGCGGCGCCGGCTGGCGCCGGGCCTGTCGATGCGCGCCATCGTGCCGAACGCCATCACGGCGGCGGCCTTGTGCGCGGGCCTGACCGGCATCCGCTTCGCGATCGCGGACGATTTCGAAAAAGCGGTCCAAGCGGTTATTCTTGCAGGCCTGCTTGACGGCATCGACGGGCGCGCCGCGCGGCTCTTGAACGCTCAGACGCGGTTCGGCGCCGAACTGGACAGCCTCGCTGATTCCATTTCCTTCGGCGTAGCGCCCGCGTTGATCGTCTACCTCTGGACGCTCCATGAAGCGCCCAGCATGGGCTGGATCGCGGCCTTGGCGTTTGCCATCTGTTGCGTTCTGCGCCTCGCGCGCTTCAATGCCCGCCTGGACATGCTCGACCAGCCGCACAAGCAGGCCGGATTCCTGACTGGCGTTCCCGCTCCGCTCGGGGCCGGCCTCGCCTTCCTTCCGCTGTACCTCTGGATCGCCAGCGGCTTTGAGGAGTTCGCCAACCCGGTCCTTGTCAGCGTGTGGATGGTCCTTGTCGGCTTCCTGATGATTTCGAGCATTCCCACGCTGGCATGGTCGCGCTTGCGACCGCCGAGTCACTTGCGTCTGGGCGTCATCGCGCTCGTGGGGCTGACAATGGCGGCATTGCTGACCGAACCCTGGTTCACGCTGGTTGCGGTGACGATCGTATACCTCGTTCTCATCCCGGTGGGCGTGATCACGTACGCCAAGGTCAGGCGGCGCACTCCAATCCAGGATGCGGATCCAATCGCATCCCCACCCATCGAACCTGGCGCTTTCTGAGGGGCGAGAGCGGGGGCAGTTGCGTCCGCTCGCCCGCCTTCCAGCTAATTTCCGCCGGTTCGCAGAGGCCTGCCAGTTCGCTCCGTAGCGCCAGTGCCGTCGCCGCGAATTCCCGCAACGTTGCGATCAAAGCGATACCGGATGTGAAGGCCGCCAGAAGAAAGACGGTAATCGCAAGAGCAGTCATGACCGATCCTTTCAGCCCCGCAGCCTCATCGGCCGGGCGGGTGCGTTGCGGAGACGTGCGTCCGTTCCCCGAATGTTCTGATCGGCCTTAGTTCCTATTTTGTTCCCGAGTTGTCAAGCGCCTTCTGGTGAGGGGGCGCCCAAAGCGCCCGCGGCTCAGGCTGCACGATGTGTCGGGGCGGAAGCGCGGGTCCGGGCGGAGGCGACGGGTCGGGCCATGCGGTGGCGCGGGCGCAGCCGCTGTTCCACTTCTTCGGAAAACTCGTCGCGTGTCGTCAGCGTGGTCCTGTAGACCGCTGGCTTCCCGCTCGATTCGGCAAGCGCCTCGCGCAGGAGACGGATGTGGGGAAGAGCATTCGATGCGCTTTTCCAGATGGCGGCGATCGCAGCGAAGGCCGCTACCAGGAACAGGGCAGGTGCAACGATAGTCATCGATAAACGCCTTTTTTGCCCGGTCCGCCTCTTGTTCCAGTCTTCTGCCCAAGCTGGCGCGAACGCGGCGACTTCAACGACGCTGCGTGACCTGTTTGTCCGCAGCTATGCGGTGAAAAGATTTCTGGCAGCGGACGAGTTCCTCGCTCAAGGCCTTGATCACGCATGGAATCGGTACTTTGACGCTAAAGTGACAAGCGTTTGCGGTGAATTGGGGGTGGATTTGAGTCGCGAAGGGGTCTAAGGGCAACGCCGCTCGTGTAGTCATGCCGGATTGTCCGGCGTGAGTGCGTGCGAGTAGTCCACATGGAAGGCGCACATACCGGTGCCGAAGCGGGGTCTCCGCGCGGTTCCAGTCTTCCAGAGGTTCAACCGGAAAGGAATAGGATTATGGCGGCTCCGGTCGTTACCATGCAGCAGCTCATCGAAGCGGGCGCTCACTTCGGTCACCAGACTCATCGCTGGAACCCGCGCATGAAGCCGTACATCTTCGGCGCGCGCAACGGCATCCACATCATCGATCTCTCGCAGACCGTGCCGCTCTTCGCGCGCGCTCTCGAGTTCGTGCAGTCGACGGTCCAGGCCGGCGGCAAGGTGCTGTTCGTCGGTACCAAGCGTCAGGCGCAGGAGCCCATCGCTCAGGCAGCCCGCGCTTGCGGCCAGCACTTCGTCAACCACCGCTGGCTGGGCGGCATGCTCACCAACTGGAAGACCATCTCGGGCTCGATCAAGCGCTTCAAGGCGCTGGAAGAGCAGCTTGCCGGTGACACCACCGGTCTGACCAAGAAGGAAGTCCTTCAGCTGACCCGCGAGCGTGACAAGCTTGAGCTGTCGCTCGGCGGTATCCGCGACATGGGCGGCATTCCCGACGTGATGTTCGTCATCGACGCCAACAAGGAAGAGCTGGCCATCAAGGAAGCCAACGTGCTTGGCATCCCGGTCGTCGCCGTCCTCGACACCAACGTCAACCCGCAGGGCATTGCGTTCCCGATCCCGGGCAACGACGACGCAAGCCGCGCCGTTCGCCTGTACTGCGACGCCATTGCCCAGGCTGCGACCAAGGGCGGCCGCGCCGCCGTGGTTGACAGCGGTGCTGACATCGGTTCGTTCGACGAGCCGGTCGCCGAAGAGGCTGTCGAGGCGTAATAGCCCGGCACGACGACACTTTCGTCACGGAATTGTCGCGCGCCGGGTCCAGTGGGTCCGGCGCGCACCTGTTTTGGAAACTCGTAGCGAGTTTCGACCAACCAAGAGGATTTGAGCGATGGCTTACACCGCCGCTGACGTGAAGAACCTGCGCGAGCGCTCGGGCGCCGGCATGATGGACTGCAAGAAGGCTCTCGACGAGACCGGTGGCGACATCGAAGCCGCCATCGACGCGCTGCGCGCCAAGGGTCTTGCCGCCGCCGCCAAGAAGTCGAGCCGCACGGCTGCTGAGGGCCTGGTCGGCGTTGCCGTGACCGGCACCAAGGGTGTCGCCGTCGAAGTGAACTCGGAAACGGACTTCGTTGCCAAGAACGACCAGTTCCAGGATTTCGTACGCAAGACCACCGAAGCCGCTCTGGGCGTTTCGGGCGACGATGTCGATGCGCTCAAGGCAGCGGCATACCCCGGCGGCGGCACGGTTGCCGATGCGCTGACCAACAACGTCGCGACCATCGGCGAGAACCAGCAGGTTCGCCGCATGAAGACCGTCGAAGTGTCGAACGGCGTTGTCGTTCCCTACATGCACAACGCCGCCGCGCCGAACCTCGGGAAGATCGGTGTTCTCGTTGCGCTCGAGTCGGAAGCTCCGGCAGACGTTCTCGAAGCGCTGGGCAAGCAGATTGCGATGCACATCGCGGCCGCTTTCCCGCTTGCGCTCAACGCTGACGACCTCGACGCGGAGCTGATCGCCCGCGAGCGCAAGATCGCCGAGGAAAAGGCAGCCGAATCGGGCAAGCCCGAAGCGGTCCAGGCCAAGATGGTGGACGGTGCGATCGCCAAGTACGCCAAGGAAAACGCACTGCTCTCGCAGGTCTTCGTTATGGACAACAAGACCCCGATCCAGCAGGTCGTCGACCAGGCTGGCAAGGACGCTGGCGCCAAGATCGTCCTGAAGGACTACGTTCGCTTCCAGCTCGGCGAAGGCATCGAGAAGGAAGTCACCGACTTCGCAGCGGAAGTGGCCGCAGCCGTAGCCGGCTGATTTTATCCATTTCGCTGAATGAAACGGCGGGCCGGGGAGCGCACAGCTTCCCGGCCCGTTCTGTTTCTCCGCTGACGGATGCCCGATTGACTTGGCGCAGGGCTGGCGTAGCCTTCTCATGGAACCGACCCTTGCACGAGGTCGGCCAAGCCGCCCGCCATGCTTCGGGCGCAGACCGGAGAGGCTCTCATGCGCGTAGAACTGGCTCCTCAGCCGCAGAACCCCATTCCTGACCTGTCGCTGCACTATTCGCCCGAGTTGGTTCGCGCCGGCAGCGCCTTCGGTCTTGCTCCTTATCAGCACTCCAGGCTGCCGCTCCGGTTGTTCGAGGCGTGTCGTATCGCGACGGCGGTCATCAACGGCTGCACGGTCTGCATGAACTGGCGGGCACAGCGCGATCTGCGAATCCTGGGCCACGAGGGCGGTGTCATCGAGCAGGCGGATGCTCCTGACGAGGCCATGTATCAGGCGGTGCTGAGCGGCGAACTGGACAAGCTGACCGAGAAGGAGCGCGTCGCCGTCCGGTTCTCGCAGAAGATGGGGACCGACTCACGGGCGCTTGGGGAAGATGAGGCGTTCTGGGCGGAACTGAAGGGGCTGATGACGGATGCGGAGATAGTCGACCTCACGCATTGCACCGCTGCCTGGATGGCCATGGGGCGCGTGGCGCACGTCCTTGGAGTGGATAGCGTCTGCACGATTGGCGGCCCCCTGGCCGAGGCGGCATGACGTAAAGGGACGCTCCCTTCGCTTTGCAGCCGAGGGGAAGGAGCAGTGCCCTTCCGCATGTGAGCAAAGCGGCACTAGGCGCTTGGTCGCCCGGAAGGATGCGGAGTCCCGATCCGGGCGCGCGTTCGCGGGCCTTGCGCCACCTCGCCCCTTGGCAATCGGTGCTGGCGCTCCTAAAGCCGGCTCACCCCCCCGCCACCAGGAGAGCAAGCGGCATGTCATCCCCCCCCTACAAACGCGTCCTGCTCAAACTGTCGGGCGAGGTGCTGATGGGGAGCCAGCAGTTCGGGATCGATCCCGCTTTCGTCGCCGAACTGGCGAAGGAAGTTAAGGCGGCCAAGGAGACCGGCCTGGAGATCTGCCTGGTCATCGGCGGTGGCAACATCTTCCGCGGCATGGCCGGAGCGGCACGGGGCATGGACCGCGCGCAGGCCGACTACATGGGCATGCTTGCAACCGTCATGAACGCTCTGGCCATGCAGAACGCGCTGGAGCAGCTTGGCGTCGAGACCCGGGTGCAGTCCGCGGTGCAGATGGACCAGGTCTGCGAACCGGTGATCCGTCGCCGGGCCGAGCGTCACCTTGAGAAGGGCCGCGTCGTGATCTTCGCGGCCGGTGTGGGCGCTCCCTATTTCACCACCGATTCGGGGGCCGCGCTGCGGGCGGCCGAAATGCGGTGCGATGCCCTTCTGAAGGGAACGAGTGTCGACGGCGTCTACGACAGCGATCCAAAGACGAATCCGGCCGCGAAGCGGTACGACACGGTCGACTATGACACCGTCCTTGCCGACAACCTGAAGGTGATGGACGCCTCCGCCGTGGCCCTGTGCCGCGATAATGCCATTCCGATCGTCGTGTTCTCGATCCGTGAGGAGGGCAACCTTGCCACCGTCCTCGCGGGTGGCGGCATCAAGACGGTCGTCCAGAAAGGAGCCTGATACATGGCCAAGTACGACAAGGCGGACCTCGAGCGCCGCATGAAGGGCGCGATTGACGCGCTCAAGCACGACCTCTCGGGCCTGCGCACCGGGCGCGCCAACACGGCGCTGCTGGAGCCGATCACCGTGACGGTCTACGGCAGCGCGATGCCGCTTACCTCGGTCGCCACCATATCGGCGCCCGAACCCCGCATGCTGTCCGTGCAGGTGTGGGACAAGTCCAACATCGGACCCGTCGAGAAGGCGATCCGGTCGGCCGGTCTGGGCCTCAATCCGATCAACGACGGCAACACCCTGCGTCTGCCGATTCCCGACCTCACCGAGGAGCGCCGCAAGGAACTGGCCAAGCTTGCCAGCTCCTACGCCGAGAAGGCTCGCGTCGCCGTGCGCAACGTGCGCCGCGACGGCATCGAGGCGCTGAAGGCCGACGAGAAGAAGAAAGAGATCTCCGAAGACGACCGCAAGCGGGGCGAGACCGAAGTCCAGAAGCTGACGGATGACATGATCAAGGCGCTCGACGAGGAATTCGCGCGCAAGGAAAAGGAAATTCTCGGCAAGTGAAGCGGTTGCGCTTCGCCGAGAAGGGAGCTTGATGGCCAAGGTCGAACCTATCGCACGTGGCGCGGGATCCGCCCGCCACGTCGCCATCATCATGGATGGCAACGGGCGCTGGGCGAAGAAGCGGCTGCTTCCGCGCGCCGTGGGGCACCAGCGCGGCGTGGAAGCCGTACGGCGCGTGGTACGTGGTGCGCGCGAACTCGGCCTCGAGGCCCTGACGCTCTACGCCTTCTCCACGGAGAACTGGCGGCGGCCCGAGGACGAGATTTCCGATCTGATGGGCCTGATGAAGCGGTTCATCCTGTCCGACATCGACGAGTTTGCCGCTGCCGGCGTGCGTCTCAAGATCATTGGCGATTACAAGGCGTTTCAGCCGGACGTGGTCGAACTCGTCGAGGGCGCGATGGCGCGCACGGCTGGCAACAGCGGCACGACGCTGGCCGTCGCACTTAACTACGGGTCGCAGGACGAGATCGCCCGGGCGGCCACCAAGGCGGCGGCCAAGGGTGCAATCACCCCCGACACGATCGCCGCCGAACTCGACACCGCCGACCTTCCGCCGCTTGACCTGCTCATCCGAACGTCAGGTGAAGTGCGCTTGTCCAATTTCCTCCTGTGGCAGGCGGCCTATGCCGAAATGCTGTTCACGGATGTTCTCTGGCCGGATTTCACGGCCGACCACCTGCGTGAGGCTCTCGAGGCCTTCACCACTCGCGAGCGGCGCTATGGCGGGCGCTAAGCGGCCAAAGCGCGGCTTGTCCGATCTCGGCGTTAGGACGGCGTCGGCGGTCGTCATGATCGTCGTCGCGGGGGCGGCGCTCTGGCTGGGCGGGGCGGTCTGGACGGCGTTCGTCTGCGCGATCTCGGTGGGGGTCCTGTGGGAATGGGTGCAGCTTGCCCGCGCCGCCACGCCCGCTCCGGGCGCGCGAGCCGCGTGGAACTTCGCAGGTATGCTTTACGTCGGCGTCGGCGCGGCAATGCTTCTGTTCCTGCGCAACCCCGTCTTCACGTTGATGCCGGTCGTCACTCTCCTGCTGACAGTCATCGCCGTGGACGTTGGTGCGTACTTCGCCGGACGCACATTCCGTGGTCCCAAGATCGCGCCTTCCATCAGCCCTTCCAAGACCTGGTCGGGGCTTATGGGCGGTGTGCTCGGCGCTACGCTGGTGCTCTTCGGGGCAGCGCGCCTCTGGCAGGGTGGCGCGATCTGGCTCCATGCTGAAGGCCCGACGGCCGACGTCCGCGCCTGCCTTGGAGCGCAGCCGTGCTGGTATCTCACGGCGGATGCCTTGTCCCTTTTTACCACCTGCCTGATGATGGGCGCGCTGGCAGCGGTCACGGCACAGGCCGGTGACTTCTTCGAAAGCTGGATGAAGCGCCGGGCAGGCGCGAAGGACTCCGGCGCTCTCATTCCAGGCCACGGCGGCTTTTTCGACCGGGTCGACGGCCTCCTAGCCGTCCTCTTCATGATCGGGCTGCTGATCCTGTTCCAACCGCGATGAGGTCCATGCGTTCACTTACCGTCCTTGGTGCGACAGGCTCGATCGGCGCGTCCACGCTTGACCTGATCCGGCGCAACCGTGACCAGTGGCGGGTGGTCGCGTTGACCGCCCACGCGAACGCCGGCGATCTGGCGAAGCTGGCGTTGGAGTTCGGAGCCGAACTGGCCGTCGTGGCGGACGAGGCGCATCTTCCCGCCCTTCGGGAGGCGCTGGCCGGATCGGGTGTCGAGGCGGCGGGCGGCCCTGCCGCGCTGGTGGAAGCGGCAGCGCGCGGTGCCGAGGTGACGGTGGCTGCGATCGTCGGCTGCGCCGGACTGGCGCCCACCATGGCCGCTATCGAGCAGGGCGGCGTGATCGCGCTAGCGAACAAGGAAGCGCTCGTTTCGGCGGGTGAGGTGATGATGGCGGCCGTTGCCCGCCACGGAGCCACGCTGCTGCCGGTGGATTCCGAGCACAACGCAATTTTCCAGTGCCTTGCGGGCAACCGCGCCGAGCATGTCCGCTGGATCACGCTGACAGCCAGCGGCGGACCGTTCCGCGACTGGAGCCTGGAGCGGCTTCAGGCCGCCACACCTGCCGAAGCGGTCCGCCACCCGAACTGGGACATGGGCGCGAAGATCAGCGTCGATTCGGCGACCATGTTCAACAAGGGGCTCGAACTGATCGAGGCCTACCATCTTTTCCCTGTCGGGCTGGACCGGCTGCGCATCATCGTACACCCGCAGTCGGTGGTGCATTCGATGGTCGAGTATCGCGACGGATCGACGCTGGCGCAGCTGGGGCCTTCCGACATGCGGGTGCCGATCGCGTCCGCGCTGGCCTGGCCCGAGCGCATGGACACGCCCTGCGCTCCGCTTGACCTTGCAGAGATCGGCGAATTGACCTTTCGCAAGCCGGACGAAGCGCGCTTTCCGGCAACCCGTTTGGCGCGGGAGGCGGCGCAGGCGGGCGGAGGCATACCGGCGGTGCTGAACGCGGCCAATGAGATTTCCGTTGCGGCCTTCCTTCATGGTCAGATTTCGTTCACGCGTATCGCCGCATACGTGGAAGACGTGCTAGGTTCGTACGCGCCACCGCCGCCTGCCTCGCTTTCGGATGTTCTGGAAGTCGACGGGGAGGCCCGGGCGAGGGCGCGTACGCTCGTGACCAGCACCTGAAAAGAGGCCAAGCTTGACCGGTTCACCAGGACTTTTGACGACGATCTTCGCCTTCCTCCTGGTGCTTGGGCCGCTGGTCCTCATCCATGAGCTCGGTCACTATCTGGTCGGACGTCTGTTCGGCGTGAAGGCAGACGCCTTTTCTATCGGCTTCGGCAAGGAACTTGCCGGCTGGACCGACCGGCGCGGAACGCGCTGGAAGCTCTCGGCCTTGCCGCTCGGTGGCTACGTGCAGTTCGCAGGTGACATGAACCCGGCGAGCGCGGCGGCCGCCGCCGACCCGCGTCTTACCCCCGCAGAAAGGGCGCAGACCTTCCACAGCAAACCGCTGTGGCAACGTGCCTTGATCGTTCTAGCAGGGCCGATGACAAATCTGCTGCTTTGCGTGGCCATCTTCGCCGCTTTCTACGGTACGCAGGGCCGGCTCGTGGACGACGCCGAGATCAGCGGCTTCGAGGCAGGATCGGCCGCGCAGAAGGCGGGTATGCGCATCGGTGATCGGATTGTCGCGATCGACGGTGATGACGTGGACGGTGCCTTCGACGTGGCAGGGCGCGCCGCATATTTTCCCGGAAAGACGCTTTTGGTGGCCGTCGAGCGCGAGGGGCGCACCGTGGTGGTGCCCGTCACGCTCGCCGAACGGGTGCTGACCGACCAGTTCGGCAACACGGCGCGGATAGGCGATCTGGGCGTCCGGATGATGCCGCCGGTCGTGGGCGGCTTCTACGGCGATTCGCCCGCGGAAGCCGCAGGGTTGAAGCTGGGTGATCGCATCGTGTCGGTGAACGGCGTCGCCGTCTCCGGATTCGAGGAGATCCCCGAGCTGATCCGCCCGAACGCCGGTCGCTCGGTCGACCTCACCGTGCGGCGGGACGGTGCCTTGCTGACGCTGCCCGTCAAGGTCGCGGAGGCTACCCTCACGGACGCGACCGGGAAGCCCCGGAAGGTGGGGCAGATCGGCGTCCGCGCGGGTCGTCTGGAACAGGTGGGTCCCTTGCGCGCCGTCGGTCTCGGCTTCTCTCAGAGCTTTCGTGTGATGGGAGACATGGTGACCGGCATCATGCAGATATTCACCGGCGACCGATCAGTTCGCGAACTGGGCGGCCCAGTGAAGATCGCGCAGTATTCGGGGCAGCAGTTCACGCTGGGATGGGAGGCGTTCGTATCCTTCGCCGCTCTCATCTCGATTAACTTGGCATTCATCAATCTCCTGCCAATTCCGGGCCTCGACGGCGGGCATTTGGCTTTCTACGCCGCTGAAATGGTTCGCCGCAGACCTCTTGGCGCGCGCAGTCAGGAATGGGCGATCCGGACGGGGGTGGCATTGGTGCTGGCGCTGATGGTCTTCGTCACCGTGAATGATCTGGCTTCTCTCCCTATTTTCGGGGGATAGCGGAGGGGAATCACTACCGATCACATGTTGCCGGGCTTTGTCTGCTTGATTGGACCGGCTCCATCGGGCAGATGGCTGCGGTTGCTTGCGGGGTCTGGTGCCTCCCTGTCGGTGGTCTGTTTTTCATCGCGAAAGCGAATACGGGATTTTTCGTAGAATGATGGGACGGGAAATGGTTCGCAGCACTCGCCTGCGCCGGGCTTCGCAAGTCGCGGCGGTACTGCTCGCAACCACTATCCTCGCGGGCGCTCCCGCAGAGGCGATGGCTCAGGCGGCGGCTCCGGCTGCCGCGGCACCGGCGGTTGCGCCGACTCCCGAAGGGGAACCGATCCAAACCATCGTGGTGAAGGGCGCAGAGCGTCTCGAGGCGCAGACCGTGCTTTCGTACATCAAGCTGCGCGTCGGACAGAACTACACGAAGACCGCAGCCGACCAGGCTCTTAAGGACCTGTACTCGACCGAGTTGTTCAAGGATGCACAGGTCGCGTTCGATGCCGGTGTGGTGACTATCACGGTTCAGGAAAACCCGGTCGTCAACCGGATCATCCTCGAAGGCAATAAGCGGATCAAGGACGACAAGATCCTTCCGGAGATCAAGGTCGCACCGCGGCAGATCTTCACCCGCTCCAAGATCCGTGCAGACGTTGCCCGCATCATCGAGCTGTACAAGCGCCAGGGCCGGTACGCCGCGACCGTCGAGCCCAAGATGGTGGCGCTCGACCAGAACCGCGTCGATATCGTGTTCGAGATCACCGAGGGCGACAAGTCCAAGGTTCGCCAGATCAACATCATCGGCAATGACCAGTTCTCGGATGGAGAACTGCGCGGCCAGATGGTGACGAAGCAGGCGCGATTCACCCGGCTGCTCAGCTCCGGCACGAGCTACGATCCGGATCGCATGGCGTTCGACCAGCAGAAGCTGCGACAGTTCTATCTGACGCAGGGCTATGCGGACTTCCGCGTGGTTTCGGCAGTGGCGGAACTGACGCCCGACAAGAAGGACTTCATCATCACTTACGTGGTGGAGGAAGGCCAGCGCTACAAGTTCGGTGACGTGAAGGTCGAAAGTCAGCTGCGCGACTTCGACGGTGAGAAGATGGCCGCCAACCTGCCCATGAAAGCGGGCGACTGGTACAACGCCAAGCTGGTCGAAGACACGATCGAAAGCCTGAACGAAACGGCCGGCGCGTTCGGCTATGCCTTCGCGGATGTCCGTCCGCAGTACGATCGCGACAAGGAGAACCTCACCATGGGGTTGACCTTCGTGATCCAGGAGGCCCCGCGCGTCTACGTCGAGCGGATCGAGATCAACGGCAACACGCTGACCCAGGACAAGGTCATCCGCCGCGAGTTCCGCCTTGCTGAGGGTGACGCCTTCAACTCGCTGCAGGTGCGCCGTTCGACGAACCGCATCAAGTCGCTCGGCTACTTCCAGGAGAAATTCGAGGTCGAGCAGAAGCCCGGAAGCGCCGACGATCGCATCGTCCTCGAAGCGAACGTGGAGGAACGCCCGACCGGCGAACTCCAGCTTTCCGCCGGTTTTTCCAGCCTCGAAAGCTTCATTTTCCAGGCGTCCATCCGGCAGCGCAACTTCCGCGGCCGCGGGCAGACGGTCGGCCTGTCCGGCAGTATTTCGCGCTATTCGAAAAGCGTTGAGGCCAGCTTCGTCGAGCCGTACCTGTTCGACAAGAACATTTCGCTTGGCGTGAACGTCTACCGCCGCGACTTCAACAGCTTCCAGTACCTGAATTCCAACCGCAACACGACGTACGAGCAGTCCACCACCGGCTTCGCGGTGCGTGCGGGCGTACCGCTGACCGAGTACCTGACGGCGGTGGGCAGCTACACGCTGAACTACGACGACGTGAGCCTGGATAAGGACACGTATTACTCGTATCGTCAGAACCCGGACGTCTACCAGTGCGACCCGCTGTTTGCCGGGCGATACCTCTGCGACGCGATCGGCAAGCGCCTGAGCTCGATCCTGGGCATGTCGCTGATCTATGACACTCTCGATAACCGCGTGCGACCGACGCGGGGCCAGACGATGTCGGTCAACGTCGATTTCGCCGGTCTGGGCGGCGACGTGAAATATGCCCGCATCCGCGGCAACGCGTCAAAGTTCTTCAACCTGGGCAAAGGCTTCATCTTCTCTCTTTCGGCTGAAGGTGGCGCCATCAAGGGGCTCTCGGGCCAGGATATTCGCCTGACGGACCGCTTCTACCTCGGTGAACCGCAGATCCGCGGCTTCGCCATTCGTGGCGTCGGTCCGCGCGTGTTGCGCAAGTTCCTCGTCGACACCGACGGCGACGGCGTGCGGGATTCGCCGTCGACCAAGCGCAGCGAATGGTCGGACGATGCTCTTGGCGGCCGGTACTACTACATGGGCCGTGCGGAGCTCGAGATCCCGCTGGGCTCCGGCGCTCGTGAAATGGGCCTTCGCCCGTCGATCTTCGCCGACGTCGGCGCTGTGTGGAGCGTCAAGCGTCCTGAACTGACGCAGTGCGACCCCGGCTGTACGCCGACGTACTACCCGAACAACGCCGACGGCACGCCGAACCAAAGCGGGACGCCGGTCACGACTCCGACCGACCCGACGACTAACGCCCCGCTGACGCCGACCGGTGGCTACGCCTACCAGTTCGTCGAAGAGTTCGTGGGCGACACCGTCAAGCCGCGCGTGGCGGTGGGCATCGGTGTAAACTGGAACTCGCCGTTTGGTCCGTTCCGAATCGACTTCTCGCGCGTCCTCCTCAAGCAGGAGGGCGACGATCCCAAGGCCTTCACATTCAACGTGGGAACCCAGTTCTGATGACTACCAAGACCAAGATCGTCGCGTTGGCCGCCGGCCTCGCGCTTACCGCCGTCGCCGCTCAACCCGCGTTCGCGCAGAAGAAGGGCGCCACCGCTGCCACCGGCACGATCGTGCAGGGCCTGGGCGTTGCCAGCTTCGACGCAGTCATCGCCAATTCGAACGCCTTCAAGACGGCCGAGCAGCAGCGTCAGACCACGTTCAAGGCCCAGTTCGATCAGGCGCGCACCCGCCAGGATGCGCTTAACGCCCAGATCAAGCCGCTGATCGACAAGTTCAACGCCGATCGCCAGGGTGGCAAGGCCAGCCAGACCGCTCTCGAGCAGCAGGCCGCCTCGATCCAGCAGATCCAGGAGAACGGCAAGGTCGAACTGCAGCGCATCCTGCAGCCGGTCGGCATGTCGCAGGCCTATGTGAACGAGCAGATCGAAGAGAAGCTCGACGGCGCGGTCAAGGCCGCCATGACCAAGAAGGGGGTCTCGATCCTTCTGTCGCCGGACGCGATCCTTGCCGTCAACGGCGGTGCCTACAACCTCAATCAGGACATCCTGAACGAGCTGAACACCGCACTGCCTTCCGCGCAGCTGGTGCCGCCGGCCGGTTGGGAACCGCGTCAGATCCGCGAACAGCGTGCTCAGGCTGCGGCGGCTCAGGGGCAGGCCGCTCCCGCCGCTCCGGCTTCCAACCCGGCTCCGCAGCCTTCGGGCCGCTGATCGGACGGACATCGCGCATGAGTGACGCTACCACGCCGGTCTACGATACGGCCAAGATCCTGTCGGCCCTTCCGCACCGCTACCCGATGCTGCTCGTGGACCGCGTGGTCTCGATCTCCGAGGAGGAGATCGAGGCCGTCAAGGCGGTGAGCTTCAACGAGGATTTCTTCCAGGGGCATTTCCCCGGGCGTCCGATCATGCCGGGTGTCCTGCAGATCGAAGCGCTGGCACAAGCGGCCGGCATCCTCGCAATCGAGAGCCTCGGCCTCGCCGGAACGGGCAAGCTGGTGTACTTCATGGCGATTGAAGACGCGAAGTTCCGGGCTCCCGTCACCCCGGGGCACCTGCTCACGCTGCGCACCGGCTTCGTCCAGAAGCGCTCGCGCGTCTGCAGGTTCTGGGGCAAGGCCTCCATTGACGACAAGGTGACCTGCGAGGTCAACTTCACCGCGATGATCGCCGACAGCTGACGAGGGCGGCGGGCAGGGTCCGACTGCTCTTGCTTCCCGGCGCCTTTCGCAGTAAGGGCGCCGCTTTCCAAGCCAGGCCGGTCGGAACCGGCCACATGCGAAAGAGACATACCATGAAGGCCGATACGCATCCCGACTATCACATGATCACGGTGCAGATGACCGACGGCACCACGTTCCAGACCCGCTCGACCTGGGGCTCGGAAGGTGACACGCTGGTTCTGGACATCGACCCGACGTCGCACCCGGCCTGGACCGGCGGCACGAAGCAGCTTCAGGAAGGTGGCCGCGTCGCGCAGTTCAACAAGCGTTTCGGCGGTCTCTCGCTCAAGAAGAACTGATTTCGGCTTCGCCGCCGAATCACTTTATTCAAGGAAGGCGGTCCTGCGGGGCCGCCTTTTTTGTTGCCTGCGGAACTTTCATCCTCTGATACACTTGGCAGAGCGATGTCCGGTCGGATCGCATGCGTCGGCCGGGGGCAAAGCCTGAACAACGGAGAGACTACATGAAACGACCGATGCAGATCCTTATGGCTTCAGCCATCACCGCGCTGGCGCTTGGCGGAGCGGCTTATGCGGCGGACGAACACGCGGGGCACATGGCGAAGGGCGCTTCGGCAGCGCCGATGGTTCATGCCGATGTGATCGGGCAGGACGGCAAGAAGATCGGCATGGTCATGCTCCATGAGACTCCTGCCGGCGTTCTCGTGAAAGCCGATGTGCGCGGAATTCCGGCCGGTGAGCACGGGTTCCATTTCCATCAGAAGGGGTCGTGCGACACGGCAACCAAGTTTGAGAGTGCAGGGGGGCACTTCACGGGCGGCGACCGTCAGCATGGCTACATGGTTGCCTCCGGCCCGCACGGCGGCGACATGCCCAACCAGTTCGTGGGCGCGGATGGCGTTCTGAAGGCGCAGGTGATGAACACCGGCGTCACGCTTTCGGCTGGCCCGCGATCGCTGCTCGACGCCGACGGCTCCGCGCTGATGATCCACGCCGGTGCGGACGACTACACCTCGCAGCCTTCAGGCAACGCCGGCGGCCGGATCGCCTGCGCGGTGATCAAGGCCGCCAAGTAAGTCCCGGACGGTCGCCTGGCTCCACCTCTTGCGAGGTGCGAGCCTGTGCGGCGCGTTACCCCTCCTTTCGCCCGCGCCTCGGGCCAACCCTGTCGCACGATCTCAGCCCCAGGGGCGTTCGCGATACCACTGGGTGATGACGTACTTGCGCCCCCGCCGGACGGGCATGGCGTGGTGCAGGGTCGATGGGTTGGGGTTGCCGTCGGGCTTGCGATTGTTCCAGCCGATGAGCTTTCCCGTCTCCGGTTGGACCAGCTTGTCGATCACCTTGAAACGCGTGGCGCCGCCGGCCTCCACCTCGTTCAGATAAATCATGAAGGTCCATGTCCGCTGCCCCGGGACGGCGCAGTAGCGGTCGAAATCATGGCTTGCAGGCTCGAAGTAGTCCGTGTGCGCCTTGAATTCCTGCCCCACTTCATACCTTTGCCCCTGTAGCGGTTCCGCGTGTGCGGGATCGATGCCCGATAGCGATGAAAGCGCTGCCACCACCTGCGCCACCACGGCATGCTCCTGCGGGAGGTCGCACGTCGAACTCGTGCGGAACGCATCATCGCCGTTGTAGTCGGCGATCGTGGAGGGGCGATGATTCGTCTCGATCAGCTCGATGAGCGCGCTGCACTGAGCCGGGCTCAGGAACCCGCGCGCCGTGAACAGGTCAAGCCGGGACGACGGGAAGCGCTGAACGCCAGGACGTGAGAGAAGCTTTTCCGCAGACGATTCGCCGGAGCCATTCATGGTTCGCAGTCTAGCCGCCCGTTTTACGTGGGAAAATGCGGCGTTGTGCCGTGAAGCCGAATATTTGCTTTGCAAGAGTGCTCATCCTGTGCAAAGGGGCGCTCCCGCACCGGATGCAGCTGCTTCCGGATGTGGAACAGGCGAAGCCCGAAGGTCGGGCACGCATGTGGCGATCGTAGCTCAGTTGGTTAGAGCGCCGGTTTGTGGTACCGGAGGTCGTGGGTTCGAACCCCATCGATCGCCCCATTTTCTTCAACTCACCACTTCACAGGAATCCGCTGCCAAGGCGGACGAAAAGCGCGCGGTTTGATCTGAGTCACTTGCTCCTTTCAAACGGCGCTATAGAAGCGCGCCTGTGATGCACGGCTTTGCCAATCCTGCCCGTTTCCTGCGTATTGCCCGATGGCTCATGCCGCTTTGCATGGGGGCGGGGCTTGTCGTGGCTGTGGCCGCGCTTGGCTGGGGGCTTTTCGTGGCCCCGGCCGAAAGGCTGCAAGGCGAAACAGTTCGCATCGTCTATCTGCACGTCCCCGCCGCCTGGTTGGGGATGGCCGGGTGGATGAGCATAGCAGCAGCAAGCTTTGCGGAACTGGTGTGGCGCCATCCCCTGGCGGGGATCGCCGCAAGGGCCAGCGCTGTGCCCGGGGCAGTCTTCACCGGGGTCTGTCTTGTCACCGGTTCCCTGTGGGGACGACCGGCCTGGGGCACCTGGTGGGTGTGGGACGGCCGACTGACCTCCATGCTGGTGCTGCTGTTCCTCTATTTTGGCTGGATGGCGCTGTCCCAGGCCAGCGAGGCGGCCGACGGGGGACAGAACAAGGCTCCGGCGATCTTCGGGCTGGTGGGTGCGGTGAACATTCCCATTATCCATTATTCTGTGATCTGGTGGAACAGCCAGCATCAACCGCCCAGCATCACCGTCGGCAAGTCGGCCATGTCGGGCGATTTCCTCTACCCGCTGCTCTTCGCCATGCTGGGCTTCACCCTGGTCTTCGCAGGCTGCGTGCTGGCGCGGATGCGGGCGATCCTGGCGGATCAACAGGCCGAAGCACGGCTACGGCGCAAGGCGCGCGCCGATGTGGAGGCATTCTGATGCGTGAAGCGATGAACCCGTGGACCTTCGTGATCGCTTCCTACGTCATCGGTGTGGGGGCGACGCTGGCACTGGCGGCCTGGTCCATGCTGACGATGCGCCGCGCGGAAAAGCGCCGCGATTCGGTGAGGAACCGCTGATGGCGGGTGTTTTGAAGGCAAAGCACCAGCGCCTCGTCCTGCTATCCCTTGCCCTCGTCGTGCTCCTGGCCGCGGGGCTGTTGGCGGCATGGGCGCTGCGCAATCAGGCGAGTTACTTCTACGTTCCCAGCGAAATCATCGCCGCGCCGCCGGAGCCTGACCGCGCCGTCCGCCTCGGCGGGATGGTCGAGAACGGATCGCTCAGGACTGCGGCTGACGGCGTCACGATCATGTTCGCCGTGCAGGACGGCAAGGCGCGCGTGCCCGTGACATTCAAGGGCATCGTTCCCTCGCTCTTCGTCGAAGGCTCGGGTGTCGTTGCGGAAGGCAGGATGAGAGCGGACGGCACCTTCATCGCCGACAACCTCCTTGCCAAGCACGACGAGAACTACGTCCCGCGCGAAATGCAGGACATGACCATGGAACAGGCCGAGAAGGTCGTGCGCGAGACGAAATGATTGCTGAACTCGGACTTGCCGCCCTCTGGCTGGCCGCGGCGCTGGCCGGCCTGCAACTTGTTGCGGGGAGCCTTGGGCTGACGGCACGTGGCGCTTCACTGGCAGCGGCGGTGCGCCCGGTTGCCGTCATGCAGGGGGCGCTGGGGCTGCTGTCCTTCGCGTGCCTGGTCTACGTCTTTTCGGTTACGGACCTTTCCGTAAAGCTGATCGCTCTCAACTCCCATTCGATGAAGCCGCTGGTCTTCAAGGTGGCAGGCAGCTGGGGCAACCACGAGGGGTCGATGCTGTTGTGGGTGACGGTGATGGGCCTGGCCGGCGGCTTCATGGCGCTGGTGGAAAAACGCCTGCCGGAGCGCACGATGCTGGCGACGCTGGCGGGGCAGGCCTTCGTCAGCCTTGGCTTCTATGCGTTCCTGCTGTTCGCTTCCAACCCGTTCGAGCGCCTTTCGCCGGCTCCCGCCGAGGGCAACGGGCTGAACCCGCTGCTGCAGGACCTGGGTCTCGCGTTCCACCCACCGACGCTTTACCTCGGCTATGTCGGCCTTTCGATCGCCTTCAGCTTCGCGATCGGGGCGATGGTGACGCGCGAAGTCGGCCCGGCTTTCGCCAAGGCCATGCGCCCGTGGGTGCTGGGAGCCTGGATCTTCCTGACGATCGGCATCACTGCCGGTTCCTACTGGGCCTATTACGAGCTCGGCTGGGGCGGCTGGTGGTTCTGGGACCCGGTGGAGAACGCCTCGCTTATGCCGTGGCTGGCCGCAACGGCCTTGCTTCATTCGGCCGGCGTGCTGGCCGCCCGCAACGCCTTGCGCGCATGGACCGTGATGCTGGGTGTCGTCGCCTTCTCGATGTCGATGATCGGCACCTTCCTTGTACGCTCGGGCATCCTCACGAGTGTGCATGCCTTTGCCGTCGATCCGCAGCGCGGGACCTTCATTCTCGTGTTGCTGGCGATCTACATCGGCGGTGCCCTGACGCTGTTCGGCCTGCGCGCATCGACCGTGACGGAAGGGGAGCGTTTCGCCCCAATCAGCCGGGAGGGCGCGCTGGTATTCAACAACGTGATGCTGTCGGCGATACTGGGCATCGTGCTGTTCGGGACTCTCTACCCGCTGGTTGCGGAAGCGATGGGCGCGAAGGTTTCGGTGGGGCCGCCGTACTTCAATCCCATGGGCGCGCTGTTTACCGTCCCGATGCTGGTCGTTCTTGCAGTCGGCCCGCTGCTGCGCTGGCGCCGCGACAGCTTTTCCCGGGTGGGGCGTAGGCTGGTCCTGCCGGGGATGCTCGTTTTGGCCGGAGCCATGGCCCTGCTGCTGATGGGAGGCATTGCCCTCCTGCCGTTCCTCGGCCTTGCGCTCTCGGTCGGCCTTGCCGTGGCGACGCTCCTGCCTTTGCAGAACCGCAACCTTCGCCGCACGCCGCTGGCGGTCTGGGGCATGGTGATTGCCCATTTCGGCGTTGCGGTGTCGCTGTTCGGGATGAGCAGCGAGAGCGCCTTCTCCGTGGAGAAGCTGGTGGCGGCGCGACCGGGCGATGTGACGCAGGTTGGGCCTTGGGCGGTAAAGCTGGACGCGGTGGAGCCGGTGGCCGGTCCCAATTGGACAGCACTCGAAGCGCGCCTGCTCGTGCGGTATGGTGATGACGGGAAGGTCATGCGCCTGCAGCCGCAGTCACGCAGTTTCTGGGCGCCGCCGCAGCAGACGAGCGAGTCGGCCTTGCTGACCCGCTGGAACGGCCAGCTCTATGCCGTCCTGGGGGGTGAGGCGCCGGGCGCGAAAGCCGCGGGGCTCGGCCGGGCCGATAGCCGCTGGCAGCTGCGCCTCTGGTGGAAGCCGTTTGCGCCGCTGATCTGGATCGGTGGCTTGTTGATTGCACTTGGCGGCCTTCTGGCGCTCATCGGCCGCGTGGCGGCGGACCTGCGGCGGATCGTCGCGAAGGACAAGATCGTGTATCGCAGGGAGAGGCAGGGCCGATGAGCACGCAACGCACCGCGCCCCGCTGGGCGATCTGGCTGCCGCTGGCCCTGTTCCTCGGTTTTGTCGCGCTGGTCATGATCGGGCTCTACCGCCCGGCCGATCGGGTGGTGACGAGCGCGCTGGTCGGCAAGCCCATGCCCCACTTCAACCTGCCGCCCGCGCTTCCCGGGCGTCCGGGGCTCGACAGCAGGGTTCTGGCCAACGGCAAGCCGCACCTCGTCAACATCTTCGCAAGCTGGTGCATCCCCTGCCGGGTGGAGGCGCCGCAGCTTGCAGCGCTGGCCAAGGCCGGTGTCCCGATTGAGGGGATTTCGGTGCGCGATACGCCTGAGAACCTCGATACCTTTCTTGAGCAGAATGGGGACCCCTTCCAGCGGATCGGGGCGGACGACGACGGGAAGGTCCAGCTGGCTCTCGGATCGTCCGGCGTTCCGGAGACCTACGTCGTCGATGGCAAGGGGATGATCGTCTACCAGCACATCGGCGAGATCCGGCCGGAACACGTGGCCATGCTGATCGAGAAGCTGCAGGAGGCGCAGGAATGAGGCGGCTGGCCGTTATGGCGGCGCTGCTGCTCGCGTTCCCGCTGCCTGGGGCCCCCGCGCGCGCGCAGGAGGAGCAGTCCACCGCGCCTTACGCCTATCGCCAGCTGGACGATCCCGCCAAGGAAGCAAGCGCGCAGGATCTCATGGAAACGCTGCGCTGCCTGCAGTGCCAGGGGCAATCCATCGCCGATTCGGACGCGCCGATCGCCGGGTCTATGCGCTCGCTCGTGCGGGAAAGGATAGCAGCCGGTGAGACGCCGGAGCAGATCCGTACCTGGCTGATTGAACGGTATGGCGACTACGTCAGCTATTCCCCGCAGCTCACCGGCCTGACCTGGCCGCTGTTCGCGGTGCCGGCCATCCTCATGCTGATCGCCTTCCTGCTACTGCGTCGCCGCTTTTCGAGCCGGGGAGAGGTACAGTGACCTGGGTACTCGTGATCGCTTTGGCCTTGGCGGTGCTGATGGTGCTGCTTTTCGCCTTCAAGATCGGGCCGGGCCCGCGCGAGGCTGTCGCGGCGGCGGTGTTGCTGGGAGTCGCGGGCTACGTGACGCAGGGGTCTCCGACCCTGTCGGGGGCGCCCAGGCAGGCGGCCGCGCCGGTTGCTTCCGATCCGGCGGCGCTCGTGGAGGGACGGGCGAAGGTGACCAACAGCGGGATTCCTACCAACAACCGCTGGGTCGTGATCGCGGACGCACTCGCCCGCAATGGCCGCTACGCCGACGCCGCCGAAGTCCTGCGCGGCGCGATCAATGATGATCCGCACAATGCCGACGCTTGGCTGGCGCTGGCCAACGCCCTGGTCGCGCACGCCGACAACAGGCTGACGCCTCCGGCTCTCCTGGCGTATGGCCGCGCGATCGAGGCGGAGCCGGACGCGCCCGGACCTCGCTTCTTCCTCGGGTTCGCCTACGCGCAGGAAGGGCGCCTCGTCGAAGCGCGCGAGCTGTGGCTCGACCTGGTGAAGAGCGCACCGGAAGATGCTCCGTGGCGGCTCCCTCTTGCCCGGCAGTTGATGAGGCTTGACGAAGCGCTTGCCGGGCAAAGTGACGAATCGGCAGCCGTTCAGCCGCCGCCACCCGCTTCCTGAACACTGGATGGCCGATAGGCGTCGCGACGCAACTATCGTTGCCTGCCCCCCATCATGCTGCTAACGGCGCAGGTCTGCCGCAGCCGCCTGAGCGTGTCTGCCAGTCCATTACAGGACGCGTGAATGAGTGATTCTTCAGCGGACACGTCTTACGTACCTACGACGGTCGACGAGTCTCATGCCCATTATCGCCCAAAGGATGGCCACGGTTCGGGCAATATTACCAAGCTGGCACTTGGGGCCGTGGGTGTGGTCTTCGGCGACATCGGGACCAGCCCGCTCTACGCCTTTCGTGAAACTTTCGTTGGCCCGCACCCGCTGGCCATCGACGAGTTGCATGTGCTGGGTGTCGTCAGTCTGATCTTCTGGTCGATGACGCTCGTCGTCTCGATTCAATACGTCACCATCCTGATGCGCGCGGACAACAAGGGGCAGGGCGGAAGCCTTGCGCTCGTCGCTCTGATTTCAGGCGCTATCCGCAAGTCGGGATACGGCTCGCTGGTGGTTCTGCTGGGGGTGTTCGCAACCTCGCTGTTTTACGGCGACTCCATGATCACGCCGGCGGTCTCGGTGCTCTCCGCGGTCGAGGGCCTGACGGTCGTCCAGGCTGACCTGGCGCCGTTCGTCCTTCCCATCGCACTGGTCCTGTTGGTCGCGCTGTTCGTCGTCCAGAAGAGCGGCACCGCCAAGATCGGTGCGTTTTTCGCGCCGGTCATGGTGGTCTACTTCACCACGCTCGCCGTGCTCGGGATCTACCATCTCGTGCAAATGCCCGAGGTGCTGGTGGCTCTGAATCCATGGTATGCGATCCAGTTCTTCCTCACGGACAAGATGCTGGGCTTCCTGGCGCTCGGCTCGGTCGTGCTCGCCGTGACCGGGGCCGAGGCGCTCTATTCGGACATGTCGCACTTCGGGCGAGGGCCGATGCGGCTTTCGTGGTTCGGCTTCGTCATGCCCTGCCTGCTCATCAACTACTTCGGGCAGGCGGCCATGATCCTTGGCCTCGACGATGCGCAGGCAGCCGTGGCGATGGAGAACCCGTTCTTCAATCTCGCGCCCGAATCGCTGCGCCTGCCGCTGGTCATCCTCGCTACCGCCGCGACCTTCATCGCCAGCCAGGCGGTGATCTCCGGGGCCTTCTCCATCACGCACCAGGCGATGCAACTGGGTTTCATCCCGCGGCTTTCGACCCGCCATACGAGCGAACACGAGGCCGGGCAGATCTACATCCCGTTCATCAACTGGGCGCTGATGACCGGCGTCATCGTGCTGGTGCTGGTGTTCGAGAATTCCTCCAACCTTGCGTCGGCCTACGGCATCGCGGTGACCGGGGCGATGCTGATCGACACCTGCCTCATGGGCGTTCTCGTAATCGTCCTGTGGCGCTGGAAGCTGTGGCTTGCCATTCCCGTCCTTGTCCTGTTCTTCGTGGTGGACGGCGCGTATTTTGCCGCCAACGCGGCCAAGGTGCCGGACGGCGGCTGGTTCCCGCTGCTCATCGGCGGTGTCGCCTTCACGCTGCTGACGACCTGGAACAAGGGCCGCCATCTCATGCGTCAGCGCATGACCGAGGCCGCGCTGCCGCTCAACGTCTTCGCCAAGAGCGCGCACGGCAGCGCCGCGCGTGTTCCGGGTACGGCTATCTTCATGGCCTCCACCAACATGGGTGTGCCCTCGGCGCTGCTGCACAACATCAAGCACAACAAGGTCCTGCATGAGCGCGTGGTCGTCCTGACCGTGGAGGTCCAGGACGCGCCCTACGTCGAGCGGGACGAGCGCTTTACCGTTGTCGATCTGGGGCAGGGTTTCTACCGTATGACCCTGCGCTACGGCTTCATGGAAGAAACGGACATTCCCGCCGCGCTTGCTCATGCGCCGATGTGCGGGGCCCCCTTCGAGATGATGAAGACAAGCTTCTTCCTCTCACGCCAGACCCTCGTCGCGTCCGAACGGCCCGGCATGGCGATCTGGCGGGAGAAGCTCTTCGCGTGGATGATGCGCAACGCGGCCAGCGCGATGGAGTTCTTCCGCCTGCCGACCAACCGCGTGGTCGAACTGGGAAGTCAGCTCGAGATCTAGACCTTCAGCGGCAGAACCTGGCGCCGTCCGCTTCGAGGTGGAAGTGGTCGGCGTGGGCTTCGTTGTAGCCGGGCCCAAGAGTGGTTCCGAAGCGCTTGCAGGCGCTGCCGTGAACCACGCGCAGGAAGCGTCGCTCCTCGGCTGTGCCGTTGTTCCAATGCTGGCGCACGGTCAGTCGGCGGCCATCACCCAGCACGAACCCAGAGACGTCGATGGCGTTCGCAAGAGCGTGGCCTGACCGGCGGGAGGTGCCTGCGACATTCCGGCACGAATAGCTGCCGAACGTCTCGATCTTGACCAGACGTGTGCCGAGGATCTGGTGCGCGGCCCGGTCCACTCCATAGCGCGCCCAGGCGGCAAAGGGCCGTGCCGCACTGCAGGTCACCGGGCCAAGGTTGGCAAGAGACACGGTGGCGTTGTCGGTGTTCAACGCCGCCAGCTTCACTGTGCCCACCGTCGCGCAGGAATTGCCGTACCAGCGATCCTCCACCGGCGTGAACACGGCCTGCTGTGTCTTGAGGTTGGACAGGCACTGGCGCAGATCAGGCCCGGGCCGGCTTTGCGGCGGGGTTTTGGCCGCCGGTCGGGCGGGTTGGCGTCGGGACGGGGCCGGGCTCTCGATACAGCCGCCGACCAGGGCGACGAGAGGCAGGGCGAGCACAAGTTTTCGCATCGGGCAACTTCTGGATGGCTTGGCTGAACCGAACCTTACCCATGCGCGGGCGCTACCGGCCAGACGCCAGCGGCGATTTTGCACAGGCGATTCGGTTGCAAGGCGATTGACATATCGGTGCGCCACTTTAGGACCGGCTCCGGGCCACGCGGTCCCAACGCCGCGCGAGCTCTCTGCAAGGAGAGTCAGACATGACTGACATTACGGTTCCGGCGCGCAAGCCTGCGCGTCCGCATTTCTCTTCCGGTCCCTGCGCGAAGCCGCCGGGATATTCCCCCGCAAAGCTCAACGTCGAATCGCTCGGTCGCTCGCATCGCGCCAAGATCGGCAAGACGCGTCTCGCCTACTGCATCGACCTGATGCGTGAAGTGCTGCAGCTGCCTGATACGCACCGCATCGGTATCGTTCCCGGATCGGACACGGGCGCCTTCGAAATGGCGATGTGGACGATGCTCGGCGCGCGCGGCGTAACCGCGCTGGCATGGGAAAGCTTCGGTGAGGGCTGGGTGACGGACGCGGCCAAGCAGCTCAAGCTGGATCCTGTCGTGATCCGTGCCGACTATGGGCAGCTGCCGGACCTCTCGCAGATCGACTGGAGCACCGACGTGCTCTTCACCTGGAACGGCACGACCTCTGGCGTGCGCGTGCCCAATGCCGACTTCATTCCCGACGATCGCGAAGGTCTGACTTTCGCGGACTCGACGTCGGCCGTGTTTGCCTGCGACATCGACTGGTCGAAGATCGACGTCGCCACCTTCTCCTGGCAGAAGGTGCTCGGCGGCGAAGGCGGCCATGGCGTCCTGATCCTCGGCCCCCGCGCGGTCGAGCGGCTGGAAACCTACACTCCGGCATGGCCGCTCCCGAAGGTGTTCCGCCTCGTCTCGAAGGGCAAGCTGGCGGAGGGCGTCTTCAAGGGCGAAACCATCAACACGCCGTCGATGCTGGCCGTCGAAGACGCAATCTTTGCTCTCGAATGGGCGAAGTCGATCGGGGGTCTGGAAGGCCTGAAGGCGCGTTCCGATGCCAACGCGGCAGCGCTTTCGAAGATCGTTGAGGAGCGTGACTGGCTTGGTCACCTCGCCGTTGACCCTGCGAGCCGTTCGACCACCTCGGTGTGCCTCACCGTCGAGGGTGCAGACACCGACTTCATCAAGAAGTTTGCCGCTCTCCTCGAGAAGCAGGACGCTGCCTACGACGTCGCCGGATACCGCGACGCTCCTGCCGGCCTGCGCATCTGGTGCGGCGCCACCGTCGACACGGCGGATATCGAGGCGCTCGGTCCCTGGCTGGACTGGGCCTACGCCACTCTCAAGGCCGAGGCCTGATTTTCAACGTCGTCCCGGCGTGAGCCGGGACCGCTTCCCCGAAGGTGCCGCGCATGCGGCCAGCGATCCCGGCATCGACCGGGATGACGAGAAGGAACACTTCCATGACCAAGCCTAAAGTCCTCATTTCCGACAAGATGGACCCCAACGCTGCCCGCATCTTCGAAGAGCGCGGCTGCGACGTCGACGTCATTACGGGCGAAACGCCGGAGCAACTGATCGCCCGCATCGGCGAATATGATGGCCTTGCGATCCGCTCCTCCACCAAGGTCACGCAGGCCATTCTCGATGCCGCGACCAACCTCAAGGTCATCGGCCGCGCCGGTATCGGCGTCGACAATGTCGATATCCCCGCCGCTTCGGCCAAGGGTGTCGTCGTCATGAACACGCCGTTCGGCAACTCGATCACGACTGCCGAACATGCGATCGCGCTCATGTTCGCCCTTGCACGCCAGCTGCCCGAAGCCAACGCGCAGACCCAGGCCGGCCTGTGGCCCAAGAACGGCTTCATGGGCGTGGAAGTCACCGGCAAGACGCTCGGCCTCATTGGCGCGGGCAACATCGGCTCGATCGTCGCGAGCCGTGCACTCGGCCTGCGCATGAAGGTCGTCGCCTTCGACCCGTTCCTGACGCCTGAGCGTGCCGTGGAAATGGGCGTCGAGAAGGCGGACCTCGACACGTTGCTTGCCCGTGCCGACTTCATCACGCTCCACACGCCGCTGACCGACCAGACCCGCAATATCCTCTCGGCTGAAAACCTCGCCAAGACCAAGAAGGGCGTGCGGATCATCAACTGCGCCCGCGGCGGACTGGTGGACGAAGCCGCGCTGAAGGCCGGGCTCGATTCGGGCCACATCGCCGGCGCCGCCCTCGACGTGTTCCAGACGGAGCCGGCGAAGGAATCGCCCCTGTTCGGTACGCCCAACTTCATCTGCACGCCGCACCTTGGCGCTTCGACCACCGAGGCACAGGTCAACGTGGCGCTGCAGGTTGCCGAGCAGATGGCCGATTTCCTCGTCAACGGCGGCGTCACGAACGCGCTGAACATGCCATCGCTGAGCGCCGAGGAAGCGCCCAAGCTCAAGCCGTACATGAAGCTTGCGGAACTGCTGGGCTCCATGGTCGGCCAGCTGACCCGTGATTCGGTTCCGCGGATCTCGATCCATTGCGAAGGCGCGGCTGCCGAGTTGAACCAGAAGCCGATCGTGGCAGCGGTTCTTGCCGGGTTCCTGCGGGTGCAGTCGGCCACGGTGAACATGGTCAACGCGCCGTTCCTTGCCAAGGAGCGCGGCCTTGAAGTGCGCGAAGTGAAGACCGAGCGGGAAGGCGACTACCACACCCTCATCCGCGTCTCGGTAAAGACCGAGGCGGGTGAGCGTTCGGTCGCCGGCACGCTGTTCAACAACGTCGAACCGCGCCTTGTCGAGATGTTCGGCATCAAGGTGGAGGCGGAGCTCGCTGGCAACATGATGTACATCGTGAACGAGGACGCGCCGGGCTTCATCGGGCGCATCGGCACGCTACTGGGTGAGAACGCGATCAACATCGGCACCTTCAACCTCGGCCGCCGCGAAGCGGGTGGCGAAGCGGTGCTGCTGCTTTCGGTCGATAGCCCCGTCGCCGGGGAAGTGCTGGATCAGGCCGGCAAGCTGCCCGGCGTGAAGACGGTGAAGGCGCTGGCGTTCTAAGCGCTCGAAACACGCTCCCAACGGAAGAGGGGCCGGTGCGCATGCGCCGGCCCCTTTTTCGTACAATCGGCAAAGTCTACTGGTAGCCGCCTTCCTCTTCCCGCTGTTCCGCAGCGTCTTCCTGGGCTTCCTCCAGGGCCTCCTGCTCTTGGTCCTGCTTGTTTTCGTCCCTGTCGTCCGGCTCGTGAGGCATGATCGAAGTCCTTCGTGAGAGTACAGGAGGGCAACAACCCTGCGCGGCGCGCGGTTCCGCAGGCCCGGCTGGTACGAGCCGCATTGTCGGCGCTTCGCCATTCGACAAGTGC
Organism: Novosphingobium sp. HII-3; assembly: GCF_002916655.1. Taxonomy (GTDB): domain Bacteria; phylum Pseudomonadota; class Alphaproteobacteria; order Sphingomonadales; family Sphingomonadaceae; genus Novosphingobium; species Novosphingobium panipatense. Next base: position 140,250 of record NZ_PPSM01000047.1, read on the forward strand.
GCGGCGCATCGCTAAGGCGCGGCCATCATGCACGAAAACGATCGCGATCTTCTGCCCGAAGGATTGGGCGACCGCCTGCCGCAGCAGGCCTGGGCTTCCCAGTCGGTGCGCCGCGCCGCGCACGACGTCCTTGCCAGCCATGGCTACGCGCGCGTGGAAACGCCCGTTCTCGAGTTCGAGAAAGCCTTGGCCAGTCGTATGGCGGGTGTGCAGGTGCGCCGCATGTTCCGCTTCGTCGACCCTGTGTCGGCGCGAATGCTGGCGCTGCGATCGGACATGACGGCCCAGGTGGCGCGTATTGCCGCAACGGGTCTTGCCCACGCGCCGCGGCCGCTGCGGCTGAGCTATTCCGGGCAGGTGGTCACCATCAAGGGCGACGGTCTTGATCCGGCGCGGGAACGCCTGCAGCTCGGCGCGGAACTGATCGGCGCCGACTCCACTGAAGCGGCTGCGGAGATCGTGGAACTGGCGATCGAGACATTGCGCGGCGCGGGCGCGACCGGAGTCTCGGTCGACTTCACGCTTCCCGACCTTGTCGACACCCTCAGCGCCGGTCCCCTGCCGCTGCCGGCGCGCAGCATCGAAGCCGTGCGTCAGATGCTCGACGCCAAGGATGCAGGCGGTCTCGTCGACGCCGGTGGCGAGGGCTATCTTCCGCTTCTCTACGCCATCGGACCGTTCGAGGCCGCGATTGCGCAGCTTGCCGCCTTCGACGTGCATCCCTCTCAGGGTGGCGGTGTTCTCGCCAGCCGGATCGCGGCGCTGCGCGCGATCGCGCAGCGCGTCGGCGCGAAGGCGCGCCTGACGCTCGATCCCTCCGAACGCCATGGCTTCGAGTACCAGTCCTGGTTCGGCTTCACCATTTACGCCGACGGTGTTCCCGGCAGCCTCGGTCGCGGCGGCACCTACGCGATCCTCGGGCAGGCCGGACGCGACCCTGAACCGGCGACCGGCTTCTCGCTTTACCCCGACCCACTCATCGAAACGCTCACCGCCACTGCCGGAGAGGAACGCCGCCTGTTCCTCCCGCTCGGTCATGACCGTGACGTCGCCGCGCGGCAGAGGGCGATCGGCTGGAGCACCGTGGCAGCGCTTTCCGACCAGGACGATCCCATTGCGCTGGGGTGTTCGCACCGGCTCGAGAACGGGGAAGCCGTCGCTCTCGTCTGAGTGGCTTGCGGCGGCAGCGGGCCGCCCTCTTGACTACCCCGCCGCCTTCACCCTAGGGCGCGCACCGAAAAGCCGGGGCGCTCCCGCCCCACTGTCCATCCATTTCGCCGAGTCCTGTCGAAGGGCGTTATTGGATCCACCTTGGCAGGGTGGAGGAGTATACCCATGGCTAACGTTACCGTGATCGGCGCCCAGTGGGGCGATGAAGGCAAAGGCAAGATCGTGGACTGGCTCGCCAGCCGTGCGGACGCCGTCGTTCGCTTCCAGGGCGGGCACAACGCAGGCCACACGCTGGTGGTGGGCGAGCAGGTCTACAAGCTTTCCCTGCTGCCCTCGGGTATCGTCACCGGCACGCTTTCGATCATCGGCAACGGCGTCGTGCTTGACCCCTGGCACCTCAAGTCCGAGGTCGAGAAGCTGCGCGGACAGGGTGTGGAGATCAACGACGAGAACTTCGCGATCGCGGACAACTGCCCGCTGATCCTGCCGGTCCATCGGGAACTCGACGGTCTGCGCGAGGCTGCCGCCGGCGCAGGGAAGATCGGCACGACCGGGCGCGGCATCGGCCCCGCCTACGAGGACAAGGTCGGCCGCCGCGCCATCCGTGTCTGTGACCTTGCGCATCTCGATGCGCTGGAACCGCAGCTCGATCGCCTTTGCGCCCATCACGATGCGCTGCGCGCCGGCTTCGGCCAGCCGCCTATCGACCGTGAGGCGCTGCTTAACGAGCTGCGCGAGATCGCACCCTTCGTTCTTCAATTCGCGCAACCGGTGTGGAAACGCCTGAACAAGGTGAAGAAGGCCGGCGCCCGCATTCTGTTCGAAGGTGCGCAGGGCGTGCTGCTGGACGTCGATCACGGCACGTACCCGTTCGTCACCAGCTCGAACACCGTATCCGGCACCGCTGCCAGCGGTTCGGGTCTTGGCCCTTCGGCCACGGGCTTCGTCCTCGGCATCGTGAAAGCCTACACCACGCGCGTCGGCTCCGGCCCGTTCCCGACCGAACTCGATGACGAAACCGGCCAGCGCCTTGGCGAGCGAGGCCACGAATTCGGCACCGTCACGGGTCGCAAGCGCCGTTGCGGCTGGTTTGACGCGGTGCTCACCCGTCAGTCCTGCGCCATCTCGGGCGTCACGGGCATCGCTCTGACCAAGCTCGATGTCCTCGACGGATTCGAGAAGGTGAAGATCTGCACCGGCTACCGTCTGCGCGGCAAGGTGCTGGACTACTACCCGAGCCACGCCGCCAACCAGGCGGCGGTCGAGCCGATCTACGAGGAAATGGACGGCTGGCAGGGCACGACCGCGGGCGCACGATCCTGGGCCGATCTCCCGGCGCAGGCGATCAAGTACATCCAACGCGTGCAGGAACTGATCGAGACGCCGGTGGCGCTGGTATCCACCAGCCCTGAGCGCGAGGACACCATCCTCGTGCGCGATCCTTTCGCGGACTGATCGGAAGATGCGGGGCCTGCTTCGGTTCGCCCCGCTTTTCCTGGCGCTGGCAATCGGCGGCGCCGCGACGGGAGCGCAGGAATCCTCGGCGCTCCCGCAGATCGACCTGATCCGTGTGCGCAAGGCCGCGCGGATCATGGAGCTTCACTCCGGCGGGCAAGTGGTCCGGGTGTTGCAAGACCTTCAGTTCGGTCGCGTGCCCACAGGTCACAAGCGGTTCGAAGGGGACGGTCGGACGCCCGAAGGCCGCTATACGATCGACTGGCGCAATCCGGAAAGCGCCTTTCACCTGTCCCTTCACATATCCTATCCCGGCGAGGCCGACCGTTCGTACGCCCGGGCCAGGGGGCGGTCGCCGGGCGGCATGATCATGATCCACGGGCAGCCGAACGCGTGGCCGGAAGGGCGGGTGCCGGGTGACTGGACCGATGGCTGCATCGCGATCACGAATGCTGAAATCGAAACGCTCTGGTCACTGGTGCCGGATGGTACGCCCATCGAGATCGAGCCCTAGCGCCGCGGAGGACAGCCGCGTTGCAAATAGGTCCATTGCTGCATTGTTAAAAGCAATGGCAACTCTCACTGCTTGGTAATAGTTAGGAGCCTAAGCACCGCTCCTCCTCCAAGCGCTTTCCGGAACCATGTCTGAACGATCGAAGCTCGCCAACGACCTCGCCACGCAGCTCGCGCCCGTTGCGCGCAGCTGGCGGCAGCTGGCGGATCGCATCCTCGCCTCGCTCGCGATCTCCAACTCGGCGGGTTGGGCGCTCGTCCGCCTCAAGCGGCTGGGGGCAGGGACGCGGCAGGCGGATCTTGCCCGGGCTATCGGCATTACAGAGGCGTCGCTGACGACTACAATCCGGCAGCTTGAGGCGACGGGTTTGGTGGAGCGGCTGGCGGATGAGCAGGACCGGCGCGCGAACCGGCTGCATCTGACGCAGGAAGGCACCAGGATCGCTCGCAAGGCCGACGCGCGGCTGGTGGCCCTGCGGGCTGAACTGCTGGATGGAATACCTGACGCCGATCTCGAAACGACCGTGCGCGTCATCGGCACGATCGGCGCGCGCGTGGCCGACATGCGGGCGCGGACATGAACAGGGAGGCCCTGGCACGGTGGGGCGTGCCCGCCGCCGTGTTCTCCCTCAAGGCCTTTGTGGCCGCCATGCTGGCGGCGTACATCTCGTTCTCCATCGGTCTGGAGCGGCCGTACTGGGCCTTCCTGACGGCCTACATCGTGGCGGCGCCGCTTGCGGGAGCGGTGGTCTCGAAGGCCCTGTTCCGCATCGTGGGGACCTTCATCGGAGCGGCGGCGTCCGTGATCATGGTGCCTCCCCTGGCGCACAGCCCGGAACTTCTGACCCTGGCAATCGCCGCCTGGCTGGCGCTCTGCGTGTTCGTTTCGCTGCTGGACCGCACGCCGAGGGGGTATGCCTTCGTTCTCGCGGGGTACACCGCGTGCCTCATTTCCCTGCCGGCGGTGAACACGCCCGACCTCATCTTCCACGATGCCGCCCTGCGCGTCCAGGAGATCCTGATCGGCATCCTGTGTGGCAGCCTTATCCACGGCGTGGTGTTGCCGGGGTCCGTGTCCACCTTCCTGCTCGGCCGGGTGGCCATGATGCTGCGCGACGCGGAGCGGTGGTCGCGCGATTCGCTGGAACTGGACCCTGACCCCTCGGTGGAGACCGAAAAGCGGCGTCTCGCGCAGGACGTGACGGAGCTGCACCAGCTTTCCATCCACCTGCCGTTCGAAACCAGTCGTATGGCGCCGCGCGTGCGGACGGTGCGGGCGCTCCAGGATCAGCTTTCGCAACTCATGCCGCTGGGCGCAGCCGTGGCCGACCGCATCAAGGCGCTGCGGGAAGAAAACGCGCTGACGCCCGAAGCGGAGGCGCTGCTGGCCGATACGCGGGCGTGGCTTGCCACGATCGAGGGAGACCGGGAGCAGCGGGAGCGGACGGCGGTTACACTGAAGCAGCGCTGCGCTGCGATCGAACCGGATGTCGGGCCGCAGTCGGGCTGGGGCGCGATGCTGCAGCTCAGTCTGGGCTCGCGGCTGGCAGATCTGATCGAAGCGCATCTCAACTGCCGCGACCTTGCCGCGCAAATGGGCACGATGAGCCGCAAGCCGGTGTCGACCCGCATCCCGGCGCTCCTTGAGGGACGCCGAAACCGGGAGCTTCACCGGGACTATCGTGGCGCCTTGCGGGGTGCGGCGGGGGCGGCGCTCACCATCGTGGTAGGGTGCGCCCTGTGGATCGGCAGCGGCTGGCACGACGGGGCGGCGGCGGTCATGCTCGCGGGCGTGTTCCTGGCGCTGTTCTCCGCTTCGGACAACCCGCTGCTGCCGCTGCGGCTCTTCTTCAACGGCACCGTGATCGCGACGGTCCTCGGCCTGATCTATGCCTTCGCGATACTTCCCGCGATCGACGGGTTCCCGATGCTGGCGCTAACCCTGGCGCCTCCGCTGCTGGTGCTGGGGGCGCTGATGCATTCGCCGCGCTATGCCGGTGTCGCCTTGCCGGCGCTGCTCGGGATGGGAAGCCCGTTCATTATCGCGCAGTCGTACTCCGATGATTTCGCCACCTTCCTGAACCAGGCGATCGCGCAGTTGCTGGGCACGCTTTTCGCGATTGTCATGGCCCGCCTGCTCCATACGGCCGGCCTGCAGAGCGCGATCCGGCGGACGCTCCGTGCAGGCTGGCAGGACATCGCGGATCGGGCCAATCTGGCGGGGCCACCGGATGTGCGGGGCTGGGTTAACCGGATGCTGGACCGCATCGCAGTGCTCGGCCCGCGTGTTGCGCTCACGGGTAGGCACCCGGGCGAGCCGCTCTACGACGTCCTGCGTGATCTGCGCACGGGGGTTGCCATCGCTGAGCTGCGCGAGCTGCGGCTCGGGCTTCCCGCCGCCCGGAGTGCGCCGCTCACCAGCGTACTGGCCGATGTCAGCAACTACTACCGGCGCATGAACCCTGACCGCCGGAACCCGGCCGACGTGTCCCTGCTGCGCGACATCGACAGGGCGCTGGGCCTGTTCACCCGCGATGAAAACCATGACGTGCGCCGCAAGGCCGTGCTCGCGCTCGTGTCTCTGCGGCGCAACCTCTTCCCCGAAGCCGATGCGCTGAAAGGTCAATCATGAACGGCGAGATCGCCATCTTCGGCGTCTATATGCCCACCATCCTCCTGATCGCGGTCGCCGCGTCGGCCCTGACCCTTGCACTCATGCGGGTGGCGGACTTCGTCGGCTTCTACCGTATCGTTGCCTACCGCGCGCTGGTCGACCTGTGCCTCTATGTCATCGTGTTCGGCCTGCTTTCCTTTCTTGCCATCCACTCTGGTTTCCACCCATGAAAAACCTGCTTCCCGCGATCGGCCGCAGTGCCGCCACTATCATCATCGTCATCGTCGCGGCGTTGATCGCCTACTGGATGTGGGCCCATTACGAGCGCAGCCCTTGGACGCGCGACGGTCGGGTGCGGGCTGACGTCGTACGGGTCACGCCCGATATCGGCGGCCTCGTCACCTCGGTGCAGGTTCGTGACAATCAGACCGTCAAGGCGGGTGACCTGCTGTTCGTGATCGATCGCCCGCGCTACTCACTCGCTGTGGAGCAGGCGCAGGCATCGGTCGCCAGCGCGAAGGCGACGCTTGGGCAGGCCGGCCGCGAATCCGCCCGCGACCTCGCCCTCGGCGACCTCGTGGCGACCGAGACGCGGGAGCAGAACACCGCTCGCGTTGCCACGGCCCGCGCGGCGCTGGCGGAGGCGGAATCGGCGTTGAATGCGGCGAAGCTGAACCTGGCGCGCACGCAAGTCCGCGCCTCGGTCAACGGCACGGTGACGAACCTCGACCTCCATCCAGGCGATTACGTCGCGGCCGGCACGCAGGCCATGGCACTTGTTGACGACGACTCGATCCGGGTGGAAGGCTATTTCGAGGAAACCAAGCTCCCGCTCATCCACGTCGGTGCCCCCGTTACGGTGAAGCTGATGGGAGAGGGGCAGGTGCTGAAGGGCCGGGTGGAAAGCATCGCGGCCGGCATCAACGACGAGACTCGCAGCGATGCGGGCAACCTGCTGCCGAACGTCGAGGCGACGTTCTCCTGGGTGCGTCTGGCGCAGCGTATTCCGGTGCGCGTGAAGCTGACGCACGTGCCGAAGGACGTCCGCCTGATCCTCGGACGCACGGCGACGGTCACGATCGACGAACCGACGGCGGGCAGGAAGGCTCCGGCTAACGGAGTGGCGAAGTGAGCGCGCGGCGTTGGCTATCGTCGGCGGTGCTCCCGCTCGCGCTTTCCGCCTGTGCCACCGCCGGCCCGGATTACCATCTTCCTGAGGATGCGGTTGTGAACGCACCTTCGGCTCAGGCGAACTTCACCGCTGCGAAGGGCCCCGGCTTCTCCCAGGAGCCGCTTCCCGAGCGGTGGTGGCGCCTGTATGAGGATCCCCGGCTCGACGGTCTGGTCGAACAGGCCCTTGCGGCCAATACCGATCTTCGCGTGGCGGAGGCGAACCTCGAGCGCGCCGAAGCTATCCTGCGCGAAGCAGCCGCCTCCCGCACGCTGCAGACCGGCCTTACCGGGGGCATCGACCTGTCGCGCCAGTCGGCTACCGGGCGTCCGCTGCCCGGGGTGATTACCGACAACCTCGGATTGGCGCTCAGCTATCCGCTGGACCTCAGGGGCAAGCTGCGCCGCGCGATCGAGGCGAGCGCGGCGGATCGCGAAGCTGTGGAAGCGGCGCGCGATGCCGTTCGCGTCAGTGTGGCAGCGGCGACCACGCGCGCCTACGCACAGGTCTGCGCGGCAAACTATCAGCTCGGCGTCACACAGCGGGTGGTGCAACTGCAGCGCCAGACCCTCTCCGCAACGCAGCGGTTGCAGAAGGGCGGGCGGGGGACCGCCTTCGACGTCAGCCGCGCGTCGGCGGCCGTGGAGAGCAGCGCGGCGGCTTTGCCGGCGTTTACCGCTCAACGCCAGAACGCGCTCTATCTTCTGGCCACTCTGCTGGGACGGCCCCCGGCGGAATTCCCCGCAAACGCGGCCGATTGCTCCACGCTGCCGCGCCTTGCCACCGGCGTTCCGGTAGAGGACGGCGCCGCGCTTCTGCGCCGCCGTCCCGACATTCGACAGGCGGAACGGGTCATCGCCGCCGACACAGCGCGCATCGGCGTGGCCACGGCTGACCTCTATCCGTCAGTGAGCATCGGCGGGTCGTTGGGCCTTTCCGGAAGGGCGGAAGACTTCTTCAGCGGTGACAGCTTCGGCTTCAGCCTTGGCCCGCTGCTGAGCTGGTCGTTCCCCAACCGGCCTGCGGTCCACGCCAGGATCGCGCAGGCCGACGCACAGGTGCGCGCCGATCTGGCCGGCTTCGACGGCACGGTGCTCGAAGCGCTGCGCCAGGCGGAGACGGCGATGGAGACCTACGCCCGAAACCGGGAGCGGGTGGCAGCGCTCGGCCGGGCGGCAGATGCGGCGGCCTTGTCGGCTGCACAGGCCAACAAGCTGTTCCGCTTCGGCCGGAGCGATTTTCTCGACGTCTTGAGCGCGGAGGCAAACCTCGCGACGGCACGCGTCAACCACGCAGCGGCGGAGGCCTCTCTCGTGGACGACCAGATCTCGGTCTTCCTTGCCCTTGGCGGCGGCTGGCAGCAGACGGGCGGTTAAGCCAGCGGCACCGCCGTCAGAAATCGATGGCGATGCCTTTCTGCACCCAATCGCCGTACCGGGTCGGCGAAAGGCCGTCCGGATCCTTGTCGTCCTTCGACTGGGGCGCCGGTGCGGGCGCAGGGTCGTTCGTCCAGTGAGCGGGCTTGGTGAAGCTGGCGGGACGCTGGGTTGCGCGCTTGGTCATGGCCTCCATGTGGTGCCGCTGGCAGGAAAACGCAATCCGGTATAGGGGGCGGCAATGGACATTCCCGGCCTTCCGGCGCGCCGCGCCGCACTTAACCTCATCGATGCCGTACTGCGCAGGGGCGAAACACTCGACCAGGCGGGTGGCTCTGCGCTGGCGCGCGTGAAGGGCGATGCGGATCGCGCGCTTGCCCGCGCCATTGCCGGTGAAGCGCTGCGCTGGAGGCAGGATCTTGACGAACTGATCGATTCCGCCACGCGCCTGCCGCTTGCCGAAGACGCCAAGGCTCGCGCCGTGCTGCAGATCATGCTGGCGCAGGTGCTGCGGCTGGACACGCCCCCTCACGCCGTCATCGCGACAGCCCTGCCATTGCTGATGGGCGGCCCTCGGCGCCTCGCCCATGGCGTGTTCTCCACCCTGACGAAGCGCGGCGTCACTCTGCCTGACGTGCCGACGCTGCCCGAGACCGCCACGCACCGCTGGGGCGAGCGGGCGAGCGCCATCGCGGCAGGCCTGGCCGAGCCACCACCGCTTGATCTGGCGCTGCGCGATCCATCCGCGACGGCGGAATGGGCGGAGCGTCTCGGCGGCGTTTCGCTGATGCCGGGCCATGTGCGCCTGCCGCGTGGCGCGGCGGTGGAAAGCCTCGAAGGTTTCCGCGATGGAGCCTGGTGGGTGCAGGATCTTGCGGCCAGCCTGCCTGCACGGCTGCTCGGAGCGGGGCAGGGCAGGCGCGCACTGGACCTGTGCGCCGCGCCGGGCGGAAAGACCATGCAACTGGCGGCGGCGGGCTGGCAGGTCACCGCCGTGGATAACGCGAAGCGCCGGCTGGAGCGGCTGAGGGAAAACCTGACACGCACCGGCCTTGAGGCGGACGTGGTTCTGGCGGACGCCTTTGCCTGGCAGCCGGAGGAAGGCTTCGACGCGATCCTGATCGATGCGCCGTGTACCGCCACGGGTACGGCACGCCGCCATCCCGACGTCCTTCACCGTATCGGAGAGCGGCAGATCGACGATATGGCGGAAGTCCAGAGCCGGATGCTGGCCCGGGCGAGCGGCTGGCTGAAGCCGGGCGGGACCCTGATCTACGCCGTCTGCTCCATCGAGCGGCAGGAGGGCGAGGAGCAGGCCGCGCGCGTCAGCCTGACGCCGGTTCCGATCGCAGCGGACGAACTTCCACAGGGTGTCGCTCCCGCGGAGGAGGGCTGGGTGCGGACCGATCCCGGGATGCTGGGCGATGCGGGTGGCCTGGATGGCTTTTTCATCGCCCGTTGGACGAGGGACTAACCCAAAGTTCGGGGGCTCCGCATCTCCGGCCTGTCAGCTGCGCCAAGGCTGCCCTGCGTGGCCGCCGGATTTCGCTCGATCACGGGGCTGCGCAAGTGTGCGGCAGGACCGGCACCATCAGCACCGCCAGCAGCATGGCCGTATTCATCCCGTTCACGTCTCTTTGACTCCTTGAGCCGTCCTCATTGCGCATCTAGGGGTGGGTGGCGGGGCCTCAACGGCGCAGGCCATCCTCGCACCGGCAATCACAAACCGTAAAACCGGCAGGACACAGTGGCGAGCCCCGAACAGACATCCCCCCTCCCTGTACGACGCCGCCGCAGCTCGGAAGAGGTGGCAGACCGTATCCTCGAAGCGGCTGCCGAAGAATTCGAACAGTCCGGCTACGCGGGGGCGACAACGGCGGCAATCGCGCGGCGCGCAGGTGTGACGGAAGCGCAGATATTCCGCCTTCATGCCTCGAAACAGGCGCTTTTCCGGGCGGCGATCTTCACGCCCCTGAACCGCCACTTCGCGGATTTTCAGGCGCGCTCCGCCAGCGACCCCGGCAAGGGGCGCGATGTCGCGGCGGCCTACATCGGCGAATTGCAGGAGTTCATGGCGAGGCACGCGCGCATGTTCCTCTCGCTGCTGGTGACGAATGCCTACTCGCCCGAGGCGTCGGCAGGGATCGACGCGCTCGATGGTCTGCAGGACTACTTCCGACAGGGCGAGGCCATGTCGCAGCGGAGGCTGGGCGAAAACCCCCCGGTGGCGCCCGAGCTCATGGTGCGCATCGCCTTTGCTGCCGTGCTGGCGAACCAGATGTTCCGTGAGTGGCTTTTCCCCGCCGGCATGGCGACTGACGACGAGATCAGGGACGCGATCGCCGCCTTCGTCATTCAGGGGATCGAGGTGAACGGCCCGGTCTGACGTGAGCGCCGATGGTCAGGCAGGCCCGCGACTGGCTTCGCTGCGGCGATGGTCAAGCGCTCTGCTCGCAGGGTGAACGCCGCCGTCTTGAAGGGCTGCGCGCCATCGCATAGCCCACCGGCAAGGGCGGATCCGTCCACCAGAGGGAGCAGCGAAGACCATGCCATTCAAGACCCGCATTACCGATAGGCTCGGGATCGAGCATCCCATCGTTCAAGGCGGTATGCAAGGTGTGGGCTATGCCGAACTGGCAAGCGCCGTGTCCAACGCAGGCGGCCTCGGCACGCTCACCGCACTGACGCAGCCCAGCCCGGCTGCCCTGCGCGAAGAGATCGAGCGGTGCCGGGCAATGACCGACAAGCCCTTCGCCGTGAACATCACTGTCCTGCCGACGATCCTTCCGCCCGATTACAAGGCCTACGCAGAGGCGGTGATCGAAGGCGGCGTGAAGATCATCGAGACGGCCGGCACGCAGCAGGTCCGGGAGATTTGGGAGATGGTCAAGCCGCACGGCATCACCGTGCTTCACAAGTGCACCGCTGTACGCCACGCGCTCTCGGCCGAGCGCCATGGATGCGACATCATCTCGATCGACGGCTTCGAATGCGCGGGTCACCCGGGCGAGGACGACATTCCCGGCCTGATTCTGATCCCAAGCGCAGCGGATAAGGTGAAGATCCCCATGCTCGCCTCTGGCGGCATCGGCGACGGACGCGGTCTGGTCGCGGCTCTGGCCCTCGGCGCCGAGGGCATCAACATGGGCACACGCTTCTGCGCGACCAAGGAAGCGCCGATCCACGACAACGTGAAGGCCAAGTACGTCGAGAACGACGAACGCGGCACCAATCTCATCTTCCGCAAGTTCAAGAACACCGCCCGGGTTGGCAAGAACGAGGTGTCGGACGAAGTCGTGGCGATCTCGGAACGCCCCGATTCACGCTTCGAGGACATTCGCCATCTGGTCGCCGGCGCGGTGGGCCGCGAACTCCTGCAGACAGGGGACCTCACGAAGGGCATTTTCTGGGCCGGGATGGTTCAGGGGTTGATCCATGACGTTCCGACCTGCAAGGAACTCATCGACCGGATCATGGGGGAGGCCGAGGCGATCGTGAAGGATCGGCTAGGAGCCATGCTCGCCTGACCAGTCCAACCGCTGGAGAGGACTTTCAATGAGTTACGAGCACATCCTCTATTCGCTGGAGGAGGGCGTGGCGCGGATCTCGCTCAACGACCCGAAGACCATGAACGGGGTTACCGAAGCGATGGGCCACGAAATGGTCGATGCGCTCGACATCGCGGCGCGCGATGCACGTGCCGTGCTCCTGACGGGTGAAGGGAAGGCCTTCTGCTCGGGTGCGAATCTCGCTGCGGCGCAGGATATGCTGAGCGATCCCATGCGCGACGTTGGCGGCATGCTGGATCGTGCGTTCAACCCGGTGATCATGGCGATCAAGGCTATGGAGCAGCCGGTTATCACGGCCATCCGCGGCCCGGCTGCCGGCTATGGTGCAGGGCTGGCGGCCGCCGGCGATGTCGTCCTGATGGCGGAAGGATCGTACTTTTTCTGCGCGTTCTGCCACGTCGGTCTCGTTCCCGATGGCGGCGCCACGTACCTTCTTTCGCAGGCCGTGGGACGGGTGCGCGCCATGCAGATGATGCTGCTCGGCGAAAAGGTGGACGCGCGCACTGCACTGGATTGGGGGCTGGCCACCAAGGTCGTGGCTGACGAAGATCTGGACGGCGAGGCGATGGCGCTGGCCAGGCGGCTGGCGAGCGGGCCTCGATCACTCGGCCTCATCAAGCGCATGGCGTGGGATGCGCTGGACTCCACCCTTGAGACGGCGCTCCAGGCGGAACGTCGCGGACAGCAGATGGCCGGCCGGACGGAGGACTTCCTGGAGGGAGTGAACTCCTTCATCGAAAAGCGGAAACCCGTTTTCAAAGGCCGTTGACACGCGAAAGGCGCGGGCACGGTAAAGAACAAGGGCCGTAGCGCAAACCGCGGCCCCTAGTTCTTCAGATGACCTGTGCGTCACGGAGCGCCTTCACACGCTCTTCGTCGTAGCCGATTTCGGCCAAGATCGCGTCGGTGTGCTCTCCCAGCATGGGTGGGGCGAGCCGAATCGTGGCGGGGCTTGCCGACATCTTGGCTAGCGGGCTGGCGATGAGGTCTACTGAGCCGCTCTCCGCGAACGCGTGGGGGGTCGTGGCGCGCAGCTGTCGGTGCTGCACCTGGGGATCTTCCCAGACATCCGCCAGTTCGTTGTAGCGCGCCGCCGGGATGCCGGCTTCATCCAGCATGGCCTGCATGTCGGCGGCGGAGAAATCGCGGCTCCACGTGTTGATGATGTCCATCAGTTCGGCGCGGTTGGTCTTCCCGCGCTTCAGGTTGGTGTCGAAGCGTGGGTCTTCGTTCAGTTCCGGCTGCTTCATCACCACGGTGAGGCGGCGCCAGTGCTCGTCCGTCCCGGCAGTCAGGTAGATGATGCCGTCCGCGCAATGGATGAGATCGGCCGGGCCGCCCCCGTTCCCCCCGTTCCCGAGGCGGGGCGGCGCGTTTCCGCTGATGAGGTAGTCCTGCATGATGTGGCTCACCATCGCCACCGAACTGTCGAGCAGGGCGATGTCGATGTACTGCCCCTCTCCCGTCGCGTTGCGGTGCATCAGTGCTCCCATGACGGCGAGGGCGGTGTTGTGGCCCGTCATGAAGTCCACCAGGCTCGGGCCGGTCTTGAGGGGGCCCGCGCCCGGCTGGCCTTCGGGAACGCCGGTGACGGCCATCATGCCGCCGGTGGCCTGAAACAGGCCATCGTAGCCCGGCAGCGCGGCCATGGGGCCCGTTTGCCCGAAGCCGGTGACCGAGCAGTAGATGAGGCGCGGGTTGATGGCCTTCAGGCTCTCGTAGTCGAGGCCGAAGCGCTTCAGGTCACCGACCTTGTAGTTCTCGATCAGGACGTCGGCGGTCTTGACGAGATCGCGCAGCACCTCCTGCCCCTCCGGCCTCGCGTGGTTGAGGGTGATGGACCGTTTGTTGCGGTTGGAAACGGTGAAGAAGCTGGATTGGCGTGTCTCGATTCCGTCCTTCCCCGGAACCCAGGAGAAGCCGTAGCCGCGCCCGTCGTCACCGATCAGGGGCCGCTCGACCTTGATGACGTCCGCTCCGAGGTCACCGAGGATCTGGGCACCGACGGGAGCGGCAAAGACGCGGCTCATGTCGATGACGCGAATGCCTTCGAGGGCGGCTTTGGAAGTGGTTGTCATGTCGTGTCAGTCGCTTGTTCAGGGTGTCCATCTGACTACCCGGCCCATGGACGGGAGCAAGGCGGCGCGCGCCAATACCGCCCCGGCGGTTCGACGCTTCACGGCCTCGCGGCTAACACCGAAGGGCAACGGCGGAGGATCTTGAAGTGAAGGTAGCGATCATCACGGGCGCGGGCAGCGGCATCGGGTTGGAAACTGCCAGGATCCTGCACCGCGAAGGCTTCGCGATCGTGGGCGTCGGGCGCTCCAAGGACAAGCTCGCCACCCTCGAAGCCGCGATCGGCAACCCCGATCATGTGCTGGCGATCAGCGCCGACGTGACCGATCCGGCGGCACCGAAGGAGATCGTGGACCAGGCCGTGTCCCGCTTCGGTCGCATAGACGCGCTGGTCAACAACGCGGGCGTCGGCAGCCCCAAGCCTTTGGACGAGACGGATGACGCGACCCTTGACGGGTTTCTCGACATCATGCTCGTGGCTCCTTTCCGCCTCTGCCGGGAGGTGATTCCGCACCTGGAAGAGGGGGCAAGCGTGGTGAACGTGACCAGCACCTTCGCCCATATCGGCGGCCGGCGCGGCGGTGCCTATTCAGCGGCCAAGGGAGGGCTCAAGTCCCTGACCGAGCACATGGCCTGTGAATACGGACCGCGCGGTATCCGCTCGAACTGCGTGGCGCCCGGGGTGACGATGACGGACATGGTGCGCCATCGCTTCGAGGATGAAGGGTTCAGGCGCAACAACGTGGAAACCACGCCTTACCCGCGCCTTGCCCAGCCGGAGGACGTGGCCTCCGTCATCGCCTTCCTCTGCCTTCCGGGAAGTGAGATGATCAACGGCCAGTCGATCGTGGTGGACGGCGGCTGGACGGCGACGAAGTACCTGTCCCCGCGCGTGACGCGCACCACCTGGGTCGAGCCGGACGAATCCGCGTAAGGCACGCTGGCGGCCGGTGCCCTGATCCCTCACAGACAAGCATCGGGCGTTGTCATGAGAAAGCGTCTCCCGATAGCCTGCGCTGAAAAGGCAAGGGAGAAAGCCATGATCCGCGGCATTCATCACATCGGCATGAACTGCCGCGACCTGAAACGGATGAAGCGGTTCTACTGCGAGGCGCTCGGCTTTGAACCCGTGGATGAAGAGGGCTTCGGCTGGGCCGATGAGCCGGTGATGGACCATATCACCGATGTTCGCGGCTCGGCGGCCCGAGGGTGCATGCTGAGAGCAGGCACCTGCTATATCGAAATGTTCGAGTATAGTGCCCCTCCTTCCGATCTCGCGCGTCCGCTTCGCCCGAACGACCGTGGCTACACGCATTTCAGCATCGACGTGACGGACATCGCACAGGATATCGAGCACCTGATAGCCTGCGGCATGACCTTCAACGAAAGGGATTTCGTCGATGTCGGGCATGTGAAAACGCTCTACGGCTACGACCCGGAAGGGAACGTGATCGAAGTGCAGCAATGTGCCCCGGGCAACGGTTTCACCCTCGAAGAACTGCGTGCCGCGGTCCTGTCGGCCTGACGCAGGTCCCCCGCATCGCCGGGGCGACGTTGGATCGCGTGCATTTGTCTTCAGAGACGCCGCAGGGCAGGTTCCGGCTGTCGCGCCTGCTGACAGGGCCGGGAGAGAAACTTGCTCGAGGAAAACCTGACGGCGCGGGAGGAGTTTGGCCGCCACTGGCGCATGGTCGTCGCAGCGGCGGTGGGCTTCTCCTTCACGTCGGTCGTGACGGCGTCCACCGGCCTCTTCATCGGTCCCATCAGCCGCGAGTTCGGCTGGAGCATCACGCTGGCCGCCTCCGGCGTGTCGATAACCGCGGTCCTCACGTTCCTGTTCTCGCCGCTGTTCGGCCTGTTCATCGACAAGTGGGGCGTGCGCCGCATGGCGCTGCCCGGCCTCCTTCTGATGGGGCTGGTGATAGCGTCGCTGAGCCTGCTCGACGGTTCGGTTTGGCAGTGGTTCGCGATATGGACGTTCTATTCGCTCGCCGCGCTGATGACAAAGTCTACCGTTTGGACGGCATCGGCAAATAGCACCTTCAGGGCAGGCCGGGGCATAGCCCTTGGGCTGGTGCTGTCGGGGGCAGCCCTAGCTCAGGCCTTCACGCCGGTCATCGCGGAGTACCTCATCCGCCAGTACGGCTGGCGGCTGGCATTCGTCTACCTCGCGGCGGGCTGGGGTATCCTTGCCGTGACGGTGTGCTTCTCCTGGCTGCGGGACGGCTACGAGATCGGACGAGAGGCGGGCCAGACGCGCGGCGGCCCTCTGCTGGACGTTCCCGGGCTGACCGTGCGCGAGGCACTGCGCAACGGCGCTGTCCTGCGTGTTGCGGCATCGACGTTCCTTGTCATGATGGTGACGATCGGACTGGTCGTACACCAGTTCCGCATCCTTACCGGTTCCGGGTTCAGCCCCCAGACAGCGGCACTCGCGTCGGTTCCGGCCGGGCTGGCGGGCATCGCCGGAAAACTGATCACTGGCGCTCTGTTGGACCGCTATCCCGCCCGGTGGGTCGGTGGGCTGACGATCGGCGTGTCGGCGGTGACGTTTGCTGCCCTGCTCATCCCGCACGCGCCTGTATGGATGGTGGTCGGCGCCCTGGTCGTCAACGGCTACGCCAGTGGGACGAAGCTGCAGCTCGTCGGGTACCTGACTGCGGCTTATACGGGCATGCGGCAGTTCGGCGCGATCTTCGGACTCATGGCCAGCCTGATCGCGGCCGGGTCGGGGCTTGGCCCGGTTCTGGGGGGATGGATCTACGATACCTGGCAGAATTACGATGTGGGGCTTTGGGCAGGCCTTCTGCTGACGCTCATCAGTTCATGGTTGCTGCTGGGGCTGCCGGCTTATCCGGACTGGAGCGAGCGTCGCGGGGCGCAGGGCTGATCCTGCCTGACGCACGCGCGCGAAGCCCGATACTCTCTGTTACAAGCGGATCGTTGCGAAGAGCAGACAACGCGCCTAATGAGCGGGCGATCTGCGGGCCCGCATGGGACGGCCGCTTTTGCAATGGAACGTGATGACCGCCGCCACCAGCCAGCGTCACTATGGAATGGATTGGCTGCGCATCGGTGCGTTCGTCATGCTGATCTTCTACCATGTGGGCTTTTCCTTCACCCCTTGGGGATATCAGACGCCCACCCGGGGCGTGGTTTCTTGGGCGGAGATACCGCTGCTGGGCCTCAACGCATGGCGGCTCGCGCTGCTCTTCGCGATTTCCGGCTATGCCAGCGCTGCCCTTCTGGCGAAGGACGGAGACACCGGCCGCTTTCTCAAGAGCCGCCTGCTTCGGCTGGGCCTGCCGCTGCTCTTCGGATTGACCGTGATCGTGCCGCCGCAGCCGTACCTCGGGCTGCTCAACACTGGGTACACGCACAACTACGCCTATTTCCTCTTCCATGACGCCTTCAGCTTCCGCCGGGTGATCTACGAGAACCTGCCGGCGGTTATGCACCTTTGGTTCGTGATCTACCTGCTGGCGTACACCATCATCCTGTGCGCGGCGTTGATGGTCATGCCGCGTTCCTGGCGCCAGGGGCTGAGGCGGGGCGTTGAGCGGGCCATAGCCGGCCCTTGGCTGCTGCCACTTGGCTGTCTTGCCACCTATGCTGTTCGTGCCGGAGACGGCTGGACAGACACGCATAGCCTGTTCACCGACCTGCGGGCACACCTTCACTACGGAAGCATGTTCCTGTTCGGCATACTGCTGCGCGGTTCCCCAGGCCTGCGGGAGGCGATCGCCCGCCAGTGGAAGCCCGCCTTGGGCCTGGGAGCGCTGGGCTACGCCTTCGTGGTGGTCGAGGCCTGCTACTTCCCCGGCAATGTGCGCACGCCGCCGAGTTGGATCGCTCCGCTCGATTTCGCGAAGGCTGTGCAGTGCTGGGGCACAGTAATTGCCCTTTTCGGCATCGCAGATCGTTTTTGGAACCATGATGCGCGCTGGCGCGCAACTTTGGCCGAAGCGGTGTTCCCGGTGTTCATCGCACACCAGACGGTCATGGTGCTTGCCGGATACTGGCTGCGCAACAAGGGCCTTACCGCTCTACCGGAATTCCTCGCGCTCTGCTTCGCGGTGGCGGCAGGGTCGTGGCTGTTCTACCTCGCGGGGCGGGAGATCGGGCCGCTGCGCCCGCTTATCGGCCTGAAGCGCGCCAAGCAGAAGCCTTCGGCGATCACCGTTGCGGTCGCGTCCGGCGCCGTCTGACCGCCATCCCCGACCCCGCAGAAGGAGAGCCTGCAGGGTCGGAGCCGGAACGATCACAGACCTGGTCGAGCTGACTTCCTTGAAACCGCGGGTATTCAGTCCCTGGCCAGAAGAAGAGCCGCCGCCAGCGGACCACCGCCCGATGTCGCCACCGCGACCTTCGGGCTTCCGGGGATCTGGCGCTCGCCGGCGTTCCCGCGTAGCTGTGTGACCGCCTCGTGCGCGAAGCCGAAGCCATGCAGGCGCCCCGCTCCCAACTGGCCACCGGCAGTGTTCAGCGGAAGTTCGCCATCGCGGGCAATCCGGGTGCCGCCTTCGATGAAGCGGCCGCCTTCGCCCTTTTCGCAGAAGCCCAGTCCTTCCAGCCAGGTGATCGGCAGGAACGCGAAGCCGTCGTAGAACTGTGCGGTGTCGACATCGTCCACCGTGTAGTCGGTGTGCGCCCATAAGTCCCGGCCGGCGTCGTAGGCCGCGGGCCATTCGACCTGGTCCCACGAGTAGCGGTCCACGGAGCCGGACATTGCCGCAATGCGGATGGGTTCGCACGTTACCTCGTCCAGCGCGTCTCCGGCGGACACGATGACGACAGTAGAGGCATCGGAGAAGCGGTCGCAGTCGTAGAGGCACAGCGGCGTGGAGATCATCCGCGCCGACATGTACTTGTCCAGCGTGAGCTCCTCCTTCGTGATGGCCCGCGCCCGGGGGTTCAACATGGCATTTTTGGAGCCGTTGATGGCGATCTGGCCCAGCTGCTCGCGTGTCATTCCGTACTTGTGGACGTGCCGTGCAGCGTACTGTGCGGTCCAGCAGGCGGCCGAAGTGGCCCAGAAGGGGCTGGTCCACTGCGAAGCTCCTGAAACCGTGTCAGATCGTGCGGGCATGTACTGCGCCGGATCGGCCATGCCGCCCGCTTCGTAGACGGTGCGAAAGCAGAGGACATGGCGGCAGATGCCTTGCTTCACCGCCCAGGCGGCCATGCCGATTGCGGAAAGCTGCGCGGGCTGTTCCATGCCGCCCATCTGCCACTTGGACCTGATTCCGAGGGCTTCGATCACGTCATCCGTCCCGACGGGCGAGAACGCGAGATATCCCGAAACCTTGCCGGGGAACGAGAACACGCCGTCGATCTGATCGAAGGTGAGGCCGGCTTCGGCGATGGCTTCGCGGGCGGCGTCCACCGTCAGCAAAAGGGGGTGGCGCGGCAGGCGCACGCCCACTTCGGACTGGCCGACGCCGGTGATGTACGCTTCGCGGCTCATCAGGCAACTCGCTCGAACAAGGGGTAGTGGATGCCGTCCTGTTCTTCGAAAAGGACACGCACCCGGTCCCCGAAGGCCACGTCTTCAACGGCGCAATTGACGATGTTGGTCGTGAGGTACACGCCCGGAATGCCGTCGAGCGCGACGCGGGCGATCACGTAGGGAACCTCGAGATCCTTGGCCCAGGGCTGATAATTGATCGTGAACGTGTCGATGACGCCGGTCCCGGGTGCGGCCTTCGGCGCGATGTTTTCCGATTGGCAGTGGCGGCACAGGACGCGCGGCGGATGGGTATACTGCCCACAATCGCCGCAGTGGACGATGTTCAGCCGTCCTTCCGCGCCGCCGGTCCAGAAGGCCATGTTTTCCTGATCGAGCTTGGGCCTGGGCCGCTTCGGCTTCATGACTGCGCGCTCATGATCATTTTCTCCCCTTTGTTGCTGCATCAGTCCGGTGGACCTGCGCGAAGGTCAAGTGGACCCGCCGCAGTCATCGCCGCTACGTTCGGTCAGCGCAGGGCAGGCATGATCTCCTCGGCGATCCACTGCGTATAATCGTAGTAGGCTTCGATGCTCGGCAGGGCGGGTATGGGCACGGAACTCCAGGTGACCCCCTGAGCGGCGAGCCAGCCCAGACGATCGACGATCTCCTGCCGGGTCTGACCGGGGCGGGCGGTCGGATCATCGATAACCGCATGGCCTTCGCCCACACGGCTGGTGGACATGCCGTAAAACACGTCCGCAAGCTGGCCGTTGTAATCCGGCTGCGAGCGGATGAAGTCGATGCGCGCGGCGATGTTCTCGGGCTTGGTGAGGAAGGGCCACCAGCCCTGTGCATAGCGGGCCACGCGCTTCAGGACTGGATCGGCATCGCCCCCGAACCAGATCGGCAGGTGCGGCTTCTGAACGGGCTTGGGTTCGAACGCGACGTCGCGAAAGGAGACATACTTGCCGTCGAACTCCGGGTTCTCCTGTGTCCACAGCGCGAGGATCGCCTGGATGTACTCCTCGGCCATGGCGCCGCGCTCGTGGAATGGGATGCCCAGGATCGCGAACTCCTCCTCCAGCCACCCCACGGCGAAGGTGATGGTCACGCGGCCGCTTGAGAGCCAGTCCATCGTCGACAGCGCCTTGGCGGTGATGATCGGGTTTTGGGCGGGAAGAATGGCGATGCAGGAGTTCACGCGCACACGTTCGGTCGCCCCTGCGAGGTAGGCCATCGCGGTGTAGGCGTTGAAGTAGAACGGCCCCGACAGATCCACATGCGCGCGGGGGATGATGTGGTGTTCCGGAACGGCGATCATTTCGAAACCGAGCGTCTCCGCCCATTTCGCCAGCCGGGTCTGGTCGGCACCGGTGACGCGCGTCTCCCACGGCTGCATCGTTGCCTTGAGCCGCAGCATGTGCGGCATCGCGAAGCCCAGTTTCATGATCGTTTCCCTCCGTGCCGCCGGGCAGCGCCGCCCTAGTCGATCACCTTGCGGGCAATCAGATCGTTCATCTCGTCCTCGCGCAAGCCCATGATCGTGCGGAAGACATGGGCGTTGTGCTCCCCCAGCCGGGGAGCGCCATTGTTCAACAAGGGAGGGTCGGGGTTCATGCGCCAGGACGGGCCGATGACGGGGCGGCTGCCGGCGTTGTCGTCGGATACCATGCGGAAGGCTTCGCGCTGCCATAGGAAGGCGTTCGTCGTGAGGTCGAGCGAGCTCATGCAAGGGTATGCGGCGACCCCCGCTTTCCGCAGCTTTTCCGCCAGTTCGGCTGCGTCGTGGGAGATGGTCCTTGCGGCGATCTCTGCCTCGAGGGCAGTGCGGTTGGCGAGGCGAGCAGCCAGGCTCGAGAACCGCTCGTCCGCAGCCAGCGGTTGCGCGCGCAGCACAGTGCAGAGGGCCTGCCACTCTGCCTCGTTCGCTATGGCGATACTTGTCCAGCCCTGGTCGGCGCAGGGATAGGCGCCGTGCGGGCACATGTCGGGGTGCCGGTTGCCGTCGGCCTGCGGCACCACGCCGGTCACATTCGCGGCGAAGAGGCTGTCACCGACAAGGCTCGTCATCGCCTCCACTGCCGAGAGGTCGATGAACTGGCCTTCGCCTGTACTCTCGCGATGGTGGAGGGCCGCGATGCAGGCGAGCGCCGCCAGCGCACCGGCCGTGGAGTCGCCATAGCGGATGTTCATCCCCTTGGGCGCTTCGCCGTCATGGCCGACCAGCGCGGTGAGCCCGGACAGGGCGGCGAAGCACGGAGCATAGCCGGTCTGATAGCCGAGAGGGCCTTCGCTGCCCCACATCTTGATCGAGCACTGTATCAGATCAGGCTTGATGCGCTTCAGGCTGTCGTAATCGAGGCCGGAACGCTCCAAGGCTCCGGGGCGTATGTTGTCGATGAAGATGTCCGCGCCAGTCAGGAGGCTTTTCAGAAGGTCGAGACCTTCGGCGGTCTTCAAGTTGATCTGCGCCGACAGGATCTCCTGGTTGATCGAAAGGAAATAGGGGGCGGCGTCGATGTCCACACCCCCGTAGGCGCGCATCTCGTCCAGGTTCGAGCGGCTTTCGATCTTGATGACCTCTGCGCCCAGGTGCGCCAACATCTTTCCCGCGTAGGGACCGGCCCAAACCTTGGTGAGCTCGACCACGCGGACGCCTTTCAAGGGACCGCCACGATCGGGCAGTTCGCTGGAGGTCTGGTCGAAAAGGGCGGGGGGCGGGCGGCGTGTCATGCCGACAATTCCCCCTGGTCCGCGCCGAGAGCGGGAGCGGGCGCGCGCACCCCCGCCGGAGTCGCGCTCATGCGGTAGCAGGCGCCCGGGTAGGCTACGGGCCCAAACGTCGGATGATCGGCAGGCTGGAAGAAGGCGCGGTGGACGAACTGCTCATGCACCGGAAGGTCGGCGGCGGTGTTGATCGGCACCATCGCAACGCCCGCCTTCTGCGCGGCCACGGTTACGGCGTGCTTGTGCCGCAGCGCGATCCAGGAGGCGAAGTTTTGGCGAAAGGCCGCGACGTTGGCGGGCGTGCAATCGAACTCCAGCCAGTCCTGACGGAAGTTCCGGCTCCAGTCCGGATCGCCCATCAGGCCGCAAAGCGCCTTCCAGTGCAGGCTCGTCGTCATGAACAGGAACACGTGGCCATCGATGCAGGCGAAGGAAGTGCCCGGACCGCCCATGTCATAGGCGGTGCGTGCGGCCGAAGGGTCTGCCTCTCCGGCGAGCATCCTGCCCAGCACGGCATCCGCCCGGTTGAGCTGCACCTCCACTTCGGAGATGTCGATGAACTGGCCCTTTCCGCACCGGCGCAGGCGCAGGAGCGATGCCATCGTCGCCATCGCCGCATCTATGCCTGCCTCATAGTCGGGGAGAAAGCGGCCTGCTCCCTTCAGGGGCGGCTTGTCGGGGGGAGCCTCGCTCGGGCTGTGATAGCCCCAGCCCCCGGCATTGATGACATTGACGGAGCGCAGAACCTGCAGGTCCCGCGGAGCGCCCTGTCCGAACGGAGTGACGATGGTATGGACCAGGTGGGGGTGCCTCCGCGCGACGTGGCCGGGGCTCAGTCCGCTCCGCTGCGTCCACGCCTCGCTGTGGTCGTCCACGAGGCCGTGCGCCCGCGCCAGCAGCCTGTCCAGCAGCGCCTGCTCTCCTGTGTCCTCAAGGTCCAGTGCGACGGACTGCTTGTTGGTGTTGAGGTAGGCAAAAAGCGTGCTTTCGCCCTTGTGGTACGGCCCCATATGCCGCGTGGGCGCGCCCTTTGGACACTCCACCTTGATCACCTGCGCACCGAGGTCCGCCAGCAGCTTGCCGGTGTATTCTCCTGCTGGCCGTTCCGCCGTCTCGACGATCAGCAGCCCGGCAAGTGCGCCTGCAGTGGTCTGGGTCATAGGGATTGGCCATCATCGATTGTGAAGGTGCTGCCGGTTACCTGCGCAGAGGCATCGGAGAGGAGATAGAGGAGCATGGGGTTGAGAGCATCGGCTGCGAGAAGGCGCCGGCGGTGGAGGGCTGCGATGTCCCTTCGGCCGCGTTCGCTGCCGAACCAGGTGGAGTTGATCCCGGTGGGTATCCACCCCGGCTCCAGAGTGTTCACGTTGATGCCCTGGCGGACCCATTCGCGCGCGAACTGACGGCCCAGGTGCGCAAGCGCGGCCTTGCTGGCTGCATAGAGCGCATCGCCCGTGCCGTTCTGCCGGGCCGTAATTGAGCCGATCAGGACGATCCGGCCGTCGTGCCGATGGCCGCTGCCGCTCGCGATGAGCCGGCGGGCTCCTTCACGCGCGACGAGGTAGGCGCCGAGGAGGTTGGTGTCGATCACCCCGCGAAGGGCAGTGACCGGCACGTCCGTCGAGCGTCCGCCCGTCCCGATGCCGGCGTTGGCGACCACGCCATGAACGATGCCGAAGTGCGCCTGCGCCGTATCGAAAGCCGCCGCTATGGAGGCCTCGTCCGTGACGTCCATCGGCACTGCCAGCGCTGCCGAGCCGATCTCTCGGGCAAGCGCCTGGGTGCGCTCAAGGCGGCGGGCTGCGAGGATGACCCGTCCTCCGGCGCCGGCAACGGCCTGTGCGAACGTGGCTCCGATGCCGGAGGACGCGCCGGCGATGAGAGTGGTCCGTCCCTGCAGGGTGAAGCTCACGTGCGTTGCAGCGCCGTCCAGTCCGGGAGCTTCGGCGGCATGGCGATGTACTTGTCGATCGCGCGCTCGAAGTGACGGATGCGGATCTCCTGGTAGTCGCCCAGCGTCAGCCCCGGCTTCGCGGAGGCCTCCAGGCCCTCCTGCTGGGCGTGGAGATTGTCGGTGTCCTGGTCGAGGATGATGCCGAAGCCGGGATCCATGCCGTCCGCCTCGGCGAAAGACTGGTGATCCTGCAGGATCTGCATCTCTGCCGTTTCAACCTGGCTGCCGTCGCGCGGCTTGGGCCGCATGAACATGACTTCGTAGATAGTGCGCCGGTGGTCCCTGGCGTCCGGGCGGAAGCGGTAGATCATCGGCAGCGAGATGCCCGGGAACAGGAACAGGTTAGGGAAGAACGTGTAGCTGTAGGTATCGAGAAGTTCAGTGTCGGATACGGCCGAAAGATCGGAGTTGGTGGCACTTTCGAACAGGGTGCGGAACATGTCCGCCATGACCTGCCGCGCGCGTTCCCCGTCCTTGAGTTCGGGCCTGGTTCCTCCCAGCGAGGAACTGTCGCCTAGCGTGAAATTGTCGATGATGTCCTTCTCGGAGTATCTGTTGCGCAGCTTGGGGCTGACGACGCCAAGCGCGGAGATGAAGCGGTTCACATGCTCTCCATAGACGTCGTACTGCGAGTTTACGTCGCCGTTGGCAGGCGCCACCTGCGGGTGCGTGTCGCCCACGTGGTAAGCCTCCATGAAGGCCTCCATCGTCAGCTTCCAGTTCGCCGGGTAGCTCTTCTGGACGTGGAGGTAGATGTAGCGGTCCTCAAGCCGCCAGGCCGCCATGTGTTCCATGATCTCCGGCCCGAGATATTCGGCAAGGGAGGGAGCGTCCGGGTCCATGTTGATCCACACGAAGCCGCCAAGCCGTTCCACCCGCGCCTCCGGAAGGCAGGTCCGGCGTGTGGTGGCGTGAGCGAAGTCCCATCGCTCCGGGATTTCCTTCAGCGAGCCGTCAAGATTCCAGGTCCAGCCGTGGAAGGGACATTTGAGGTTCATGGTGTAGCCGCTTGTTCCGGAAGGCTTCAGCTTCGTCCCGCGGTGCAGGCAGGCGTTGAAATACGCATGAATGGCGCCGTCCTCGTTGCGGGTGACGATGAACGAATAGGGGCCCACATCGTAGACGTAGTAGTCTCCGGCTTCCGGGATGTGATCCTCGCGGCAGGCCATCTGCCAAGTGCGGGTCCACATGCGCTCCATCTCGGCGGAGGCGAAAGCCGGGTCCACGTAGCGATCCTTGGAGACATCCTCGCTGCCAAGATACTCGTAGCTCTCGCTCGTGGCCCATACAGGCGCCGCCACCTTGTCGCGGGCGATGATCTCCTGTGTGGTTTCTGCCGGACACCGGGCCTCGCCCGGCTGCAACGTGCCGGTCTGGACGTTCATAGCCTGTAGCTCCTGATCGAAGTCATTCCGCCGCCTGGAGCACGGGCGAAAGGCCGCGCGCCGGGATTGGCAGTGTGGATTTGTGGATCGCGCCGCCCTTCATGACGAAGACGACCTTTTCCGGTCCCGCCAGAACCGCGATGTCGGCAAGGGGGTCGCCGTCGATCAGGATCAGGTCGGCCAGGTTTCCCGGCTCGAGCGTTCCCAGATCGTCATACCCCATCGCCTGACCGCCGTTGCGCGTGGCGCAGAGCAGCGCCTCGGTTGTGCTGTATCCAAAGTGGTCGACGAAGAACTCGAGGTCGCGCCCCTGCGTCCCCTGCTTGCTCCACCCGAAGCCGTAGTCTCCGCCGATGAGGTGTCGGATGCCGCGCTTGCGCAGTTCTGTGTGCGTGTGAATGGAATTTTCAAGCAACTCGGGAATGTTCATGTAACCGCCCACTTCGGGCGTGAGCCCGTGGGCGGAAGCCTCCCCTGCCATGATCTGCGCGAAAAGGCCGATCGTGGGCACCACGAAGATGCGATCGCGCGCCTCTTCCATGAGGTCGAGCAGTTCCTCGTCGGAATATTCTGTGTGAAAGAGGCCATCGACGCCGGCGCGCACGCACCGTTTCGACCCTTCGATGGATCGGGTATGCGCGTTGATCCTGCGCCCGTAGGCGTGGGCGGTTTCCACCGCCACGCGGATCTCCTCGAAGGTCATGGGCGTAACGTGGGCGGGAGTGTTGGGATAGAAGGGGTCGCCCGAGACATCGAGCTTCACGTTGTCGACCCCTTCGCGGCAGTGCAGGCGCACGGCCTTCCGCATTTCCTCGACGCCGTCGACGATGGTGGATGGGCCGACGCGCGGATTGTGGAGCCGGCTTTCGTCACCCATGGCGCCGGTGACGCTGATCTCAAGCCCGCCGGCCCGGATGCGAGGGCCGGGGAGCCGCCCCGCGTTGACTTCGTCGCGCACCGCCACGGCCAGTTTGAGCTTCGCCTCCGACGCGCCGTAGGCACTGGTAAAGCCGGCGTCGATAAGTGCCTTCGCTCCGCGTGCGGCCGTGAACACCTGGGTTTCGGCACAAGGCGTGATGAGGTCTTCGGTGGCGCACACGTTCTCGAACGAGAGATGCGCGTGTCCTTCGGTCATGCCGGGCATGCAGAACAGCCCCGTGGCGTCGATGACGATATCGTCCGGGCGTACCTGCGCGGTGCTTCCGACAGAGACGATCCTGTCGCCTTCGACTACGATATCGCCGGAAAGCGGAGCCGCTCCTGTGCCACAGAACAGGGTTGCATGTCGGATCACTGTGCGGGCCACGTCGTCCCCTCCTTGTTCCGACGAGATTAGGCGGGGCACCCCGCGTCGCAAATGACTGGTCCTGCAGAGCCGGTGTCCCCTGACGGCGGGCGCTTCCGGGTCAGTCAAGAAGGGACGCGGCGCTGGCACTTTTCACGGGACCGAGGCTGCGGGCAAGGAAGATGCAGAAGTCAGCGTGCCGGCGACTCCGCGGCTTGCCGCCACGCTCGACGATCGAGAGGACGGAACACACGATGGCGTCTCTGACAGTGACGATGACGGATGTCGAAGGCAGGACTCATGCGCTTGAGGACGTGGAGGACGGTATCAGCCTCATGGAACTGGGCCGCCGGAACGGTGTGGCCGGCATCATGGGGGACTGTGGAGGTGGCTGCGCCTGTGCCACCTGCCATGTCTATATCGGCGAGGAGTGGTGGGAGAAGGTCGGCGGCCCGGACGATGTGGAGTTCGCCATGCTGGACATGGTCGCCGACGTGATGCGGGACAATTCGCGCCTTGGCTGTCAGGTGCGCATGTCGCCCGAGCTGGACGGGCTTGCCGTCACCGTCGCGCCCGCATCGTCCGCCTGAGTGCAGACCGGGACAAGCGCGGGTTCGAGGGCGGGCATGGCCCGCCCGCCCGGGCGCGTTCATAACCGGCGTCATCGCTGACCTGAGACAGGTCCGGGACAAGCAGGATGAGATCGAGCATGGCGACTCAGATTACCCAGGATGGCATCTCTGCGCGGCAGGCGCTCACCGGAGCGCAGGAGAGACTGCTGAAGGAAGGCTCGCTGGCGGACACGGCCATCCAGGCCCGGCCACGTGAATACTACGCGGCAATGCGCCGGGCGGATCCGATCCACTTCGACGCGCGGCTCGGCTCGTGGCTGGTCACCCGTCACGAGGACATCTCCGCCATTCAGTCCGACCCGGTCACCTTCTCGGTCCAGCACGGCTATTCCGAGCAGCAGGCGCGCGGCATGCGGAACGAATTCGAAACCTACCTGCGCGAGCATGGCGGCGGCTACTTCCCGGACGCGATCATGTCGGATCCTCCGTACCACACGCGTATTCGCAAGCTGATGGAGCAGGCGTTCACGGCGCACCGGGTCAAGGCGCTTGAGCCGCGCATCACCGAGATCGTTCGCGGGGTCATCGCCGAAGCCATCGCGAGGGGTGATGGCACATGCGACGCGGTGAAGGACATCGCGATACCGCTCACCATCCGGATCATCGTCGAGCAGCTTGGTCTCGATCCCGGCATGGAGGAGAAGATATCGCGCTGGTCGGTTGCGGTGACGGCCCAGATTGGCGCCATGCAGAACCGCGAGACGATGCTGGCGAACGCGGCTCAGATCGCAGAGCTGCAGAAGTATCTCATCGCCAAGATGAAGGCTCGGGAGGCGGAGCCGGCAGAGGACATGATCTCCGACCTCGTACACGCCCAGGTCACCAACGCCGACGGCTCTACGGAGAAGCTTACCTTCGCAGAAGCCGTCTCGCTGGTGCGCGCTACCCTGATCGCGGGGAACGACACGACGGCCACGGCGATCGGCAATCTCTTCTATGTGCTGACCACCAGGCCCGGTATGGCGGAGCTTCTGGAAAGCGTCGTCGATGACGAACGGCAACTCAATCGCTTCATCGAGGAGCATCTTCGCAACGAACCCCCGGTCAGGGCACTGTCCCGCATGACCACCCGCGAAGTCGTTGTGAACGGCACCACGATCCCGTCGCATGCGCATCTCCTGCTGGTCTATGGCTCGGGCAACGACGACGAGACCGTGTTCCCCGAACCGCGCCGCTTCGACATCACGCGGCCGAACCTGGGTCGCCATGTTGCGTTCGGAGGCGGGCCGCATCGCTGCATCGGTCTGGCGCTTGCCCGGATGGAAGTGAAAGTCGCCGCGCGTGAGATCGTGCGTCAGATGAAGAACCTGCGTCTGGCGATCGGGGAGGAGGAGATCCGCTACACGCCCTCGGTGGCGACCCGCACCATCGAATCCCTGCCCATCACCTTCGAGAAGCGCTGACCGGTCGGGGGAGGGGAGGCAGTACCATGGGAACGGAACTCAGCGGCAAGATCGCCATCATCACGGGCGGTGCAGGCGGAATCGGGCGCGCGACAGTGGAACTGTTCGTAGCCGAAGGGGCACGCGTCGTGATTGCCGATCTGGCGGACGAGGCAGGCGAAGCCCTGGCAGGGCGGCTCGGGGCGCAGGCGATCTATCTTCGAACAGATGTGAGCGAACCGGACGCGATGCAGGCCCTGGTCGATACGGCTGTGGAATGCTTCGGCGGTCTCGACATCATGTTCAACAACGCCGGGATCTCCACGCGTCCCTACGCCAGCTTCCTTGACGACGAGCTGGAGGATTTCGACCGGGTCATGCGGGTAAACGTGCTGGGGCCGATGCTCGGCACGCGCAACGCCGCACGCGTGATGCAGGCGCAGGGTCGAGGCGGGGTGATCCTCAACAACGCTTCCATCGCCGGCACTCTTGCGGGACATGGGATGATGACCTACCGCGCCTCCAAAGCAGCGCTGATCCAGTTCTCGAAATCGTCCGCCATCGACCTCGCCCGGCACGGCATTCGGGTGAACTGCCTCGTCCCGGGACATGTGCGGACGGAGTTGTCCTCTTTCGGCCAGGCCGGGGCCGATGCAGAGCTTGCGGCGCGCATCGAGGAGGGCGTGAACCGGGTCTATCTTTCGAACCAACTCATCAAGCGGCGGGGCGAACCGGATGATGTAGCACAGGTCGCTCTCTTCCTGGCGAGCGACAGGGCGCGCCATATGACCGGCGCGGTCATCCCGGTGGAGGGGGGCGTCACCGTCGGCGATCCTGTCAATCATCTGCAGGACATTCTTGAGGCACGATCCGCCGCGATGAGCACCCGGGTCGCGGCAGCGGAAGACGGGGCAATGAACGGCGGGGCAATACCGCAAGAGCATCCCGCCGAAGCCTGAAATACGATCCTGCCGGGCCGAAGGGGAGAGGGATGATGAAGACCATCTTCGTAGCGACGCTCCCCGCAGACGTCATCTGCGGGCCGACTGCCTTTTCGGTGGCACTGTTCGCCAGGAACTGACGGACAAGGCCTAGTTCGTCGGCGGCATGACGCCGGGGGCGGCGTTCGGCCACAA
This sequence comes from Novosphingobium sp. HII-3, assembly GCF_002916655.1. Lineage (GTDB taxonomy): Bacteria > Pseudomonadota > Alphaproteobacteria > Sphingomonadales > Sphingomonadaceae > Novosphingobium > Novosphingobium panipatense. The sequence goes on from NZ_PPSM01000047.1 coordinate 170,144, forward strand.
AGTGGCCGCCGTGGGCGAGCCGCGAACCTGCGGGGTTGAACTGAGCTAACGGTTGTGAAGAAAGGCCTCGATCTCCTCCGCAATGGTGCGGGGGAGTTCGAGGTTCAGCATGTGTCCCGCGTCCTCGTGATCAATGCGGGTCACGGCGGGGCTCAGGGCCAGGAGGGCATCCGCGATCATCCGGAAGTCAGTGACATCCTTCTCGCCGGTGAGCAGGAGCGTCGGCATGGACAGTGCGCTCACGCGGTCGGTGTCGGGCAGGGCGGGACGCTGCGCATCGTGGATCCACTGCGCGCCGGAGAAAGCCTCGATCGAAGTGCGCATCTGTTCGGCGGCGGCACTTTTTCGCACCGTTTCGAACAACGGGTGTGCCCACCAGAGGTCCCGCGCCCGGGCCATGTCGCCGCTGCGCGCCGCCGTGCCGATCGCCTTCCACCGCGCGACCCAGTCCGACGTCCATGTCCAGCCCACGACGAGCGGGCTCACCAGTACAAGGCGTCGCACCCTGTCTGGATGGTCGAGCGCGAAGTTGAGCGCGGTGGCGCCTCCCAGCGACATGCCGCATAAGTCCGCCTGCGCGATCCGGCGACTGTCCAGCAGCGCGAGCAGGTCATCCGCATGTGAATAGGCGTGCCCCGGCTCCGTTTCCGAAGCACCGAAACCGCGCTGGTCGTAGGCGACGAAGGGGCGATCGGTTGGAAGGTTGCCAATCACCCCGCGCCAGTCCTCTCGCGTTCCGCCGAAGCCGTGGATCAGGACGAGGGGCGTGCCTGTGCCATCGCGCCAGTCGCCCGCCAGCGTTCCCCCTTCGACCGGAATGCGGAAGTTGCGGGGCAAGTCGTCACATCTTCTCGGCGAAGCTGCCGTAGCGTCCGCGGTGGAACAGCATCGGATCATCTTCGCGTACCGTTTCCATGCGCAGGATCTGGCCGAGCACGAACCAGTGATCTCCCGCTTCGGTGACGGAGTAGAGCTTGCACTCGATCGCGGCGATGGAGTCGGCGATGATCGGCAGATTGTGCTCCGAAATCACGTACTCGACGCCGACGAACTTGGCGTCGCCCTTGGCCATCACGGCGCGGCAGACCTGCCCCTGGTCGCTAGCCATGACGTTGACGCAGAAATGGCCCGCCTTCTCGATCAGCGGCCAGGACGTGGAGGACTTGTCCGGGAAAAAGCCCACCAGCGGCGGGGCAAGCGAGACGGACGTGAAGCTGCCTACTACCATCCCGGCTGGCTTGCCTTCGTCAAGCGCGGTGATGACGCATACGCCGGTAGGATAGCTGCCGAGAACCTTGCGGAACTCCGCCGGGTCGATGGTCGTCTCACTCACGCGTTTTCACCTTTTCCTGGCGGGCAGAGCTTCGCCTGCTGCCTTTCCTCATGTGGAACGCGATTGCGAAGCTGAACAGAAGCGCCATCGCGATATTGCGGCCCCCTAGTGCCCGTTAGACTGGTGCCGGGCAAGAGGGCACGCATATGCAAGGGCGTGCGGCGGCTCCGGAAGAGCTTACGGGGGCGGCGCTAAACATGGTTTTTGGTGGTCCGGCGTGTGCTGGATGGCGGCCCGTTGCGACGACCGACCGATCCCTGCCGCAAGCGGGGCTGGAATGCTGGACACCTGCGCGAAGAACATAGGGAACCTTGCACATGGCGACTGCCGAACTGATTGCCGAGACGCCCGTTGCGGCGGAAGTTGCTGAGCTTGTGGCGCGCTCGCGCGCTGCGCAGCAGCAGATCGAGAACGCCACGCAGGAAGAGGTGGACCGGTGGATCCGCGGCATGGTCTACGCCGTGTGCAAGCCCGGCATGGACGAGCAGATCGCCCGCGAGACCGTCGAGGAAACGCAGCTCGGCAATTACGAGGGCAAGTTCAAGAAGATCTCGATCAAGACCCGTGCGACCCTCTACGACATCATCGACGACAAGTCGGTGGGCGTGATCGAGGAGATCCCCGAGCGCAACATCGTCAAGATCGCCAAGCCGGTGGGCGTGATCGGCGCGCTTTCGCCTTCCACCAATCCGGAGGCGACGCCGGTCATCAAGGCGATCAGCGCGGTGAAGGGCCGCAACTCGATCATCATCTGCCCGCACCCGCGCGCCAAGTTCGTGAACGCCAGGATCTGCAATCTCATGCGCGAGGCGCTGGTCAAGATGGGCGCGCCCGCCGACCTCGTGATCCCCATCGAGCAGCCTTCGGTCGAGAAGACCAACGAGGTCATGAAGCAGTGCGACCGCATCCTTGCAACCGGCGGCACGCCGATGGTCAAGGCGGCCTACTCGTCGGGTACTCCGGCGCTTGGCGTAGGTGTGGGCAATGCGGTGGTCACCGTGGACGACACTGCCGACCTCGATGATGCCGCAGCCAAGATCCTGCTGTCGAAGACGCTCGACTTTGCGGCCTCGTGCTCGTCCGACAACGCGGTGATCCTGCTCGATGCGATCTATGACACGATGCTCGAGAAGCTGAAGGCCAAGGGCGGCTTCATCGTCGAGGGCGAAAACAAGACGAAGCTCGAGAAAGCGATCTGGGAAGATGGCGAGCACATCAATGCCAAGGTCGTGGCGCAGTCCCCGCAGTTCATTGCCGACTACGCCGGGTTTGCAATCCCCGAAGATACCGCGTTCTTCATCGTGCCCGAAACCGGCCATGGCCCGGACCACAAGTTCTCGGGCGAGAAGATGACTGTCACCATGGCGCTTTATCGCGCCAGAGACATCGACGAGGCGATCCGCCTTACCAACGCCATCCAGAGCTATCAGGGGCAGGGCCACTCCTGCGGCATCTACTCGCAGAGCGACGAGAACATCACGAAGCTGGCGATGGGCACCAAGACCAGCCGCGTCATGGTGAATCAGCCGCAGTCGGCGTCGAATTCGGGCAACCTGTGGAACGGTATGCGCCAGACTTTTTCGCTCGGCTGCGGCTCGTGGGGCGGCAACGCCACCAACAACAACGTTACCTGGCGCGACCTCATCAACGAGACCTGGGTCTCCAAGCCGCTGCCCCAGCACAAGGTGCTCCCCTCCGACGAAGACCTCTTTGGCAAGGACATCATCCAACTCGTCGGCTGATTTCACCATGGCAACCGGGGAAGGTAACCGTGCGTTGCTGCACCTTTACCCGGTGCCGAATGGAGACGACCGATGTACCGCACGCTTCCCCTGGTTGCCATTGGCGCAGTGCTTGCGCTTGGCGCCTGCTCGCCTGACCCAGACACGACAGCGTCCTCCGCAGCCCCGACCCAGACGGAAGAGGTGTTCCAGGAGGAAGCGCCCGCCGTGCTGGAAACGACGGCCGCCGCAGCGGACGAGCAGGATGACGGCACCGCCGCCGGCATGGCCGAGATCCCCGAAACCATCCGCGGCCGGTGGGGCCTTGTCACGGCGGATTGCACCAGCAACAAGGGCGATGCAAAGGGGCTGCTGGAGATTTCGGCAGACCAGTTGAAGTTCTACGAGTCGGTAGCAAGGTTGGGCGAGATCAAGGAAGCCGGCGAAAGCCGGATACGCGCGACGTTCGACTATACCGGCGAAGGGCAGAACTGGACCCAGGACGTCGTCCTCGATGTGCAGGATGACGGCAAGACGATGATCCGGCGGGACTACGGCAAGGATGCGATGCCGGGACCGCTCAAGTATACCCGCTGCTCCTGAAGGGGTGGCGCAGAGCACACAGGGGCGAAGATGACCGAACAGTTTGGATTGAGCGAAGATCAACTCGCAATCCAGGAGACCGCACGCAAGTTCACGGCGGACAGGATTACTCCCTTTGCGGCGGAGTGGGACGAGAAGCACCATTATCCGGTCGATGTGTGGAAGGCGGCGGGCGAACTGGGTTTCGGCGCGATCTACGTGTCGGAGGACAGCGGCGGCATTGGCCTCGGGCGGCTCGACGCGGCGCTTATCATGGAAGCCATGTCCTACGGCTGCCCCGCCACGAGCGCCTACATCTCGATCCACAACATGGGCGCCTGGATGATCGACACCTTCGCGGACCAGCAGCTGAAGGACCGCTACC
>NZ_PPSM01000048.1 GCF_002916655.1 Novosphingobium sp. HII-3
CTTCCGCTCCGCTACAGCCGCTTCCCCGCTGCCGAGAGCGTCCAGCCTCAACCATGAGGCTTTTTATTCAAACCAACTGGCCCCTTTTTAAACCGGTGCCTGGCCCAATTTTATCCCGGCGTTGACAGGAGAGCGACGAGGAGTGACAGATGCCTTCGCCTCTGCGTTCTCGAAATGCCGCGACACAGCTTCCATTGATCCACCCGCAAGAACGATACCGGATATTCGTTGAGCCTCCGGTCTTGGTTGATGGCATGGTAATGAGTGTTAAGAGGTCGTCAATAAGGGTATGTTTCGATGCGGTGTGACTATTTGATCCGATTGCAACCAGTTAATCGGAAATTGAGGTGGATGTTTGAAACGACAGAGGTTGATTGGCCGCGGTTTCGCTACATTCATTATTTCGTCCGGTCGACGGCTGCCAAAATTTAATCCTTCACGGTGGACCAAAAAGGCTTCCCCGCACCTCGCGATCGGAGCACCTTTCAGAGGTGCACAGTACAGGCGCAGTCCGAATCACGATCTCAAGAGGTCATCTGCCGGAAGCGACAAGGAAAGGCGCAAGCCCATCAGCCTTCCCGGAACGCACGGGCAAGCTGATCAGTGAGCGGCTTGAGGATATAGTCAAGCATCGTGCGGCTAGTCGTCTGAATGAAGGTTTCGACCGGCATGCCGGGCCGCAGCCTCAATTCGCCCAGCTTCTCCCGCTCACCCGCGTTCAGTTTCACCCGGACGCGATAGTAGGCGCTGCGCGTCGCTTCGTCCTCTACCCGATCGGCAGAAACATGTATCACAGTGCCGGCGAGTTCGGGCGTGGTCCGGGACGAAAAAGCACTGAAGCGGAGCCTCGCGTTTAGTCCTTCACGAACCTGATCGATGTCGGCGGGAGAAACGGTGGCTTCCACAACCATGGCGTCATTGTCCGGCACAAGCTCCAGGATTGTCTGTCCCGGAGGAACTATGCCGCCGACCGTCCGGACGGCGAGCTTGTCGATGGTGCCTGACTCAGGCGCACGAATAATGGATCGCTCATAGCTGTCGTCCGCCGCAACCTGCGCGCGGCGAAGTTCGCTGATGCGGGTCAGTACATCCATCAGTTCCGCAGCGGCGGAGCTTCGTGCATCGGCTTCCAACGAGGACATCTGCAAACGGAGCTCGCGAATGCGGGCTCGACCGGAAAGAACGGTTTCCTGCGCGCTGCGAACCTCGGACGTCAGGCCTGAAGCGGACCGTTCAAGGGAATTGAGGCGATCCAGCGTGGTGTACCGCTTCTCATAGAGCTTGCGCGTTGCCGCGAGTTCCTCATTGATGAAATTGGCTTGGCTGGCGTAGCTCGTCGCCTTGCTTCGCGCGCTGGCTACGTCCGCGTCGGTCTGGCCGATCCGCTGGGTGAGCTGTGCAGCCATGGACCTCCGGGCATCAATACGAAGATGGAAAACCCTGCGCTCCTGTTCCATGAGCGATGCAACGTTTCTATCGGCTTGCTGACGTATCAGGTCGGCTGGAAAGGTGATCGTTGTTGTCCCGTCCCGTTCGGCCGTGAGCCGTGCCGCCCGGGCGAGCAGCTGAAGCACGTTTTCGCCTGTGTAATTGGCGTTCGCGCTGCTTACCTTGGAATCCAGCCGGATCAGTGGTTGACCCTTGCGCACATGATCGCCGTCGCGAGCCATTATTTCCGCCACGACGCCGCCCGATGGATGACCGATTTGCTTCACGTAACTGGCGACGGTGACCTCGCCAGGCCCCATTACGGCGCCGGTAATCGGCAGAAGAGCAGCCAGGCCACCAAGACCAGCCACCAGGGCTCCACACAGCCAAAGGCCAAGGCGCACATCGCGCCGCAGACTGCGCTCCGGATCGTAGCGGACGGAGGCAGGCGAGAGCGCAGAAAAGGCGGGCCGCATGATGATCTCGTCAGGCACAGCGTCTACTCGCCAAGATGTTCCGGGGCGCGTTGCGGCGGAGGTGCGAAGTTGATGCGCTTCAGCATTTCCGCGCGCTCTCCCATCTGCAGCATGTGTCCGTCAGCCATGATCAGGATGTGATCGGCCTGCGCAAAGACGGCAGGGCGATGGCCCACGATCACCACGATCGCGCCCCGCTCCTTCGCGGCAGCAATTGCCGCAAGAAGGGCGTTTTCCCCCGCAGCGTCCAAGTTGGAGTTCGGTTCGTCCAGCACGATCAGGAAGGGATCGTCGTAGAGCGCGCGAGCAAGAGCGATGCGCTGCTTCTGGCCCCCCGACAGGCCTCCGCCGTTCGCGCCGCCCAGGACGAAGCCGTAGCCTTCTGCGAGGGACACGATAATATCATGCACATCGGCAGCTTTCGCAGCGGCGATCACCTTTTCCGACGTCGCTTCAGGATCAAAGCGGGCGATGTTGTCGGCGATGGTGCCTTCAAACAGCTCTATAGCCTGGGGAACATAGCCTATGTCACGGCCCAGATGTTCGGGATCCCACTGCTCCAACGAAGCGCCGTCGAGGCGCACCGCCCCTCGCAGCAGGGGCCATGCCCCCGTTATGGCTCGCATGAGAGAGGATTTGCCCGAACCACTGTGACCGATAACGGCCAGGGCTTGGCCGGCGGACAAGCGAAAGGACACACCGGTCGCAGTGATCTTCTGGCGCCCCGGAGGCCCGCAAACCACCTCTTGCACCTCGAGGGACCGGCTGGGGCGAGGCAGAGGCATCGGCGGTTCTGCAGGTTTTATCTTGCCCAGCAGGCTCATCAGGCGTCGCCATGCCTGCCCCGCTTCTATCATCGGCTTCCATTGCGCGATCGCTTGTTCGACCGGCATCAGGGCACGGGCGCTGAGAATGGACCCGGCAATTATCACACCGCCAGTTGCGTCGTTGTCTATGACGAGGAAGGCGCCGATGGCCAGCACGAACGATTGCAGGAAGAGGCGAAAGGCCTTGCCGACAACCTGTGTACGGCCCGAGACGTCGGCGAGTTCATCGTGAGCCGCAATCAGGTTGAGGCTGACTGCTGCCCAACTGGCGCGCCATCGCCCACCCATGCCCAGCACGCGCAGCACTTCGCTGTTCCGGCGAACATCCTCAGCTATCGTAAAACGCGATCCCGCGATGGCGGCCGCTCGCAGGGCGGGCTGACGGGTGCGTCGATCACCGACCAGCATCAGGGTTACGATTACGAGCACCCCTGCGAGCGTGGCTACTCCAAGAGCCCAGTGGAACAGCATAAGGATCGCCAGGAACAGAACGACATAGGGAAGGTCCAGCAAGGCCAGAGGCCCGGTGCCGATGATGTACGAGCGAACAAGGTCAAGATCACGGACCGGTGCTGATCCAGACGGCAGCGGACCGACTTCCCGCTCGTAGTGACTGATGATGTCATAGAGCCGACTGCAAAGCCTCTGATCCGCCTTGGCACCGGCATGAAGCAGCACTCGGGAGCGGATAAGATCGATAGAACCCTGGAACAGGTAAGCGACCGTCACCATCAGCAGCAGCCCTGCCAGCGTCGCACCGCTCCGGCTGGCGAGAACGTCATCGTAGACCAGCAGCATGAAGAACGATCCGGACAGCAGCAACACGTTGAACACCGCGCTGAAGATCATGACAGGCCAAAGCACAGGCAGCGCGATCGACAGCATGCCGCTGATTTCCGGGGAGAGCTTGTCCTGACTGAGAAGCATTCAGCATATCCCGATGAGAGTGGAGGAAGCGGTGCTGCGAGGAGCCGGCGCAATCGGAAGAAGGTTCGCACTGCTCCTCATGGCCGCTCGAACTCGGAAGGCATTTCGTGTCCCTCCTCCTGGGATTGCTCGACGGTGACGGGTGTCGGGTTGAAGTTGTCGCTGTATGTGATTGCATCCAGCACTTCGATGGCCGGTCCAGTCGGGAACCCCATCCAGCCTGGTGTGGTGTAAGCTTTGGGGCGAAATTCCGCAGCTTCTCCGGCGAACGTCTCGATGCGGAGTTGGCCCATGGTGCCTAACAGCATGGCGTGCTGGATGTACAATTGCGCTTCGGCCTGAGCCTGCGCTTGTTGCGAGTTCAGCAGATCACGTGCCGTATCCAGAAGGTCGAGCGAGGTTATCTGCCCACCAAGCTGCTGCTGCTGTGCGCCTTGAAAGGCCATATCTGCAGAAGACACGGCCCGGGCATAGGCTGGAAGCGCGCGGCGAGTAGCGGCTAGCTGATCCCAGTAGGTTGCGATATCCTCACGCACATCGCGGATCGCCTGTTGAAGCTGCTGGTTTGCGCTGTCCGCAATCTGAGCAGCCTCCCGAACGCGGGAGGACAAAAGGCCGGAAGAGTACAATGGAATCGTAAGCCCAGCCTGAACCTGAAGCGTGACTTCACTGGGATCTCCATTCTCAATCGTCAGAGGCGTGCGGGCGAGGCTTCCCTGAAGACTGACATAGGGACGTGTGTTGCTGCGGGCCTGTCCCAGTCGAGCCTGAGCGGCGACCAGATCATAGCGCGCCGACTGTAATAAGGGACTGGATTGCACGCCCTGAGTTTGCGCCTCTTCGAGCGTGCGGGGAAGCGGCGGCAGTTGCGGAAGCGGGGCCAGATTCTCGGGATAACGGCCCACGACATTGCGGAAGCGATTGCGGCTGGACAGCAAGGCTCCTTGCGCAAGATCGAGTTGGGCCTGTCCGCTGAAAATGCGTGTCCGCGTTTGCTGGAGATCCGTTTCGGTTGCATAGCGCGCTGCGTAGCGGGCATCGATCTGATCAAGTTGCGCGGTCAACTGGCCGAGATTGGAGCGCGCGATTGCGACGAGCTTCTCGTCCCTCAACACTGAGGCGTAGGCGATGATGATGTTGGCCATCAGGTCCTGCTCTGCAGCCTGCAGGTCCGCGACCGAGGATCCGTAATCGGCCGCCGACAGGCGCCGTTGGGCCGTCAGACGACCGAATGTGAACAGTGGTTGATCGAGCGTAAGGGATAGCACCGGCGTGAAGCCGTCCTGTCGCAGAACGGTCGCGCCATTCTGTCGCACGCGCCGCGCTGCATAGCCGTAGCTGGCATCGGCATTCAGAGTGGGACCGAACTGCGCATGCGCCTGACCTACCCTTTCCTGCGCAGCGCGACTGGACGCGCGGCTTGCCTCTACCGCCGGGTTTCCGCGGCAGGCCTCTGCAATGACATCCGCCAGCGTCTCGGCTGCTGCCGGCACACTGATGAGCATGAGGGCAGGGCAGAAGCAAAGGATGCGTCGCCCCAGCGGCTGCGCGGAAAGTATGATTGAATTCCACTGCCAATGTCCGCAGACCTGCCTGCTTGGCTTCAACCTCGACAAGCCAGCGAGGCGCGGACGGGCACGCATGGAGACGGCAGACACGGCTGCGTGCTTGTTCATCATGAGGCCCGCGAAAGGTCACCTTGGAAGGTGATCCAGCGGCGGTTCTTGTCAGAAATACATTCGCCGTTCGTGGGTCTGTTAAACCGCAGGCAATCCCAAAGCACCACCTCCACACCGGTGCGGCTGTCGCGCACATAGAGAAACGCCACGGTGCGGATGATGGGTGCTTCGGGGGAGCCGAACGCCGCCGAACGCCGATCCCATCCGACAATCTTGCAGTAGATCTGTCCGGCGCAGGTTTCGAGTCCGGCGAGGGCTAGGCGCCCACCATCGCCGCCGCCGTCCACGAGGATAAAGTGGTCTCCTTCGCGCGGGGCCAGCGTTTCACCGACGGGCCGGCTTAATTCAACCATTTGCTTCGTCTCTGAAACTGCAGAGGAGATGCCACGCCGATGCGCCGGAGAGAGGGATTGAAGTCTCGGCTCGAAGCTCTCTTGCCCAACGTAAAGTGCCCTGAACGCCGATTGACGGCCCCATCGTCCTTGCCATCGGAAAAACAGGTGAGTGCCGATCTGGGCTATCTTGTCGAGTTTGGTGCTCCAGTAGGGATGAACCCAGTCGGTGTGATAGTGCGTCGCCATGCCGACCGGAGGGTATGTCTCACCCCGGAGAAAGGATGCCGCGGTTTCACGCGCGCGGTGCCATGCACCTGCCGAGGGGATGCGGGCCAGGGCGCCGTCGCACGTGAAGGTAAACTGGCAACCGGAGCGGCGTTCCGCTCCCTGGTAAACGACGCCGCAAACCGAGTGGGGAAAGGCGGGGTGCCGCACCCGATTGAGAACGACCTGCGCAACCGCTGCTTGACCGGTGCGGTCGTCACCCGCTTCGTAAAGCACTGCGCTGGCGAGGCAATCGAGCGCGCGCGTGTAAGCAGCGTCCTGTGGCTGGATGCGAAACGGTGCGGGGCGATCAATTCCGGTTGGGCTAAAAGGGACGGCTGCGTTTAAGGCGCGCGCCTTCTCTCGATCCAGAGGTGGGGGAGAATCGGAACTTGTCAGCGCAGTCGGGTCGGGCGGGGATAGGGCCAGCGCCGACTTCTGCAATGTCGTATGGCGGAAAGGCGGCACACCCCCCGTCACGAGTTTTGACGATGCACGTTCAAGGCAGGAGCCGGTCAAAACAATGCTGAGAAAAGCTGCCGTGAACAGCCACACGAAACGGGCGATGGCGAAGCGGGTGGCGATCACCTCATCTTCGCAGTTTCCTTCCTCCCGCTGTGTTTCGCCTTGTAGGGCGGCCGAGGGCAGGCTCCTCATCGCGCCAACGTGAAGGAAAGGAGGCCAGCGACCTGCGAATAGGAGTTGAACGGCGCCGCTCCGACAGCCGTTCGACGAACAACGCCGAGACTAGCGTCAAACGAGAGCCAGCGGTTCACCCGCAAACGCGGTCCGCCTCTCAGCTCCCAACGGCGGCCTGAGTAGTTTACCTTCGCATAGTCTTCCAGGCTGAAGCTCGCCGATCCGATCCATGACAGACTGCGCCGCATCTCGTATTCGACTTTAAGCTGAGCATTCGTCAGCGTGACGGTTCCCACCAGGTTGTATGGATTGATAGTATTGCTTTGCTCCACGAACCCGCGGAATGCCAAAGTCCGGGTTGGAAAATACCTGAGGTCGGCGGATACCGCGAGTCCCTGTACTGATCCAAGTGCCGGGTTGCGGAAGTCATAGGCGCGATAGCCCAGGCCGACCTGAGCGAGCAGTGCGCGGCTCACTTCGTATCGGACCCCGGCGGTCATGACGTAATTGTCGGCGTCACGGTCTCCCGCTCTGGGAGAATGCTCATAATCGAAGTGCTTGTACTCTCCCGAGCCATAAATGGAGGTACGGCTGCTGACTTCGTATGCAAGACGAGCCTGGGCACCGAGCCGGTCCAGATTTCGGAAGCGTTCATTCGGCCCCAGAGCGGGGGCGGTATCAACATCGTCATACCGCAGGCGCACACCGCTCACTTCTGCGCTGATTTGAAGCCGGTTGAAGCGAACTTGGCCGATGGTTGATCCATGGGTGACACCGCGCATCAGGGGGGCTCCGCGCAGAAGATCGTTTTCTGCGGTTCCGCGTTGAACAATTTCACGCCGGAAGCCGAACGCGGCCGACAACGAGCCTTTGCTCTCATCCCCGAGTGCTCCTGCTGCCTCCAGCGAGTATTCGGAGGTATTCTGGTCCTGCAGATTGAAGTAGCGGCTGAGGCGTGCACCGCCATCGAGCGAAAGGCGACGGGTGCCATCTTCGTGCTGGATCCGCACGCGTGGTTCTACCACGAACGCGAGGTCGGCCTTCTTGGAGTGTGCACGGGCAAAGACATTGTCATCTGCGCGCAGGCCGAACATGACGGAAGGCAACGCATCAAGGCCGGCGAAATTGTAGCCGATCGGATCGTAGTCGGGCAGGGCCCGGCGACCCGGCACGTCGTCAGGCTCATTCATCGGGAGGGCTGTGGTCTGCGCCGTGGCTGCCTGAGACCAACCCAGGGGCAAAGACCATAGCGCAAGCAGTCGTAAGCGCCTGCTTCGGCAGCCTGCGACTTTGGTTGGTGACGCCGCAACACGTGAATTGAGCAAGCCGCGCATCGCTTAGAACCGCCGCTCAAGGATGCGAATGGTGTCGCCGGGTTGAACGGGTGTCGTGCCGTCCAGGCGGTATAGGATTTCGGCCTTCCCGTCCTTGTGCAGTATATAAACGCGTCGATCATCTGCGCGATAGGTGAAACCCTGCGCCTTTGCGACCGAACTGAAAACCGTCAGACCTTCGACGAAAGGGTACTCGCCTGGTTTGTTCACTTCTCCCAGAATATAGTAAGGGCGCAAGTTGAGGACATCGATCGACACGCTCGGCTTGTCTATGTAGCCCCTGCTCAAGGCTGTAGTCAGGCGTTCCGCAAGCTCGGATGTGCTGAGTCCTTTCGCGGCAACGGCGCCAATCAACGGGAAGGCGATCATTCCGGTTCCGTCGACGAGATAGTCGCCGGTCAGCTTATCCTCACCATAGACGATGATGCGGAGCCTGTCTCCGGCACCGAGTGTATAGCGCGCGTCAGCCGCAGAGAGGGACAGCTCCGGAAGTGCGTTCACACTGGTGCATCCCGGCACGCCGCAGATGAACAAAGCGGCAGAGACGATTTTTTTCCAAGATTGCATGCGCTCTTCTTTCGCCATGAGGCCGTTCCTTGATGCCTCACACTGACGCACTGATACGACTGGTACAAAGAGGGAACAATCGGTTTTGGTGTTAAATTCACATCACCTGAGTCGCTGCGTCGCCCTGATTGGCAGGGTTGCACAAGTATTCGGCGTGCGACTCCTGATTATTCAACGAATAGTATCGAACGAGAGGAGCCGTGCTCCCCTCGTTCAATGAGGTGATAAATTGCAGTCATATTGATGCTTGTTTTAATTGTAGAAGTTGTAGTCACCGAGGACGAGTTGGTTGCTATTGATCGATCCGACTGCGATGATGTAGTCCAGCCCCGTATTGGTGGAGTGAATGGAGTAGAAGTGCGCAGTCGTGTCGCCGTCGGGATTTTCCGAGTTCTTGCCGTAGCCGACGAACGTCAGCGTGGAGCCTGATCCGAAGCCGTCGAGATAGAGGAAGTCGTTGTTGCCCGCTTCGTAGACGCCGGCTCCATGGAAGTCCCAGATGACGTCCTGTGCGTTGCTGATCGACCCCGTGGTGCTGGCCAGGTCCGCATTCATATCGGACAGCCGGATGACGAAAGCATCGCTGCCGCCGCCGCCGTACATATAGTCAACGTCCTTACCGCCGGCGATCGCATCCTTACCGCTGGTGCCGCCAAGAAAATCGATCGCATCTGTGCCAATGCTGAATGCCATAGCTTCCTCCTACTGGTGCGAATATCTGCCGCCACTGACCACGCTGGTTTCAGCAACCTGATCCGGAAGTGTGCAGACCACCTCCTGGCCACGAATAAGGTCATCCGCGGCATCAGGTGTGTACAGGTAAAATCTTTGTCCAATCAATTTAGGAGAAATACGTCCTTTACGGCGGAATCAACTTTATTTGGCTGGAAACGGATTGATCATAATCTTTATCGGCAGGATTTGGTGCGCCATACCAAAGTTGAAGAACGGCTATTCAACGATATTGTCAGGAATTCAGGCGCAATGAGACGTGACGTGAAAAACACGACCAAAATGGGTCTTTCGTATCGCGGCCGGGTCTTAGGGAAATACCCGGCGAGCAGCCCTCTCGTTCCGCGCATCACGCTGCGCCAGATTTTTACCGATGACTCCGAAGACGCTTGTTTCGGCTACGACGCCAAAGAACCGGGCTTTGGTGGCGGGCGATGAAACTGCTGCATCATCGGCCAAAGGTTCCAAACTTTGGTGACGATCTGAACGCGATCTTGTGGCCTGCGCTGGTCCCTTCCCTGTTGGGGGCCCTTAGCCAGGAGGCGGGTGATGATTCGGCATTCGTTGGGATCGGTACGATCGTCGGGATCGATCCCGGAGACGCGCAGTGCTTGCATGTATTTTCAAGCGGAGTTGGTTACACGTCGATGGACGCATGGATTGGTCGTAGCGTGGAATATCACTGCGTCCGGGGACCGTTCAGCGCCAGAGTTCTTGGTCTCCCCGACAGCGCATCGCTTACGGATGGCGCCATTCTGACGCCCCTGATGTCGGAGTTTCACTTATCGGCCAGTACCGCTCGCGCCGGTACCATCGTCATCCCTCATTTCGAGACCGTCGCCTTTCCAGGCTGGCCGGCGGCAGCCAAAATGGCTGGGTTCGACCTTGTGGATCCTCGCCAACCCCCGGCAGTGGTGATCTCCAGGATCGCTCAAGCAAAGCTGGTTCTCACCGAATCGCTCCATGGCGCCATTCTGGCGGACGCCTTTGGCGTTCCCTGGCGGCCGTTTGCAGTTTCACGCAATTTCTCCAAGGCTAAGTGGGCGGACTGGGCCGGGTCTCTGAACCTGCGGGTTGCGGTCGCTGTCATTCCTCCGCCTGATGCCGTGACGCTTCTGCGTTACGGTAAGCCGCCTGAGCCGTTCGGCACGTTCTTCCCTCTCGATCTGGAAACCGCCTGCCGGGAGTTTCGCTCACGCATTGCTCCGCCTCGGCCGCAGGGCTGGATGAAGACAGCGGGAAAGGGCGTCCTTGGACGGCTACCGGCCGCGCGCAAACTGCTCGGCTTTAGCGCTGCGCGAACGGCGGAAGCCTTGACCAAACTGGCTGAGGGCGCCCCTCTTCTGAGCGATCCCGCAAAGCGGGAGGATTTGCGCAGTGCGATGCTCGCCAGACTGGATGCGCTGGCGAAACGGCATGGCGCGTCGCTTGCCATAGCCTGAACTCCGGCCCCCCGCAGGACGCCATGATCGCAAGATCAATCGCTCCACAGTGTTTTGTACTAGGGCGTGGACTCATTACGCATTGCACCACAGCCTGACGCATATGAGCTTGATGGCCGCGAGATAGTTGGCAGCATCCTTGTCATATCGGGTGGCGATGCCCCGGAACTGCTTGATCCGATTGAAG
>NZ_PPSM01000049.1 GCF_002916655.1 Novosphingobium sp. HII-3
TCTGATAAAGCTCCACTCTCTTCATCCTTCCACCTCCGCACAAAAGCGAAGGTCTAACAGGACTGGCCCTTTTTTATCCCGGTGCTCCGGTCCGGTCCGTGGCCCCTTTTATTCCCGGTGTTCTCAACGGTGGATGGGGCAGGGCAGGCGGGCCACACGCTCGCGATCCAAGGGCTGCAGCCGCGCTATGCCTTCGTGGAGGGTCAGCCTGTCAGCCTTGAGATCGACGGGCAGCACTATTTCGATTTCGTCGCCGAGAACGTGATCGCGGGCGCTGATGGAAAGGCCTCGATCCGCCTTACGCAGATGCTCCGCAAGCCGCCGCCCGCAGGGTCCGTCCTCCACGTCGCCAAGCCGATGATCGAGGGCTTCATCATGGGCAATCCGGTGTCGTGGGAGATCGCTTTGGAGCGCAACTTCGGGCTGGGCTTCGAGATCCGGGAAAGCCGCTAACATGGCGTTCACCGGGCGCGTCCTCAATCTGGTTGCGCTGATGAAGATCGAGCTACCTGACCGTGAGGTTCGGCTGTGTGACGGCGGGTTCCTGTATTGGGATGGCGACCTCTACGACAGCTACGACGACCTGTTCGGGACGATTGCCGGTGCTGAGACGTTCGAAGAAAAGACCGGAGACGAAGCCCCCGGCGGCAAGCTGACGTTCTACCCGCCTTCGGCCTCTGCGGGGGCTGCGTTGGCAAACCCTGCCTTCCAAGGCTCGCGCATGCGCTTCTGGCTGGCAGAGTACGATCACGAAACGGGGCAGGTGGTCGGCACGCCGGAACTGACGGCAGACCTTGCCATCGACACGGCGACGGTGAAGGCGAACGGCGGCACCCGGTCGGTCGATATCGAGTTTGAGAGCGCGGCCAAGCGCCTCTTCATGGTCATGCGCGGCAACGCCCTGAATGATCGCTTTCATCAGGCCTGCTACCCCGGAGAACTTGGCATGGCGAACGCGACCGGAATGCCGCGCTCGACAGCTTGGGGGGCGGCTACGCCAAACGAATGAACGAACTGGAACGGCGGCGCGTGGCGCTGGAGCGGACCCTACTTAAATTCCGTAACAAGAAGCTGGACTACTGCACGGCGGATTGTGCGCGGCTAATTCGGTATCACCTCCTGCAGATGGGCCACAAGCCGCCTGCACTGCCCCGCTATCGGTCGGCAATCGGTGCCGCTCGCGCCATGAAGCAGACGGGCGGCATATCGGCGGTGCTCGACAGCTTCCTGCCGCGCATTCCCTACGCCCGAATGCTGCCGGGTGATGTTGCGATCCTGGAGGGAACGGACGGGATGGAGTGCGGCGTGATCTGCGTCGGCCACAAGGTGATCGGTTGGCATCAGGACAGCGACGAGATGGTCAATCTGATCCCGCTTGATGTCGTGGCGGCCTGGAGGGTTTGAGGAAAGAAGTTGAGTCGTGCAGAGTGCCTATAGGGAGGCGACTCGAATGGGATTTTGGGACTGGCTGAAAGGGAAGCCCAGGGTCGCAGAGAGGCCCAAGCCTATCAGGCCCGCAGTACCCCCGACCGGGTTCTCTAGAAGACCTGCACCTCTTCCTCAGAATCGCAACAGGATACTGACCGGTTTTTGGTGGAACGCGCCGCCCAGTCTGCCTCTGGCAGCCAGTAGAGGCTTCGACCAAGAGGTCGTGGGGGAATCTTTCCGGCAAGAAGCCTTAGAGGCTATTGTCGGAGGGTACGGGCAATATGGATGCATCTTTCACACCACGGCGCAACTTGCGCTGCCGACCGATATGCCAGATCATCCTAAAGCCGTGGCTGTCCTCATAGAGACGAAGCACGTAGGTTTTCTGCCGAGCGCAGATTCGGCCCAGGTCAGAGAGGAGTTGCTTGCCTTGCCCGGTTCCGAAAACGGGGTGACGTGCAAGGCAGTAATACGAGGCGGGTGGGACCAAACTGCAAACGGGGGTGATCGTGGCCACTTCGGGGTTTGGCTCAGTTTGTCACGACCTTTGAAAATAAAGCGACCCTGACTAGAGGCAGGAGGAGTACCGCAATCTTGTTCGCTCGACGTCCTCGGGCTTATAGGTCGCGACGGACCTCACGGTAATCGAGCGTGATGACCCCAGGTCCTCGATTTCGGTCGTGGTCGTCACTGTGGACCACATGTTTACAGGAGCCGCCTCAGCAAGAGCGACACCCTTCTCGATAGGAAGGGTGCGAATGTTTGCGCCCCCCGACTGCGACAGGACTCCAGCAAGACAGCTGGAAAGTTCTGCTACCGAACGTTGACTTTCAAACCGCGCAGCAACGGGCTTTTCTCGAATGTCTCCGACGCTGGCGCATCCAGCGGTAAGCGCCAGCGCTGAAATCACAACAAGCCGCATAGTCTTCTTCCTTCTCTATTCAGAGGCTTCAGCATTATGGCAAAGGCGCTAGCCAAGGTAGCGATGATTGCTGGCGCTGTCGCCCTAGTCGCGACCGGCGTCGGCGCGGCGGCCGGCGCCGGATTATTCGGTGCCGCGGGCACGGGCGCCGCAGGCACTGTTGCGGGCGTGTCTGTTTCGACGATTTCAACCGTGGCCTCCGTTGCCACTGTGACGGCCGCCGCTGCCTCGGTTGGAGCTCAACTCCTCGCCAAGAAGCCGGGCGCTATCGGTACGGTAAACCAGGTCACAATCTCTGCCAACTCCCCGATCCCCTACGGCATGGGCCGGTGCTTCTACGCCGGGAGCCAGCTTCACGATGTCGGCTATGGTGGCAAGGTCGGCAAGACGAAGAACCCGTACCTCACCAAGGTGTTTGTCTGGAGCGCGGGCGGGCCGATTGACGGCATCGAAACACTGCTGATGGACTGGCAGCCGGTGACCTTCTCGGGCACGGCAGCGGTCGGGTACTACAATAGCTGGCTCTACGCGCAGCACCAGCTTGGACAGAGGCCAGAGGCGGCGGCACTGAGCGGGCCGTGGGGGCCGGTGCCCGACTGGAGCGCCGCTCACAAGCTCTCGGGCATGGCCGCGAGCATGATCAGCTACCGCTTCGACCGCAAGAACAAGGTCTGGGCTAACGGCATCCCGGTCCACGGCGTCATTGCTCGCTTCGCCCGCGTCTATGACCCCCGCAACGACAGCACCTATCCGGGCGGATCGGGTAGCCACCGCTTCGACAACGAGGACACGTTTCAATTCGACCGCAACGCCGCGCTGAACGCCATTACCTACGCGCGGGGCCGGTACGCCAAGGATCCGGTGACGGGCGCGCAGACGATCAAGGTGGTGGGCTGCGGCTTTCCTTACGAAAGCTTCGATTGGCCGCAGTGGGTGGCGTTCGCGAACACCTGTGAAGCGAATGGCTGGAACTGTGACGGTCATGTCTATGACGGCCCCGGCATCAGCCTGTGGGATAACCTGAAGCGCATCTGCGCAGCGGGCGGTGGCGTGCCGGTGATCTCGGGCGGACTGCTCTCTGTGCGCTTCCAGTCGCCCAAGGTTGCGCTCGACACGATCACCCTGGAGGACTTTGCCGAGGGCGAGCGGATCGCGCCGGGTATGCGGACCTACAAGGACCGCGTGAACACGATGGTGCCGAAGTACCGCTCCGAGGCGAACAAGTGGGAATATGTGCAGTCGGAGGCAGTGCAGTTTGAGGAGTACATCACCCTCGACGGCGGCGATATCAAGGAGGAGGAGTTCCTCTGCGAGATGGTGACGGACAAGAACCAGGCCGCCCAGCTCACGGCCTACGAACTGTTCAGCCGGCGGGAGCTTTCGGGCATCACGATCCCGTGCAAGCCGAGGCTTTGGCAATACCGCCTAGGCGAGGCGCTTAACGTCATCGACCAGCAGACCGGCATCAACCACCTGTGTGTGATCGCAGCCATCAACAAGGACATCGCGAACGCCACGGCCACGCTGACGTTGGAGACGGAAACCACCTCCAAGCATGCGCTGGCTCTCGCGATGACCGGAACTGCCCCACCGCCTCCTACGCTGGTTCCGCCGGGAGACGCGGACGACGCGGCTTGGGATAACGCCGGCAATCAGGATGTGCCGGATCAGGTGTCCGAGGTGGCGCTAAGCTCTCCGGGCGTCGGTAAGGTCCTTGTCAAATGGCGCGATCCCACGACCTCCAACTACTACGCTACCCGCCTGTACCGGAACACCAGCAACAGCTTCGGCACGGCAACCAAGGTGAACGGTGACTTCCTGGGGTCGCTGGGCGGTAGCCGCGAGTATGAAGACACTGGCCTGATGCCCGACACCTACCATTACTGGATCGTGACCGTGAGCGACACGGGAGCCGTCGGGGATCCGCTTTATGTCGGGTCTATCCTTTCGGTCTAATCTGGAAGCCCGCCCTATCTCAATACCCTTCCAGGGAGCACTCATGACAACGCAATTTGACGAATGGCTCCTCGCCCTGCGGAGAGCCAGGCAAGGCCCTGTGTCGATCAATATAGACCGAAGCTTGCCGTTCCTTTGGCGGTTCGCGCTTTCAGGTGATTGGACGGGAGCAACCATTAAGGCGAGCCTGCGCGCCGCCCCAGACATAGATGACCCGTATCTGGCCGACTTTGCGGTGTCCGCCCCTGAGCTGGTCGATGACCTCACCGTTTTCGCGCTCACCCTTACTGCCCCGCAAACTGCCAGCCTCCCCACCGCGCAGGGCAACGAGGGAGCCGTGGTGGTCGTCTTCGACACCCTCGTGACCCCGCAGGGCGGCGTCCAACAGCGCCTCTTTGGTGGCGCCGCTACCATTTCAGGAAAGGTGACAAATGCCGGCTGATCTGACCGCGCCCGTTAATGGCGTCCTCACGTACCTCTACTTCGGGGACAACACGGAGTTGTCGCGCCGCTACGCGAACCAATCGCTGGCAGCGGAGGAAAAGGCCAGCAACTCGGCCGCCGCCGCTGAAGGCGCTGCTGGCATCAACGAATACGCCAGCGTTGCAGAAGGGGAGGCGGCAACACCGGTCGGCAGCCGCTTCTCTGTGCGTACTGCTCAGCCCGGCGTGATGCTGGTGTACGAGCGCATCGCTAGCGGCTCCAACTTCATCCGCACGGTGCTGAGTGGGGAAGCCCTCGCAGCCCCCACAGGCGCGGAGAAGATGGGTACAGCACCCGCAATCGGCTCTCCGCTAATTTTCGGCACAGCGGACAGTCGCGTGCGCTATGACATCGACCTGACCGGCGCACCGTTTAATATGCGCCCAGGCGAGGATGCCGACCAGTCGAGCAAGCTGACCGACGCGGTGGATGCCTGGAAGCAGGCAGGCGGGGAGCGGCGCAAGATCGTGCTGCCTTCCGGCAAGCTGAAATGGGGCACAACTGCCGACCTAACGGGCGTCAACAGCGGCTATTTCGGCAGTATTCTGGGCGACACTAACCGCAACCTCACTATTTCGGGTGCGGGCCGCGATCAGACCATCCTCGTCGGTGGTGAACCTGACTTTGGCTTCATGGAAATCACCGATAGTTCCGCGCTGGTGCTGGAAGACTTCTCGATCCATGCGCCGAACAGCGGAGCGGATCAGTGCCAATACGGCATCCTTGGCGGACGCACGACGGGTAATGCCTCCACCGGCTTCATTCAGATGCATCGGATCAGCGTGGCGGGCCGCTTCACGAAATGGCCGATCTTCCTGATGTCGGTCGAGAACAGCCAGATTCTCGAGCCTGTTATCTGGTCGGTGCTGGGCAACGGCATTGCCTTGGCGATGAACAACGTGACCCACGACATGGAGCCCAAGTATCTGCCGCTTGGGTCTGGCTTGGGCGGCAACGGGGCGAACAAGATCATCTCGCCGTGGATGGCCTCTCTGAACCTCGCGGAGCCTGACAGCCGCCTGTTGCTGCTGGAGTTCACGCAGGACGCCGTAATTCAGAATGCTTACTTCGTTAGCAGCCATGCTGAGGCGCATATCCGGCTCGGCAAGCGGGCGACGATGCACCTTGACGGCGCGCAGCACGAGTGGGATCCCTTCGGCAGCGGCCTACCCGGTGCGCTCGATCCGATCAGCGTCGAGTTTGCGAGCGGGGATACGGGTGTCGATCCCTTCGACATTGCCGAGTATCGTTGCACCAAGATTTCCAACAGCCGCCTGCGCTCGATCTATGGCGAAGATGGGTCGAAAGTAATCGGGCTGGACCTCGACGGCTCCAATGTCCTCAAGTCCTTCCACGACGGCTACGCGCTGAATTTCGACACGCTACAAGACAGCAATATCGACCTGTCGAAAAAGCTGCTGGATGTTACCGGCAACGCAGCGAGGGTCGATACGAACATCCGCACGGCAAATGGCGGCAATACGTTCGGGGCGGGTATCGACCGTTTGGACGTGGTGGCTCCGTTCCCTTCACTCGACGCCTACATAGACGTAGAGACGGGCCAGTCGTGCGGCGCGCTAGGTATGTCCACGATCCCCGGCGCGGCGGTGGCGCTTTCGGGCATGTTCGCGGGCGTTACTGCGCCGGGCACGGAAAGCGTGGCGATCTATCTCGACTGGACGGTTCCCGATCTTAGTAATTTGACGGATCGCTGCATCATAGGCCTTGGTGACAGCGCCGAAAGCCTTGGCGGCGTCGGCACTATGTCGATGGCGCTCTACGGCGGCCAGCTCCTGCTTCGCAGCTTTGGAGATACTGGCGGCGACATCAACTATTACGGGACGGCTGATCCCGCTTTCGTCCAGAAGTTCAGGAACAAGCGTATCAAAATGCTGCTGGTGCGCGAGAAAAGCGCGGTGGCCCCCAAGCTGTACATCGACGGATCGCTTGTCCAGATCGGGCAAACGACACTGGCAGGTGATGCGGATTGGTCGGCTCCAATTACGGCAGACACTCTGCTCGTCGGCTATCAGGACAGCACTCCGGCCAATAACTGCCCCGCTATTTACCACGCTGCGGGTCTATTCAACTTCGCCCCGACTTTCGATCAGGCAAGCGAGATTACGCGGTTTGGTCTGCCCGCTGCGCTACGCTGGGGCGGTGCCTACGGCGGCCCTCCGGGGTGCGTCGGGTGGTGGGACATGGCGAGCGGAACCGGTACGCGCGTTCTGGACGAGTCACCGAACGGCCAACACGGCACGACACTAGGCACGGTAGCGCGGCTACAATCCCAGATGGCCCCGATATATCGAACGAATGCGGGAACCCCTGTTGGCGCGGTATATCCGAACTACATCGGCGAAGAATTGCTGAACACCACCGCAAAGACGTGGTTCAAGGCAACTGGTCTTGGCAACAACGACTGGCAGGCGCTGTGACGCCCTCTCATCCACACCCGGTCTTGCTCATGCCACACGATCTGCCGGCGAGCGCCTTCCCGCCCTCCTTTGAGGGCAACCCATGGGCGTTCTTCTTCGCGCTGTTCT
Organism: Novosphingobium sp. HII-3; assembly: GCF_002916655.1. GTDB lineage: Bacteria > Pseudomonadota > Alphaproteobacteria > Sphingomonadales > Sphingomonadaceae > Novosphingobium > Novosphingobium panipatense. The sequence continues at coordinate 7,336 of NZ_PPSM01000049.1, forward strand.
CGCTGAGCCTGATCGTCCTGCTCTCTCTCGCTCAGATCCTGCGCCACATGTGCGAGGCTGGGCGGGACCGGGCGCTGATGCGCAAGTTCGGCGAGGGCTTCCGGCTTGCCCGCCCTCACTCCTTCTGGACGACCGCCGTCCTCTACCGGTGGAAGGTCTCGGGCCTTTACCTCACGGTTCTGTTCGGAGCCGTGGGGGACGTGGCCGTCATGCTCGCCTGGCGGGAGGTGAGGCCCCTTACGATGGAAATCCTGCTTCAGATGGACCGCATTCTCGACGGCCTTACGATCATCCCGTTCATGGCCGCCGTGGCGCTCGCCGCGTGGTCCGATCAGGCGATCCCGGCTCAACTCACTTTCCCGAAGCCTCAGCCGGTGAACCCACCCAAGTGGGAGCGCATCAAGGGCTCTGTCCGCATTGTCGCTACCATTGCGTTGATTGCGCTGGGCGTGACCATGGGCAAGGCGTCCCTGTGAAGCCCGCGGCGGCGGCCGTCCCGCTGGCCCCCAGCATTGGACCGGCCATCGTCACCATTGCCGGCGTCAACATTCCGCCGCTGGCCCTCATCCTCTCGATTGCGGCGCTGCTGCTCGCCCGGTTCATCGCGCCGCCTTCGCTGGAAAAGATGGCGAGGGAGCAAGAGTGGGCTTTAACCGGCCTCCTTGTTCTTATTCTATTTCTGGCTGTCACCGGGGAGCTACCCCTTGTCGGCCAAGGGGAGCCCATGGGCGCTGGAATGGCTGTCGTGACCGGCATCGGGATAGGGTTTTCCGGCCTTCTCACCATCCGGCTTATTTCGGATCGAGTGGCCGCAGCGATCAAAGCCTTCTTCGGGAGATGATCGTGTCACCTCCTTCTTACAGCATCGCGCTTGCCGTGATTGGCGTGGAATCCCAGCTTCTCCTCCATTTCAAGGCGCGCTGCGACCGCATCCTCTTTGGTGTCGAATCTGCCGAGATTGATTTGACGGCGCCTGTGTCTGATTTGCGCATACCAACGTCCCCGGCTGCGATCAAAACCTACGCCCATCACGCCGCTAGTGTTTGTCGATCCTATTCCTACATTCCGGCAATTTTCTTCTTCCGTGCAATCACGAAGATTGCTGATGCGGTTGTCATAGCAGTCGCCGTTTATGTGATCGATCACGCCGACAGGATCAGCCCGAATTTACCATCAAACCACTGGTCAAACAAGATTTTCACTCGGTTTCTCGGGCCTTCTCGTGGTGCGCCTCCTGCGCGAACGCGCGTGATTGCGATGCTTCGTGCCGCCCTTGGATCTTCGGAGAAAGACGCATGACCGACCCACGCAAACCCATCTTCGACGCTGCCCGCTCTGCGAAGGGTGCTGGCTTCACTCAGGAGCAGGTGGACGACATCAACGGCGCGCTGGACCGCGCTGGCGTGCCCCGGGACGATGCCGTTCGCCGCGTCGGCCCCAAGGGCATCGCCCTGCTGCACAAGTGGGAGGGGTGCAAGCTTGAAGCCTACCCCGACCCCGGCAGCAAGGACGGCAAGCCGTGGACCATCGGCTATGGGAGCACAGGCCCCGGCATCGGCCCCGGCACTGTCTGGACGCAGGCTCAGGCCGACGCCCGGTTTGAGCAGGACCTGGTGAAGTACACCAAGGACGTGTCCGAGTACATCGGCAGCACGCCAACCACGCAGGACCAGTTCGATGCCCTTGTGTCGTTCCACTACAACACAGGGGCTATCGCGAAATCCACGCTGGGCAAGAACCACAAGGCGGGCAACTACGCCGGAGCCGCAGCTCAGTTCGACAAGTGGATCTACAACGACGGGAAGGTCATGAAGGGGCTGGTCAACCGCCGTGCTGACGAGCGCAAGCTCTACGAGGGGAAGTGGTCATGAAGTCCGACCGCCGCACTGGCCTGATCGCCTTTATCTCCACCCTGATCGCCGTTGTCCTCCTGTCCAAGATCGGCGGCAGCGGCGCAGACCTCGCCATCATGACCGGCCTTATCGGCGTGCTGGGCATGCTCGCGCCGGGGCTGGTGCCTTCGCGGGGTAACGAGCGCACACCCGCAGGCACACCGGCTGACCCGGTGCATGTGGAAGAGAAGCCATGACGCACCCGATCCAGCGCCCCGGCCAATCCCTGTGCGCCCACAAGCGCGAGGTCGCTGATTGGATGGGCTATGGCAGCGTCGAGGCCATGGACCGGGATCACGACGCCACGCATGCCTCCCTCTGCCGCTGGTTGGGCATCCCCAGCTATGCCTTGAAGCAGGCGCGTGGAGAGCCGCTTAACCCGGTCGAGCAGCGTCTTGCCGACATCGAGGAGGATGCAGCCCTTGCAGTCCAGAGGCTCGCACAGAACACAGGAGCGGTGCTGCCATGATCGCCACGCTACTTCTGCGCCTCGGCATCCCCGAACGCCTCCACCGCGCCCTAACCTATGTTGCTTTCGCCCTCCTCTGCGCCGCCCTCATCTGGTGGTGGTTCCGTCAGCACGACACCAAGGTGATCGAGCGGCACCGGGACGAGATCCAGCGCAAGGCTGCACCGGCCAGCGAACGCGCCGCTGAGGACCGGGCGCAGGACACCATCAACAACGTCATCGCGGAGAAGTCGCGAGAGGCTGAGATCGCCAAGGCCGAGGCGGCAGAGCAGGCGAAGGCACCGGAGGCTCGGGCGACCATTCCGCCGCAGAACCGGGCGCTCAACTGCGAGCGGCTGAGGCGGGCCGGGATGACCGGAGACGCGGCTTACAGGGAGGTGTGCCGATGACGCGAACTACCCGGAAATTCCGGGCAGTTGCCCTCCTGCTGCTCCTCGCCGCCTGCTCGCCCCGGCCGCAAGTCGGTGTCCCGCCGGTAGCCGACATCGAGGCCGCTACCGAAACCAAGCCGAAGCCGACCGCTGCGATCCTCACCGATCCTGCCGCCGATGCCCGCTACAACTCAGCCGTAGAGGGATGGGGCGATAGGGTACGCGCTGCCGGTGTCAGGCTGTGCCGGTTCTATCGGGATGTGGGGGTGAAGGTGGAGTGTGGGGGATAGCGCTGGAAAAGAGACCCGGCGCTCGTGGCTGGGGGGTAAGGTAACTGGAGCGCCGGGTCATAGAGGGAGCCTCTAGCCTAAGGTACGCTCTCAACACGCCCCCGAG
>NZ_PPSM01000050.1 GCF_002916655.1 Novosphingobium sp. HII-3
CTTCCGCTCCGCTACAGCCGCTTCCCCGCTGCCGAGAGCGTCCAGCCTCAACCATGAGGCTTTTTATTCAAACCAACTGGCCCCTTTTTAAACCGGTGCCTGGCCCAATTTTATCCCGGCGTTGACAGACGTTTGTAGACCCGCTTGTCCAACGCCGCCTGAGAAGGGCTGCAATGTCCTTCCTGATCGTTGGCGATCAACTCAGCATCGGGCTTCTTAGGAAAGGCCTTCGTTCTGCGACGTGCCATGATCATTCTCCTGAGGGATGCCGAATAGCGAAGATGATTTCGTGAGGTGATGGTGGTGCGTGGGGGTGAGAGTTTAGGAGTTGGGTGGCGCGCTGGGCGCAGGCGTTGCGTTCGGCGAGGCGGTGGGCGGCGAACCGACGAGCAAGCAGCTCTTGCGCCCTTGGCCCTGTTATGTCTGGCACCCCTAGGTCATAGCCTGCCTGCGCGGCTGCATGGCGATCCTCCATCATCACATGCTTCCACAGGTCCGCCTGTGTCACCTCACTGGTGGGGCTGGGGGTCATGCCTTGTCTCCCAGGTTGCGGATGGCGGAGGCGTCACACATCCAGCGTATTCCGGCCGGGCAGGGATCATCCTCACACCGAGGGTCGCTATGCCTGCAAACGAAAGCCTGATCGCTTGGCTTGGCCTTCTGAGGAGCGCAGTCGCCATGGCCGATAGGGGCGAGGTAGTCGCGGGCGGGGGTCATGGGTGGGGCTCCCGCTTACGATCCCCGAACAAGGCGACACAGATCGCCGCTATCTGGAGGCCCACCAAGAACTTCAACGCCACGTTCAGAAACCCGTCATGGGTGGTTTCAAGGCCGAGCATCTCGGCAATAGCGGCAATGCTCATCCACGCGGTAAAGGCCACGCAGGCTATGCGGGTGTTGCTCACGCGCCCTCTCCCTTCTGGGTGAGTGGGGTGGCGGGCTCATAGGTCGCGGCGAAGATGTCGGGCTTGCAGGGATAGAGCTCGCCCTGAACACCGCGAATGATCCAGTCGCCCGGCCCTGCCGCGTGTTCGCCCTCCAACGTGGGAATGATGAGCGCCTGTCCGTGGTACTTCAGCGGATAGCGGCCACAGGCCTTCGCAATGGGGTTGATCCATTCCTCAAAGGCCATCAGCTCGTCGACGTTCTCGATGCGATGGCCCGGATACTGCATCGCCTCAATCACAACCGGCTTCTTGCGGAACTTAGCCATCATCGTGTCTCCGTATTGGTGGGGGTGAGGCCAGCCTCAGTGAGGTAGGCAGGGTGGGCGCCCTCGTATTCGCCAGCCTTCAGGCCCGACCGACGCTGGTATTCCGCCCGGATCTCGTCATCGGATGCGAGACGAAGGGCATGGGCTATCGCGCGGCCCCCTGTGATGTTGCTGCGAACCTCCAGAGCGCGCGCCCGGTTCTTGATCCGGCGAATGAAGCCGCGCTCCTCTAGGGCGGTGAGCAAACGATGGATGCCCGACTTCGAGGCGAGCCCGATAGCTTCCTTCATCTCGTCGAAGCTGGGAGCAACGCCGTCGTGATCGCGCTGATACCGCTCGATGAAAGTCAGGAGTGCCCGTTGCTGTGCGGTCAGGCCGATCATTCCGCCGCCTCCGCTTGCTCGCCCATGGCGCAGTCTGGGCAGTCCACCTCGTTGCCATCGAGATCGAGAACCCGGCCCACGTCGTGGCACTTGCGGCAGACAGGGCCGGTGGCCTTGGGTGATGCGGGCTTGGCAGAGGCAAACGGGCTGGCAGTGGCGTTGGGGCCTACGCGGGGAGAATAGGTGCCATCATCGTTCGCCCAGAGGTAACCACGCGTCTCCCCGACAACCTTCCAGCTATCCGGCATAGCGTCGATCTGATCTTGGCTGTACGACCCGTCAGCGAGTTGGCACATCACATCGTCGAACCGGCGCTGCCGATCCCAGAGGACGACGCCCTTGGCGCGCTCCTGAAGGCGAAGGGCTTCATCGTTGCGCTTCCACTCGCCAATGATCGCCAGGCACTCTGCAATGGTCGGGAACCACTCGCAGCGTTCCAGCGCCTTGTCGGACAGGTAGCTGATCTGGTCCCGGCAGAACGAACCAAGCTTGCGCTGATAAGCGGAGATCAGAAGCTCGCCGCTAACCTCGTCCGAATTGCGCTTCGGCAGTGCGGCGAGCAGGATCCGCAAGCACTGGTTGAAATGCCGCTCAGTACAGGGTTCCGGGGCCGGCAAGGGCGCGGCTGCGATCTGCCGTGCTTGGGCGACGGTCAGGGCCTTCCCGTTCGCCAGCGCTTTCGTCCAATCCAAGCCTACGGTCGAGAGCGGCGATGGCACCGTCCTTTGGCTTTCCGGGGTGCCGGGAAGAATGCGACCCAGCGTAGCTCCGATTGTTTGCATTGGCGCTTCCTCTCATCTCGTCGGTTTCGAATACGGTCTGCCATCCACGCTCCACGGCGTGGGCAAGGATGGGCCCCGGGGGCCATCCTTCGCGCTCCCAGCTCTCAAGCTTCTTGGTGATCTGGCGGTACGCGCCGGCCGTCATCGGCTTACGAGCAGCTTTCCGGGTCTTCAGGAGACTGCCCCAATCGATCGGATCGCAACCTGCTGGGCAGGGGAACTCGTCCCGGGCGTTTACTACCGTAGGAGACGTAGTCTCCGTAGGTAGTGAAGGTTCATAAGAAGGTTCCGTGTCCCGTTTTTGGGACTCTTTCCCGGGGGAAACGGAACTGTTCCGTTTTTGGGACTGTTCCGTTTCCGGTACTGTTCCAATTACGGGCCGATAGACCTTAATCTGCTTCGTCTTCCCAGCGCGTTCGCCAGTGTCTTCGATGAAGCCGCGCTTCTCCAATTCCGCCTGATTGGCGAGCACCGTCTTGCGGTCCTGGCTGGTGATTTCACAAAGGTGCGCAGTGGACGCGAAGACGAGACCGGTCTTGTAATTCGCGCACTCAGCCATCGCCACGAGCGTGAACTTCAGCCCGCTCGGCTTGATGTCCTGCTTGAAGGCCCAGGCGACGGCTTCGCTGCTCACTGGAGCAGATCTCCGAAGGTATCGAGGCGAAGGACGATCAGCGTGGTTCCGCGATCTTCACGCATGGCGAGGAAGTCGTTCTCGCCAAGAGCGCGTTCGATCCAGGCGGGAAGAGCAGAGCGTCGCTTGCACTCGCCACGGAAGATCGTCTTGCCGTCGAACCCTGCCGTCACCTCTACGTCGCCCTTGGCGTACTCGGTGGCCCCGGAAAGCGGGACGCGTTGAGCTGTCAGGCCGCGATCACGAAGGGCGTTCACTAGCTCCCGTTCGTAGTTGGCGCCCTTGTTGCGTGAATGACGGCCGCTCATGCTGCTTCGGCCTCCTGACGGAGGGTGGTCACGTCCACGCCGGTCCAAGTGGACCACAGGTGCAGCGCGCGATCCGTGAAGGCGGCGCGTTCGGCCTCGTTCATGGCGCGGTTGCTGGTGGATCTCAGCTTGTAGTGGATATCACCGCTGGGAAGGCGCTGCTCGTCATAGAGGCGCAGCTTCTTGCGGGTGATGTCGTGCAAATCCTGCTCGTCCAGCGTCATGCCGTGAAGATCGTTGAGGATCGGCACGACAAGGGCAGCAACGGACCAGTAGAGCCCGCGCCGGCGCTGGTTGGCAATGCCGCCCTTGATCTCGACGCGCACCCTGCCCTTGATCTCGCGCATAGCCTCTTCGGCTGCGCGGTTGGTAGGCTTCAGCATACCCAGGCGGGTTTCGAACATAAGAGGTGGGGTATCGCTCACGCGGCCTCGCTTTCCGACCAGAGGCGCTCGGCCTCGGCCATCAGGTCGATGTTGTAGATTTCGGCGAAGCGCTGGTGCCCGAGTGCATGTACGGCGGTGTGGGGGCCGAACTGAACATCATGATGCATCTTGCAGAGAGGGACGACGCGATCATGCCGCTTCGGCGCGCGCCCTGCCCTGTCGGCATATCCGACGACATGATGCACATCGACGAACCAAGAGCCACATACCAGGCAGGGGATCTGCTTGACCCTGCCCATGTGGCGGCTTTCAGCGGTGTTCGCGCGGCGGGCCATCAGATCAACCGGCTCCGTGCAGGAACCTCGATACCCTTTGCAGCAAGGTCACGCTGCATCTGGATCGCGGTTTCGTGGACCTTGGCGCGCTCCCGCTCACGTCGGGTTGCGGCACCAAGCTTGCCCAGCTCACTGGCTGCAGCGGTGATGGTCGACTTGCGACGGGGGAAGAGAGCGCGCCACATGGTCAGTCGATCCCCAGCGCGGACTTGTAGGTTTCGAGAACCATGTCCATTTCGCGGCGGTCGTCGGGCTTCATCTTCCGCAGGCGGACGATGGCGCGCATGATCTTCGGATCGTAGCCAACGGCTTTGGCTTCGTTGTAGACATCGCGGATATCGTCGCTGATGCCCTTCTTTTCATCTTCCAAGCGCTCCACACGCTCGATCAGAAGGCGCAGGCGGTCGTCAGTAGGTTCGGCCATGTCGTGTCTCCTCAAAACCGGCCGTCGTCGAAGCTGTCGCTGCCCCAGTCATCACTGCGGCTGTTCGACGAGCGCTGCTGACGATCACCGTCCTTCGGCAGCGGCGTGCGAAGCATGATCTTGTATTGACCATCCACCGACGCGGGGATCGCATCGAGAAGGACCGAAAAGCCCTTGCCGTCCTTGTTCGGGAAGGCCGCGCCGATCTTGGTGAAGTAGGACTTCCCGTTGCTCTCGCGGACAGAGAGCGCGTCTAGACGTTCCATTATGCAGCTTCCTTAATTGTGTAGGTGGCGCGCAGGTCGGCAACGGCTTCGTCGACCTCCGCGAGGAACTTGGTCACTTCGGCCTCGATCTCAGCGAGAAGCTCCGCATCGCGCTGGACCCTTCGCACATGCATCCGCATCTCTTCCGGGAGGCGGGGATCGAAAGAGACGAAATCGCACCAGTCCCGTTCAGTGCAGGCCATCTGCCAGTGCATTTGTAGGAGGTACTTGCGATCTATCGATGCGCCGCGAAGTGTTGCTATGTGAGTGGCGCTGTTGGGGCACTTGATCTCAACGAGACCGTCGAAGCCGACGAGGCCGTCAGGCGATGCCCCACAGTGAGGGATGGTCGGGTGATCGACGAAGCCGATCTCAACCGGCGCTTCGCCTATGCGGCCAGCGTATACCGCACGAGCGACGGGCTCTTGATCGATACCCCACTGCATGGCGGCGCTGGTAAACCCGCCTGGACACGCGCCAGTTAGGCGCTCCGTGATCAGTTCGGCCATGTAGTTTGCACGGTCGGCGCCGTACCCAGACTTCGTCTTGGTCATGACCTTGTAGATGCAGCTGGCAGTGACCTTACCTGCTCGGTTGGCGAACCAATCCTCGGTCCTCTGCTCCTCAAGCATGAGCGGCCTCCTGATTGCTTTCCACTTTTGCCAGTTCGGCTATTCGCTCGTTCAGGGCCTCTTCTGCCTCGGCAAATCGGCTTGCCGGCAGATCGGCCACCGTCTTGCAGCGATAGCGCTGGTTAAATTGCGCAGCGGTGATCTTTGCAGCCGGGATTAGCTGCTGCAGCTTCGTGTACTGCGCGTCGCTGATGACCGGGCCCGCATCTGCTTGCTTCGGCGCGACCTGGTGCGTTGTGGCGTCGGCGTCGTTGTCGCCCTCAGTGGGGATCGCGAAGGCCATGAAGGCTGCGTACTTGTAAGCCGCAGACATAGCCTTGTTGGTGGCCTTGTCGCCGCTGTCCATGGCCTCGCCGTAGGTGCGGACCACGTGCGTCGAGCCATCATCCGCAGAGACGAAATCGAACTCGGCTTCGACGGTCACATAGAACAGCGTGCCACCGCTGTTGGTCTTCCGCTCGACTACATCACGGGAAAGAATACGCGGAAGCACGCAGAGCCCGTGCCTTGCAAGGATCGGCGCAAGCGCATTGTAGACATCGTCGATACCGCGGAACTTGTACTTCTGCTGCTGGTTGCTGCGATCCTTGGAGATGCCTTCCTTGGCAATCTCGGCCTGGACGGCGGCTATCTTCGCGTAGACCCCTTGGGGTACTGCGATACGAGTCTGTGCGTTCATGTCTCGTCTCCTCGGAAATCAGGGGCGCACGCAAAGACGCCCAGCCTTTTCGGCGGCGTCGAAGACGTACGGGTGGTTGCGGTGAAGGGCCTTCAGGAGCGCGTTGCTGGACCGCGCCATGTCCTCCGGATATCGTTTGCTCGGCATCTTGAAGTTCGGCTGCTTGGCAGGGCGGCGCTTGTGAGCAGCACGCATCCGTTCAATCGCCGGGAAGCCGGGGCAGGTTTGGAACTCGGCCAGTACGTGCGAGCGGATCCTGCGCGGATCGTCGATGTAGCGAGCGAGCACGTACGCCATGCGGCTCGGGCTGGAGTGATGTTCGATCACCGTCACTCTCCCACAAACTGCTGAAGTTCGGTGATCGTCTCGCGCGCTTTTTCCTTGGCGGCGGCATCATCACGGTGGCACCACTCGCCATCGGACATACGTTCAGCGACTTCGGCGACGAACGAGGACGTAGCGGCTGCGGCGCGAAAGGCAGTGGCCGTCTCGCTCTGGTCTTTGGAGACAAGGCGAAGCTGGGTGTTGCCGATCAGGTAATCCGCGTGGTGGCGAGGCAGCTCGTCCAGAAGTGCGATCAGGACGTGGCCGGGGAGCGTGGTGCCCTTGGCCCAGCGGCGCAGGTCGCGCACGTCTTCCCCGACCTTGCGAGCCAGGGCGTTCAACTGCCCGTCGCGGGTAAGCTTGCGGATTACTTCGGAGAGCCGGTCAGCCAAATCTTGCTGCGCTGCACAAATGCTAGCCATGATCTTGTTGCCTCGGTTAGCTACAAAGCCCGTCATGAGAGACGGGGGAAAGACGAAAGCCGGAGCCGCTGATGCGGGGGGTGCGATGCGGCTCCGGCACCACGCAGGGGGTTGCGTGGTCGTTGCGGGGGTGGCCGGTGCTGACGGTGGGGCAGTCACCGGCCGGTGCGACCAGCGAAGGGCTGGTGGGGAAAGGGATCAGCCCAGCGAACTCCAAATCGGAGTGCTGGCAGGTAGCCTTGCGACAAACCGCGCAGAGAGCAGTCGCTACCTGATAAGGCAGGGGCGGGATCATCCCTCACCCCTCCCCGTGCGAGCGACCGGCAGCGATGCCTTTGCCAAGGATGATGCCGAAGATTACAGCGACATCGAGCCACGCGAGGAAGCCAGCGAAGGCCCAGAGGATGGTGGCGGTCATGCTGCGACCTTTCGCTTCTCGCTGGGGTCACGCGGCGCGCCGAAGATCAGGTCGTGCGCAGTGACTTTGCCGCGAGTTGCCTTGACGATGGCCTTGATCGCGTCATGAGACGCTTTCTGTTCACCGAAAAGGATGCGAGTGATAGAAGCCGCGCTAAGGCCGGTCTTCCTTGCGAGGTCCGCTGGTGTGGCGGCGCCGCTTTTGATGTAGGCGTCTAGCGTCATGCACGGAACTTACACCCCATGTAAGTTAGGCGTCAAGCGGGAATTACACCCGGCGGCATTACCTACTTACGCCGGATGCCAGATAATCGGCGGCATGACGGACAAGCGCATCTATCTCAAAGAGTGGCGCAAGGCGGCCCATAAGACGCAGGCGCAAGTCGTCGCCGCTCTTGAAGCCATGGAAGATCCGAACCTTCCCACTACCGAGGCAAGCCTATCGCGCCTGGAGAACGGCAAGCAGCCCTACAGCGAGCGCGTCCTGCTTGCCCTCGCCGATATCTATGGCTGCGAGCCTTGGGAATTGATCGGCCGCAATCCGCGAAAGGAAGGGCAGGTCATCGATATGGTGCGGCACCTCAATGAGCGTGAGCAAGAGAAGGTGCGGGCTTACATCGAGGGTATGCGAGCTGGCGGCGGTAGCGCAGCATGAACTTTATGGACGTGACGGCTGCCGCCTTAGTGCTCGCCGCCTACGGGTGTGTTCATCACCTTTCTAAGATTGCCGAGGCGTCCTCCAGCATCAAGGCTGACCTCAAGGGACTTCGCTATCAGATCGAGCAGCTTCAGGAGCGAGGCGAGCGGGTTTCGAGTGATCTGCACGCGATCAAAACCCATTCTGCCAAGGTATCCAAGCAACTCGACGATGAGCGATTTGCGGGCACATTGGCTGACTTGGTAAAGAAAGCCGGTTTCCGCACTGGCACTGACGGCTGATCGGCCGCATCATCTCCTACGGGCACGATAACGGGCTATGACAGTGCGCTACGCCAGGGAGTGCCGGTGCGTGGTGGCGAATTGATGCGAGCGATGCGGCGCTACGGTAGAAAGCCGCTCGGCCTCCCGTCAGCAGTCCTCAGAATTACCCTTGCTATCCAGGGCTGTTGACTTATATGGCAACGTTATTAGAGTTAGAGCGGAACGGCGAACTCATTCGGTTGAGGCCGAACCTGAAACCACGCGAGCAGGAGCTTCGTACATTCATGGTGACCCCGGAAGTCCGGGATTGGCTGAACGACATCCTGCCGAAGGTCCCGGCTGGCTCTGCCAAAGAACTGACTCCGATGGAAAAACTAATTGACTTCCTAAACCGCTATGGGGCTGGTCATAGGCTTCTATATCCCGTGGCCTTTCGGCCAATCCAGCATTTCAAGCATGGAGTTTGGGAGCTTAAGACGCCTGAGTTGCGGTTGTTTGGGTGGTTCCCCAAAAACGACGTATTCATCTGCGCGAGCATCGCGACGCTTGATGACATAAAGATCAACGGAAAGCCGAATAAAGAGGCAGTGAACAACCAGCGGAAGAAGGTCTCTTTTGTCCGCTCGAAACTGCCGTTGGATGAGCCAAAGTATATTCCAGGAAGGGAGCCGGAAGATGTCCTTTCAGCTTGCGATTACAGATCATAGGAACGCCGCGCTTCGCTTGGTGGGCGATGCGCGTGAGCTCCTTCTCTGGGCATTCGCTGAGAATCCGCACATCTCTCAGTCTGAGGTTGCCGAAAAGCTTGGGGTTCATCGATCAGTCATCAGCAGGCAGCTGCGGGGCACCCACGATATTAACCTCTCGCGCGTGGCAGAAATCGCTAAAATCTTAGGATATGAAGTGAAGCTTGTTTTTGACCGGGAAGACGGACAGGACAGCGGAAATCACGCCCCCCAAGGCAATCAATTCCGAATGAATACTGTAACTACTTCGGGCGTTGCGTCGGCAAATCTCTCGCGCGTTGCGTCGGCCAAAGTTTTGGTGAACTCATGATAGACCGTCTTCATGGCATTACAATTTTTTGCGAGGACATTCGAGAGGAGTTGGGCAACAAGGTCAGCTTGATCGGCATTTTGCCTGATAACTTGAATCTTTCGTCCATCCCGGGAACGCTACCTAAACTCGGCATCTATACTCGCATCCACATCCCTATAACCTGGGAGCCCTGCGCCTTGAAAATGTTCATGTCCGCACCGGGCACTGAGCGAATGCTTATAGGCGAAACAAGCCTCGAGTTGATGGCTGAGTCTTTGGATATGGCGAAGCGGTTAGGGGGGCTAAACGGTGGCCTCACAATAAGCACAATAGCTCAATCATTTCACATCCCTGAGCCGGGTCGGATTGTCCTAGAATGCGAAGCCCCCAACGAGACGTTCGTTACGGGCTCTCTCAACTTGGGCCGTGAGGCCGCCTAACGGGCATATCTCGCGGATGTTCGCAACCCCAGCCCCGGCCCACCACCGGGGCTTTTTCGTGCGCGCGATCCCTGCGGTTTCTGGTTTCCTACACGGGCTGTAACCCGTAGTCTCGCCGCGAGTCGCGCACCCTGCGTAAGCGACTTACACTGCGCGTAACTTTTTTGTTGACAGCAAACTTACACTGGGCGTAATTTCTCCTCACACCGGTTAACCGGAACGAGGAGAACGTCAGTGCAGGTCACTCTTCCCCAATTCGAAATGATCGACAGCCTGATGGCGCAGCTTCTGCGCATGGGCGAGTTCGAGACGTGCGCCGATCCGCGCGCTTACATCCGTACGTCGAACCGCCTCTTTGACGCTTGCGTCGATGCGGTGGGCTATGACTACGCCAACGACTTTGCGAGCGCCCTTGAGTGCGCTGCTGACATCGTGGCTCGGGCTCTCCTCGGCACCATTACGGTGCTCGATGACGTGGAGGCCTAAGCCATGTCCACCACCACGAAATTTACGCCGGGGCCTTGGTTCGCTGGCCAGACGCCGTATCAGCGGGACAGTCATCCGGGGCAGCGCTGCATCGGTCTAGCCCTTGAGGAAGACGGTAGCGTTTTTGGGTACCGACTGCATCCGAACGATGACG
>NZ_PPSM01000051.1 GCF_002916655.1 Novosphingobium sp. HII-3
GCAGGCGTTCGGAGCGAATGGCTCGTCGCCATAGCGATAATCGTGCCGCCGCCCTCGCCAAGGTGGAGGCGCCCCGTGGTTAATTTGCGCGACCTTGTGCGGCAGTTCACCGCCGCCACCGCCGAAGCCCCCGCCTGGTACGAAGCCCCGGCAGTAGCCCGGTTCATCGACGAGATGGACGTAGACGAGCTGTACCTCTCGCGCCCTATCGTGGTGATGGGAGACGATCAGCTTCACTTCTCCGGCGATGGTCTTGAGGCTCTGCGCGACATGCGCCGGGACTACGTGGACATGCTGTTCGGCTGCACGTTCATGGAAGCGGCTGCACAGGGCCGGCAGTACGAATACCTCGACCTTGAGGCTGAGGTGCCCAGCGTCGATGCCGCGCTTGCCGTCCACTTCGGCCACCCATCCGATTTCGGCGGCGACCCGGACACGGCAACCCGGCGGATGCGCAACGCGGCTCGCTGGCGCGCCGCCCAGGATCGGAGGGCGGCCTGATGTACGCCGAAACCTCCTACGCCGGTACGCCGCTGTTTGGCGAGCGCAATCCGACGCCGACCCATTTTCAACACATCGCAGCATGGCAGGAACGCCGCCGTGTCGCCCAGCGCCAGCGCGAGTGCGTGGCTGCTTATCAGCGGAGGGTATCATGACCGCTCAGATCATCAACTTCCCGATCAATCGCGAACGCTACCGTGGCTGGGCAATCAAGCGCAGCCCGACCGGCATGTTCACGGCTACCTCGCCTGACTTCGGCTACCACGAACTGACGGACGGCTACGGCATCCAGCGCGGCGAACTGCTCGTCGAGTGCGATACTATCGAGCTTCGGGCTCAGATCGATGCAGCCATAGGGCATGCCAAGGTACGGGAGGCCCGCTCATGACGGAGCGTAAGTTCCTTTGGCTTCCGGCCCGCCTCTACAGCCGCGCGCAGAAGCGCATGGTTTGGCGGTGGCTGCGTTCGGTGCTGATTTACTCGGACGCCCAGCCATGACCACCCCGCACCAGCCCGAACGCTGGACCATCTACCGCGACCCCACCCCCAGGAAGCCCGAGGAAAGCTGGGCTGGCTGCTCTGACAAGCACGGCTGCGTCACCGGCGGCACCGAGGATGAGGTGAGGGCGCAGATCGATCGAATTGAGGGAGAAGCGAAGTGACCGACCTTACGACGTTCACCGACGCCGACACGACAGACCATTACGCGGCATCGCTCGGCCCGGAGTACTTCGCGAGCAACCGCCTTGCCGAAGCGATGATGGCGAAGTTCGACGCAGAGCACCTCAAGCCTTTGGTGGACAAGGTGGCCGACGAGTTCCGGGATAAGCTCTGGAGCGATGTTGTCGACTATCTGCTGGCGGACACTGAGCAGAACGTCGCCGGTGCGATCAGGCAGATGGTCGAGCAGACCGTCCAAGCCCTGCTGACCGGCAAGGAGTGGGCGATGAACCGCTATCCCTACGCCGATTACAGCAAGGGTGAGGAAATCCGGGCCGCCGTCGCCAAGCATGGCGGGGATACGCTGCTGGCTCGCCGCGTCGCCGACCTGGAGGCCGAGCTGGAAAAATCCCGGCAGACCATCGAATATCTACGAAGGTATTGAGCCATGAGCATCGAACCGTATCGAGGTTGGCCCATCGAGCATGGCCGCTGGCCTGAGCCCGCCTTTACCGCGACCCACCCTGACTACGATGCCTCATACGAGGGTGAAGAGGATGGCTGGGTCAGCAATGGCCTTCACGTCACCGGCGACACCATCGACGCGATCCGATCCGAAATCGACGAAATGGAGGATGCCAATGGTTGAAGCCATTCCGCTCGCCCTGGATATGTTTCTGGGCTTCGAACAGGGCCTCGACGACGACGGCCATAACCTCGGCCTCGACCTCAAGGTGCGCTTTGAGGACGGCGAGTTCTACATCGACGACGCAATCCTGACTGAACCCTCCACCGGCATCTACTCTGCCCGCAAAGAGGTCGCGCCGAACTGGCTTTGGCGGTTGCTGGAGACGGACACGAACGTCCGCGCCGCTGCCGAGAAGGCTTGGGCAAATCATGAGGAATACCTTGCTGGCGAGGCTGCTGACCTTCGCCGGGCGATGCGGGAGGAGGAGCGATGAGAGAACGCATCAAGCCCCGCTTCTGCCTCACCCCACTCAAGGCCGTGCGCTGGCGCTCACACAGCCGCGCCTATTCCACGACCGCTCGGACACGCTGGAGGATCTATCTCTTCGGCCTGTTTCTGATCGCATCATTGCCCCGCAAGGAGGGTCGCTAACATGACTGATACGCAGAAGAACGCAGCCGTGGAGGCGGTGGCCGATACCAGCGCCAAGGGACTTTGGAGGAAGCTGCCATGATCGACGCGGACAAGCTGAGGGATCGCATCTATGGCGAGTGCTCCAAGCACGGGCGCTATGCCCGCATCGCCCCTTGTTGCCCGCAAGCGCCCGCGACGGGTGGGGAGGATGCGGTTAGGACGGCAGGGCACACCCTCGCGCTGGCCGCTGGTGCGTTGAACGTCGCGACTGATGGGATGGCTGAACTGCGCGATGAACGGGTGGCCGTCCTTGCGGCCTTGAAGGACTGGCAAGCCGCCCTCTCCCCCAGCGCGCCCGAAGCCCCATCGGAGCAGGAGGCGGATCGCAATCTTGAAAGACTGATTGCCGACCTCCGCTCTTATGCGGAGCCGTCCAGCGGGAGCCTTCGCATCGACATGTCCGATGTGAAATCCATCCTCGCTTTATATGACCGCGCCCGCAAGATCGGAGGCGCATAATGAGCGATGCTCTGTTCGACCCCGGCCAATTCCGCGCCATGGTCGCATATCAGATGCGGGCGCGCGGCAAGAGCCAGCACCAAGTCTGCGGCGAGGCGGGCCTAACGCGCGCGACTTTGTGCCGGGTGTTGGCCGGTAAGTCTCCGAGTGTGGAAACCTATCTACGCATCAAGCGGTGGATTGAAGGAGGCGCATCATGAGCCTGTCACATGACACCCTGAAGGTCCTGCACGAGGCGGCGACACCGGGACCATGGGAAACTGACCACGAGCCCGACGATGAGTTCCGCTACCACAACTACTTCATTGGCGCAGACGTAGGCGGAAAGTGGCACACGCTGCTGGACACGGTGAACAGCGATCACAAGCTGATCGAGGACGACCGCGACGAAGACGGCGGCTCGGCTTGGGATGCGATCGGTAAGGCGAACGCTGAACTGCTCTCCTACCTCCGCAACGCCGTCCCCGAAATCCTCACCCTCATCGCTGAACGTGATGCGATGCGCGGGGGCTGGCAGCCGATTGAGACGGCGCCGAAGGATGGGACAGAGGTAATCCTGTCCGGGCCGTACCCTGAAAACGATCAGGGCCTGCCGACAGCCCGGGTGACAGCGGGATTTTGGATAGAGCCCGAAGCTCCCGTCATTGGTGACTGCGGCGGCCCGTGCCGGTGCCCGGAATATGGTGATCCCGCAGAACCGCACTGGGCGACCATGCATGGCGGTTCCGACAGCGGATGGATGAGCACTGACGGCGGGTTCACCACCGAATGGCCACCCACCCACTGGATGCCTCTCCCCGCTGCACCAGCCCTCGGAGGCAACCACCATGGATCGTGAGGCACTGCTGGCGCTGGCAGAGCGCAAACACGCGAAGGCCGATCGCATGTGGGCCAATTGGGCGATGGCCGACCCTCGGCGCCTGCGAAGAGCAAACAGGCTATGGCGTGAGGCGGCATTTCTCCGCGCCCTAGCAGCTACCAGCGAAGGGAGCGCGTCATGACAACGTGGATCAACCACACCGGCAAGTCCGACCGGCTCGCCAAGTACGGCCCCATCGTCCCCATGACGTACAAGGCCCCGCGTGTCTTCCGCCTCTACCGCAAGATGCAGGCTGAGGAAGCGCGCCTTGCCCGCGCCGTGGGCGAGAAGCCGCAGCCGGCAGCGTGGAAGGGGATCGCCATCATCAGCGCCATAACCATCGCGGCCTCTGCCGTGTGGATCGTGACAGGCCCGGACCCTGTGAAGGAGGTAGCACATGAACAGCAGTGAGTTGAACGCGCTGGACCCCGCCATCCTCGCCACCAGCGCAAAGGCGCTCCGGGATGCAGGGCTACTCGGCCAGGCCGAATACCAGCGGATCAAGAACAAGATCGAGGCGCGGGCCTGCCTGCGTCGGTTGAAGGATATCGTGGCGTGACGCAGTTTGATATGTTCGCGCTGATCGAGCCGCCCGCCTCGCCACCGGTATGGCAGCCACGCCCGACACATGAGGTTCAGACACGCGCCTACAGCCACGGCGGCAGGATCACCGTCTACACTGAGGGCGATCCCGAGCCGTTCGAGCTTGAGGTGCGAGGCGTGCCCTGCGTCATATCTTGGAGCGGCGGCTTCTGCACCCATGCGATCAATCCGCCCGGATCGCTGTTCTGGTCCGAGACTGGTTTCCGCAGCTTCGGTGTGCCCGTGCTCGGCACGGACGAGATCGACGCCATCATCTGCGACTACATCGACAAGCCAGCAAAGGCTTATGGGTGCGGCGGAAAGCTTGTTCGCTGGTGGCCCGGCTACGTTTTGCAATGGCGTCAGTCGCTCGGCTTCGAGATCGAAATGACCGCCAAACGGGGGCGTGAGCATGTCTGGGATCAATGGGGGCCGGAAGCGTGGGCCGATCATTGGCACCGGCACGACATGAAACTGCAGGATGCCATGGAAAGAATGGCGGAGGATGGGATCGATCCTAACGATGTCGGTCCGCCGCGTGGTTTCACCGGCAAGTGGCCTAAGTTTGCCATGACCCCACCCATCGACAACGAAGGGGATGATACGTGACGGCGCCCGCTAAGTTCACCCAAGCCGACGTCAGGCGAGCCGCTGCCGGCGTTCAACTGGCGGGGCTGCAGATCGCAAAGATCGTCATAGACCCCAACGGCAAGATCGAGATTATACCCGGCCGCCCGAAGGAAGCAGATCGAACGAACGAATGGTCCGACCTCGATTAAACAAGGCCCTGCCCAAGTATGCCAGCGCGTTCATCGACAACCGCGGAAAGGAGCGAATCCGCCTGCGCCGCACCGGTTGGCAGACGATCTACGTCGCCGCCAGCGTGGGGACGCCGGAGTTCACCGAGGCATACAAAAGCTGGGAGCGTGACGGGAAGATCAAGGTCGGAGCGGCCAAGGTTCGCCCCGGCTCCTTCGACGACCTTATCACCCGCTTCTATCGAAGCACTGAATGGTCGGACCTCAAGACGAGCACCCAGGAAACCTATCGCGGAGAGCTTGAGCGATTCCGTGAGAAGTACGGGGATCGGCAGGCCAGCACCATGACAGCCCGGAACGTCGCAAACCTGATCGCCAGCATGAAGGCAACCCCGAGCGCAGCTAATAACCTTCGCAAAAGGCTCGGCCAACTCTTTGACTTTGCTCAACGTCAGGGAATGAGGAACGACAACCCAGCCCGCGCAGTAAGAGCGCTGAAGACCCGTAAGGGCGGCTTTGCGACCTGGCAGGAAGAGCAGATCGAGATATTCGAGAAGGCCTATCCAATCGGTACGACTGCCCGCCTCGCCTTCGATTTGGCCCTCTACACAGCGCAGCGCAAATCAGACGTTCGCGTCATGGGACCGCAGCACGTGAAGAACGGTTGGATCCGTGTGAAGCAACTAAAGACCGGCGAGATCGTCGATATACCGCTGCACCCCAACCTCGCGCGAAGCATCGCTGCAACGGAAACCGGGCACCTCGCATACATCATCAACAATCGCAACAAGCCATACACTTACGACAGCTTTGGCATGTGGTTTGGGAAGAAGTGCCGGGCCGCTGGCTTGGAGGGTTTCTCCATGCACGGCCTGCGCAAAGCCGCGTCACGCCGCATGGCAGAACTCGGCCTCTCCAATCAGCTCATCAAATCGATCACCGGGCACAAGACCGACAGCGAAGTGAGCCGGTACACCCGCGAGGCAGAGCAGAGAAAGATGGCCGCGCTTGCCATGGAAAGTTTGGCTAGCGCTGGCAAGGATGGTTTGGCTAGCGAGGAAGAAAGTGCCGGAAATGCTGGATAAAATAGGGATTGTGGTGCGCCCGACAGGATTCGAACCTGTGGCCCCCAGATTAGGAATCTGGTGCTCTATCCTGCTGAGCTACGGGCGCACGCCGAGGCCTCCTAGCCGGTGAATACGGGCTTGGCAATCAATTCGCCTTCTCTGGCGTCACGATCGGGAACGGCAGCGGCACAAGGCCGACTCCCTCCTCCAGCAGTTCCCTTGCGTCAGCCGCTGTGGCCTGTCCGTGAATGGCTTCTGCGTCCTGCTCGCCGTAGTGCATGGCACGCGCTTCATCGACGAATTTATCGCCAACGTACCGCGATGACTTCAGCGCCTCAGCCTGCATCGTGGCCAGCGTCTGCAGTAGTTCCACGGCTTGCGGTGGCAGCGCATCACGTGCCGTGGGCTTAGCCAAAGGCGCAGAGGGTGCGGCTTTTGCGGCAGACACTCCGGCCCTCTCGGGCAACTGGTTTCCCTTGCGGGCAAGGCGCGGCGCCTGCACGGCCTTGGCTACATTGGTGGAACCACAGTGGGGACAGGCGACGAACCCTTGCTTCTGCTGCCGCGCATAGTCGCCCGAGGACTTGAACCATCCTTCGAATCGATGCTGCGCGGCACGACATTCAAGGTCATAGACGATCATGACGCGGCTATTTGGCGATAGCGCGCCGATTGGCAAGACTTGGAAGCTGAGAGCGCACCTGCGCGATCCTTGCAGGATCAAGGTCGACAAACCCCAGGGCCGCTCCCCGACCGTCGTCGGCTCCTCCCATGTCAAGCAGCACCTCTCCCCATGGATCCACCGCGAGCGAGTGCCCATAGGTTTCGCGTCCATCTTCATGGAGGCCCACCTGCGCTGCCGACAGGACAAACGCGCTCGCTTCCACCGCACGAGCCCGCTGCAAGAGATGCCAATGCGCGCGCCCGGTAGGGACGGTGAAGGCTGCCGGTATGGCGATGACGTCGCAGCCGGCCTTGCCCAAAGCCTCAAAAAGAGCAGGAAACCGCACATCATAGCAGATGGCAAGTCCAAGCCGGCCAACTGGCGTCTCAACGCTGACCACAGCATCGCCAGCCGTGTAGGCGCTGGATTCCCGCCAGGTCTCTCCCGTCGCCAGATCTACATCGAACATGTGGATCTTGTCGTAGCGGCTGCGTATCTCGCCCTTGTCGTCGATGACGAAGCTTCGATTCGCCCAATTCCCGTCGTCGCGAGCAATGGCAAGCGACCCGACATGAACCCACATCCCGTTGCGCCGCGCTGCTTCGCGAGTAGTGGCGAGGACCGGATCGTCTTCTTCCCTGCGGATCGCGGTCTTGGCACGGTCGCGCTTTCGATCCAGCAGGCCAGACATTTCCGGCGTAAACAGCATCACCGCCCCGCCCGCGCGTGCCCTGCCCACGGCATCGTCGATCGCAGCGGCGTTTGCTGCAGGATCAATGCTCGTCGTCATCTGGAACAAGGCGACGCGCGTCATAAGGTCACAATCCAAGGATCGGGTTAAGCTTGCCGGCCCGATCGAGGGCGTTGATGTCGTCGAAGCCGCCGTAGGCCTTTCCGTTGATCAGGATCTGCGGAACCGTGGTTGCTCCGGGCACCCGCTCCAGCATTTCCGCCCGCTTGGGACCGCCCATCGTGAGGTCGTATTCCTGATAGGAAACGCCCTTCTTGTCCAGCAGCGACTTCGCGGCGACGCAGTAGGGGCAGCCCCACTTGGTGTAGATTTCGATCTTAGGCTGAGTCATGCCAAGCTCCTGTTTCGCAGCCCTTGAAAGGTGGGCGGCTTACCATATCTAGGTATGCAGGTCATGGCCCGCCAAGGGGATGGCCTGAAGAAGGGGCGCCGCGTCGCGGGCCCTTGATAAACGAAGATTGCTCATCGGAGGATTTTTGTCATGAACCGTATCGATTTCTCGCCCTATCGCCGCACGATGGTCGGCTTCGACCGCCTTTTCGACATGATCGAAAATCAGGCACGGGCGACTTCTGGCGATAAGTACCCCCCCTTCAATATCGAACGTCGCGGACAGGATGCTTATCGCATCACACTTGCCGTTGCCGGTTTCAAGCCTGCCGACATCGACATCACAGCACAGGCGAACCTCCTGGTGGTCAAGGGCAACAAGCCCGAAGAAACACCAGAGGGTGAACTGCTGCACGTTGGTATCGCTCAGCGTGGCTTCGAACGTCGTTTCGAATTGGCCGACTACGTGCGTGTCGACGGTGCCGATCTGGCGGACGGCTTGCTCGTCATCGATCTGGTCCGCGAAGTGCCCGAGGCCATGAAGCCGAAGAAGGTGGCGATCGGCGGCAGCAAGCTGACCGTCATTGAAAATGGCGAGGAAAGCAGCGCCGCTGCTTGAAACCTGACGTAAGCTGCTTGCCTCTCCGTCCCTTGAAGCAGGCGGCTCACGATGAAAGGGTGGTCGGAGGAAGATCCGGCCACCCTTTCTCATGGAGCGGCCCTATTTGGCGCGACATGCATCCGCAGCCTGTCAGACAACCGTCCTGCCGATCAGGCGGCCGCTCTTCCTGTTCCTTCAGCGAAGAGGGAGCGCGCCTTGAACTCTCCCGGCACTTCAAGCAGATCAGCGAGCGTTGGAGCGACCATCCGTAGCGAAACGGTCTCTTGCACCTGTGCTGATGCAACTCCAGGGCCTTTAATCCAGAACGCCCCTTCGGGATGATGCTTTCCGCTCCGCAGAGCGTCGAGCGGGTAGAAAATGTCGAAGAAGTCGGCTGACGTCGCGCCGTTCGGTGCGACGACGCGGATGCCCGCCGGAGGCGTCTTCTCGATCATGCATCCGGCATCCAGGCTACTCCCTTTCCGGCGAGCCCACATCGGTTGCCGACCGTCAGTATGTGGAGCGGCGTGCAAAATTGACCCCCTTAGCGGGGTGATCGGCGTCTAAAATTGACCCCCTTCATCTCATCATGAGAAGCGCCGCCGTTTGGGTTCCGGACGGCGGGTACAGGGATGTTGGTTGT
>NZ_PPSM01000052.1 GCF_002916655.1 Novosphingobium sp. HII-3
CATGGTCGGTCTGTCTCCAAAGGGTTGAGTCGACAACTTCACTCTAGAGACCTGCGGGCCGATCATGACCGCCTTGATAAAGCCTGCGGGCGCTACGCGCCCTTGCCTTCATCAAGGCAGTGCGCCCTTCGAGGGGCCGCTTCCCAATGTGCTATGGCTTCGAGCTTGTTGCTCATCTCCATGATCAGCGCGGCATTGCGTTCGGTATCCTGCGCGAGATTGTTCGTTTCGTCCGGATCGTCCCGCGTGTCGAACAGCTCGATGTCGTTGAGCTTCAGGAGATCGTCCATGCTTTGCGGACTGTTGTGCTGCCTGGGCGAGAAATAGCGCGCGAACTTGTAGCGGCCGTCATTGACGCAGCGAATGGCCGACCGCTTCGACAGGTCGAGTTCGATACTGCCTGTTTCACGCTTCTTGCCTTCTTCGGTGAGGTCCGCCCGCTGCTTGATCGCCTGAACCTTCGCCAGATAGTCGGCATCCGCATAAGTCAGCATGTTGAAGCAATAGAGGCTTGAAGGGCGCAGCGCATTCACGCCCGCCTCCTGGGGCCGGTCCAGCAGCGGCGAGAAATCGCGCCCCCGGCGATCGGAGAGGATCGAATCTCGTTCCGCTTGCGGTATGCCGGAAAGCGCCAGAAGCGTCGGGACGACATCAAGATGACAGGTCAGCGCGTCACAGCGACCGCCGCCGGGAACGGCGGGATGCGCGACGATCATGGGGACCTGCATTTGTTCTCGGTATATGGACGAGCCCTTGCCATGCATGCCGTGATAGCCGCCCAGTTCCCCGTGATCGGCGGTGAACATGATCACGCTGTTCTCCATCAGCCCCAGCGCGTCCAACTCGTCCAGGATGGTGACAACATGCCGGTCGCAGTCGCGGATGCAGTTGAAATAGTAGTCCTGGAGCTTCCTCCAGCGGCGGTCCTCATCCACAAAATCGCCTACCAGTGCGGCGCGGGCGCGCTGATACTCGCGGTGAGCCGCTGGTCGTCCGGGGTCGTCGAAGGGTTGATGGCGGCTCTCGGGCAGAGGGACATTGTCCCAGCGCGCTTGGTAGAGCGGATGATCGGGCGGTTGCGCGGGGTTCATTGACACGCCGCCGTCGTTCAGTTTGCCTTGCCATTGCACCGGCGTGCCGGGCTCATCGGTGTCGATGAACATCACGTCGTGAGGGTTGACCAGGTTGATGGCAAGGAACCAGTTCTCGCCCTGGCGGGCCAGCGTTTGCCCGGTTCCGCGCAGCCAGCTTACGGTCTGGGCGGCGGTGATCTCATCATAAAGATAGCCCCCTTGCGACCAACCAATCACGTCGCCGATCCCGTGATAGTCGCTGAAGCCATAGCCATCCATGACGGTGTGGAAATGAGGCGAAGGCTGAAGGCCGATGTCCGGCTTGCCCCCGGCGAAATGGCCTCCCTCCATCTCGTTGCTGAGATGCCACTTGCCCTTGTAGGCGGCGTAGTAGCCGGCCTGCCTGAACAGCGATCCGATGGTGCCCAGCGCCGGGTCCAGGTTGTTCGTCATCCAGGGAAGTCCGACATTGTCGAACATGCCCGTGATCGGCATGTGCCAGCCGGTATAAACCACCGAGCGCGACGACGTGCAGACGTTCGAGCAATTCTGATGGCGGGTGAAGGTAATCCCCTGCCGCATGAGCCGCTCGCGGCCATCTACCGGAAAGGGATAGCTGCTGAAGTACCGCTCCTGATCGACAAGGATGAGAATGACGTTGTAGCGCGAGGCTTTGTCCTCTCCCAAAGCGTGATGAGCCATCGTTCGAAGCCTGTCCTGCCTACGATCCTGCGGCGGCGCATGAGCGGTACCGCGTGGCCGCGCCAACACTTCGAATATCATCCCCGCCTGCTCAGGGTATCGGGATTATCCCGATGAGAACCACAAGGCCGCTTGCTCTGACTGAACGGCGGCCGGGCTGATCGACCGCCCTCGATCGACACTGTGCGGTCCATCGCTTTTCAGGACGGAGCATGCAGTCTCTCGGTCAGGGAAAATTGCGCAGTTGGCCGGGTTTACCCCGATTGTTGCAACATCCGGGGGATGCGAGTTGTCTTCCCAGCCTTGCGACAGAAGGAGATACGGTGATGCCCAAGGGCAAACCCAATATTCTGGGAATCTGGGGCGACGACATCGGAATGCGCCTGTGGGCCGACCCCTTTACCACACTGCGCCTGCAGAAGATCTACAACCTGTTCCAGGATCCGCAGATGGTCCACGGCGCGATGGCGCACCGGGCGAAATAGCGCTTGTCGGCAAATCGGGCAGCCCACGTTTGTTCTCGCTTTGGCAGAGGAGATTCATCATCATGCGACGATTGTCAGCCACCGTTCTGGGTCTTGCCGTGATGTGGATCACGCCGGCGCAGGCACAGCTAAGGCAAGAATCTGGATCACTCGACGTCCGCCTGATTGTCGAGGAAGCGTGCGAAGTCGCATGGCCCGGCAGTACGATTGGCGGGGGTGAAGCGGAACTGGACTTCGGGACGACATCTCGACTCGACGATCCGATAGATCGCGAGATCGGCACCGGAACAGTCGGTGGCATTGAGGTGCGCTGCAACGCAGGCACGACATACAGTGTGACGTTCGGCCCGGGCGAGAACGCCAGCGATATCGATAACCGGGCAATGCGCGGCGCGGTAAACACCTCGCAGTTGATCCCTTACCAGATTTACAGCGACGCTGCGCGAACTGCCGTCCTATCGAACATCTTTGTTACCGCGAACGGCGCCTACCAGCCGGTCCCCGTCTACGGTCGCGTGCCCCCTTTGAGTCCGACACCCCCAGCGGACAGCTATACTGACAATGTCATCGTAACGGTCAGTTTTTGAAGGAGATTGCGATGTACGTGCGTTTGTCCGCCGCCCTTGCGGCCCTTCTCTCCATTCCGAACGTCGCCGCGGCGCAGGCTTCGCTACGCGTAGAACCCCTGCGTGTGGTGGTAAGCGCACCATCGCAAGCGTCCGCAATCACCCTTCAGAACACCAGCGCTGAGAAGGTTTCGGTCCAGATCCGGGTCTTCGAATGGTCCCAGGCGAATGGGAAGGACACGCTCACGCCCACTACCGACGTCGTGGTCAGCCCGCCTGCGACGACGATCCCGGGCGGCGCTTCGTACACCATCAGGGTCGCGCGGACAGCCGGCGCGGTAGCCTCCGGAGAGAAAAGCTACCGGCTTTGGGTGGATGAGTTGCCCGCAGCGGAGCGGAAGCGTGCAGAAGCCCGCACCGTCGACATTCTCATCCGATACGATCTGCCGGTCTTCTTCGGCACGGCAAACGCCTCCTCGAGGCTTTCGTGGAAAGCCTACAAGTCGGGCGGTCGCCTGTTAGTGGAGGCGACGAACACGGGCACGGGCCACGCGCGCGTCGAGGCGCTGGCGGTAGGGAATGTGTCGTTCGGAAGCGGCTTGAACGGGTATGTCTTGCCCGGAAGCATGCGGCGGTGGACGTCGGCGGCGAACACCCCCCTTCCCGCAACCAACGCCAACCTGACACTTGTGGCCGAAGTTGGCGATCGTGAAGTCCGCGCGCCGATCACCATCGCGAGCAACTAACCCGTGCCTGTTGTCCGCGCTGATGGTTGCGATCGCGGGGGTGAGCTGGGTTCCATCGCCGGTGAACGCGCAGTCGAGTCCGCAAACACCCGTCACGCTCGTCCTTGAGGTTCGGGTGAACGGCGTGCGGTCGCCCTTGTTGTGGGAGTTCGTCCAGCTTCCAGACGGAGTGCTTGCGGCAACGGCCGAACGCCTGCAGGGCCTCGGGCTGAAAGTGCCGCCTGCGCGGCCCCCGGCAGACCTCGTTCGACTGGATGACCTGCCCGGCATTACCTATCGCTACATCGAAGCGGCTCAGGCGGTCGAGATCGACGCGACGGATGCGGCGGTTGTTCCGATGGTGCTGGATGCGGGAATCGCTCCCCGGGAAATCGACTTGGACAAAGTTACGCGCAACACCGGCGCGCTGCTCAACTACGGCGTATACGCCGATATCGGCAAGGATAGCCAGGCGTCGGCGCAATATGACCTGCGCATCCTGACCCGGCGGGGTGTGCTATCCACGACAGGATTTGCCACTCTTGCGGACGATGGCAACGGCGGGGTGGACCACACTCGGCTCGATACCTACTGGCGCATCGTCGATGTGAGAACAGCGATTGCCCTGACGCTTGGCGACACGATCGGCAGCGGTGGAGGGATTGCGAGCGCCTATCGGCTCACCGGCATCCAGATCCAGCGCGATTTCGAATCCCGCCCCGACCTTGTCACCATGGCGCTGCCGACGCTCAACGGAACTGCGGCGGTTCCCTCCACGGTCGACCTTTACATCAATGGATTGCGGTACTTTACCGGTACAGTGGGCAGAGGGCCATTCCAGTTTCGCTCGCTGCCCAATATCGGCGGCGGGGCGACCGCGACGGTCGTGCTGACGGATGCGACGGGTCGAGAGACCAGGCTCAGCAAGCCGCTGTTCTTCGCTCCCGACTTGCTCCCGCAGGGCAGGCTGGACTTTTCGGTCGAGGCCGGCTTTCCCAGGTTGAACTACGGCTCGGAGTCCTTTGACTATCTTTCCCGGTTTTCTGGGTCCGCAAGCGTCAGATACGGGGTGTCCGATGCCCTGACCTTGCGCGCCCATGTCGAAGGTATGCGCGGCCATGTCATGGGTAGCCTGGGCGGCACCGTGCGGCTTGGCGGGTTCGGTGCCATCTCGGCAGGTGCCTCGGTGAGCCGTTTCCGCGAGCGCACCGGCAGACGCTTCGTGCTGGAAGGGCAGGCCCATGTGCTTGGGATAGATTTCTTTGGTGGGATCGAACGCTCGAACTCCCGATATCAGACCCTCGTGGGGGCAACCTCATTCCATGCCACAAGGCGCGCGGATCCGCTGGGTGCGGTCCATCCCGGCTTGCCAACCGATCCACTGCCAACGCCCGACGACGATCCGCTGCTCGTTGCCTTTGCGCGCAAGATCGATCGCTTCGGGGCAAGCTTCTCGATCGCCGATATCGGCATCAACCTGGCCTACACCCATGTCGAACTGGCGAACCAGCAATTCCGTGCTGCAAACTTTTCCGCGCAACGGTCCTTGGGCACAAACCTGTCGCTGTGGGTCAACGGGTTCAGAGACTTCACGGACCGCAAGGATTATGGCGTCGCAGTGGGACTGACCGTCGCGCTCGGCCGGCGCAGCACAGCAGCCGCGAATGTTGCGCACTCGCGCGATGCGACGCGAATATCGTCGCGCTTCACCTACAACAGCGGCTATGGCGAGGGTTCCTGGAACGTCAACCTGGCAAGCCAGGAAGTCGTCTCCGGGACCGGGACCGACTATCGCGCGGCCGACGTGCGCTATCGCGGGCACCACGCCACTCTCGGCGGCGGCGTCGACAATTTCGACGGTGAGACGAGGGTCAACGGCTTCATTCAGGGGTCGATCGTGGCTATGGGCGGTCTCTTCCTGGCGCCAACGGTAGACCGAAGCTTCGCCGTAGTTCGCGGAGGCGGCCCCAACACGCCGCTGCTCGTCGATTCGCGGGAGGTCGGCCACACGGACGCGCACGGTCGCGCGCTGCTGCCTTCGTTGCGTTCTCTGGCGACCAATCGCATCGAGATTGACCCGACCAGCCTTCCCCTCGACATGAGCGCTCCGCAAACCGAGATCGAGGTTGTGCCCGATGATCGCGCCGGGGTCATCGTGGATTTCGGCGTCAGGCCCCAAGCGGCGGCCGTTATAATTCTGGTCGATGGTGCGGCGCAGCCGCTGGCTGTCGGTGCACTGGTGACGATCGAGGACGGCGGCAGCCCGACAGTGGTGGGCCATGATGGGCGCGTATTCCTCACCGGGCTGGCTGCGCACAATCGCATTCTTGTAGAGCTGCCGGAGGGAGGGGAATGCCGCGCAAGCTTCGACTTTGTGCCGGTCGTTGGCGGCTTGCCTCAGATCGGGCCGGTGACATGTCAATGATCGCTTCGCCGCCCGGCGTCGTCAGGCACGCCGCTCCCGCTATCCTGACACTGCTCGTTGCCTTGGCGGCGCTCGTTCTCTTACTGGCGCCTCAACCGGCGAAGGCGAACGTCGTCTGCTCGCTCACCACTCAGCCGGTGACGATTAATTTCGGCACCTCGCTTACCGCAAGCGGCGATATCCGCTACACCTGCCGGAGCTTCAACACGACACCCACAACTTTTACGATCTGCACGGGCATTGGCAATCCCAGCTTTCCCGGCACGGCGGCCCAACCCAAGCTGCAGAGCGGTGCAAACACGCTCGATTTCAATCTGTACGTCGATCCTGCTGCGACCATTGCCTGGACCAAAACGCTGCCGATTGCGCAAACCGCGACCGTCGCGGCGGGGGCAACCATAAGCGGGACCCTGACGTTTTACGGCCGCATACCGGCCGGACAGTCATCGCCCGTCGGAACGTACCAGGCTTTTTTCTTCAATACTGTTCTGGGTTTTCTGGCGGCGGGTTCGCAGACTTGCGTATCTCAGTTGAATGACCTTAGCGGGCTGGACTTTTCTATCAACGTCACGGCGAACCTCGCCGAGGCGTGCAACCTGGGCATCATCGAAGCTGTCGATTTCGGCGCGCCCGCGGGCTTCTGGACCGAAGTGGATGCGGTGGGATCCGTGCAGGTGACCTGCCCTGCCGCAACCAGCTGGACGCTGAGTTTCGATGGTGGGCAGTATCTCGACGGAAGCGAGCGCCGGATGCGCAGTGCGGGCGGCGATTATGTTCCTTACCGGCTCTACCGCGACACCGCACGGTCTCAACTAATCCCGATCGACGGAACAATCCTCGGGACAGGAACTGGCACCGTGCAGTCCAATCCCGTCTATGGCCGCGTCACCGTTGCCATGCCCCCGCCCGTAGGAAGCTATTCGGACACGGTGACCGTGGTGCTACACTTCTAGGCGCCTGGATGGCGCTGATCGAGTGCCGCGTCCGATGCGCCGCCTGGATCCCTCTCGCGCCCAAGATTCCTTGCAGCCGTGCCCGGACATCCGGGGCCTCGATGTCCTCGATCGCCTTGCGCCCGAGAGACGGATATACCGCTCCGTCCGGACCACCCGCTACATCCTCTGCGTGAACCTTCGACCAGCGGCCTTTTTGCAGTGTATGCCACGCTTGGGCGACGTGCCATGGCGGAGCCGATGTATGAGAGTAAACGAGGCCAGTAGCAGACACAGCGGCCACGCCGAAGCGCCCGAAAATGGCTGAAATCAGACGTTTAGGGATGTTTGCAGACTAGCTGCTGGCGGAGCGGGAGACCGTCGATTAGCGCTATCAACTCGTTGAAAAAGCTGGTCAAAGCCTCATCCTAGCTAACCGCCTTACCATAGATCAAACCATAGACGTTGTTTGTCATGCAGTTCCGCAAACGGGATTCGAACTGCCCATACAGACCTATAAAGCCCCATCGCTCCTTACATAGTGGGGGGTCCCGGAAAAAACGTAACAAACGTAACATGCCCCGGAAATCTGCGGTTCTTGACGTAACCTAAAGCGTAACCTTGGTGTGACGAGGTTACCTTTTAAAAACGTAACCTTTTGATCTCAAAAACCTTAGGATTTCTGCGGGGGTTACGTTCTTCACTGCGGGAGGTTGCTCCACATTGCCTTCGGAACGTAACATGGAAAAGTATATCAAATCAGATGCTTAGTCGTCGGTAAGGCCCACAGGTTACGCATGTTACGTTTTCCCCAGACCTCCCCCAGCGGAAGGCGGCGAGCGCGCAAAACTTTCAGAAATCCGCTTCGTCTCGAAACGAGCTTCCAGCTGCATCAAACTGCAACGCTGGAACGGCCTTCGAGAAGCGCTCACAGCCCAGGACCTAGGCCGAGCCGAGTGAGAACACCGGGAATAAAAGGGGCCACGGACCGGACCGGAGCACCGGGATAAAAAAGGGCCAGTCCTGTTAGACCTTCGCTTTTGTGCGGAGGTG
Organism: Novosphingobium sp. HII-3; assembly: GCF_002916655.1. Taxonomy (GTDB): domain Bacteria; phylum Pseudomonadota; class Alphaproteobacteria; order Sphingomonadales; family Sphingomonadaceae; genus Novosphingobium; species Novosphingobium panipatense. The sequence continues at coordinate 7,962 of NZ_PPSM01000052.1, forward strand.
GAAGGATGAAGAGAGTGGAGCTTTATCAGAC
>NZ_PPSM01000053.1 GCF_002916655.1 Novosphingobium sp. HII-3
TCGATGATGAGCCATTCCTTGTCCGTCAGTTCATATCGCCGCCGCGTCATACGCCCTCCGTTTCCGAAGGAAGCCTGAATCACGCCACCGCTGCCAGCTCAACCCGATTTATGAGTTTGCCCCCTAGACATCCATAGCCAGGAGTCTTGTAACGCCGCTGTCGCACAGGTCCTTACCGACTTTCCGTCCCTCGATGTCGTGATCCATAATGCCGCTCACCTTTTTATCGGCATGGCAGAAGGCTTCACGGCCGAGCAACTCGCCGACAGCATCAACACCAATGCCGTGGGTGCTCATCGCCTGAACCGAGCGGCGCTTCCGCACATGCGCAAGCATGGTTCGGGTGTCCTGCTCTACGTCGGCAGCGGCATCACCAGGATCGTTTCCCCGTTCATGATGCCCTATGTAGCCGGCAAGTACGCCATGGACGCCTTCGCAGAGGCGACGGCCTATGAAGTAGGCCCCCTCGGGACCGAGACGGTGATCGTCATGCCCGGCGTCTTCATGGACGGGACTTCCCATTTCGCTACCGCCGTCTTTCCGGCGGATAAAGCGGCGCTGGGCGGGTACGACAAGCTCCGGGCAGAATATGACCGGTATGAGCCTGGTTTGCGTAACCTGTTCCGCGGCGGCTGCGATGCTCCTGTTCAAGGCGTTGCGGATGAGATCGCCCGCGTGCTTGCTCTGCCGCGCGGCCGCAAGCCGATGCGAACGACCGTCGATTATTCAGACTATGGCGCCGAGCCGGTGAATAGCGTCGCACAGGCGCAGACTGAGCGCGTGTTCCGTATCATGGGCTTCGATCGCCTTCTTGAACTGGGTAAGTGCGAAGCATCGGGTGACAGGAGCGTCCATGCGGCTCCTGTCACCGAAGCTCGCCCCGGCTTTCCCTTGTCATCAAGGGCTGACTATCCTCGGCATGATTGGCAGTTCTCGAGCGATCATCATCGCAATGCCGTCGATGGCGCGGCTGCCGAGGATGGTATAAATATATTATATGGTTCTCAGACGGGGAAGGATGGATTTCTGGGGCAGCGGCCCCGAGGGCCGGCAGGCCGGAGGCTTCAGCTTCCATCTGCTTAAGGCTAACGCGCCTGAAGAAGAAGTTCGGCCGCATATGCACGAGGAAGCGCATTCCGTCCTTGTGCTCGATGGTGGCTATATGTCGTCGGCCGTCGGCGCCCCGCTGGTGTCGGATACACCGATCCTGATCTACAACCCGCCCGGCACGTCGCATCAGGACCGCTTCCATGGGGGCAGAGGGCGGTTCCTCGCCATATCCGGGGGGAGGGGTGCTGAAGCTGCGGCTTTTTGCTTGCGCGATCCCTACGCTCAGAGACTTGCCCGAGGCGTGGCGGATCAAATCAATGTGACCACTCCCCTCGCGCTGGAAGCCTGTGCCTTACAACTTCACGGGCTGGTGACGCCGCTCTCCTCCGACGAGGCCTGGAAGGCGAAAACGCCACCAGCTTGGCTCTCTCGCGCCGTGGAGATGATTTTCCTAAGCGACGATCCCGAAATCACTGTAGCCCAGGTTGCAGCGGACGCGGACATCCATCCGGTCCATCTTGCACGCGTGTTTCGACGCTATCTTGAATGCTCGCCCGGGGAATATCTGCGCGGCCATCGGCTCGAACGGGCGGCTGCTTTGCTAGGCAAGGGGATCGCCTCTCTTGCCGACGTTGCGCATTCAACGGGCTTTGTCGATCAAGCCCATCTTACTCGAACTTTTCGAGGCCGTCTCGACATCACTCCGGCGCAGTGGCGCAAATCGCGCCATGTTGCGCGGATACAAGACGAAGGCGCTGTTATCAGACAGGAACCGGTTCCACCTCATCAGGGATCTGGCCAATGAAATGTCTCAGAAGCATCATGACAGCGCTTGGCGGTGTGATGCTATGCGCAGGCACAGCTGCGTCACACCCGGGCTCTGCTCTTGATAAGGTTCTTGCAGCGTACGATCAGGATGAACATCGCGATCTACGCGGCGTCGTCGTGCTGCACGAAGGCAAGGTGATCGCGGAACGCTACTATAATGGGGAAACGGCAGATACTCTCCACGACATCCGCTCGGCAGGGAAAAGTGTGACCGGGCTGCTCGTGGGGATCGCGATCGACCAGGGCAAGAATGCACGACCCGGATGACAAGGTTTCCACCTATTGGCCGGAAGCCAAGAACAGCGCCATTGGTGATGTCGCCATCAAGGACGTGCTGACGATGCGTTCCGGTCTGGCTGCGTTCGACGCGGATCCTGCATCGCCGGGCAATGAAGACAAACTCGATGCAGCGCCTGATCCGATAGCATTCCTGCTTTCAGCCCCGCGCGCCGATCCGCCGGGATCACGGTACCGCTACAACTCGCTCACGGCCTATGCCGCCGGCGTCGTTGTTGCAAAGGCGACCGGGTCATCAATGGCTGATTTCGCCCGAACTGCGTTGTTCGAGCCATTGGGTATCCTTCACTGGAAGTGGGCGTTAGGCGCCGCTGGATACACCAAAGGCCAAGGTAACCTGTCTCTTACAGCCCGCGACTGTGCGGCGATCGGCGAGATGGTGCGTGGACAAGGTCTATATGAAGGACGCCGGATCGTCAGTGCCAATTGGATCCGACGCGCGGTTGCTCCACTGGTTGGTATTTCCGATTCAGATCCCTACGCTGAAGGATATGGCTTCTTCTGGTATTCAAAAAACCAGCAGATCAACGGCCAGGTGGTTCCGGTCTCCTTTGCATCGGGCAATGGCGGCAATAAGATCTATGTGGTTCCAAGTCGCCGCATGGTCATCGCGATCACATCCAGTGCTTATGGCAAGGGGTACGGCCAGCAACGCTCAGAAGCGCTTTTACGGGCTATTCTTGCCGTCGAGCAGCAAGACTGAGCTACCCTTCATGTCCAACAGCCTGCTGCCCAACCTCGCAGGTCGCTTCTGAAAACCGACGGCATTCCAGTCCCAGCTTATGCCTGCTCCTTGAAGCGTTGTATCAGCCATCGCCCTGCTGGACCGGGCGGGCTGTCTGTCCGGTAGATCGCATCCATCACATAGTTACCACCGATGCTGTCAGGCATCTCCAGCTTCACCAGCCTCCCGGTCAGCAGATCTTCCGCGATCATCGGCTCGGGCATATTCCCCCATCCGATACCGGCTTTGAGAAGCATGTGCTTTGAGCTGAGGTCGCCCAGGCGCCAGGTGCTGGTCCCCACCACAGCAATGTCGCGCCCCTTGGTCAGCGTTGATCGGTCGGTAAGTACCAACTGGACATGTTCGCGACCTGCGCCTGGCAGATTCTCCTCTGCAATCGCCAAGGGATGGCTCGGCGCGGCCACGGGGATCATGCGCACGCTGCCGATCCCCTCCTTTTCGATGCCATCTAGGCTGACCAGCGGGCCAGCGACCCCGATGGTGGCAATCCGCTCCATTACCAGCCTCGTTACCGAGCCTAAGGATTCGACGTAAAGGTGAAGCGTCACAGTCGGGAATTGTTCGCGGAAACTGGTAAGCGCATCGACTACCCGTTCCTCGGGCAGCAAGGTGTCCAGCACGATGTGAAGCTCGGATTCCAGGCCCTGCAGCATGCCCTTTGATTTCGCTCGCAGGCTGTCGATACCGCCGGCAACCCTGCGAGCTTCAGCAAGCACCATGCGTCCAGCTTCGGTCAGTTGGGGTTTGCGGGTCGTTTCCCGGTCGAACAGTGTCAGCCCGAGTTGTGCCTCGAGGTTCGAAATCGAATAGCTCACAACGGAGGAGGCGCGATTGAGCTGCCGTGCCGCGCCGGCAAAGCTCCCCACGTCCACGACAGTCAGGAAGACCTTTAGCTGGTCAAGCGTAGGAGTGCCGGGCTCACTTATCATATCTAATTCCTCGAACCTAATCACCGATAGTATGCCGGTTTTTTAGACCGAAGGAAACGCATAACTCTCCGACTTCCCACTGGCTTATCGCCGACGATGAAGGAACAAGACATGACTTTCCAAGCAAATCCGGCACTAGTCGAGCAGGTGATACTGCCGGCAGTGCGTGATCTCGGCGGCTTCGATGTGCGCCGGGCTCTCCCTTCGGTCCAGCGCCGGATGGTGGGACCCTTCGCATTTTTCGACGCCTTCGGACCTGCTGTCTTCCGATCTGGTGAGGGCGTTGATACGCGCCCCCATCCGCACATCGGTCTCGCCACGCTTACGTATCTGATCGAGGGTGAGCTCGATCACCGGGATAGTGAAGGCTATTTCCAGACAATCCAGCCCGGCGAGGTCAACCTGATGACTGCGGGACGCGGCATTGTACATTCCGAACGCAGTGGGCAGGGTTTCCGCGACCGCGGAGCGCGTATGTTCGGTTTCCAGACCTGGCTGGCATTGCCGCTGGATTTCGAGGAAGGAGATCCCGGCTTCAAGCATGTTGAAGCGGGCGACCTCCCAAGCCTTGCCGAGGACGGTGTTCATCTGAAGCTTCTTGCCGGCAGCTTGGCAGGGGTAACGTCGCCGACGCCGATCTTCTCCGAAACCCTCTACGCCGATCTGCAGCTGGGCGCGGGCAAACGCTTCAAACTGGCATCCGATCATATCGAACGCGCGGCATATGTCGTCAGCGGTGAAGTCGAAGTCGAGGGCCAGGACGGCCGCTTCATCAAAGACCAGCTAATCGTTTTCAAACCCGGCTCAGAGATCGTCCTGCGCGCGGCATCTGACACGCGGGTGATGCTGATGGGCGGCGAGCCGCTCGAAGGTGAGCGACACATCTACTGGAACTTTGTCTCGAGCCGTCTCGAGCGGATCGAGCAGGCCGCCGATGACTGGCGTTCCGGTCGTTTTCCAATGGTGCCCGGTGACCCCGAATTCATCCCTCTTCCGGCCATGGCGCCTCGCGCGGCCTGACCCTCTCTTTCAACTTTCCCAAAAGGATCTTCTTCATGACCTATTCGATCATCGGCTCGGGCGCGATCGGCACCGCTCTGGCTCGTCAGTTTGCTCGGACCAGCACGCCTGTCCTCATCGCCAACACTCGTGGGCCCGCCTCCCTTGCCGGCCTGGCGCAGGAACTGGGATCTAGCGTTCGACCAGTCGAACTCTCCGAAGCGGTGGAAGCGGACACCATTATCCTCGCAATGCCGTTCTCGGCCGTTGCCGATGTTGCGGCTTTGGCATCCGACTGGAGCGGGCGCGTGGTCATCGACGCCACCAATGCGATCAACTTCGCGGACTTCTCACCCGCAGACCTAGGCGGGCGTCTTTCAAGCGACATCGTCGCTTCGGCTTTGCCCGGCGCTGCGATCGTGAAAGCCTTCAACACGCTTCCCGCAGCTGTCCTCGCCCAGGAGCCTGGTTCTGCGACGGGTAAGCGCACCATCTTCCACGCCAGCAACGATCCCGACGCATCGGCGAGAGCTGCGCAGTTGATCAAAGCCCTCGGGTACGCCGCCATCAACCTTGGTCGCATCGATGAAGGCGGCCGCCTGCAGCAGTTCGGCGGGGCGCTCATGGTCCACAGCCTCATCAAGCAGGGCTGATCATCCACGTACAGGCGCAATGGCGCCAAGGAGAATTTCCATGTCCAATATTCTGGACGGCAAGACTGTCGTCGTCACGGGCGCTGCAAGCGGTATCGGTCGCGCTATCGCCATCTCGGCGGCCCAGCATGGCGCAAAGGCCGTGATCGTTTCCGACATCGTCGAGGCACCCCGCGAGGCCGGAACCCTCACTACGCAGAAGATCGAGGCGCTTGGAGTACCGGCGCTGTTCGTGCGGGCCGATGTTTCCAAGAAAGACGACAATGATCACCTGGTCGCTGCGGCAGATCAGTTCGGCGGCGTCGACGTTATGGTGTTGAATGCCGGCATATCCCTCCGCGCTGACGGCGCGGAGGTTACGGAAGAAGACTATAGGCGTCTCATGTCGATCAACCTCGATGGAACGCTGTTCGGCGCACAGGCGGCTGCACGTCAGATGAAGGCATCGAGCAAAGCCGGTAGCATCGTGTTGATGGCCAGCATGGGAGGCCTTGTCGGTGCCGGCATCACTGTCGCCTATTCGACGAGCAAAGGCGGGGTCGTGCTGATGGCGAAGGCCTTGGCCGACGCCCTGGGTCCTGATGGCATTCGCGTCAACGCTGTTGCTCCAGGAACAATTGATACCGAGCTTCTGCGCAGCACGCCCGATATCGCTGCCGCGAGCGAAGGCTTTCGCCAGCGCACTCCGCTGCGCAGGCTTGGAAAGCCTTCCGAGATAGGTGACGCCGTCGCGTTCCTGGGCTCGGACCTGTCGAGCTATGTCTCCGGAATTGCTCTTCAAGTCGATGGCGGCTTGCTGGCGGTAATCTGAGGATCAGCGCACTTCTCATCGCCTATAAAAGACGGATCGTTCCCTTTTTATTGGCGTCGCCTCGGCGTCGATGAAAAAGGGGGTAGATCGCATGGCAACTCACCGCCGGTGGCGACGCCATGCTTGTCGATTTTCTCGATCATAGCCGTCGATCATATTCGGATTTTCGAACCTGAAGACGGATGTAAAAACAGTCTCACACAGACGCTTTCTTCCAACTCCTCTCTCAAGGATCTGCACAATGGCTAAGGTTCTCGTTCTTTATTATTCTTCTTATGGCCACATCGAAACGATGGCCCACGCTATCGCCGAAGGCGCTCGCTCCGCTGGAGCCACCGTGGACGTGAAGCGCGTTCCCGAAACCGTCCCCGAGGACATCGCCCGCGGCGCGCATTTCAAGCTTGATCAGGACGCTCCGGTCGCCACCGTCAACGAACTTGCCGACTATGATGCAATCATCGTGGGAACCGGCACACGCTTTGGCCGCATGTCGAGCCAGCTTGCGGCCTTCCTCGATCAGGCAGGCGGCCTCTGGGCACGCGGCGCCCTGAACGGCAAGGTTGGCGCGGCTTTCACGTCATCGGCGACCCAGCACGGCGGTAACGAGACGACGCTGTTCTCGATCATCACCAACCTGCTGCACTTCGGGATGACCATCGTAGGCCTGCCCTACAGCCATGGCGGTCAGATGAGCATGGACGAGATTGTCGGCGGAGCGCCCTATGGCGCCACGACGATCGCCGGCGGCTATGGGGCGCGCCAGCCTTCGCAGATCGAGCTCGATGGTGCCCGCCACCAGGGTGAAATCGTAGCAAAAACCGCAGCCAAGCTCTTCGGCTAAGCCGCAGCACGGGAGACCTCCGATGGTAGACCTGCAGAACAAAGTTGTCATCAAAACCGGGGCCGGTTCCGGCATCGGCAGAGAAGCGGCGCTCGGCTTCGCAAGAGCAGGGCCCCGGGTCTTTGCTGCCGACCGGGATACGGCAGGGCTGCAGCAGACAAGTGAGCTTGTCGCATCGGAGGGCTTTCGCTTTAGGACGTCGGAAATCGACTGTCAACGCCGGGATAAAATTGGGCCAGGCACCGGTTTAAAAAGGGGCCAGTTGGTTTGAATAAAAAGCCTCATGGTTGAGGCTGGACGCTCTCGGCAGCGGGGAAGCGGCTGTAGCGGAGCGGAAG
>NZ_PPSM01000054.1 GCF_002916655.1 Novosphingobium sp. HII-3
ACACCTGACGGTGCGCGTCGTCGTCCGTGGGCCCCTCCTATCGACTACCGGGATAACCGCCGCGCTGCCGAAAGGTGGGGTCAATATTGGGCGCCGATAGGGGGTCAGTTTTGCGCGCCGGTTGACATCAAATCCTTCAACCTCAGTTGAAGGCGTCTGAATCACCTCAAGCGGCTCAAGGAAAGAGCCTTTTTCCGCAACCTGTTAGATAAGCTGCTTGCATTTGCATTCTTTAAGGATGACGGAAAATCGTCTCTACCGCGCAGCATCTTACGAAGGGGATTGGCGATATCCTTATCCGAAGCGACGCGCGTCATACGGCAGCTGCGTCAAAGAGTTGGTCCCCAATGCACAGATGCGTAACTTGATCAGACATGCCAGTCGCGCAGGCTCAACAGCCCACTCCATGGCAGAATTAATTTTCACACGATGCGCTCTGCATTCGAGAGGTATCGTTTCAAGAGAGGAACTATCTATGGACGCTACACAGGCTGGTGACCAGATCGTCCGAATATCCCGCAAGGCACGACTTGCCGATACGACCGACGCAGAATGGACGGAGCGGCTGACCCGCCTCATCGCGGCGCAAAGGGGTCTAAGCAATCCCGTCGTCCTTGATGTCCGGCCAGTCGGCACAGCGGCGGGCGGATCAAACGGCACCCTTCTTTTTAATGCGACCTATGACAGTCCCGAGGGGCGCATCGACAAAGCGCTGGTATTGAGGTTTCTGCCTGGCGAAGGACTGTTCCATCGCTACGATGTCCGTGAACAGTTCATGCTGCAGCGGGCATTAGAAGACACGAGCGTTCCCGTTCCCTCGCAGTTGTGGCTGGACGCAGAGGCTGCTTATCTGGCTCGTCCAGGCTATGTCATGGAACAGTGCGAAGGCGAGAGTTCGGCGATGGCCTGGATGACGGATGGCATCATCGCCGACGCCAGTTCGGCGGAGCGGCGCGAAATGAGCCTAAACTATGTCCGTTCGCTCGCTGCGATCCACTCGGTGGACTGGCGGGCCGCAGGGCTGCACTGGTTGGAAAATCGTGCGGCGGGTTCAAAGCCGATTGAACGAGAAGCGAATTGGTATTGGGACTCGCTCATCTGGTCAGGCGACGAGGCATATAGAGCCGGCTTCGGTGCGGTGCGCGACTGGCTGATCGCGAACGAGCCAACCGACATCGACATCGTTCTGTGCCATGGGGACGCAAATTTCGGCAATTACCTGTACAAGGGCACTCAGGTGTCGGCCGTTTTGGATTGGGAAATGGCCTTCCTTGGCGCACCGGAAGCGGACCTTGCCTTTCTGAAAGTTGGCGATAGCATATTGCTGAGCGGCGTCGCATTTCCCCACGGCGTGCTCACCTATGAGGAAATGCGCGCGGAATATGAGCGGATTAGCGGCCGCACGCTCAAGCATATCGATTATTTCGAGCTTTTCGCCATTTACCGATTGGGCATAATCAACGTGCTCGCGATGAAACATTTTCCTGTCGAGATGCTGGAGGCGCTGCTGCCAGTCTTTAGGCGCGGCCCTGACCTGTGTTTCGCCAAGGCGGCGTCCATGGGCGTGAATTTGCCTGCGATTAATTGAACTGGCCGCAAGGGGCGCCCCTGCAAGCACTTGGCTCGACCCGCGTGGAACGCTGATATTGGGTCACGACAGGCGCGTCCCGCGTGCAACCACACCGGGCTCTCGGCTACAGATCGCCGCACGCCGCGCGGTGTCTTCTACCTGCCGCTATATGGTCGCGACTTGAACCTGATAGGACTGGTTCGTTTCCAAGGTCAGGCCGCTCCTACGGCAGGAGTCCGCGAATTGATGCACTAGCTATGAGGATCGGCAACCAGCTCGAACGATTTTGCCACAGGGAAGCGCCAACTTCTCCCACGTCGCTGATTATCAACGCTCATCGTGAAAATGCGCTAGCTGCAAGACCTAATCTCAGCTTCGACCACCGCCACCAACTTCGCCGCGACCGCCAGGTTCACCTCCAAGCCGAAAATTTGGCGGTGCTTGATCGCACCCGCGAGTGTCAGGATCAGCTCTGCAATCCTTTCGCGCTCGGCATCCCTATTCGCGTGAGGTACCCAAATGAGCGCGGCTGTTGCAATACGCTCACGCAAGCGTTCGTGCGCCTGCGTGATGATTGCGGCTATACGCGGATTACGAGTGCCCTCGGATATGATTTCGGACAAGACCCTACGTCTATCTTCATCGAGACGACGACCGATGAATTGGTGGAGCCATCTGTAGAGTTGGTCTGCTCGACGTGTAGCTGTCGCGCCTATGAGTTCCGGATCGTCAAGTAGCTCGGATACGTCGCGCTCTACAAGAGCGGCGATGATGTCCTCCTTGCCCGCGAAGTCGCGATAAATCTGCCCCACCAACACCTGCGACTCCCGAGCGATCTGCGCCATGCTTGTTGCGTCAAAGCCGTTCTGCGCGAAGAGCGTGCGTGAGGCCGCTATAATTTGTTCACGACGGTCTTTTGCGGTACGGCGCGATCCAGACGATGTTTGCAAGATGGATGGATTGGTCATCATCGCTCCCCCCTTTGACGCTCCACTTTCTTCGTCATAGTAGCACTTAAGTGAGTACCCCTTCGGTGAGGCCCGCCTTGCTCTGCTAGTGAGCGACCGCTCTTAGGAGTGCTCTTAAGAGCGCACTTAGGAGCGGTTATGGGGCAGGTCACGGTGATTTCAGGGCCCGAGCGGCGCCGGCGTTGGAGCCACGATGAGCGGCTGCAGATCCTGAGGGACGCCTTCTCGCCTGGAGCGTGCGTGGCCGAGGTTGCTCGACGGTACGATGTCTCGACAGCGCTGATCTACATCTGGCGTCGCAAGCTTCGCGAGGCGGGGGTTGAGCGGGCAGCGCCCGAGCTTGCCAGCCCAGGCTTTGCTGAGGCGGTGATCCAGGATGGTGGAGCTGTGACGCCGACGTCAGGTTCGGTGATTGTCGTAGATCTTGCGCGCGACCGGCGGGTGAGCATCTTCGCGTCGGCTTCGCCTGCGTTGGTGGCCGCGGCGCTCAAGGCTCTGCGGTGATCCCTACCGGAGCGCGTGTGTGGATCGCCATGGGCCACACCGACATGAGGAAGGGCATGCAAGGCTTGGCGCTGCTGGTGCAGCAAGGTCTTGGGCGCGATCCTCATGGTGGCGATCTGTTCGTGTTTCGCGGACGGGCCGGCTCTCTGGTCAAGATCATCTGGCATGATGGGGTTGGTATGTCGCTCTATGCCAAACGGCTCGAGAAAGGTCGCTTCATCTGGCCATCGGCAAAGGATGGGACGGTGTCGCTGACGAGCTCGCAGTTGGCCTGTTTGCTCGAGGGTGTCGACTGGCGTAACCCCCAGTGCACTTGGCGGCCGACCAGCGCTGGTTAGAGCACTTCCATGATGAGCGGAATCGGAGAGGGATTCCCAAGACGATGATCCTGTGATTCATAGCCGCTGATGTGATGGGGGCGGCAATGGGTTGGCGGTCTGGTCAGAGCTACTCGCAGGATCTGCGTGATCGAGTGCTGAAGGCGGTGGATGGCGGTGTGCCGGTTCGGCAAGCAGCTGCGACCTTCGAGGTGAGTATTGCCTACATCTACAAGGCATTGATCCGTCGCCGTACGACCGGCGACGCAAGGATAAACCCGAACCGCGGACATGCGCCTCGCAAGCTGTCGGGGGAGCAGGAGCTTGCGTTGGCGGCGCATATCCGCTCGCGACCGGGGGTGACGCTGGCTCAAGCCCAGTCATGGCTGCTGGCGGAGCACGGCGTCGAGCTCAGCACCGGAGCGATCTGGAATGCAGCCAAGCGGCTCGGGCTGTCGTTTAAAAAAAGCGCTACGAGCCGCCGAGCAGGATCGGCCGGACGTCGCCGCGCGCCGCAAGCTGTGGAGAGCGGCACAGCCCTTCCTCGACCCTGAGAGCCTCGTCTTTCTCGATGAGACCGGGGTGAACACGAAGATGGCTCGGCTCTATGGCTGGTCTCCGGTTGGCGAACGCTGCCGCGACAAAGCGCCCTTCGGGCACTGGAAGACGATGACTTTCGTCGCTGGGCTACGTCTCACCGGCATGACCGCGCCTTGGGTGCTGGACCGCGCAATGGATGGCGATGCCTTCCGCACCTATGTCCAGCATGTCCTTGCACCAACCCTCAACCCAGGCGACGTTCTCGTCCTCGACAACCTGCCTGCGCACAAGGTCGCCGGCGTCCGTGAGGCGATCGCCGAACGGCACGCTCAGATCTTCTACCTGCCGCCTTACAGTCCCGACATGAACCCCATCGAGATGGCTTTCTCGAAGCTGAAGGCCCTCCTGCGCCAAGAGCCGGCACGAACCGTCGATGCACTCGTCAAACGCATTGGCAACCTGCTCGACCGCTTCCACCCAGACGAATGCGCCAACTTCTTCCACGCCGCCGGATATCAACGGTCATTGTAAAAGTGCTCTAGGTCCGCACATTGTTCGCGCACAGGCGCACTTAGCGCTTCAAATCCGCGGTTTTCTGTGATTCCTTGCTGGTCATGGATGCCGCTGGCTCACCCGCTCCAGAAGACTTCGAGGCCCTCAGGGCCGAGCTGGCAATGGCTCGGGCAGATGCTGCCAGGGTCAAGGCGATCAACGCTGATCTGGAAGCCCGCAATGCCCTCCTCGAGCTCCAAAACGAAAAGATGCGGCGTGCTCTGTATGGCCAGCGCTCCGAGCGTGCACGCCAGCTGATCGATCAGCTGGAGCTAGGCTTCGAGGAGCTGGAGGCATCGGCCAGCGAGGACGAGGCGCTTGCGATCATCGCCGCTGCTGGCGCGAGTGTCGCCGCATTCACGCGTAAACGACCGGCGCGCAAACCCTTGCCCGAGCATCTTCCGCGCGAGCGCGTCGTCATTGCGGCGCCGTGCTCGTGCCCGGCATGCGGCAGCGATCGCCTCTCCAAGCTTGGCGAGGATGTGAGCGAGACGCTCGAGGTGATCCCGCGCCAATGGAAAGTCGTTCAGACCGTCCGTGAGAAATTCTCCTGCCGGGAGTGCGAGAGGATCACACAGCCGCCCGCGCCCTTCCATGTGACGCCGCGTGGCCTGTTCGGCCCCAGCTTCCTGGCGATGATCCTCTTCGAGAAATTCGGCGCGCATCAGCCCCTTAACCGTCAGCGGGATCGCTATGCTCGCGAGGGTGTCGAGCTCAGCCTGACGACGCTGGCTGACCAGGTCGGCGCTTGCACCGCGGCGCTGATGCCGCTCTACCGCTTGATCGAGGCGCACACCCTCGCCGGTGAGCGACTTCACGGGGACGACACGACCATTCCGGTGCTGGCGGGCGGCAAGACCGATACGGCTCGGTTGTGGACCTACGTGCGCGACGATCGGCCATTCGGTGGCAGAGCACCGCCGGCAGCCATCTACCACTACTCTCGCGATCGGCGCGGCGAGCATCCGCTCGCTCACTTGCAGGGCTGGTCCGGCATCCTCCAGGCAGACGCCTATGCCGGCTACAACGGCTTGTTCCGGCCAGATCGGCAGCCCGAGCCGCTGAAGCGGGCCTTGTGCTGGGCGCACGCACGACGCCACTTCTTTGAGCTGGCCGATGCCGAAACCCAGCTCAAGAAGGGCCGCAAGGGCTCGCCGGTGATCGCCCCTCTCGCTGTCGAGGCCGTGCGCCGCATCGATGCCGTCTTCGCGTTCGAGCGCACCATCACCGGCCAGAGCGCCGAGCAGCGGCGGATCGCCCGAGACCAGCACGTCGCGCCTCTGCTCGACGATCTGCGCTCCTGGATGATCGAGCAGCGCTCGAGCCTCTCACGCTCCTCCGAAGTCGCCAAAGCCATGGACTACATGCTTAGGGACTGGGCCGCGTTCGCCGCTTTCCTCGACGACGGTCGGGTCTGCCTGACTAACAATTGCGCCGAGCGCGCGATGCGCGGCATCGCCATCGGGCGCAAAGCCTGGCTCTTCGCCGGCTCGGACCGTGGCGGTCAGCGCGCTGCTTTCATGTTCAGCCTCATCTCCACCGCCAAGCTCAACGACGTCGACCCGCAAGCCTGGCTTGCCGACGTCCTCACCCGCATCGCCGACATCCCGCAGCAGCGCTTGCATGAGCTGCTCCCGTGGAATTGGCAGGCCCTTCGCACACAGCTGCCGGTCGCCGCGTAATCGCGCACTCGGCAGCCCACCCGGATTGCGTCTCAAGCCGCCGCGGTACTCACCGGATGCTTACTTAAGTGAGCGATCATTCACGTGAGGTCAATGCGGTCGCTACTGTCAAATCGACGATTAATGCAAAGGCGGCTTTGACGACCGCTCCTGTCGTCGCCGTACAACAAGGGTGCGTTGCAATCAGCTGCTTGGTCGACTGAGCTGGTGTAGCCTGTTTGGATGGTTTTGGGGCTACATCCCTCAACTCTGGCGCGTAGAAGAGGTTATGGTCCGCCGCACGCTGTTCATCAGCTGAACGGCGGAGCTGGACGCCCCCAAAAACCTCTGGCGTGTTGCGGGGTGAAATGATTCACTCGGCCTCGGCAAACGAGGTGCGATATGAAGGTATCGGGGTTTTTCGCGATCGGCGAACATCTGCGGCGGCTTTCCGAGACGGGGG
>NZ_PPSM01000055.1 GCF_002916655.1 Novosphingobium sp. HII-3
CCTCTCGCTAGGGCGCGGCTATGGCCATGTCCGTCTCGATGCGGCCTGTGACCGCGCGCTGGCAATCGAGGCCACCACATATGCCTCGGTCCTCTCGATCCTCAAATCCGGGCTGGATCAGGCCAGTCCTGCCCAAGAACCGATCCGGCCAGCTCCATCGCACGGCAACATCCGCGGTGGGGTCTACTATCAGTGAAAGGAAGCGACGATCATGCTGACACACCCCATGTTGGACCAGATGCAGACGCTGGGGCTCGCCGGGATGGCGAGTGCTTACCGTGAACTTGCCGAACAGGCGGGAAGCGAAGGGCTCTCCCGGGACGAATGGCTCGGGCTGATGCTCGATCGGGAGATGGCGATGCGCTGTGACAAGCGGCTCGCCAACCGGCTTACGGCCGCGCGACTACGATTCAGCGACGCCTGTATCGAGAACATCGACTTCGCCGCGCACCGCAAGCTGGATCGCCGCAGCGTCCTGGCGCTTGCGCAGGGCGACTGGCTCAAGGCGCATGAACATCTAATCATTACAGGGCCAACCGGTACGGGGAAAACCTGGTTGGGGTGTGCGTTCGCCCGTCAGGCAGCCCGGCTCGACTACTCGGTACTCTACGTTCGCATGCCCCGACTGTTCGAAGATCTGGCAATGGCCCGGCTCGACGGCCGCTTCCCGCGCCTGATCGACAAGCTCACCCGCATCCAACTGCTCGTGCTCGACGACTGGGGTAGCCATGGGCTGACCGAGCAGCAGCGCGGCGATCTGCTTGAAATCTTCGAGGAGCGCTACAAGCGTAAATCCACCTTGATCACGGCTCAGTTACCGGTCGCTCAGTGGCACGAAATGATCGGTGCCCCCACGATCGCTGACGCCATCCTCGACCGCCTGGTACATAATGCCCACCGCATAACACTCGAAGGCGACAGCATGCGCAAAAGCCGACCCGCGCCCCTCTTGACCGACATAGAGAAAGCCGAAATCATAACCGCCTGAACCACAACAAGGCACCTATGACCAAACTGCGCCGACTGTCCGGGACTTAGCGAAACGCCTGTCCGCGATTTTGTGAAACGGCTGTCCAGAACTTCTGAAATACGCACTCAGAACCTGACGATCGTGCAACCGATGTTGACGTTGCAACCGCTGCGCAAACTGACGCTGGACTTCTCCGTGGCCGGCCTCTGGCGCACGTCCATACGGGACGGCGTGTACTCTCTAGGTGGGCAGGTACTGCGTAGCGGCAATGAAACCGATTCACGCTTCTTCGGCAAACGCGCGACGGCTGCAGGCCGCTACACGCTCAATCCCTTCACCACCCTCGGCTTCTACACGATCTACGGAGACGTGTCGGAAAAGTTCAAGCCCGGCCGGGACCTGTTCTACGGAGCGGGTTACGTGACTTTCCGCTTCTGAAGTTGAGTGCGCTCCCGCAGAGAACGCTTCCGTCCGCAACGCTCCCGGACTACAAAGGACTTCGTGAGATGATCCGAATTGGGTGAGATTGCGGCAGTCGCCCACCCCACGCTTACAAAGCCGCTCAGTTCAAGACCATGAACCCCTGTCGCTCCTCGGGTGAGCAGTCCTGTCCGATGGGCGGGCTGAACACCAGAGGGGACGGCGCTTCGTGGACGGGCTTGCCATCCAGTGCTTCCTCCACAAACCCGAGCGACCAGGCCATATGCATGATCGCCGCCGGAAAGCCAGAGAAAGCCTTGCACCAGCACTTGCCCTCAAGGCCAAGAAGTACGCCTCCCACCAGACAGACGGTCAACCAGAGAAAGGCAGGCAGCGCCATCAGCAGCCCTTCGGGCCACCGACTTGCCATAACCAGGCCCAACGTCGCGGCCGCGACGGCCGGCGTGACCATCAGTGGCAGCATCTGCCGCAGACGCACCGGTACCGGATGCCGCCTGAGATTGCGAGCTCGGCCCCTCCCATAGTTGCGGTACTGCCGGAACAGTCTGCCTGCCGTCTTCCTTGGGAAATAGGTTATCATCGCCTTTCGCTCCAGCCAGATTCGTCCACCGGCGGATATCAGCCGCCGGTCGAACTCCGCATCTTCATTGGCGACGAACCCTTCATCGTATCCCCCAACTTGCATGAAGAGGGTCAGGTCCATGAGCGCGTGATGACCGTGATCCACCCAGCCGCCCGGGCCCACGGAGCGGTGGAGGGCACCACCCGTACCCAGCACGGAGTTCTGGGCTGCGGCGGCCGCCTTCTGGAAGCAACCGTGACCTCTGGTGATCATGGGTACGACCACGGAAGACGCATTCCTCTCTGCCGCTGCACGGATAAGCTGCTGAATGAAGTCGTCGGGGTAAATGGCATGGGCATCGACCCGCAGGAGCCAGCGGCACTTCTGTCCATGCACGCGAACCGCCAGATTGACTGCAGCGCTCTGCGTCTTGCCAGGATTGTTCATCAGAATCAGATTGCGATGAACACGGCTCAAGGCTTGCACGATGTCGCGACTGCGATCCACGCTTCCGCCATCAGCCACGACCACCGACGCATCGCCCGCCTGCTTCAGCAACTGCGGCAGCAGCAGGGATAAGTGCGCTTCCTCATTCAGACACGGCACCACTATCAGGATGCTATCGGCAGCTATATCCTTACGCATCACGACACCCCGCAACTGCCAGTGCTATCGCTCGGCGCTCGGGAGCGGTCTGGATCACCGCTTCCTGCGGGAGTCTTCCCAACTGCAGCCGCATCGCCCTTTGCGCTTCATCCGAAAGGGTCAGCATTTTATC
This sequence comes from Novosphingobium sp. HII-3, assembly GCF_002916655.1. GTDB lineage: Bacteria > Pseudomonadota > Alphaproteobacteria > Sphingomonadales > Sphingomonadaceae > Novosphingobium > Novosphingobium panipatense. The sequence goes on from NZ_PPSM01000055.1 coordinate 2,752, forward strand.
GGCAAGCTCCCCGACCGGATCATCGACCAAAAGGCCCACACCGTGCTCCTCGAGCCATCGTCCGGTTTCGACGCCGCGCAAAGCGATGGGCGCCACCCCATGCGCGATACCCTCGTAAAGCCGATTGGGAAGCAGCCATCTGGAGTTGAGGCCTTCTTCGAAGTAGTCGATAGCCCAAACGTAATCGACGCGCGCGTACAGGGCGGGCAGATCATCTTGCGTGTAGGGGCCCAGATACGTGACTCCGGGGCGTGCGGTCACTTGCGCTTCAAAGTCGGGAAACTCGGCAGGGCTGGGAATGCCGGCAACGAGAACCTCCACCTTGCCACGTGCCTGCTGCACGATCGTCTTAAGTTGCTGCAGGCTGCGGCGACACCGGAGCATGCCGAACCAGCCGATAATGACCGTTCCGCCTTCTTCACGAGGCCGTCTACCTTCAGCACGCGGTAATGACGGCACTTTGTTTTCGACGAGAAGAACGTCATTCGAGCATCCCTGCCTGCTGCCGAAATACTCCCTCGCAAAGGCCGGGGAACTGACGAGAATAAGGTTCGTCCGGGCAAGCAGCCGCCGTTCCATCCAGCGCATCAGACGTGACGTGAACCCGGACCCGAGCATCAGACGGTGGAGGTCCAGGCACTCGTAGACGAGACGCTGCCCCTTTGTTCTGACCCGGCATGCAAGCGCCAGCATCTCGAGATTTCGCGCCATGATGACCGGAACATCCCGACAAAGCACCCTGACACTTCGGGGCCAGATCAGATGGCGCAGGACCGACATCGCCCTGCGCACGAGCCGGGCATCCATCGTGCGCCCAAGGTCAAGCTGCCCCGAGTGTTGGGACCCCGGTGCAGTGCCATGCCTGCGAAATCCACCCAGCCGAACGTCCATGCCCTCCCCCGTCAACAAGGTGAAGCGGCGCTGTACCGCCGCGTCGTGAAGGTCATGCACGAGGTAAGCGACCCGAGTGGGCCGAGATTGATCCAATTTCATCTAGAAACCCTGAAGCATGCCCTCAAAACGGAGTGAACTCTTGTTCCCTGCGGCAGCCGTGTTCGGCATTACACCTATGCCTTTGGGAGCAATTTTCAGGGAACATTGTTCAGGCATTCGCGGCGATGCCTCAATATCTACATGATCCTAGGGTCAGGACCCATTGATGTGAAAGGCGTGATCTGATTCAGGCTCCGTGAGGAGACTGAGAATGAGCGACCTGTACTGGCTGACTGACGAGCAGATGGATCGTCTGCGCCCTTACTTTCCCAAGAGCCACGGCAAGCCGCGGGTTGATGATCGACGGGTGCTGAGCGGCATCGTGTTCGTCAATCGCAATGGGCTGCGCTGGCGCGATGCCCCCAAGGAGTATGGCCCCCACAAGACACTGTACAACCGGTGGAAGCGATGGGGCGAAATGGGCGTATTCCTTCGCATGATGGAAGGGCTGGCCGCGGAAGGTGCCGAACCAGCGACGGTCATGATTGATGCGACCTATTTGAAGGCTCACCGCACGGCTTCGAGCCTGCGGGTTAAAAAGGGGATCTCGGGCGCCTGATCGGCCGCACCAAGGGCGGCATGAACACCAAGCTTCACGCCGTCACCGACGCCAACGGCCGCCCCTTGAGCTTCTTCATGACCGCGGGGCAGATCAGCGACTATACCGGCGCTGCGGCTCTGCTGGACGATTTGCCCAAAGCCAAATGGCTGCTGGGCGACCGCGGCTATGACGCCGACTGGTTCAGGGAGGCTTTGCAGGCAAAGGGTATCAAGCCTTGCATTCCTGGCCGAAAATCCCGGCTCCAACCCGTTAAATACGACAAGCGCCGATACAAACGCCGCAACCGCATCGAGATCATGTTCGGCCGCCTCAAGGACTGGCGCCGCGTTGCAACGCGCTACGATCGCTGCCCCTCCGTTTTCTTCTCCGCCATCGCTCTCGCCGCAACCATCATCTTCTGGCTGTGATCAATGAGTCATCGTGTAATTGCGGCTGCTTCCCTCGGACCTCGGTTGAGGCGCACACTTCTGGTTGTCGAATCCTGAAGGAAGGAAGCAGCCATGAAGCACTATGCCGGATTGGACCTGTCGATGGAAAGCACGCAGGTCTGTATCGTTGATGACAATGGTCGGAAGGTCGTATCGGAGAAGGTGGAAAGCTCTCCGGAGGCGATCGCGATGATGTTGGAGCGATACGGGCCAATCGAGCGGGCGGTGATCGAAACGGGCCGCATGTCGCCGGCGATCTGCCTTGGTCTGCGTGAACTGGATGTCCCGGTGGTGTGCATCGATGCCCGCCAGGCGCACCAGAGCCTCAAGACAATGAAGGCGAACAAGACCGATCCTCACGATGCCGCCGGCCTCGCACAGTTGGCGCGCACCGGCTTCTACAAGGAGGTGCATGTCAAATCTCCGGCAGCGCATGGCGTTCGCAGCGTGATCACCGCACGCAGCCATTTGGTGGAAGCGCGTGTCCGGCTCGACAATACGATCCGCGGTCTCTGCGCGACGTTCGGCTATCGACCCGGCGCAGGTCAAGGGAAGGCCTTCCTCGAACGGATCATGCAGGCCGCCCACATTCCGGGCCTTGGCGATGCCATCGCATCCTTGCTGTCCGTGCGCACGGAATTGGTCCAACAGATCAAGGAAATGGACCGCCGCCTGCGGCTCATCGCTAGCCAGTCACAGGCCTGCGAAATCCTGATGACCATACCGGGCGTGGGCGTGCAGACATCTGCTGCCTTCGCCGCTGCAGTCGATGAAGCCGGACGCTTCCGACAATCACGCAATGCCGGGGCCTACTTCGGCCTTGTACCCCGACGCCATCAGTCGGGCGAGCTCGACTGGACAGGCAGGATCACCAAACAGGGTGACGGCGCCGTACGTAAACTGCTGTACGAAGCTGCCAACTCGATCCTCACCCGGAGCCGTGAGACCTTCGCCCTGAAAACATGGGCCATGAAGATCGCCAAGCGTCGCGGCCTGAAGAAGGCTCGCGTCGCCCTTGCCCGCCGCCTCGCAGTCATCATGCATGCCATGCTGCGCGATGGCACTTTGTTCCAGGCGCGAGGTAGGATAGAACCTGTTTGCCAGCGGTGAAGCGTCAAAGCTGATCCGAGGGCGGTGTCCCGCGAGGGAACGCAGGGACGAACGATCTGCGAAGGTAGTCAGATGGGCCGACAAGCCCGCGTCGAGTCAATGCAACGTTCGCCTCTGTGAGACCCGATACAGCACGACCAGCTCCGGCTCGGCCAGTGCGGACAGATCCATGAAACCCTCAAGGGATCAACACCGCCTAGCTCTGCAATTACAGATCCTGACCCTAGGCAGCGAGTTGCTGTTTGAGGTGCTCAGCCAGCGGTACGAACGCGGCAGCACGCTGATCACCAGCAATCTTCCCTTCGATGAGTGGACATCGGTGTTCGGCTCCGAACGCCTCACCGGGGCCCT
>NZ_PPSM01000056.1:2500-5845 GCF_002916655.1 Novosphingobium sp. HII-3
CGTTACATACAGATTGTATATCTGGCTGAGATTATCGTCCGCACCTGTAAACGGTGACGCCTTTATGCAGGGCTGTCATTGATGGTGTGGATTCTCAAGCGTGAGGTAAGAGCATCTGGTGGATGCCTTGGCATGTACAGGCGATGAAGGACGTGGCACGCTGCGATAAGCGTCGGGGAGTTGTGAGCAAACTTTGATCCGGCGATTTCCGAATGGGGAAACCCACCTTCACCATTTCTCTCGTATCACGAGCGATCGTGATGTGAGTGAGGTGGATAAGGTATCTCCAAGTTGAATATATAGACTTGGTGAAGCGAACCCGGGGAACTGAAACATCTAAGTACCCGGAGGAAAAGACATCAACCGAGATTCCGTTAGTAGTGGCGAGCGAACGCGGACCAGGCCAGTGCCTTGATTTCAACTAGCAGAACGCTTTGGAAAGAGCGGCCATAGCGGGTGACAGCCCCGTATGCGAAAGTGATAGTCAAGGACTCGAGTAGGGCGGGACACGTGAAATCCTGTCTGAACATGGGGGGACCACCCTCCAAGCCTAAATACTCGTACATGACCGATAGCGAACACAGTACCGTGAGGGAAAGGTGAAAAGCACCCCGATGAGGGGAGTGAAACAGTACCTGAAACCGGATGCTTACAAGCAGTTGGAGCCTCTTTAGGGGGTGACAGCGTACCTCTTGCATAATGGGTCAGTGACTTAATGTACCATGCAAGCTTAAGCCGTTAGGTGTAGGCGCAGCGAAAGCGAGTCTGAATAGGGCGATTTGAGTATGGTGTATTAGACCCGAAACCCGGCGATCTAGGCATGACCAGGTTGAAGGTGCGGTAACACGCACTGGAGGACCGAACCGGTGAATGTTGAAAAATTCTCGGATGAGTTGTGTTTAGGGGTGAAAGGCCAATCAAGCCGGGAAATAGCTGGTTCTCCGCGAAATCTATTGAGGTAGAGCGTCGGATATTTGCCGTTGGGGGTAGAGCACTGGATGGATGCGGGGGTCGCGAGATCTACCAATTCTAACCAAACTCCGAATACCAACGAGTCTAGTCCGGCAGACAGACGGCGGGTGCTAAGGTCCGTCGTCAAAAGGGAAACAGCCCTAACCTACAGCTAAGGTCCCCAAGTCATCACTAAGTGGGAAAGCATGTGGGAATCCCAAAACAACCAGGAGGTTGGCTTAGAAGCAGCCATCCTTTAAAGAAAGCGTAACAGCTCACTGGTCTAAACAAGGGTTCCTGCGGCGAAAATGTAACGGGGCTAAAGTGATGCACCGAAGCTTAGGGTTCAGATCTTTGATCTGAGCGGTAGCGGAGCGTTCCGTAGGCGAGTGAAGCCAAAGGGTAACCGATGGTGGACGTATCGGAAGTGCGAATGCTGACATGAGTAGCGATAAAGAGGGTGAGATGCCCTCTCGCCGAAAGACCAAGGGTTCCTGCTTAAAGCTAATCTGAGCAGGGTGAGCCGGCCCCTAAGACGAGCCCGAAGGGGGTAGTCGATGGGAACCACGTTAATATTCGTGGGCCTGGTGGTGTGTGACGGATCACTTACATTGTACGTCCTTATTGGATTGGACGTGCTTTCACGTGGTTCCAGGAAATAGCCCCACCGTATAGACCGTACCCGAAACCGACACAGGTGGTCAGGTAGAGTATACCAAGGCGCTTGAGAGAAGTATCCTGAAGGAACTCGGCAAATTGCCTCCGTACCTTCGGAAGAAGGAGGCCCCATGTTTGCGCAAGCAGATGTGGGGGGCACAGGCCAGGGGGTAGCGACTGTTTAGCAAAAACACAGGACTCTGCTAAGTCGGCTTCAAGACGACGTATAGGGTCTGACGCCTGCCCGGTGCTCGAAGGTTAAGAGGAGGAGTGCAAGCTCCGAATTGAAGCCCGAGTAAACGGCGGCCGTAACTATAACGGTCCTAAGGTAGCGAAATTCCTTGTCGGGTAAGTTCCGACCTGCACGAATGGCGTAACGACTTCCCCACTGTCTCCAGGATATGCTCAGCGAAATTGAATTCTCCGTGAAGATGCGGAGTACCCGCGGTTAGACGGAAAGACCCCGTGCACCTTTACTGCAGCTTCAGAGTGGCATTAGGATAGAATTGTGTAGCATAGGTGGGAGGCTTTGAAGCACCGGCGCCAGCTGGTGTGGAGCCATAGGTGAAATACCACCCTGTTATGTTCTGATGTCTAACCCAGGACCGTTATCCGGTTCGGGGACCCTCTGTGGCGGGTAGTTTGACTGGGGCGGTCGCCTCCTAAAGAGTAACGGAGGCGCGCGATGGTAGGCTCAGGCCGGTTGGAAACCGGCTGCAAGAGTGCAATGGCATAAGCCTGCCTGACTGCGAGATTGACGAATCGAGCAGAGACGAAAGTCGGTCATAGTGATCCGGTGGTCCCTCGTGGAAGGGCCATCGCTCAACGGATAAAAGGTACGCCGGGGATAACAGGCTGATGATTCCCAAGAGCTCATATCGACGGAATCGTTTGGCACCTCGATGTCGGCTCATCACATCCTGGGGCTGGAGCAGGTCCCAAGGGTTTGGCTGTTCGCCAATTAAAGTGGTACGTGAGCTGGGTTCAGAACGTCGCGAGACAGTTTGGTCCCTATCTGCCGTGGGCGTCGATACTTGAGAGGAGTTGTCCCTAGTACGAGAGGACCGGGATGAACATGCCTCTGGTGTACCTGTCGTTCCGCCAGGAGCGCAGCAGGGTAGCTATGCATGGACGGGATAACCGCTGAAAGCATCTAAGCGGGAAGCCTCCCTCAAGATTAGGTATCTTCGAGTCGTGATAGACCATCACGTTGATAGGCCGGGTGTGGAAGCGTGGTAACGCGTGGAGCTAACCGGTCCTAATAACTCTGATCATGCTTGATGAATCCCACCATCAATGACAGCCCTGCAACAGGAAGCTGTCCGGTAGGACGATAAGCAGCCAGAACCATACGATCTGAAATACGCACGGGCAAAACATCGATTAAACCCAACGACACAACGCGTCGGCTCCATTGCTTGGTGACCATAGCGTCAGTGACCCACCCGATCCCATCTCGAACTCGGCCGTGAAACCTGACAGCGCCAATGGTACTGTGGCTCAAGCCCCGGAAGAGTAGGACGTCGCCAGGCATTGAAGCCGACGCGCACAATCGTTGAACACAAAAAAACCCATCACAGTGACAAAACACAAAAGGGCCAAGGGGAAAAATCCCCCAAAGGCCCTCTTCGCGTTCCCCTCGAACGCACACAATCGGTGACGCGGGGTGGAGCAGCCCGGTAGCTCGTCAGGCTCATAACCTGAAGGTCGCAGGTTCAAATCCTGCCCCCGCAACCA
>NZ_PPSM01000057.1 GCF_002916655.1 Novosphingobium sp. HII-3
CAACCAACATCCCTGTACCCGCCGTCCGGAACCCAAACGGCGGCGCTTCTCATGATGAGATGAAGGGGGTCAATTTTAGACGCCGATCACCCCGCTAAGGGGGTCAATTTTGCACGCCGCTCCACACAGCGCTTCGCGGATGACCGGCCGGCTCACTCCCATAAGCACGGCCAGCTCCCGTTCGGCCGGCATACGTCCGCCTACCGGGTAGAGCCCCTCGCGCACGCCATCCATCAGGCGCGCGGCAATCTTGCGGTAGAGCCGAGGCGATGCCGGCTCCCTGGCGGATTGCGCCCCTTCCCCTGGGCTATCCTGTTTCATTCTGGGCCCTTCCCCGTCTGACCGATCTTTCGGCTTCAGTCGTTCGGTCTTACCAGTTCCACGTCCAGCGGAACAAGCAGCCTGCCGGGGCAGTCAATCGGCCTTTCCGCCTCGGGCTTATCCGGAGCGAAGCAACTGGACACCCCAGTCCCGCTCGAACAGGTACAGCAGCAGCCGCGCCGCTTCGCCGCGTTCCCCGGACAGGCCGCCGTCCCTCTCGATCAGCAGGCGGGCGTCGTCGTGCGCCATCGGCAGCAGGCGGGTAATCTGCTCCAGATTGGCGATGCGGAAGGGCGTGTCGCCCGACTGGCGCGTTCCCAGCAGTTCACCCCCGCCGCGTAGCTGGAGATCCTCTTCAGCCAGCCGAAAGCCGTCCTGCGTCTCGCGCATGAGGGCAAGGCGCTGGCGCGCGGTCTCCGACAGCTTGTCGCCGCGTAGCAGGAGGCAGGTGGACTTTCCCGATCCACGCCCCACCCGCCCGCGCAGCTGGTGCAGTTGCGCGAGCCCGAACCGCTCTGCCTGTTCGATGACCATCAGAGTCGCATTGGGAACATCGACGCCCACCTCGATGACGGTGGTGGCGACCAGCAGGCTGGCCTCGCCTCGCGCGAACCGCTCCATCGCCGCGTCCTTGACCTCCGGCCGGAGCTGGCCATGGACAAGAGCCACAGCATCGCCAAAACGTTCCTTGAGCGCCGCGTAACGCGCTTCCGCGGCCGCAAGGTCTTCGTTCTCATTCTCGGTTACCATCGGGCAGACCCAGTAGGCCTGCTGGCCCGAGGCAATGTGTCTGGCGAGCGCCTGCGCCACGTCGTCCAGCCGCTCGACAGCGACGACCCGCGTATCGATCGCCTGCCGTCCCGGAGGCAATTCGTCCAGCTTGGAGACTTCCATCTCGCCGTACTGCGCGAGCGTCAGCGTACGGGGGATGGGCGTGGCCGTCATCGCCAGGGTATGCGGCACCCGGCGTCCCTTGCGCGCCAGCATCAGGCGCTGGCCAACGCCGAAGCGATGCTGCTCGTCGATCACGACAAGGGCGAGGTTGCGGTACGTGACACTGTCCTGAAAAATCGCGTGCGTGCCCACCACGATCTGGATGGAACCGTCCAGCAGGCCCATCAGGATCGCTTCGCGCGCCTTGCCCTTGTCACGCCCGGTCAGCAGGGCGATCTCGACGCCGGTGCCCCGCAGCATCCGCGACAATGTTTCGTAGTGCTGCCGCGCCAGGATTTCGGTCGGCGCCAGAAGCGCGGCCTGTGCGCCCGCCTCGACCGCGATCAGCATCGCGGACAGCGCAACGACGGTCTTGCCCGACCCCACGTCCCCCTGAAGCAGGCGCAGCATCGGGGCGCCCTGCGCCAGATCACCCTCGATCTCCCGGATGGAGCGGGCCTGTGCGCCGGTCAGGGCGAAAGGAAGCTGCAGCTTGGCGCGCAGCGCGCCGTCGCCCTGCAGCGGCGTCCCCCGTTGCGATCGATTGCTCTCCCGCACCAGCATGAGCGCAAGGGCGTTGGCAAGCAGTTCGTCATAGGCGAGACGGTCCCGCGCCTCCGCGTGGGCGCTGCGATGGGCTGCGGCCAGCGCTTCGCGCCAGACGGGCCAGCCGGTCTTGGCCGCAAGACCGGGCTCGATCCACTCCGGCAGGTCGGGAAGCCCCTGGAGGGCCTGCGACACCAGCGAGCCAAGGCGCCCTTGGGTGAGCCCCTCGGACAGTGGATAGACCGCTTCGCACAAGTGCCCGAGCGGCGCGGACGCGTTCTCCGAAACATGCTCGGGATGAACGATCTGGAGCATCTGGCCGTACTGGTCCAGACGCCCTGCCACCCAGCGGGTTTCCCCCACCGGCAACTGCTTCTTCGCCGAATACGAAGCGCGGCCGAAGTAGGTGAGCGTACAGATATTGCCTGCAACGTCTTCGGCGACCACCCGGAAAGGCCCGCGCCCTGGCGGAGCCCGGTGCTCCCGCACGGTGAGGGCGACCACCACGTTCTCCCCGATGCTCCCTTCGTCGAGATTTGTGATGACCCGGCGTTCCACGAACCGGTCAGGCAGGTGGTAGGCCAGATCCCGGATCCGCGTGAGCCCCAGCTTCTCCAGTGGCCGACGCAGCTTCGGGCCGACGCCATCGAGAGCTTCGGTTTCGACGAAAAGGGAATTGAGCGCTTCGGGCCGCATGGCGGGCCTCTTAGCCTGAGTGCGCACCGTTTCGCCAGAGCCGCTGGAACTCCGTTCCCTGCCCTTCCGTTGATCTGGCGAGTTCAAAGAGGAGACAACCATGCTCTTGCCGCACGGAACCGTATTCGCGATCGTCGATGGAGAGAAGTTCGAGCTTTACCGGAACACCGGCATGGAAAGCGAACCGCAGCTCACAGCCCTGAATGCGCCGGCCCTCGAAGCCACGAACTACAGCGCGGCCGCCAACAATCATGACAAGATCTCTCGCTTCCAGTCCGGCGCGCCCAAGGACCGGCTCGACAAGATGGAGGAAGCCGCGCACGTCACGGCGGTGGCCCAGTGGCTGAACGGGCAGGTTCTGGATCGCCAGATCGACAAGCTGGTGGTCGTCGCCGATCCGAAGTCGCTGGGGCAGATGCGGCGGCACTACCACAAGGAGCTGGAGAACGTGCTCATGGCCGAGGTATCCAAGAACCTCGCCGGCCGTCCTCCGCAGGAGATCATCAAGGTGCTGCACTCCTGAGCCCAAAAATCTTGTCCATGGCCGCGCTGCGCTGTAACGCGCGGCCATGACCGACCTCCCGCCCGACAACGCCAGCCGCCTCGCCCGCCTCAAGTTCCGCGCGTGGCATCGCGGCACGCGCGAGGCCGACTACATGATCGGCTGCTTCTTCGACCGGTTCCACCATGAATGGTCGGGTGAGGAGATCGACCTCTTCGAGCGCATCATCGAGGAGGAGGACGTCGACATCATGGGCTGGGCGCTGGGTACGATACCTGTTCCGGACGAATACCGCGGCCCGATGATCGAGCGGATGATGAAGCTGGACTACGTCGAGATCCCTCGCTGATCGGATCTGCACGCACAGGCGCGCCTAAAGCGAACTGACGGTGTGCCCGCCGTCCACGGGAATGACCACGCCGGTCATGTAACGGGACGCGTCCGAGCAGAGCAGCAAAAGCGGCCCATCCAGATCCTCGAAGGTGCCGAAGCGGCGTTGCGGAATGCGCTGGGTCATGGCCTCGCCAAGCTTGCTGGAAAGGAAGTCCCGGTTCATGTCCGTGGCGAAGTAGCCGGGGGCCAGGGCATTCACCCGGATCCCGTAGCGCGCGCACTCCAGGGCCATCTGCTTCGTCATCTGGACCACGGCTGCCTTGCTCATCGCATAGACCGCCAACTGCCCGCCTTGCCTCAGCCCGAGGATGGACGCGATGTTCACGATCGCCCCGCCGGTCCCGCGCTCCCGCATGCCCCGGCCGATGGACGTCGCCATCAGGAAAGCGCCACGCAGGTTTGTGTCCATGATATGGTCGTACTCCTGCGGAGTGGTATCCAGCACCGCTCGCGCGCCTGCCACGCCGGCGTTGTTGACCAAAACGTCGATAGGGCCGGCTTCCTCTGCCACCGCCTTGATGCTGGCGACGTCCGTCACGTCGAGCGGCAAGCACGTCGCGCGTCCGCCGATTTCGGCCGCAAGCGCCTTAAGCGCCTCGACCCGGCGGGCGGCGAGCACCACGTCCGCTCCCTCCCGGGCAAGAACGGTCGCGAAGTGCCGGCCCAATCCGCTTGACGCCCCCGTCACCAGCACGCGCTTGCCTTCCAAAGTGGCCATCATCCGCTCCGATCCTGATCCGGCCCGTTGCGAGCCTCATGGCGCACCATGGCGCCATCTTTCGCGTTGTCACGTCAAAGACGATGCGAGCTGCGGATCAAGCAGCCGGGCGCGGTGTTACTGCGCAAGATGATTGTATTTCCGCACAGTCCCGCATATCCCGCCTGCCATCTCCGTCATGACTGATTTCAATCGCATCATCACGGCCCCGGCGCCGCTGACCCTCGCCTCGGTCACTCGCGGCGCCCAGCCGCTGGTCATGGCCGACCTTGCCCGCGCCATCGCAGCGAAAGGCCGCACCGTCTTTGTCGCTGACAATGACGCGGCAATGAGCGCCGTCGCCAGCGCCGCGCAGTTCTTCGCGCCCGAGCTGGACGTGATCGAGTTCCCCGCGTGGGACTGCCTGCCCTACGACCGCGCCAGCCCCGCCTTGTCGGTCAGCGCTCGCCGCCTTGCCGCGCTTCATGCGCTGCAACTGAAGCGGCAGGGTCCACAACTGCTGGTCACCACGACCAACGCGCTGCTCCAGCGCGTGCTGACGCCGTTCCGCATCCGCGAATCGGTGCGCCTGCTCAAACCCGGCATGGAAGTGGGCCACGAAAGCCTGATCGCGCTGCTGCGTCGGCAGGGCTACCAGCGCATCGACACCGCCATCGACGCAGGCGAGTTCGCCGTGCGCGGCTCCATCTTCGACATCGTGCCGAGCGGCCTGGACGGCGGTCTGCGCCTCGACTTCTTCGGGGACGAACTGGAGACGCTGCGCCTGTTCGATACCGGCACTCAGCGCTCCACCGGCACTATTCCGGACCACCTGCTGCTGCCCGCCAGCGAAGCTCTGCTGGACGACGACACCGTCAAGCGCTTCCGCACCCGGTATCGTGAGATGTTCGGCGCCAACGCCACGGCGGACCCGCTCTACCAGGCGGTCAGCGATGGGCGCCGCCTTGCCGGCATGGAGCATTGGCTGCCGCTGTTCGAGGACCGGCTGGTAACTCTGTTCGACCATCTGGGGCCGGACGACCTCATCGTGATCGACAACGCCGCGCTCGGCGCTGCGGATGAACGCCTCACTGACATCGCCGATTACCACAAGGCGCGCCTCGAGACATCGGGACAGAAGGCCGGCTCCTATCGCCCGCTGCCGACCGATTCGCTCTATCTCGCCAGGGACGAGTTCGAAGGACTGATCGCGGCACATCCCGTCCACCGGGCCGATCCGTTCGCCCAGCCGGAAAGCGCGAAGGTCATCGACTTCGGCTTCGGCAATGCACGGGACTTCGCGCCTGAGCGCGCACGAGGCGACAACGCCTACGAAGCCGCCGCGAAGCACCTTCATTCCATTGCCAAGTCTGGCCGCAAGGCGATCCTCGCCGCCTACTCCCCCGGCAGTCGCGCCCGCCTCGTCTCGATCCTCGGCGAGGCACAGGGTCCGGAGCCGCGCGTCGCGGAGACCTGGCAGGAGGCACTGGGGCTTGCCGTGCAGGGCCGCTCCGCCGCGCTGGTGCTGCCGCTGGAGACCGGCTTCTCCAACGAGTCGGTCGAAGTCATCACCGAGCAGGACATCCTGGGTGACCGCCTTGTCCGCCGGAAGAAAAAGAAGAAGGACTCCGACGCCTTCCTCGCCGAACTGGCGGCGCTGACGCCGGGCGATCTCGTCGTCCACATGGATCACGGCATCGGTCGGTATGAAGGCTTGCAGTCGATCCCCGTCGGCAAGAGCCCGCACGATTGCGTGATGCTGACCTATGCGGGCGGCGACAAGCTCTACATCCCGGTCGAGAACCTCGACGTCCTCTCGCGCTACGGCAGCGAAGCGGAAGGCGTCGCGCTGGACAAGCTGGGCGGCGAGGCCTGGCAGAAGCGCCGTGCCCGCCTGAAGGAGCGCATCCGGGAGATCGCGGGCGAACTGATGAAGACGGCCGCCGAACGCGCGTTGCGTCAGGCCCCCGTCCTCGCCGCCGACGAATCCAGCTTCAACCAGTTCGTCGACCGCTTCCCCTGGCAGGAGACCGAGGATCAGGAAGCCGCCATCGCGGACACGCTGGAAGACCTCTCCAGCGGCAGGCCGATGGACCGCCTCGTGTGCGGCGACGTTGGTTTCGGGAAGACCGAGGTGGCGCTGCGCGCCGCCTTCGTCGCGGCCATGGCGGGCCAGCAGGTCGCCGTCGTCGCCCCCACCACGCTGCTGGCGCGTCAGCATTATTCGAGCTTCGCGGAGCGCTTCAACGGCTTCCCGCTCAACGTCGGCCGTCTTTCCCGCCTCGTGCCTGAAAAGGAAGCGAAGGCCACCCGCGACGGGTTGGCGGACGGAACCGTCGACGTGGTTTGCGGCACCCACGCAATCCTTTCCAAGACCGTCAGCTTCAAGCGCCTCGGCCTCGTCATCGTCGATGAGGAGCAGCGCTTCGGCGTGAATCACAAGGAGAAGCTGAAGCAGCTGCGTGCCGACGTGCACGTGCTGACGCTGACGGCCACGCCGATTCCGCGCACGCTGCAGATGGCGATGTCGGGCCTGCGCGAACTCTCCACCATCCAGACCCCGCCGGTCGACCGCCTGGCGGTGCGCACGTACGTCATGGAATGGGACGAGATGGTGATGCGCGAAGCCTTGCTGCGCGAACACCATCGCGGCGGGCAGAGCTTCATCGTCGTCCCCCGCATCTCCGACATGGCCGAGATCGAGGACTGGCTGCACAAGAACGTGCCCGAGGTAAAGTACATCTCCGCTCACGGCCAGATGGCGGCGGGCGAAGTGGAAGAACGCATGAGCGCCTTCTACGAGGGCAAATACGAGGTCCTGCTCTCGACCACGATCGTCGAATCGGGCATCGACATTCCGCGCGCCAACACGATCATCATCCACCGCGCCGACCGCTTCGGCCTTGCCCAGCTTTATCAGTTGCGCGGACGCGTCGGCCGTTCAAAGCTGCGCGCCTATGCCTATCTGACGACGCCTGCAGACCGGGCCCTGTCCGAAGTCGCTGAAAAGCGCCTCAAGGTGCTGGGTGACCTCGATTCACTCGGTGCAGGCTTCCAGCTCGCCAGCCACGATCTCGACATTCGGGGAGCGGGCAACCTCTTGGGCGACGAGCAGTCCGGTCACATTCGCGAAGTCGGCTTCGAACTCTACCAGTCGATGCTGGAGGACGCCATCCTTGCCGCGCGCGCGGGCGGCGTCGGGCTGGAGAAGGACACTTCGGGCCTGTCTCCGCAGATCACTGTTGAAGCGCCGATCATGATCCCGGAAGATTACGTGCCGGACCTCGCCGTCCGCATGGCGCTCTACCGCCGCCTCAACGATGCGGATTCGCGTCAGGAGATCGAGTCGCTGTCCGCCGAGATGATCGATCGCTTCGGCCCCGTGCCCCAGCCGACTGCGAACCTTGTCCAGCTCATCCAGATCAAGCGGCAGGCGATCGAGGCGCACATCGCCAAGATCGACGTCGGGCCGCGCGGCACCCTGGTCAGCTTCCACAACGACAGCTTCCCCAACCCGGCAGGCCTTATCGCCTATGCCGAGAGGCTGAACGGCGCGGTGAAGCTGCGGCCGGACAACAAGCTGGTGCTGCAACGCGCCTGGGGCGATCCGAAGAGCCGCCTCAACGGCCTCCTGCAGCTGACCAAGGGGCTGAGCGCAGTCGCACGCAAAGGCTGAAGCCGGATAGGCGCAGCGCCGTTCGCGCTGCCCCCTGCGCGGCTCGGCGGCACCGGCAGGTGCTAAGCGACAGCGCTCTCCAGACCCGGCTCCTGCGCGGCGGCCAGCGCTGCGAACTTCGCCGCGCTCATCGGCTGCGCGCGCAGGAATCCCTGATAGTAGGCGCAGCCCTCCCGTGCCGCCACTTCGCGCTGCCCCTCCTCCTCGATGCCCTCGGCTATGACTTCGAGGTCGAGCGCCCGGGCCATGGCGACGATGGCGCGCAGCACGGCCACGTCACGGCGATCGGTCGTGATGCCGTCGATCATGGCGCGGTCCAGCTTCAGGTAGTGGATCGGCAGAACCTTGAGATAGCGGAAGTTGCAGAATCCGGCGCCGAAGTCATCCAGCGCGATGCGGATGCCCTGCGCCGAAAAGTCCGCCATCGTCTGCGCCGCGACGGTCACATCGCCGATCAACGCCTGTTCGGTGATTTCCAGTGTCAGCCGCCGCAGCGGGAACCCGCTTTCCCGGATCAACTCCAGCATCTGGCGGGTGTAACTGGCGAAAGCCAGATCGGCAGGCGTGACGTTGATGGAAAGGCGCAACTGGCCCGGCCATTCCCGCGCCGCCCACATCGCCTTGTGCGCGATGTGGCGTGACAGCGGCCCGATATAGTCTGCCCTCTCGGCGATGGCGAAGAGCGCGCCCGCGCCGATGCGGCCAAGCTGCGGATGGTTCCATCGGGCCAGCGCTTCGGCGCCCGTCAGCCTGTCGTCCCCGAGATTGAACTGCGGCTGGAACAGCACTTCGATCTCGTCCCGATCGATCGCCCCGAGCAGGTCCACTTCGAACTGCTGGGCGGATCGGCCCGGCGGCGTGACGCCGCGGTCTGCCCAGGCCAGACGGGTGCCTGGCTGCTCGTGCGCGTCCTCCAGGGCATGGCCCAGTCGGTCCAGCATGGATTCCACCGTCTCGGCAGGATGCGCCCGGATCAGCGCCACGCGCGGGGACAAGCGCAAAACGCCCGAGGGAAGCGCGATCGGCCGCGCAATCATATCCGCCAGCTGATCTGCCACGAGTTGCCAGCGCTCGCGCGTGCAGGCCTCGTTTGCAACGAGCAGAAAGCTGCCGCCGCCGGCGCGTGCCACAAGCCAGGGGCCATCCAGTTCCTCGTCCGCGAAGTGGCTGATACGCGTGGCCACTTCCTCCAGCGCGCCGTCCCCGGCCGCCGCGCCATAGGCCATGTTGATGGCGTCGAGCCGGCGCAGGCTCAGCAGCATCGCGTGGACCTGCATGTCCGGCAGGCCGAACGAGGAGTCATCGCGCCAGACGGCCACGCGATCGTGCACGGCCTCCAGCCCGGGAATGGCGGACAGCCGATCCTCGATCCGCGCGGCACGGTTGCGGACCATCTCGTTCACTTTTGCGACCATGGCGCGCTCATAGCCCAAACCTCTTGCCAAACCCTTCAAAATTCTACAGCCAAAGCGCCGGTGCGGTCCCAGAATGGGACCATCCTGCCCCTCTCGGGAGACACGATGACCAACGACGCGGAGCTGGCCCTGCCAAAGCTCGCCCTTATCGTCTCTGACAGCGCCAAGGCGCAGGCCGGAGCCCGGGTCCTTCACGATTCCCATGACTGGGTTGCGCCTCAGGAAGCCGATGTGCTGGTGGTCCTCGGCGGCGACGGTTTCCTGCTCCACGTGCTGCACGAACTGCTGGACCGCGACGCGATCAAGCCGGTCTATGGCATGAATCTCGGCACCGTCGGCTTCCTCATGAACGGCCCGCTGGACGACGACGCGATCGCCCGGCGCGTGGCGGAGGCGCACCGGGTGCCGGTCCGCCCGCTCTGCATGAACGCGACGACGCAGGA
Source organism: Novosphingobium sp. HII-3 (assembly GCF_002916655.1). Taxonomy (GTDB): domain Bacteria; phylum Pseudomonadota; class Alphaproteobacteria; order Sphingomonadales; family Sphingomonadaceae; genus Novosphingobium; species Novosphingobium panipatense. The sequence continues at coordinate 9,623 of NZ_PPSM01000057.1, forward strand.
CGGGCAGGAATTCAGCTATCACGCCATCAACGAGGTATCGCTGCTGCGCGAGACGCGGCAGACCGCCAAGCTGGAGATCCGCATCAACGGCCGCGTCCGGCTGGAGGAACTCGCCGGAGACGGCATACTGCTGGCGACGCCGGTGGGCTCGACCGCGTACAACCTGTCGGCCCACGGTCCGATCCTGCCGCTGGGTTCGCGCATGGTGGCGATGACGCCGCTTAACCCGTTCCGTCCGCGCCGCTGGAAAGGCGCCATTCTGCCGGAGAGCGCTGAGGTGGAACTGCGCATCCTCGAACCGGGCAAACGGCCGGTGGCCGCGGTGGCCGACCAGAAGGAAGTGCGCGACGTGGCCACCGTCCGAATCAACGCCACTGCGGAGAAGGAGCTCACGCTCCTGTTCGACCCCGGCTTCACGCTGGAGGAACGCATCTTCGCCGAGCAATTTCAGGTCTGAGCCAGATTTTTTTTGAAAATTTTCAAAAATCCTCGCGCTCGGGCTTGCCAACCTCGGAGAAGCTGTTATTGGCGCACCCCTGCCCGGCGGTGGAAACACTGACAGGCTGCTCCCCGATAGCTCAGCGGTAGAGCATTCGACTGTTAATCGAATGGCCGTAGGTTCGAATCCTACTCGGGGAGCCAACTACTCCATATAAATCAAGGACTTAGCTGACAAAGCGGTCCGAGTGTCACACTAGATGTCACACTTTCGCGGTCGCTTGGCTCAGTGGTCCGCATGGCGCGCCACCTCCATGGCGTCCATCACATCCGACCATCGGGCCATCTGGTCAGCAGCGAGGTGCTTGTAGTACGCACCGTCTCCGAATGCGGGCAGACCGTGGACTGCTCGCACCGTTGCCCGCGTGAAATCCCTGCACAGAGGATCGCCGGGGAACCATCGGGCCATCTCGCGCGCGAATGACCATTGAGTGCGGCACTTTCCCGCAGCGTAAGATCGGGTGATCAGCGCGGCTATGACAGGTGCGCCGACGCGGAACGTGTCGCCTTCGAGCCGCTGGCGATGCGGTGTGATCGCGAGCCGGACGGGACGGCTCCCCGGCATCGCGCTCTGGCGCTGTTCCATGCCGAGCACGTTCCCGTTGGCGTCAACCGCCATGTGCAGTCGCTTATTAACGACGCGGACAAGGGTGACCGGGACTTTCATCTCATTTTCTCCTGTGAAAAATTATCGGGTCTTCTTCCTCGGGCCGAATTTACGCGCGGTCCGGGTGGGCCATCCGTTGCCACGCATCATAGAAATCACCGGCAGCGATGGCTGCGCGGACGGTCACGTTCTCCGGCATGATGGCGTCAATGATCCGCACCGGCAGTTCATCCAGTTGGACAGCACCGCTCAGCCACGCGCCAAACGCCTCACCCGGATCGTCGCTGGCACCGGCAAGCGCGCGAGCGTTGTTTCGCAAGAACGCCTCATACCGGACCCGATCATCATCGGACAGACGTGCGACCCGACCGGCAAGGCTATCGCCGGGTCGCCAGTGCTCGAACAAGCGCTCAAGCCGCCGACCGATCGAGACCCGGCTCACCGCTTCGCGTCCCGTGCTGCACCGATGAGCGTCTCGAGTTCATCAAGGCGGTGCCGCAGTTCCTTAACCTCCTGCGTATCTGCGATGACTTTGAGGGCCTGTGCCGCCTTGCCCGCTTCACCCACGGTGATCTCTCCCGCAGCCATGGCGTCGGCCCAAGCGCTCGGTTCGCTGCTCGGCATGTCGATGACCCTAGTATCGGGAAGGAACCGGGTGAGGACGAACAGCGCCGCCTTCAGGTCGCCCGCTGCGATCTTGTCCTTCAACACCGCGAACGATGGCCCAACCAAATTGCACAAGTTGTCCAGCGCAGACGCGTTGAACTTGCCCTTCGCGCCGACCTTGCGTCCGCCGAAACTGTTACCAGCGCCGAAACGCCCGTCCGGGCCACGAGCCGTTTGAATGCCGTTATGTTCCGTCATGTTTCTCTAAATCCAATGAAGCGACACACCACGGGCCGCTAGCCATGATGCTAGCGCCGCCGTGTCGATGAGGTGGCGGCGGTCGGACGGCGGAAAGCCGTGCCGACGCCAGACGTGCGCCGTAGCGCGACTGATGCCGACGCGCGCATAGGCGTCCCCCGCCCGGAGCATCGCCGCACCGGACGGGAGGACCACGCGGGTAGGCAACGTGATCGGGCGGGCCATCAGGCGTCCAAGACCATGTCAAGCGCAGCGGTTGCGGGAACACCAAGACCTGCGCCGATCCACCGGACCAAGTTCTGAAGCTGGCCCTCCCGCTCATCAATCAGCGCGCCCTTCGCGTAGAATTGATCGACAGCGGCCTGAGCATCGGCTTCCACAGCGGCCTGATCGACGCCCACGCCGGTCAAGCGCTCTGCGGTCGGACGAATGCCGCGCCCCGCCGTGAGGCCCGCTCGTTCGATGTGGTGGACGACCATCGCCCGCTCCCGCAGCGTCTCCACCTGATCGCTAGTCAGACCCGCCGCCTCGGGCAGTGCCAGCAGCGCCGCCGCTTCGGTGGCGGATGCGGTGCGCACCTTAACCTCACGGTCGGCAGGCTTGGCGGCGCGCGACAGCGCCCTGATCTCCGTGCCGAACCGCTCGGCCTTCTCAGCAGTCGCGGACACAGGGGTAGTCATGAATACCGCCCGTTCGGCGTGCTCCTGCGCATCCCGGCGCGCGGCGTCGATCATGCCCCCCGCTGCGCCTAGGACGGGAGCGAGCACGCGGGCCAGAGCGGGCGCAAGAGCGTCGGGGAGATACGTAGCAGCAGCGGCTTGCGCGGCTTCGGTGGCGCTGTCGAGTACCGGGATCGCGCGGGCCATGATGTCATCCGACTGATCAATGAAAACGTGCGCACCATCCACACCGAAGACCGGACCGCGATCGGTGGTGGCTTTTGTGAAGTTCGGCATCAGTTACTCCTAGGTCAATTAATAACCTTTAATTTGATGTCCGCTGGAATCGCCGTCAATCTTTCCAAAAAAATAAATAACCTTCCACCGTGTAAGTACAATTGTGCCAATTGCTACAATTGTACTGATGGGGATTGGCGCGAGCCGGACAGGATAAAGCGGGACGACATGAGACGATCCAGTTGTCGACGTTGTCGCTTGCGTGCGTGTCGGACAAAACAAAATTTGTCCTTTTTTCTATTGTCCGACACGCGCACGATTTCAGATGTTTCGGTGTAACGCGCGCGCAAGCGACAACGTCGACGCGAACCTCATCGCTCGCATATCCCGCTCAGGTCTAGAATCGAAGCGCGCGCCTGAAGGCGGCGAGCCCTCTCTTGTTCGGCGCGTTCGGCAAACAGAACGTGAGACCACGGATTGACTGCCCAGCGCGAACCGGTGCGCCGCCCGTCAATGTCATCAACTGGCGTCAACCAGCCCATCGCCTCCAACGTCTCGAAAATCGTGCGCGTCTCCTGCCCGCTGAGGCCCCGACAATCCCGAACGCCGCGCTGGACGGTCCTGCGGTCTACCGTGGTCAGCCCATGTGCGAGGATGTAACCTGCCACCGCTTCCACTCGGTCTTGATCGTCGGCAAGGCCGAGCGAGGCATAGAAGCTGAGGGCGTGAGGCAGCAGGAATCTCCGCATGAAGGCTGCCACTCGCTCGGCAAGCTCTGCCGGTATCATTGGCGGAATAGGAGACCATGCATTTTCGGCGACGTGCCAAACGATGCACAGCCGGGCAAAAATGCCGTCCAACTTGCCGACGTGAGAGGCAAACTTGCGATTGACCGCTTCGCCGCCCATCAGTCCGTGATGCCGGAACTCCATTGCCGCTCGCACCTCATGGGCCTCTGGCGAAAACTGCAGCGGGTTCATCGCAAGAACGTGAGGTAGCCGCTTAACAGTAAGGTCGTACATGCCGACATCGCTCGGGACTGGCGCGTCTTCACCGACAGTTGCCGCGCGCAACACGATGGGCAAGAATCGTTGCAGCAGGCCGTCGTCGACCGCGTCGGCCATGATCCGACGAATTGCGTCGGGCTGAATTCCTCCGAGGATCGAAGCCGACAAATTCGGCAAAAGGATAGACCCTCTACTAACGCGATTTACGGCGTATTGCCCACCGTTCCACGCCTGCAGCCAAAATGCTCGGTCCGCCGACGCCCCACGGCCTCCGCTGTATTTGTCGAGCGACCCGAACCAGCCGGACAATTCATCGGCGTGAATTAGAAGACCGCTGGTAGTGCTGCGAAATACCTCCTGCGCGGCTTCGATTGTGGTGTCGCTCAGTCGAAGCCGGACTTGCCCAGGTGGTGGCGTAACCTTCTTTTCGTCGCGATCCAGCGCGTCCCATTCCATCTTCTGCCGGGTCCACGTCGCGAACAATTCGTGATCCATGTCAAGCAGCGGTTTGCTCGCTGCCGTCATTGTGGGTGACTTCTTACTGGACGGATCGCCGATCAACACAGTCCAGAGTCGCGCACTCTCCTTCCATCGTGCGTCGTGCTGCTTGACCTGCAGCCGGACATGATCAGGAATTGCGGCGGCACAGGTGGTGATTGCCGACATTGCGAGCGCAGCCGGATCAGCGCCCATTTGTGCCGAAAGGGCGAAAGCAAATCGCTCGATGAAATGGGGCAGCAAACCCATCGGCAGCGCTGGCGGTTCGAATTTCCCCCACGGGTCGACGGGCCGCTCATCTTCGGGATGGCCCTTCGGGACAGGCGGAACGATGGGCATGGCAGGAACTTGCGCGATCGGCGCAGCGGGCGTATTATTCATGTTGCTAAGTCCTATCCGACCCGCCGTGCCGTCCTGCTATCGGCGCGGCGGGTTGTTTCTTTTGTCGGTGATGGATCAGGCTGCGGACCGAGCCGCGAGCCAGCGCTCCACCGCATCGGCGTCCCAACGGGTGCAACCCTCGGACAAGCGAATTTTCATCGGGAAGGTCGGGTTCACACGAGACCAGCGCCAGACGGTCGCGGGTCCGACATTGAGGCGCTTGGCCACCTGATCGACATTCAAAAGCATTGGTTGTCACTCCATGTTTGGGGTGACGCTCAATTTCACCAGATTGATCGCGATTAGTACCTCAACAAACCGAAGGTATTTATTTAGGAATTTGACCCGCCAAGCATCGTGCGCAATCCGTCGAGTGCCATGCCGCGAAGGTCTTCGTCACTCGTCGGCCATTCCTGTTCGTCAAGCGGTGCCAACCCCTGCGCTTCGCGCGCGGCACTTTGCCAACGATAATACTCCACAACCGACGCGATGACCCTGCCTGCTGCTGCGATCCACGCTTCGACCGTCTTGGTAGAGACGTGGTATCGATCAGCGATGTCCTTCTTTGCATCCGTGGCCGTGCCGTGCGGCGGTTTGGCGGATAGATAGTCCAAGCCGACCAGCATTGAGACCGATGTCGGGACAACACTCGACCCAACGGGACGCGCTCGTTTGCGCGCCGGAGGCCTCCACTCCGCGATGATATGTGCCACCACGGGCCGCATGTCGTCAGTAATCGTTATCGACTGCTCGCGTTCAGCGATCGCCGTATCCTGCGGTATGAAACCATAACGATACAGCATCTCATGTTCGCCGTCGCCAAGCCGTCCACCCGACATAACGTAACGGGCCAGCGCTTCGCGTGCTGTGCTGCCACCTGCATAGGCCTCGCGGACCATGGCGGCCCATTCGGCGTCCACTGATCCACTCACGCCGCCCCCTTTCTGATCGGGACCACGTTGTCGGCGGCAGCCGGTGTCAGCCGAGCCGCAATGTCCGATGCCGACAATCCAGCCGCGCGCAGCACGTCCAGCGCTGCCGCCAGCGGGTCCACCTGTACCGGTGCGTCGGTTTTGCCCGTGATGAAATCGGCCCATGCCTGCATCACAGCCACGCGCTGATCGCGATACGATCCCCGCTGATATGCCAGCGACGTAGTGCCACCGACTGCATGTGCCAGCACGGCTTCTGCCACCTCGAACTGCACTTCGCCCCGGTCGGCAGCCCACGTTCGAAAGGTAGATCGCAAACCGTGCGGCACGGCAGGACGCTTTGATGCCTGATCGATCCAGCCAGCCTCACCGGCTGCCAGTGCGGCGGCGTGCATGTCTCTCATGACCTTACTGAGCGCCATGTCGGACAAAGCGCCGTCTCTCGGTGCAGGAAATACCAGCGAGACACCGGCGCGCCGTGGCAGGCTGTTCAACAGGTCGATTGCAGCATCCGACAGCGGGACCACATGCGGCCTGCGATTCGGGTCGCGCGACATCTTCGAGTTTTCGACCGGAATCGACCATGTGCGAGCCGCAAGGTCCACCTGCCCCCACGTCATCGCGCGGACCTCCCCTGATCGCACGCACGTTAGCGCCAGAAACTCTACAGCCCGCGCCGCAATGCCTTCCTTGTCGCGCAGCGCCGCGAACCATTCAGCCACCTGCTCCACCGGAACAGCAGGCTGCGGACCTCTACGGCCTGCGGCGTCCATTATCTGCGCGTTGCGGAGTGATCGCCAATGCGCGTGCGCATCGGGACGCGCGGGGTTGAGACGGTCGCGGTCTCGAAGGCCCTCATCGATTGCGGCACCGATAATCGCGCCGACGCGCTGGACCACCTTGCGCGCGGTTTCCCGCTTCGTCGAGTAGATGGGCTCCATTATCTGCTGAATATGACCTTCGGTTATGTCGTTCACGCGGACCTTGCCGATCACAGGGAAAGCGTAGTCTCGAAGGGTCGCCATCCACAGCTTCGCCGCTTTGGGCGTTTTAAACGTGGACGCCCGGTTCTCCATGTATTGCGCGGTATACTTGGCGAATGTGATACGCCGCGCAACCGCCGCCCGTGCCTTCTCAGCCTCCTGCCGGTCCTGTTCGATCGGATCGACGCCCGCCTTCACCTTGGCGTACGCATCCCGAGCGGACTGGCGAGCCGCCGCCAGCGATACGGCTGGATATGGGCCTAGCGCCATCTGGCGAGCCTTACCGTGCAGCTTGAACCGAAACACCCACGTGATTGCGCCAGTGTCGAACATGCGAGCGTAGAGACCGCGAGCGCCGTCCACTCGGACTGCATTCAACCCCGGCGGCAAATCAGGGTTCGTCGGCTTCCATTTTCGCAGTTCGGCATCGGTCTCGATCATGGCTCACCGGCTCTAGTGTCACACCTACTGTCACACTTTTACGCGATAGGGCCTGATCGGCAAAGCGCTCATTTGATCGGGGTGAGCGATTGGACAGATTATGGCCGAATGAGCAAAAAAATGGCTCTATACCGCTGTTTTAACTCGACAAATTATCCGTTGAGTAACTTCGCGCCGGGTTAAGACCCCGCCGATTCAGGGGGGGCGGGGGGGCCTATTTGATCGGCCCTGATCCCCCTATCTGGCTCCTACTCGGGGAGCCAACTTCTTCCAGACAATCCAGCGTAATCGATCCCTTCGGGGTGCTGATTGTCTCCGGCCAAGCGGCAGGGAAGACATTATGCGTCTTCGCGGATCGCTGCCCCAGCTTCCTGACAGACGATTCCTACACCCACAGCGGCATCGCGATCCCTCTTCGGCAAGCCGCTTCTGATCCGCACCTTCGATTACTTCGCGAGCCTCTTGTCGGTGCGTTGGCCACTGACAGCCTTCATGCCTTTGTTCGTCATTCGCAGTTCGCCACTGGAGGCGCTCTGCAGCAGCCGGAAGAAGAGGTTTAATCGCGGAGACTGCCCTCGAAAGCCGAGCGGGCCGGAAGAAGCGACCGCGACAACGCTGAGGTGGCGTGCGTAGCCAGAACGTAGGCGCCGAATGCCACGGCTATGACCACCACCGCCCACTCTGCCAATCGCGCAAAATATCTGCTTCGATGATGCTGGAGGTCTGCGGAAATCCTCGGTCGCAGTGCAACGTCGTCGCGCGGCTTCGCGCGGCGATCATTGCCGTTAGTCTCTCCTGGGCGCTCCGCGAGGAGCTGCTCTGCATCGATTTTACTCTGGCTCCGGATCCCGAAGCGCCCTTCCCTGCTCCACCGAACTTGTCCGACAATGCAGGAATGTCCCCGGCGTACCTCGATGAAGGTACCCCTCGCCGGTGGCTGGTGGGACTCCAACATAAGGCCCCGCGTCGAGACATTACGGATGATGACGTCTGACCAGCCCGCATCGCAACGAAGACGAGCCGTGAGATGAACGGCGCGACGCGGTTCCCTTTGTCTGAACGACCCCATGCTTCCCAGTAGAACATAAAAGTTAATGAAGCGTTCTGTCCCTCGATCAGACTGCAATCGAAGGCAAAGGGCAGACGCGGGAACCCGCCGGGACCTGTGAGGTGACCGCATTTGTTCTTGAGGAAGATGCAAGCGGTTCTGGACGTGTCTCGCTCAGGCATCTTGCGCCGATAGCGGGAGCGGGAGCGGGATCACCTCAGCGCCCGCTCCCCCGGCTTTCTCAAGGTGGTGACCCCGCAAGACCGGCCAGCGCCATCGCTCAACCGTTGACGATGATGCCGCCGTTCGGATGCAGAACCTGCCCGCTCATGTAGCTGGCGTCGTCGCACGCGAGGAACAGGAAGGACGGGGCCACCTCGTTGGGCTGCCCCGGACGGCCCATGGGTGTGCTTTCACCGAAATGCTCCAGCTTGTCCGGCGTGGCCCCGCCGCAGGGGTTCAGCGGCGTCCAGATCGGACCCGGGGCAACGGCGTTCACACGAATACCGTGCTCGATGAGGTTTTCGGACAGCGACCGCGTGAAGGCGGTGATGGCGCCCTTGGTCGAGCTGTAGTCGAGCAGTTCCTTGCTGCCCTGGTACATGGTTACGCTCGTGCAGTTGATGATCGCGGCGCCGGCGGAAAGATGCGGACGAACCGCCTGCGTCATGAAGAACATGCCGAAGATGTTGGTCTGGAAGGTGCGGCGCAGCTGCTCCTCCGAAATGTCCATGATGTCCTTGTCGGGATGTTGCTCGCCGGCGTTGTTCACGAGGATGTCGATGCGACCGAACGCCGCCAGCGTCTCTTCCGCGACTTTCTCGCACATCTTGCGCGAGCCGACGTCCGCGCGCACGGTGATCGCCCGTCGCCCTTCCGCCTCGACGATCCGCTTCGTCTCCGCGGCGTCATCGTCTTCGAGCAAGTAGACGATGGTTATGTCCGCGCCCTCTCGCGCATAGAGCGCGGCCACGGCACGCCCGATGCCGCTGTCGGCGCCCGTGATGACCGCGACCTTCCCCTGCAGCCGGCCCGATCCGGGATACCGTGGCTGCCACTCCGGCTTGGGTTCGAGAGTGCTCTCGTGGCCCGGTAGCGGGTCTTCGTGGATCATCTCGTTGGTCTCGGTCATGTGTATCTCCTTTCCAGATGGAACGAAGGCACCGCGGCGCGGTTTCCCCGCGCCTGCCGTTCGTCGCATCTGCGGAGCCTTCGACGGAGAACGCAGGCCTTCAGAGATTCACGAACCAGAGCCCGGCGGCAATGGCACAGGTCAGGACGAGGAGCCCTTGCGCCGATCGACGGAACCGCTGCGGCGGTATCGGCGCCAGAGCGATCAGCACGGCAAGAAGCGAGCCCAGCCAGAAGATCGCGGCCAGCGGCGCCTCGTTGCCAAGGGCGAACCGTGCGGCCAGCGAGAGCGCCAGCGCCGAGGGCATGCCCCAGACGACCGCGTCCCAAGCCTTGAGCAGCCGGGGCTCGTCATGCCCGCGGCGGCGGCGCTTGCCGAGCCAGATGTACGTGCCGGTCGCGCAGATCGCCGTCAGGGCCAGCCCGAACAGGACATAGGCCATCTTGACCGGAAGGCCGCCGAAATTGCCGAAATGAAGCCGATAGTTGGACGCGGCGATCTGCTGCCCCACCTCTCCGTCGGAAAGTCCGGCCGTGGCGATGAAGCGGCCTTGCCCGTCGAAGCGATAGGTTTCGCCGAAAATCAGGCGACGCTCGTGGAGCGCGGAAACCTGGATCTCCTGCCCCCGGGTGAGCGGATCGTGCAAGGTGACGTACGTGATGGTGCGCGAGGGATGCTGGCGCGCCATATAGCCTAGCGCCGCCGCCACGTTCGGCGCCGGGGCCGCGCTGGCGTCATGCTCGCCCTCCTCGCCGAAAAGGGGCGCGTAGACCGCTTCGATGTCGCCGTCATGATCGAGCGCGGCGATGGTGAAGGCGGTGACAGTCGCAAGGCCGATGACGGCTCCGGTCAGGGCGACGGCCACGGAAAACGGGAGAGTCCAGACGCTCATCCGGTTGTGCCAGTCGGCAAGGGCCACGCCGTTGCCGTTGCGCGCGCGCAGCAGGAAGGCATCGCGGAAGATGCGCGGGTGAGCGACCACGCCCGAGAGGGCAAGCGCAAGCATCATGACGCCGAGGATGCCGACGATGGTGATGCCCACGAGCGCCGGCAGGTTGAGCGTATAATGCAGCGCGACGAGGAAGTCCGACCAGGCGATCTCCTCGGCATTGGCAAGCGTTCCATCCGTGTTCACGTGGGTCGCGCGGGTGTCGGTGGTGATGGTCGTGCGCGGCAGTTCGGGCACCGGCATGTGAACGTAGAGGTGCGTCGTGGTAGGCCCGCCGCGCTCGGCATCCAGTGCCGCCTCCACGCCCCGCTGTACAGCCTGCGGGGTGATGGTGCTCATTTCGGGGGCACGCACCTGCTCCACCCGCTGCATCTCGGCAAAGAAGACGGCGAGGGTTCCGGTGAGGCTGACGAGGTAAAGCAGCGCTCCGCCGAGGAGGCCGATGGCGGCATGCGCGGACAGGGCCCGCTTGACGGTGGAAGGTTCAGGCGCAGTCGTCATGCGGCGATCCCGGCGGCAAGAGCAGGCAGAAGGGGAAGGCTTGCGAGGGCCAGTATCTTAAGCTGCCCTTGGCGGTCCGCCCGCATCAGCACCGCATAGGTGATGAGTGCCCAGACCAGCGGGGCCGCCATCAGCGCCGTGACCAGCGCGTTGGCGGTGCTCCAGCCCAGGGCTTTTCCGAGCTGCACCAGTGCCAGCGCCGCTCCGACAGAAGGGACGAGCGGCAGGACGGCGACCAGCAGAAAGGTGATCAGGCGGCGACCTGTCCGTCGCGGTTCGTTGCCTTCCGGCAGCATCCCCGCCCGTCGGTTTGACGCAGGCGACCGCGCCGCAGGAGCCGTCAGAGCGGCAACAGCGAGCAGGACGAAAGCCGCGCCCATGGCCCACAGGGCCGAGACCGTCGAGCCCCAGGCGCCGGCCCCGGCCCAGCCCCCGGCGACGGAAGCCGCCAGCAGGCCCCAGCCCAGCGTATTCAGCACCGAGGACCGCTTCGCGCGCGACCACGCAAAGCGCAGCGTGCCGATCCCGAGGACGGCGGCCAGCGCAGAAGCGGCGATCAAGGCATCCGTCGCCATCATTCAGCGCCGGGCCTGGCGGAAAGACTGATGCACGGCGGCACGGCCACAAGGAGGGCAGGCAAGTTTCGACAACGCACTCGGGTCCCCTGACGTTTATCCGCGAGCCTTTAATGCGAGTTACTTGCATTAACAAGGTCGTCAAAAAAGAAGGAGCCCCGGGCGATGCCGAGGCTCCTTCGATTTCGTCAGCCGCGACCGCGAGCCGGCGCGAAGGCCGTCAGGCCAGAGCGCCGTGACAGTGCTTGTACTTGTTGCCCGAACCACAGGGGCACGGTGCGTTGCGGCTGATCTGGAGATCGGCCCAGGGATTACCCTCCCCGTTCGCCCCGACGCCGTCCGGGCTACCTGCGAGCGCGCCGAACAGCTGCGGCATGGCGGCGGAACCGTCGCCATCGTTGCTGTTGTCGAGCCCGCTGAGCGGATCGATGTGCCCGGTCAGGAAGTCCGGCAGTTCAGGCAGCTCCGCAGGCTCCGCCATCCGCAGTTCGCTGACGGAAATGATGCGGGTGACGTCTTCGCGGATGGTGTCGAGCATGCGCTCGAACAGGCCGAAGGCTTCCTGCTTGTACTCGTTGATCGGCTGCTTCTGGGCATAGGCGCGCAGGAACACCACCTGACGCAGCGCGTCGAGCGTGGCGAGGTGCTCCTTCCAGTAATGGTCCAGGCGGTCGAGCAGGATCGACTTCTCGACCTGGCGCCAGATCGCCGGATCGTCCTGCGCCATCTTGGCTGCCATGTGCGCGTCGGCAAGCTCCGTGATGCGCTGCTCGATGTCCTCCGGTTCGAGCCCGTCTTCCTCGATCCACGCGGAGATCGGCGCGTCGACATTAAGGATGTCCTTCACCTTGACGGTGAGTTCCTCGACCTTCCAGTTCTCCGGATAGGAGCCGGCCGGGCAGGTGTCCGCGACAAGGGCGTTGATGGTGTCGTGGCGCATTTCGACGACAACGTCGTCCACGGCATCCGCATCCATGATGTCGGCGCGCTGCTCGTAGATGACCTTGCGCTGGTCGTTCATCACGTCGTCGTACTCGACGACCTGCTTGCGCACTTCGTAGTTGCGGGCCTCCACCTTCTTCTGCGCCGTCTCGATCGCCTTCGACAGCCACTTGGAGCCGATCGCCTCGCCATCCGCGAGGTTATTGTTCATCATCTTGGAGAACAGGGTGTCCGGACCGAAGATGCGCAGCAGGTCGTCCTCGAGGCAGAGGTAGAACTTCGACATGCCCGGATCGCCCTGGCGGCCGGAACGTCCGCGCAGCTGGTTGTCGATGCGTCGGCTTTCGTGACGCTCCGTACCGATGACGCAGAGGCCGCCCGCCTCCAGGACGAGACGCTTCTGCTCCCCCACCTCGGCCTTGATGCGCGCGATCGCGGAGTCGCGTTCCGGGCCTTCGGGCAGGTCACGCAGCTCGTCCTCGACGCGGAACTCGACGTTGCCGCCCAGCTGGATGTCCGTACCGCGACCGGCCATGTTGGTGGCGATGGTGACAGCACCGAGAGAGCCCGCCTGCGCCACGATGTGCGCTTCCATTTCATGGAAGCGAGCATTCAGGACCGAGTGCTTGACGCCTTCCTTGTTGAGGAAGTCCGACAGCAGTTCCGACTTTTCGATGGACACGGTACCGACGAGAACTGGCTGGCCCTTCTCGTTCTTTTCACGGATCAGCTTCGCGATGGCCGCGAACTTGTCCATCGTGTTCTTGTAGAACTCGTCCTCCTCATCGACGCGCTGGACGGGCACGTTCGTGGGGATGGTGACGACGTTCATCTTGTAGATGTCGTAGAACTCGCCCGCTTCCGTGGCGGCCGTACCGGTCATGCCGGACAGCTTCGGATACATGCGGAAGTAGTTCTGGAACGTGATCGAGGCGAGGGTCTGGTTCTCCGGCTCGATGCGGACGCCTTCCTTGGCTTCCACCGCCTGGTGCAGGCCGTTCGACCAGCGACGGCCATCCATCATGCGGCCCGTGAACTCGTCGATGATGACGACCTTGCCGTCCTTCACGATGTAGTCCGTGTCGCGCTTGAACATGAACACGCCCTTCAGGGCCTGGTCCAGATGATGGACGACCTGCGTGTTCTCCACGTCGTAGAGGTTGGAGCCCACGAGGAGACCGGCCGCTTCAAGCAAACGCTCGGCCTTCTCGACGCCGTCTTCGGTGAGCGAGATGTTCTTGGTCTTCTCGTCCGCCTCGTAGTCTTCGGGCTGGAGCTGCTTCACGATGGCATCGACCTGGACGTAGAGCTCGCTCTTGTCGTCGGTCGGACCGGAAATGATCAGCGGCGTCCGCGCCTCGTCGATCAGGATCGAGTCGACCTCGTCGACGATGGCGAAGTTGAAGGGGCGCTGCACCATCTGGCTGCGCTCGTGCTTCATGTTGTCGCGAAGGTAATCGAACCCGAACTCGTTGTTCGTACCGTACGTGATGTCGGCGCCATAGGCTTCGCGCCGCTCCCACTCATTTAGGTTGGGTACGATGACACCGACCGTCAGGCCCAGGAAGCCGTGCAGCTTTTCCATCTGCTCCGCGTCGCGGCGGGCGAGGTAGTCGTTCACCGTGACGACGTGGACGCCCTTGCCCTCGAGCGCATTAAGGTAGGTCGCCGTGGTGGCCACGAGGGTCTTGCCCTCACCGGTGCGCATCTCGGCGATTTCGCCGCGATGAAGCACGATGCCGCCGATCAGCTGAACGTCGAAGTGGCGCATGCCGAACACGCGCTTCGAAGCCTCGCGCACGGTAGCGAACGCTTCGGGCAGGATGTCGTCAAGAGTAGCGCCGTCCGCCAGCAGCTGGCGGAACTTGGGGGTCTGAGCGGCCAGTTCCTCGTTGCTCATCGCCTCCAGCGTGGGCTCAAAGGCGTTGATGCGGCCGACGACCTTGTCGAGCGACTTGACGTAACGCTCGTTGGACGAGCCGAAGATGGATTTGACGAGTGCGCCGAGCATGGCGGGGAATCCCTGTTTTCGTGAATGCGTATGATCGATGTGCGCGCGCCGCAGCGAGGCTGGGCGCGAAAAGGTCGCGAGAAAGCGAGGAATGCGCGAACGCGCTATTCGTGCGCGCGGTCTATGCCGGTCAGGACCGTCCTGACGACGATCGGAGTCGGCTCGGCAGTCCGCAAGGGTGCCTGGCGGCGCGTGTTGCGCAGACCGGGTTCCGGCAGGCGCGCCAATGCGACGGGAGCCCGTGGTGACTTTGCGGCTGTACGTTCGAACGCTGCGGAGACCTGCTGGGCGGCCATCTGCGCAACCCGCGCTTCGGCAGGGCCGATCTGCGCGGCAAAGCCCGTAAGCAGGGCAAGCAGGGTCAGGAGCAGGCGATGTGCCATCAGCTCGTCAGATAGGGTCGATGACGGGATGTGTCCACATGCGTTTGCGGTGAACGCCTCGCAGCACGGCTTTCACGCCCTCGACAGCACTGCCGGGATCGGGCGGAAAGACTATCGGCTGCGCCAAACAATGGCCTGGAATACAGGTAACTCCCTTCTTCACGCTTTCCTACAACTCTCCTGGAAATGTAGCGTCCATTCGGTGCCCCTGCCCCGACCTATCCCGCATCCCGCCACCGTCTGCACCCAGGCCTCCATGAACCGCAAGGCCTTGCTTCAGGACCGTGTAAACCGTGTAAACCTCTCGCAGCGGGTAACCCTCACCCCAAGCTCCCTTGACCTCCAACGCGCACGCGCTAGGCACCCTGCACCATGGCCTACACCGTTTCTCCGCTCGCCTCTCCCTTCCCTGTTCTGCCCGATATCGCGGGTGCTACGCCGCACGCCGTCCGTGCGGGATACAAGGACTGGGGGCGATGCGACCTGACCTACGTCACCCTTGATGAAGGCACGACGGTCGCTGGCGTCTTCACCCGAAATCTCTGCTGCTCCAGCGAAGTAGAACTCGGCCGCGCGAATATCACGCAGGGCCATGCCCGCGCCCTCGTGGTGAACGCCGGCAATTCCAACGCCTTCACCGGTTACCGTGGCCGGGAGGCGGTGGAGCAGATCATGGACCAGGTCGCCGCCCATCTCGGCTGCGCGAGGGAGCAGGTCTTCGTCTCATCGACCGGTGTGATCGGCGTGCCCCTCCCGAAGGACAAGGCGCGCGAAGGCGTCGCCAAGGCTCTCCTCGCAGAGCCATGCTCGTGGGAAGAGGCGGCGAACACCATCGCGACGACGGACACTTTCGCCAAGGGTGCCACGGCAACGGCGATGATCGGCGACACGAAAGTCACGATCAGCGCCATCATCAAGGGTTCTGGCATGATCGCGCCCGACATGGCGACGATGCTGGGCTACATCTTCACCGATGCCGCCGTGGAACCCGCCTTCCTGCAACAGTGCCTCTCGGCCGCGAACGAGCGCACGTTCTCCTGCATCACCGTTGATTCGGACACCTCGACCAGCGACACCGTGCTCGCCTTCGCGACGGGCAAGGCCGGTAACACGCCGCTCGCCTCGTTCGAAAGCGCCGGCGCGGACGCCTTTGCAGCGGCGATTCACGACGTCTGCCTGCAGCTGTCCCACCTCGTCGTCCGGGACGGCGAAGGGGCCCAGAAGTTCATCGCCGTAAGCGTCACCGGCGCCGTTTCGGACGAGAGCGCCCGCAAGGTCGGCATGGCCATCGCCAACTCGCCGCTGGTCAAGACCGCCATCGCCGGGGAGGATGCGAACTGGGGCCGCGTGGTGATGGCCGTGGGCAAGGCGGGTGAGCCCGCCGACCGTGACAGGCTCTCCATCGGCTTCGGCGGCACATGGGCCGCCCGTGAGGGGCTGCCGCTGGCCGACTACGACGAAGCGCCCGTCGCCGCACACCTCAAGGGGCAGGACATCTCCATCGAAGTGGACCTCGGTCTCGGCGACGGTGCGGCGACTGTCTGGACCTGCGACCTTACGCACGGGTACATCTCGATCAACGCGGACTACAGGAGCTGAACATGGCTGGGGCAGAGCCGTTCTTCACGATCTGGGGCCGCCTGAATTCGCACAACGTGAAGAAGGTCGTCTGGTTCGCGGAGGAGCTGCGCCTCGCGTACCGCCGCCACGACATCGGCGGCGCTTTCGGCTACACCGACGCTTACCTTGCAAGAAACCCGAACCGGCTCGTCCCGATGATCGAAGATGGCAAGATCGTCCTCTGGGAATCGAACGCGATTTTGCGGTACATGGCGGCGGAATACGGCGGCCCCGCCTGGTTTCCCGCCGATCCGATCGACCGCGCGCTGGCGGACCGGTGGATGGACTGGCAGATCACTTACGCGGATGCGCAGCGCGAGCCGTTCCTGGCGTTCGCCCGCACGCCGGAGGATCAATGGGACTATGACGCGATCGCCCGCCGCATCAACCAGTGTGCGCAGCACCTGAAGGTCATGGACACGTACCTCGGTGAGAGGCCCTGGCTCTCCGGAAGCCAGTTCGGAATCGGCGACATCCCCATGGGTGTCTACGCTTACACGTGGTTCAGCCTGCCGTTCGACAAGCCGGAGTTCCCGGCCGTGGCCGACTGGTACGCCCGGATCCGCGAGCGCCCCGGCTTCGGGGACAAGGTCATGATCCCGCTGACATGACACGTTCATCGCTTACACCCAGCCTGCACGACGCCGTGGAAGCCATCATGCGCGAGGCGAGCGGCGCTGCGATCCTCCCGCATTACCAACGTCTCGCGGCAAGCGAGATCGACGCGAAGGCGCCGGACGACGTCGTCACCATCGCTGACAAGGAAGCCGAGCTTCTCCTGACGGATCGCCTCGCGGCGTTGCTTCCGGAGGCCGCGGTCGTTGGAGAAGAAGCCGTCTACGCAGATCCGTCCGTGATGGAGCGCCTGAAGGATCGGCTCTGCTGGATCGTCGATCCCTTGGACGGAACCAACAACTTTGCGGCCGGAAAGCCCCCGTTCGGCATCCTCGTCGCTCTCGCGGACAAGGGGGAGACGATCGGAGGCTGGATCCTCGATTGCCTGACAGGACGGTTCTGCAAGACCGATCTCGGCGGCGGAGCCTGGATCGACGGCGCACGCGTGAGCGCACGCGCAACCGGATGCCAACCGCCGGTCGCGGCCATATCGACCGTCTTTCTCGACGAAGGCGCACGCCAGAAGGTGCTGACTCACATAGCGCCGGAGTACACCCTGGTGGACATTCCGCGATGCGCTGCCGAGCAGTACCCGCGGCTGGTCCTGGGCATCAACGACATCTCGGTGTTCAACCGCACCTTGCCGTGGGACCACGCGGCAGGCGTGCTGTTCCTGAACGAAGCGGGCGGCATGGCGGCACGGCCCGATGGCAGTGCCTACAGGGTCGACGAATACGACCGGCGCGACCTCATCGGCGCATCCAGCCCGCAGCTGTGGGACAGCTTCGCCGCCCTCACCGCCGCGATGGGCTGAGCGCCCGAACGCCTCCCAAAACGAAAGCCCCCGCCGCTTTTCGCGGCAGGGGCCTGCTGGGAAACACAAGGGCAGAGCGGCTCAGAGCTCGCTTTCGATCCAGCCCTTGAGCGCGCTCTTGGGTGCCGCGCCAAGCTTCTTCGCCACCGGCTGGCCGTCCTTGAACAGCACCAGCAGCGGGATAGACTGCACGCCGATCTGAGCCGGCGTGTCCGTGTTGGCCATGATGTCCATCTTGGCGATGGTCACCTGTTCGCCCAGTTCCTCGGCGATTTCCTCAAGCGCGGGAGCGATCATCTTGCACGGACCGCACCAATCCGCCCAAAAGTCGACGAGGACGGGCTTGTCGGACTTGAGGACGTCGGCCTCGAAGCTGGCATCGGTGACGGCAATGGTGGACATCGAAACACTCCTGAAGGAAACTTTGCCTACAATTTAGGACAGATACCCGGCGGCGCAACGCCGCAGGGCGAAAGGTTTACTCACCCGGCTCCAAGTCGGGCTTGTGCCGGGCCAGCACCTCGGCGGGCACCTCGATGAGACGCGGGATCGCGGTATACAGCAAGGCGACTTCCACCGACCGCCCGGGGAACGTGGCCTCGAGCGCTGCGGCGTAAGCGCCCATCTGGCGCAAAACGCCACGAGGCACGGCATCAATGTGGTCAGGCGGCCGGCGCGCACTCTTGTAATCGACGATGCGCACGCGATCCGGCTCGATGACGAGGCGGTCGATGGTGCCGGCAATGACCTGGCCGCCCACGACTGCTGCCACCGGAACTTCCGCAAGACTGTCCGGCGTGAAAAGGTCAGCCCAGGCCGGGTTCTCCAGCACCGCCAGTGCGCTGGCGAGCAGCGCGGCGCGGTCCTCCTGCGCAACATCGGCGGCATGTCGCTGCAGCCATGCTTCGCCGGCCGACCGGCGCGACGGCGGCGCTACATCGGGCAGGCGTTCCAGCAGCTTGTGGACCAGGGTGCCGCGGCGCGCGGCATCGCGTCCGGCCCCGGGCGGGAACGGCGGATCGGGCGCGTCCTCCTCGCCAAGGGCCGAGGGAGCCAGAGGCCGCGGCGGGCGCGGCTCGGCGGGTGGTGCGCGGTCCAGCCAGCGCGGCAGCGGTTCGCGCAAATCGAGTTGCGGCGCCCCCGTCTTCAGCGGCACCGGCTCTGCCAGGACGCCATGTTCGCACCGCCCACCCCAAATCGGATCGGCAAGGACGGCGTCTGTGGGAAAGAGCTGGCGCAGCCGGGCGTACCAGCTCTTCGGGCTCGGCTCGCCCTTATCGCGGCTGGTCAGGGCCCCGCCCACGAACAGCGCTTCCTCGGCCCGCGTCATCGCGACGTATAGCAGGCGCCAGTGCTCCTGTTCGTCAGCGCGTTTCCCTTCCTCGATCCGCTGGGCAATGCGGCCCTGCTTCTCCTCCTTCGACAAGGGCGGGAGCGGGATCAGACGAGTCTCGTTCGCCGGGTCGGGCAGATCTATCCCGCGTTCGCGCGCGTTATCCGGATTGGTCGTGGCGTCCGCAAGGATGACTATAGGTGCCTGCAGCCCCTTCGATCCGTGGACCGTCATGACCCTGACCAGACCGGCGGCATTGTCCGCTTCGCGCTTCAACTCGCCGTCACCCGCATCAAACCACGCGAGGAAGCCGGCAAGGCTTGGGGTGGCCGTGACGGCATAGGCCTTGGTCGCGTTCACCAGTTCGTCGATCGGATCGTTGGCTTCGGTGCCAAGCCGCGCCACCAGCCGGCGCCGCCCCTGCCATGGCCCCACGAGCAGCCACTGGAGGAGGTCCTGCGGCGGCGCGTAGTCCGCCCGGGCGAGAAGCTCGCCCAGCTGCAGCATGACGGCCGCGACCTCCGGCTCGCGCGAACGGCGCAGGTGCTCCCAAAGGCGGGCATGCTTGTCCCGGTAGCCATGAGCCAGCAACTGCTCCTGACTCCATCCCACCAGCGGTGACACCAGAAGAGCCGCCAGGTTGAGGTCATCCAGCGGCTGCACGGCAAAGCGCAACGCGGCGACCAGATCCTTGACCGCAAGCGGAGCCCCGAGCCGCAGACGGTCGACGCCGGCGACAGGCACACCCGCCGCATGAAGCCGTGCAACGATCAGCCCGGCGAGCTCCTTGCGCTGACGGACGAGCACCATGATGTCTTCCGCCCGGGCGCGGCGCGGCCGGCCTTTCACAAGCGTGAAACCCGGCCCCTGTTCATCCAGCCATTCCCGCACCTGAAGAGCGATGCGTTCCGCCATCTGGCGGTCGGGTCGGGAGAGCCAGTCGGGGGAGACGCCCTCCTCATCCGGCAGTTCGTCGTCCTCGCCACCGGCGACATCGCTGACGGGCTGCCAGACGGCGACGTAGCCGGGCCGCTCCTGCCCCTGGTGCCGCTCGGCCGGGCGGTCGAGGCCGAAGTTCTCGTGGCCGATTCCGGCGATGGCGCGATCCACGAAGTCGAGCACCGGCTGCGCACTGCGGAAAGACCGATCGAGGCCGTACTCGCGGAACTGGGGCGGCGTGATGGCGCTGCGAAGGGAACTGGCGTTATCCGCCGCCGCGCCCATCTCGCGACGGACGCGATCTGCGGCGCGGCGGAAATTCTCCGGGCTGGTGCCCTGGAAGCGGAAGATGGCCTGCTTGTAGTCACCCACGACGAAGAGCGTGCGCATGACATTCTCATGCTGGCCGAGCCCAGCCCAGAATTCGCCCGCCATCGCGAAGATGATGTCCCATTGCGCCGCGTTGGTATCCTGCGCCTCGTCGACGAGGATATGATCGAAGCGGCGGTCCAGCTTGTAGCGGATCCAGTCCGCCTGCGCCTGGTTGGCAAGAAGATCCGCCGCGCGGCGGATCTGGTCGTCGAAGTCGATCAGGCCTTCGCGCTGTTTCGCCGCGTCCCATGCCAGCGCGAAGGCACGCCCCAGACGCAGGGCAGGAACGAGGCGATCGGCAAGGGCGAGAAGCGCACGAGCCGCCCGGATCGCCAGCACATCCTCGATCACGCGCGCGCAGGAGTCCGCGTATCCGGGATCGAGCCTGTCCTGCGACGTCGTGGACTTGGGCTCGCCTTTCTGAGTGAGAAAGACCCGGGCAAGCGCCTCCAGCGCCTCCAGCCGCTGCGTGCCGGTACCAAGGAGCCACTCGCTGATCGCATCGACCGCCGTAAGCCCCGTCTTCGTCCCCCATTCGTTGTTGACGGCCATGCAGTGCCGCACCGACCGCACGTCGAAGGCGGCATCCTCGCACCTCGCCGCCAACCAGTCCCAGTCCGCTTCGGGAGGAAGGCCGAGCAGGCGGAGCACGTTGGCGCGCAGGTCGCCCGCTTGCCATCCGCCGGGACCGAACCACGCCTCACGGGCGGAGGCGCAGCGCAGCAGGAACGCCATGACCGCGTCCGGGCCGTGGCGCAGGGAAAGCTGCTCCACCGCCCTGAGCAGCGCGGGGTCACCTTTCAGGCCATCCTCGGCATCGACGAGCAGATCCGCCAGCACCTCACGCGCCAGCAAGTCACGTTCCCGATCTTCCATGGGCCGGCTGCCGGGGATGAGGTCCGCCTCCAGCGGGAAGGTCGCCAGAAGCCACTGCGAAAAGGCATGGATCGTGTCGATCCTCAGCCCGCCGCCCGGAGAATCCAGCACCGAGGCGAACAGCGTACGCGCGCGCGCGATGTTCTCAGGAGTCGCCTGTGCACCGATGGCGGCGAGGCGCATGCCAAGCTCGGCTTCGTGCAGACGCACCCACTCGGCAAGCGTGCCGTTGATGCGCGCCGCCATTTCCGTGGCGCCGGCCTTGGTGAAGGTGAGGCAAAGCACCTGCGAGGGGTCCACGTCCGGCTGGAGCAACAGGCGAAGCACACGCGAGGAAAGAACCTGCGTTTTGCCGGTGCCCGCCGAAGCGGAAAGCCACACCGTCTCCTGCGGGTCCACGGCCCGCATCTGGTTGCCGTGCAGCGGATGGACAGTTGCAGGACCGCTCATGCCCGGTCCGCTCCCGTTTCGGGATCGAGGGCGCCGAGCGAGGTGATCCACTCGTCCAGCCGCATCAGCTGATCGTAATCGGCATAGCTTCCCAGTTCAGGATTGAGCCGCGCGGTGAACGGCTCCTCGCCCAGAATCCAGCGATCGAGGGCGTCGTCGAGGTAACGCTGGGTTTCCGGCAGGAAGTCCTCCCGCGGGATTCCGGTCTTCTTCCGTCCCTCCCGCACTGGTTCGAACATGTAGCCCATTGCCCCGTCCCGGCCCTTGGCCATCGACCAGTACTCGAACGAGTCCGCCACGCCTTCGATGCCTTCAAAGCCGCCTTCCCTGGCAATCAGTGCGATGAGGCCGAGCTGAAGTGCGAAGCCCTCTTCGACCCGGCTGCCGGTGGGCGGCTGCCCGGTCTTGTAATCGACCACGGCAAGGCTGCCGTCCTCGCGCCGGTCGATGCGATCGGCGCGCCCGTGTATGCGCACGTCGCGGTAAAGCATGTCGCCCCACTGCTCCACGGCGATAACGTTCCGGCCGGCTTGCTTGCCCTCCAGGATCATGCGTTCGAAGGTTTCGAGCGCCGCCGACAGTCGGGGCCACCACAAGGCCCGCATGAGCGGATGGGCGTTCTGCTCCGTCAGCACCCCTTGCGCGATCGCGTGCAGACCGCCTGCGGGCTCCTTCGCCTCGTGCCAGCGTTGCATGATGAGGTGCGCAACTTCACCTTTCCAAGCCGCGCTGGGTTCGGCGTCGAGCCCATCGATGCTGCGCAGGCGGAGGATGGCGCTGGCGTAGAACTGGTACGGGTCCCCCCGCAGCCGGTCGAGCCCGGTCACTGACAAGTCCACCCGCCGCTGTTCTGCCGTCGGCAGGGGCTGGGGCCTGGGATGCGGAGCCACCGGAGCCGCATCGTCGAGCCGTCGCGCATGACGGACCGCCTCGCGTTCGACGTGGCGCTCCAGCTGGTCGCCGAGCATGGCCCTCACTCGAAGGACGAAACGAGAGGGGATCACCGGGCCGCCCTCGTCACGCTGCGCCCAGCTCAGCACGACCTGCGGCGCGCCGAGTGCCGCAGCAAGGTCGTGCGCGGCCAGGCCGATGCGGAAGTCCGCACCCGGCACGCCCAGCGCCCGAAGCACGGCGGGCGGAAGCAGGGCATCCAGCGATGCGCTGCCGGGCCAGACGCCCTCCACCAACCCGCCACAGATGACGAGATCGGCCCGGCTCATCCGGGCCTCCAGAAGGCCATAGATGGAGACACGCGGATGGCCGCCCCAGGGCGGCCTGACGGAAACCCGATCCATCACGTCGCGCAGGACGGCGTGAAGTTCACGCGGGTCCAGGAGCGTTCCAGCCGAACCAGCCGCCTCCCTCAGCTCTTCGAGCATGCTGCTAAGCGCCCGGCCGTCGGCGCCTCCCCAGAGGCTTTCGCCGCAAAGTGCCTCCGCGGCATCGGCCAGGAGGCCCAGCAGGTGGTCGAGCGGTTCCGTTTCCCCAAGGCTGAACAGCGGCGTCAGGATGCTCTGAATGCCGCCCCACCATTCCGCCACCTTTGCCACATTCGCCCGAGCGCCGATGGGATCGAGACCGATCCCCGGCCGCGGCCCGCGTAGCTCCAGATCCAGCTTGCGCGCGTTCTCAAGCCATCGCGCCCGGTTTTCGCCTGCACCCGCCAGTGGATGGACGAGCAAGGCAATCAGCGGGACAGGCGCAGCCTGCTCCGAAACCACCTCGGCCAGGAGCAGCAGCAGGCGTCCCGCCGCCGTCTGCGGCATCGGCCGGCCGGCGGTATCATCGGCGGCGATGCCCCAGCGCTCCAAGTGGCTGACCACCCGCGCCGCAAGGCCACGGTCGGGCGATATGAGCGCCACTCGCCGTTCCGGCGTTTCCAGCGCCTCGCGGATCAGCACCGCAATCGCCTGTGCTTCTTCCCCGGGATGCGCGCTTTCCATGAGGCGCACGCCGCTCAGCCTGCGTTGCTCGGCGGGAAGATTGACCCAGGCAGCCGATGCGCGAGGAGGCAGGAACAGGCTCGAGATGGCGCGACTGCGCTCCGGCGGCGCGGCGGCAAGGCCGGAGCGATGCCACGGCTGCACTTCATGGCGCGAAACGCCCATGCGGTTCAGCAGGAGCTTGAGATGGTACTGCGGGTGCGTGACAGCATCGCTGCGGCCGAACGGCGGATCTCCGTCATCAGCGGGCGCCCCGGCGGTGCCGAGTTCCGACCACACTTCGTCGGAAAGGGAAAGGTCTAGGTCCGGCAGGACCACCAGGCCTTGCGGCAGCTCGCTGACGACGCGCAGCAGCCGGGCCAGTGCGGGAGAGGCGCCCGTTACCCCCGCCGCGATGACGGGGTACGCGGGAGGCTGCACGCGCCAGCGCGCGGCTGCGTGATCGAACAAACGGTTGCGGCGCTCCGGCGCGTCAATCTCTCCCCTTGCGGCGAGTTCCGCGATCCAGTGCTGCTGGACCATGAGGAAGCTGCGCGTATTGTCCGTCCAGTGCCCGGCGAGATCGCCGACGATGCCGACCACGCGCTCCGACATCAGGTCGATTGGCGCTATCTCCTCCGCGATCAGGCGGTCCATCGTCCGACCGAGCTCGAAAGCGCGGCGCAGCAATGCCGCGCCCTTGCCCGCAGCGTCACCCTCCACTTCGCGCAGGTAGTGCGCGAGACGCAGCCAGCGACGGGTGCCGTCGGCCGCCGGAGGGATATCCGCTGCGCCGAGCGGATCGAGCAGCGGACCGACCGCCTCATCGAGATCCAGATCGCCCACCACCACCATGCGCGGCAGAAGAAGGCCGTTACCGGAATGACGGACGAAGGCCTCCGTCATGGTGCGCACCGTACGGCGGCTGGGCAGCAGCAGTGTCAGGCGGGCAAGGCCAAGCTCATCTTGCGTGTAGCGGGGCACGAGGCCCGCCACGAGCGCGTCGGCGAAGCCTCTGTGTGCGGCGATGGAATAGACCTTCGGGCGATCCTTCCCGCCCCCGGCCCGATCAGACACGAGTCAGCCATTCCTCGGTCGGCCTGATCGCCGACGGCTCCCCCACTTCGAACCACAAACCCATGTGCGAGATGCCGAAGAGCCGCCCCTCTTCAATTGCGCGGGACCAAAGGATATTGGTCGAGAACGGACCATCCGGCGCATCGCGAAGCAGGCGTCGGGACACAAGCTGGATGCCCGTGAAGATGAACGGCGCCACACGCCCCGGGCTACGACGGGAGACCAGGCCCGCCGGATCGAGGTGAAAGTCGCCCTCGCCCTTGTAATTGAGCGCACGGGTATGCGGCACCATCAGCAGCAGCGCATCCATTCGCTCGGCGTCCCACGCGGTGGAAAGCTCCGCAAAAACGTCATTCGGGCCATCGAGCCAGATGTTGTCGCTGTTGAGGCAAAAGAAGGGATCAGGAAGACGGTCAGCCGCCCTGACCATGCCGCCCCCGGTCTCGAGCAGCATGTCGCGTTCATCCGAGATGATAATCTGCGGCAGCGCCTTGCGCACGGCAAGGTGCCCTTCGAGTGCATCGGCCATGTAGTGGACGTTCACGACCGCCTTGGCGATGCCCGCGTTTGCAAGCTTGTCCAATGCATGATCGATCAACGACCTGCCCGCCACGCGCACGAGCGGCTTGGGCTGGGTGGCGGTCAGCGGACGCATGCGCTTGCCCAGACCTGCGGCCAGAACCATCGCGGTATCGCTGGCGAGCTGTTTCATGGTCATCGTGCGAAGCTACCCCCCTGCGCGGCCCGCAGTTCGGCTGGGATGTTCGCGTCGAACCAGGCCGCCACCGGCGCCAGCGCCGGATGCGCGAGGTCCCGCTCCAGCAAGGCCCACACGCGGGGGATAAGGTCGAGATAACGGGGCTTGCCGTCGCGCCGCCAGAGCCGCACGAAGATGCCTACGATCTTGGCGTTCCGCTGGGCGCCGAGGCGGGCATAATCCGCCAGGAAGCGGTCCACGTTCACGCCCGTCTTCTGGACGTAACGATCGAACATCTGCGCTTCGAGTTCCGCCGAGACATCGCGGCGCGCATCCTGCAGCAGCGACACCAGATCGTAGGCCGGATGGCCGACGAGAGCGTCCTGGAAATCGAGCAGCCCCTGCTTTTCGAGGCTCCCGATCAGCATGATGTTTTCGGCGTGGTAGTCGCGCAGCACGGTGACGCCGGGCCGTTGCCGTGGCAACAGGTCGGCCAGGGCGCGCTCCCACGCGTTGGTGAACCCGGCCGCATCGACATAGAGGTTTTGCGCGGTGCAGTACCAGTCGATGAACAGCTTCGCTTCCCGCAGGTATTCCGAGAGCGAGTAATCGAGGAACGGCCCGGCCGGCAGCTGATGCAGCTTCACAAGAGCATCGACCGCCGAGGAATAGACTGCGCCCTCATCGTCCGGCCACTGGTCGAGATAGTCGCGCATCCGCGCTTCACCGAAGTCCTCCAGCAGCACCAGCCCGCGCTCCGGCCGTTCCGCCAGGATGCGCGGCGCACGCATGCCATTGTCGTCCAGCCAGTGTGCGGCGCGCAGGAACGGCCCCGGATCCTCGTGGGGCGGCGGCGCGTCCATGAGCATCGCGGTTTCGCCACCCGCCTTGCGGATGCGGAAGTAGCGCCGGAAGGAGGCGTCGCCCGGCAGCGGCTCTACCGCTGCGCCTCCCCAGCCGGCGGTGGCGAGGAAAGCATCGAGGCCTTCGGGATAGTTCGGGTTTTCTAACGTCATACCGGCATCCGCCCTAGCCAATCCGCCCCGCCTTCGACAATGGCGATCCTGCCGTCCTCGACAACTTCCAGCGCGACCGAGAGGCAGCCTGGCTCATGCGCGAAACCGCCGGCGTGCTCCGGCCACTCGGCAATGAGCGCCGCGCCTTCCCGGTAATCGTCGAGGCCAATCTCATCGGCCTCGCCGGGATGATTCAGCCGGTAGAAGTCGGCATGGACCAGCGGCAGCCGCACCGTGGGCGGATCGTAAGGCTCGATGATGGCAAAGCTGGGCGAGGGAACCTCCCCGTCATGGCCGAGACCGGCGATGATCGCCCGCGCAAGCGTGGTCTTGCCCGCCCCAAGCCCGCCGGTGAGAGCGATCACATCCCCCGCCCGCAAGGCATCGGCCACGGCACGCCCAAACCGATCCATCGCGGCAAGATCCGGTAACGCGATCGTCCTCACAGTCTCACTTCCAGGGCAATTCGATAAGGGCGGTGGTGCCTTGTCCAGGCTCCGATACGAGGCGCAATGCCCCGCCATGTGCTTCAACCAGTTGGCGCGCGAGCGGGAGGCCGAGCCCGTCGCGGCTCTGCACCTTGCCGTCCGCCCCGACCTTCATCCCATCCAGCGCGCGGGCAAGGGTACGGCTGTCCATGCCCTGCCCCCTGTCCTGCACCAATATCTGCAGGCAGTCGCCTGCGGCACCCTTGCTGCGCGACAGTTGCACCAGCACCCGCTCGCCCTTGGGAGAAGCGGCGATGGCATTGTCGACGATGTGCCCGATCGCCCGGGCAAGCCGCCTGCTGTCTGCCACGATGGGGCGCAGCAGCCCTTTCGCCTGAAGGTCCAGCGTCACGCCGGCCTTTTGCAGGCGCCCCGCCCGCTCCTCCACCACGGCCCGGACGAAGGACATCGGATCCACCTCGTCGAACTTCAACGGCAGGAGACCCGCCTCGCTTTGCGAGAGGTCCAGCAGGCTGTCGATATGGTCGCCAAGATGCCGCGAAGCTTCGATGATGGAGTGGACATAATCCTTTCCGGGCTCGTTAAGATCGCCGCCCAGACCAAGGTCGAGCATCTCCGCGAAACCGCCGATGGAGGTGAGCGGCGTGCGCAGTTCCTTGCTCATGTTCGCGAGGAAGCGCGTCTTGATCGCATCCGCCTCGATCAGCGCCTGGTTGCTTTCGCGCAGCGCCTGTTCGGCCTTCATAGAGTCGGTTATGTCCAGAACCGCAAGAAGACCGTTCCCGTCCGGGAGGGGAACCCCGGCGTACTCCAGCATACGGCCATCAGAGAGCCCGATCCGCCCGCCGGTCTGTGTCCGGTCAAGCGTGGCGGCCCGCACGACATCGCCGACCATTTCCGCCTCCTCGGCGCGCTGGAGGCGCCCGGCGAGCTTCTTCAGCAGCGCCTCGATATGCGGATGCGTGTCAAGGAACTCGCTATCGAGGCCCCAGTCTGCGGCGAAGCGGCGGTTCCAGATCTGCATCCGCCCGTCCGGTGCGAAGACGGCAATGGATTCGAAAAGACTGTCGAACGTCGCGGTACGGGTGCGCAGCAGGGTGTCGCGGACGGCGGAGAGGCGGAGCTGCTCGGTCCTGTCCTCGACGATAAGCAGCAGGCCTCCGTCAGGGACAGGCTGCGCCACGATGCGCAGGTGCGTGCCATCGGCAAGCGCCCACGCCTCCTCCTGCGCGTTCCCGGCGGCGAACCAGCCCGCCCGTTCGCGTCGCCAGGCGGGAAAGTCCCGCACTTCCGGCACGCGGCCCACGTCGCGTGCGGCATCAAGGAGGCGCTCGAACGCGGGTGGGTCGATCATGACGCGCGGATCGAGCTTGAAAAGACGCTGAAACGGCTGGTTGGCAAAGGCCAGCCGGCGTTTGGCGTCGAATTGGGCGACCCCTGCGGAGAGCTGGTCCAGCAGCGCGCGTTGCGCGTCGCGGAACGCCCGGAACGACCGCGACATCTCCTCCAGGTCCTCGATGTCGATGGCATAGCCGGCGACACCATCCTCTCCCAGCGGCAGATCGCTGACACGCAGGGCACGGCGCTGCCCCTCGATCGTGGTCGATACGATACGCTCGATCGGTGTGCCCTTCTCCGCTGCCTTGCGGGCGACATGCGCGGGGGATAGACCGTCCACGGCCTCGATGAGTTCGATGCCCCTGGCGACCGCATCCTCCGCGTTCTTCGCCCCTACGGCAGCGACATAGGCATGGTTGACCAGTTGCAGTTCGCCATCGGGCCGGCGAAACCACATGGGCATGGGCGCGGCTTCGATGAGCGAGACGAGC
The DNA here is from genome assembly GCF_002916655.1 of Novosphingobium sp. HII-3. Taxonomy (GTDB): domain Bacteria; phylum Pseudomonadota; class Alphaproteobacteria; order Sphingomonadales; family Sphingomonadaceae; genus Novosphingobium; species Novosphingobium panipatense. The sequence goes on from NZ_PPSM01000057.1 coordinate 38,280, forward strand.
GCGTGGAAATCACCCCGCGCCCGTGCCGCTTCGTCACGCAGCCGCACGAGCTCCATCTCGTTGTCCGAAAAGTCGAACACCCACACCAGCGCAGCCCCGCCCGGGGAGACCTGCGGATCGGCGAGGTACCCTCGCAAGGCGAGACTGCGGGTCGATCCATGGGGCGTCACCGCCATGCGGAACGGCGTTGCCGCCTTCTGGCATCGGCGCACCGCTTCCGTCAGCTCCGAAAGCTTGTCCGCCGGAAGACCGCGCCCATTGCCGTCCAGTTCCGACAGGTACTGAGGCACTTCGTCCAACCCCAGCCACTGTGCCAGCCGCGGGCCGGCCTCGATGCGGCCATCGGTCCGCACCAGCATGGGAAGCGCGGGTGATTCCTCAACCAGGCGGCTGAGGCGGCGTGCGGACCGCAGCTGGGTTTCGGCATGATGCTGACGCGATCGGGCCGACAGAACGGCCCAGGCAGCAGCGATCGTCCAGGCGCCGAGCAGGAGACCTATGAGGAGAGGCAGGAAGCGCGAAAATTCCATCGCGCACGGCTATGATGTGCAGGCGGCGCGGTGACAATGGGTGTTGGCGCGAAAAGCGGTCGATACGCCCCGGGCCGGGGGCGGCCGCGAGGCGCGAACGCGAAAGGCGCGCCCTTCCGGACGCGCCTTTCTTCGTGGCTCCTGCCCGATCAGTAGCGGTAGTGATCCGGCTTGAACGGACCAGCCTGCGGCACGCCGATGTAGTCGGCCTGCTTCTTCGAGAGCTTGGTGAGCTTCACGCCCAGCTTCTCGAGGTGGAGCGCGGCGACCTTCTCATCGAGGTGCTTGGGCAGCACGTAGACGCGGTTCTCGTACTCGTCGTTCTTGGTGAACAGTTCGATCTGCGCGAGCGTCTGGTTGGTGAAGCTCGACGACATGACGAAGCTTGGGTGGCCGGTGGCGCAACCCAGGTTCACGAGGCGCCCCTTGGCGAGGACGATGATTTGCTTGCCGTCCGGGAAGGTGACGAGGTCGGTGCCCGGCTTCACTTCCTTCCAGTCGTAGTTGTCGAGCGCCGAAATCTGAATCTCGGAATCGAAGTGACCGATGTTGCAGACGATCGCCTTGTCCTTCATCGCCGACATGTGCTCGCCGGTGATGACCGCTTCGTTGCCCGTTGCTGTAACGAAAATGTCGCAGCGCGCGACGGCCTCTTCCATGGTGACGACTTCGTAGCCTTCCATGGCGGCCTGCAGGGCGCAGATCGGGTCGATTTCCGTGACCATCACGCGGGCGCCGCCCTGGCGCAGCGAGGCGGCCGAGCCCTTGCCCACGTCACCGAAGCCGGCCACGCAAGCCACCTTGCCAGCCAGCATCACGTCAGTGGCGCGGCGGATCGCGTCGACCAGCGATTCGCGGCAGCCGTAGAGGTTGTCGAACTTCGACTTGGTGACCGAATCGTTCACGTTGATGGCGGGGAACGGCAGCTTGCCGTCCTTGGCGAGGTGATACAGGCGGTGGACGCCCGTGGTGGTTTCTTCCGAGACGCCCTTGATGGCGTTGACGGTGCGCGAGAGATAGCCCGGCTTGGCCTTGAGGAAGGCGTTCAGTGCGCGCACGAATTCGATTTCCTCGGCGTTCGAGGGTTCGAAGAGCGTCTCGCCCGCTTCGACGCGTGCGCCCCAGAGCGCGAACATGGTGGCATCGCCGCCGTCATCGAGGATCAGGTTCGCGGTGAGATCGGGATTTCCTTCGCTCGACCAGTCGAAGATCTTGCCGACATAGTCCCAGTAGTCGGCCAGCGATTCACCCTTGATGGCGTAGATCGGGATGCCGGCAGCCGCAATGGCGGCGGCGGCATGATCCTGCGTGGAAAAGATGTTGCAGGTGGCCCAGCGGACCTCTGCACCCAGCGCCACCAGCGTCTCGATCAGCACGGCGGTCTGGATGGTCATGTGCAGCGAACCCGTGATGCGGGCGCCCTTCAGCGGCTGCGACGCGCCGAACTCCTCGCGCAGCGCCATCAGGCCCGGCATCTCGGTTTCGGCGATGGCGATCTCGGTGCGACCGAAGTCGGCGAGCGAGATATCGGCGATGGCGTAGTCGGGGGCAGTGGTCATAGTGGCCACGGGAAACTCCTGATCGTAGTAGGCTCGGCACGAGTGGCCGACGATGCGTGTCCGTACCCTGTCCGAGGGGACGAGGCAAATATAAAGATATCTTTATATGGCTGCCTGCAGCCGTGACACCGTTGCCGCGCGGGAAGCCACGCTTATATCTGGCCGCACCTCAAACTCCCCATCGAGCAAAGGACAAATGCCATGACCATCTCCGTCGGCGACAAGCTGCCCAGCGCAACTCTCATCAAGGTCGGCGAAAGCGGCCCGGAGCCTGTGCAGGCCGCCGATTACTTTGCCGGTAAGAAGGTCGCGCTCTTCGCCGTGCCCGGCGCTTTCACGCCGACCTGTTCCGCCAAGCACCTGCCTGGCTTTGTCGAGAAGGCGGCGGACCTCAAGGCCAAGGGCATCGATGAGATCGTCTGCACCTCGGTCAACGACGCCTTCGTGATGGGCGCCTGGGGCAAGGTTTCCGAGGCGCAGGACGTTACTTTGCTTGCGGACGGCAACGGTGAATTCGCGCAGGCCGTGGGCCTGACGATGGACGGCTCCGGCTTTGGCATGGGCACCCGCAGCCAGCGCTACTCGATGGTCATCAACGACGGTGTGGTCGAACAGCTCAACGTCGAGGCACCCGGCACGTTCGAGGTCAGCTCGGCGGATCACATGCTCGGCCAGCTCTGAGCCTTCCTCCACGTCCTACTGACGTGCGACAGGCGGTGCTCCCCCGGAGCGCCGCCTGTCTGCATGGGCATCGGGGGGGCGTTGGAACACCACGGTGGCTTGGCGACCGGCGTCGTCCGGTCTAGCACACCCGCCAGAAGAAGCGTCAGGGAAGCATCATGACTCGTAGCGTAATCGTAACCGGTGGCTTCGGCATTCTCGGCCAGGCCGTCGCCCGGACCTTCGCCGGGAACGGAGACAAGGTGGCGCGCGTCGATTTCGCATCCGCCGCGCCTGACCAGCAGGCCACCCTGGACATCGGCGGAGTGGATCTTACCGATCCCGCATCAACGCAGGACGCGCTGGACAAGGTGATCGCCGCCCATGGTGGCCTCGACGTTCTCGTCAATGTCGCAGGCGGCTTCACCTGGGAAACGCTTGAGGGCGGGTCGATCGATGCCTGGGTCAGAATGCAGTCCATGAACCTGCTTACGGGCGCCACCATCACCAAGCTTGCGCTCCCTGCACTGAAGGCCTCCGCGGCGGGGCGCGTCGTGAACATCGGCGCGGGCGCAGCCGCCAAGGCAGCCGCCGGCATGGGGGCGTACACGGCGTCCAAGTCCGGCGTCCACCGGCTGACGGAAGCTCTGGCGGACGAACTCTCCGGCACGGCGGTGACGGTGAACGCCGTTCTTCCCAGCACGATCGACACGCCAACGAACCGCGCGGACATGCCGGATGCGGACTTCGGCGGCTGGGTGCAGCCCTCAGCGGTGGCGGACGTCATCCTGTTCCTCGCCTCGCCGCAGGCACGCGCCATCAGTGGGGCGCTGATCCCGGTGACTCGCGGCGGCTAAGCCGGGGAAGATAGACCACGATGCCGTCACTGGCATAAGTCAGCCGCCACGCCGGACTTTGCGAAAGGGCCTCCGCAAGCGGGCGGTTGTGCACGCTATCGAGCACGAAAGCCGCCGGATTCCACTTACGTACCACGTCCACTAGGGGGACGATGCCGGTTTCGATGCCGCCGTTGTACTGCCACTCCTTGCGGGAGTACCGGTAGTAGCGGCCATCATAAGCCACTTTCCAGTCGGGATAGCCCGCATCGATAAGGACGCCGCCGAAAGGAAAGTCGCCGTATACGGTGCCCTGCACCTGGAATCGGCGCAGGTGCTCCACGGCGGCAAGAGGGAGGCTTGCGGAAAACCGTGTCGGCGCCAGCACCGGTGTGCCAATCGCCACCAGAAGCAGAGCGCTGCCGGCGATCAGCGCTTCCCGGCGGGAATGCCCCTCATCGTCCCCCCTCAAGCAGCGGGAGACTACCGGAACTATCGCGACAGCCCAGAAGAGGACGAAGCGATAGGCCGCCACCGTCATGACCAGAAGCCCCAGAGCTACGGCCAGTTCGCTCGCGTTCAGACGACGGTAGCGCCGCAGCAGCACGAGTGCCGCCAGCAGGACGACCGTGATCCGCAAGGCGTGCTTGCCGTTCGCTGCGATCCACAGCGGACGCCACTCGCTGGCTCCCATAAGGACGCTCATTTCCGCGTTGAGCGCAGATGTCTCCAACAGCGAGACGCCATCGGGCGTGGCGAACATCGCAGCGAGGCCCAGAAGCGCGAGCGCGCTAGCCGCCACCGGCGGTTCGTTGCGCCGCCGCAGCCATCCAATCCAACCAGGCAGCGCCGCCAGACTCATCGCGATCACCCCCACGCTTACGGAGGGATGCAGGTTCTGCCAGGCGACCAGCAGCGGTGCGCCGATCGCAATCGTGAGCACAGGGCGCAACTGCAATCTGTGCAGCGCCAGCAGCAGCCCGAAACAAAGGCACGCGAAGCTCTGAGGTCGTACGCTGGCGGTCGGCAAGGCAGCGAAGCACGCAAGGGCGATCGCCAGCGCCACTCCTGCAGCCGAAGCGCCGCGCCACCGGCACGCGGCGCTCACGGCCAGGAACCCGCCGAGCCAGCACACAGCATCAAGCACGCGAACCAGATCCCATCCGCCGATCTGGCGCGCGAAGGCGAGCACCGCCTGCCCCGCCCACGCCACGGCCGGCAAGGGCTCTCCGAGGTGCCTGGCCGCAAACGGTTCTGTCCGGATTGGCCCTGCCTGCTCGAGGATGAGTTCGCCCAGCTTCAACTGCCAGAAGATGTCGACATCCCAGACGGGACGCAGCAGCAGTACCAGCAGGATTCCCGCGGGAACGAGCGCCAAAAGTGGTCGCCACCGTGCCCCGTTCGCCCGATCGCCCTGTGAGGTCTGTTCGATCATCTGCCCATCCGTCAAGAACGAGCGCCTCTTGCCACCGCTGCAGCGGCGTTCAAGCCTCTTGTCGAAAGCTGGGTCTGCCCGGAAGGTGCGGGCGGCTCCGGTCCGCCCCCCGTCACCGTCCGTCAGCGATCAGTAGCCCATCAGGCTGAGGACTTCCTTGCGGGAGCGCTCGTCCTCCAGGAAGGTGCCCATCATGCGGCTCGTGGTCATGGCCACGCCCGGTGTCCGCACGCCGCGGGCCGTCATGCAGGCATGGCTCGCCTCGATGACGACCGCCACGCCTTGCGGCTTGAGGTGTTCCCAGATGCACTGCGCCACCTCGGCGGTCAGGCGCTCCTGGATCTGCAGCCGGCGCGCGAAACCGTGCAGCACGCGGGCCAGCTTCGAAATCCCGACCACGTGGTTGCGGGGCAGGTACGCGATGGACGCTTTGCCGATGATCGGCGCCATGTGATGTTCGCAGTGGGACTGGAAGGGGATGTCCTTGAGGAGCACGACCTCGTCATAGCCGCCTACTTCCTCGAACACGCGGGACAAGTGAATGGCCGGGTCTTCGTTGTACCCCTGGCAGTACTCCAGCCATGCGCGCGCCACGCGCTTGGGAGTGTCCAGCAGGCCTTCGCGTTCCGGGTCGTCCCCCGCCCATTCTATGAGCGTGCGGATGGCGTCCTGGACGTGATCGGGAACATCAGGCTTGCGAAGCAATCCATTGTACGGATCGTCCTCGTCCGGCCCCACAAGACTGCTCATCCCGACTTGCTCCTTCTCAGCTTTCTCATCAAGCGTGTACGCATCAGGTGTCCTCGTCCACGGAACAAGCCACGTCGCTCCATGGGCTCGAACATTTCGCCGGGGCGTTCTGGATCAAGCACACCGCTTTCACCAAGTGCTCTTTCAGCTTCCGACAGCTGTTTCAAGGGGAGGCGTTCGAGATATTTTCTTCCGCTGTGTGCTCCTTCGCGGTTTAAGGCGTCCACCATGGCCGCCATCGATCCATGCCGTTCGAGCCCGCTGGCGACCTCCTCTTCCGAGATGCCGCAATGCTCGGACAGAAGCCGGAGCCGCAGCCCGGTGATCCGCGCGGGATCGACATGGGCGTTGGCCGGCCGCCTTATGTCGAGGAACACGTCGCATTCACTGTCGAGGCCCATCGATCGGTTGTTCATGTTCGCAGAGCCGACGCGCAGGATCTCGTCGTCGACGATCATCAGCTTGGCGTGGACGTATATCGGTTCCCCGCCAGCGTTGACCGGTGTGTAGATGTGGAAGCGGTTATGGCGATCGGCGACCTGAAGCGTTTTCACCAGTTCGACACGGGCGGTGTCCATGGCCTTCTGTTCGAGCCAGCCATCCGCTGTCACCGGATTGACGATGAAGAACTCGGGGGGATCGTCCTCTTCCAGACGCCGGCACATAGCCTCCGCAATCGCGCGGGAGGCGAAGTACTGCGTCTCCGCGTAGATGAACCGCCTGGCCCGGCCGATCTGCTCGACGAACAGCCGCTCGATTTCCCGGACTTCCGGACACTTGCCGTATTCGGCCCGTGTCCGTGCTATGCCGATTTCCACATCCTCGAACTCGGCCTTCAGCCCCTCCGGCCAGGGTGAATGGTTCTGCGGCCGGCAGGGCTCGAGCGCTTCGCCTCCGGCCGTTTTCCACCGGTCCCGCCCGAGTTCGCCCAATGCCGCTGCGACGTCGCCCTCCAGCATCATCGTCACGTCGTGCCATGGTCCGTACAGCCGTCCCGTGGGGCGTCGCCGCCGCTTGTCATGGGGCAGATGGTCGGACGTGTCCCAGCGGTCCGACGTCATGTCGATACCGCCACAGGCCGCGACGACATCGTCGATGACAACGATCTTCTGGTGATGGCTGCAGCCGACCGGGTGAGCGGAATCGAACTTGAAGTCGATCCGGGGATGCTTGGCCCACCGTGCCAGGTCAAACAGCATTGTGCCCCGGAACATGTACTTCACGATGGCGAAGTTCCATTTCAGCACCCGGATCTCGAGATCGCGGTTGCGCTTCACCAGCCAGAGCATGAACGATCCGAGCCTCGCCGGAAACTTGCGCCGCCTGCCCGCCTGCCACCACCGCCGACCCGACGAGAGCAGGATACGTGAATCGAAGTCCCATCCAATGAGGAAGATGCGCTGCCGCGCCTCCTCCATCGTTTCGCGGATCACTTCGAAGTAGTTGGCCGCATCGATAACCACCAGGGCGCGCGACGTCTTCGCAAAGCGCCAGACAGCGGGCGAGGCCCGCTGGTCGCCATCATCATCTGTCATCACGTCTGTCTTACCTTCCACCACCCTCGATCAAGCCATGAGCCGCAGGTATGTTCCGTCAGACCCCGGCGCTCCGCGCGCGCGGGTTTGCCGTGCATCGAGCGGGAGGAAGACTTCCAACAGTCATCCCAAAAGATCGCCACAGCCCACGCAGGTGCGGTGCAACCGTGTTTTTTCCACAGATGAAAGTCGCTTCGCCGTGCCAAGAGGGCAGCCTGTCCCTTGTTTTCGCAACCGTTCACCTCCCGCTGTTTTTGCCTGCTTATAGTCGCAGACCGCCCGACGCCGTGAGCGAGACGCTTGTTCCGGCTCTCCACGCAATGTGGATGCGGCGGTCTGATCCCGGTTCGCCGGATCGCCTTTGATGCCCCAACAGGGGCTTGTTCCGGAGTCGTCCTCCCACGGCTCCGCCAACAAGGAGTACGCCATGAAAAAGACCCTTATCACTGCCGCACTTGCGGCAGCCGCTCTTGCTCCCGCTGCCGTGATGGCGCAGGCCGCTCCGGCAGCCGCGCCCGCTGCTTCCGCAACGGCAGCGGCAGCGGCCAATCCGACCGTCGGAGCGAAGGTGTTCGATGCTTCGGGCGCAGAAGTCGGCACGGTGGAAGCCGTTCAGGGCGATATTGTCACCGTGTCCACCGGAACGGCCCGCGCCGGGCTTCCCAAGAACGCATTCGTCATGCGCGACAAGGGGCTCACCATCGGCATGACCAAGGCTGAACTGGAATCGGCGGTGAACGGCGCCAGCGCCGAGAACAACGCCAAGAAGGACGCGGCGCTTGTCGCCGACGCTCCGGTCAAGAGCAGCGACGGCATCGTTCTGGGCACCGTCAGCAAGGTCGAAGGCGACAACGTCATCGTCCAGCTGAGCAGTGGATCGGCGGCACAGCTCAAGAAGAGCTATTTCGGCCTTGCCGCTGACGGTTCGCTTGCCCTCGGCATGACGGCTGCGGCCTTTGCAGAAGCCACCCAGTCGACCGCTGCCGCGCAGCCGGCAGCCGGCACCGGCACGGCCGCCCCCACTGCCACCGCAGGGCAGTAACACGGGGCACGCGCCCGTTCGATAGGCGCGCAAACGGGTTGGGTGCAGCAGCATCCAACCCGTTTTTTTATGCGGTGGGCAGAGAAGAGCAGAAACGAAAAACCCCGCACGAGGCGGGGTTCTTAAAAATGGCGCGCCCGGAACGATTCGAACGTCCGACCCTCAGATTCGTAGTCTGATGCTCTATCCAGCTGAGCTACGGGCGCGTGCCAATTTTTAACCCAACAGAGCCAAAATCCCCGACAAGGGAGAATGGCGCGCCCGGAACGATTCGAACGTCCGACCCTCAGATTCGTAGTCTGATGCTCTATCCAGCTGAGCTACGGGCGCGTTGGAGGGCCGCCTCTAGAAGGGGAATCGGAATCGGTCAACGCCTATCTTCCACAATCAGGCAATTTTTTCAGACTTACGAAGGAAGCCGAGGAGCGCGGCCGCCAGGGGGTAATCCAGCGGCGGCATGGCCATGTCCTTCAACGTGGCCGGAGCAGCCCACTGCAGCGCGGCCGCATCCAGCGCGCGCGGGAGTCCTTCCCACCGGGTGCAGGCATAAAGCAGGATGACGATGGGCCTTGCGCTTGCCCTGCCGGCCGGCGGCCGGGCCTCAGTGTACCCGCTGGCGAAACCCACAGGATGAAGGTCCTCCCGGGCGACTGTCACCCCAAGCTCCTCCTCCAGTTCACGTGCGAGCGCGTCTTCCGGCCCCTCCCCCGGCTCAACCTTGCCGCCGGGAAATTCCCATAACCCGGCGTGAGCCACGCGTGACGACCGCTGCTGAATGAGGACACGGCATTCTTCCTCACCAAACGGACGGTCGAGCAGGGCAGCCGCCACCACGATCATCAGTTCCGATGGACTTCCCAGCGCCGCCTCCTGCCTTCACACGTCATTAACTCCTGCGTGCGACTACAGGCTTTTCTACGAAATTGCAGGGTAAGATGCGCCTCAACCGCCTGCTCAGGACTTTGGCCGACAACCAGGTAGGCGCGTCCACCGTCGAGTACGGCATGATCCTGGCGTTCATAGTGCTTGCCATCCTCGCCGTGCTCCGGGGCTTTGCCGGTGAGACAGTATCGATGTGGGACAACGTCGCCACCCGGTCCTCGGAGGCAATGTCGAAAAACTGAGGCGCAACAGGCTTAAGTCTTTGTCAACGATTGCAGTCTAGAAGGAAGATGTCCAAGGCGCAGAAAGAGACTGAAGCGAGGCGGACCGGGTAAACCAAGACTGCTTTTTCAGGAGACCACCATGAAGTTTCTCAACAAGCTGCGCCGTGACGAAAAGGGCGCGACCGCCATCGAATACGGCCTGATCGCTGCCCTCATCGCCGTCGCCGCGATTGCCGCCATGCAGGGCATGGGTGGTCAGCTGAAGTCGACGTTCAACAAGACCTCCTCGTCGATGGCCGCTACCAACTAAGCGCTGCGACGACGTTGCCTGACAGGGGCGGCAGGGGGTACCTGCCGCCCTTTTCGTTTGTGCTCGGCTCGCGTCCGGTGCTGCCTCAATACGTGACCAGCTTGACCTTCTGCCCCGGCGTGAGTGTCGCATTCGCCTGAAGTCCGTTGAGGACCAGGAACCGCTCCGTCGCTGCATCGGTATAGGCCATCCGTGCAGCCAGGGAGCGCACCGTATCGCCCTGCTTCACCGTTACGACCCTGAGCAGCCGAGGCTTCACGTTGCCGCCTTCTGCCGCCGTGATCCGCCGCAATGAGCGAAACATGGGCGTGAACACCTCCGCGCCGCCAGCCTGCGCCAGCGCGACGAAATGATAGGCTTGCCCGTTACCGAAATCGTAGGCGAAGACGACCAGGTCGACCGTGCCGCTGGATGATTGCACGCGCGAGATGCCATAGGCTGCGGTGAGGCCGTTCACGGTGGTGCGTTCGATCGAGGACGGCGTGATCCGGGTCTGATTCGATTCGGTCAGTCCGGCGAATACATTCGTGATATAAGCATCGAGACCGCCGGTGAGCTTCCCGCCCGAGAACTGCGCTTTGCCCGAAGAGCCACTGATCGTCACCGCGCTCGTACCGTTCACCATGAAGAACCCGTCAGGCGCTTCGAAGGCGAAGCGCAGCGTAGGATGCGTGAACCTGCGCCCATCCACCACGCCCTGCTTCGGATCATCCCCGTAGACAAGACCGTCGATGCCCGAGAGGAAGCCGTCGCGGTTGGTCATCCCGGTGGCGGTTGACCCGGCATAAGTCATTGCCGAACGGACGCGCGAGGCGGGATCCGGGTGCGTGGAGGCCCACTCCGGCGTCTGGCTGGTGCTGCCACGAAGCTGCGCTTCCAGCGCATTCTGCCTTGCGAGGCTCTCAAGCACGCTGGACATCGCGCGCGGATCGTACCCGGCGCGCTTCAAATACGTGATGCCGAGCTGGTCTGCCTGCAGTTCCTGCGAACGCGAGAACTTCAGCGTCAGGAGCTGCGATCCTTGCGAGAAGATCCTTTGCCCCAGCTGCCCGAAAGCATTGTCGCCTAAGACCGCGCCCGCGAGCACCGACCCGAGCACGCCGAGGATCTGATTGCGCTGCGCCGTCTTCTGCCGCTGCGCCGAATGGCGAGCCGCGACGTGGCCCACTTCATGGCCCAGCACCCCCGCCAGTTCGGCCTCGTTGTTCATCAGCGCTGTAAGTTGGCGCGTGACGTAGACATAGCCCCCGGGGATGGCGAAGGCGTTGTTCACCGGAGAGTTCAGCAGAGTGACGGTGAAGTCACCCGCCGCGTTCGACAGTCCCGACTGGACGGCGATCCGCTTGCCGACCTGCGAGACGTAGTTTGCCTGGCTGCCGGTCAGCGCCCCGCCGAACTCCGCCAGCAGTTCCGGATGCGCCTGCGCACCCTGGGACTTGTCCGCCGCGCTTATGGCATAGACTTTGGGCGCCCGGGACGACTGCGCGCCCAGGGGTACAGGGCCGGTGACAAGGAAGGTCAAGGCGCCAAGAGCAGCCGTCGTTCGCAGCGTACGTTTCCAGTTCATGCCCAGATGTCCCCTTTTGCTCCTGCAGCCTGCGGCCAAACGTTGCGTCAGCGTCATGGCGGTCGAAACGAAGCACATCGAAGCCTTGTTCCCTCAGCGGCTTCCGCTCTTATGCCGCTGCGCCGGGCCGAGCGAGAGGATGACGCAGGTTGACCAGTTCGACGAGGCGCGCGCTGTCCACATGCGTATAGATCTGCGTCGTCGCGATGTCGGCGTGCCCCAGCATCATCTGCAGCACCCGCAGGTCCGCGCCCCCTTCCAGCAGGTGCGTGGCGAAGGCGTGCCGCAGGACGTGCGGAGAAACCCGCTCCGGCGGCAGTCCCGCCCTGAGCGCCAGTTCGCGCAACAGCTGAAAAAGCCGAACGCGCGTGAGGTGGCCGCTGGCCCCAGTGGAAGGGAAGAGGAAGCGCGATTTGTCTCGGCTCTTACCAGCCCTCACGTCCAGCCAGCGCGAGAGTGCCGCGCGGGCGCGCGTGCTTACCGGCACCATCCGTTGCTGCCCACCCTTGCCGTCGACATGCAGGAACGGAGCGTCTCTTGGAACGGCGGAGAGCGGAAGGGACACCAGTTCCGTGGCCCGCAAGCCTGAACCGTAGAGCATTTCCAGCAGCGTCAGCAGCCGAATCGCTTCCGGTCGGCCGCTTGCCGCCTCTTCGTCGGCCCGTGCAAGGAAACGCTCGACCTCGTCGCGGCTGAGCAGTCGGGGCAAGGGGCGCTGTGTCCGGGGGCGTGGAAGCGCACCGGAGGGATCATCGTCGCGCAGTCCCTCATCGACCAGAAAGCCGTAGAACTGCCTCAGCGCAGAGCAGCGGCGAGCAAGACTCGACGGAGCCAGTGCGGCCCAGGCGGCCCCCAGCTCCTCCAGCGCTTCCGCATCCGCACCGGCGAGGTTTCCAAGCGCTTCCTGCGCGGCGGTTAGATCACGCCGGTATGCCGCAAGCGTGTTGGCCGCCGCGCCCCGCTCCGCCGCCAGCATCGCGAGGAAGCGCCCGGCAGGATCGAGGTCGGCCATTCAGCGTGCCCCCGCCGCTCAGACGCGCGCGACCGCCTCGGCGGCAATCATGCGCGCCTCCGCCTCCAGGCCGACCGACCGCAGGGCCGAAACGATATGATAGAGGTAGCGCGGCGTCATGCGCTGCCAGCTTTCGCCCTGCATGCCGAAGGCGGCCAGGAGGACCACGGTCGCCTCATCGCCCCGGCCCGCAGCGCTTTCGATCGCCTCAGTCCAGCGCGTGGAACCGCCCATGTTCATGCCCGCGTCCCGCGCAATGCGTTCCGCCGTGTCCCGATCAAGGCGGTCGAGACCGGCAAGACCCGCAGCGAGCAAGGTGGAACGGCGGCTGTCGGCGCTGTCGTCCTCCTTGACGAAAGTGTCGATCGCGCCGCCATCCAACGCAGCAACCCGCCCGGGAGCAGCAAGCACCAACATGCCCCATGCACGCGATCCCGCCTCGACCACCCTCGACCAGCGCAGCGCGTTGGCGTCGTACCCGGCGGCCAGCATGGAGGCGATCAGCAGCGGCGCGCTGTCGGTCAGTTCCGCGCTCGGCGCCACCCGGGCCGCAGCGGCAGCCGTAAGAACCTGGCGACCGTACTGCGAAGGCCCTTTCACGTTCCACAGGCTCTTCATCGCCGTCAGACGTGCCGCGGCATCCTGCTGGACGTAGGCGTCGCGCAGCGCTTCCGCACGCTCCTGCCACTCGCCCGTGACGTACGGATCCGCGTAGATCTGTGAGTACAGGTCCACCATCGCCGCATTCGAGAGCACGCCTTCAGCGGCCGCCCGATCGGCAGCCGCCGCGCGGCGCGTCAGGCTCACCATGGGGGCAAGCGCTGTAGCGAAGTCGTAGGACGGGCCGGCCTGCGCCATCAACGCCGCCGGCGGCTCCAGCCCGGTGCCGATGGCTAGGCCATACCGCCACGGCGTCATCGTGGTGACCTTGTCCCACTCGATCGTCACCGCCCGGCGCGCCTTTCCGGCGGCGCCGGCGTATTTCTGCGCCAGAAGAAGATCGATCTGATCCATCTTTCCGCGGATCCGGTCCCGCTCCAGCCGCGCGATCGCGGCCGTGCTGTTGCCGCGGAAAGCCTCGCAGATCGTGCGCGACGTGTTCCACGCCGCGTCATCCCGCATCGAGCCGTGGGACGCCATGACCGGGCACAGGCCTGTGAAGTCCGCCGTTCGTGCGTAGACATCGAACGCGAGGGTGCCGAACGCGGGGCTGTAATCCGCGATATCGAGATCCTGCAACACCGCGCGCGCCGCGTCTGTCTCACCCATTCGCAACAGCAGGCCGACACGAAGCGCAACGAAGTCCGCGCCGCTCATACCGCTCGGGGGATTGAGCCGGGAGGCGAGCGCGCGACGCAGGAGGATGTGTCCCCACCGCGAGACGAGCTGCCCGCGATTGCCCAGAAGAGCCACCCGGATCAACGCGCCGTTCTGACCGCGCAGCGAATCCATCGGCAGGCCGCCTTCCTGCGCATCGATCAGACCCGCCTCATCGGGCGTGCGGCGGACGCCGGGCGGCATGTCTATCAGGACCTTGGTGCCCAGAAGCGCCTCGAAGTCTTCCGGCGACATCCGCTCGAGCTCTTCCAGTGAGGGAATTCGCTGGAGCGCACCTTCCGGAGGCTTCGATGCGGACACGACCGCTGCAGGAGCAGATGTGGCGGCCGGAATCGGCTGGACAACCGGGGTCGACGTGGCCGCCACGCGCGGGGCGGCCGAAGCCGCAGCGGCGGGCGTGGCAGCCGCACGCGGGGCTGGGCGGCTGGGCGCGGGGCGAGGCGTCGGCCGGGGAGAGGCGGAACGCGAGGGCGCCGGCTCGTCGAACATCTTGGGAAGAAGCGATTCGGGACTGTCCTGCGCCACCGCCCAGACCGAGGTGAGGGCCAGCGAAGCTCCCGCCAGCAGAACGATCCGCCTCACTTTGCCTGCTCCCCAGACGGCCGGGCGGCCGGCACTTCGGGCACGGGCACGGAAATGGTCTGATCCACCACGGGCTCCACGCCTGCATCGTACCAGGCCGCGGTGCCGAGTGCGAGGAGTGACAGCAGAACGACGATGGCTACTGCTCCTCCGAGCGGGAGCTTCCGCCCGGGCCTACGCGTACCGATGTTCACTCGCCTTCCTTCACCATGCTTGCGCTGCGACCTAGCGCAACTATAGGCGATGGGGCAATGGACGTTCAACAGACCCGGTTCTCAGCGCAAGAAATTGCGGCGCTCGCCCGTCGCATAGATCGGCCGATCGTCCTTGTCGGGATGATGGGCGTAGGCAAGTCGAGCGTCGGCAAGAGGCTGGCAACCCTTCTGGACTGCCCCTTCGTCGACGCCGATGACGAAATCGAGCGCTCGGCGCAGATGACCATACCGGAAATCTTCGAAACCTTCGGCGAAGACTACTTCCGAAACGGAGAGCGCCGGGTGATCGCCCGCCTCATTGCCGAAAGCGGCGCGGCGAAGAAGCGCATCGTCATAGCGACGGGGGGCGGCGCCTTCGTGAATGCGGAGACGCGTGCCCTGATCCTGGACAAGGCCATTACGATCTGGCTCGACAGCGAAGTCGATACGCTGGTCGAACGCACCGCCCGCAAGGACAACCGGCCGCTTCTGCGCAACGGCGACCCGCGCGAGATCCTGGCGCGCCTGCGGGAGGAGCGCGCACCCCATTACGCCCTTGCGCCGATCCACGTCGTCAGTTGCAGCGGGCCGCATGTGCAGACAATCAACAAGGTGCTTCAGGAAATCTCGCAATGGCTGTGATCCCCGTCGATATCGCCGCCCGCCCCTACGAGGTCCGCGTGGGTTCCGGGCTCCTCGCGACGATCGCCGAGAACTGCGCCGGCCGTCTGCGCAAGCGCGCCGTTCCGGTCATCACCGACAGCAATGTGCACGCCGCCTGGGGCGCGGTAATCGACAAGAGCCTGCGCGAAGCCGGCCACGAACCGCGCTGGCGCATCCTTGCACCGGGCGAACAGACCAAATCGTGGGAGGAACTGGCCGCCACGGTGAACTGGCTCCTTGAGCTGGAGGTGGAGCGCGGGGACCACATCATTGCACTGGGTGGGGGCGTGATCGGCGATCTGACGGGTTTCTGCGCATCCATCGTCAAGCGCGGCTGCCACTTCATCCAGGTGCCGACCACCCTTCTGGCGCAGGTCGATTCCAGCGTCGGCGGCAAGACCGCGATCAACACTCCGGCCGGCAAGAACCTGGTCGGCGCCTTTCACCAGCCGTCGCTTGTCCTTGCCGACCTTGCCGCACTGGACACGCTGCCGCAGCGGGACCTGCGCGCTGGTTACGCCGAAGTGGTGAAATACGGCCTGATCGACGACGCCCCATTTTTCGCATGGTGTGCTGAGAACGGCGCGGCCATGCTGGCAGGCGATCCAGATCTTCGGGAATATGCCGTCGCCCACTCGGTCGCGGCCAAGGCCCGCATCGTCGCGGAGGACGAGTTCGAAACCACTGGTCGCCGCGCGCTTCTGAACCTGGGGCACACGTTCGGCCACGCTCTCGAGGCGGAAACCGGATTTTCGTCACAGCTCCTTCATGGAGAGGGCGTCGCTTTAGGGATGGTGCTGGCAGCGCGCTATTCGGCGCGGGGCGGGCTGATGCCGGCTGAAAGGGCAGAAGACGTGGCAAGGCATATAGGCGCGGTCGGCCTGCCGGCAAACCTCGCGGCGCTGGGTCTCGACTGCGACGGCCGCGGGCTCGTCCGCCACATGCTGCACGACAAGAAGATGGATGCGGGCACCCTGCCCTTCCTGCTCATGAAAGGCATCGGTCAGACCTACCTCGACAAGCAGGTCTCGCTGGACGATGTCGCCGTATTTCTCGACGAGCAACTCGCGCACCAGCCCGCCTGAGCTGGCGCTCTGCCCGGCCCGGCAGCCAGGCGCTTGCCCCGCCACCGTTCCTCTCCGCTTTTGACCTGCCGGAGGGTCCGTGCCATGGCTCGCTGCACGTTGGCGCCATGCGCCGCAAGATGATAACGGGTCCAAGATGACGGCTGCAGAAGCAACCCCGAACCTCGACTTTCCAGAGGAAGCTACACACAACGACCGCGCCTTTCTCGGCCATCCAAAAGGGCTGGGGTACCTGGGACTGGTCGAGGCGTGCGAGCGATTCTCGTACTATTCCATGCAGACGCTGCTGACGCTTTACATGGTCAAGTACCTGCTGGTTCCTGGCCGCCAGGAGTCGGTGCTCGGTCTCGAATGGCTCAGCACCCATGTGTTCCCCGGCCTTCAGGGGCAGCCCCTCGCCTCGCAGATCTTCGGCGCCTACACGGCCCTCGTCTACCTGACCCCGATCCTCGGGGGCATTCTGGCGGATCTCGTGCTCGGCAGGCGCGCCGCCCTGATCGCGGGCGGCGTGATCATGTCGATCGGCCATTTCCTGATGGCTTTCGAGAGCGCCTTCCTCCTCGCGCTCGTTTCTCTCGTCATCGGCGTCGGCCTTTTCAAGGGCAACATCGCCAGCCAGGTGGGCGAACTCTACAGGCCCGAGGACAGCCGCAGGGCCATGGCGTTCCAGATCTTCTATATCTTCATCAACGTGTCAGTCATCGCCGCTCCTCTGATCTCGGGTACGCTCGGTGAGAAGGTCGGTTGGCACTGGGGCTTCGGCTCGGCCGGCGTGGTCATGGTGATCGGCCTGGTCATCTATCTGTACGCCCGGCCCTGGCTGCCGGCAGCCACGCGGAAAACCCGCTCGGCCGAGCCACGCGCCCGCTTTCGCAAGGGGGACGGCCCGCGGCTCCTCGCCGTGCTGCTCCTCGTGCCGATCATGGGCGTGTCGCTGCTGACCAATCAGCAGATCTTCAACGCCTATCTCATCTGGGCGGACCAGCAGTTCCAGCTCTCCTTCATGGGCACGACGCTGCCGACAAGTTGGATGATCACCGTGGACGCCACCCTAAGCTTCTCGATGCTTGTCGCTGTGGCAGCGTTCTGGGCCTTCATCAGCAGGCGGACGGGGCGCGAGCTGGATGATCTGGGCAAGATGGTGCTGGGCTGCGCCTTCATCATCGCCGGCGGCGGTTGCCTCTACATGGCGGCCGCCACGCAGGGCACCGGCAAGATCGGCCTGTTCTGGCCAGTGCTTTTCCATCTGGTGAACTCGATCGGCTTTGCGCACCTCCTGCCGGTTAGCCTCGCCCTGTTCACGCGGCTGGCCCCGGGGGCGTTGAACGCCTCAATCGTCGGTATCTATTATCTTGCGTTTTTCGGCGCCAATCTCGCTGTTGGCAAGATCGGGTCGCTGTTCGAGACCATGCCTGCGACTCAGTTCTGGCTGCTCCACATGGCCTCGGCCGCGGCCGCGCTGGTGGGCTTTGGCCTGTTCAAACTGTTCTTCGCCAGAAGGCTGATGGGCACGAGCTAGGAGACAATCGCATCATGGCGGTGATCGGCTGCCTTCTGCTTATCGTGCTGCCCCTGCTTGGCCTGATCGTCGGTGGTCTGCTGTGGGGAACCGAAGGCATGCGATGGGGCGCGGGAATCGGCTTTGTCCTCGCCCTCGCCGTGCTTGGTGGCAGCACTTACGCTCTGGTGAGGGCCACTCGCCGCAAATAGCAGGTCATCAACCGAAGACAGCGACCGACTGAAGCCCCATCATCGCGGCACTGCCCTCGCTGTTCCACTGGCCGATGTGCTCGCTTGCCGCGCCCTGCGCACAGTAGGGGCTGGTCGACCGTATCAACCACCAGCCATCCGCAGAGGGCGTCGGCTCGATCATGTTGACGTGCCAGTGCATCGAGGAGATGGGCACCGCAAAGTCGAGAAGGGGGAGCACCGCCGTCGGCAGGGCGTCTCCGACCAGGACGCATTCGACCTCCGGGTGGAGGCCCTCCCGCGCCTTCGCCCGCACCCACCAGCAAAGGTCCGCCTCTCCAGGCGCGGCCTTGGGCAAGGCAAACCGCGACTCAAAATGGGTGCGCAGGAAGGCCGGGGAACGCTCTGTCGGGACCGGCCGCGCCTCGCTCACCGGGATGAGATCCCGCGGCATGGTGTAATGATCGAGCGCGACCACGCTCTCGATCCGGCGCATGAACACGAAACTGGCCGTGAAGCCGACGCCGCTCGCGCCGCTGAGCTCAACGGAAATCCAGGTGGCGTTCCGGCCCCGGCGAAGCACCCGGGATCGCGCCTCCACTCGGCCGGCCAGCGGCGCGACCATGGCGAACTGACCCGACCGCAGCGGCGGCAGATCCTGATCGACGCACCGCGCCGCAGCTAGAGCGATCGCGGAGGTGAGGCCGCCGTAGGCGGTGCGCCCCTGGAGCCAATCCTCCGCGATGGCCACGGCAAAGCCGTCTTCCAGCGGTTCCGCCTCGCTCAGCAGCTGAGGAAGACCCGGCATCAGAAAAGGCGCGCGCCGTTCGGAACCGGCTTGTCCGGCGAGAACAGCGTCACGCGCCCCTCTTCATCCGCAAAGCCCAGCGTCAACGCTTCGGACAGCGCCTTCCCGATCTGGCGCGAAGGGAAGTTGACGACCGCGGCGACCTGCCGCCCCACAAGCTCTTCGGGCGAATAGAGCGCGGCCACCTGGCCCACGCTCTTCTTCTCCCCGACCCCGGGACCGAAATCGATCCGCAGCCGATAGCTTGGCTTGCGGGCTCCCTCATAGACTTCCGCAGCGACAATGGTGCCGATGCGAATATCCACCTTTAGGAATTCGTCGAAGCCAATCTGCTCGGCGGGGGGCGCCGCAGGGTCGTGGTCGAGGTGCATCACTCCATCTCGAGGATGATCGCATCCACGGCAAGGCTCTCGCCCGCCCTAGCGTTGACGGCCTTCACCACGCCCGCCTTCTCGGCACGCAGGATATTTTCCATCTTCATGGCTTCGACGACTGCAAGCGGCTGCCCCGCTTCGACCTTGTCCCCCTCACCCACATGGAGTGCAACGAGCAGGCCCGGCATCGGACAGATCAGGAAGCGCGAAAGATCCGGCGGGACCTTTTCGATCATGTGCCGGGTGAGCTTGGCCATACCGGCCGGCAGACAGCCGACCTTATGGACAGCGCCGCGTGTCGTCATCCTAAAGCCCGTGCGGGTCACTTCCAGCTTCAGCGTCAGGTCCTCGCCGTCCACCTCGGCATCCACGAAGCGGTCCCCCGGGGTGTATTCGAGGGCAAGGTCGACCTCCTCGCCATTGACGGTCACCACATCCTCGTCGATCGACACCTCGTAGACGTCCTTGTCGATGGTGACAGTCCAGTCGCCCGGCGGGTCGAGCGGAGCCCCCAACTGGCCTTCGACGCGCCGTGCGCGATCAGCCCGGGCGGTGGCAACGAACGCGGCGACCGCAGCCAGCTGCACCTTGAGCTCGTCCGATGCGGGCGCGCCGGTGAATCCTTCCGGATATTCCTCGGCGATGAAACCGGTGGTCAGTTCGCCCGAGCGGAAGCGCGGGTGCTGCATGATGGCCGAAACAAAGTCGATGTTGTGGCCAAGGCCCTCGATCTCAAAGGCGTCGAGCGCGGCAATCTGCTTGTCCGCCGCCTCGTCGCGCGTTTCGCCCCAGGTGATCAGCTTGGCGATCATCGGATCGTAGAACATCGAGACTTCGCCGCCTTCGTAGACGCCGTCGTCCACGCGAATACCGTCCACGCCGCGGCGGCCGTTCTCCTCACCATCATCCGTCCAGCCCTCGACTGGCGGATTGTAGCGCACAAGGCGGCCCGTCGAGGGCAGGAAGCCGCGATAGGGATCTTCGGCGTAGACGCGGTTCTCGATGGCCCAGCCATCGATCTTCACGTCGTCCTGCGTCATCTCCAGCTTCTCGCCGGCAGCGACGCGGATCATCTGCTCCACGAGGTCGACGCCGGTGATCGCTTCGGTGACCGGGTGCTCCACCTGCAGGCGGGTGTTCATCTCAAGGAAGTAGAAGCTCTCGCCCGTCGGGTCCGCGCCCGAAACGATCAGTTCCACGGTGCCCGCCGAATAGTAGCCCACCGCGCGCGACAGAGCGACGCACTGCTCGCCCATGGCCTTGCGCATGGCGGGCGTGACGAAGGGCGACGGCGCTTCCTCCACCACCTTCTGGTGGCGGCGCTGGATCGAGCACTCGCGCTCGTTCAGATAAAGGATGTTGCCGTGCTTATCGCCGAGGATCTGGATCTCGATGTGGCGCGGGTTGAGGATGAACTTTTCGATGAAGACGCGGTCGTCGCCGAAGGAATTGAGGCCCTCGCGCTTCACGCTCTCGAAGCCTTCGCGCACGTCCTGCTCGGTGTAGGCCAGGCGCATGCCTTTGCCGCCGCCGCCAGCCGAAGCCTTCATCATCACCGGGTAGCCGATCTCGTTCGAGATGCGCACAGCGTGCTCGGTGTCCTCGATCTCGCCGACGAAGCCGGGAACGACATTGACACCCGCTTCCTTGGCCAGCTTCTTGGACTCGATCTTGTCACCCATCGCGGCGATCGCGCCTACGGGCGGCCCGATGAACTCGATGCCTTCCGCTGCCAGCGCCTCGGCAAACGACGTCCGCTCGGACAGGAAGCCGTAGCCCGGATGAACCGCTTCGGCGCCGGTCTGCTTGCAGGCGGCGATGATCTTGTCGGCAATCAGGTAGGACTGCGCGGCCGGCGCCGGGCCGATGTGAACCGCCTCATCGGCCATCTGCACGAACGGTGCGCGGGCGTCGGCATCGGAATAGACGGCTACCGTCTGGATGCCCATGCGGCGTGCGGTCTTGATCACACGGCAGGCAATCTCGCCCCGGTTTGCGATCAGGATTTTCTTGAACATCAGTTCCCCGTCTCCACGTATCCGCGCAGCTGTTTCGTGCGCGCTTCGGTCAATTCCCTGAGGCAGCCGTTCTGCTGCAGCGGCCAGATCGTGCCGCTTTCCTCACGCGGGCCGTTCTCCGCCAGGCACTGGGCGTCGCGCCAGGTGAGCCACTTTCGCTGCGCATCGAGCAGCCGAGTGAAATTTCCGCCGGGGCCCTGCTGGTCGGTCGCCTTCGCCGCCGCAGCCGCCCTCCTCCAAGCCTCATTCATCACCCGATCGGCCGATTGGAAGTCGCGGTACGAACAGACGTTCATGTCCGTCTGCGTCATCGCGTTGGCGCAATCGGTCGTGGGCTCCGAGGCGAGGAGGAGGATCGGCAGGATCACCGCTTGATCACTCGGCCGCTTCCAGCTTCGCGCAGCCCCTGGGCATGCGCTGGGCCTCGACCTGCGCGGGCGTCAGTTCGATGGCCATCGGCTTGATGCCGAGGCGTGCGAACATCGCGAGATCGTTGTCGTCGCCCGCGTTGGGGGCGGTCAAGAGCTTGTCGCCGGTGAAGATCGAGTTCGCGCCGGCCATGAAGCACATCGCCTGCGTCATCTCCGACATCGATTCGCGCCCGGCCGAGAGGCGCACCATCGATTGCGGCATGGTGATGCGTGCCACCGCCACGGTGCGCACGAACTCCACGTCATCGATCTTGGCGAGCGGCGTGTCGGCCAGCATGTCGCCCAGCACGGTGCCCTTCACCGGCACCAGCGCGTTGACCGGCACTGACTGCGGATGGTCGGGCAGCGTCGCCAGCGTGTGGATGAAACCGACGCGGTCAGCGCGGGTCTCCCCCATCCCGACAATGCCGCCCGAGCACACGTTAATGCCCGCCATGCGCACGTTCGACAGCGTTTCGAGGCGATCGTCCATCGTGCGCGTGGTGATGACCCGGTCGTAGCGTTCGGGCGAAGTGTCGATGTTGTGGTTGTAGTAGTCCAGGCCCGCTTCGCTCAGCATGTCCGCCTGCTCAGGCGTCAGCATGCCCAGCGTCATGCAGGTTTCCATGCCCATCGCACGCACGCCCTTCACCATCTCGATGATGGCGGGCATGTCGCGGTCCTTGGGGTTGCGCCAGGCCGCGCCCATACAGAAACGGGTGGAACCCTGGTCGGCCGCCTGCGCCGCGCGCTGGAGCACCGCTTGCACTTCCATCAGCTTGGTCGCCTTGACGCCGCTTTCGGCATGGACCGACTGCGAACAGTAACCGCAATCCTCCACGCACCCGCCGGTCTTGATCGAGAGCAGCGTGGAAAGCTGCACCTCGTTTGCCGGATGGCTGGCGCGATGCACTTCGGCCGCGCGAAAGACCAGCTCCGTGAAGGGCAGGTCAAACAGGGCAGCGATTTCCTCGCGGGTCCAGTCGTTACGGGGAGCGATTGCGGATACGGTCATAGTCATTCCTTAGCTGGCCAGGGCCAAGCCTGCGTCATAGACGCTGGCGGTGCCCTGATCCAGCATCAGCCTTACTCGGCCGCCTGCAGGTCGGAACCGAGTGGCGGCATGTTGTGGCCGAGCAGCCTGAGCACGTCGGCCGCGCACTCCACCACGTTGGATCCCGGGCCGTAGATGCCCTGAACGCCGGCGTTGCGCAGGAACTCGTAGTCCTGCGGCGGAATGACGCCCCCGGCGATCACCTTCACATCGTTGCGACCCGCCTCGCGGAGCCTGTTGATGAGTTCCGGGATCAGGGTCTTGTGGCCGGCTGCCAGCGACGAGGCGCCGACGACGTCGACTTCGTTCTCCAGCGCCAGCACCACCGTTTCCTCAGGCGTCTGGAACAGCGGGCCGGACACGACATCAAAGCCCATGTCGCCGAAGGCAGAGGCAATGACATTGGCGCCGCGGTCATGTCCGTCCTGGCCCATCTTGGCGACCAGCAGCTTGGGCTTGCGACCAAGGCGACGTTCCACCGCAGCCACGCCGTCGAGCACCTGCTGCCAGCGCGGATCACCTGCGTAAGGCGCGGCGTAGACGCCCTTAACAGGAGTGGGCTGGGTGCCGTAGCGCTGGAAGCTCTCTTCCATAGCGCTGCTAATCTCGCCCAGAGTCGCGCGGGCGCGCGCGGCTTCGACGGCAAGGGCCAGCAAGTTGTTTTCGAGGCTCGCGGGTGCCGCGGCTCCGTCGCGCAGCGCCTGGAGTGCAGCCTGGCAGGCGGCTTCGTCGCGCTCTGCCTTGACCTTGTTTATGCGGGCAATCTGGGCCTCGCGCACCTTTGCGTTATCGACCTCCAGAGTTTCGAGAAGGTCTTCGTTGGCGAGGCGGTACTTGTTGACGCCGACGATCACATCCTCGCCCCGATCGACGCGGGCCTGACGGGCGGCGGCGGCTTCCTCGATCATCGCCTTGGGCCAGCCCGCCGCAACGGCCTTCGCCATGCCGCCTTCCGCTTCGACGCGCTGGATGATTTCCCAGGCCTTGTCGACCAGTTCCTGCGTCAACGCCTCGATATAGTAGGAGCCGCCCAAAGGATCGACCACCTTGGTCATCCCGGTCTCTTCCTGAATGACGATCTGCGTGTTGCGGGCGATACGGGCCGAGAAGTCGGTGGGCAGGGCGATCGCCTCATCCAGCGCATTCGTGTGGAGCGATTGAGTGCCGCCCAGCATTGCGGCCATCGCCTCGATCGTCGTGCGGATGACGTTGTTGTAGGGGTCCTGCTCCTGCAGCGATACGCCCGAAGTCTGGCAGTGCGTGCGCAGCATCTTTGAGCGCTCGTCCTTCGCGCCGAGGTTCGTCATCACGCGGTGCCAGAGCACACGCGCCGCGCGCAGCTTGGCGACTTCCATGAAGAAGTTCATACCGATGGCGAAGAAGAACGAGAGGCGGCCGGCGAACTTGTCGATGTCAAGGCCCGAAGCGACGCCGTACTTCACGTATTCGGCACCGTCGGCGATGGTGAACGCCAGTTCCTGGACCTGCGTCGCACCGGCTTCCTGCATATGGTAGCCGGAGATCGAGATCGAGTTGAACTTGGGCATCTCCCGGCTGGTGTAGCCGAAGATGTCGGAAATGATCCGCATGCTCGGCTCGGGCGGGTAGATGTAGGTGTTGCGGACCATGAACTCCTTGAGGATGTCATTCTGGATGGTCCCGTCGAGCAGCCTGCGCTCAACGCCCTGCTCTTCACCGGCGACGATAAAGAACGCAAGGATCGGGATCACCGCGCCGTTCATGGTCATCGAGACGGACATCTGGTCGAGCGGGATGCCGTCGAACAGGATCTTCATGTCCTCCACCGAATCGATCGCGACGCCCGCCTTACCGACATCGCCCACCACGCGCGGGTGATCCGAATCGTAGCCGCGGTGCGTGGCGAGGTCGAACGCGACCGACAGGCCCTTCTGACCGGCCGCCAGGTTGCGGCGATAGAACGCGTTCGACTCCTCGGCAGTGGAGAACCCGGCGTACTGGCGGATGGTCCAGGGGCGGCCGGCATACATCGATGCGCGCACGCCGCGCGTGAAGGGCGCAAAGCCGGGGAGGCCGGGATCGACGGTCACGTCCTCAGCGGTGTAGAGCGGTTTCACCGCGATGCCCTCGGGCGTGTTCCAGGTCAGGTCCTTGCCCTTGACCTCCTTCGCCGCCGCAGCCTGCCAGCTTTCGAAGGTGGGTTTATCGGTCATCGCGTTGCCTCGCCAAATCGCGGTGCTGAAGCCGTTTCAGCATCCGCCTCTTGTTCTAGATCGTTCTTCGTCAGTTCAGGTTTTTCCAAGCCCCGGGACTTCGAGGAACCTCGTATGCCTCAGTGCCCGTGCCTGGGCGCTTCCATGATTTCGGTCAGCTGGCCGCCCATGTCCCTGGGGTGGACGAAGAAGATCAGGGTCCCGTGCGCGCCCATGCGCGGCTCCCCCAGAACGCGCTTGCCCAGCTTCTCGAACCACGCCTTCGCGGCGTGGATGTCGGGCACTTCGTAGCAAATGTGATGCTGCCCCCCGAGCGGGTTCTTCTCCAGCCACTTGCCCACCGCAGAGTCGGGTGTCGTGGGCTGCAGCAACTCCACCTGCGTGCCGGCCGTACCGTTCTCGCCGGGCGTGTTGACGAAGCAAACCCGCACCTGCTGGCTCTCCAGCACGAAGGGTTCCGTGATGTCCGTGGCGCCCATCACGTCGCGATAGAACGCGATCGCGGCATCAAGGTCCGGCGTCGCGACACCGATGTGGTTCATCCGGCCAAGCTTCACGATCCTGCTCCCGCGTTCTCGATGACGAGGGCGATGCCCTGGCCGCCGCCGATGCACATCGTGATCAGGCCATAGCGACCGCCCACGCGCTTCAGCTCGTACATGCACTTGATGGTCAGCATCGTGCCCGTGGCGCCGACCGGATGGCCAATCGAGACTCCCGAGCCGTTGGGGTTTACCTTGTTCGCGTCGAAGCCGAGCGCCTTTGAGACGGCGGCGGCCTGCGCGGCGAAGGCCTCGTTGCTTTCGATGACGTCCATCTGGTCAAGCGTCAGCCCGGCGCGCTGCAGCGCGATGGGAACAGCTTGAATGGGGCCTTCGCCCATATATTCGGGCTCAACGCCGGCATGCCCCCAGGCGACGATCCGCGCCATGGGCTCGAGGCCTCGCTTCTCGACCTCGGAAGCGGTCGCCAGCACCACCGCGGCAGCGCCGTCGTTGATCCCGCTGGCGTTACCCGCCGTGACAGTGCCGTCCTTCTTAAATGCCGGGCGCATCTTGGCGAGGATCTCGGCAGTGGTATCCGCTTTGACATGTTCGTCGGTGTCGAACACGGTGACGCCCTTGCGGGTCTTCACCTCGACCGGAAGGATCTGGTCCTTGAAGCGGCCTTCCGCGATGGCTTTCGCCGCGCGGGCATGGCTGGTGGCGGACAGCGCGTCCATGTCCTCGCGAGAGACGCAATGACGCTCCGCCACATTTTCAGCCGTGATGCCCATGTGGTAGCCGCCGATGGCGTCGGACAGGCCGAGCGTCAGCGCGTCTTCCTGCGTGTTGGCGCCCATCTTCCTGCCCCAGCGCACGCCGTGATCGTGGTAAGGCACGTTGGACATCGATTCCGCACCGCCCGCAAGCGTCACGGACGCCTCGCCCAGCATCATGACGCGGGCCGCGGAGACGATCGCCTCGACGCCGGAGCCGCAGAGGCGGTTGAGCGTCAGCGCGGGGGTCGAGAGCGGCACGCCGGCGTTGATACCGATCACGCGGCTGAGCATCTCGTCGCGGGCGCTGGTCGGCATGACCTGGCCGATAACGACGTGCTGCACGGCCTCGGGTTCGACGCCGGCGCGCTTCAGCGCCTCCGCGGCGACGAGACCCCCGAGTTCGGCCGGCATGAACGACTTGAGCGATCCGCCGAAGTCTCCGACTGCCGTGCGAACGCCGCTGACGATGTAGATGTCTTCCATGACGTGCTTTCCAATCCCTTGTATGTTGCGCCGGTGCCTGAACTCCCGGCTGCCGCCCCGCCCCTGTCGACGACGGTGCGCTTCAGAGCGGAATGTTGTCGTGCTTCTTCCAGGGGTTCTCGAGCGCCTTGTTGCGCAGCTTGCGCAAGCCGAGCGCGATGCGCCGGCGGGTCGAGTGCGGGTAGATGACCTCATCGATATAGCCCCGGCTCGCCGCCACGAAGGGGTTGGCGAAGCGGTCTTCGTATTCCTTGGTCTTGGCCGCGATGCCGTCGGCGTCCTGGCCGCGGAAGATGATCTCCACGGCGCCCTTGGCGCCCATCACCGCGATCTCCGCGGTCGGCCACGCGTAGTTGAGATCGCCGCGCAGATGCTTGGAGCTCATCACGTCGTACGCCCCGCCGTAAGCCTTGCGGGTGATGACCGTGATCTTCGGCACGGTGGCTTCGGCGTAGGCGAAGAGCAGCTTGGCCCCATGCTTGATGATACCGTTGTGCTCCTGGTCCGTGCCCGGAAGGAAGCCCGGCACGTCGACGAAGGTGATCAACGGAATGTTGAACGCATCGCAGAAGCGCACGAAACGTGCTGCCTTCTTGGACGAATTGATGTCGAGGACGCCTGCAAGGACCATCGGCTGGTTGGCGACGATGCCGACGGTGCGGCCTTCGACACGGCCGAAGCCGATGATGATGTTGCCGGCGTGCAGCGGCTGAAGCTCGAAGAACTCACCCTCGTCGACCGTCTTACGGATGACTTCGTGCATGTCGTAAGGCTGGTTGGCGCTGGGCGGGATGATGGTGTCGAGGCTCGGCTCGAGGCGATCCCAGGCGTCTGCGGTGGGCCTTTCCGGCACGTCGTCACGGTTGCACGAAGGCAGGAAGTCGAAGAAGTCACGGGCTGCCAACAGCGCCTCGATGTCGTTCTCCAGCGCAAGGTCCGAGACGGAGGTCTTGCTGGAGTGCGTCACCGCGCCGCCCAGCTCTTCCTGGGTGACGACTTCGTTCGTGACGGTCTTGACGACGTCCGGCCCGGTCACGAACATGTACGAGCTGTCCTTCACCATGAAGATGAAGTCGGTCATGGCGGGCGAGTAGACCGCGCCGCCTGCGCAGGGGCCCATGATCAGGGAAAGCTGCGGCACCACGCCCGAGGCTAGCACGTTGCGCTGGAACACGTCGGCATAGCCGCCAAGCGAGGCCACGCCTTCCTGGATGCGCGCGCCGCCGGAGTCGTTGAGGCCGATGACCGGCGCCCCCACCTTCAGCGCAGCGTCCATCACCTTGCAGATCTTCTGCGCGTGACGCGCCGAGAGCGATCCGCCGAAAACGGTGAAATCCTGGCTGAACACATAGACGAGGCGGCCGTTGATCGTGCCCGAACCCGTGACCACGCCGTCGCCGGGGATCTTCTGGTCCTGCATGCCGAAGTCGACGCAGTCATGCTCGACGTAGAGATCCATCTCCTCGAAACTGCCTTCGTCCAGAAGGACGTCGAGGCGTTCGCGGGCGGTAAGCTTGCCCTTGGCGTGCTGCGCATCGATGCGCTTTTGCCCACCACCCAGCTTTGCCGCGTCCCGGCGCTTCTCCATTTCGGCGATATTGGCTGACATCCGGCTTCCCTTGCCTGCTCTGGTTCCAGCATCGAAAATGCTCACAGCGGTAAAGGCAGCTAGAAACGCACAGGTCAACTGTTTTTAATCGGCCGATTAAAAGCAGCGGCTGCGCGAAGCTTCGCGCAGCCGTCAGGAAAAGCGCCGAGGACACCCGTCGTGTAATTTAGTTGCTTACTTGAGCAACACCATCTCCTCCGACATCGTCGGGTGGATGGCCACGGTGGCATCGAAATCGGCCTTGGTAAGCCCCGCCTTAACGGCCACGGCGGCGACCTGCATGATCTCCGGCGCGTCCGGCCCGATCATGTGAATTCCAAGGATCTTCTCAGTCTCCACATTGCATACCATCTTGTACAAGGACCGCTCGTTGCGGTGCGCGACGACGTTCTTCATGGGACGGAAGTCGCTCGTGTAGACCTTGACAGATCCGAACTTCTGCGTCGCCTGAGCCTCCGTCAACCCGACGCCGGCAATCGGCGGATGGCTAAACACCGCGGACGGAATGCAGGAATAGTCGACCGTCGTCGGCTTGTTGCCGAAGAGCGTGTCAGCGAACGCCTGCCCCTCGCGGATGGCGACGGGGGTAAGCTGGACGCGATCCGTAACATCGCCGACGGCATAGATGCTGGGCACGTTCGTGCGCGAATTCTCGTCGACCTCGATCGCGCCGCGATCGGTCAGCCGGACTCCGGCACTTTCAAGACCAAGACCTTCGATATTCGGTACGCGCCCGGTGGCGAACAGCACGCTGTCGACCGCGAGCGGCTCGTGGTTGGACATGAACACGAGCAGCGAGCCGTCCTCCTGCTTCTCGATCTTCTCGAAAGCCGCGTTGAAACGAAAGTCGATGCCCTTTGTGAGTGAGATCTGCAGCAGACGGTCACGTACGCTCTCGTCATAACCGCGCAGCAACTGATCAGACCGGTTCATCAGGGTGACCTTGGCCCTGAACTGGTGAAAGATGCCCGCGAACTCGTTGGCGATATAGCCCGCTCCTGCGATCAGAACGCGCTTGGGTATCGCATCAAGGTGGAACGCCTCATTCGATGTAATGCCGTGCTCATGGCCCGGGCAGGAAGGAACGTGCGGGCGAGCACCCGTGGCAATGAGGATATAGCGTGCCGTCTTCTTCTCGCCGCTCGCCAGGGTGACCTCGTTGGGACCCGTGATCGTGGCGCGCTGGTGGTAGATCTCGACGTTGTTGTTCTCGAGCGTCTGCGTATACAGGCCGTTCAGCCGATCAACATCGCTCAGCACGTTGTCGCGAAGCTTCTTCCAGTCGAACGTGCAGCCTGAAATCTCCCAGCCGAAGTGCGTCGCATCCTCGAGATCCTCGGCGAAATGAGCACCGTAGACGAGCATCTTCTTGGGTACGCAGCCACGGATCACGCAGGTGCCACCGACCCTGTGCTCCTCAGCCACGGCTACCCGCGCGCCGTGCGCGGCCGCGACCCGGCTGGCCCGGACACCGCCAGAACCTGCCCCGATGGTGAAAAGATCGTAGTCGTAGTCAGCCATGCGAAAAATGCTCCCTAGGGTCCGGGGGCGCATATGGGACATGGTTGTTCCGATTGCCACCCGCCGGGGAGCGGAGCCCGATTTTCATCGGCGTCAACACATTCTTCCCGGCCCGGGGAACCAAACAGCATTTCTCTACTTTTACGATTGAGTTATAGCAGCAACGGCGAATTGGGAGATCCCCATGGCGAGCTTGCACGAAACCGAACACACGAAGCGCCCCTTGATCCTGCTCGTTCCCGGTCTGGAGGGGAGCGGCCCCGGGCACTGGCAACGCCGCTGGTCCGAAGAGTTGGACGATTGCCAGGTCGTTGAATTGGGCAGCTGGGACAACCCCCATCGCAACACATGGATCAACCGCCTCAACCTTGCGGTATATCGCGCGAACCGGCCGGTCGTGATCGTCGCCCACAGCCTTGGCTGCATCCTGACGGCCTGGTGGTCCAAGTTCGAGCAGCCCGTATCGACTGGCGCGGTCGTGGGCGCGATGCTGGTCGCACCGCCGGAGGTGGACTTCTTCCCGCGCGACGAACGCCTGACCGGTTTTTCCCCCACACCCGCCGAGGCGCTGCCCTTCCCTTCGCTGCTCGTCGCCAGCCGCAACGATCCATGGATGGGTTTCGAGACGGCGAAGAGCCTGGCCCGACGTTGGGGCAGCACCCTCGTCGATGCGGGCGACGCGGGTCACATCAACGCAGACTCGGGACTTGGCAGCTGGGATCACGGCAAGGCGCTCCTTGCCCGGCTGATCCAGAGCGTTTCCGGACCGGCGGCGGCCGGAACGCGGCCCCGTCAGCCAGGCCGGGACGAAGGTCTCGCGTTCCGCACCTGATGAGGCCCGCTACGTTTCAGGTGGACCGCCCCGGCCGCCCGGGACCACCGGTCAGCCGATGCCGGCAAGCGAGAGCAGCGCCATGGTCGAGGGGTCGAAATGGGCCTCCCCCTGCTCGATCTGCTTTGCGATTTCCTTGCCCAATTCCACGCCGAACTGGTCGAAGGGATTGATCCCCATGAGCACTGCGTTGGCGAAGGTGCGGTGCTCATGGAAGGCGATCAGTGCCCCGAAGGTGGCCGGCGTCAGGTCATCCACCAGGATCGTCGCCGAAGGTCGGTCGCCCGGGTAAACCCGCGCCGGATCCTCGCTCGCCTTGCCCGCCATCAACGCCGCACCTTGCGCGAAGCAGTTGGAAAGCAGGATGCGGTGATGATCGCTCGCGAGATCGTGACCGGGAGCGATCGAGGCTATGAAGTCCACCGGCACCAGGTTGGTGCCCTGATGCAGCAGCTGAAACACCGCATGCTGCGCATCCGTGCCGACGCCGCCCCAGGTGATCGGTGCAGTGGGACCGTCCACCGGCGAGCCGTCCAACTTCACCGACTTGCCGTTCGACTCCATTTCCAGCTGCTGCAGGTAGTCCGGCAGCAGGCTCAGACGCTCGTCATACGCAAAGACCGCGCGTGTCTGGCAGCCACGCAGGCGGGTGTAGTACTGGTCCGCGAAGGCGGCGCGCAAGGGCAGGTTGGCCGCGCCATCCGTGTCCCGGAAATGCAGGTCCATGGCGGCCGCGCCGTCGAGGAACTCCGCGAAGTCGGGCCAGCCCAGGGCCATCGCCACAGGGAAGCCGATCGACGACCACAGCGAGTACCGACCGCCCACGCTTTCCGAGAACGGCAGAATGCGGGTTTCGTCAACGCCCCACTCGATCGCCTTTTCCGGCGCGGCCGTGAGGGCCACCACACGGCCATAGGGATCCTCTATTCCGTTTTCGCGCAGCCAGATGAGAACGCTGTCGGCATTCGTCATCGTCTCGATCGTGGTGAACGTCTTCGAGGCGATCGCAAGCATCGTCGTGGCCGGGTCGCATCGGGCGAAAGCCTGTTCCAGTGCACAAC
Source organism: Novosphingobium sp. HII-3 (assembly GCF_002916655.1). Taxonomy (GTDB): domain Bacteria; phylum Pseudomonadota; class Alphaproteobacteria; order Sphingomonadales; family Sphingomonadaceae; genus Novosphingobium; species Novosphingobium panipatense. The sequence goes on from NZ_PPSM01000057.1 coordinate 69,796, forward strand.
CGTCGATGTTGGAGACGACATGCACATCCACCATGGCCCCCTCGCGGGCGAGGGCATCGATCGCCAGCGCCGGTCCAAGGGCCGACCCGCCGATGCCCACATGGATGAGGTGTTTGACCTCACCCATCGCCCCCCGGTGAATGGCCTCCACGATCGCTGCCATGCGGTGGTGGTTTTCCGCGGCCGTCCTGACGCTGTCTTCCTTGCCGATTCCGCGCTGCGCCGTATGCTCGGCGGCACGCCCTTCGGTCGGGTTGACGATGCCGCCGTCGAACAGCGCGGACCGACGTCCCGCGAAGTCCATCTCTGCCGCGAGTTCCTCGAACAGGGCGATGTGAGGGGCATCGAGGTGACTCTTGGACCAGTCGAAGAGGATGCCTGTGGAGTTCTCCTCCTCACCGAGGTCGAACCGGGTCGCCAGCCTGTCGAGCCGCGAGCAGTCGGCATCGAAAAGCTGCTTCAGAGTCGGCTTGTCGAGGCCCTGCAGCTTGTTCCACACCGCTTCGCTCATGCCACGCATCTCCTTCTAAGGCGTTTCGGCCCGCCTTATGCGTTCCGGGGCCGCGAAAACCAAGCCCGGCCTGTGCATTTATCGATGCGGGTCAAAGGTTGGTCTGGATCGCTCTTGACGGAACGGTGCCCGCGTGAGCAAGGGTTTGACCCATGAGCGACACCCACAGCGCGACCAAGATCGAAGCACCTGGCACTGATACCGGAAAACCCGCTGCCAAGCCCAAGAAGGACGAGAACTTCTTCTCCTTCCTTTTCTGGCTGGTGCTCGGAGTCGCGGTGCTGCGCAGCTTCATCATCTCGCCCTTCAACATCCCGAGCGAATCCATGCTGCCGCGGCTCCTGACCGGCGATTACCTGTTCGCCACGAAGTGGTCCTATGGATACTCGAAGTATTCGCTGCCCTTCAGCCTTCCGCTGATCCCCGGGCGCATCCTCGCGAGCCAGCCGGAGCGTGGTGATGTCGTGATCTTCAAGGCTCCACCGCAGAACGACATCGACTACATCAAGCGCGTGATCGGATTGCCCGGTGACGAGATCCAGATGAAGGGCGGCCAGCTTTGGATCAACGGCACCTCCGTACCCAAGGTGAAGGTCGCCGACTTCGTGGTCCCCGTCAGCCCCAACACGGATTGCGGCCCCGGCTTCGAGAAGGTGCTCCATGGCAGGGAAGTCTGCGCCTACCCGCAGTTCCGTGAAACACTGCCGAACGGCAAGAGCTACAACGTGCTCGACATGGCCGCCACGCCGCAGGACGACACCGGGGTCTTCGTCGTGCCCGAGGGTCATCTGTTCCTGATGGGCGACAATCGGGACAACTCGATGGACAGCCGTTTCCCGCCCGTCGAAGGCGGCGGCGTGGGAATGGTTCCCCAAGCCAATCTGGTCGGCAAGGCCGCGCTCATGATGTTCTCCACCGACGGCTCGGCCGAATGGATCAAGCCGTGGACCTGGTTCACCGCCGCTCGGTGGAGCCGCATCGGGAGCGTGATCTGAGTGCTTGAAGGCAAGACCCGCGACTTCCTGATCAAGCACGCCGGCTACGAGCCGATCGATGCGGCCCTTTGGCAGTCCGCGCTCACGCACGGCTCCACCGGCGAGAAGCGCAATTACGAACGGCTCGAGTTCCTGGGCGATCGGGTTCTCGGCCTCTCCGTCGCCGAATGGCTGTTCCGCAACAGCGACGAGGCGGAAGGCCGCCTTTCGCAGCGGCTCAATGCCCTCGTCAGCCGTGCCACCTGCGCCATGATCGCGCGCGAGATCGGCCTCGGCCCTCACATTCGTCTGGGCAAACAGGCCCGCGATGACGGAGGAGAGGATTCCGACAACATCCTTGGCGACGTGATGGAGGCGCTGATCGGCGCCTGCTTTACCGAGCGCGGTTTCCCTGCCGCCCGGGACATGGTGCTGCGGATGTGGGAGGACACGCTTCAGGGCAAGACCGGCAAGCGCAAGCATCCCAAGTCCGCCCTTCAGGAGTGGGCCGCCGGGAATCGGCGGCGCATGCCCGAATACACGCTTGTGGACCGCTCCGGTCCAGATCACGCTGCACGCTTCACGGTCGAGGTTTCCGTCCACAACGTGGGAGCGGCACAGGCCACTGCGCATTCCAAGCAGGACGCGGAAACACGTGCAGCAGAAGAATTCATGAGGAAATTCGGATGACCCAACACTGCGGTCTCGTCGCCGTCATCGGCGCGCCCAATGCGGGCAAGTCCACGCTCGTCAACGCCCTTGTCGGCCAAAAGGTGGCGATCACCTCGGCCAAGGCGCAAACCACGCGCGCACGCCTTCTCGGCATTGCGCTTGAGGGGGACGCCCAGATCATCCTGGCGGATACCCCCGGCATCTTCGCTCCCAAGCGCCGCCTCGACCGCGCCATGGTCGCTGCGGCCTGGGAGGGCGCGCAGGAAGCCGACGCTCTCCTCCTGATCGTAGACACGGTGAAGCTGCGCCGCCACGAACTCATGCCACTGCTGGAGACGCTGAAGGACCGGCCCGAGCGCAAGGTTCTGGTGCTGAACAAGGTGGACGCCGGTGCCAAGGAGAAGCTGCTGCAACTGGCACAGGAATTCACCGCCGAAGTCACGTTCGACGAAGTGTTCTTCGTGTCGGCGTTGACCGGCGACGGCATACCGGAACTCAAGTCCTGGCTTGCCCGGCTAATGCCGGAGGGCCCGTGGCACTATCCGGAAGATCAGGTGTCCGATGCCAGCGAGCGCCTCCTCGCCTGCGAGATCACCCGTGAGCAGCTTTACCGCCAGCTTCATGAGGAACTGCCCTACGACGCCGCCGTCCGCCCTGAAGCCTACACGCAGCGCAAGGACGGTTCGGTCGAGATCCGCCAGCAGATCGTCGTCGCGCGCGACGGCCAGCGGGCCATCGTGCTGGGAAAGCGGGGAGCCCGGATCAAGGCCATCGGCGAGGCGGCACGCAAGGAGCTGACCGAGGTGCTGGGGCAGAAGGTCCATCTTTTCCTTCACGTGAAGGTCGAAGAGAACTGGGCCGAAACCAAGGACATCTACGAAGAAATCGGCCTGGACTGGGTGAAGTAATGAAGCGACCCCCTGCGGGCGCATGGCTCACGGCCGCCCTGCTGTGCGCCTGCGCCGTGCCTCTCACCACTGCTGCCGCCGCAGAGAAGCCGGTTGCGGCTGCTGAAAACCTGGCCGGGCAACGCTACGTTGCCATCGGGTCGTCCTTTGCAGCGGGCCCGCAACTGCCGCCGGCGAAGCCCAGCTGGCCGGCACGCTGCGGGCAGAGCTTCAGCAATTACCCCACCCTCCTCGCCGCGCGTTTCGGCATGGAACTGATCGACCGCTCGTGCTCCGGCGCGACGACGGATCACGTCCTTGGCCCCTGGGCCGAGGTCCCGCCTCAGATCAACAGCGTCACGCGGGAGACGCGGCTGGTCACGATCACCATCGGCGGCAATGACCTGTCGTATATCGGCAATCTCTTTTCCGCGACCTGCGCCTTCAACGCCCGGGTCATCGCCACGCAGGGCTCCAACGGTCGGGCCTGCGGACCAGTATACGTGCCAAGCGAAGCAGACTACGTTCGTGACGAGGCGCAGCTGAACGAGATCGCGCGGCGGATCAGAACCACCGCTCCGCAGGCCCGCATCGTCTTCGTCCAGTATCTCACCCCGCTTCCGGCCCCCGGCAAGCTGTGTGCCGTGACGCCGGTGAATGAAGCGGACGCCGCTATCGTGCGTGAAATTGGACGGCGACTGTCCGAGATCACCGCCCGCGTGGCGCAGGCTCATGGTGCAATGCTGGCCAGGATGGACGTCGCGTCGGCGTCGCACACACCGTGCGATGAGGAACCGTGGATGATCGGCTCACCGGAAGGCTACGATGGGCGTCAGGGACTACAGTGGCACCTGAACCGGGCGGGCATGGAAGCCACCGCCGAAAGCGTGGCGACCCTCCTGATCGAGAGCGGCGTGCGGCCGGTGAAGACACCAAAACCGGCTGAAGCGACACCCGCAGGCACGCCGGTGCCGCTCCGTCTGGTGCCAAAGCCCCTGCCCGCCCCCACAATCTCGGTGCCGCCGCCGGTCGGCAAGCCCAACCGGACGCCGACCCCGCAACCGGCGAACGGCAAGCGCAGCTGAGAAGCCCCCCGGCCGCGACCGGGGATGCCTCTTATCGTGCCTTCGAGATGGTCATCCCATGCTGGCGCGCCGCATCCTTGGTGGATTCCTCGGTGCGGTTGAGCGCCTTGGCGATCTCCTTCAGGCCCTTTCCCTTTCCGGCGAGGGCCTGAAGCTTCTGCAGCTCTTCCGGCTTCCACGGCTGCTTGTGCTTGGCAACCTTATCGCTCATTCTGCAGCCTCCTTGGTCTTCCTGGCAGGCGCCTTCCTGGCAGGCGCCTTCGTTGCCCCCTCCTTCTTGGCAGGGGCCTTCTTGGCGGGTGCCTTCTTGGCCGCAGCCTTCTTCGGCGCCGCCTTCTTCTTGCCCTTCGCAGGCCCCTTCGCCGCCTTTTCGTCGATCAGGGTGATGGCCTGCTCCACGGTGAGGTCCTCTGGCTTCTGGTCGCGCGGGAGCGTGGCGTTGGTCGTGCCATCCGTGACGTAGGGGCCGTAACGCCCCGCAAGCACCTTGATCTCGCCACCGGTGGTCGGATGAGCGCCAAGTTCCTTGATCGGCTCGGCCTTGGTCCGCGAAGCGGCGCCGCCCCGGTTGGCGGCGTCGGCCAGCAGAGAAACGGCCGCGTTCATGCCGGTGTCAAAGACTTCAGCGGTACTGCGCAGACGCGCGTACTTGCCGTCATGTGCCAGGTACGGACCGTAGCGGCCGATACTGGCGGTGATGTCCTTCCCGCTTTCAGGGTGCTGGCCGATGGTGCGCGGAAGGCTGAGCAGTTTTATTGCCCAGTCCAGCGTCAGCTCGTCGATGTCCTTGGGAATGCTTGCGCGCTTCGCTTCCTTCCCTTCACCCAACTGGATGTATGGCCCGAAGCGGCCCGAGCGACGCACGATATCCTCCCCGGTCTCCGGGTCCTTGCCCAGCGCTTCGTCCTCGCCCGCATCGGCAGTGCCGCCGGGCTGCGCGAACTTCCGGGTGTACTTGCACTCGGGATAATTGGAACAGGCGACGAAGGCGCCGTAGCGTCCGCCGCGCAGGGCAAGCCGCCCGTCGCCGCACTTGGGGCAGAGGCGCGGATCGCTGCCGTCATCCTTGGGCGGAAAAAGGTAGTCGGACAGGAACTCGTCCAGCGCCTCGGTCACCTCCGAAGGCTTCTTCTCCATGACCTCGTCGGACTTCGGCTTGAAGTCGCGCCAAAAGGCTTCGAGCAGGGCCTTCCATTCCTGGCGGCCGCCGGAAACGTCGTCGAGTTCATCCTCCATCCCGGCGGTGAACTCATAGGCCACGTAGCGCGGGAAGAAGCGCTCGAGGAACGATGTCAGGAGACGGCCCGATTCCTCAGCAAAGAAACGGTTCTTTTCCGTCCGGACGTAATTGCGGTCCTTGATGACCTGGATCGTGGCCGCGTACGTCGAAGGACGACCGATGCCGAGTTCCTCAAGCCGCTTCACCAGGCTCGCTTCGGAGTAGCGCGGCGGGGGCTGCGTGAAATGCTGCTCGGCGCTGACGTCCTTCTTAGCCGGCATGTCGCCTGCCTGCATGAACGGAAGAAGACCGCTCTCGTCGTCCTCGGTCTTGTTGTCCTGCCCTTCCTCGTAGACCGCCAGGAAGCCCGGGAACTTCACGACCTGCCCGGTCGCGCGCAGTTCGTTGCGGCCAGTGCCATCGCGCAGGGTGATGGTCGTGCGTTCCAGCGCGGCCGAGGCCATCTGGCTGGCCATCGCACGCTTGAAGATCAGATCGTAGAGACGCGCCTCGTCGCCGGAGCCATGGCGCTCCTTTGTGAAGTCCGTGGGGCGGATCGCTTCGTGCGCTTCCTGCGCGTTCTTCGCCTTGGTTGCATAGTGGCGGGGCTGTTCCGGCAGGTAGTGGCCGGAGAAGCGCTCCGAAATTGCGGATCGGCAGGCCGAGATCGCGCTCGGGTCCATCTGCACGCCGTCCGTACGCATGTAAGTGATGGCGCCGGCCTCATAAAGCGTCTGCGCCACGCGCATGGTCTGGCTGGCAGAAAAGCCGAGCTTGCGCGCGGCCTCCTGCTGCAGGGTCGATGTCGTGAAAGGCGGCTGCGGATTGCGCCGATGGGGCTTCGTCTCGACCCCCTCGACCTTGAAGGCGCCCTGCTCGACGGCGGCCTTCGCGCGCATGGCGGTGCCTTCGTCGCCAAGGCTCAGGCGGTCGAGCTTCTGGCCATCGAACGTGACCAGCTTGGCCGTGAAGTCGGTTCCGTCATGCGCCATGAGCGCCGCGACGGACCAGTATTCCTGTGGCCTGAACGCCTCGATCTCACGCTCGCGGTCGACGATCAGCCGCAAGGCGACGGACTGGACGCGGCCGGCAGACTTCGCCCCCGGCAGCTTGCGCCACAGCACCGGCGAAAGCGTGAAGCCGAAGAGGTAGTCGAGAGCGCGGCGGGCGAGATAGGCGTCGATCAGGTCCTGATCCAGCTCGCGCGGCTGGGTCATCGCCTTCGTTACGGTGTCCTTGGTGATGGCGTTGAAGGTGACGCGCTGCACGTCCTTGGGCAGCGCCTTGCGCTTCGCCAGCAATTCACGCACATGCCACGAGATCGCCTCCCCTTCGCGATCAGGGTCAGTTGCGAGGATCAGCCGGTCGGCACCCTTGGCGGCGTCCGTGATCGCCTTAACCTGGCGCTGCTTGTCGCCATAGAGCTCCCAGTCCATCTCGAAGCCCTCGTCCGGGCGAACCGATCCATCCTTGGGAGGAAGGTCGCGGACGTGGCCGTAGCTGGCGAGGACCTTGTAGTCCTTGCCCAGGTACTTCTCGATGGTTTTCGCCTTGGCCGGCGATTCTACAATGACAAGCTGCATTCTCTGATCCGGTCTGCCCCTCGCGTGCGCGCACGCATACATACACGTACAAGGTGGGTTGCGTCCGACGCTGCCGTCAAGCCCTGCCGCGGCGCTCCCTTGCCGCATTAGGATGACGGGATAAAGCGGCATATCGCAGCAGCCCTCCTGTCCCACCCTGCGCGCCACATCCCGACGGCGTGGCAGGCCGGGCTCAAGCCAGGCTGACGCGGCCTCCGGCGTGGCGTGCGAGCCGCCCGTCCAGTTCCAGTTCAACCAGCGCAAGCTGAACCGCCGCCGCTGCAGCGCCCGACTGGCGGATCAACTCATCAACCCCGACGGGTGTCGTGGTGAGAAGGGAGAGGACCTCCTCTCCCGGCACGGCAAAGCTCTCGACCGCCGTGTCTGCCGCACCGTCTCCCTCCCTCTCCGCACCGTCGCTGCGAGCCGTCCCTGCGGACGCGTCGAGAAGTTCGAGGACGTCTGCGGCATCCTGCACCAGGGTCGCGCCTTCGCGGATCAGATGGTTGCAGCCATGCGACCGGGGGTCGAGCGGCGATCCCGGAATTGCCATGACATGGCGCCCCATGTCGTTGGCGAGTCGCGCCGTGATGAGTGAGCCGGACTTCGGAGCCGCCTCCACGACGACTGTTCCTAGACTGAGCCCGGCGATGATGCGGTTTCGTGCGGGGAAGTGCCGTGCCAGCGGCTCCGCCCCCAGTGGCTGCTCCGCAAGAAGCAGTCCACGCGTGGCGACCTCTTCCTGAAGCGCGGCGTGCTGAGGCGGATAGGCGATGTCTATGCCGCTGGCGATGACACCCACTGTACAACCCGCCGTGAGGGCGCCCTGATGGGCGGCGCCGTCGATCCCCCTTGCCAGGCCGGAAACGACCGTCCAGCCTTCGCCCGCCAGATCGTGCGCGATTTCCCGCGCCAGCCTCATCGCCGCAGCGGAGGCATTGCGCGCGCCGACCATGGCGACGCAGGGCCTGGCAAGCACCGACAGATCACCGCGGTAGGTGAGGATGGGTGGCGAACCGGGGCTCTGATCGAGCAGGAACGGGTATTCGGGCGAATCGTGGAAGAGATACCGCACTCCGGCCTTGCGGGCGCTGGCGATCTCTTTCTGGATCGAACGCTCGTCCGCCAGCACGCAGGCGCGGCTCGCCCGGTCGGGGAGCTCCGGCAGGGTCGCGACAGCATCGAGAGCGCTGCCGAAGCGGGCCAGCAGGTGCCGGTAGGTGATCGGTCCGAGGTTGGACGAACGCAGAAGCCGGATCCGGGCGAAGGCCTCTTCCTGGGAAAGCCCGCCCGCTGCGCTCACTTGGCGCTGCCGGTCTTGCTGCCGCCGATACGGGGTTCGGTTCCGGCGCGCAGCCGGGTGATGTTCTCCCGATGCTGGAACAACACGAGGGCCGCAATGACGGCAAGGACGAGCCCGGCTTCAGGCCGACCGAAGCCATAGGCGGCGAGCGGCGCGACGACAGCCGCCGTCATCCCTGCGACCGACGATATGCGCACGAGAGCCAGCAGGCTCAGCCATGTGACGGCATAGGCCAATCCCACGGGCCATGCGAGGCCGAAGGCAACACCGGCCGTGGTCGCGACGCCCTTGCCGCCCTTGAAGCCGAGCCAGACCGGGAAGCAGTGGCCGAGGAACGCCCCAAGCGCGGCGAGCGCGGCCGCTTCAGGCCAGAATTGCGCCGCGACCAGCACGGCCGCAAAGCCCTTGAGCAGGTCCAGCAGAAGGGTTGTGGCCGCAAGACCCTTGCGGCCCGTGCGTAGCACGTTCGTCGCGCCAATGTTGCCGGAGCCGATCGAACGCAGGTCGCCCGCGCCGGTCATCCGGGTGAGTATGAGGCCGAACGGCACGGAGCCGAAAAGGTAGCCAAGTCCAAGTGAGAGAATCCACGCCATGCAGCGGCCTTAGCGTTCTATCGGGCTTTGCAGAAGACGGCTTGCTGCATTCGTCGTTGCCGGGATGGCTCTCGGGCGGTTAACAGATGTCAAGGTCCAGGGATTGAAGATGGCATCCGATATCACGAGCGCGCCCGAAATGGCCGCTACAATGCCGGCGCGGGTCGATCCGGCCTCGCCGATACTGCTGTTCGACTCGGGCGTTGGCGGGCTCACGGTTCTACAGGAAGTCCGCAAGGTGCTGCCTGATGCGCCGGTGATCTATGCCGCCGATACCGCTGGCCTGCCTTATGGCACGAAGACGGAGGCCCAGATTGCCGCGCGGGTGGCGGGGCTCCTTGGCCGTATGACCGAACGGTTCCGGCCCCGACTGGTCTGCATCGCGTGCAACACGGCATCGACCATCGCCCTCGGCATGGTGCGCGACGTTTTGGAAGTGCCGATCGTGGGCACGGTGCCTGCGATCAAGCCCGCAGCCATGATGACCAAAACAGGCGTGATCGGGCTGTTGGGGACACAGGCCACGATCCGGCAGGCCTATGTCGACCGTCTCGAGCACGAATTCGCCGCCGACCGGCGATTGCTGCGCCACGGGGCTCCCGGCCTCGTCGAGGCGGCCGAGGCCAAGCTGCGCGGTGAACGCGTCGATCCGGCGCTCATACGGCACGCAGCGGAGGCCTTGCGGTCGCAGCCGGGCGGAGATCGGATCGATACCGTCGTGCTCGCCTGCACGCATTTCCCCCTCGTCGAGGATGAACTTGCGGAAGCCTTCGGGCCGGGCGTGACGTTCGTCCACGGAGCGGCCGGCATCGCGCGGCAGGTGGCTCGTCTCACAGCAGGTCAGGAGTACGCGCGTTCATCGGCCGACCTGGCCCTGTTCACGGGATTGGGCAACCTGCCCTCATCCTACGCGGCACGGTTGCCAGCCTATGGCCTGACCCGGATGGAACGGTTCTGAAGCGCCCGGCGTTCTCCCGGCGGTAATTGATGACGATCAATGCAGAACCCGCCGCAGCGTCGCAATTGCGCCCATGGCCCCGGGACGTGCTCGCGGAAAACCCGTTTTCCGCAGGCACGTTTTCCGATTAGCGTAGGCTCATAAGCAACTGGCAATAGGAACGCCGATACGGTATTGGCCACCGCAAAAGCGGTCCGGGCAACGGATGCGGCGCTGAGGACAGGCGGCAGGGCAGCCAAGGCAGGACAAGTCGACACGTGAACTACGAACACATTTTCGACCAGGCGATCGAGCGCCTGCACTCCGAAGGCCGCTACAGGGTCTTCATCGACATCCTGCGCAACAAGGGTGCCTACCCGAACGCGCGCTGCTTCGCAGGCCATAACGGTCCCAAGCCGATCACCGTCTGGTGTTCCAACGACTACCTCGCCATGGGCCAGCACCCGAAGGTCATCGAAGCCATGGAGGAGGCGCTGCACGACGTCGGCGCCGGCTCCGGCGGAACCCGCAACATCGGCGGCAACACGCATTACCACATCGACCTGGAGCACGAGCTTGCCGATCTCCACGGCAAGCAGGGTGCGCTGCTGTTCACCTCCGGCTACGTCTCGAACGATGCCACGCTTTCGACCCTCGCCAAGCTGCTGCCGGGCTGCGTGATCTTCTCGGACGAGCTGAACCACGCCAGCATGATCGCCGGCATCCGCAATTCCGGGTGCGAAAAGAAGGTCTGGCGTCACAACGACCTCGAGCATCTCGAGGAACTGCTGGCGGACACCGATCGCAACGTGCCGAAGCTGATCGCCTTCGAATCCGTCTATTCGATGGACGGCGATGTGGCGCCGATCCACGCGATCTGCGACCTTGCGGAAAAGTACAACGCCCTCACCTACATCGACGAAGTCCACGCGGTTGGCATGTACGGTCCGCGCGGCGGCGGCATCACCGATCGGGACGAGGCGGCACACCGCATCGACATCATCGAGGGCACGCTGGGCAAGGCGTTCGGGGTCATGGGTGGCTACATCGCCGCCGACACCAAGATCATCGACTGTATCCGCTCCTACGCCCCGGGCTTCATCTTCACCACCTCCCTGTCGCCGGTGCTGGTGGCGGGCGTGCTTGCCTCCGTGCGGCATCTCAAAAGCTCCAGCGTCGAGCGCGAGGGGCAGCAGCGTTCGGCCGCGATGCTCAAGCAGATGTTCCGCGACGCGGGCCTGCCCGTCATGGATTCGGTCACGCACATCGTCCCGCTGATGGTCGGCGATCCCGTCCGCGCCAAGCAGATCAGCGACATCCTCCTGGCGGAATACGGCGCCTACGTGCAGCCGATCAACTTCCCCACCGTGCCGCGCGGAACGGAGCGCCTGCGCTTCACCCCGGGGCCGGCGCACACCGAAGAGATGATGCGTGACCTGACCGACGCTCTGGTGGAAATCTGGGACCGGCTGGAGATGCGCCTCGCCGCCTGAAGCGGCTGACAATGTCTACGGCAGGTCGAAACGGGTCTTTTAACCTGCGCCATGAATACCCAACTGATGCCGCACTGCAGCGACCGGCCGGTCGCCCTCGCAACTGCAACACCAGAGGACATTTCATGGCGAAGCTCTTCGAGCCCCTCACCCTCGGCGATACCACTCTTGCCAATCGCATAGTCATCGCGCCGATGTGCCAGTATTCCGCCGAAGACGGGCGGATGACCGACTGGCACACCATGCATCTGGGACAACTGGCCCAGTCGGGCGCAGCCATCCTGACGATCGAGGCCACTGCCGTCGTGCCGGAAGGACGGATCTCCTACGCCGACGTCGGCCTGTGGGATGACGCCACCGAGGAAGCGATGCGCACCACGCTGGAAAGCGTTCGCCGCTGGTCCGACATGCCCATCGCCATCCAGCTCGCCCATGCAGGCCGCAAGGCGAGCACGGCCAAGCCATGGGACGGCGGCGCTCAGATCGCGCCTGACGCGCCTAACGGCTGGCAGACGGTCTCAGCCTCCGAGTTGCCCTTCGAGGAGCACGAGCACCCTCCTGTGGCCCTCGACAAGGAAGGCCTGGCCCGGGTTCGCGACGCCTTCGCCGATGCGGCCCGCCGTTCGGCTCGGTTGGGGATCGATGCCATCCAGATCCACGCCGCACACGGCTACCTGCTCCATCAGTTCCTCTCCCCCCTCTCCAACACCCGCACTGACGAGTACGGCGGCTCTCTGGAAAACCGCATGCGCTTCCTTCTCGAAGTGTTTGACGCGGTCCGGGACGCCTTTCCGGCGGAGAAGGCCGTCACCGTACGCCTTTCGGGCACGGACTGGGTCGAGGGTGGTTGGGATATCGAGCAGACGATCGCTGTTTCCAAGGCGCTCGAAGCACGGGGCGCCGCGGCCATCCACGTGTCGAGCGGCGGCCTCCACCCCGCTCAGAAGATTCCGGTAGGGCCCAACTACCAAGTGCCGCTGGCCCGCGCGGTCAAGCAGGCCGTGTCCATCCCGGTTATCGCGGTTGGCCTCATCACGGAACCGGAGCAGGCGGAAGCGATCGTGGCGACCGGAGACGCAGATCTCGTCGGCGTGGCCCGGACCGTTCTCTATGATCCGCGCTGGCCGTGGCATGCCGCCGCCCAGCTCGGCGCCACGGTGAAGGTTGCCCCTCAATTCCTGCGCAGCCAACCGCGCCTGTACAAGGACCTGTTCACCGCGGATTGACCCCGGACCCCGCCCGGCGCACCGTAAGGCTCGCCGGGCGTTCCCGCACCGGTTAGCGGTTCGCCACACGCAGAAAAGCCCGCCAGCTTAGCGCTGACGGGCTTTTCATATATACTGAAAGGTCGGGCGGACCGGAATTCAGCGCAATGAGACGACGTTGTCGGACACACGCGGATCCTTGCGGCCGGTGTAGAGGCTTGCCATCGGCTCATCCTCGACGGTCACGATTTCACCGCCGCCGAAACCATTGAACGCAGTGCGCATGGCAGCCCCATAAGCGCCCAGCATACCCACCTCGATCCAGTCCCCGGCCTTGATGTCGGCCGGCAGCAGGAACGGACCTTCCATGAAGTCCGCATCGTCGCACGTCGGGCCGTAGAAGGAGAACTCCTGCATCTCGCCCGTGTGCTCGCCATCGTGCGCGATCGCCTTTACCGGGAAGCGCCAGGCGACGTGAGCCGCATCATAAAGGGCACCATAGGCACCGTCGTTGATGTAAAGCTCGTCGCCGCGGCGCTTCTCGACCTTCACGATGAGGGAGTTGTACTCAGCCGACAGCGCGCGGCCGGGCTCGCACCACAGCTCCGCGTTGTAGGCGATCGGCAACGCCTCGAAGTGGCGGTGGATGATCGCGAAGTAATCCTCCAGCGGCGGTGGTTCCATGCCCGGATAGGAGGAAGGGAACCCCCCGCCCACATCGACCATGTCGATCACGACACCCGCTGCGGCAATGGCGGCACGGGCGCGCTCGAGCGCCTGCACGTAAGCGAACGGCGTCATGGCCTGCGAGCCGACGTGGAAGCACACGCCTAACCAGTCCGCGACCTGGCGGGTGGCTTGAAGCAGTTCACCCGCGTCCGCCACATCGATGCCGAACTTCGAGGCAAGGCTCAGTTCCGAATACTCGGACGAGACCCGCAACCGCACACAGAGGCGCAGGTCCTTCGCGGCGTTGCCCAGAGCGTCAGTGGTCGCATCCACGATCTTCTCGACTTCCTCGATGGTGTCGAGGCTGAACGTGCGAACGCCATGCTTGAAGTACGCTTCACGGATCGCGCTCGCGGTCTTGACCGGGTGCATGAAGCACAGGGTCGCGTCCGGCAGCGTCTGGCGCACCATGCGCACCTCGGCAATCGAGGCGACATCATAATGCGTGATGCCGTTGGCCCAGAGAATCCTGATCAGGTCCGGCGACGGGTTCGCCTTCACCGCATAGAGCGACTTGCCCGGAAACTTCGTAGCGAAGAAACGAGCGGCGCGCGCCGCAGCATGCGGGCGGTTCAGGATAACGGGTTCGTCAGGCGCGAGGGAGCGCGCTACGGCCGGTGCGTCGAGGTGAATGTGCAACTCAAGGGACCCCCAAACGGTGTTTAGCGACAAGGCTGCCTTGCGGTTTGGAAGTCCCCATGGGGCAGCGAGGGGCGGATATAGGGTTCAGCACATGAATCGCAAGTGAAAAACGGGGCATTTTCCAAAAACACTGACGGTGCTGTCCCGCACAGGGACCACGGTACCCCTACATTGGTAATACGTAGCATCTTCAAGGATTTGCATCCGAGTCTCCCGACCTGCCCGGCAAAGGGTGGATCACCTTTCGGTGCGGCATATCAACGTTTGCAACGCGTCACCGGCTGCGGACGATCCCCTTCGAGTCGCAATTGCAGGATCGATCGTCCCCGAGGCGCGACGGGGCGCCTTTCCAACCGCTGAGGGGGCCGACGCCTTGTCAGCTCAGGCGGTTGCGGAAATCCTCATAATCGAACTTGCGGATGCACTCGAGCGAGTCGGTTTCGGAGTCCCACAGCCAGATCGAAGGCAGTGGCACGCCGTTGAAGGTCGTGGTCTTGACCATCGAGTAGTGCGCCTGATCGAGGAAAGCGAAACGCTGCCCCACCTCCGGACCGGCCGGAAGGACATAGTCGCCGATGACATCGCCTGCCAGGCACGACGGCCCGCCGAGACGTACCGCCTCGCCCGCGCCCTCACCTTCCTGCCGCTCACCCAGCAGCGCGGGACGATAAGGCGCCTCGATTACGTCAGGCATGTGGCAGGTGGCCGATATATCGACGACCGCCACAGGCATGCCGTTCCAGCCCACGTCGAGCACAGTGCCGACAAGGATGCCGGCGTCGAGAGCGACGGCTTCGCCCGGCTCGATGTAGATCTCGGCTTGGGTGTCATCGGCCATGTCGGCAAGGAACTGGACCAGCTCCTCGCGCTGGTAATCCGCCCGGGTCACATGGTGCCCACCGCCGATGTTGATCCACTTCAGCTGGCCAAAGTATGGTTCGAGGAAGTCGAACACCTTGTCCCAGGTACGACGCAACGGCTCGAAGTCCTGTTCGCACAAGTTGTGGAAGTGAATGCCGTCGATCATACCGACATGCTCTTCCGTGAGCTGATCGATCGGGAAGCCGAGGCGGGAATGAGGTGCGGAAGGGTCGTACTTCGGCACCTCGCCCTCGGCATGAAGAGGGTTGATGCGAAGGCCGATGTCGAAGTCTTCGCCGCGCGCGCGCGCCAACTCTATGAAG
Organism: Novosphingobium sp. HII-3; assembly: GCF_002916655.1. Lineage (GTDB taxonomy): Bacteria > Pseudomonadota > Alphaproteobacteria > Sphingomonadales > Sphingomonadaceae > Novosphingobium > Novosphingobium panipatense. The sequence continues at coordinate 84,813 of NZ_PPSM01000057.1, forward strand.
GGCCAGAAGCGCTCGATCTGAGCGGGCGAGTTGAAGATGACGTGATCGGAGAGGCGCAGGATCTCATCCATGTCCTCTTCCTTGTACGCCGCGCAGTACGTCGCGATCTCGCCGTCGTAGAATTCCGAGGCCAGGCGCGCTTCCCACAAGCCCGACGTGCAGACGCCGTCGAGATACTCGCCCACAATGGGCGCGGTGGACCACATCGAGAAGGCTTTGAGCGCGGAGAGAACCTTGGCTCCGGACCGCTCGCCGATATCGGCCAGCACGCGCAGGTTGTCGCGCAGCTTTGCCGCGTCCACCACGAAGGAGGGGCTGTCCACCCGCGAGAGGTCGAAGTTGGCAAATGCGCCCGGATCGCCGGCTCTGGTTTCCATGTGTTTCAGTCCCGTCTCGCCAGCCGGTCAACCCAGCGGGCCCTTGAAGATGAACCAGGCCCCTGCCCCGACGAGGGAGAAGCCCACGATCTCGTTCCACCCCGGTTTCTGCCCGAAGAGTGCCCAGGCTACCAGCACGAAGGCCACCAGTGAAAACGCCTCTTGCATGACCTTGAGCTGGCCCAGCGAGTAAACCTGCGCGCCGATGCGGTTGGCAGGCACGGCCAGGCAGTATTCGAAGAAGGCGATGCCCCAGCTCATCAACACCGCCACCCACAGCGCCTTGCCGGGCACTTTCAGGTGGAGATACCAGGCCGTGTTCATAAACAGGTTCGAGCCGGCCAGCAGAGCCGCCGGAGCCAGCGCCGTCCAGTTCATCGTGCCGTCAATCGATGCAGAGCAGGTCCACCCGGCTGCCGCCGTGTACTTCGGCCACGCAGCCGAACAGGCGATTGTCGGCCTGGCACTGGCCCGATATATTGGCGGTCTTGCCCATGTCGTCCTTGCTGCCGATGCAACGCCCCTCGCACTGCGAACTGTCGGTGCACTGCTTGCCCGCGTCGGCATAGGAGCGTACGCACATCTCCATGCTCGCCCGGCCGCGGCGCTGAACGGTGCCCCCGCCCGACGTGCAGGCTGCGCGATCAGCAGCGCTCAGGTCCCGTGAGAGCGATCGCCCGTCCGCAGCCTCAGGCGTCGGCGCGGCGGCCTGCGGCGTACAGGCGCCGAGCACGAGTACGCCCAGCGCCGCGACTGCGAGGTGACGCAGCGCCCGCATCAGAACGGCAAGGGCGCCGGCAGCTCTTCGACGGTCCAGGGCAGGCCGTGCTTGTTTAGCATATCCATGAAAGGATCCGGATCGAACTGTTCCATGTTGAACACGCCCTCCCCGGACCATGCGCCGGTCACGATCATGGCCGCGCCGATCATCGCGGGAACACCGGTGGTGTAGCTGACCGCCTGATTGCCGGTTTCGGCATAGGCGTCCTCATGATCGCAGATGTTCTTGATGTAGAACGTCTTCTCGCCCGATCCGTCGAGCGCTTCGCCCGTCGCGATGTCGCCGATGTTCGTCTTGCCCTTCGTCGTCGCCCCCAGCGATGCGGGCTCCGGCAGGACGGCCTTGAGGAACTGCAGCGGCACGATCTCGACGCCGTTGTACATCACAGGGTCGATGCGCGTCATGCCCACGTTCTGCAGCACGGTCAGGTGCTGGATATATGCGTCGCCGAAGGTCATCCAGAAGCGCGCGCGCTCCATTTCGGGGATGAACTTCGCGAGGCTTTCCAGCTCCTCATGGTACATCATGTACATGTTCTTCGGGCCAACGCCTTCGAAGTCGAACTCGACCTTCTTGCCCATGGCAGGCGTTTCGACGAAGTCACCGTTCTCCCAGTGACGGGCCGGCGCCGTCACTTCCCGGATATTGATTTCCGGATTGAAGTTGGTCGCGAAGGCCTGCCCGTGGTCACCACCGTTGCAGTCCAGAATGTCGAGCGTGCGGATGGTCTTGAGCTTGTGCTTCTTGAGCCACATCGCGAAGACGCTTGTGACGCCCGGGTCGAAGCCCGAACCCAGCAGCGCCATGAGGCCCGCTTCCTTGAAGCGCTCCTGATAGGCCCATTGCCAGTGGTATTCGAACTTGGCGACATCCTTCGGTTCGTAGTTCGCGGTGTCCATGTAATGCGTGCCGGTCGCCAGGCAGGCGTCCATGATCGCGAGATCCTGGTACGGCAGGGCGAGGTTCACGACCAGCTTGGGCTGGATCCGACGAATCAGCGCCGAAGTCGCCTCGACGTCATCCGCGTCGATGGCATAGGTTGCGATGGTGACGCCGGTGCGCTGCTTCACCGAATCCGCGATGGCTTCGCACTTGGAAACCGTACGGCTGGCGAGATGGATGTCCGAGAAGATATCGGGATTCATCGCCATCTTGTGGACCGCGACCGATCCGACGCCGCCTGCGCCGATCACCAGAACCTTGCTCACCAACCTGTCTCCTTCGGCCAAGGCCATTCGAAAGAGGGCCATATAGTGCGCCTGCGTGACAACTCAACTGTACGGTCCACAACCGGCTGCGCACGCCCACAGGTTGAATGGACACTCTGCGGACTGTAGAGCCCGACCATGGATTTCGACGACCAGCTTCGCCGCTACTTCGGCACTGCCGATCTGGCCACCATCGCGCCCACGACGCTGGAAACCGGTGTCGACCGCATGAGAGTCGAATTCGGCATGGAGCAGGATCGCGGGCGTCGCTTCGCCCTCTGGACGCTCATGTACATGTTCGGCGCCGCGCCGGACCTCGACGTCGCCTTTGAGGACGAGGACGACAGGAACGCCGCCCGCGACTTCATGGACATGATGGATGGGGCGAACGGCGGCCTCTAGCCGCCTTCAGCCTCGGAGGCGTCCCGCACGAAATAGCTGGCCAGTTCGACATGAGTGGACCACCGGAACTGCCCGACCGGCCGCAGTTCCGCCAGACGAAAGCCGGCATCGACAAGACGCGCCGCATCGCGGGACCAGCTTGACGGATTGCAGCTCACGTAGACCACGCGGCTAACCGAGGAGGCGGCGATGCACTCGACCTGCTCACGCGCTCCCGCCCGGGGCGGATCGAGAACGACGGCTTCGAAGCGGCTCAGTTCATCAGGCTGAAGCGGGTTGCGGAACAGATCCCGGTGGGCACAGAACACCGGAAGCTGTGCCCGATCCGCGGCCGCCTTGCACGCCAGATGAGCATCCCTCGCCGCTTCTGCCGCAAGCACTCTAGTGTCCGGGCCAGCTAGAGCGAAGGCGAACGTGCCCAGCCCCGAAAACAGGTCGGCTATCGTAGCGGCACCCTGTAGCCATCCTCGTGCGGCATCGACGAGCGCCTTTTCTCCATCGGCTGTGGCCTGCAGGAACGAGCCCGGCGGAAACGGCACCTGCACATCACTCAGCGTCACTGTGACCGGTTCAGGCTCCCAGACCGTCTCGAAGCCGTAGCCGCCATCCATCGTCAAGCGGGCAAGCCGGTGTTGGCGCGCGAAGTCCAGCATGGCTTCGGTGGCGCTCAACCCCTCGGCAACAAGCCCTTTGATGCCAAGGTCGACGCCCTGATCCACCAGCGTCATTTCGATGTCGGCAGCCATACGCGGCATCGCCTGTGGCTTGGCCGGCTTGCCGCCCTTCCTCGAGCCGGACTTGCCCGCCGCGCTCTTGCCCATCACGATCAGCAGCCTGCGAAGTGGCGCGACGAGGGCGAAGAGTTCGGCTGCGAGGACGTGGCATTCCTCCAGTTCGACGAGGCGGTGCGATCGGGCCTCCCGAAAGCCGATGACGATGCGGCCACCCGAGCTTTCCGCGCGCAGCGACGCCCGGCGACGGGAGTACGGCGGTGAGAGATGCGGCGCCGCCAGATGCTCTGCCCCCAGCTCCTGCGCCGCGGATGCATTCGCGACCCGCCCTTCGACGAAGCTCGAGAGGCTTTCCTCGTCCAGCTGCTGCAGCTGGCAGCCACCGCAACGGCCGAAGTGGCGACACGGCGGGGTGACGTGGTGCGGCCCCCATTCCAGCGTACCGTCGGCCTGAAGCCAATCGCCCGGCGCAGCCCCCCAGGCGAAGCGCCCGGATGCGGTCACGCCATCCCCCTTGGAGGCGATGCGCAGGATTTCTTCGGGCAGAAGCTGTTCGATATCGTCGGTCACAGGCAGGCCGCTAGCGCAGCGGGCACCGCCTGCGCAAGCTGTCCTGCGGTAAAGGCCGGCGGACAAAGCCGCGCTGCCTCACCGTGCAGCCAAACACCCTGGCATGCGGCTTCGAAGGCATCCACCCCGCTTGCCACGCGGCTGGCGATGATGCCGGCAAGGACATCCCCGGTCCCTGAGGTGGAGAGCCATGAACTTGCGCGGGACGCACAGGCCAGCCTTCCCTCCGGATCCGCGACGAGAGTGTCGGGGCCCTTGGCAACCACGATCATGCCGCTTGCCAAAGCGAGAGCGCGCGCCCGCTCGGGCCTGGTCCCCACCCCGTCGAGTCCGAACGCGCGCTCCAGAGCAACGAATTCGCCTTCGTGCGGGGTAGCTATCGTGGCGGCCTGACGTTCCGCCAGTTGCCGGCTGCCCAGCAGAACCAGGGCGTCCGCGTCGAGAACGACCGGCACCGGGTCGGCCAGAGCGATGGCCAGCCGCTCGCGAGCGGAAGCATCACGGCCGAGCCCCGGGCCCACCAGTATCGCGGCGTTCCTGTCGTCCGTCAGCACTTCGGTTAGAGGCCCCTGCTCCACCACCACGTCCATCGGGACACTGCGCTTGCTCTCAGCGAAAAGCTTCACGTAGCCAGCGCCCGCGCCTTGGGCGCCCACGCTCGCCAGCACCGCCGCGCCCGGCATGGCGCCGCTGACGACGGCAAGAAGGCCCCGCTTGTACTTGTGCGCGTCGGCGGCGGGCGCGCGCGCAACTGGACGGCCAATCGCGGTCGCGGCGCCCGTAACAGCGGCAAGGCCGATGCCTACCCGCTGCAAGCGCCCCATACGCGCCGCAGCGGGCATGAGGAAATGCGCAAATTTCCAGGCGCCCAGTGCGAGGGTCAGGTCGTAAGCGGGAAGCCCATCATTCAGCACCATGCCCGAATCAGCCTGTACCCCGCTCGGCAGGTCCACGGCAATGCGGCGAGGGTGGAGAGCGGCCAGATCCGCCAGGGCGCCGGCATGCTGCGGCGAGAGCGGGCGGGTCAGTCCGGTGCCGAACAGGCAATCGACAAGCACCTCTCCGTGCGGCGCCTCTGCGACGTCAAGCACAGGACCCTGGTAGCGAGCCCGGGCCTCCCTGCACGCCGCGGTGGACGGCTCCCCGCCGACCACCACCGCGACGTTGCCGCCACGTTCGCGCAGGGTCTCGGCAATCACGTAGCCATCGCCGCCGTTGTTGCCGGGCCCACACAGCACGGTCACCCGGTGCCGTGCGGCCAGCCGCCAGACCCACTCGGCCGCCCCGCGCCCGGCTGTTTGCATCAGGGAGCCGACGGTCTCGCCCGCTTCGATCAGAAGCTGCTCGGCATCACGCACCTGCTGCGCTGTCAGGATCTGGTCGCTGTGGGGCATAGGCTTCACCGTTCGCAGGAGTGGAGGACGTCTGCGCCATCGTAGCGGCAGCACCGCTGCGAACAAGACACCCGCCCCGCCTCCGGCGAAAGGGCCGACTTACCCTCGCTTGAGCTGGCTCACGTCCCGGATGGCGCCGCGCGCCGCGCTGGTCGTCATCGCGGCATAGGCCTGCAGCGCCGCCGACACCTTGCGAGGTCGCGGATGCACCGGGGACCATGCCGCATCGCCCCGCGCTTCCTGCTGCGCACGCCGGTGGCTGAGCACCTCATCCGAAACCTTGAGGTTGATGGTCCGCCCGGGGATATCGATCTCGATGGTGTCGCCATTCTCGACCAACCCGATTTCCCCGCCCTCAGCAGCTTCGGGCGAGGCATGACCGATCGAAAGGCCGGAGGTGCCGCCTGAGAAACGCCCGTCGGTCAGCAGAGCGCAGGCCTTGCCCAGCCCCTTCGACTTCAGGTAGCTCGTGGGGTAGAGCATCTCCTGCATGCCGGGGCCGCCGCGCGGTCCTTCGTAGCGGATGACCACGACGTCGCCCGCCGAAACCTGGCCACCAAGGATCCCGGCAACGGCCGCATCCTGCGATTCGTACACGCGTGCCGTACCGGTGAACTTCAGGATCGATTCGTCGACGCCCGCAGTCTTCACGATGCAGCCATCGCGCGCGATGTTGCCGTAGAGCACCGCCAGGCCACCGTCCTGGCTGAACGCATGCTCCTTGGAGCGGATGACGCCATTCTCGCGATCGAGATCGAGCGACTCCCAGCGCCGGGACTGGCTGAACGCCGTCTGCGTCGGCACCCCCCCGGGCGCGGCGCTGAAGAACTCCTGCACTGACGGCTCATTGGTGCGGCTGATGTCCCAGCGGTTCAGCGCATCGCCCAGCGTCCTGGAGTGCACGGTCGGCAGGTCGGTGTGCAGCAGGCCCGCACGGTCAAGCTGGCCCAGGATCGCCATGATCCCACCGGCGCGGTGAACATCCTCCATGTGAACGTCGTTCTTTGCCGGCGCCACCTTCGACAGGCATGGAACCTTCCGGCTCAGACGGTCGATGTCCGCCATGGTGAAGTCCACGCCTGCTTCGGCCGCGGCGGCCAGCAGGTGCAGCACGGTGTTGGTCGAACCGCCCATGGCGATGTCGAGGCTCATGGCGTTCTCGAATGCCTTGAAGCTGGCGACGCTGCGCGGCAGCACGCTTTCGTCCTCCTGCTCATAGTAGCGTTGGCACAAGTCCACCGCGAGGCGACCCGCTTCCAGAAACAGGCGCTTGCGATCGGAGTGTGTAGCGAGCGTGGAGCCGTTCCCCGGCAGGGACAGGCCCAGAGCTTCAGTCAGGCAGTTCATCGAGTTCGCGGTGAACATGCCCGAACAGGAGCCGCAGGTGGGGCAGGCGGAACGCTCGATCGCCTTGACCTCCTCGTCGGTATAGCTCTCGTCCGCTGCGGCGACCATGGCATCAACGAGGTCGAGCGCCTGCTCCTTGCCCTTCAGCACGACCTTGCCGGCCTCCATCGGCCCGCCGGACACGAACACGGCGGGGATATTGAGGCGCATCGCGGCCATCAGCATTCCCGGCGTGATCTTGTCGCAGTTCGAGATGCAGACCATCGCATCCGCGCAGTGTGCGTTGACCATGTACTCGACGCTATCGGCGATGAGATCACGACTCGGCAGCGAGTAGAGCATGCCGTCGTGGCCCATGGCGATGCCATCGTCGACAGCGATGGTGTTGAATTCCTTCGCCACGCCCCCGGCCGCCTCGATTTCGCGTGCGACGAGCTGGCCCAGATCCTTGAGGTGGACGTGGCCCGGCACGAACTGAGTAAACGAATTCACCACCGCGATGATGGGCTTGCCGAAATCGGCGTCCTTCATGCCCGTCGCACGCCATAGCCCCCGCGCACCCGCCATGTTGCGGCCGTGGGTAGAAGTGCGTGAACGATAGGCAGGCATTTGCGGGACTCCGGAAGGTGGCGCCTCACGCGCCAGGCGAGCTGCCCCTACAGTGCATTAGGTTTCAACACAACGCATCATTCCGAAACTATATTTCGTCCGGCGCCGTTGCGCGGTAACCCGGCGGGTCGCTCAACTGCCCTGCCACCGTCTCGCACATGGTCGCCATCAACGCCGCCCACCGTGCCTGACCCTCCTCGTCGGAGATCAGCTCCTGGCGGATCTCGATGCTGATGTACGGGATGCCGCCCGCTTCGGCATGACGGTTCATCGAGGCGTTGAGGAGCTTGCCCGAATAAGGTTGCTGATCTCCGACTATGAGATCGCGGCCCCGCAGCCAGTCGAGCGCCAGATGCGCCGTACGCTCGTCCTGGTTGTAAAGCACACCCACGTGCCAGGGGCGGGGGCTGTCGCAGGTGGCCAGGCCTGGCGTGAAGCTGTGCAGGGACAGAATCAACGCGGGGCGATGCTCGCGCAGCAGGGCCGCAAGGCCGTTGTGGTAGGGTCGAAAGAAGCGCTCTACCCTCGCGTTACGTGCCTCGTCGCTCAACACGTTTCCGGCGATCGCGTAGCCGTCGCTGACCTCCGGCATCATGCCAGGCGCGCCCGGCTCGCGATTGTAGTCGCAGACGAGGCGGCTCACGTTGCCGAGCCAGGCCGCCGTTCCCGGGCGGACCATGTATTCGGCAATCTGCGCCACACCGATGTCGACCGCGATATGCTGGTCCAGAAGAGCGGGATCGATCCCCAGGTCGATGTCGCGCGGCACGCGGTTCGACGCATGATCCCCCACCACCAGTATTCCGCCCGCCCGCGGCGTGCCGAGAAGCCGGCTTGCCCTTTCGTCCAGATCAGCCTGTGCCAAAACTGCCTCCCCTCTGCTGATAGCGCCCCCTCGGGCCGCCGCGTCGTACTGCGGGCCAGCTTAACGCAAGCTGCCTGTCATCTGCCACCAGCCGGGGTGCTTCTCCGCCAGCTTTTTCGCAGCGCGGTCCCGCTGCGCTTCCTCGTCGTAGAGCGCGAAGCAGGTGGCGCCTGAGCCGGACATGCGCGCCAGGAACGGGTCCGTGGATTGGAGGGCCGCCAGCACGTCCGCCACGGCCGGGCAGAGGACGATCGCCGGAGCTTCCAGATCGTTCCGCCCGCCGAGGGCAATCTCCCGCACCGAGCCGGAAGGCATCGCTCCCCTGTCGACACCGTCCCACGCCTTGAACACAGGGCCGGTGGGCACCGCCGCGCGCGGGTTTACGAGCAGCACCGGCGTGCCCGCGAGATCGCTCTGCACAGGGGCCAGTTCCGTGCCGGTGCCGGTGCCGACGCACGTCGTTGAGAGGACGCAGGCGGGCACATCGGCGCCGAGCCGGGCGGCGCGGGCCTGCCAGTCATCAGGGAGCCCGTGCGCGCGCTCCACCATGCGGAACACCGCGCCCGCATCCGCCGACCCCCCGCCCAGCCCGGCGGCTACCGGCAGGCGCTTCTCCAGGTCGACCGCCCAGCCCTTGCCATGAGGCAGGCTCGACAGCGCTTTGGCCACGATGTTGCCAAAGGGGTCTTCGATCAGGGACGCGAACTCACCGTGAGTGACAAGGCTGTCGGCTTCGGCCGGTGATGCCGATAGCCTGTCACCCCCATCGACGAAGGCAAACAGTGTCTCGAGCTCATGATAGCCGTCATCGCGCCGACGACGGACATGCAGGGCCAGGTTGATCTTGGCGTAAGCGGTTTCGGAAAGCATCGCTGCTTCATGGAGCGGCGGCAGCGGTGACGCAATCCTTCGTCGTCGGCAACCTCTTCGCCGAAGCAGGGTGCCTAATGGCGGGAACCTCCCAATCAGCAAGGCTGACGGGAGGTTCCGGTATTCCTGACAAGGCAGGCTTACATGTTCGGGTAGTTAGGTCCGCCGCCGCCTTCGGGCGTGACCCATTCGATGTTCTGCTTGGGGTCCTTGATGTCGCAGGTCTTGCAGTGGACGCAGTTCTGCGCATTGATCTGGAGCCTGGAGCCGGCGCCATCGGGATCCACGAACTCGTACACTCCCGCCGGGCAGTACCGCGCTTCCGGTCCTGCAAAGACCGGCAGGTTCACTTCCGTCGGGATCGCAGGATCCTTGAGCTTCAGGTGGACCGGCTGGTCCTCCTCGTGGTTGGTGAACGAATATGATACGCTGGTAAGACGATCGAAGCTGATTACGCCATCGGGCTTGGGATAAGCGATCGGCTTGTAAAGATCGGCACGCTGCAACTGGCTGGCATCGGTGTGGTGCTTCATCGGCTTTGCGACGCCGAAACCGAAGAGCGTGCGCAGCCACATGTCGGCGCCGGCAAGCACGGTCCCCAGCTCACCGCCCCACTTCGCCACAAGAGGCTCCGCGTTCTGCACGAGCTTCAGTTCCTTGGCGATCCAGCTGGAACGGACCGCGTCGTCGTAGTCCTGCAGCGTGTCCTGCTCGCGGCCGGCCTTGATGGCGGCGGCAATCGATTCGGCGGCGAGCATGCCGCTCTTCATGGCGGTATGCGTGCCCTTGATGCGCGGCACGTTGACGAAGCCGGCGGAGCAACCAGCAAGCACGCCGCCGGGGAACGCCAGCTGCGGCACGGACTGCCAGCCACCCTCGTTGATCACGCGCGCGCCATAGGCCACGCGCTTGCCGCCTTCGAGGATCGCACGGATTTCCGGATGCTGCTTCCAGCGCTGGAATTCCTCGAACGGATGGATGTGCGGGTTCTTGTAGTCGAGCGCCGTTACGAAACCGAGCGCCACCTGGTTGTTCGACTGATGGTAGACGAAGCCGCCGCCCCAGGCGTCGTTTTCGCTCAGCGGCCAGCCCTGCGTGTGGATCACCCGGCCCGGGACGTGCTTGTCGGCCGGAATGTCCCACAGTTCCTTGATGCCGAGGCCGTAGATCTGCGGCTGACAGTTGGCCTCCAGATCGTACTTCGCCTTGAGGCGCTTGGTCAGGTGCCCGCGCGCGCCTTCGCAGAAGACCGTGTACTTGCCCAACAGGTTCATGCCGGGCTGGAAGTCGCCCTTGGGGTTTCCTTCGCGATCGACACCCATGTCGCCGGTCTGGACGCCGATGACGGCGCCGTTGTCGTCGTACAGGATTTCGGCGGCGGGGAAGCCCGGGAAGATCTCGATCTCGAGCGCTTCCGCCTGCTCCGCAAGCCAACGGCACAGGTTGCCGAGCGAACCCGTGTAGTTGCCCTTGTTGGACATGAAGGGCGGCTGGATGATGTGCGGAAGAGCGTATTTGCCCTTCTTCGTCAGATGCCAGTGCCAGTTGTCCGTGACGGGCGTTTGCGCCAGTGGGCAGCCGTCCTCGCGCCAGGTGGGCAGCAGTTCGTCCAGCGCCTTGGGGTCGATGGTTGCGCCCGAGAGAATGTGTGCACCGATTTCGGAGCCCTTCTCCAGAACGCAGACCTGAAGGTCCGGGTCGACCTGCTTGAGCCGGATCGCCGTTGAAAGGCCGGCAGGGCCGCCCCCGACAATGACGACGTCATAAGGCATCTCTTCGCGTTCGATCATGGGAGCCCCATAAGAGTTCTTTTTGTGTTTAGCCGTGCGATTAAAGTCGCAATTGCCTTGATTGCTCCGGCGCGGCAGGTCAAGACCCGCGCGATGGATCAGCCGCCAAATCCCGATTTTCTGGACGATATCACGGGGGCACTCGATTGGTGGCGAACCGCCGGCGTCGACTGCGACTTCCTGGATGAGCCGGTTGAATGGCTCGCTGCGCCCGAAGGTGAGGAGCCCGCGCCGGTGGAACGTCGCCGTCCGCCGCCCAGACCCGACCCCGAAGCGCCGTCACCTGTCGCCCGGCTCGATCCGGGCTCCCTTCCCCAAAGTCTCGAGGCGTTCGCCAGCTGGTGGATGACCGAACCGCTACTTTGCGAGGGCGGTCCCGCAGCACGCGTCCCGCCGCAGGGGCGGCCGGGCGCGGACCTCATGGTTGTGGTGGAGGAACCGGAAGCGCAGGACATCGACACCCTGTTGAGCGGCAGTCACGGCAAGCTGCTGGACGCGATCCTCTCCGCCTTCGGGACCGACCGGCACGGCGTCTATCTGGCGAGCGCGTTGCCGCGTCACACGCCGGGCGCGGACTGGGAGGCCATGAACGAGCGGGGACTCGGTCAGGTGCTCGCTCATCACATCGGCCTCGTAGCGCCAAAGCGACTTTTCGTGCTCGGTGGCAACGTCTTGCCGCTAATCGGCCACGAATCACCGCATCGGCCTGCCATGTTGAGAACTTTCAATCATGTAGACAGACAGATACCTCTGCTCGCCTCCTGGGCACTGCCTGCGCTGCTTACGCAGCCGCGCGCGAAGCCGGTACTCTGGAGGGCCTGGCTGGAATGGACCGCAGGCTGACAGGCGCGACGGTCCATCCGCAGGACAGCAGGATCGCACATTATTGCGGGGATGCGACTTGAAACGATTTATCAGGGCCGGGCTGGCGACGAGCGCCTGCCTTGCGGCAGCTGCAGGGACGGTACCGGCCTTCGCGAACAGCGCGGCAGTGGACTACTTCCGCGCCCGGGCCGATCGGACGGCGGTGCCTTCTCTGCTCAGCCAGGATGAGCGCACCTATTACCGCCAGGTCTTCGACGCGATCGAAGCGAAGGACTGGTCTACCGTACAGAGGATGCTGGCGGAACGGTCGGATGGTCCGCTCCACCAGCAGGCCCGGGCGGAATACTATCTCGCGGCAGGCTCGCCGAAGATCGAGCTGAACGAACTCCAGACCTGGCTCGCCCAGGGAGCGGAGCTGCCGGGGGCCGACCAGATCAGCCGCCTCGCTCTGAAGCGAGGCGCCACCGCGCTGCCGCAGCTACCCGCGGAGCAGAGCTTCGCACGCTTGCCGATCATGTCGAAGCGAGCCCGTCCCTCCTCGATCGAGGATGGCACGATGCCGGCCGCCATCGCCAGCAGCATCAACGATCGCATCAAGAATGACGACCCGGTGGGCGCACGCCTCCTGCTGGACGGCATCGACGCCAGTCTCAGCCCGTCGTCGCAAGCCGAATGGCGCCAGAAGGTGTCGTGGAGCTTCTATATCGAGAACAAGGACGCCGAAGCCTACCAGATGGCCCAGATCGCAGCTCTGGGTCAGGGCCCATGGGTAGGCGAAGCGTGGTGGACCGCCGGGCTGGCGGCATGGCGTCTGGGCGACTGCGACGGCGCGGCCGATGCCTTCGCCAAGTCGGCGAAGGCCTCTGAAAACGCGGAACTCACCAGCGCGGCGCATTACTGGGCCAGCCGGGCGCTCGTGCGGTGCCGCAAACCGGAACAGGCGAGCGCCCTCCTGCGGCTGGCCGCTGCTCGTGACGAAACGCTTTATGGCATGCTGGCGGCGGAGCAGCTGGGCGTGAAACTTCCGGAGCAGCATGCCGCCGCAGACTTCACGCAGGCCGACTGGCAGCAACTGCGGTCAAGCCCGAACGTGCGTGTCGCCGTGGAACTGGCCGAAATCGGCAAGGATGGGCTCGCGGACGAGGTCCTGCGCCATCAGGCGCGCATCGGCCAGGCGTCGCAGTATGCCCCGCTGACGCGGCTTGCCCGCGACCTGGGCCTGCCGGGCACGCAGCTCTGGATGGCGTATAACGCGCCCTACGGGGGCAAGCCCGAGCCCGCGACCCGCTTTCCCACGCCCAAGTGGACACCGGTGGGTGGATGGAAGGTGGACCCTGCCCTGGTCTATGCGCACGCATTGCAGGAATCCGTGTTCCGCTCCAGCGCCGTCAGCCCTGCCGGCGCCCGTGGCCTGATGCAGATCATGCCGGCGGCGGCTCGCGATCATGCCGGGGCACTTGGCGTGGTTGGCAGCGCCACGGACCTCAACAAGCCGGAGGTCAATCTGGCCTTCGGGCAGCGGCATCTCCAGATGCTGCAGAACCACTCCGGTACGCAAGGCCTGCTCCCCAAGGTCATGGCCGCCTACAACGCGGGCCTTGCTCCCATCACCCGCTGGAACACCGAGGTGAACAGCCAGGGCGATCCGCTGCTGTGGATCGAATCCCTGCCCTATTGGGAAACCCGGGGCTATGTGAACATCGTTATGCGCAACTACTGGATGTACGAGCGGCAGGCCGGCGGCCCTTCCGAAAGCCGCATGCAGCTGGTGCAGGGCCTCTGGCCGACGTTCCCCGGGCTGGCAGGATCCGAAGGTGTCAGAATGGCTTCGAATGGAGTGATCGTACGTGGCCATCGACCCTGAGCGCGTCTTCAAGCCCATCAACATCGCGCTTCTTACCGTCTCGGACACCAGAACCGCTGAGAACGACACTTCGGGCGACATACTGGCCGATCGCATCACCGGCGCGGGCCACCGGCTCGCCCGCCGCGCCATAAAGCGCGACGATGCGGAGGCCATCGCCGCCTTGTTCAACGCGTGGATCGATGATCCGGAAGTGGACGCGGTCGTTTCCACCGGCGGCACGGGCCTGACGGGTCGGGACGTGACGCCGGAAGCCCTGGCGAAACTGGGCGGACGGGAGATACCGGGGTTCGGTGAGTTGTTCCGCTGGCTCAGCTACAAGACGATCGGCACATCGACCGTGCAGAGCCGCGCCATGGCGGTCCTCGTGCGCAGCACGTACCTTTTCGCCCTCCCCGGCTCCAACGGCGCGGTGAAGGACGGCTGGGACGGCATCCTTGCCGAACAACTCGACAGTCGCAACCGTCCCTGCAACTTCGTGGAACTGATGCCCCGTCTGCTTGAGGCCTGAAGCGCTGGCGGGACGTTTCGTTCCTAGCTGAACAGGGCCAGCGCCGCGGCCTCTTCCAAGTCCAGGCTGATCTGGAATATCTCGCGCAGGCTCTGCGTATAATCGGCAGCATCTGTGATCGCGCGGCTGCGGGTTCCTGCTCCGTCGTGGATCGTCAGTTGCAGGTCAGTCATGGACGCGAACCCCGACGGCAGCGGAATGCTGGCAACATGCAACGTCGTAAACCGGGTGTCTGGCCGGGTGGACGTCCAGTGATTGGCCTGGTCCAGGTCCGCCTGCCCCACCGCGCTAAGGTCGAAGCTGTATTGTGGCTGCCAGTCCTCATGCGCCTGGGCTCGCCCATCCGTGGCATCCGCCGGACCTGCCCGCTCCAGCAGCCATTCGCCCTTCATCTCGCCGCGTTCTCCGACGCGCCGAAGCCGGTGGCGCGCTCCATCGGCGGTCGTGGCCTGCGCCCCGTCTCGCAGCGGAAGAGGGGGTACGTTGCTACCACCGAAGCCCGCATCGGCCAGCCATGGATCGCCGTCCAGAATGGCGAGAACCGCCGTATGCGTGCGCGGCGGTTCGGCCCCTTCCGGCTGCCCCAGCCATACCCGCGCAAGCAACGGCCGCGTCACGACGCCGAGCGTTTCGAGCGCGTCCGCGAACAACCGGTTCTGCTCGAAGCAATAGCCGCCGCGCCTTCGGACGACCAGCTTGTCAAAGACGCTGGAGGAATCGATGCGAATCGCCCGGCCCAGCATCACGTCAAGGTTCTCGAACCCGAAAGCCCGGCGATGCGCTGCCTGAAGCGCTCCGAGCCCGGCCGGATCAGCGGCAGGGGGCGCGCTCAGGTTCACACGCTGGAGGTACCGATCGATATCCATCCTGCTTTGCTAGACCAGCGCCCCCGCTGGCGGCAACCCTGTGGAAAAGCCCGGCACAAGCGGTGCACGCGATGTGGAGAACGGAAGCTGGCCGGCCCTTATCGAGCCTCCACCGGCTTGGCGGCGGTGTTCTCGACGAAGTCGAGGATCAACGGCACCAGCCTTGGCCAGGAGCGAAACAGTGTATGGCCTTCTGCGCCGGACATGGTCTGCGCCGACCGACGATTCCATTCATCGTCCTCCCACGGCGGGTCGAGGATGAGGGACTGCGGCACGAGCCGATGAACCCATTCGGATGTCGCGCGAGTATGGGACAGATCGCTGCGCCCGCTGCGGAACACGAGGGTGGGCATGGTCAGGCGGGCGAAATCCCGGGGCAACATGCCGGGAACCGGCGTGATCGCCGACGGCGCGTAGGCCGCTGCCCACTTCTGCATCACCGCGATGAATTTGTCTGGGTTCTGGGCAAGGATGAAGCTGCGCGCCTGATCGCTTTTTGCCAGGTTCTCCGCCCAGCTGGTGGCCTTGAGGACCGCCTCCATCCCGCCCGCGCTGGCCAGCGTCGCCGCTTCTCCGCAGTAGTAGGTCGCAAGCTGCATGAGGCCGATCGGATCGCCCGATATCCACCACAGCACAAGGTGCGAGCAGATGTCGGGATCGCGGGCCGCTGCCAGCATGGAAACCCGGCTGCCGCCTGAGCCTCCGGCGATCACCGTCGGCCCGAGCTCCAGCTTGCGTATGAGGCCCGCCAGCCCCTCGGCTTGCATCTCGGATTCGCTGTCTCCCAGGAGGCAGGCATCAGACAGGCCGCAGTTCGGCCGATCGTAGATGAGCGCCCGGTATCCCGCGTCGACGAATGCCTGCGCCATCTCGCGCAGGCCGGGGACGTCCATCGTGAAGCGTCCTCCGGGTGTCAGTGCGATGGCCGGAGCATTCTGCGGTCCCAGCAACTCGTAAGCGATACCGATTCCGCCGACATCGATCCTTGGCATGCCCATCTCCCTTGCTCTTGCGCAGGAGCGTCCTCCGGAGGATGAAGCAACACAAGTCCCCGCGCTGGAACAATCGCCCTAGCGGTCCGATGTCACGGATGATTGTGGCCGTCCGGCCTCCGATCTAGCCTCCCGCCCGCAAAGGAGCCTCCGACGAATGCCCGAACTGTACGCGCTTGCCGAGGCCATCGGGCTGTGCCGGATCTGGCACGATGTCGAAGGGAAGCCTCAGGTCGTGGCGGACACCACCCTTCGAGCGATCGCCGGCGCGTTGGGCTACCCTGCGGATAGCGACGCTGAAATCGCGGCCAGCCTGAAGGCGGCGGAACAGGACAACGCTCGGCCTCCCGCCCTGATCGTCGCGGAGGCCGGAGTAGAGACGGCGCTACCGCCTTCGCTTTCGAGCGCCGCCGCCACGCTTCCCGCAATTGAGGAGCCGGGATACTACGAACAGACCATTGCCGGGCACCCGGTCACGATTGCAGTCGCCCCCGCCTCCTGCCGCAGCGTCGAAAGCTTCGGCAAAGGGCGCCTCTGGGGGCCGGCCCTCCAGATACCGGCACTCCGAGGCCGTTCGCCCCAACCCTTCGGCGCCTTCGGAGAACTTGCCGAGGCGGTCGCGATCATGGCCGCCCGTGGGGCCGACGCCGTTGCGATCAACCCCGTTCATGCGCTCTTCCCCGGCGATGGCGAGGGCTTCAGCCCCTACTCGCCATCAAGCCGCCTCTATCTCAATGGTGCGATGGGCGACCCCGCCCTCGTCGGACTGGCACCCTTTCCTGCCGAAGCGGCGCCGGAGGGCGCTCTGATCGATTGGGAAGCTGCCCTTCCGCAGCGCCTTCAGCAGATGCGCGCCCTCTTCCGCGGCCTCGACGCGGCAACACGGCAGAAGATCGCTGACGAGAGCGCCGCGCAAGGGGAAGGCCTGCGCCGTCAGGCCATCTACGACGCGTTGTACGTGCACTTCCGCGAATGCGGCGCCCGGCGTTGGCAGGACTGGCCCACTGCCCTTCACGATCCCGACGGACCGGCAGTAGCCGCCTTCGCGCGTGAACATGCGGAGGAGGTCGCGTTTCACGTTTTCGCCCAGTGGCTCGCGCGCAAAGGTCTTGCCGAAATCCAGCGCGGGGCTCGAGCGGCAGGTATGGCCATCGGCCTTGTCGCGGACCTTGCAGTGGGCGTGCACACCGGGGGCGCGGACGTGTGGTCCATGGGCGACGCGTTTCTGCAGGGCGTCACGATCGGCGCTCCGCCAGATCCCCTGGGCCCACTGGGCCAGAACTGGATGTTGACCAGCTTCTCGCCCCATGGGCTGGCGCGCAGCGGCTATCAGCCGTGGATCGCGACGATACGCGCCGCCCTCTCCACCGCAGGGGCCCTGCGGATCGACCACGCCTTCGGCCTTTCCCGTCTCTGGGTTATCCCCGATGGCATGCCGTCGACCGAGGGCGCCTATCTTCGATACCCCTTCCAGGACCTCATCCGCCTCCTTGCTCTTGAAGCCCATCTGGCCGACGCGGTCCTCGTGGCGGAAGATCTCGGCACCATGCCCGAGGGGTTCGGCCCCGCCATTGATAACGCGGGCCTGCTGGGCATGCGTGTATTGTGGTTTGAGCGTGCTGCGGACGAAGGCTTCATCGGGGCGTCCGACTACGACCCGCAGGCCGTCGCCATGACCGGTACACACGACACCCCGACGGTGGCAGGCTGGTGGACGGGTCTCGACATCGAATGGGCGGAACGCCTCGGTCGGCTGCCGGAAGGCACCACGCGGCAGGACGCGGAAGCCCGTCGGGCATGGGAGCGCGGCCGCCTGTGGGCCACCCTCGCTCCCGATGCGCTACCCCGCCCGTCACCCGCGGAGCCCGAACCGGTTGTGGACGCCGCTCTGGCCCACATCGGACGAACGCCGTGCGGGCTTGCTATCGTCCCTGTGGAGGATGTCCTTGCGGAGCGCGAGCAGTTGAACCTTCCCGGCACGGTTACCGAGCACCCAAACTGGCGCCGTCGCCTGAAGGCGCCCCTCGCCAAGCTTCTCGACGAACCGGCGAATGCGGCACGCCTCCGGATCCTGGCCGAGGCGAGAAAGGGACCGGCTCCGTCCGAGGGACCGGATCAGCCTCTATAGGATCCGGGCACGAGGTACGTGCGGTCGAGTTCCGCAGGACTGCACACGCCGACCATCGCCATCGCGACGTCGATCTCATTGGCAAGAAGGTCGATGGCGTGCCGGGCGCCAGCCTCGCCGCCTGCCGCGCAGCCGTACAGCGTGGCGCGGCCGATCAGCACGGCACGCGCACCGATGGCGAGTGCCTTCAGCACATCCGCCCCGCGGCGCACACCGCTATCGAACAGCACGGTAGTGCGGTCGCCTACCGCATCGACAATGGCGGCAAGCGCATCCACCGCCGGTAGCGCACTGTCGAAGTTGCGCCCCCCGTGGTTGGAGACGGCGATCCCGTCGACCCCGTGGTCGACCGCTATGCGCGCATCTTCGACGCTCAGCACGCCTTTAACGACCAGCTTTCCCGACCAGCGACGCCGCAGTTCCGAGACGTCGGTCCAGCACACCGATGCCGAGTTGGCGACCCGGCTCACGGTTCCGGTCAACTTCGATCCGACCTCGGCCGGATAGTTGGCGAACTGAGGCAAGCCGCCGTCGCGATAGTAGCGGGCGATGACGGTGCTCAGCCAAGCGGGCCGTCTGAGGAAGTCCGCCACCAGCCGCGCATTCGGCCGGATCGGGTTCGACATCCCGGCTCGCTTGTTGAACTCGCGCAGCGGCCACATCGGCGTGTCGACTGTCAGGACGAGGACGTCCGCGCCGTTCCCGCGAGCGGCCTCCACAACCTGCCATGAGAGCTCCCGCTTTTCCCAAAGATACATCTGCATCCAGTGGCCGGCCGTGGCGCACATGGCGATATCGGCAAAGCTTGTTGTCGAACTGGTGGTCTGGGTGAAAGGGATACCGGCCGAAGCGGCTGCGCGGGCAATCGCCCGCTCCCCCTGATACCATAGCAGATCCGAAACGCCCGTCGGCGCGATCACCAGCGGCAAGCGCTGTCGACGACCGAACAGCTCGATCTCCGAGCAGCGCGCCGCGACATTGCGCAGCGTACGCGGAACGAACTGGACCTCCTGCAGCGCCCGAATGTTGCGCTCGATGAGCAGGTCGTCCTCGGTGCCCCGTTCTATGAACTCCCAGATCGCTCTTGGCAGTCGTCGCCTTGCCAGGACGCGCAACTGGGCGATGTTGTGAGCGGCACGCCTGATGTCACTCATCAGAGCCCCAGGTTCTCGCGCAGCGTCGTGCCTTCGTACTCGGTACGGTAGACCCCCTTCTTTTGCAGAAGGGGCACGACTTCGTCGACGAAATCCGTGACAGAGCTGGCCATGACCGTAGGCGTCACGTTGTAGCCGAAGCAGCCCGTTTCCCGCCAGATGCGCTCCATCTCGTCGGCAACCTGCTCCGGCGTGCCTACGATCTGCGGTTTGCCCACGGCGAGGCCCCACCGCACGGCGACTTCCCGCAAGGTCAGCGGCTTCCCCCCCTCGATGTTGGCGAAGGCCTTCATCAAGCCCTGGGACGCCTGCGTCTCGATCTCCGCCAGCGGCTGATCCAGATCCATTCCCTCGAAGTTGACGCCCATCGTGCCCGAAAGCCGCGCCAGGCAGCCGTCGATCGGCAGCTTCTCCACAAGATCGGCAAGTTTCCGGCGGGCCTCCTCCTCGGTGCCGCCAACGATCGGCTGAATGCCGAAGCTGACACCCGGCGTGGGCTTACCCGCGGCAAGCGCCGCTTCGGCAAGATTGGTCATGAAGCGCTTCATGCCCGGGACGTTAGGCTGGATGGAAAACACCACGTCCGCGTGACTGACAGCGAACTGCTGCCCTCGCCCCGAGCTTCCTGCCTGGAACAGGACCGGCCGTCCCTGCGGAGAAGGCGGGACCGGGCCGACTGTCTCGCACGAGAAGAACTCCCCCCGGTGCCTTATGAAATCGACCTTCGCCGGATCTGCATAGATCCCGCTGCTCCTGTCCGCGACGATCGCGTCGGGCCGGATGGAATTCCAGAGCTCATAGCAGATTTCCATGTACTCATCGGCCCGGTCGTACCGGCGATCGTGATCGAGCTGCTGCAGGCCCAGAGCACGGTGTTCGCCACGCAAATGGCCGGTGACGATGTTCCAACCGACCCGGCCGCCAGAAAGATAGTCGATCGTTCCGAGCTGGCGCACGATGGTCCAGGGCTGGTAGGCACTGGTCGACATCGTGGTTGCCAATCCAAGGTGCCGCGTCGCGGCCGCCAGCGCCGAGAGCAGGACGACGGGATCAAGCGAGGGCCAGCACACACCGTATCTCACCGCATCTTCATGGCTGTCCCTGTAGCGGTCGAAGACGCCCGGCGTGTCCGCGAAGAAAACCGCGTCGAATTTGCCCCGTTCGAGGGTCTGCGCAAGCTCCTGCCACAGCTTCAGGTCCGCCAGGGCATCCAGCCGGTTGTCGCTGGGCTGCGCCCAGCTGAGGACCGTATGGTTGATTGGCGAGTTGATCAGAAAGCTGACCAGATGGATGTGCTTGCTCATGGCCTTTGGCCCTCCCTCTACCATGATGGTCCGAGGGAAGGCTGGCTTGCAAGGTCAAACCGCCAGCCATGTATACACTGGGTCGAACTGCACGGCCGTATCTGCCGGATTTTCTACGATCCGGGAGCTACAGAACATTCAACCATCGCTGCAGCGTATCCGTTCCAGCCCACAAGGGACGTGAGGCACCCCCGCTCAGGCGCGTCTCAGGTAATCACGTCCGGAGCGCTGCGCCCCGTGTGCCGCGCGATCCCGGCAATAGCTTCTGCCGCTGCAACCTGATGCTCCAGCATGGCTGCGGTCTCTGCGTCCAGATGGCCGAACCGCGGTTCGAACCGCTCGAGATAGACGCGCAAGGTGGCCCCCTGCGTGCCCGTACCGGAAAGACGGAATACGATGCGGCTGCCGTCCTCGAACAGCACGCGAATGCCCTGATTGGCGCTGACGGACTCGTCCACCGGGTCCGTATAGGAGAAGCTGTCCGCCTCACGCACGGTCAGCGGGCCCAGGGTCGCGCCCGGAAGCGAGGACAGCTTCGCCGTCAACTCCTTCATCAGCGCGTTTGCGCTCTCCGTGGCGATGCCTTCGTAATCATGGCGGGCGTAGTAGTTCCGGCCGAACCGCGCCCAATGCTCGCGCGCAAGGTCATCGACGCTGATGCCGCGAACGGCGAGAATGTTGAGCCATAGCAGGACCGCCCAGAGACCGTCCTTCTCGCGCACATGGTCCGAACCTGTTCCGGCGCTCTCCTCCCCACAGATCGTAACCTTTCCGGCATCGAGCAAATTGCCGAAAAACTTCCATCCGGTGGGCGTCTCATACAGGGGAACGTCCAGTTCCTGCGCCACGCGATCCGCCGCGCCGCTCGTGGGCATGGACCGCGCGATACCCGCGAGTCGTCCCCTGTAGGCAGGTGCGATCTGGATGTTGGCCGCCAGCATCGCCAGCGAATCGGACGGCGTAATGAAGCGTCCGCGCCCGATGATGAGGTTGCGATCACCGTCACCGTCCGACGCAGCACCAAGGTCCGGCGCGTCATCGGACATCATCAGATCGTAAAGTTCCCGCGCATGGATGAGGTTGGGGTCCGGATGATGCCCGCCGAAGTCCTCCAGCGGCGTCCCGTTGACCACGGTGCCCGCAGCAAACCCGAGCCGCTTTTCAAGGATCTCGTGTGCATAGGGTCCGGTGACTGCGCTCATCGAATCCATGCGCATCGTGAAGCCAGAGGCGACGGCCTTGCGGATGGCGTCGAAATCGAACAGCTCCTCCATGAGATCCGCATAGTCCCTGACCGGATCGATGACATCCACGATCATCTCTCCGACGTGAGCGCGCCCCTGCTCGTCGAGATCGACATCAGGCGCTTCAACGGTCAGCCAGCGGTCGATCATTTTGGTCCTCGCAAGAACCGCGTCGGTGACATTCTCGGGCGCGGGGCCTCCGTTGCCGATGTTGTACTTGATCCCGAAGTCCTCTTCCGGCCCGCCGGGGTTGTGGCTGGCAGACAGGATGAGGCCGCCGCTCGCACGGTACTTGCGGATGACGTGGCTTGCAGCGGGAGTGGAGAGTATCCCACCCTGCCCAACAAGAACACGGCCATAGCCGTTCGCGGCCGCCATGCGGATCGCCTGCTGGATGACGGTGCGGTTGTGAAAGCGCCCGTCGCCCCCGATGACCAGAACAGCCCCCGAGTCCGGCTTCACCACGTCGAAAACGGACTGGATGAAGTTCTCGGCATAGCCGGGCTGCTGGAAGATCTTCACCTTCTTGCGCAGGCCGGACGTACCGGGCGCCTGCCCCTCGAACGGAGTGGTCGGAACCGTGAGGATCTTGGTCAAGGGAAGCTTCTCCAGGAAAACGGCAAAGTCATGTGCGCACAAGCCGACAGTTTCGGACCCGCCGGTGGTTTGTCAAACCATCGAACGACCAATGCGGCAGGAGCGGGAGGGTTGCACGCGAACAATCGGTAAGCATTCCTACCCCCTCTGAGCGTCCGGTCCCGCTCCCCGGAAAAATGGGCCACGGTCATCAGGATGCCTCCAGGAGCGGTAGGGCCCCCAGTGATGGCGCCTCATGGCGTGTCTTGTCAGACCGATCGCCATTGCGACGAGTTGCACGTAGGAAGGGAACATCGCCATTGCCGCATATGCGAAAGCGCTAATATCCGGCATTCCCACGCGGAACAGGTGGGCCGTGAGCGTTATGAGCTGCGCTCCGGCCATCCAGAGCGGATACTCCCGGTTTGCGTAGAGCGCCACGACGACGAGACTGCACATCGCCAGTGAGTCCACGGCAAGGTGGCCCATGTCCGCTTCCCGCCAGAGGAGAGGTCCGCCGATCTCCACCTCGAAAAGGGTGTTGCTGGCAGCCATGCAAAACAGCAATCCGGAAAGGATCCACTCCGGTGCAGCGGCCTTCAGGGGATGGCAGCAGAGCAGAAACAGCGCTGCGATGATCATACCGATGGCGTCACGATGCTCAAGAAGAGCGCTCATCAGCATCAGAAGATCTGGGTCAGTACGCGGGCAACGCCAAGACCGATCATGACGATCAGCAGCATTCCCACGGCGATCACCACGATTGCAGCCACTCGGGCGAGACCCGCATTGGGACCTTCGAGGGACTTGGCCACCACGCGATGACGGGTATCCTCATGGGCGGTACTCTCGACCTCCGGCGCAGAAGCGGGCGTGACCGGCAGGGACGGTGTCGCATCCGGCGCAGCGTCCCCGGTGTGATCCGTCGCATCGGATGCCGGCGGAGCAGGTGCGAAGGGCACACCCGGCGTCTGTTCCACCTCCTGCAGATACTGCCGATAGGATCGCGCCAGCTCCGAGCGAGGCGGGGAGCCGGTGCGAGCCCGCACATTTTCGATGCGCTGATTCACCGCACTTTCGGAAATGCCCAGAATGAAGGCTATTTCCTTAGTGGTGCGGTTTTCCGCGACATGGCGCAGCGCGTCGCGCTGCTTGGCCGTCAGGAAGCGGAAGACCTCGACATGGTTCTGTCCGCACGAGCCTGATCTCTCGTCGCCTTCGATGCCGCTGCCTCCTGCCCTCAACCAACCGATACTTTGCCAGTCGACGAGTTTCGCAGGAATTAGCGGTATTAGTCAATAGTTTACTCAGCCCTGACCGGCGCAGGCGCGGCGCCGCCTGGCCACCTTCGGCGCTGGTCCGGGCGGAATGACACCCGTAGCGCTTACTCCTCGCCCATCCGCAAAGCGGCGATGAAGGCTTCCTGCGGAATCTGCACGTTGCCATACTCGCGCATGCGCTTCTTTCCTTCCTTCTGCTTCTCGAGGAGCTTCTTCTTGCGCGTGATATCGCCGCCATAGCACTTGGCGGTGACGTCTTTGCGCATTGCCGAGATCGTTTCACGCGCGATGACCTTCGCGCCAATCGCCGCCTGAATCGGAATCTTGAACATGTGCCGGGGAATCAACTCCTTGAGCCGCTCCACCAGCGCACGTCCACGCGGCTCGGCCTGCCCGCGATGGACGATCATCGACAGCGCATCGACCGGCTCGTTGTTCACGAGGATGTTCATCATCACGAGGTCACCCTCTCGGAGGCCGATCTGTTCGTAGTCGAAGCTGGCATAGCCGCGGCTGATCGACTTCAGGCGGTCGTAGAAATCGAACACCACTTCGTTGAGCGGCAGTTCGTACGTCACCTGGGCACGGCCGCCGACATACGTGAGATCCTTCTGGATGCCACGACGGTCCTGGCACAGCTTGAGGATCGAGCCGAGGTACTCGTCCGGCGTGTAGATGACCGCCTTGATCCACGGCTCCTCCATGAAGTCGATCTTCACGGGATCGGGCATGTCGGCCGGATTGTGCAGTTCCTTCACGGAACCGTCCGTCATCGTCAGGCGATAGACCACGGAGGGCGCCGTGGTGATGAGATCGAGGTCGTACTCGCGGCTCAGGCGCTCCTGAATGATCTCCAGGTGCAGCAGGCCGAGGAAGCCGCAGCGAAAGCCGAAGCCCAGCGCCGCGCTCGATTCCATCTCGAAGCTGAAGGATGCGTCGTTGAGGCGCAGCTTGCCGATCGATTCGCGCAGCTTCTCGAAATCGTTCGCATCGACCGGAAAGAGGCCGCAGAATACCACCGGCTGCACTTCCTTGTAGCCCGGCAACGCTTCTGTGGCGCCCTGCTTCACGGTAGTGATCGTGTCACCGACCTTCGCCTGCTCCACTTCCTTGATCTGCGCGGTGATGAAGCCGATCTCGCCCGGCCCGAGTTCGGGCAGGTCGATGCGCTTGGGGGTGAAGCAGCCGACGCGGTCGATCAGGTGCTCGGTCCCGCCCTGCATGAACTTGACGTTGAGGCCCTTCTTGATGACGCCGTCGATGACGCGCACCAGAATGACGACACCGAGGTACGGATCGTACCAGGAGTCCACCAGCATCGCCTTGAGCGGCTTGTCGCGCTCCCCCTTCGGGGGCGGGATCTTCTTGACGACGGCTTCCAGCACTTCGGTGATACCGATGCCCGACTTAGCGCTTGCCATCACGGCTTCGGAGGCATCGATGCCGATCACCTCCTCGATCTCGTTGCGCACCTTCTCGGGTTCGGCGGCTGGCAGGTCGATCTTGTTGATGACCGGCACGATCTCATGGTCGTGCTCGATCGACTGGTAGACGTTTGCCAGCGTCTGCGCCTCGACGCCCTGCGCCGCGTCAACCACCAGCAGCGCGCCCTCGCAGGCGGCAAGGCTGCGGCTCACTTCGTAGGCGAAGTCGACGTGGCCCGGCGTGTCCATGAGGTTCAGCTCGTAGGTCAGCCCGTCGGAGGCGGTGTAGCTCAGGCGCACGGTCTGCGCCTTGATGGTAATGCCGCGTTCCTTCTCGATATCCATGTTGTCGAGCACCTGCGCGCTCATCTCGCGCTCGGACAGACCGCCGGTTGTCTGGATCAGACGGTCGGCGAGGGTCGACTTCCCATGGTCGATATGGGCGATGATGCTGAAGTTACGGATCTGCGCAAGGTCGGTCATGCGAGCGCCGTTAGAGCATTTTAGCGCGTGGTGAAATGACCTGACGAAGCTCGAACTACGAAAAATCGCGCTTCGGGCCTGGTAGCGCCGCACCGCCTTGAAGTCAGGCCATGCGGCGCTGCCCACTCAGGACAGGTTCGGGTGGCTCGCGACGCTGCCCTGCCCGGCCGAAGAGGACCGCGCCGTTCGCGTCGCACGCAAGCGTCTCAGCGAATTCCACGCCCATGCGGTCCTCCTGACACCAGCGGGATGTCGCAAGGATCTCATGATCGTCGGCCAATTGCACCCGGAATTGCGTGCCCGCCGGCACGTTCCACAGCCCCTCTATCATGGCGCCCGTGCGCGAGATATTGCGGATCATGCCGTCGTACCTGTGCGTGCCATGCTCGAGCACAACCTTGCGCAGCATGGTCTGGCGGGTCGCCCGCACCGATCGGGGCCCCTGTGCGGTGAGCACCAGCCCGCGCCCGAGCTGCTCCGCCACGCCTTCCGCACTCAGTGGCCGCTCGTAGATGTAGCCCTGGACGTGACTGCAGCCCAGACTCTTCACGAGATCCAGCTCGTCGAAGGTTTCTATGCCCTCTGCGGTGGTATCCATCTCCAGCGCTTGTGCCAGACTGACGATGGAGGAGATGATGGCGCCGTTACGGCTTCCCTCGATCGCGGCACCGCGCACGAGACTCTGGTCGATCTTGATCCTGTCGAAGGGCGCGCGCTTCAGGTAGCCGAGGGAGGAATAGCCGGTGCCGAAATCGTCCAGCGCGAGCCGCACGCCCAGACCCTTGAGAGCGCCGAACATCGCCTCCGTCGCCTTCTCGTCGCTGAGGAACACACTCTCCGTAATCTCAAGTTCCAGTTGCCCCGGGTTGATCCCGGCCGCGGCAACCGCACTCGTCACGATTGCCGGAAGTGCGGGGTTGGCGAACTGCAAGGGCGAGATATTGACGGCAACGCGGACAGCTTCGGGCCAGTTCGCAAGATCCTGGCACGCCGTGCGCAGCGCCCACTCACCGATCTGCGCGACGAGCCCGGCATCCTCTGCCACGGGCACGAACTTGGCCGGTGAGATATAGCCGTGAAGCGGGTGCTTCCAGCGCAGGAGCGCCTCATAACCCGTCACAGCGCTCGTCGCGGTGCGAACCTGCGGCTGATAGTGCAGTTCAAGCGCGCCTCTGGCGATGGCCTCGCGCAGGTCCTCTTCCAGTTGCTCCCTCTCCTTGGCATCCGAATGGAGATCGTCGTCGTAGAAGTGGTGGCGCCCCCTTCCGCCCCCCTTTGCGGCGTAAAGAGCAAGGTCGGCATTGCGGATGAGTTCATCGGCCGTCACACCGTCGTCCGGGCAAAGGGCGATGCCCACGGAGGCACCGATCGTCACGGTCGCACCCTCGATCGCATAGGGCTGCGAGAGCGTCTCGATGATGCGCCGGGCAAGTTGCGCCAGGCCTTCGCGGTGCTGAGCGCCGTGCAGGATCACCTGAAACTCGTCGCCGCCGAGCCGCCCCACCCGGCCGCGGTCGCTGACGGTGACGCCCAGTCGCTCCGCCACCTGTTTCAGCAGCGCGTCACCGGCCGGATGGCCCATCGTGTCGTTAACCTGCTTGAAGCGGTCGAGGTCCAGCAGAAACACCGCGCACGCCCGCATTTCGATGCGCGGAGTCGACAGGATCTTGTCCAGCCACTCCGCCATCTGGAAACGGTTGGCGAGGCCCGTCAGCGAATCGAAGCGCGCCAGGTGAGTCACCCGCTGTTGCGAGCGCCGCCTTTCCGTAAGATCACTTCCCGCACCGCGAAAACCCAGGAAATTGTCAAAGGGATCGAGAACCGGCCGTCCCGATATGGTCCACCAACGCTCATCCGCCGTCGCCGCCCTTACGCCCAGTTCATGGAAGGACGACCGCGTGCTGAGGTGGAACAGCAAGGTTCGCTCCTCCTGCGCGCTGGAGCCGGCAAGTTGAAAGAGGCTCGTGAAGGGCTCTCCCTCGAGAAGCGATGCGCTCGTGCCCATCAGCTCCGCCACGGTTTCCGAGATGTAGGTGATGCGCCCCTGCCGGTCGGTTTCCCAGAACCATCCCTGGCCGGTCTGTTCGTATTCGCGAAGCAGCTCTTCGGCGCGGCGCTGCTGGCGTTCGTCCTGTGCACGTTGCTGCGCCTGCGCCGAAGTGTTTCTCACCTGGCTGATCGCCAGCAGCAAGCCGGTCAGGCCACCGATGCTCAGAAGCCCGAGCGCGATGAGCGAACCCTGATCAAGGGCCGCGCCGCTCCACAAGCCAATCGTGGCCCCGACGATCGACATCGGCCGGGTCGCGAGCAGAGCCGTCGCCACGAGCGCAAGGATCACAAAGACATTGACGGTCACGTCCCGGTCAAGCGATGCCGCACGATCGGTCCATAGCGCGCCGCCAAACCCGAACAATCCCATCGGCAAAAGGATGGCGACAAGGAGCAGCAGGTAGCGTTCCCATCGATCATGCCCCAGCCGCCGCTCGACACGCGCAAAGAAGGCAGCCGGAAGGCACAGGACGATGCTCAGGCCAAGGCAGCCAAGGGAAACTGGCGGCGGCAGTGTGCCCGAGAGCAGGCTCATGAGCGCCGCTCCGGCGAGCAGGGCCGCCGCCATGAACGCCCAGCGCGCGCAGGTGAAAAACTGCGGCCGGTCCATCGCGTCGACCTCGATCCGCGGGCGTGCGAACCCGCCCGGCTGGAGAGCGCTTGGAGAGCCTGTAGCCGACAGCCCTGCCCCCGCCGCGTACCCCCCGCCCGCCGCAGGATCCCGTCCGGCGTCCGAACGCCCTCCTCGCCGTCGTTCACGCAGGCCTGAATGCAACATGCGCGGACCATGGCCTTGCCGCTCTTGCCAAAGTGTAAATGCGGGCGGTCACGAGGCGGATAAAGTCTCCCGCATTTCGCTTGCCCCGGTCCAGCTGGCGTGCTTGCTTGTCGGTATCGGGCCGGCGGCGGCGCCGGCCTCCTGATGGGAGACATAGCCATGCGGCATATCGCCATCGTCGGATCGGGTCCGGCCGGCTACTACACTGCCGAAGCGGCGCTGAAGCAGTGGGGCGAAGACGTCCACGTGGACATATTCGACACCCTTCCCGTCCCCTTTGGCCTTATCCGCACCGGCGTTGCGCCGGACCATCAGGCGATCAAGGGCGTGATCGAACGCTACGAGACGACGGCGCTGACGCAGAACGTGCGCTTCGTCGGTAACGTGATGCTTGGCCGGGACGTGTCGGTGAGTGAACTCCAGACCCTCTACGATGCGGTAATCCTCGCCACCGGAGCACCGCGCGACCGCCGGCTCGAGCTGCCCGGTGACGATCTGGCCAACGTCTTCGGCTCGGCCGCCTTCGTCGGGTGGTACAACGGACATCCGCAGTTCTCCGGTCTAAACCCGCAGCTGGATCATGACACGGCAGTCATCGTGGGGAATGGCAATGTCGCGCTCGATGTGGCCCGCATTCTCGCCAAGTCGGAGGAGGAGCTGACGGGTTCGGACATCGTCTCCCATGCGCGCACTGCCCTAGGCGGTTCGGCTGTGCGGCGCATCGTGATCCTTGGCCGGCGCGGGCCGCACCAGATCGCGATGACACCCAAGGAGCTTGCTGAACTGGCCAGCCTCACACGCGCCCATCCCCGGGTCGATCCGGCCGATCTTCCGGACCTCGACCGCGATACGCAGCTCGACCCCGGATTGCGCAAGGCTATGGCTCTCCTGCGCAGCTTCGCCACCGACGCCGATAACGACCGGGACGATGTCGCCGTCGAATTCGATTTCTTCGCGGCGCCCCATTCCATCATCGGCCAAGGCCGCGTCGAGGCTGTCGAAGTCGAAAGAACACGGGTCGAGGGGGGCAAGGCCGTCGGCACCGGCACCTTCTACCGCGTTCCGGCCGGGCTCGTCGTCTCCTGCATCGGGTACCAGACGTCACCCATTCCCGATGTGCCTTATGACGAACAGGGCGGCCGCTTCGCCAATGTGGAAGGCCGGATCGCCCCCGGCCTTTACTGCGTCGGATGGGCGCGACGCGGGCCAACGGGCACGATCGGCACCAACCGGCCCGACGGATTCTCGATCATCGAAAAGGTCGAAGCCGACATTCCCGCTCCCGCCGGGAAGCCCGGACGAAAGGGGTTTGACGAACTCGCGGCCGAGCGCGGCATCCAGGTCGTTCGATTCGCCGACTGGCAGAAGATCGACGAAGCGGAAGTCGCGGCGGCCCGGGCGGGGTCGCCCCGCGAGAAGTTCGTCGCGGTGGAAAAGATGATCGAGGCGGCCGGCCGAGCCTGAGCCTTGTGACCGGCACTTCCTGCCGCTAGCCTACGATGCACAAAGGCCGGAGCTTCCGCCCCGGCCTTGTCATCACTTCGCCTGAATTTGACCTCAGACGCGCATCGGCATCAGCACGTAGAGCGCGGGGCTCTTGTCGTCCTGCCGGATCAGCGTCGGAGCGGCAGCATCGGCGAGGTGCAGTTCAACGGTGTCGCCGTCGATCTGTCCAAGAATGTCCTTGAGGTAGTTCGCGTTGAACCCGATTTCGAACCCGTCGGAGGCATACTGCGCCGGCACTTCTTCCGCCGCCGTACCATTGTCCGGCGAGGTGACCGAAAGCGTCACGCGATCGGTTTCCAGAGCCATTTTCACAGCGCGGGTCTTCTCGGTGGCGATCGTCGCCACGCGGTCCACGCCTTGGAAAAAGGTCTTCGGATCCACCTTCAGGAGCTTGTCATTCGCGGTGGGGATGACTCGGGTGTAGTCCGGGAACGTTCCGTCGATCAGCTTGCTGGTCAGCACGACACCGTTCTCACCGCCAAGCGTGAAGCGGATCTTGCTGGCCGAGAGATCGACCAGCACGTTGGTGTCGAGCGATTCCTCCAGCAGCTTGCGCAGTTCGCCGACGCACTTACGCGGCACGATAACGTCAGGCATGCCTTCCGAGCCATCCGGGCGCGGCAGGGTGAAACGGGCAAGGCGATGGCCATCGGTGGCGGCCGCCTTCAGTTCCTCATCCGTGACATGGAGGAAGATGCCGTTCAGGTAGTAGCGAGTCTCTTCCGTGGAGATCGCGAACCGGGTCCGGTCGATCAGCTGCGCCAGCGTGGCGGCCGGGACTTCGAAGCTGGTGGGCAGTTCGCCCTCGGCGATCATCGGGAAGTCGTCCCGCGGGAGCGTCGGCAGCTGGAAGCGGCTGCGGCCAGCCTTCACCACCATGCGATTGTCCGCCGAGTCCAGGCTGACCTGGCTGCCCTCCGGAAGCTTTCGGGCGATGTCGAACAGCAGGTGCGCCGATACCGTGATCGCTCCCGCCTGCTCAACAGAGACAGCACCGAGCGTCTCGACGACCTGAAGATCAAGGTCCGTTGCCATGATCCTGAGTGAGCCTCCGGCGGAAGCTTCGATCAGGACGTTCGACAGGATCGGGATGGTATTGCGGCGCTCGACGACCGACTGCACATGGGAAAGACAGCGCAGCAGCGTGGAACGTTCGATAGTGGCCTTCATGACAGCCTCAAGTCCCCCTTGGTCGGGCACGGGATGCGGACATCCCTGAAATTCGGACGACTATCTCTAACGGGAGTCGGAAGCGCGGCAAGTTGCAACGAGGGCAGAAACCGCGAATCTGGGGATAAATGAAGGGTTCTTATGGAGAACTTCGGCCTGACGTCCCCGGGCGGGGCTCCGACGCGGTCCTATGCCTTCGCCCGAAGCCCCGCCTGGACGGTCACGTCAGACCATCACCATGCCGCCGTTCACGTGGATGGTCTGGCCGGTGATGTAGCCGGCTTCCTTGCTGGCCAGGAACACGGCAGCGGAGGCGATGTCGTCGCCCTCGCCCATGCGGCCCATGGGGATGCGGCCGTTCAGCGCTTCCTTCTGCGCATCGGGCAGGACCTCGGTCATGGCGGTGCGGATGAAGCCGGGCGCAATGCAGTTCACCGTCACACCGCGGCTGGCGAGCTCCTGCGCAAGGCTCTTGGACATGGCGGTGATGCCGCCCTTCGCCGCGCAGTAGTTCATCTGCCCGGGGTTGCCGGTGGTGCCGACCACGGATGTCACGTTGATGATGCGGCCGAAGCGGGCCTTCATCATCGGCTTGGTGGCGGCGCGCATGAGGCGGAAGGTGGACTCAAGATTGATCCTGATGACCTGGTCCCACTCCTCGTCCTTCATGCGCATGGCAAGATTGTCGCGCGTGATGCCGGCGTTGTTGACGAGGATGTCGATCTTGCCCAGCGATTCCAGCGCAGCCGGAACCAGCTTCTCGACCTGCTCTGCCTCGCCAAGATTGCAGGCGATCGCGACATGGTCGACTTCCTGCAGGTGCTGCGGGGTATGCTCGTCGAGCTCTTCGCGGAAGGCGCGCAGCTTGTCGGCATTCGATCCCGAAATCGCAAGGCGTGCGCCCTGCGCCGCGAGAGCCCGGGCGACGGCCGAACCGATGCCGCCGCTCGCGCCGGTCACCAGAGCAGTCATTCCGTTGAGGTTGAACATGGCAAAACTCCTAGATCGCCATCCGGCGATGCTTCTTCGAACGGCTGGCAGTCCCGGGTCAAGCCCGGGACGCGACGGCTTTACAGGCTCTTCGCCAATTCCTCGATCTCCGCCATCGTCGTGGCGGCGGTGACATCCACCTCTCCGGCCGAGCGCTTGATCATCGGGCCGACGACCTTGCCGCCGATCTCGAAGAAACGCTCCACCCCGGCTTCGCGCATGGCGATCGCGCTCTCACGCCAGCGAACGCGGCCGGTGACCTGCTCAACGAGGAGGCGCTGGACTTCGGCCGGATCGGTCACGACCGAAGCGGTGACGTTGGCGAAGAGCGCCACTCGCAGCGTGCCCGGCGGGGTTGCGGCAAGCGCCTCGGCCATGGCGTCGGCGGCGGGCTGCATCAGCGGGCAGTGGAACGGCGCCGAGACGGGCAGCGCGATGCCGCGCTTGATGCCATGCTCCTTTACGAGCGCAATGGCGCGCTCGATCGCTTCCTTGTGACCGGAGATGACGACCTGGGTGGGATCGTTGTCGTTGGCGACGGTGCAGACCTGATCCTCAGCCGCTGCTTCGGCGAGGGCGGTTGCCTTTTCAATATCGGCGCCGAGCAGCGCCGCCATCGCACCCACGCCCACAGGGACGGCCGCCTGCATTGACTGGCCGCGCAGCTTCAGGAGGCGCGCGGTGTCGGCGAGGCTGAAAGCACCGGCTGCGCAGAGCGCGGTGTATTCACCCAGAGAGTGACCAGCAACGAAGTCCGCCTTGTCTGCAAGGCTGATCCCGCCTTCCTTCTCAAGCACGCGCAGCACCGCAATGGCATTGGCCATGATCGCCGGCTGTGCGTTCTCGGTGAGGGTCAGCTGGTCCTCCGGGCCCTCGGTCATGATCCGAAACAGGCTCTGGCCGAGCGCATCGTCGACCTCCTGGAAAACCTCACGCGCGACGGCGCTCGCCGCGGCGAGTTCCGCACCCATGCCGACCTTCTGGCTGCCCTGTCCGGGGAAAACGAATGCACGCATCTTGCGACCGCTCCTTGCTCAAACGGCGGGCTGGAGCCACGCACCGCTTTTGAAAATTCGAATGTGGCGCGCGGTTATTGACCTTGGCCTTGAACCGCAAGCCCGGAATGCCGTCCTTCAACCGAAAGGCACGATCCGGTTTGCCGCGTCGTGGCCGATATCGGCCGTCCCGAGAAACGGGATCGCATGTCGTTCGCACCAGTACCGGGCTATTTCCTCAACGTCCGCGCCGAACGGGCGATCGTTGTCCGGAACGTCGCTCACTCGCCCGAGGCGCAACCCGGCAATGCCGTTAAGATGAGCCGTGGCATGGAAGAACAGCCGATCTACGGCATAAAGATATTCGGACACCTCCTCCACCATTACGACATGGCTGGCCAATCCGGGCATGAGCCGGGTACCGGACAGCATCGCGAGCGTCATGAGGTTGAAGGCGACCACCGGATGCCGCCCCCGTCCCAGCGAAGGCTCCAGTCCCTCCTGCGCCCCTGAAAGGAAGCCAAGGGCCCGGCGAACGGCATCCTCGCCGCCTTCGCGCCGGATGTCCGCCAACATGGGCCCGTGAACGGGGCGTCCGATCCGCGCACGATAGAGGCCACCCAGAAGATAGCCCGCGTCGGAATAGCCGAGGTACGTCTTTTCTCCGGCCGCATGCTCCATGCGTGCGATCGCGCCTTCCGCCACGCGGCAAGCGCCGTACCCTCCGCGTGCGAACCACACCGCATCGAATTCGGGATCGTTCGCGCAGTCGACCAACGCGTCCAGCCGGCGCTGGTCGGCGCCCGCGAAATGGCCGTCCGCTTCGAAGCACTGCTCGTGGATAACCAGTTCGACCTGCGGGAACTCGGCGGCGGCGAGTTCCCGCACAGCTCGGGCATCCTCTCGCGTTATCGGAGTGGATGGCGCGCAAACGGCTACCCGGATGGAAGAGCGTGTCATGCCGTCCATTCCTATCGAGGTTGTCATGACGGGCAAGGCCGCATACGGCTTGGCCCATGAACGACGCCCGCGACCTCGCCACTCATCCCTGGTTCTTCTGCGGCATCGGCGGCTCGGGCATGTTGCCGCTGGCGCTGATCCTCAAGGGGCATCGTGCCCGTATCGGCGGCTCCGACCGTAGCCGCGATCAGGGCCGCAGCGCCGACAAGTTCGCCTGGCTCGAATCGCTCGGCTTCGAACTTTTCCCGCAGGACGGCAGCGGCATCACCTCGCGCGAACAGGTGCTGGTCGCCTCCGCCGCCGTCGAGGATACCGTTCCCGAGGTCCTTCGGGCCCGGGAGCTGGGCTGCGCACGGATGAGCCGCGCCGAACTGCTCGCCACGCTCTTCAACGCGGCGCCTGAAGGGATCGCCATCGGCGGCACGTCCGGAAAGTCGACCGTCACCGGAATGACCGGGTGGATCATGACCGCCGCCGGCCGCGACCCGACGATCATGAACGGCGCGGTGATGAAGAATTTCGTGCGCGAGGATGCCCCCTTCGCCAGCGCGCGCGTGGGACAGGGCAGCGCCTTCGTTTCCGAGGTCGATGAAAGCGACGGCTCGATCGCGCTCTATCGCCCGAAGGTGGCGGTCCTCGGCAATGTCAGTCTCGATCACAAAAGCCTTGAGGAACTGCGCCAGCTCTTCGGTGATTTCCTTGAGCGCGCAGAGCTTTGCGCCCTTAACCTCGACGATGCCGAGACCAGCGCCCTCGCTGCAAAGGCGCAGGCGTTCATCTCCTTCGGCATCACCTCATCCGAAGCGCAGATCGGCGCCACGGACATCGTTGAAGGCCCAACCTCCCTCACCGCCACGATTGTCGACAAGCGCGATGGCGGCTCTCATGCGCTCACGCTCAAGGTTCCGGGGCGGCACAACCTCTACAACGCCCTCGCCGCCATCGCAGCCGCCAACGCAGCCGGGGTGCCGATCGCCGATGCGGTCGCCGCGCTTACCTCGTTCGAAGGCTTGGCCCGTCGCTTCGACGTCATCGGCACATCGGCTTCCGGCACCGTCGTCATCGACGACTTCGGACACAATCCGGACAAGGTATCCGCAACGCTTGCCACCTTGCGCGCGCATCCCGGCCGGATTATCGCCTTCTTCCAGCCCCACGGTTACGGCCCGTTGCGCCAGATGGGTGCCGAACTGGCCGAGGTTTTCGCCACACGACTGGGCGCGGACGACGTCACGATCCTGTGCGATCCGGTCTACTTCGGCGGAACGGTGGACCGGACGCACGGCAGCGAACGCATCGTGAGGCTGATCGAAAGCCATGGCGGCACGGCCGAATACATGCCGTCCCGCGATGACTGCGCCGCCCGCATCGTACAGATCGCCCGCCCCGGCGACCGCGTGGTCGTCATGGGCGCGCGCGACGACACGCTGACGATCTTCGCCCGCGACCTCCTTGCAGCCCTCGACTGACCGCAGCCGTTCAGTGCGCCTTGCCGCGGGCTTTCGCGACGAGGTGAACCACCAGTGCGACAATCGCGCCGAGGACAAGCCCGACGATCGCTGAAGCCACGGCGTAAGCCAGCCACCCGGTCACTCCTCCAAGCGGGCCGGTGGCCTCGGCAACGGCATGCTGGATTGCGTGGGCGACGTGAGCGGGACCCGGCAATCCAAGCTCCTCCAGGCCGTGCAGGATAATGCCGCCGCCGACCCACAGCATCGCCACGGTTCCGACGCTGCCGAGGAAAGTGAGGACCGCCGGCATCGCCCGCAGCAGCATCCGTCCGGACGCCTGAGCGGCCGAGCCGGGCTTCTTCGCCAGATGCAGGCCCACGTCGTCCATCTTCACGATGAGCGCGACGGCCCCATAGACAGCGGCCGTGATGGCAATGCCCACCAGCGCAAGCGTAACAGCGCGG
Source organism: Novosphingobium sp. HII-3 (assembly GCF_002916655.1). Lineage (GTDB taxonomy): Bacteria > Pseudomonadota > Alphaproteobacteria > Sphingomonadales > Sphingomonadaceae > Novosphingobium > Novosphingobium panipatense. The sequence goes on from NZ_PPSM01000057.1 coordinate 120,771, forward strand.
CCGACCAGCGACTGCTCGCCAATTTCGGCGAGCGCGATGGCCATGATTTCAGCGGAGAGGATGAGGTCGGTCCGCACCGCCCCGGTCACACGCTCTGTCTCGAAGGTGGCGACGTCCTGGATAGGATCTTCCAAGGTCTCCCCGTGCTTCTCGCCACCCAGCTTTTCCATGATCTTCTCTGCGCCTTCGAAGGCGAGATAGAGGCCGCCGATCATCAGGATCGGCGTTATCGCCTGGGGCAGGAAAGCGCTCAGGAGCAGGGCGATCGGCAGCAGGATCAGCAACTTGTTTCGGAACGAGCCCTTGGCGATCTTCCAGATGATCGGCAGCTCACGTTCCGGCGTGAAGCCCGTGACATAGCCCGGCGTCACTGCCGCGTCGTCGATCACCACGCCGGCCGCCTTGGAGCCCGCCTTCGCGACACCCGCTGCAACGTCATCAAGGGATGCGGCCGCGGCTCGGGCTATGACCGCTACGTCGTCAAGCAGGGCAACTAGGCCGGAGGGCATCAGGGAACCTCTTGAAAGTGAACGGAACGGTCGTCAGCCATGCGGGCTAAACGACCGTCGAGCAAGAAAAAGCAGAAGGCGGCTGATGGCTGCACTGCCGGCAGGCGATTCGCTATCACCTTCTAAAGGGCGCAGAACGCAAAGGCCCGGCGACCGTGACGATCGCCGGGCATCGCATGGCATGCTGTTCCGCCGAAAGACGGGACAGCTTCGGTCAGTACCCGGCCTTCGCCAGCCAGGCGTCCACTTCAGGCAGGCGCGTCTGCGCAACCTTGATGCGGTCCTGGATCTTGGCGATCGCCTCGTCCACGGGACGGCGCGAACCGGCGGCAAGACGCTGCTTCGCATAGGCATCGAGCTTGCCGACCATGGCCGGATCGGCGCTCGTCGCGGACAGGCGCGCTACGTAGCGGGTTGCACCCGACACGTCGACGCGGCCCATGACGGCATCGTAGTTCGCCATCACGAAGTCGAACGTCCTTTCCGGATGTTCCGCACCCACCGAGCTGACGATGACGGGGCTGGTCGTCAGCCCCGGCTCATCCGTGAGCGACAGGGCGAGCGCCTTGTCGGCCAGTGCGGGATCGGCCGCCCGGCCGAGGAGCGAATAGAGGGTGGTGCGAACCTGCGCGGAGGTCTCATCCTTCGCCATCGCATGGAGGGCATCCCAGGTGGCGGCATCGGCGTTCTTTGCGACGACGCCAAGGATGGCAACCTTGACCGAAGGATCGATCGCCGCCGGATCAGCGAAACGGCGGCGGGCCTCAGCCACCACCGTCTTTTCGCCAAGATCGCCCAGCACCTCGATGAGCGTTGCGCGCAGTTCGCCCGCCGTCGCAGGCTCATCTGCCTTGGGCGTCCAACCCAGGCCCTTCAGCACCGGCAGAAGGCGCGCCGTTGCGAAGCGGGTCAGGGCCGCCTTGCGCTTCGGATTGGCTTCGGCATAGGGCGCCAACCCTGCGATGACGCTTGCCGCGCGTTCCATCACCTGCGGCGATGCGTCGGCCGGGAGGTTCTTCACCAGGTCCAGCATATCGGCCATCGGCTGATTGCCAGCGTAGCCCAGCGCAACCGCATCGTTGAGGATGCCGAGCTGGTCGACCGGCTTCACCGTTGCGATGTTCTTGGCGATCCCGGCAAAGGTGCGGGGATCATAAAGCACACGGTAGTAGCCGGTCTGGCCTGCATTGACGATCACGGGGCTGCAGCCCGCAACCTGGAGTGCGCCCTTGCCCTGGAGCAGCGTCTCGGCCTGAGCTGTCCCACCGACCTGGGCCACGCGCACTGGCACTCGCCAGGCCAGCGGCTGCTTGCCGGCGCGATCGCGGGTGAACTCGCCCTGCTCCAGCGCCACTGCCGTGGAGCCGGCGTTGCAGGTGGCCGTTACCTTCACCAGCGGAATTCCGGGCTGGAGAGTGAAATCGTGCGCGATTTCGCTGATCGGCTTGCCCGAAGCCTTGTCGATCTCGCGCCACAGGTCGTCGGTTACCGTGTTGGAGTGGCTATAGCGCTTCATGTACGCCTGTACGCCCGCGCGCCACTCGTCGGAACCGGCATAGGCCTCCAGCATCCGAATGACCGCCTCACCCTTGGAGTAGGTGATCGAATCGAAGGCCTGGCTGGCTTCCTCCACCGTCTTGATGGGGTGGATGACCGGATGCGTAGTGACGTAGGCATCCTGACCCATCGCGGACTCGCGAGAGCCGAGCGCGGTCAACTCGGGATGCCATTCCGGATGGAACTTTTCCGTCGCGCGGCTTTCGAGCCAGGAGGCGAAGCCCTCGTTCAGCCAGAGGTCGTCCCACCAGGACATGGTGACGAGATCGCCGAACCACTGGTGCGCCATTTCATGCGCGACGACGGTGAAGATGCGTTCGCGCAGGCTGTTCGACGCGATCTTCGGGTCCAGCAGCATGGCGTTTTCGAAGTAGAAGATGCCGCCCCAGTTCTCCATCGCGGAGAAGAACTGGCTCCGCCCGGGCGCTGCGATATGGTCCAGCTTGGGCAGCGGGTACTTCTCGCCGAAGTACTCGTTCATCCACGGCAGCATGTCGGCCGAGGCTTTCAGCGCATAATCCGCCTGTGCGAGATCGCCGCGCTTGGTCAGGACACCCACTTCGGTGTCGCCTACCATGACGGTCTTGCGCTCGAAGTCGCCCAGGCTGAAGAACAGCAGGTATGTCGACATCCGGGGGCTGGTGCCGAACGTCACCAGCGTCTTGCCCTGCCCCAGATCCTTCCGGCTCTCCACCGGCAGGTTGCCGACAGCAACCTCATCGGTGGGAACGATCGTCTTGAGGCTGAACGTCGCCTTGTAGAACGGCTCGTCCCAGGAAGGCATGAAACGGCGCGCGTCGGAGTTTTCGAACTGCGTGAAAAGTGCGCGCTTCTGCGATCCGTCTGCGGCCTTGTAGTCCAGCGCGAAGAGGCCGAACGCCTGCGTGTTGATCTTGCCCGCATAATCGATCGAGAGCACGTAGCTGCCTGGCGCGACCGGCTTTGTGAACGTGAAGGTCGCCGTCTGCGCCTTGGTGTCCAGCGTGACGGTCGGCGCACCTGCCTTCCTGCCGGTCTTGGTCGTCAAGGCTGCTTTCGCGATGGCCAGGTCGGCCGCATGCAGGGTTATCGTCCTGGTCGCTTCGACCACGTCGATGGTGATCGCAGCCTGCCCCTCGAATGTCATGGCCTGCGCATCGGGGGTAATGGTCAGGTCGTAATGACTGGGACGCACCGCGCGCGGCAACTGAGTCGTCACCGTTTCAGCCGTTGCCCCTTTCGTCGTCGAGGCGTTGCCGACGCCCTGCGCCCCGGCCGACATCGGGAGCGCCACGCTTGCCAGCAGCGCCAGTGCGAAACGACGATATGTTCTTTTCATATAGCTCGACTCTCGACTGAAGGATGTGCCTAGCTAACGCCCTGTCCCTCATGCGCAACATTTTAACGCCATGTGGCAATTTTTTCTTGTTCCCGAGGAGGGGCGCGCGGCGCTTTGCAGAGTCCCGGGTTGCAATCTCCCCCCAATAGGCTAAGGGCGCCCCTTCCTCGAAGTCATGAAACTTCGCGGAACACTGAAGAAAGCCGGAGGGGCCCCGCAATCCCGCGGGTAGCCAGCGATCGGTTAGACAAGATAAGGAAGCTGCCGTGGCTCTATATGAGCACGTGTTCCTGGCGCGCCAGGACCTTAGCCAAGCGCAGGTTGATGCGCTGGCTGCCGCCGCCACCGAGATCGTCGAGTCGAACCAGGGCAAGGTCGTCAAGACCGAGACCTGGGGCCTCAAGAATCTCGCTTACAAGATCAAGCGCAACCGCAAGGCGCACTTCGTGATGCTGAACATCGAAGCTTCGGGCGACGTCGTCGCTGAGCTCGAGCGTCAGACTTCGATCAACGAAGACGTCATCCGCTACGTCACCATCCGCGTTGACGAGCATGAGGAAGGCCCTTCGGTCATGATGCGCAAGAGCGACCGCGAGCGTACGCGCCGTCGCGAACGTGAAGGAGCCTGATCCACATGGCACGTGCATTCTTCCGCCGCCGCAAGTCCTGCCCGTTCTCGGGCAAGAACGCGCCGAAGATCGATTACAAGGACGTTCGTCTGCTCCAGGGCTTCATGTCCGAGCGTGGCAAGATCGTCCCCAGCCGCATCACCGCGGTTTCCGCCAAGAAGCAGCGTGAGCTGAGCCAGGCCATCAAGCGCGCCCGGCACATCGGCCTGCTGCCCTTCATCGTCAAGTAAGGGAGGGACCTACCCATGCAGATCATCCTCCTGGAGCGCATCGAGAAGCTCGGCGCCATCGGCGACGTCGTCTCGGTCAAGGACGGTTACGCTCGTAACTACCTGCTTCCGAACAAGAAGGCCCTTCGCGCCAACGACGCGAACAAGAAGGTCTTCGAAGCCAACCGCGCCAAGATCGAGGCCGACAACGCAGAGCGCCGCACGGCCGCCGAAGCGCAGTCGGGCGACGTCGAAGGCAAGCAGATCGTCCTGATCCGCGCCTCGTCGAACTCGGGCCAGCTCTACGGTTCGGTCTCGGTCCGCGACATCGTCGACGGCCTGAACGAACAGGGCGCGAACGTGTCGAAGCAGATGATCGTGCTTGAGCGCCCGATCAAGACGCTCGGCATCTTCGACGTCAAGGTCAACCTGCACCCTGAAGTGTCGGTCAACGTCAAGGTGAACGTCGCGCGTTCGCCGGACGAAGCCGAACTGCAGTCGCAGGGCGTGGACGTGATGGCCGCGATGTTCGAACAGGACGTCTCGGGCTTCACCGAAGCCTACGACCCGAACGCCGAACCCGGCGAGATCGCGGTCGAGGAAACCGAGGAAGAGGGCGAGGCTCAGGCCTGATCCCTTCCCTTTCGGTACCGAAACGGATCAAGAGCCCTCGCTTCCTCGTGAAGCGGGGGCTTTTCCGTTCCGCCCTCGACAACTGCGGACGGCGGCAGACCGGCGAAGCTCACATGAGGGCGCAGGCGTCAGCACCGCGTCGTACTTTGTCCCTATTGCGCCCCAGTACGGAATGCGTAATAGATGGACATGCAGAACATGAAAGCAACCCTCGCGGAATTGGTCCGCGTATATGAAGCCGCCGTTTCCACTCTCAAGGCCGACATCGCCGCCTTCGTTAAAAACGGCACTCTTCCCCCCGACGATCGCCGCGCTGACCGCCTCTGGACTTACCCTGAGCTGCGCATCACCTATCGCGGTGTCGAACGTGCAGCCCCCGCATCGCGCGCTTTCGGCCGGCTCGAGGCGCCGGGAACCTACGTCACGACGGTCACACGCCCTCACCTCTTCGCCGATTACCTCGAGGAACAGCTCGCGCTGATCGAGGCGGAGTACGAGGTGGAATTCCAGGTGACGCGGTCGGCGCAGGAAATCCCCTTTCCGTATGTCCTTGAAGGGGTGGCGGTCGGTGCCGTCACGCCGCAGGAATTGGCCGCTCACTTCCCCAGTACCGAACTGGCGATGATCGGCGATGAGATCGCGGACGGCACCTTCCAGAGCGGTGAAGGCGAGCCGCATCCTCTGGCGCTGTTCGACGGCCTGCGTACGGACTTCAGCCTTGCGCGCCTTGCGCACTACACCGGCACCAGTCCGGAGCATTGCCAACGCTTCGTCTTGTTCACCAACTACCATCGCTACGTGGACGAGTTCGTCGATTGGGCCGGAAAGCAGGTCGGATCGGACGGCTACGTTGCCTTGTCGGGCGCAGGTGGCCTCTATCTGGACGCGCCGGTCGACAACGCTCGTGCACGCCTCTCCGACACGGCATGGCGTCGGCACCAGATGCCGGCTTACCACCTGATCCGTGAGGATCGCTCGGGCATCACACTGGTCAACATCGGGGTCGGCCCCTCGAATGCGAAGACGATCACCGATCACCTCGCGGTCCTCAGGCCCGAAGCCTGGCTGATGATCGGCCACTGCGGCGGCCTGCGCGACAGCCAGCGCATCGGCGACTACGTGCTGGCGCACGCCTACCTTCGCGACGATCACGTTCTGGATCCGGTCCTGCCGCCGGAGATCCCGCTGCCCGCCATTGCCGAAGTCCAGCAGGCACTGGCACAGGCGGCAGAGATGGTCAGCGGCGGCGGTGGGGCAAACCTCAAGAAGCGCATGCGCACCGGCACCGTCGTCACGACGGACGACCGCAACTGGGAGCTGCGTTACACGGAATCTGCCAAGCGGTTCAGCCTTAGCCGGGCCATCGGCATCGACATGGAAAGCGCCACGATCAGCGCTCAGGGGTATCGCTTCCGCGTCCCTTACGGCACGCTGCTCTGCGTCTCGGACAAGCCGCTTCATGGCGAGCTCAAGCTTCCCGGCCAGGCCAACCGCTTCTACGAGGAAGCGATCGCAAGCCATCTGAAGATCGGTCTCATTTCCTGCGACCTGCTGCGTGAACAGGGCGATCGGCTGCATTCGCGAAAGCTGCGCGCCTTCAACGAACCGCCGTTCCGTTAAGAGCAGAGCCGCTGACAGGAAAAGACCCGCTCCACGAAAGTGAGGCGGGTCTTTTCGCAACCGAGGCCAGTGCGCGGTCAGCGCACGCCGGCCGTTCGGCTGGTGTTACCAGCCGGAAGTCTCGCCCTTGTTCTGGGCGTCCAGCCACTTCTTGAGCGGTGCGAAGTAATCCAGCATCGGCTTGGCGCTCATCTTCGGCGATCCGGTGAAGACCTTGAGCGCTTCGGGCCAGGGCTTCGAACCGCCCATCTCCAGCATGGCATTCAGGCGTTCGCCCACCTTCTCGTCGCCATAGAAGCTGCACCGGTGCAGCGGGCCCTTCCACCCGGCCTGCTTGCACGCGGCCTGGTAGAACTGGAACTGCAGGATGCGCGCGAGGAAGTAGCGGGTGTACGGCGTATTGCCCGGGACGTGGTACTTGGCGCCCGCATCGAACGCGTCATCCGGCCGCGCGGTCGGCGGGGTGATCCCCTGGTAATCCAGCCGCATCTTCGTCCAGGCCTTGTTGTAGTCGGCGGGCTGGATGCTGCCATCGAAGATGTCCCAGCGGTAGCGGTCAATCATCAGCCCGAACGGGAGGAAGGCCACCTTGTCCAGCGCCTGGCGCAGGAGCAGGCCGATATCCTTGTCCGCAGACGGCACCTTCGCTTGATCGAGCAGTCCGATCTGAACGAGGTACTGCGGCGTGATCGACAGGGCCACGAAGTCGCCGATAGCCTCATGGAAGCCGTCATTGGCGCCGCTCTGATAAAGGAACGGCTGCCGGTTATAGGCGCGCTGGTAGTAATTGTGTCCCAGCTCGTGGTGAATGGTAACGAAGTCGTCCGCATTCACCTTGGTGCACATCTTGATGCGGATGTCGTCCTTGTTGTCGACGTTCCAGGCCGAGGCGTGGCAGATCACCTCCCGATCCGCGGGCTTGGTGATCATCGAGCGCGTCCAGAACGTGTCCGGAAGGGGATCGAAGCCGAGCGAGGAGTAAAACCGTTCGCCGGTCTTCACCATGTCGACGGGCGTCCTGTTCTGAGCCTTTAGCAGATCGCCGATGTCGTAGCCCAGGTCACCCGCCCCAGCCGGAGCGACGAGCGGGTAGATATTACCCCACTCCTGCGCCCACATATTGCCGAGCAGGTCCGCGCGGATCGGGCCGGTGCGGGGCTGCACGGCATCGCCGTACTTCTCGTTCAGCTTGCGTCGAACGTAGGTGTGAAGCGCGAGGTAGAGAGGCTTCGTTTCGTTCCAGAGGCGCTGCGTTTCGGCCGCGAAGGCTTCTGGCGTCATGTCGTAGCCCGAGCGCCACATGGCGCCCACGTCCGCGAAGCCGAGCTCCTTCGCGCCCTGATTCGCCATTCCCACCATCTTGACGTAGTCCGCCTTCATCGGCTTGCCGACATTGTCGTGCCAGCTGGTCCACATCTCCGAGAGCTGGGCGGGCGTCCGCTCCGTATTGCCCATTTCGGCTTCGATGTCCGACCCGTTGATCGGCTTCCCGTCCAGCGTGCCCCGACCCTTGCCGTAAGTGGAGGAGAGGCGAGTGGTGATTTCGCTCAGTTCGGCAGCGGCCCCCGGTGAGGAGGAGGCGGGAACGACGATGCTCTGCTGCAGGATGTGCAGCTTGCGCGCCACATCCGCGTCCAGTCCGCCCACTTTGGCGAACTTCGCTGCGTCCACCGCGTACTGCACCTGCTTTTCAGTCATCAGGCCGTTTGCCTTGGCGGCAAGGGCGTCCGTGTCCTCATTGATGTAGGTGGCGTTCACCCAGCTCGCGCGGGCGGTGTCGATGGAAAAGTCGAACAGGTCTTTTTCGGCAGCGGCGACGAACTGGGCAGCACCCTCGGCCGTCAGCGGATATTCTTCGGCGTGTGCCGGCAGAGCGGCAAAGGACAGGCCGGCAGCAAGCGCGGCCAGGGCAATTGAAGCGAACTTCATGATGGGGACCTTCTCGACTTCGTGATGGCCGCAGACTAGCTTCTCGTCCGTGCCGATCAACCGGGCGAGCCGGTTTCCCAAACACTTATTCGAGAAAGTTCGCGATTGCCCGGCCGAAGTCCTTGAAGGTGACCGACGACATATGGTTTCCGGGCACCTGGGCATAAGTGCCCGAAGGAAGCGCTGCGGCCAGTTCGGGTGCGGAACCGTTGTCCTGGTCGTCGGCACCGCAGACACAGAGCGTGGGCATGCCGATCTGCGCCAGGGCCTCCTGCTTCGTGTCGTCGACGGACCCGAGGAGGAGCCGCGCGGCAACCCGGTCGATCTTCATGGACTTCATGAACGCCTGCGCGACGAACGCCTTGTCGCCACGCTCGATGGTGCCGAACCGGTCGATGGCATCCACGAAGTGAGCACTGCGCCTCGCCCAGCCCGACAGGCCGGTAAGCCCCATGCCGCCCAGGACGAGCCTGCGCGGCGTCAGACCGGCCAGCACTCCGCGAACGGCCGTTCGCGCCCCCAGTGAGAACCCGCCGAGGTCATAACTGGAAAGGCCCAACTCAGCGACGACCACCTGAAGGTCGCGCACAAGGACATCGGACGGGTAGGCCGCAGGATCGTGCGGGGCGTCGCTCTCCCCATGTGCCCGCAGGTCAGGCATGATCACGTCGAAGCCGGCGCCGGCGAGAATGGCGGCGTTGCCGAACTTGATCCAGTTCACCTGCGCGCTTGAGAACAGGCCATGGAGGAGCAACAACGGCCGCCCACCCACGTCGCCCGTTCTGTGCACGGCGAGCTTCGCGCCGCCGAAACCCTCAACGAAGGTGGTCTGGATGTCTGTCACGGAAAACTCACTTGCGCGGCGTCATCGGAAACGAAGAAGGCAAAAGGCGGCGGCCCGCAGCGGACTGTACGCCGCGAGCACTCAACCCTTCTGGAGGTGCCGGCGCCCGAGCAACTCGGCAATCTGCACCGCATTGAGCGCCGCGCCCTTGCGAAGGTTGTCCGACACGCACCACAGCGCGAGACCATTCTCCACGGTGGAGTCTTCCCGCACGCGGCTGACATACGTCGCACCATCGCCCACCGCCTCGACCGGGGTGACGTAACCACCGTCCTCCCGCTTGTCGATCAGCATCACGCCCGGAGCCTCGCGCAGGATTTCCTGCGCCTCCTCGGCGCTGATCTCCTCCTCGAACTCGACGTTAAGCGCTTCGGAGTGGCCGACGAACACCGGCACCCGCACGCAAGTGGCCTGGACCTTGATCTTGGGGTCGAGGATCTTTTTCGTCTCGACCACCATCTTCCACTCTTCCTTGGTGGAACCGTCGTCGAGGAAGACGTCGATGTGCGGGATCACGTTGAACGCGATCTGCTTGCTGAACTTGCGCGGCTCCACCTGATCGCCCACGAAGATGGCACGGCTCTGCTCGAACAGTTCGTCCATGCCGCCCTTGCCCGCGCCTGAAACCGACTGGTACGTGGCGACAACGACACGCTTGATCCGCGCCTTGTCGTGCAACGGCTTCAACGCGACGACCATCTGCGCGGTGGAGCAGTTGGGATTGGCGATGATGTTGCGCACGGTGTATCCGTCAATCGCTTCCGGGTTCACTTCCGGCACCACCAGCGGCACGTCCGGGTCCATGCGATAAAGCGAAGAGTTGTCGATCACCACGCAACCCTGCGCTGCGGCTTTCGGAGCATAGACCTTGGTCGCGGCGGATCCGGCGGCGAAAAGAGCCATGTCCCAGCCGGTGAAGTCGAAATGCTCGAGGTTCTTGACCTTGAGCATGCGGCCGGTTTCCCCATACTCGACTTCCGAGCCGACCGAGCGCGAGGACGCGACAGCGGCAATCTCATCGGCCGGAAATTCCCGCTCAGCTAGGATGTTGAGCATTTCGCGCCCGACATTTCCCGTCGCGCCGACGACGACAACCCGGTAACCCATGATCAATTCCTTTGAAAACGCGCCCTGAAGCGACGGGCAAGATTATGCGAGGGTGCTATCCCGCTCCCCCGGTCCGGGCAAGAACCCGGATCCCGGAGCTTCGTCCCGGGGGCGGGCCTTCTCCTTGCAGGAGAAGGCCCGCCAGCCGGTCAGTGTGCAGTCGCAGCCGGCGAATGGGCGTGAGCCGGCGCCGCGGCAAGTTCGTCCGCTTCGGTCCACTCGATCGCGGTGAGCGGTTCCGTCAGCGCCTTGGCGAGAACCTCGTCCACGTGCGCGACGGGAATGATCTCCAGACCCTGCTTCACATTGTCCGGTATCTCAGCGAGATCCTTGCGGTTCTCTTCGGGGATCAGGACCGTGGTGATGCCGCCACGGAGCGCCGCCAGAAGCTTCTCCTTCAGGCCACCGATCGGCAGGACGCGGCCGCGCAGGGTCACTTCACCCGTCATCGCCACGTCCTTGCGGACGGCATTGCCGGTCAGCGTGGAGACGATCGAAGTGACCATGCCGATTCCCGCCGAAGGACCATCCTTGGGCACCGCGCCTTCAGGCAGGTGGATGTGGATGTCCTTCTTGTGAAACACGCTGGGCTTGATGCCATAGGCCGGAGCCCGGGCGCGCACGAAGCTGAACGCGGTCTGGATGGACTCGTTCATGACGTCGCCCAGCTTGCCGGTCGCCTTGATGTTGCCCTTGCCGGGAACGGTGACGCTTTCGATGGTGAGCAGTTCACCGCCCACCTCCGTCCACGCGAGGCCAGTTACGGCGCCGACCTGGTGCTCTTCTTCGCCCACGCCGTGGCGGAACTTGCGCACACCGGCGAACTCCGCCAGATTCTCCGGCGTGATCGTGACCTGCGTAGCCTTACCCTCGAGGATCTGGCGCAGCGACTTGCGGGCCAGGCGCGCGATTTCGCGTTCAAGGGTCCGTACGCCGGCTTCCCGGGTGTAGTAGCGGATGAGATCGCGCAGGCCCGCTTCCGTAAGCGTGAACTCGCTGGCCTTCAGTCCGTGCGCCTCAACCTGTTTGCGGATCAGGTGGCGTTCGGCAATCTCGACCTTCTCGTCCTCGGTGTAACCTTCGAGGCGGATGATCTCCATGCGGTCCAGCAGCGGCTGCGGCAGGTTCAGGCTGTTCGCGGTGCAGACGAACATCACGTCCGACAGATCGATGTCGAGTTCCAGATAGTGGTCCTGGAACTTTGCGTTCTGTTCGGGGTCCAGCACTTCGAGCAGCGCCGACGCCGGATCGCCGCGGAAGTCCTGGCCCAGCTTGTCGATCTCGTCGAGCAGGAACAGCGGGTTGGACTTGCCCGCCTTGCGCAGGTTCGTCACGATCTTGCCCGGCAGCGAGCCGATGTAGGTGCGGCGGTGACCGCGAATCTCGGCCTCGTCGCGCACGCCGCCCAGCGACTGCCGGATGAACTCGCGGCCCGTCGCCTTGGCGATCGACTTGCCCAGCGAGGTCTTGCCGACGCCCGGAGGGCCGACGAGGCACAGGATCGGCCCCTTCAGCTTGTTGGTTCGCGCCTGCACGGCCAGATACTCGACGATGCGGTCCTTGACCTTGTCGAGCGCGTAGTGATCGGCGTCCAGAATCGTCTGCGCTTCGGAAATGTCGCGCTTCAGCTTGCTCTTCTTGCCCCAGGGTAGGCCGAGCAGCACGTCGAGGTAGTTGCGGATGACCGTCGCCTCGGCGCTCATCGGCTGCATCGACTTGAGCTTCTTCAGCTCGGTCGTCGCCTTTTCCTTGGCTTCCTTGGAGAGCTTGGTCTTCTCGATGCGTTCGGCCAGTTCCTGAAGCTCGTTGGCCTCGTCGCCCTCGCCGCCACCCAGCTCGGACTGGATCGCCTTGAGCTGCTCGTTGAGGTAATACTCGCGCTGGGTCTTTTCCATCTGGCGCTTTACGCGGCCGCGAATCTTGCGCTCTACCTGCAGGACACCGAGTTCGCCCTCCATGAACGAGTAGACCATTTCCAGGCGCTTGAGCGGGTCCGTCTCGGAGAGGACCGCCTGCTTGTCGGACACCTTGGCCGAAAGCTGCGCGGCGACAGTATCGGCCAGCTTCGCCGCATCCTCGATGTCGCCCAGCTGTTCGCCCGCGTCCTGGCTCAGCTTCTTGTTGAGCTTGGCGTATTCGTTGAACTGGTCGACGACTGTGCGCATCATCGCCGCGACTTCGGTGCCCTCTGCTTCGGCCGGCTCGATCGGCTCGACGCCGGCCACCAGCATTTCGCCGTCTTCGGTCTGTTCCGGGCGCAGCGTTTCGAGCCGGGCGCGGTCCTGCCCTTCGACAAGCACGCGGACGGTGCCGTCAGGAAGCTTCAGCAGTTGCAGGACACTGGCAATCACACCCGTATCGTACAGGTCATCCCGATCGGGATCGTCGCAACCGGGATCAAGCTGCGCCAGCAGGAAGATGTCCTTGTCGCCCGCCATCGCGGCTTCAAGCGCGGCGACCGATTTTTCACGACCGACAAAGAGGGGCACGACCATGCCCGGAAAAACGACGATGTCACGCAGCGGCAGAAGCGGAAGCAGGTTCAAAGCGGTATCCAGTTCATCACGCACAGGGGACTGCTTGAAGCCTCCCCCGGCTCTTCGGGCAGGATATGGGGTGTTTGAGCAGCCTTGCAATCTCTTCTAGCCGAAAGGAGGTGGAAACCGGTGCGCCCGCTGCAGGTATTTCTGCAGTGCCTTTACGGAAGGCATTCTCCCAACTGGGAAATACGGTCCGTTTTCCTGTACTTGCCTCCATCCCGCGGGACCCCGCTCGTCTCCGGCTCCGCAGCGTACGCCGAGCCCGACAACCGGCATCGCCGGTACGAACAAGCCCGACCCGGACAATGCCGGGCGGGCTCGTCGCATCACAGTCCAGCCCTCAGCGATCAGAAAGGCATCTTGAAGCCCGGCGGCAGGCCCATGCCCTGCTGCGCCTTGGCCATCTCCTCGTTGGCTACGGAGTCGGCCTTCACGCGCGCATCGTTGTAAGCGGCAGCGACAAGGTCCTCCAGGATCGGCTTCTCGCCGGGAACCATCAGGCTATCATCGATCGAAACGCCGATGACCCGCCCCTTGGCCGAACAGCGGATCTTGACCAGGCCGCCGCCCGAAAGCCCTTCCACCTCGATCTGGTCGAGCTTGCCCTGGGTTTCGGTCATCTGCTTCTGGATGGTCTCGGCCGCCTGCTGCGCCGCCTTGATCATCTCTTCCATGGACTTCATCTCAACGTCTCCAACTACGACCGCCGCCGATAGCGACCTGGCGATCATCCTCAATCAGTTCGGCGCCCGGAAAGGCGGCCAGAGCGGCTTCGACCAGCGGCGACGTCCGCAGCGCCTCGGCATCGGCCGCCTTCTTCACTTCCGCTATCTCCACCAGAGTGGGCGCGCCTTCGGCGGACACGCGCTCCACTTGCCAGCGCTCTCCGGTGGCCGCCTGGAGGCCGTTGCGCACCACTCCGACGATATCTTCGTTGAAGCCCGCAGGCTGCGTGTAGCGCAGGAGCCCCGGCGCCAGTTCCACCACGCGGACCTGCATCCGCATGGTATTGGCCGCCGACATTTCTCCGGCATACTCCACGTCGTCGACGAGGGCTTCCCAGCGCGGCGCTACGGCCGCAGACCCGGCGGCGGCGGCTCCAGCGGTTGCCGGCGCGCCGCCTTCAGCCGGCATGGCCGCAGGAGCGGGAGCGCGGGCCGCGATCTCCTCGAGCTTGCGCACGAGGGAACCAGGGTCCGGCATGTCCGAGGCGTGCATGATGCGAAGCAAGGCCATCTGCGCGGCCACCAGCGGATCGGGGGCCGACTTCACTTCGTCGAAGCCCTTCAGCAGCAACTGCCACAAGCGATGAAGCTGTCCTGGGCGAAGCGATTTCGCCCAACCCTCGATCGCTTCGCGTTCCTCGGCCGAATGGGCCTCTGCGGCTCCGCTCACCTGCGCGAGTGTGATACGATGGGTAAGATCCATCACCCCGCGCATGAGCGCGATGGGTTCGACACCCAGCGCGAACTGCCGGGCGACGAGGTCGAGGAGATCGCCCCCCTTGCCCTCGAGGACGGCGGCGATGAGCTTCCTCTGCACGCTTTTGTCGGAAAGCCCGAGCATGTCGCGCACCTTTTCGGCGCGGACACGCCCTTCGCCGTCGAGATCGGCGTGCGCGATCGCCTGGTCGAGGATCGAAAGGCCGTCACGAACAGAGCCTTCCGCTGCCGCCGCCACCATCGACAGCGCCTCGTCCTCCGCCTCGACGCTTTCCATTTGGCAGACGTGAGCGAAATGCCCGGCCAGCATGGGGGCCGGGATTCGACGCAGGTCGAAACGCTGGCAGCGCGACAGCACCGTGACGGGAAGCTTGTCCACTTCGGTCGTCGCGAAGAGAAACTTCACGTGCGCCGGCGGCTCCTCCAGCGTCTTGAGCAACGCATTGAAGGCGTTGCGCGAGAGCATGTGAACTTCGTCGATGATGTAGATCTTGTAGCGCGCGGAAACGGCTGAATAGCGTACCGCCTCAATGATTTCGCGAACGTCGTCGACGCCGGTATGGCTTGCCGCGTCCATTTCGATGACGTCGATGTGCCGGCCCTCGGCAATGGCCGTGCAGGGCTCGCACGCGCCGCAGGGATCGATGGTGGGACCGCCCTGCCCATCCGGCCCGATGCAGTTGAGCGCCTTGGCAATAAGACGCGCGGTCGAGGTCTTGCCGACGCCGCGCACGCCGGTCATCAGGAAGGCGTGGGCAAGCCGATCCCGCTTGATCGCGTTGGCGAGCGTCTGGACCATCGCCTCCTGCCCGATCAGTTCGGCGAAAGTCTGCGGGCGATACTTGCGCGCCAGCACGCGATAAGGCTGCGCCGGGCTGGGCTGGTTTTCCGGAGGCGCTTTCGCTGCGGCCGGAGAGTTCACCTTCCCGTTCGCGGCAGGCATTTCGGTCGCGGTGGGCGGGGGCTCGGTTGCCGGAGCGGCAGGCGACGTCACGGACCCCGGGGGTGCGGGCTCAGGAGATGCGGGCCCGGCACTCACCGGTTCGGCATCGCCGAACATCGACTGCTGCCCGGCCGCTTCGAGTTCGGCAGCACGCGGAGCGGCGTCTTCCCTCTCCCCCGCCAAGTCATCCTCGTCCCAGGGAGGCGTGTCGCCGAACATGTCGCGTGAGTCGTCCATCGTCACCCAAACTAGGGACTGCTCGCCCCGATGTCAGGAGGGAAGCGCCATGTTCCACAGCCTTGACCTCGTCCGCGGCGCAAACCGCAGCGATGCAGCGCCCTTACCTAGGGCGAGCAGCCGCTTTCGATACCGGCAATGTGATGATGAAGGAGCCGAACGACCCGCCGCAACCCGTTGTGGCTGCTTCCTTCCGGACCTGACCAGGTTGGCGAGCGCAAGCGCCCGTCCGACTCCCGATGCGCCCTATGGCGACGCCGATCCGGTTTGTCCACCCCCCGGGGCAACAAACCGGACAGCACCCGGGAGTCCCTGTCCCTTAGCGGAAGTTGTCGGCGTAGGCCTGGATCTTGAGGCGGCGCGGCGGGGTGTGATGAATCTCCGCGTCGATACCGTGACGCTCGGCGTAGGTTTTGGCTTCTTCCACGCTGGGAAAGCGCAGGACGACCTGCTGCTGCGTGTCACCCGAACCGGCCCAGCCCATCAGCGGGTCGGCCTTCTTCGCCTCGGCCGGAGCAAATTCGAGGATCCACTGGTCAAGAAGCGCCTTGCCGGACTGCATGGCGTTCTTCGGGCGTTGATAGATACGTGCGCTCATGAGAAAGGGCTTTGCCCCCGAATCACCGCCGAAATCAAGCGCGAATCACCGGCTGCGGCTCGCTTCGAAGGCATTGCGCGTCTTTAGGGACGGGTCCTCGGCCCAGGGCTCGTCCGGCCACCGGTGCCGCGGGTATCGTCCTTTCATGTCCCGCTGAACGTCCCGCCACGAACCGCGCCAAAAGCCCGGCAGGTCGCGCGTGGTCTGGATGGGGCGACCAGCAGGTGACGTCAGCTTGAGCAGAAGTGGCTGTGCAGGCTGGCCGAAGCCGGGATGACGATCCAGCCCGAACAGCGCCTGGACGCGCACTTCCACAGACGGGCCACCCTCGTCCTCGTAGTCAATGGGATGAGTGGTTCCGGCAGGGCTGCGGAACTCCGCCGGCGCCAGCCGCTCCAGCGCCTGCTGGTCATCCCAGGTGAGGCGGTTGCGCAGCGCCTGCGACACGGCTCCCGGGTCGAGCGCATCGAGCCGGCGCCCGAGGATTGGCCCCAGCCACTCCTCCAGATCGGCAAGCAGCGCTTCCTCCGATAGCGCCTCGATTCCCGCGTAGCGCGCGCGGCGCAGCAAGCCTTGTGCGCCCTTTCCAATAGGGACGACGCTCAGGCCTTTCTGGCGGACACGTTCGATGAGAAAGGCGCGGATGCCGTCCGGATCGGGCGCCGGGTCGGGCCCGCTCGCCAGCGTGATCGATCCCAGCCGCCGCTCCAGACGGGCCTCCACGCGGCCCTCGGCATCGTTCCAGCGCAGAACCGTGCGCCGTGCGATGGCGTCGCCAAGCCAGCTTTCCACCTCCGCCGGCTCCAGCGAAAGGCCGGACAGGATACGAGCCCCTTTCGCTTGGCCCTGCGCATCGCCAATGACCATCCATTCCCGCGCCGCCAGCGGAGAGGCGGGGTCAAGCACGTAGCCTCGCCCGCCCGCGCTCAACCACGTCTCCCCCGAGGAGTCGCGACGTCGGGCGACCATGTCCGGACGGCCCAGAGCGAGGAGTATCCCGGTCGGTACGGCCTGCGCTCCCGCCCCGGCCGGCGCCAGAGCCTGCGCGCGCCGCGCCCAGCCGGCCGCGAGCTTGCGTGACGCCTGTGCCCGGGCCGACCGATCGCCACTCCAGCGCGACAGGCGCTGGGCAAGGTCATCGCTCCGCCCGCCAAGTCCGCGCTCCTGCAGGAGCAGGGCAAGCCGCGCGGCTTCCTCTGCCGCTCCCAGTTCACTGGAGCGCAGGATCATCGCCGCCTGGGCGGGGTCCATCGGCAGCGAGGCCACCTTGCGGCCGAAGGCGGTGATACGTCCCTCGCCGTCCAGTGCGCCCAGCGACAGGAGCCCCTTGCGCGCGGCTTCGAGGGCGGGACCGGGCGGCGGGTCGAGCCAGGCCATCGCCGCCGGGTCCGCTGTGCCCCATTGCGCAAGCGTCAGCGTGAGCGGAGCAAGGTCGCTCGTGAGCATCTCCGGCGGGTCGAATTCGGGACGCCCCGCGTGGGCCGCCTCCTCCCAGAGGCGGTATGCCGTGCCCGGTCCTTGCCGGGCCGCACGACCGGCCCGCTGCGCCGCCGATGCGCGGCTTGCGCGATGCGTCACGAGGCGTGTGACGCCCGCGGCCTTGTCGAACTCCGCCCGGCGCGAAAGCCCGGCATCCACCACGATGGAGACGCCGTCGAGCGTGAGCGAGGTCTCCGCTATCGCGGTCGCGAGCACTATCCGCCGACGCCCCTCCGGATCACGCCGGATCGCAGCCCGCTGCGCCGCCGGTTCGCACTGCCCGTGCAGCGGAAGTACAAGCGCGGAAGGAAGCTTCTGCGCAAGGCTTTCGGCAACGCGCTCGATTTCGCGGACGCCGGGAAGAAAGGCCAGCACGTCGCCCTCCTGCTCCCGCCAGGCCGTGAGCAGCGCGGAGGCCATCGCCTCCTCGATCCGTCTTTCGGGAGCATGACCCAACCAGCGGACGGCAAGGGGCCATGCCTTGCCGGCACTTTCGACGACGGGCGCCCCCTCCCCCAGCAGACGGGCAAAACGGGATCCGTCGATCGTTGCGGACATGACGACGATCCGCAGATCATCGCGCAGTACACTCCGGCTTTCGACGGCCAGGGCAAGCCCGAGATCGCTGTCGAGATGCCGCTCATGCGCCTCGTCGAACAGCACCGCCGAGACGCCTGGCAGTTCCGGATCGGCAAGAATGGTGGAGACGAAGATCGCTTCGGTCATGACCAGCACGCGGGTCCGTGCAGACCGTTTGGCATCCAGGCGGGTGATGTAGCCGATCGTCTCGCCCGCGGCCTCTCCAAGCTGCTCGGCCATGCGCTCCGCGGCGGCGCGGGCAGCGACGCGGCGGGGGGACAGGAGGATGACCGTGCCCGTGCACCAGTCTTCGGCGAGCAACGCCGGGGCAAGCGCGGTCGTCTTGCCGGCACCGGGGGGAGCGATCAGCACCGCGCCGGTATCGGTTCGCAGGGCGGCCAGCAGGTCAGGCAGAACGGCATGTATGGGAAGCGTGCTCACCCGGCGCCTTTAGAACAATCGCGCGACAGACGAAATCGCCCCTTTGCTGTGTTCACTACTTCACACCCTTCAATGTGACTGTGGCATGCACCATTCTTAAACTCTTGATCGGCACACCCGTGTAAAGAAGGGCCGTGGGCCTCCACAAGAAGCAGATCGTAACTATGCCCGCTACTGGCCAACACCCGTTGAGTGTCGCGCAGTATCTGCGCCTCAAGGAACACATTCCGCCACTTTACGGCCTGCTCTGCGTCAACGCCGCTATACTGGCCTTTACACACAGGAACCTTGCGCCGGCGTGGCTGGTCTATGTGGTACCTGCGATGCTCATCTGCGTTTGCCTCATGCGCATGGTGGCCTGGATCCGGCCACTGAACGACGCTGACTTCGATCCTGCGGTCGCCCGTCATCGCCTTCGCCGCACGCACGCCCTGGCCGTGGTGCTCGGCATCACGTTCGTCGCCTGGGCCTTGGGGCTCGATCGGTTCGGCGGGCCTTACCAGCACGGTCATGTCGCCGTGTTCGTGACGGCAACGCTGATGGGGTGCGTCTTCTGCCTGTCCTTCCTGCCGCGTGCCGCCGTTGCCGTCTGCGTCACGACACTGGGCACGTTCTTCATCTATGCCGTCGTAATCGGCGGAGAGGTGCTGATAGCCATCGCGATCAACATAGCCTTGGTCGCGATTGGCATCCTTAAGGTTCTGCGCGATTCGTACGGGTCATTCGTAAACCTCGAAGCCTCGCAGCGCGCGCTTCAAGCCGAACGCCGCCAGGCCCAGGCTTTGGGCGAAGAGAACGCCCGCCTCGCCCAGACCGACGCCCTGACGGGCATGCCCAATCGCCGGTTCTTCTTTGCGACCCTCGAGCGCCTTCTCGAAAGCGCCGGACCCGCGACCGAATTTGGCGTTGGCCTAATCGACCTCGACCGCTTCAAGCCCATCAATGACACTCACGGGCATGCCCATGGGGACCGGCTCCTCCAGGTGCTCGGCGCGCGCATGCAGGCGGCCAGTTCCTCCGACACGATCATCGCGCGGCTCGGCGGCGACGAGTTCGGCCTGATCACAATCGGCGGAGCGGAGGCGACCTCGCGCATCGCGACCGAGTTGTGCCGGGCGATCTGTGAACCGGCGAGCGTCGGGGACACCGTGGTGGCAGTGGGGTGTTCCGCGGGCCTCGCCGTCTATCCCACTATCGGCACCACCGCCAACCTGCTCTTCGACCGGGCGGACTTCGCCCTCTATCATGCGAAGAATCACAAGCGCGGGCAGTGCGTCCTCTTCTCGCAGGAACTGGAGAGGCTGGTCAAAACCGAACAGGCGCTCGATGCGGCGTTGCAGGGTGCGGACCTCAAACAGGAACTGTCCCTCGTCTTCCAGCCGATCGTCGAAACCCAAAACCTCGAAATGATCGGCGTGGAGAGCCTGGCTCGCTGGCACTCGCCGACACTGGGCGCGGTGACTCCCGAGTTGCTGATCGCCTCTGCCGAGCGCGTCGGCCGTGCCCGGGAAGTGACGGTCATGCTGTTCGAGAAGGCTCTGGAGGCTCTCGGCCGTCTGCCGGCACCGCTCCGGCTCTCGTTCAACCTTGCCGGCCACGACATCTGCAACCAGGCCACCATCGACGCCCTGCTGCACCGCATCGATGTTGCCGGATGCGACCCGCAGCGCGTCCTCATCGAAATAACCGAGTCTTCCCTCATCTCCGAGTTCAAGGCCGCCAGTCTCGCGGTCGAGCGCCTTCGCGGCACCGGAATGCGGATCGCGCTCGACGATTTCGGCACAGGTTACTCGAGCCTTTCGGCGCTGCACCAGCTTCCGCTGGATATCGTGAAGATAGATCGCAGCTTCGCCGCGCGTCTGGACGAAGCGGAGGGGCGCAAGCTCAACACGGCAATCCGCCACCTCGCGCGGGCGCTTTCGCTCGACTGCGTGATCGAGGGCATCGAGACCGAAAACCAGCTTGTGAGTGCCCGCGTCGCCGGCTTCACGATGGCGCAGGGTTACTTCATCGCGCGGCCCATGCCGCTGGATGACGTGCTGGACCGCATCGCCCAGCCCGCCCCGTCGCCCCGGCGACTGGTCAGGAGCGGAGGGACCGCCTCTGTCTAGGTGTCCCGCGCCGCGCCGTAATCGATCCGGATGCGCACCCACTCTCCCACCTGTGGCCTGCCGTTGACCCGTGGGGGGATCACGCGAAACTGCCACGCGGCATCGAGCACGGCACGGCCAAACCCGGACCCCCGAGGGGATTCGCCCAGTATCTGGCAGTTCTCCACGCGATTGCGCTCTATCGTCTGGCAGGCGATGGCCCCCCAACCCCGTTGAGGCGCCTTGGCGGGGAGGTATCCAGCGAGTTCGGCGTTCGTCGGCTCCCTGAACCAGTCCGCATTGTGAAGCACCGCGCCGCCCGGACCTTCACCCGGACCGTACGTCGAGCCGCCGCCGCCTTTCGCCAGCTGCGCGTCACCGCTGCCGGAGCGCTTCATGCCCCCGATATCGGACGCGGCCATCTCCGCGCGAGAGAGCTTGAGGAAGCTGAGCGCCGGCTTTTCCGGCTGGGGCACGGGCCGCTCGACCGGCGGGAGCGGCGCTTCCTCGCGGACGTCGTTCTGCCGAGGCTGCTTCTGCTCGACCGCCTTGGCCTTCGCCGCCCGCTCAGGCGCCTTCGCGCCGCTGTCCGCATCGTCCCCCTCGATGTTGAAGGTGACCGGGTTGCGCGCCTTCCTGATCTGAGGTGCCACTGCCGTCTGGTAGATCGCGATCAGCAGTGCGATCACCAGGATCGCCGCTGACAGCAGCGAGGACACAAGACGTTGGCGAGGCGATCCGGGCTGATACCCGATGGCGTCCCGTGCGGCGAAGAATGGCATGGGACGCCTCCATAAGTCAGCCACGCCCCGGCCGCAATCAGAGCTTGGCCTCAGGCTTTCGCGGCGCTGTCAGTACCGGCGCGAAACCGCGAATTCGACGGCTTCGGCCATGGCAGAGCGCGCTTCACCTGCCGGGAAGCCTGCGATGGAATCGATTGCCCGCTGCGCATAGAGGCGCGCCCGATCGCGCGTCGCCTCGACGCAGCCGTGCCTGTTGATGAGTTCGACGGCGTGAGCGAGATCCTCGTCCTCTGTACGGAACCCCGCGATCGCTTCCTCCCAGAACTTGCGCTCCTCGGCCGTCCCGCGCGCATAGGCTAGAATGACCGGCAGGGTCATCTTGCCCTCGCGGAAGTCGTCGCCCTTGTCCTTGCCGGATTCGCCCACCTCAGAATCGTAATCGATGGCGTCATCGACCAGTTGGAATGCGATACCCAGGTTGCGCCCGTAGGCGTCAAGCGCCAGTTCTTCGGCCTCGCTCTTCTCAGCGACGATGGCGGAGATGCGGGTGGCAGCGGCAAACAGCGCGGCGGTCTTGGACCCGATGATCTGGAGGTAATGCTCCTCGCTCGTTTCGATCCGGCGCTGGGCGGTGAGTTGGTCCACTTCGCCTTCGGCTATGATCGAGCTGGCCTTCGAAAAGACCTTGAGCACCTTGAGGCTCCCGTCCTCCACCATGAGTTCGAAAGCACGGGTGAACAGGAAATCGCCGACGAGCACGGTTGCCGGGTTGCCGAAGACGATGTTGGCGGCGGCCTTGCCGCGGCGCATGTCGGACCCGTCAACGACGTCGTCGTGCAGCAAGGTCGCTGTGTGCAGGAATTCGACCGCAGCGGCCAGCTTGTGGTGGCGTGTGCCCTGGTAGCCGCACAGCTCCGCAGCCGCGACCATCAGCATCGGGCGCATGCGCTTGCCTCCGCCCGAGATCAGGTGGCCGGCCAAAGCGGGGATCAACGGGATCTCGCTTTGCATCCGGTCCAGGATGACGGCGTTGACGCTGTTCATGCCCGGCGCGGTAAGCGCCAGCATCGGAGCGAGGGAGGGCTGCTGCCTGCGCGTTTGCAGGGGGACGACATCTGCACTCATCGGCCTGCGCTTTGGGGGCAAGCGCAACGCAACGCAAGAGCAAACGCCATCAAGCGGTGCCCCGACCCGACTGGAAGATGGTACCCAGCCATGCTAGCGCCCCGGTCATGACCCAGCCCTCTCCTTCGCAGAACACTGCCGCCGACCCGGTTCTTGCGGGTTTTCGCGCCAGCATCGACAACATCGACGCGGCGTTGATCCATATCCTGGCCGAACGGTTCCGGATTACGAAAGCGGTGGGGGAATACAAGGCGAAGACAAACCTTCCCGCCTCCGATCCCGGCCGCGAGGAACGGCAGATCGAACGCCTGCGCAAACTGGCGGAGGACGCACATCTGGACCCTGATTTCGGAGAGAAGTTCATCCGCTTCGTGATCGACGAAGTCATTCGCCACCACGAGCGGGCAAAGACCGGGGCCTGATCGCCCCGGTTTGCCGGCAGCCACCGAAGCCCCGCCAGAAAGGGGCCTCCCCGGCCCCTCCCCGACCAGATCTTACTGCTCGACCATGTCCTGAAGGCGGGCCATCAGCGTCTGGATGCGGGTGGCCGCTTCGGTGAAGGTCGTCACATCGTCGCGATTGCCGTTGCCGCGCGCTTCCTTGGCAGATTCGAGGTAACCCTCGAGGTCCACTTCCAGCGCGTCGACCAGCATCTCGATCTCATCCGATGTCAGCGGAACGTTGATGGGCTTGCTCATGATTACTCCTGGTTTCGCTATTAGGCGCAGATAGCCCGCCGTCCCGACACCGCAACCATGCAGCGCCGGTTACCCCCGAAATGCATCAGCGCGCGACCCGGGGCAGCTTCAGGCGCACCAGAAGCCCTCCGAGATCCTCGCTCTCGTCCAGTTCGACCGTCCCGCCGTAGATCTCCACCACGTCCCGGACGATCGCCAGCCCGAGCCCGGTGCCAGGCTTGCCGGTATCGAGGCGTGCGCCGCGATCGAAGATGCGTGTGCGTTCAGCCTCGGGAATACCGACGCCGTCGTCCTCGAACCAGATCTCGCAGAACCGCTCGTCGTTCCCCGCATCCACCGTGACGAAGACGCTGCCGCCTCCGTACTTGGCCGCGTTCTCGATCAGGTTACCCAGCAGCTCTTCCAGATCCTGCTTTTCAAGAGCGACGGTGACGTCGTGATTGCCGTCAAGATCGAAGCGCGTGTGTTCGTAGAGCCGCTCCACCGCCCGCAGCACCGCCTCAAGGCTCGGCCAGACCTCCGCGCGCGACTGGCCGACAGCCCGGCGCCCGACGGCGCGCGCGCGCGCGAGGTGGTGATCCACCTGCCGCCGCATCACCGCCGCTTCGCGGATGACCGTGTCGGCAAGGTCGGGCGCCTGCGCCGTTGCGGCGTTCATAACCACCGTCAGGGGTGTCTTGAGGGCGTGGGCAAGATTGCCCGCATGCGTCCGCGCCTCCTCCGCCTGCCGTTCCGTGTGCGCGAGCAGAGCGTTCAGCTCATCCACCAGCGGCTCGACCTCGCGCGGCAGAGGGTCGTTGACCCGGCTGGCGCCGGTGGTGCGAAGCTTCTGGATTGCGCGGCGGACGTGGCGCAGCGGAAAGAGGCCGTACCACGTCTGCATCCCGGCCATCAGCATGAGCCCGAAGCCAAGCGCGACGAAACTGTACACGAGAATTGAGCGGATCATCTTGATCTGCTCGTCAAGGTCCCGCCGGCTGGCAGCCACGGTGAACATCCACCGGGTCTCACTGCCGGGCAGGATGATCGAACGCTCCATCACCCGAAGCGGCTCGCCCTCGAACTGGAAGCTGTCGAAAACGTGAGTTTCGGCGTCGAAGTGATCGTCCGACACCTCGAGGCTGCGGTCCCACAGGGAGCGGGACGGGAAATCCTCGTGTCCCTTGGCGCGTATCTGCCAGTAGAGACCGGAATTCGGTTCCAGGAAGCGCTGGTCGCCAAGAGGGCGGATGAAGAACACCTCCCCGTCCGGCCCGATCTCCGCCGAGCCGATCATGCCGGTCAGCATATAGCCCAGCTGCTCGTCGAAGTTGCGCGTCACGATGCCGGTGACGGTGTGGTCCAGCGCAAGCCCGCCCGCCAGCAGGAGGAACGATACCCACCCCGCCGCGATCAGCATCATGCGCCGCGCGAGCGATCCCGTGCTGGCGGGACGCCCGGCGGCGGTGTCGTTCGGAGCGGCCTCAGCCGCGGCCGGGTTCTGCGGGGTCGTCGAGACTGTAGCCAAGGCCGCGGATCGTCGTGATGACATCGGCACCCAGCTTCTTGCGGATGCGCGTGACGAAGACCTCGATCGTATTCGAATCGCGGTCGAAATCCTGATCGTAGATATGCTCGATCAGTTCGGTACGGCTGACCACCTTGCCCTTGTGGTGCATCAGGTAGGACAGCAACTTATATTCCTGCGCCGTCAGCTTGACCGGCTCCCCGTCAAGGGTGACGCGGCCCGAACGCGTGTCGAGACGGACCGGGCCTGCGGTCAGCTCGCTCGAGGTGTTGCCCGAAGCGCGGCGGATCAACGCGCGCAGGCGGGCGATCAGTTCCTCTGTCTGGAAGGGCTTTGCGAGGTAGTCGTCAGCGCCGGCGTCAAGCCCGGCGACCTTGTCGGACCAGCTGTCCCGCGCGGTCAACACCAGTACCGGGAACGTCCGCCCTTCGCGGCGCCACATGCCCAGCACGGTCAGCCCGTCAATCTCGGGCAGGCCAAGGTCCAGGATGACAGCGTCATAATCCTCGGTGGAGCCAAGGAAGTGCCCGTCCTCGCCATCGGCGGAGAGATCGACCGCATAGCCGTTCTGCTCCAGCGTGGTCTTGAGCTGGTTGCCCAGGGTGGGCTCATCCTCGACGATCAGGATGCGCAATTTACCGTCCTCCTCACATGAACGGGGTTGAGATGGGCGCAAAGGCTGCAGTGGTCAAGCAACGGAACCCCTGCCGGTTCCCTTCGCGTTCTCAGCGCGACTGTCCGATGATACGCCCGCTGCGCGCGTCGACGTCGACGAAATAGACCTTGCCGTTCTGGATGAACTTGAGCCGGTACGCCATTGCGGCCGGATCGTACTCCGGTCCGAGATACTGCATTCCGGCCATGCGCGGCAGCACCCGGTTTTCAATCTCGCGCGGGGGGAGAACCGTGCCGGCGCGCCGATCGCGGCGCAATTCGCCCTGCTCTCCGCCTGCAGAGGCATGTGCCGGAGCAATCGCGGCAAGCGGGCCAAGCGCTGCAAGCGCGGCGAGAAGAACGGGAAGCGTTTTCATCACGACTTCGGTGCCTAAACTTACAGCGTTGAACAAGTCCTGAATGTTTCACGACGCGGGTATAAAGCTTCGCCATCGGGCTGCACGCCGCCTTCCAAGCGGCTTGCCCTTCCCCCTTCCGTACCTGTAGGGCGCGCCCATGGCACTTGCACCTATTCTCAGTTGGGAAAACCTTGGCCTGATCCAGGGCAACGGCTGGCTCTTTCAAGGGCTCGACATCAACATCGGCCCGCGTGACCGCCTGGCCCTGATCGGGCGCAATGGCGCGGGAAAGACCACGCTCCTCAAGCTGATCGCCGGCCTTGTGGATGCAGATCAGGGCAAGCGGTCCGTGCAGCCCGGCACCCGTGTGGTGACGCTGGAGCAGGATCCGTTCTTCACCGGTTTCGACACGCTGCTCGATTTTGCCATTCATGGCGAGGACGCGCCCGCCCGCCATGAGGTGGAAGCCATCGCCGACCAGCTCGGCATCGACCTCTCCCGCGAAGCGAAGAGCGCGTCTGGTGGTGAACGGCGCCGCGCAGCCCTGTGCCGGGCCCTCGCCTCCGAGCCGGACTTGCTCCTGCTCGACGAGCCGACCAACCACCTCGATCTCGCGGCGATCGACTGGCTCGAATCCTGGCTGCAGCGGTACAATGGCGCCTTCGTGGTCATCAGCCATGACCGCACGTTTCTGACCCGCCTGACCAACGCCACTCTCTGGCTCGACCGCGGATCGCTGCGCCGCAAGGATGTCGGCTTCGGCGGCTATGAGGCGTGGGAAGAGGAGGTCTACGCAGAAGAAGCGCGCGCGGCACAGAAGCTCGACGCGAAGCTCAAGATCGAGGCGCACTGGCTTGAGCGTGGCGTGACCGCCCGCCGCAAGCGCAACCAGGGCCGACTGGCCAAGCTCTGGGAAATGCGCGCCCAGCGTGCGGCCATGGTCGGGCCGCAGGGCGCCGCCAAACTGGCCGTGGTGGCCGACGACAGCAAGACGAAGTCGGTCATCGTGGCTGACAAGGTGACGAAGCGCTTCGGCGACCGTACCGTCATCAAGAACTTCAGTCTGCGCGTCCAGCGTGGCGACCGCATCGGTGTCGTCGGCGCCAATGGCTCGGGCAAAACGACGCTGCTGAAGATCCTTATGGGCGAACTTCAGCCGGACGAGGGCACCGTCACGCTCGCCAACACCCTCGACGCGACGGTTATCGACCAGCAGCGCAGCCGCATGGCTCCGGAAATGCGCATCCGCGACGTGTTGGCCGAAGGCGGAGACTGGATCGACGTTCGCGGTGTCCGCAAGCACATCCAGGGCTACCTCAAGGACTTCCTGTTCGACCCCGGCCTTGTCGAGGCCAAGGTCGGCACCCTGTCCGGCGGTGAGCGCTCGCGCCTCCTGTTCGCGCGGGAATTCGCCACCACCTCCAACCTGTTGGTGCTGGACGAGCCTACCAACGACCTCGATCTCGAGACGCTCGACCTTCTGCAGGAGGTCATCGCCGATTACGACGGCACCGTTCTCATCGTCAGCCACGACCGTGACTTCCTCGACCGCACGGTAAACATCACCCTCGGCCTTGACGGGTCGGGCCATATCGACGTGATCGCGGGCGGCTATGCCGACTGGGAAGCCAAGCGCCGCGAGCGGACGGTGGGCGCAGCGAAGAAGGCGAAGGCGGACGCCGCCCCGCCCCCGCCCATGCCGCCCAGGAAGGCCAAGCTCTCCTACAAGGACCAGCGCGACTACGAGCTGCTGCCCAAGAAGATCGAGGAGCTGGAAGCTGCTATCATCCGTGACGAAGCCGCGCTCTCCGATCCGGCGCTGTACACGCGCGATCCGGCGAAGTTCGCTTCCTTGTCCGACGCCATAGCCAAGGCCCGATCCGACAAGGAAGCGGCGGAGGAGCGCTGGCTGGAACTTGCGGAACTGGTCGAAGGCTGACCCGACAGCGGCGGGCCTTGCCTCCAATCCAGGACTGTACGATACCCACGCCAACCAGATCGGTTACAGGGGCAGACATGATCAACCGCATCCGCGACATCCGTCGCCAGAAGGGCATGACCCTGGCCGACGTGGCCCTGGCGTGTGACCCGCCGACGACGGCGCAGACCATCGGCCGGCTGGAAACCGGGATGCGCAACCTGTCGCTGGTTTGGATGAACCGCATCGCCGCGGCTCTTCAGGTCGAGCCTGAGACGTTGCTGCGCTCCGAAGCTGCGGAGCCTGCCCGGCTGGTTGCGACACTCGGGCACAGGGGCGCCGAGGCCCTCCGCAAGCCGGTGGACGCCGTGCTGCCGAATGCCCTGTCGGCCGATGCCCCGTGGCTGGTGGTCTCCGTCGAAGCGACCGTGGGAGAGTACCGGTCGGGCGATCAGCTCTGGATGCGCCAGTACGCGCCCGAAGCGGCGGCGAACCTGCTCAACCGCGATGTCCTCGTACCTCTTCCCGCGGGCCGCTTCGCCTTTGGACGGCTGACGGAAAGCGGTCCGGGCGCGATCGTGCTCGTTCCGCCCGCCAGCGGGAAAAGCCCCGTCAGCGTCGATCGACCCGCCTGGCTGGCGGTAGCCGAAACGCTCGTTCGCAAGCTCTAGCCGCGATGCACGTCCTTTCGATCTCCACCCTGTTCCCGAACCCGGTGATGCCTTCGTTCGGCGTCTTCGTGGGCAATCAGATGCGGGCCGTGGTCGCCGGTGGAGAAGTCGAGCTGACCATGGTCAGCCCGCTTGGGATCCCGCCTTGGCCGCTTTCGCAGCGCGAGCCTTATGTTCGCCTGAAGACTGTGCCGGAGATGAGCGACAGGACCGGGCTGGCGGTTCATTATCCTCGTTTCACAACCTACCCCAAACTGGGCGGCGACAGCAATCCGGAGCGGATCGCCAGGGCTGTGCTGCCGCTGGCGCGCCGCCTGCATGCCGAACAGCCCTTCGATCTCGTGGATGCGCAGTTCTTCTTTCCCGACGGCCCTGCTGCCGCGATCATCGCACGGGAACTGGCGCTGCCGCTCACGATCAAGTCGCGCGGCGCCGACATTCACTTCTGGGGCCAGCGGCCCCGGGCGCTGCGGCAGATGCTGGACGCTGCCGCGCAGTCGACCGGGATGCTCGCCGTCAGCGCGGCCCTTCGCGAGGACATGATCGCGCTCGGCATGCCGGGAGAACGTATCGCCGTCCACTACACGGGTCTGGACCGCGAGAAGTTCCACCCCATCGAACGCGGCGCGGCACGCGCGCTTGTATCCGCCATGCCGGACCTGGAGATCTGGTCGAAAGGACCGCTGCTGGTCACCCCCGGCGCGCTGATCCCGCGCAAGGGCCAGGCGTTGGTCATCGAGGCGCTGACCCGACTGCCCGATGCCTGCCTCGCGATTGCGGGCACCGGCAAAGATGAAGACCGCCTGAAGGCGCTCGCCCGCCGGTTAGGCGTGGCGAACCGGGTGCAGTTCCTTGGCCTCGTCGACCACGAGATGCTGCCGCACCTTCTCTGCGCGGCGGACGTTCTGGTGCTGCCCTCCTCCAGCGAAGGGCTGGCCAACGTCTGGATCGAGGGGCTGGCCTGCGGGACGCCCATCGTCATCACCGACATTGGCGGCGCGCGGGAGATCGTTCACAGCGAAAGCGCAGGCCGCATCACGGAGCGCACGGCCGAAGCGATCGCAAAGGCCGTGAGCGATATCCTCGCCGCGCCCCCCACGCAGGCGGAAGTGTCGGAGTGCGTCAGCCACTTCTCATGGGCGGTGAACGCCCGCAATCTTGTCCGTTTCTGGAAGGACGTACTGGGCGCCGGCACGGAGCCGGGAGTGGCGGCGGCGTCGGCAGGCGCCGTCTAGCCAACGGATCACCCGCCCCCGCGCCTGCCGCCCGCCGGCTCAGAGGCCCAGTTCGTCGAACATCTTGAGTGATACGCGGTTCAGGTTCTCGAGGATTGCTCGGTGTGTCCCCTCGGCTTCGGCGTTGCGGAAGCCTTTCACACGCTCCACCAGGATTTCCTCGGGCGTGGGGTCCTGCGCAAGGATCGCCATGACCTCGTCGGCGAATTCGGACAGCGGCTGGTACCCTTCCCGCGTGCTCTGTCCCGGAGTGAGTTCGGTCTGGACAGCGGGCGGGGCAAGTTCGATGACTTCCACCCGGCCCCGGAGCATCTCGCGCAGGGATTGAGTGTAGCTATGGATGGCGGCCTTGGTGGCGCTGTAGGTGGCGGTACCCGTCAGCGGCACGAAGGCCAGGCCCGAACTCACGTTGACGATCACCCCGTCACCCCTGGCCACCAGATGCTCGACGAAGCCATCGATCAGGCGGATCGGACCGACCAGATTGGTCGTGATGATGGCTTCCGCAAGCGCTAAGTCACGAGAACGATCGAGGCGCTCATAATGCATGATGCCCGCGTTGTTTACCACGACATTCAGCGCCGGGAAGCGCTCAAGAGCCTCTTCGACGAAGGCGCGCACACCTTCCGCACTCTCCACGTCCAGCACCAGCGCGTGCATGTCGGCCCGACCTTCGCAGGCCGCGTCCAGCGCCTCTTTCCGCCGCCCCGCAACGATGACCGTATTGCCTGCATCGTGGAAACGCTGCGCCAGAGCCTCGCCTATTCCCGAGCCGCCACCGGTAACCAGAATAGTGTTGCCGTGCATCTTCATCGCGGGCCTCCTTGTTTGCCGCTGGCGATGTAGCAACGGCGCGCTGTTGAACAAGGAGGCCAGACGGGAAGAGAGCCGGTGCGGTGCGATCAGGCCGCCTTCTTCTTCAGGCGCCAGGCATGAAGGAGCGGTTCGGTGTATCCGTTCGGCTGCTCCACCCCTTTGAAGACAAGGTCGCACGCCGCCCGGAACGCCAGGCTGGTCTCCCAGTTGCCTGCCATGGGTTCGTAGAGCGGATCAGCGGCATTCTGCTGATCCACCTTGGCAGCCATGCGCTTGAGCGAATCCATCACCTGCTCCTGCGAACACACTCCGTGCAGGAGCCAGTTCGCCATATGCTGGCTGGATATCCGCAGGGTGGCGCGATCTTCCATCAGCCCCACGTCGTCGATGTCCGGTACCTTCGAACAGCCGACGCCCTGATCGATCCAACGCACCACATAGCCCAGCAGGCCCTGTGCGTTGTTGTCCAGCTCCTCGCGGACCTCCTCCTCGGACCAGTTCACGCCGTCAGCCAGCGGAATGGCGAGCAACTGCTCCAGGCCCGGAACATCGTCCGCATTCATCCCCTGACGCAGCCCGAACACGTCAACCTCGTGGTAATGCATGGCGTGGAGCGTGGCTGCCGTCGGAGATGGCACCCAGGCGGTGTTGGCACCCGTGCGGGGGTGACCGATCTTCTGCTCCATCATCTCCCGCATTCGGTCGGGAGCGGCCCACATGCCCTTCCCGATCTGCGCCACTCCGGAAAGCCCGTGCCTGAGCCCGATGGCCACATTGCGCTTTTCATAGGCGGCGATCCACGTGGAGCCCTTGATCGCGCCCTTGCGGATCATCGGCCCGGCGCGCATCGAGGTGTGAATTTCGTCGCCCGTGCGATCCAGGAAGCCTGTGTTGATGAAGACGATGCGGTCCTTGACCGCGTGGATGCAGGCAGCAAGGTTGGCCGAAGTCCGGCGTTCCTCGTCCATGACGCCGACTTTCAGCGTGTTGCGCGGCAACTGCAGCAGGTCCTCGACGGCGTCGAACAGCGCATTGGTGAAGGCGCACTCCTCCGGCCCGTGCATCTTTGGCTTCACGATGTAGATGCTGCCCTCGCGGCTGTTGCCATAGCGCGTCAAGCCGCGGACATCCTGCGCCGAGATGGCACTGGTGATCACGGCGTCCATGATGCCTTCCGGTATCTCGGACCCGTCCGGGAGGAGGATCGCCGGGTTCGTCATGAGATGGCCGACGTTGCGCACGAACAGGAGCGAACGCCCGGACAGGCTCGTCGTCTCTCCATCAGGGGATGTCAAAGTCCTGTCGGCCGCCAGTTCGCGCCTCAGGGTCCTGCCGCCCTTCTCGAAGGTTTCCGTCAGGTCGCCGCGGATAAGGCCGAGCCAATTGGCGTAGGCGGCGACTTTATCCTGCGCGTCCACTGCGGCCACCGAATCCTCAAGGTCCACGATTGTCGTCAGCGCCGCCTCAAGCACGATGTCGGAGATCCCCGCCGCATCGGAGCTGCCGACCGGTGTGGAGCGGTCGAATACCACTTCGATCCGGAGGCCGTTGTTGCTGAACAACAGGCCCTTTTCCGTCGTACCCAGCCCCTGCGCAGGATGAGCAAGCTCCACCGTCTCGCCATTCTTCAGGCTGGCCCACGAACCGGCCTTGAGCGGCACCACGCGATCCAGGAAGGCACGGCCCGCAGCGATCACCGCAGCGCCGCGCACCGGGTCGTAGCCCGGTCCCTGCGCGGGAGCTGCATCCAGCGCGTCTGTGCCATACCATGCGTCGTAAAGACTTCCCCAGCGCGCGTTCGCAGCGTTCAGGAGGAAGCGGGCGTTGAGAACCGGCACGACGAGCTGCGGCCCAGCCATCGTGGCGATTTCGGGATCCACGTTCTGCGTGCCGATGGTGAATGCACCCGGTTCCGGGACAAGGTAGCCGATCTCCCGAAGAAAGGCTTCGTATTCCGCATGATCGATCGGCTTGCCTGCCCGGCCGACGTGCCATGCGTCGATCCGCGACTGAAGTGCATCGCGCCTGTCCAGAAGAGCGCGGTTGCGCGGTGCGAAAGCCGCGACCAGCCCGGCCACGCCTTTCCAGAACGCGCCAGCATCCTGCGCGATTGGCGGAAGCACCTGCTCTTCCACGAATCTCGCAAGGCCCGCATCGACCTGGAGCCCCGAACGATCAACCCTATCCGTCATTGCCTTCCTCACGCTGGTTTGAACCGGACGCATCTCGCGCCGGGCTCACGTACGATACCGATGTGTCCTGGGGAAGGAGATAACCCTATGGCCGAAGCGCGACAGCTTGGCAA
The DNA here is from genome assembly GCF_002916655.1 of Novosphingobium sp. HII-3. Lineage (GTDB taxonomy): Bacteria > Pseudomonadota > Alphaproteobacteria > Sphingomonadales > Sphingomonadaceae > Novosphingobium > Novosphingobium panipatense. The sequence goes on from NZ_PPSM01000057.1 coordinate 153,506, forward strand.
CGGGTTCAGATATCGTCGGGGAAGGACACCTTCGCCCGCACAAGGCGTCGGAGAAGCTTACAGACCGTAGTCAGTTAGCCACGCGCGATCCCGTAAAGTCTGGATTGGCACGCGTTTTGCTGTATGCTTTAGCTAACGCGCTAACTGTCGCACCAGCCATGCCGAAAGGGTGAAGATGCTTCGAAAGGCCGGCCGCCTCTTTGTCATCAAAAGCAACTGGGAAGCGTACATGATCATCTACGCGCTTGCTTTGGGTGCGGTCGAGCGAGGTAGCGCATACCTCACACAATTTCCGGGCATCGGCGGCAAGCTGCTGTTTCTGGCCTGTACCGGCGCCGTTTTCATGGCTGGTGCCAAGATCCTCGATTGTCTCAAGTACGAGAAGGCCGCTCTCACGCGAAAAAGCGAACGCTTGGCGGAGGCACGCACCGCCGCCGCCCTCTCCGGCCGGAAAGAACCCATCGCACCAGGTAGACATGCACATCAAGCATAGACGGCAAAGGAAGTAGGGCGATTCTGTTGACAGGCTCGCCCCCAGCCCCTGGAATCCGCTTCTGTTACCCGGTGGGTCCAACCGTGTTCTGGCTTTGTAACTTCAGGGCGTTAGCCCCTAGAATTACGCTGCGAGAGCAAGTGCTTCGTTGTCGTTGGCACTTATGAGTTTTGAGCCTTGAACGGGTTACTCAGCCCGGACGAAAACACCGCTTTTCAACACACGTCGATCCTAGTTCGGCCCCGTCATCACTCCTGCGACAACACAGGATGCCCCCTTTCGGGAGACGAGTGATGGTGGAGCCGCCGGGTACCGCCCCCGGGTCCGCTGCGTCTATTGCACGGGGCAATTTATCGTCATAGCCGACCGAAGCCGGCAGGACCCTATATAGTCACTTCGTTCTGAATGTGAAGTGAAAGGCTCAGGCTGATTTTCCCTTCCGCAGTTCCTCGAGGATTTCCTTCAGCGTATTCAGTTGCGGGTCGACCGGCGCCACCGGAGCCTGCTCGGCCATTTCCTGATCCTTTTTCACAGAATCGATCATCTTGTTCACCGACCGGACGAGCAGGAACAGGACCATGGCGATGATAAGGAAGTTGACGATCTGGGTGATGAATTCGCCGTAGCCGATCATCGTTACGCCAGCGCCCTTCAGGGCGGCGTAGTCAGTGACGCTGCCCTTGTAGCCCGGCGGCACGTCTCCCAGCAGGATGAAGTACTTCGAGAAGTCGATGCTTCCGAACGCCCAGCCGATTACCGGCATGATGATGTTCTCCGTCAGCGAGGTCACGATCTTGCCGAAGGCGGCCCCGATCATCACACCAACGGCCAGATCGAGCACGTTCCCTCGCGCGATGAACTTCCTGAATTCGTCAACGATGGGCATCTTGCCAACTCTCCGATAGTCACGTGGCTTCGTGCGTTCTGACACACAACCCGGCCGCTCTCAAACTCTGGCTCGGCTGGCAAGAGGCCGAGCATCCTTGATCCCGAACGCTGGTACGCTATCTACTTCGCGAGGAACACGCCGGTAAGGCCGGCGCGAAGTGGAGGATTGAAGCCGATGCCGCTCATCAACGCCCGTCGGGGTCGCACCGCAATCGCCCTTGCCGCAGCCCTTTCGCTCTCGGCCTGTGGTTTCAATTCGGTCCCGACAAAGCAGGAAGCCGCAAAGGCCAAGTGGGCGGACGTCGAAGCCGCCTTCCAAGAGCGCGCGAATCTCGTGCCCAATCTTGCCGCGGTCGCCAAGGGTGCCGCCGAGCAGGAGAAGTCGATCCTCGTCGGTGTGACCGAGGCCCGCGCCAAGGCAACCTCCATCCAGGTGACCGGCGAAGACCTCAACGATCCGCAGAAGATGGAGCAGTTCCAGCAGGCCCAGGCAAACCTCGGCGCCAGCATCGGGCGGCTCCTCGCAAGCGTCGAGGCCTATCCGGAGATCAAGTCGAACACCAATTACCAGATGCTGCAGAGCCAGCTTGAAGGGCAGGAAAACCGCATTCGGGTCGCCATTCGCGACTACAACGGCGCCGTTCAGGACTACAACACCGAGGTTCGCACCTTTCCCTCGATGATCGGCGCCCGCCTGCGCGGAGCCGAGGTGCTCGTACCCTACAAGTCAGTCACCCCCGGTGCCGAAGCGGCGCCGAGCCTCGAAGGGAAGCTGTAAATCCCCGTGGCCCGCATTCGGGCAGCCGGCGTTGTCGCAGTGCTGGTCCTCGTGGCTCTCCTTTCGGGAGCGACGGGCGCATGGGCGCAGCAGTTTCCAAAGCTCACGGGGCGCGTCGTCGACGCCGCCAACATCATCCCCGATCCCCAGGAACGCGCCCTGACGCAAAGGCTCGAGGCGCTCGAAAAGCAGGCCGGACGGCAACTCGTCGTCGCCACGGTCCCTTCGCTGGACGGGTACGAGATCTCGGATTACGGCTATCGTCTTGGCCGGGCCTGGGGCATTGGCGGCAAGGAGACCAACAGCGGTGCCATCCTTCTCGTCGCCCCGAACGAACGCAAGGTCCGCATCGAGGTCGGCTATGGCCTGGAAGGCACGCTGACGGACGGGCTCTCCTTCCTCATCATCAACAAGGACATCCTGCCGCGCTTCAAGGCCGGAGACATGCCGGGCGGCATCGTCGCCGGCACCGATTCCCTCATCCGGCAACTTACGCTGCCTCCCGATGAAGCGCGCAAGGTCGCTGCCCAGGCCGACACGGCACGCGAAGGCGGCGACGGCGATGTCTCGATGGGGACCGTCGTCTTCATCCTGTTCATCCTGTTCTTCTTCATCCTTCCCCTTCTGCGCTCGACGGGGCGTGGCGGGCGGCGTGGTCGCTATGGCGGCCTGAATACGCCGATCATCTGGTTCCCCGGCGGCTTCGGCGGCGGTGACGACGATCACGGCGGCTGGGGCGGTGGCGGTGGCTGGGGCGGAGGGGGCTTCTCCGGCGGGGGCGGCAGCTTCGGCGGCGGCGGCGCGAGCGGGAGTTGGTAGAATGACGACACCGAATTACCTGGCGGACGATGATCACGCCCGCATCAGTGCCGTCGTAGCCGAGAGCGAACGGCTCAGCTCCGGCGAGATCGTCACCGTCCTCGCCGACCGTTCGGATGGCTACACCGACGTCGCAATGGCCTGGGGCGTACTTGTCGCGCTTCTCGCACTTGGCACAATGGCACTCTTCCCCAGCTTCTACATGGGGCTCTACGATAGCCTGATCGCCGACTGGGGCCATGAGTGGACCCCGCGTATGATCCTGTCGCTCGCGCTGGGCGTGGTCACCATCAAGTTCGCCGCGATGATGCTGCTTCAGCTCTGGCAGCCGGTCAAGTTCTTCCTGATCCCGTCGGCCATTCGCACCACCCGCGTCCACGATCGTGCCATGCGCGCCTTCCGCCTCGGCGCGGAACGCCGCACGACCGGCCGGACGGGCATCCTCATTTACCTGTCCATGCGCGAACACCGTGTCGAAATCCTTGCTGACGAAGCAATTGCACGCAAGGTGGAGCCCGGCGTCTGGGCCGATGCGATCGGCGCGATGCTCTCCGAACTGCGGGCGGGGCGCACGGCCGAGGCAATGATCGCCGGCACCCGCAAGGTCGGTGCCATCCTTGCGCTCCACGTCCCCCGTGAGACCGGCGATGTGAACGAACTTCCTGACAGGCTGATCGAACTATGACCTTTGCCGATCATCATGATGCGGACAAGCCCGTCGAGACGATGTGGGAGGGGCGCTTCATCACCGCCAAGCGTCGCGGCCGGTGGGAGTACGTCGGCCGGTCCCGTGGGATACATGCTGCCGTCGTCCTGGCGATTGATGCGGACGACCACGTCATCCTGGTCGACCAGTTCCGCGTTCCCCTCGGCAAGCGCTGCATCGAGCTGCCGGCCGGACTGGTGGGCGATCACGAAGAGCACGCCGATGAAGACGCGGCCGTAGCGGCCTCCCGCGAGCTTGAAGAGGAAACCGGATACCGCGCCGGACGGATGGAAAAGGTGGGTGAGTTCTATTCGTCACCTGGAATGGTGAGCGAGAGCTTCACCCTGTTTCGCGCCCATGACCTGGTGAAGGTCGGCGATGGCGGCGGCATCGAAAGCGAAGATATTGTGGTCCATCGGATCCCGGTTTCTGGCATAAAGGAGGCGACAGCCCAGTGGCGCGAGCAGGGCTACGCCATCGACGTCAAGATGCTCACCCTCCTCGGGCCGACTTTGCTGCGCTGACGTGCGTACCCGCCCTGGCATTTGTCAGCGCAAGGCCCGCTACGCCACGGAGGAAGCGGCTCTGGACGTCGCGTCGCGTGCGCCATTTCCCTTGCGGCCGTACCGCTGCCCCCTCTGCCGGCGCTATCACCTCACAAGCCGCACGAAAGGAATGAAGCTCCCGCCCTTCGAACAAGAAAGGCGTGCCACGAAGGGCAACTGATTCGCCGGCGCGACCGCTGAGAGGGTCGTGAAGATGGCTCCGTGATCACCGCATCGACACCGGCCACCGCCTCGGAAACGGTGGTGAAGAACGCGCAGCCCTTGTCCTTCGCCCTCGCCGGAGCGTCTGCCGAAAGGTCGAAGGCGTGGACCTGGTGCCCCGCCCCAGCAAGGTTAGCGGCCATGCCACCACCCATGTTGCCAAGGCCGATGAACGCGATCTTCATAGCTTGCTCTTCCGTGTCGCCCGCGTTGCCGCCCCGGTAGCGCCGTTCTCGGTGAGCGCCCTGCGGCGCGTCACCGAAGAAGGCGCGGTACCCTTAGCGGCCCTTCCAGACGCCCGGTCGCTTTTCCACGAACGCGGCCATGCCTTCGGCCTTGTCCTCGGTCGAGGTCAGGACCTGGAACATGCGACGCTCCAGCACGAGGCCGGTGTCCAGCGTCGTCTCGAAGGCGAGGTTGACCATTTCCTTGTTCATCATCGCTGCCAGCGGCGGCATGGCGGCGATCGTCTGCC
>NZ_PPSM01000058.1 GCF_002916655.1 Novosphingobium sp. HII-3
TCTTCGCGTTCCCCTCGAACGCACACAATCGGTGACGCGGGGTGGAGCAGCCCGGTAGCTCGTCAGGCTCATAACCTGAAGGTCGCAGGTTCAAATCCTGCCCCCGCAACCATACTCAATAAAACCCACGGCCCTACAGAGAACGCCCAGCGTGGCCGCGCGCGGAGCCACCATCCCATTGCCGCACCGAGCCGGCAACCGCGATGGCAAAAAGCAGGCGGAACGGCCGTCATGTATTGGCCCGCTGCGGCCTACTCATAACTTCATTTCAGCATGAGCGCTCGACGAGGCAAACCAGCGGCCTCGTCGGGAAAGATATCAATCACATCTGCCCTTCGCTTGATTTCGTCGTTGATTCTTTCCAGCGGGTTGATCACCGGTATGACAGCTCCGTGTCGATGCCCCTGCCACGTCTCCATCGTGGTGGGTGATGCGAACATCCAGGACAGAGGGCACTGGAGCAAGAAAGTGCCCCCGTCCCGGCCTGGCTTTCCAAATACATCATGCGCTCCGCAGCTAAGGCCAGCATCTTCCCTACGAATTGCTGTCCGCCCCTTGCTCAACCAGTTTCATAAAGCATTCTGTCGTCGGTGATCGTGTTCTTCTCCAGCGCCGAGTTCGCATTCGGACCTTACCAGAAGATCGACGGGGGCCCGTCTCGGGGAAGCCTTCCTACACCCCCGGAGACACGACCGGTGCAGGTGCGTGATCCTGTTAGTCGGCGAAAATTTGCGCGCCGGTGGCTCGCGAGGCCATCGTATCTCTGGAGAAGAAAGGTTTTCTGCATCATCAATGGCGATCGGCTGAGGCAACCGTAAAGCCCTAGCTGAGCAGCACCTATGGGAGTGGCATAGCTTATTCTTCGGGCACGCCTGCAAGTTGCCGGCCGCCGCCTGAGACGAGCACGTCATGCATCCAGGACTGGAATGCTTTCACCTTTTGCAGTTGCTGGGTGTCCTTGTGCATCACCAACCAGAAGTTGCGTTGCAGCCGGACATCGGAAACGACGCGGGCCAGTTCCGGCATCAGGTCGCCGATAAAGGATGGCAAAACACCGATCCCGCCTCCGCCCAGGATCATGGCGAACTGCGCGTTTATGCTTGAGGAGCGCAGGGTCGCCCGGGATTCACGGTAAACTTCCTGATGGTAGCGGAGTTCAGGAGCGCTCAGGAGATCCGGGATGTAGCCGACCAGCTTGTGGTGGGCCAGGGCGGGGAGCGAAGTCGGTGTCCCGTGCCTCTCGAGGTAGGCGTTGCTCGCGTAAAGCCGTAGATCGTACGGCGCCAGTTTCCTCGCGACCAGCAGCCCTGCGCGTGGCCGAGACAGGAAAACCGCGACATCGGCCTCTCGACGGGACAGGTTAAGGTAGCTGGTGCTTGCGACCAGATCCACGGTGATACGAGGATAAAGCTCGTTGAATTGGGGCAGGCGGTAAGCAAGAAACCATGTCCCGAAGCCTTCCGAGACACTGATGCGCAAGGTGCCGATCGGTCCCCCCGGATCCTGGGACGGGATCGTGCTTGCCGCTTTAGCCATGGCCTCGACGCTGGCCAGCAGCGCTTCGCCCGCTTCGGTGAGCAACTGACCCTCTCGGGTCTGCTCGAAGAGCGTTTGCCCCAGTTGGGCTTCCAAGCGCCGCAGGCGGCGCCCTATGGTGGTTGCGTTGACGCCCAGCCGCTTGGCGGCTCGCATCAGTTGACCTTCGCGCGCGATGGCGAGGAAGGTCTGGTAGTCATTCCAATCCGGTGCTTGCATCATCGCGAAAGGCTTCGCGCATTTGGTGTCGAACTGCAATGCGGTCCTCTCGCGGCCCATCCTTGATGCGGTCTGACTTCGAGGCGGCTTGTTCTGCATCAATCCCGAATGCTCGTTACTGAGAAACAGGGCCTGCAAAAATGCAGGTACTGCTAGCAAAAATGCCGTTTGCATGCATTCCGCCGATGCGCCTATCCAGTGGAAACCGAAGCGGCCGTAAACGGCCCGGAACCCGTGGGAATCGAGGACCTTGCACATGGCGACTGCTGAACTGATTGCCGAGACGCCCGTTGCGGCGGAAGTTGCTGAGCTTGTGGCGCGCTCGCGCGCTGCGCAGCAGCAGATCGAGAACGCCACGCAGGAACAGGTCGATACCTGGATTCGCGGCATGGTCTACGCCGTGTGCAAGCCCGGCATGGACGAGCAGATCGCCCGCGAGACCGTCGAGGAAACGCAGCTGGGCAACTACGAGGGCAAGTTCAAGAAGATCTCGATCAAGACCCGTGCGACCCTCTACGACATCATCGACGACAAGTCGGTGGGCGTGATCGAGGAGATCCCCGAGCGCAACATCGTCAAGATCGCCAAGCCGGTGGGCGTGATCGGCGCGCTTTCGCCTTCCACCAATCCGGAGGCGACGCCGGTCATCAAGGCGATCAGCGCGGTGAAGGGCCGCAACTCGATCATCATCTGCCCGCATCCGCGCGCCAAGTTCGTGAACGCCAGGATCTGCAATCTCATGCGCGAGGCACTGGTCAAGATGGGCGCGCCCGCCGACCTCGTGATCCCCATCGAGCAGCCCTCGGTCGAGAAGACCAACGAGGTCATGAAGCAGTGCGACCGCATTCTGGCGACGGGCGGCACGCCGATGGTCAAGGCGGCCTACTCGTCGGGCACTCCGGCGCTCGGCGTGGGTGTGGGCAACGCGGTGGTCACCGTGGACGACACCGCTGACCTCGATGACGCGGCCGCCAAGATCCTGCTGTCCAAGACGCTCGACTTTGCGGCCTCGTGCTCGTCCGACAACGCGGTGATCCTGCTCGATGCGATCTATGACACGATGCTCGAGAAGCTGAAGGCCAAGGGCGGCTTCATCATCGAGGGCGAAAACAAGACGAAGCTCGAGAAAGCGATCTGGGAAGATGGCGAGCACATCAATGCCAAGGTCGTCGCCCAGTCGGCGCAGTTCATCGCCGACTACGCTGGCTTCTCGATCCCGGAAGGCACCGCCTTCTTCATCGTGCCCGAAACCGGCCATGGCCCGGACCACAAGTTTTCGGGCGAGAAGATGACTGTCACCATGGCGCTCTATCGCGCGAAGGACATCGACGAGGCGATCCGCCTTACCAACGCCATCCAGAGCTATCAGGGGCAGGGCCACTCCTGCGGCATCTACTCGCAGAGCGACGAGAACATCACGAAGCTGGCGATGGGCACCAAGACCAGCCGCGTCATGGTGAATCAGCCGCAGTCGGCCTCCAACTCGGGCAACCTGTGGAACGGTATGCGCCAGACCTTCTCGCTGGGCTGCGGATCATGGGGCGGCAACGGCACCAACAACAACGTTACCTGGCGCGACCTCATCAACGAGACCTGGGTCTCCAAGCCGCTCGCACAGCACAAGGTGCTTCCCTCCGACGAAGACCTCTTTGGCAAGGACATCATCGAACTCGTCGGCTGAGGCTGGCGGGACAAGAACATGGCGGGGAAAAAGGCCGGCCTCGGGCGCCGTGCCCGAAATACTGGAGAGCATGCTATGAAGATCGCGTTCATCGGCCTTGGCAACATGGGTGGTGGCATGGCCGCCAACCTCGTTGGGGCGGGGCACCAGGTCCATGCCTTCGACCTTTCGGCGGATGCTCTGGCGAGGGCGAAGGACAGCGGCTGCGCGGCCTTCACCACCGTTCCCGAGGCGGTGGCCGGTGTCGATGCGGTGATCACGATGCTGCCGAACGGGAGCATTGTGCGATCGGTCTACACCGAGGATGTCATCGGCAGGGCGCCCGCAGGCGCGCTCCTCCTGGATTGTTCAACGATCGACTTGGCAACCGCCCGCGAGGTGGCGGAGGATGCCGCATCGGCGGGTTATCGGATGGTGGATGCCCCGGTGTCGGGCGGCATAGCGGCGGCGAACGGCGGCACTCTGACCTTCATGGTGGGGGGCAGTGAGGCCGCCTTCGAACAGGCGCGCCCGGTGCTGGAGCCCATGGCCAAGGCCGTCATCCACGCGGGCGACGTGGGTGCGGGGCAGGTCGCGAAAATGTGCAACAACATGCTGCTGGCCATTCACATGATCGGCACGTGCGAGGCTTTGGCGCTAGCGGAAAAGGCAGGGCTGGATCCGCAGAAGTTCTATGAGATCAGTTCGAAGTCGACCGGGTACTGCTGGTCGCTCAACGATTACACGCCGGCGCCGGGCATCGGCGCGGCAAGCCCTGCCGACAACGGCTATGCCGGCGGCTTCGCCTCGGCGCTCATGCTGAAGGATCTGCGCCTTGCCATGGCGGGTGCACAGACTGCCGCCGCCAGCGTCCCGATGGGCGAACACGCCACCCGGATCTACGAGGCCTTCGTGGAAGCCGGCAACGGCGGCAAGGACTTCGGAGCCATCTTCACGACCCTCTGAACCGCGATATGAATGATAGTCTTGGCGGACGCTCGGAAGAAATTGGCGATCGACGAAGAAACCAAGTCGATCGTGAGGATTGATGAAGTTCGCGGTTCGGGCGAGAAAGAAGAGGTCCAGCTTTTTAAGGATGAAGCCAAGCGCGGTCGTTGCAAGCTGTTGGCGAGACGGCATCCACGTCGCGTCCAGCCCCGTAGCTGCTTGGCACGATCCTGGGAACCCATCGCACCCCGTTGCGTCGCCGTTGGTTAGGCGGTCGATTACCTGCCCTTCAAAACAAAAAGATGACCTTAAATGACCGAACAGTTTGGATTGAGCGAAGATCAACTCGCAATCCAGGAGACCGCACGCAAGTTCACGGCGGACAGGATCACTCCCTTTGCGGCGGAGTGGGACGAGAAGCACCATTATCCGGTCGATGTGTGGAAGGCGGCGGGCGAACTGGGCTTCGGCGCGATCTACGTGTCGGAGGACAGCGGCGGCATTGGCCTCGGGCGGCTTGACGCGGCGCTTATCATGGAAGCCATGTCCTACGGCTGCCCCGCCACGAGCGCCTACATCTCGATCCACAACATGGGCGCCTGGATGATCGACACCTTCGCGGACCAGCAGCTGAAGGACCGCTACC
>NZ_PPSM01000059.1 GCF_002916655.1 Novosphingobium sp. HII-3
GCCTCTCCGCCTGTTGATCATTCGTTTTCAGGGGTCTGTTTCTGTTGGTGCTGCGATGCTTGCTATTGGGGGATTGAAGCGGAGATTGGGTTCATGACTTATCGCCTGGGGGTGGACGTTGGTGGTACGTTCACCGACCTTTTGCTGCTTGACCAACGCAGTGGCTCGTTCTGGCGGCACAAGACGCCCTCGACCCCGCATGACAGTTCGGAAGGTATCCTGAACGGGCTTGGTGCGGTGTGCGGGAAGGCGGGGATCACGCCGGCGGACATCGAGTATTTTCTGCACGGCACCACGGTAGCGACGAATGCGGTGCTGGAAGGCAAGGGGGCGAGGGTCGGCCTTGTTGTTACCGAAGGCTATGGGCAGGTCATGCAGATTGCCCGCTCGTTCGTGCCCGGTGGACTTGCCGGGTGGATCGTGTGGCCCAAGCCCGAGCCGCTGGCCGCGCTTGAGGATACGGTGGAAGTGGCAGGGCGGATGGATGCGCAAGGGCGCGAGATCCGCCCGCTCGACGAGGCGGGCGTGCGTGCCGCGCTGGAGAAGCTCAAAGGCCAGGGCGTCGAAGCGCTGACAGTCAGCCTGATGAACGGCTACCTCAACGGCGCGCACGAGAAGCGGGTGGCGGAGCTCGCGGCGCAGATCATGCCCGGCGTTCCGATCTCGCTCAGCCACGTCGTCCTGCCCGAGATGCAGGAATACGAACGCACGCTCACTACCGTCGCCAATGCAGCGGTGCGCCCGGTCGTGGGCAAGTACGTGCGCAACCTGCGCGACAACCTGCGCGGCGGCGGCATGGCCGGTTCGCTTTCGCTGCTGCGCTCGGACGGCGGCCTCATGTCCTCCGAGAAGTCCGAGGAACAGCCCGTGGCGCTGCTCATGTCGGGTCCGGCGGGCGGGGTCACAGGTGCGCTGTGGGTCGGCAAGAACGCGGGGATCAGGAACATCCTGACGCTCGACGTCGGCGGCACCTCGACCGACGTTGCGCTGATCGAGAACCTGGAGGCGCGCCGCGTGCGCACCACCGAAGTCGGCCACCTCTCGGTTCGCGCTTCGGCGCTTGACGTGAAGACGGTGGGCGCGGGCGGCGGCTCGATCGCCTACGTGCCCGAACTGACCGGCGCGCTGCGCGTCGGCCCGCAGTCGGCGGGCGCGGTGCCGGGGCCGGTGGCCTACGGCAAGGGCGGCACCCTGCCCACCGTGACCGACGCCAACGTGGTGCTCGGCTACCTGCCCGAGAACCTGCTGGGCGGCACTTTCAAGCTTGACCGCGAAGGCGCCAAGGCGGCGGTGCAGACCATCGCCGACAAGCTGGGCATCGGCCTGATGGAGGCCGCGCGCGGCATCATCGATATCGTCAACGAGAACATGTTCGGCGCGCTGCGCATGATTTCGGTGCAGCAGGGTTACGATCCGCGCCACTTTGCGGTGATGGGCTTCGGCGGCGCCGGCCCCTTGCACGTCAATGCCGTGGCCAGGCTGATGGGTTCGTGGCCGGCGGTCTCGCCGGTCTCGCCGGGCGTGCTGTGCGCGCTGGGCGATGCCACCACCCGCATGCGCACGGAGACCGCGCGCTCGTTCTCCAAGCGCTTCTCCGAGACCGAGGAAGCCGAAGTGATCGCGCTGCTGGAGGAAATGGCCGCGCAGACCACCGAGGAACTGACCGCCGAGGGCATCGCGCCAGGCGACGTCACCGTGCAGTTCGAACTGGACGTGCGCTACGAGGGCCAGGCCTTCGAAGTGCCGCTCTCGATCAGCCCCGAGGTGCTCAAGGCCGACGGCCTCGCCGGCGTCGTGGCGCGCTTCGATGCCGAGCACGAGCGCCTGTTCACCTTCAACATGGACACCGAACACGAACTGGTGAACCTGCGCGCCGTGGCGCTGGGGCCGCTGCTCGAACTGGAGGCGCTGCGCCTTGCGCAAGGCAACGGCGATCCGAGCGAGGCCAAGGTGCGCGACCATGAACTGTGGTACAACGGCGCGATGGCCCCGGCGGTGATCTACGATCGTGCCAAGCTGCGCGCGGGCGACGTCATCAAGGGGCCGGCCATCGTCACCGAGATGGACTCGACCACGCTCATCGAAGGCGACTGCGTCGGCACTGTCGATGCGGTCGGCAACATTCTGATCAACCTGGCCTGAGGGGAGCAGACCCATGCCCGCACGTATCATCCAGGCTAACGACACGCCCTTCCACAAGGTCGATATCGACCCTGTCACTCTCGAGGTCATCGAGAACGCGCTGCGCAACGCCCGCGTCGAGATGGACGCGACACTGGTGCGCACCGCCATGTCGCCCGGCATCCGCGAGCAGGGCGACGCCTTCCCGCTGATCGCCGACCATCAGGGCCGCATGATCGTGGGCCAGTTCGGCTCCTACATCGGCCCGTTCCTCGACGGCTTCGACGGCACCGTGGAAGACGGCGACATGATCTTCCTGTCCGACCCCTACTCGGTCGGCGGGGCGATCAGCCACTGCAACGACTGGCTGGTGCTGCTGCCGGTGTTCAAGGACGGGCGCCTGATCGCCTATACCTCGATGTTCGGCCACCAGAGCGACATCGGCGGCATGGTCCCGGGATCGATGCCGATCCACGCGACCGAGATCTTCCAGGAAGGCGTGCGCATCCCGCCTGTCAAGATCTGGAAGAAGGGCGAGTACAACGAGGATCTGATCAAGCTGGTCATGCACCAGTCGCGCACTCCGGCGTGGTGCAAGGCGGATCTCAACGCGCTGATCGCCTCCTGCCGTGTCGCCGCGCACCGCGTGGTGGAAATGGCGACGCGCTTTGGCGACGACGTGTTCGTCTCGGCCACCAACCTGCTGCTCGATCGCAACTACCGCGCCATGAAGCAGCTGATCGAGACCTCGATCGGCGAGGAAAAGGTCTCGTTCGAGGACTACATCTGCGACGATGGCATGGGCTTTGGCCCCTACAGGATCAAGTGCACCATGTGGCGCGAGAACGGGCCCGAGGGCACGCGCGTCGTCCTCGACTTCGACGGCACCGATCCGCAGAGCCAGGCCTCGATCAACATGTTCCTGAACGAGAACATGATGCGCATGTTCTTCGGCATCTACATGATCATGGTCTTCGATCCGCAGATCCTGTTCAACGACGGGTACTATCCGCTGATCGACGTACGCATTCCGGAAGGCTCGCTGCTCAAGCCCAGGTTCCCGGCCGCGCTTTCGGGCCGCACCCACGTGCTGGGGCGCCTGTTCGACATTCTGGGCGGTCTCCTAGGCCAGAAGACGCCGGAGTTCCTCAACGCTGCCGGTTTCTCCTCCTCGCCGCACCTGTTCTATGCGGGCACCGACAAGGCGGGCAAGTGGTTCCAGCTGTTCCAGATCGGCTTTGGCGGCATTCCCGGCCGTCCGCTCGGCGACGGGCCGGACGGGCACTCGCTGTTCCCCGGCTTCACCAACGTGCCCAACGAGTTCCTGGAGCGCTACTTCCCGCTCGTCATCGAGAAGTACGAGACGGTGCCGGATTCGGGCGGTGCGGGCCTTCACCGCGGCGGCAACGGCATCAACATGGTCTACCGCTTCCTCGAGCCGGGCGTGATCGCCATTCACGACGACCGCTGGTTCGTGCCGCCCTGGGGCGTCAACGGCGGTCACCCGGGCAAGCGCGCGCGCAAGCTGCTGGTCAAGGCGGACGGCACCGAGATCGTCGTCGGCAACAAGCTGGAGGACTATCCCGTGGAAGCCGGCGACGTGCTGCACTTCATCACCTGGGGCGGGGGTGGCTGGGGCGACCCGCTCGACCGTGACCCGGCGCTGGTGCTGAAGGAAATCGGCCAGGGCCTTGTCACCGTCGAAGGCGCGAAGGACTACGGCGTCGTCATCACAGGCGGCGCGGTGGACGAAGCCGCGACTACGGCGCTGCGCGACAAGCTGCGCGCCGAGCGCGGCGAGATCGGCGTGTTCGACTTCGGCCCCGACATCGAGACGCTGCGCAAGAACTGCCTTGCCGAAACCAGCCTGCCCGCCCCCAGGGCGCCCATGTGGAACCGCGATGAGGTGGAACTGGCCGAGGCGGCCGAATGAGCGATCTCCTCGAGGACTACAATCGCGGCGGCTTCGGCGGGGCTCTGCAGCCCGGCAAGAAGCCGGCGCTACTGCTGGTGGACGTGGTCGTGGCCTATCTCACGCCCGGCCAGCCGCTCTATTCGCCGCGCTTCGAGACGGCGCTCGCCTCGTGCGAGCGCCTGACCGACGCGGCGCGCGCAGCGGGCGTGCCGGTGATCTTCACCAACGTCGTCTACCGCGCCGGCGGCAAGGACGGCGGGCTGTTCTACCAGAAGGTGCCGGCGCTGGAGGCATTCCTCGAAGGCTCACCCCTCGGCGCCTTCCCCGACACGCTGCAGCCGCGGGCCGACGAGGTCGTGGTGACCAAGCAGTACGCCTCCGCGTTCTTCGGCACTTCGCTGGCCGCGACGCTGACCAGCATGGGCGTCGACACCCTCTTCATCACCGGCTTTTCCACCTCGGGCTGCGTAAGAGCCTCCGCCCTCGACGCCCTGCAGAACGGCTTCGTCCCCCTCGTGGTCGCAGACGCCTGCGGCGAGCGCGACGAACGCCCACACCAGGCAAACCTCTTCGACCTCTCCAAGAAATACGCCGAAGTAATCAC
>NZ_PPSM01000060.1 GCF_002916655.1 Novosphingobium sp. HII-3
ATCCCCCAAAGGCCCTCTTCGCGTTCCCCTCGAACGCACACAATCGGTGACGCGGGGTGGAGCAGCCCGGTAGCTCGTCAGGCTCATAACCTGAAGGTCGCAGGTTCAAATCCTGCCCCCGCAACCACCGATACCGACAAACCAGAGTTTCCCTTGGTTTGTCGGTCTCTGTTAGATCGCCCTCCCGCAACCACCGAAACCGACATACCAGGCCCCCCTGATGCGAAAGCATCGGGGGGGCTGTCGGCGTTGGCGGAATTCCGCCGTTCCAGCCATTCGAGGATGGTGCCAAACTCGCCGTGAAGCATGGCGTTGACCTCTCCACGCTTGTCGCCGGGTGTGAGAACGATGCGCTCGATGAGAGCGCGCAGTGCGTCGGCCGCCTCCTGTCGCTCCTCCGGATGAGCCAGAGCTTCCGCAAACCGCGCAACCTTTCGGCGGTAAATCTCCGAAATATTCGGATGGATGTCCGGTACGTCAGCGGGCGCCGCAGCAAGCCGAGCGCGGATGGCATCTTCCCGCGCCTCCAGTTCAAGCAGCTGATCGACGAGCGAGCGCGTCCCCTTGCCTTCCGTAGCAAGCGTCACCAGCCCTTTGATCGCCTTCAGAACCTTGTCCAGCTCAGCCCGATCTGCGATGTCTGTGGCGCGACGCTGGCGATTGAAGCGATTGGTTTCCTCGACGCAGGTGCGAATTGCTTCGGCAGCGACCTCCGGACTCATTAAGCGGTCACGTAGGCCGTCGAGAACACGCGCCTCCAACTTCTCTCGCGCAATGCTGTGCCCGTTGGAACAGCTTCTCGTGTCGATATGATTCGAGCAGGCAAACCGCCCCTGCCCGCGAAGGGTATAAGACCCGCCACAGCAACCGCAGTAGACAAGGCCGGAAAGCAGGCTCTTCGGGCGATGAGTCCGATTCATCGCATTGTGAGCTGAGCGCGTCGCTTCGATGACGCCGGCATATTGAACCGCGATCTGTTCCTGTCGCGCCTTCGCAGCCTGCCACAATTCATCATCGAGAATCCGAAGATGAGGCACTTCGGTGATGATCCACTCGGACTGCGGGTTGATGCGGGAGACACGCTTGCCGGTCTGCGGGTTCTTCAGATAGCGGAGCCGGTTCCAGACCAGCTTGCCAATATAGAGTTCGTTGTTGAGCAAACCGGTCCCACGCTTTGCGTGCCCGCGGATCGTGGTCGACGTCCAGAGTTTGCCGGTCGGTGCGGCGATCCGCGCTTCATTGAGGCGGCAGGCAATCGCATGTGGGCTGAGACCGTTGGCGAACTGCCGGAAAACCTGACGCACGACTTCCGCTTCAGCATCGTTGATGGTGCGCTCACCGTGAACTGCCTCGCCCTCGCTGGAGAAGCGACGGACGACGTCATAGCCATAGCAGAGACCACCGCCCGATTTGCCTTTCTCCACGCGGCCGCGAAGACCGCGATGGGTCTTCTTGGCAAGATCCTTGAGGAACAGGGCGTTCATCGTGCCTTTGAGGCCGACATGCAGTTCCGAAACCTCGCCTTCGGCCAGTGTCACGATCTTCACGCCTGCGAAATGAAGATTCTTGTATAGCGTTGCCACGTCGGCCTGGTCGCGCGAGACACGGTCAAGCGCTTCGGCAAGCAGGATGTCGAAACGCCCCATCTGCGCATCCTGCAAGAGTGACTGGATGCCGGGACGAAGAATGACGCTCGCACCTGAGATCGCTGCGTCCTTATAGCTTCCGACGATGCGCCAACCTTCCCGAGCCGCTTGTTCACGGCAAATTAAAAACTGATCCTCAATGGAAGCAGGGCTCTGCTTATCATCGGAATAGCGGGCGTACAGCGCTGCACGGGTCATTTCTGTCTCCTGGATCGGAGAAAACGTAACATGATCTATTCCTCAGGCCAAACGAGGCACTGTTTGAATAGGATGTCTGCTTAAATTGTCGCCCTCTTGTAGCACGCCTTCCATCACGACGCCGCTAACCAGGAGGCGGTGAAAACGACACGGGCGATAGAAAACCTCCTGCACTGCCACCTGCGCATAATGTGGCGGCCGTGTTGTGGTACAGGCTGGTGGTCATCGCGGCGATTTCACGGAGGCCGACGTCGTCGGGACAATAGTCGCTGAGCAGGGCGTCAATGACAGAGATTTCAAATGCCGGCGCTGGTCTGCGCAGCACGTGCGACGATCAAGTCTTGCATGTCGGAAATTCCGACATTACATTCTACGGATGTAGTCGAATCGTGCGAGGCTTGAATGGCAACAGTTGCTCCTCCCGCGCCAACCGCTCCTGCCTTTCCCAAGGCGGATGTCATCAAGGCGCTCGTCGATGAATTGCTAGAAGTTGCACGCATCGAAGCGCAGTTGCGCGGCATCGCCCTGCCAAACGATAAGGGTGGTGCAATGAAGGCGCCGATTGCGC
This sequence comes from Novosphingobium sp. HII-3, assembly GCF_002916655.1. GTDB lineage: Bacteria > Pseudomonadota > Alphaproteobacteria > Sphingomonadales > Sphingomonadaceae > Novosphingobium > Novosphingobium panipatense. The sequence goes on from NZ_PPSM01000060.1 coordinate 2,413, forward strand.
TGGACTCGCTTTCGGTCGTAGACACGCTTTGTGCTGTGGAGACGGTCATCGGAATCGAACTGCGCGATAATATTGTCCAGACTGGTGGTTACGCTTCAGTGGAAGAAGCGCTCGGCCATCTTGTCCCTCGTATCGAGAAAGTTTGGGTGAAGAAAAAAGGATCCAAGCCATGAACGGTATGGCTATCCGGCAGGAAAATGACGAGCTGGAGCGCAAGCAACTAGGTGACCGTCTCCGAGAGGCGCGCAAATATCTTGGGCTCAAGCAGGATGAGGTTGCGACCTATCTTAAAATTCCGCGCACCGCCCTTACCGATATCGAAAGCGGTCAGCGACGGGTTGAGGCAATTGAACTCATACGTCTTGCTAAGCTCTATCGCCAGTCAGTTGGCTATTTCACGGGGGAGGACGAAGCTTCGGCAAGCTTGCCGGCGGATGTGGCGCATCTCGCACGCCGCGTTGCCGATCTCTCGACCGACGACCGCGCTGAACTCAGTCGCTTTGCTGAATATCTGCGCGTTCGGTCGAGTGGGGGACAAGTCTGATCCATGGCTCGGGACTATGACGGCGCGGTGCGCGCGGGGACTATGGCGGCGGGCCGCTTGCATCGCCAACTCGGTACTCAGGCCCTTATCGAGAGCCAGGGAGGCAATATTGATGTGTTTGGGGCGATCCATGCGCTCGGCCTACCGCTCCTGCTCCGTCCGCTCAAGGGGCTTCTCGGCGCTTATCTGAGCGCGCCGATACCGGGGGTTCTGGTAACGACTGAGCGGCCGATGAGCATCCAGCGCTTCACTGCAGCGCACGAACTCGGCCATTTCTCGATGAAGCACGAACCCAGCCTTGACGATGAAAGCATTCTTCGTCGCATGCCGATGAGCCCGGAACCGGGCCAGGCTTTCGAGGAAACCGAAGCCGACGCATTTGCGGTCGCTTTCATGATGCCCAAATGGTTGATCGGCCTGCACTGTGCCCGTCAGGGTTGGCAGGCGAGTGACCTTCGGCGTCCTAATATCGCCTACCAGCTCTCGCTGCGCGTCGGTGCGAGCTATGAAGCAACGTGCCGCACGCTCGTCCGCTATGGCATCATCACGCCCGCAATTATGCGCGAACTGCTCGATATCCAGCCGCGTAGCCTCAAGGTGAATCTTCTCAAGGATTATCGCCCCGAAAATTATCGCGGCGATGTTTGGCTGCTGACCGAGCGAGACGAGGGCACGCAGTTAGACGGCAGCCGCAATGATCTGTTTGTGCTGCGGCTGCAGGAAGACAGCGGCGGCGGTTACCTCTGGGATCTTGACCAGCTAATCGCCAGCGGATTTGCGGTCGTGCGTGACGAAAGGGAAGCCTTCGAAGCCGATGCGATCGGCGGCCCGACCGTCCGCCGCGTCACCGCCGCGCCCGAGGAAGCCCAGCGCGGTCGCATGTCGCTAAGCGAACGGCGCCCTTGGCAGCCGACCATGACCCATGCGAGCCTGACCATCGAGTTCGACCTCACCGGGCCAGAACAGGAGGGCCTGTCTCGCGCCGAGCGGCGCCATCTGCTCGAGGCTGCCTGACCCCATGATCGATATCGTGACTGATCTTCGGCCAATGTTCGGCCCTGTCCGCGATCAAGGCGCGCGGCCGACCTGCCTCGCCTTTGCTGCGAGCGACGCGCATGCCGCCTTGCGGAACGGTTGGACGCCGCTTTCCTGCGAGTTCGCTTATTATCACGCACAACGTCGCGCGAAACGGTCGCATCAGAGCGGCGCAACTTTGTCGTCGATGCTCGAAACGTTGCGGACTGAGAACACCGGGAATAAAAGGGGCCACGGACCGGACCGGAGCACCGGGATAAAAAAGGGCCAGTCCTGTTAGACCTTCGCTTTTGTGCGGAGGTGGAAGGATGAAGAGAGTGGAGCTTTATCAGAA
>NZ_PPSM01000061.1 GCF_002916655.1 Novosphingobium sp. HII-3
TCGATGATGAGCCATTCCTTGTCCGTCAGTTCATATCGCCGCCGCGTCATACGCCCTCCGTTTCCGAAGGAAGCCTGAATCACGCCACCGCTGCCAGCTCAACCCGATTTATGAGTTTGCCCCCTAGTTAAAAGCGATATGTTGCGCCAAGGAGCATCTGGTGCCGATCCCAGGACCCGCGACCCTCGCTCAGATCTGAATATCGATACTCAAGGCGAGCGGAGATGTTCTGCGTGATTGCGTGCTCGACGCCGCCGCCGAGCATCCAGGCATCGCGGTTGTCCTTGCCGCTGCGACTTCCCGAAGCTCCAGTCAGCCGCACGTTCGCACGAACATTCGAATATCCGCCGCGGACGTACAGGAGGGTGTTTTCCTGGACCAGGTAACCGGCTCGAGCGCTGACATCGATTGAGTATTTCGGATCGAGAACAAGGGCACTACCTGCAGCGGCGCCAGACAGCGCGTCATCGGCGCCTACAATGAACCCCGCTTCGGCGCCGATCACCACCTTGGGCGCAATCTTGTAATCGTAGCCGACAAACGCGCCACCGATGAAGGCGTCGTGCTCATTGGATGGGTTCACTCGGCCGACCGAGGTGCCGACGCTGCCGGCCTCGTCGTGATTCCAGCCAATTTGTGCACCGCCAAAGGGGCCGTTGAACGTTTCGGCAGAGGCTGCAGCCGAAACGCTCGACGCAGCGAGCAGAGCAGCGGACGCAATGATAAGCTTCTTCATGAAATAATATCCTTTTAAAATGCTGCGTATGCAGACTTGGTTGCTGGAAGCAGGGCGCGCGCCAGCGCGTCCGCAAACAGCGGTTGCTTCTGGGCACATGGGTTGATGGGGGACTTCCGAGCTTCTCTTGCTATGCAGAGCCGGAGCCGCTTTCACCGACCGCCAAATTCGCGGAGTTCGGCAATCATGAATTCAAGGGAGTAGGTAATTTGGGTCGCTTGCCCGGCATTGAAGCCGCACAGCGTCAGAAGAACAGGCATCCATTTCATTGAAGCCCCCTATTTCGTGAGACCAGCGTGCTGCTTTGGAGCGTGTCAGGGCTGAGGCCGCATACCAGAGGCTTTCGGATCAAAGCTACGTCATGGCTCACCTCTTGATTTCTGTTCATGATGTCATCCTCCGAAGCCAACGGACACGTCCATCCTCGGCTGTATGTGGACGGAATAGGGGGCAATGTTCAGGGAAATAATCGCGCCGTTCGCGCTAAGGTTTTTTAGCGAAGCCACATAGTGGCGCTACAAATCAGGCATCCTAGCGGGCACGATAGCCAGTCAGAAATCCACCTTCGAGGCCTTGACGACGACATCGGCCACCTCGCGGGGTTTCGAAATTTGGATCAAGTGACTTCCTGGAAACTCGACGGCCACCGTATGCGAGCGGCGGTAGAGAGTTCGCAGCATCTCAGGGGAAAGCGTGCGATCATTCTGTGCGACGATGCCGAAGCTCGGTTTTGCGTGCCATGCTGCCGCCGGCACCTTCGCGGAAAAGCTGCTTACTGCGGTAGGGCGCTGAGAAGCAGCAAGATAGCGTGCTTCGTCGGCAGACAAATCGTCAGCCACGTCATGTTTGAACATGGCGGGATCGACGATCAGCGACATCTCGTCGACCATCAGCACATGGCTTGGGAGCGGCCATCTGGCATTGAGTTCACCGACAGATTCACCTGCGTCGGGTTGAATGGCCGCGACATAGACGAGTGATTTCACCTTTGGATCTTCGCCAGCGACAGTGATGACGGCACCGCCATAAGAATGGCCCACCAGCACTACCGGGCCATTCTGGCGCGCTATGACGGCGCGGGTGGCAGCGATATCAGCGTCCAGACCCGACAGGGGGAGCTGGACGACCGACACGGCGTAATGTTTGCGGACGAGAATGTCGTAGACCTTGCGCCAGCTCGATCCATCCATCGCGGCGCCATGCACTAGGACTACGTTCTGGATGTGGCTCGCGTCCTTGGCGCTGACGGTTGAAGGGCTAGAGGCCATTGCCGCTACGGCCGCCAAGAGAGTGATTGTACGTTTCATAAACCTGGTCCTGTATCGAAGCTGGAATGCTCGGCACGACTCGGCCGTGCCGAGGATATGCTCAGCGGCTCGCCTTGCCATCCAGGCTGAAGCGACCGGCACCGAAAGCCACGATCTGCAGAAGGCCGCCGATGATCGAAATGTTCTTGAAGAAATGGATGAGCTGGTTTTGATCGGCGAGGTTGTTGTGGAAGGCGAGCGCGGCGCCAAGCGTGAACAGGGCCATGACTGCAGCTACCAATCGGGTGCGATAGCCTGCGAGGAGAGCGACGCTGCCGAGGATCTCGACCAAAACAGCCAGGCCGAAGCCGACCGAGGGAAGGGGAAGGCCGACGCTTTCAATCATGCCAATGGTTGCGGCAGGGGCGGCCACCTTGGACACGCCCGAAAGCAGGAAGAGCGGAGCGATCAGTACGCGGCCGGCGAGGGCAGCATAGGAAGCGCCAATGGCGTTCGTGTTTGCGCCCGAGAAGGTCTGGGCGGGGCTGACAGTTGCAGTATACATTCGATGTCTCCTTCGTCTGGTTCAGCCGGTCACCGCGACGGCTGCTGAGGCCCAAATGGCATCGCACAGCTGCTCAAAATAGACGAATAGGATCGACGCTTAGGATCGAGAAAATCGACTAGATGGAAGGAATATGCGTGTCCCGCTAACAAAGCTTGACGTTTTCCATGTGATTATCGGTGACCGTCCGAAGGGATACATCCGCTTCACCAACCAAGTGAAAGGATTGATTCCATGCAGAATCTCAATGGCAAGGTCGTACTGATCACCGGCGCAAGCAGCGGTATCGGTGAAGCCACAGCCCGCACTCTTGCCGAAGCAGGAGCCACGGTTGTGCTGGGCGCACGCCGCACGGAGCGTCTTGCAAAGCTGGTCCGGGAAATCGAAGCCGCCGGCGGCAAGGCATTGGCGAAAGCGCTGGATGTCACGGATCAGGCTGAAGTTGCAGCATTTGCCGAAGAGGCACGGGGCCGGTTCGGCAGGATCGACGTGATCGTCAACAATGCTGGCGTCATGCCGCTGTCTCCGATGGCCGCTCTGAAGGTCGACGAATGGGACCGGATGGTTGACGTCAACATCAAGGGAACGCTCTACGGCATCGCCGCTGTGCTCCCCGTCATGAATGAACAGGGCTTCGGTCACGTGATCAACATCGCCTCGACGGGCGGTCACGTCGTCTCTCCGACTGCAGCGGTATACTGTGCGACCAAATTCGCGGTGCGGGCGATCTCCGAAGGTCTACGCCAGGAAAACGACAAGATTCGCGTGACGGTGATCAGCCCGGGTGTGACCGAATCTGAACTGGCCGACTCGATCTCCGATCCCAAGGGGCGTGAGGAGATGAAGGAATATCGCAAGGTCGCGATCAGCCCGTTCGCCATCGCCAAGGCAGTCCGCTTTGCCGTCGAGCAGCCTGCGGACGTCGACACCACCGAGATGATCGTTCGCCCGACCGCGTCCGCACTCTGACCAATCGCAACCAACAACACGCGTAAAGCGCGGGCTCTATGAGCCGGCGTGCGATGAAATCGAGGAGTTTTCCAAAATGAAAAAGACAGTCCTCATCTCTGGGTCCGGTTCAGGCATGGGACTTCTGACGGCCCAAACCCTGATCAAAGAAGGTTATGCCGTTAATGCAGGTGTTCGCGACCCGCACGGACGCAGCAGCGCGCGGCGAGAAGCTCTGGAAGCTTTCGCTCGAGAATGCGGCGGGACCGTAAAGGTTGTCGACCTAGGGCGTGGACTCATTACGCATTGCACCACAGCCTGACGCATATGAGCTTGATGGCCGCGAGATAGTTGGCAGCATCCTTGTCATATCGGGTGGCGATGCCCCGGAACTGCTTGATCCGATTGAAG
>NZ_PPSM01000062.1 GCF_002916655.1 Novosphingobium sp. HII-3
CAGCTGCGGATGAAACCGAAGGCCTGATCGATCGCGACGTGTGTCTTGTAGCCGAACACGGCAATGGCGAGTTCGGGCACCGAACGCGGCGCCTCGGGATCGCGCGGCCGCCCGATCTTCACCGTCCGTAAGCGCGAAATTCCAGGCACCTGTTCGGTTGATTGAGGTGGTGTGAAGGATGTGTCCACCAAGGAAGAGGTGGACACATGGAGATGGCACCGATGGGCCCGTATGGGCTCGAGGTTGTAAGGGTGACGAGTAACGGCCGGCGCTATTATGGTCGGGCGGGGAAGGCACGGTTGGTCGAGGCGTGCCTCGAGCCGGGCATATCGGTGGCGAGACTTGCGCTGGAACATGGTGTCAACGCCAACCAGCTGCGCAAATGGGTCCGGAAGTATCAGGAGCGCCAGAGTGCGAACGGGCAGCGGAGCGCGGGACAGTTGCCGGATCCGTCGGCATTTGTTCGGGTGGAGACGTCTCCGGCGGCTGCGGAGCGACACACTGGTGGGATCGCGATCCGGTCTGCGGGATTGGTACCGTCAGCGCGGCTGCAGGCGTCGATGCCAAATGGCGTATCGCTAACGCTGGAGGGGTGTGACGCGCAGTTGCTGGTGGTGATGATCGATGCGCTGGGGCATTGCAATGTTCCGGCTCGCTGAAGATCTGCGCGTCTACCTCCACCGGGATCCGATCGACTTTCGCTGTGGGATCAACAGCCTTGCGATCCTGGTCGAGCAGTCGATGGGCCTCAATCCGTTCGAGCGCGCGGCGTTTGCCTTTTGCAACCGGCGCCGGACCCGGATGAAGCTGCTGTTCTTTGACCGGTCGGGCTTTGTGTTGGTGCTCAAGGCGTTGACGGAGGACAAGTTCCGATGGCCCAAACGAGCGGAAACGGTGGTGGCGCTCACCGCGGAGCAATTGCGATGGCTGCTCGACGGGATCGATATTGACGCGATGGTCCCTCATCCGGTGCGGCAATATCAGTTTGTCGGTTGAAGGCCGTTGACGCGGGAACGGGCTTTCGATTCAAGACTGCGATGGATCGAGGCGGCGTCCCCACTATTGCGGAATTGATGGCGCTTCTGGCGACGAAAGCCGCTGAGGTCGAGGCATTGGCGGCCGAGAGAGACGCCCTTGCCCGGCGCATCCTGAAGCTTGAGGAGGAACTGGCGCTGGCGCGGTTGCACCGCTTTGCGCCGCGCAGCGAAAAGCACCTGGATCGTGTCTTCAATGAAGCCGAGCAGGCCTCCCTTGAGGACGATACCGACGATGGACACGACGACGTCGATGAGCCGGTCGCCGCCGATCTTCCCGACACGGGATTGCCGGAGGCGAGAAAGCCAGAAGGGAAGAAACGCGGGCGCAAGGCACTTCCTGCCGACCTGCCGCGCCAGCGCGTCGAGTATGACCTCGCCGACGACCAGAAGGTCTGCCCGTGCTGCAGCGAACGGATGCATCGCATGGGGGAAGTGGTAACCGAGCAGCTTCACATCGAGGTGAAGGCCACGGTCCTTCAGAATGCCCGCGCCAAATATGCATGCCGCAATTGTGACCGCACCGGGATCGCCACACCGATCGTCATTGCGCCGATGCCCGCACAGCCCTTGCCGGGCAGCATCGCCACGGCCTCGACGCTGGCCTTTGCCCTTGTTCATAAATACGTCGATGGCACACCGCTATATCGTCTGGCGCAAACCTTCGAGCGCGCAGGGGTACCTGTCAGCCGTGGTGCACTGGGCCGTTGGGTAATCGCTTCGAGCGAGAGGCACCTGCATCGCATCTTTGACGCCCTGAAGCTGCGGCTTCGGTCCCAGGACGTCATTCATGGCGACGAGACTACGGTTCAGGTGCTCAAGGAAGAGGGCAAGGCCCCTACCAGCACCTCGTATATGTGGGCCTACCGCAGCAGCGAGGACAGCGAACAGCCGATCGTGCTGTTCGACTATCAACCCGGTCGCGGGCAGGAACATCCGCAGGCCTTCCTCGGCGACTATTGCGGCATCCTGATGAGTGACGGCTATACGGCCTGGCGCACATTGAAAGGCGCCACGCATCTGGGTTGCATGGCCCACGCCAGACGGCGCTTTGCCGACGCCCTCAAGGCGAGGAAGAAACAAGGCGGGCCGCCCGCACAGGCGCTCAAGTTCTTCGACCAGCTCTACCGGATCGAAAGGCAGGCGCGGGACGAAATACCCGATGAGGGGGAAACGCAGGCCAGCTACATGCGCCGCTTCCGCCAGAAACATAGCGTCCCGGTCCTGGATGCGCTCAAGGCGTGGCTCGATGACATCGCACCCAAGGTTGTGCCCGACACCAAGCTTGGTGATGCGGTATCCTACACCCTCAACCAGTGGGAATACCTGACGCGCTACGTCGAAGACGGCAGGATGCCGATCGATAACAATCTTCTCGAACGCGACATCAGGGTTTTTGCAACAGGAAGAAAATCCTGGCTTTTCTGCGACACCGTGGACGGCGCACGGGCGAGCGCCGTAACCTACAGCCTGATGCTGACTTGCCGCGCCTGCGGCGTCGAGCCTCTCGCGTGGCTACGCCATGTCCTCACTGAACTTCCCCAGCGCCCTCACGACGCCGATATCGACGACCTGCTGCCATTCAACTTCGAAAGACAAGCCTGACCCCCCGACGTCGCTGCGGTGGCCTGTCTCGCCCAGCGTCAACTGTGACGGCCGCACTGCCTCCGGAAGCAGCGTGCTACGAAATGCGCGCTTACCACCGTCCAGCGCGCATCGGTGTCCTTCTGCGCCGCCTTGTTCGGCTCGTCCTTCCAGATCTCACGCGCCTTGCGCCCGGCCTTGATCTGCGCCTTCTCGGCAGCCGTATTGCGCTGGCGCGGCGCG
>NZ_PPSM01000063.1 GCF_002916655.1 Novosphingobium sp. HII-3
GTTCCGCCCTGCGCCAGCACGATCTCTGCCTCACGTAGCTTGCCGATGATCTCCTCCGGCTTGTGCTTCTTCGATGGCATTTCCGCATCTCCTTCATGGTCCAGACTAAAATAGTCGATGGACCACTCAGAAGGGGGCACCTCAATCCATCCGCACGCCCCCGTCGACGTTGATCGTCTGTCCGGTGATATAGGCGGCCTCGTCACTCAACAGGAAAGCGATCATGGCGGCCTGTTCGTGCGGGAACCCTTGCCGGCGCATCGGGATGCCACGCGCGACGGCTGACTTGAGGTCCGGAAACCCTATCTTGCCGCTGTGATCGGCCGTACGCTGGAACGTCCCGTCCATCATGTCCGTATCGACCGACCCCGGACAGACGCAATTGACCCGGATTCCGATGCGGACCAGTTCCTGCGCCAACTGTTGGGTCAGGCCGATGACGGCGAATTTCGATGCGCAATAGGCGCCGTAGTTCGCCATCCCGGCGCGTCCCGCCAGCGATGACAGGTTCACGATGGCACCAGGCTTGCCTGCGGCGCGCATTGCCCGCGCGGCGTGCTTTGCAACGTGATACGTGCCGTTGAGGTTGCTATCGATCGTGCGATGCCACTGCGCATCGTCGAGATCGATGATCGGCGACGTTCCAGCCCCGCCGGCCGTGCCTGCGTTGTTCACGATCGCGTCGGGGGCGCCGAACGCATCGCATGCCAGTGCGATCATCGCCTCAACGTCGTTCGCATCGGTGACATCGCATGGTACGGCGACCGCCTTGCCGCCCGCCGCCTCGATCTCGGCAACCACCGAAGCGGCACCGCGCCAGCCAGCGGCTTTCTCGTGATCGGGAAAAGTGTCGGGCCTGCGGCGCGACTCCGAGACGATCACGGCCGCCCCATCCTGTGCAAGGCGTAGGGCCGTCGCCCTGCCGATCCCGCGCATGCGGCCCGCTCCGGTTATGAGTGCCACTCGTCCGCCAAGGTCAGTCACGACGCATTACCTCCGTCCGTTGGCGACGCAATCAGATAGCTGTCGCGAATAAGGCGCTTGTAAAGCTTGCCGGTATCCAAACGCGGCAATTGCTGCATGAAATCGATCTGGCGCGGAGCCTTAACATGGCTCAGCTTGCTACGCGCGAACTGGATCAGTTCTGCGGCGAGTTCATCGCCAGCATCGTCCCAGTCGTTGGGCTGGACAACCGCGACGACCTTTTCTCCCATCTCGGGATCGGGCGCGCCGATGACCGCGACGTCCATAACCTTAGGGTGCATGGTGAGCAGGTTCTCGATCTCTTGCGGGTAGATGTTCACGCCGCCCGAGATGATCATGAAGCTTTTGCGGTCGGTAAGGTACAGATAACCCTCTTCATCGACCCAGCCCACGTCGCCCAGAGTGCTCCAGCCGTTTTCATGCAGGGATTCGCGGGTTTTCGCCGCATCGTTGTGATATTCGAAGGAAGGCCCGCCGGAAAAATAGACCGTGCCTTCGGTCCGCGGCGGAACTTCGTTACCATCTTCGTCGCAGATATGGATTTTCGTAGTCAGCGGGCGCCCGACCGAACCTTTATGGGTCAACCACTCCTGCGGCGAGATGAAGGTGCCGCCATTGCCTTCGGAGCCACTGTAATATTCGTAGATGATCGGCCCGAACCACGCCATCATCGCCTCCTTCACCGGCACCGGACAGGGGGCGGCCGCGTGAACGACGGCTTTCAGCGTGCCGACATCGTATTTCTGTCGCGTCTCGTCTGGCAGCTTGAGCATGCGGATGAAATGCGTGGGCACGAACTGTACCATCGTCACGCCATAGCGTTCGATGGCTGCAAGGGCGCCTTCGGCATCGAACTTTTCCATGATTACGAGAGTGGCGCCCATTCGCATCATCGCCATGCCGTATTTCAACGGCGCTGCATGGTATAGCGGGGCGGGGCAAAGATATACGGTATCCTCTCCCGCACCATAAAGTTTGCTTGCCACCAAAACCACGGCATCATCGGCCGTGATCGGTTGGCCGCGTTCGAACTTCGGCCGGATTCCTTTGGGCCGACCGGTAGTGCCCGAAGAATAGAGCATTTCGCTGCCCGCCTCCTCATCGGCAATCGGAGTGGCCGGGAATTTGACGCATTCGGCATGGTAGTCCCGCATGCCATCAGCCGCGCCATCGACTGAAAAGACGGCGACGTCCGGCAACTCGCCCGCCACATCCGCCGCTAGTGCGGCGAGTGCGGCCGAGGTAATCAAAGCCCGTGCTCCGCTATCATGGAGAATATAGCTGATCTCATCGGCCTGAAGCTTGTTCGAGACCGAGACGTAGAACAGGCCCGATCTTTGCGCGGCCCACGCGACCTCGAAAAACTCGGGACGGTTTTCCATGCAGATCGCTATCGTATCACCCGCCGCAAGGCCTAGTGAGCGGAACAGATGGGCGCCCTGGTTCGAGCTTGTCTCGATATCCCCGTACGTCCGCGTCTTGCCACTCTGCGCCATGATGATCGCGGCCCTTTCCGGCGTGGCTTCGGCGTGGATTGAAGGATGCATGTGGTCTCTCCGCAAACTTTTTGGTCGTCTTTCGCGGGCCGGCCCGTGACAGGCCCGCGGCTTGGCCAATTTTTACTTTGGCGCCATACGGATGGCGCCGTCGAGTCTGACGTCTTCGCCGTTGAAGTATGGGTTGCGGATCATTTCTGCGGCGAGGGAGGCGTATTCTTCGGGGATGCCGAGGCGCTTGGGGAA
>NZ_PPSM01000064.1 GCF_002916655.1 Novosphingobium sp. HII-3
GACGCGGCGCTTATCATGGAAGCCATGTCCTACGGCTGCCCCGCCACGAGCGCCTACATCTCGATCCACAACATGGGCGCCTGGATGATCGACACCTTCGCGGACCAGCAGCTGAAGGACCGCTACCTTCCCGAACTGGTGACGATGGAGAAGATCGCGTCCTACTGCCTGACCGAGCCGGGTTCCGGCTCGGACGCAGCGGCGCTGAAGACTACGGCCCGGCTGGACGGCGATCACTACGTCCTCAACGGCACCAAGCAGTTCATCTCGGGCGGCGGCTACAATGACGTGTACCTGGTGATGGCCCGCACGGGCGAGCACAAGTCGCGCGGCATCTCCTGCTTCGTGGTCGACAAGGACACGCCGGGTGTCAGTTTCGGCGCGCCGGAGAAGAAGCTGGGCTGGAACAGCTCGCCCACCGCGCAAGTCATCTTCGAGGATGCCCGCGTTCCGGTGGAGAACCGGGTCGGGGCGGAAGGCGACGGCTTCAAGTTCGCCATGGCCGGTCTCGATGGCGGGCGGCTCAATATCGGCGCGTGTTCGCTCGGGGGCGCGCAGCGGTGCCTCGACGAAGCCGTCCTCTATGCCAAGGACCGCCGTCAGTTCGATCAGGCGATAGCCGAGTTCCAGAACACGCAGTTCCGCCTGGCCGACATGGCGGCAGAACTCGAGGCTGCCCGGGCGCTGCTTTATCTTGCTGCCGCCAAGGTGACGGCGGGCGCGGCGGACAAGACGCGGTTCTCGGCCATGGCCAAGCTTGTCGCGACGGACACCGGCTCCTCCGTGGTGGACAGGGCTCTGCAGATCTTCGGGGGATACGGGTACCTGAAGGACTACCCGATCGAGCGCTTCTGGCGTGACCTGCGCGTCCATCGCATTCTCGAAGGCACGAACGAGGTCATGCGGATGATCGTCGGCCGTGATCTCCTGAAGTGATCGATACACAGGTGTCAGGAAACGCAATGACCGACGAAGTGCTGTTCCGGCGCGAGGGTGTGGCCGGCTTCATCTCGCTCAACCGTCCCAAGGCTATCCACGCGCTCACGCTGGGTATGTGCGAGGCCATGATCAAGCAGCTCACCGCCTGGGCGCAAGACGCGGCGGTGAAGGTGGTGATCGTTGAACATGCGGAGGGGCGCGGCTTTTGTTCGGGTGGCGACATCAATCTCCTGCGCCAGTCCGCCTTGACGGACGGAGGCGAGGCAGGGCGAAGGTTCTTCCACGAGGAATATCGCCTCAATCATCAGATGTTCACGTATCCCAAGCCGATCGTGGCCTTTATGGACGGCATCACGATGGGCGGCGGCGTGGGCATCTCGCAGCCGGCCAGGTACCGCGTGGCGACGGAAAACACGCGGTTCGCCATGCCGGAGACGGGGATCGGCCTCTTCCCCGATGTGGGCGGAGGCTGGTACCTTTCACGGCTGGACGGCCGGGTGGGGCAATTCCTCGCCCTTACGGGTGCGCGGCTCGACGGTTCGGAATGCCTCTGGGCGGGGCTCGCCACGCATTATCTCCCGGCTGCGGAACTGGCACAGGCGAAGACCCGGATCGCTGCCGGGCACGACATCGGCGGCGTGCTGACCGCGCTGACCGCCAAGCCGGCCGAGCCAAGGATCGCCTCCCACGCGGCGGACATTCGGCGCCACTTCGCCTTCGACACGCTGGAACAGGTGCTTGCCTCCCTCGAAGGCGATGACAGCGAGTGGGCGGCCAAGGAACTCGCGACCTTGCGCACCAAGAGCCCGCAGGCCTGCAAGGTGTCACTGAGGCAGCTCAAGACTTCGCTTGGCCTCGAGACGTTCGCGCAGAACATGGCCATGGAATACGCCATCGGCTCGCGCGTGCTGGTCCTGCCGGACTTTGCAGAAGGCGTGCGGGCGGTGATCGTCGACAAGGACCACGCGCCCAAGTGGAACCCCGCCACTCCCGAAGGCGTGACCCAAGACATGCTGGACGCGATCTTCGCGCCTCTTCCTCCTGAAACGCAATGGAACCCTCTATGAGCTACGAAACGATCCTGGTCGAACAGAAGGGCGCTGTAACACTCATCACGCTCAACCGGCCGCAGGCGCTGAACGCCCTGAACTCCACCGTTCTGGCAGAGCTGACGAAGGCTTTCGCCGCCTTCGAAGCGGACAAGTCGCAGGGCTGCGCCGTGCTCATCGGTTCGGGCGAGAAGGCGTTCGCGGCCGGTGCCGACATCAAGGAGATGCTGGATAAGGCAGGGGCTGAGTTCTACGCCGAGGACTTCTTCGCAGGCTGGACCAGCCAGATCGTGAAAGCGACGCGCAAGCCGTGGATTGCTGCGGTAAACGGCTTCGCGCTTGGCGGCGGCTGCGAACTGGCGATGATGGCCGACTTCATCATCGCATCCGAAACGGCAAAGTTCGGCCAGCCTGAAATCAAGCTGGGCGTCGCGCCCGGTATGGGCGGCTCGCAGCGCCTGACCCGCACCGTGGGCAAGGCGAAGGCAATGGACATGTGCCTCACGGGACGCATGATGGATGCCGCAGAGGCGGAGCGTTCGGGCCTCGTCAGCCAGGTCGTCCCGGCCGACACGCTTCTCGACGTCGCCATGAAGTCCGCGCAGACGATCGCCGCCATGCCGCCGCTGGCAGCGATGATGAACAAGGAAATGGTCAACCTCGCCTTCGAGACGACGCTGGACACCGGCCTCGTGCTGGAGCGTCGCATGTTCCAGGTCCTGACCTC
>NZ_PPSM01000065.1 GCF_002916655.1 Novosphingobium sp. HII-3
TGTCAACCGGCGCGCAAAACTGACCCCCTATCGGCGTCCAATATTGACCCCACCTTTCGGTAGTCTGGCGGTTATCCCGGTAGTCGATAGGAGGGGCCCACGGACGACGACGCGCACCGTCAGGTGTGCTGGCGGCGGCGTCCGTGGGAGGTCCCTGTTGACCCACCGGGTTAACCGCCGGGGATGGGGGTCCGGGGGAAGGGGTTTTCGGCTCAGTTCCGGTTTTTGAACCGCCAGCTGTCATTGCCCGTCTCGATGATGTCGCAGTGGTGCGTGATGCGATCGAGAAGCGCGGTGGTCATCTTGGGGTCGTGGAAGACGCTCGGCCATTCGCCGAAGGCGAGATTGGTCGTGATGATGACCGAGGTCTTTTCGTAGAGCTTGCTGATCAGGTGGAAGAGCATCTGACCACCGGACCGGGCGAACGGCAGGTAGCCCAGCTCATCAAGTACCACGAGATCAAGCCGCGAGAGTTGGGTGGCAAGGCTGCCGGCCTTGCCTAGGCGAGCCTCTTCCTCAAGCCGGTTCACCAGATCGACCGTATTGAAGTATCGGCCTCTGGCACCGGCGCGCACCACCGCGGCGGTGATGGCGAGAGCCAGATGGGTCTTACCCGTGCCTGTTCCGCCGATCAGCACGATATTGCGCCGTTCCGGCAAGAACGAGCCCGTATGAAGCGAGCGGATCAGTCCTTCGTTGATCGGCGTGCCATCGAACATGAACTCATCCAGGTCCTTGATCGCCGGAAGCTTGGCTGCGGTCATGCGATAACGGATCGATGCCGCATCCCGGTGCGCCGTCTCCGCACGCAACAGGTCGCCCAACATCTCCATGACCGTTCTGTCGCGGCGGATGCCGTTGGTGACGGCATCATCGAAGGCTGTGACCATGCCCTTGAGCCCCAGTCCCTTGAGGGCGGCCATGATCTCATGCCGCTGCATCGAGGTCTCGCACGGTATCGTAGCGGCCGCAGTTCGCCTCTGGCGGATGCTTGAGCTTCAGGTTGACGACGACGTCCATAGCCTGGACGTCATGAGGCTCACGTCGACGGGACAGGATGTTGAGGATGATCTCGTCGCTGACAGTACCGGCGCCGAGTGCCTCGCGCACTGCGGCCTCGACAGCCTCCAGGCCATCTTCGGGGACAGCGGCGAGGACGCGCACGAAGCGCCGGTCGGCATCGTCGCCCTTGCCCAGCTTGCGCCGCAGTTGGGCCAGCGCAGGTGGGAGAGCCCAGTCCTGGAAGGGGGCGCCATTGCGCAACGCACCGGGCTTGCGGGCGAGGATGGGCAGGTAATGCCATGGATCGAAGATCGTCTGGTTCCGACCGAAGACCCGTTCGTGTTCGGCCACGACAACGCCGTCGCAGCGGATCACGATGCGCGTTGCATAGGCCCGCACCTGCACAGCCTGATGGGCCGCCTTCGCCATCACCGAGTACCGGTTGCGATCGAAGCTCACGAGGCACGTCGAACTGGCTACGTGTTCGCTCTCGAAGAACCCGTCGAAGGGAACCGGTAGCGGTTGCAGCATCGGCCGCTCCGCCTCCAGCGCCTGCGCGATCGTCATATCTTCCTGGTCTGGATGCTGGTTGCGTTCCGCCCAGCGCCGGCACTCGGCCTCCAGCCAGATGTTCAGTTCCTCGAGGCTGGCAAAGCGCAGGCGCGGCTTGAACAGGCGCTCCCTGCTGGTCTGAACCTGGTTCTCGACCTGTCCCTTCTCCCACCCTGCGGCAGGACTACAGGCCACCGGCTCAACGCGATAGTGGTCCGTCATGATCAGGAACCGCCGGTTGAACAGGCGTTCCTTGCCGGTGAACACCGTCGTCACCGCCGTCTTCATATTGTCGTAGATGCCGCGCGTCGGAACCCCACCGAAGAAGGCAAAGGCGCGGGCATGTGCGTCGAACACCATCTCCTGCGTCTCGCGAGGATAGGCACGGACAAATGGTGCCCGTGACCAGCAAAACCGCATATGCGCGACCTTCACGCGCATCGGCTTGCCGGCGATCTCGACGTCCTCATGGCTCCAGTCGAACTGGTAAGCCTCGCCGGGCCGGTACATCAACGGAATGAACGCCTTGGCCATATCGCCGGCCTCGACGCGACGCTCACGCTTCCAGCGCGCAGCATAGCGCCGCACAGCGTCATAAGAGCCGCCAAACCCTTCGCGCTGGAGCAGATCATGGATCCGCGTCATGCGAAGCCGGTCACGCCGGGGCAGCCCTTCGTTCTCTTCAAGCAGCTCTTCCAGGCGAGTGCTGAAAGGACCAGTCTGCGGCCGATGCTGTTCCTTGCGCTCGTAACTGGCATCTGCGTTCGGCGCCCGGACCGCCTTGCGCACCGTGTTGCGCGACAGCCGCAAATCCCGCGCTATCGCCTTGATCGGCTTACCGTCCCGGTGCTCCCGGCGGATCCTCGTAATCGTCTCCACAACCAACATCCCTGTACCCGCCGTTCGGAACCCAAACGGCGGCGCTTCTCACAATGAGATGAAGGGGGTCAATTTTAGACGCCGATCACCCCGCTAAGGGGGGCAATTTTGCACGCCGCTCCACA
>NZ_PPSM01000066.1 GCF_002916655.1 Novosphingobium sp. HII-3
ACAACCAACATCCCTGTACCCGCCGTCCGGAACCCAAACGGCGGCGCTTCTCATGATGAGATGAAGGGGGTCAATTTTAGACGCCGATCACCCCGCTAAGGGGGTCAATTTTGCACGCCGCTCCACAGGGATCGATTTCGGAATCCGTCTTCTTGCGAAACTTCGGGGTGAAGAGACTGCAAAAATTACGTAACTCGCGATCGAATATGATCCAGCCCCCCGTTCGATACGGGTCGTCCACGTAATGCGAGTCCTGAACTAATCGCGACAGCGCGTGCGATTATGGGTGAGGATGCGGCCTATCAGGCCGCTTTGATCGCTGCGGAACGTCGCGTATGAGTGAGAGGCGCGTTAGAGGGGCTTACAAGCCGCATCAGCTTCCAGCCCAGGAAATAGCGGAACGGGAGCCGAACTGGGCAAGGATAACTTGCACTGCGTCGCTCAATAACTGCGGCAATCCCCATTCGGATAACGGAAACCGAGCGTATATTGCGAGATGAAGCGATACGGCCTTCCGCTCGAACATGATCGCCGTCGCTGGACAATGGAAGCCGTGGACCGAAAGGGAGGTCCACGAAATCGTAGCCCGATCACGGGAAAGGAATTATCTTTCCCGATTGCTGACCCACATGCTTGCCGTTTTTCGCTGGCGGATGATCGAACAAGATTGGCGGCGCCTCCTCTCGCTGCTTGCTCCGTCAAAGTGAGCGGTTTCGCGCGGGCATCGTCCCCAGTCTACCGTTTCGGCGCCTTTGGGCGCTGCGCGCGGATTTCCGCCAGCAGCACGCCAAGATATTTCTCAGCTTCGGCAGCTTCGCTTTCGGGATAGGCGGCCGTCATGCGTCCGCTCCAATAGCCATAGTCGACTGTCGTCAGGCTGGAACGCCATGGTTTGCCGTCGCGATAGCCGGTGAAAGTTCCGCGATAGGCCTTGAGGCGGCGATTGGTTGGGATCGTCGCCGGTCCTTCCGACACGATGGTCGGCGCGGCAAAATGGGACATCGTAGCCTGACGCATGATCATATAGTGGTCGCGTGGCGGCATCTGGTCGATATGGACCACCGCCATCCGCACCACGATGCGATCGTCGCCGGTGCCGAGTGGCCGGTCGTAGCCGATGGCGATATACTCGCCGCCCGGATCGAATGCCCGTTCCCTGAGGCGGGTAAAGCCCTCGAATTCCTCCGGGAAGCGCAGGCCGCTGGCCACGTGGACAAGAGTTGTGCCGTCCGGCGCCAACTCAAATCCGTCGGGTACCGCGATTGCCGTGGCGTCGGCCGAAGGCGGCGCAGCGGGCGCGGTTTCAGCCAGTGACGGAGCCGCCGAGGACAGCCCCAGCAGGATGGCGGCGGCAAGGGAAACTGGAACGCGCAATGATCGGGACATCGAAGTCAAATCCTCTGGTGAGTATGTCGTAATTAGGCCGGTCTTCGCAATTACGGCAGGGGATTGTTTGGAATCAGGCGGTAAGACGCTGCGATGGACGCGAAGTCGGGATTGCACAACGTCATCGTTCGTTTGTATCCGCTTGGGCATCCTCGCCCGTGAGCACGGTCAGGGATGTGCCTGTACTCCCGCTTTCGAGGGTATCGGCCGTGACGATCAGCGTGCTTCCCGGTTTGAGCACCGACAGCAGGCCCCGTCTGAAGTCCTCGGGAAGGATTAGCCGCTCCCGGTCCTGCCGCGAGACTTCCCCCGTCTGTGCACCGCCAAATACAGGGAGGAACATCCAATGCGTCCCGTGTTCGTCGATGGAGGCGAGGTTGAAGGCCTGAAGGCCGGAGATCTTGCCGCGGATGGCGACAGGCGCCGAACCGATTTCGATGCCGTTTCGCAACACCACGGCGCGCTGGTCCGCCGCGCTGACGATTATGGAGATCGGCCCTGTGAGTGCTTTCTCTGGCTGCCAGACCGTCAAAAAGGCATTCCCGAACGACGAGCGCCGGGCCGTATCCTGCAGGATACGGGGAGCTGGGGCAAAGCGCGGAATCTCGCTTGCCTGCGTGATGATGACCGTCAGGCCAAGCTGCGTGACATCATAGAGGTGCTCGGCGAACGTCAGGGGAAACCGGATGCATCCGTGCGAGGCGGGATAGCCCGGAAGATTGCCGGCGTGCATGGCAATCCCGTCCCAGGTGAGGCGCTGCATGTAGGGCATCGGCGCGTCATTGTAGAGGTTCGATCTGTGCGCGACTTTCTTTTGGAGGATGGTGAAAACCCCGGTGGGCGTTTCGTGGCCGGCTGCGCCGGTGGAAACGGTCGAGATGCCGATCAGGACGCCGTTGCGATAGACATAGGCCCGCTGCCTGGCGAGGCTGACGATGATGACCACCGGACCATCGGGAGCCGCTTCGGGCGCCCACAGGAACTCTCCTGGCCGTAACGCTTCCACGCTCGCCGCGATCGATCCTGGATCAAGCGCCATAGCGCGGATCGGAGCGGCGGTCAGGCAGAGCGCGGCAGTCATGGTGCCGGCAAGAAGCGTTCGGCGCGAGAAGCGTGTCGATGGTGCGTGGGATGCGCCGGCCGTTGCCACGGCAGTGAGCGTCGGGGTTCGCAATATGATGTCTGGTGTTGTGATCTTATCCATCCTCTTCTGATCAGGCCATAATATCGGTCTGCTTCGCGACGGCCAGCGAATCCTTGCCGAAGAACATTTCTGTCCGTCCTGCAAATACACGGCGACACGTTCCTTGGTTGGCGGACCACTGCTGCTATGTTGCGTCGATATGACCCCGCGAACGATTCTGTTTCCAACCGATTTTAGCGGTCGCTGCGACCGAGCCCGCGACCGCGCGATACAGCTGGCGAGCGAGTGGCGCGCACATCTGGTTCTTCTCCATGTTCAGAGGGATCCCGATCCCGCAGACATGCTCGACGGACTGCAGGCTGCCGAGAGTCGCCTTCATGCCCGCTTGCGGGCGGAGGTGGCGGACCCGGATATTCCGGTCGAGACACGCCTCGCCACCGGCGCCGTCTCGCAGGCGGTGCTGGAAGCGTCAACCGCATGCGGGGCGGATCTCATCGTGACCGGCATCTCGCGCCATGACGATATCGGGGATTTCCTGATCGGCACGACCGTGGAGCGCATGATACGCCATGCTCATGCGCCGGTGCTTATCGTGAAGGAAAAGACTCAGCACCACTATCGCCGGGTCTTGGTCGCAACCGATTTCTCCGGCTGCTCGGCCCAGGCGCTTCGCACGGCCATGGCCGCATTCCCCGCTGCCGAGATCACTCTCGTTCACGCCTATCACGTGCCGCTGGAGGCACTTCGGGGCCGGGAAGGGCCGGCAGCTGCGCTGCAGGCCAGGATAGCCTATGATCTGGATGCCTTTCTGGACAGGACCGATCTGCCCGCCGACGCACGCGACAGGCTGGATATCAATGTCGACTATGGCGAGGTTTGCGAGGTTGTCCGCAATCATGTGAAGCTGAGCGAAACCGACCTGGCCGTGATCGGAACGCACGGTCGATCGGCCCTGACGGTGGCGGTGCTCGGCAGCACGGCGCGGGCGCTGCTCAGCCGTCTCGATTGCGATGTCCTGCTCGTGCGCCAGCAGCCGCAGGCGGATGCTGCCGTCTGATCCGGATCGTCATCCTTGCCTGCCTGGGCTTCGTCGCGGCGTCGATGCTCGCGACCTGGGTCTACGGCCTGTTCGCCAGTCGCGCGCAGGGGGAGCCTTCCTACGCACTGTCGATCGAACGCGGCCGGACGCCGCTCGATCAGCGTATTGGCGCCACGACGGATGCGCACCCCGGTGAGAGCGGCCTGCTTTTGCTGGACGAGAATCTCGACGCCTTCGCGGCACGTGGATTGTCGGCGCGCAAGGTCGAGCGCTCGCTCGATCTGATGTATTACATCTGGCACGACGATCTGACCGGCCGCCTTCTTCTGGCCGAGGCCCTGTCCGCGGCCGATCGCGGCGTCAGGGTGCGGATCCTGATCGACGACATCGGCACCAGCCATACATCTGATGCGATGATCGCCATGGCGCATCATCCGCATATCGAGATCCGTATCTTCAACCCGACCCGGGCGCGGCAGGGCGGCTTGCGGCGCGGCATCGAAATGATGCTGCGCGCCTTCAGCGTGACCCGGCGCATGCACAACAAGGCCTGGATCGCTGATGGCCGCGTCGCCATCCTTGGCGGGCGCAATATCGGCGACGCCTATTTCGATGCCGCGACGCAAACCAATTTCCGCGACATGGACGTGCTGGTGATGGGGCCAGCCGTCGCCCAGACGGAGAAGATCTTCGACGATTACTGGAACAGCGGCCTGGCGTTGCCGGTCGATAGGCTTTCGCCCTTGAAAGATCCTGGCGTGGCGCTGACGCGGATCGCCGCCGAATTGAGCAACGCTGCCAATGAGGCTGCCGCGCGCCCCTATCTGGAGCGCATCGCCAAACGGCTCTCGCTTCTCGATCCCGAGACCACGCGGCCCGACTGGACTCGCGCCGCCCGCGTGATCGCCGATCCGCCGCGCAAAGTGCTGGGCAAGGAGGGCAAGAACTGGCTGATGCACGACCTGCTGCCGGTCTTCGATGCGGCGCGGGAAAGGCTTGAAATCACTTCGCCCTATTTCATCCCCGGCGAGGAAGGCACGGCGGCGCTCGCCGCGATTGCGGCAAAGGGGGTTTCGGTCTCGGTCCTGACCAATTCTCTTGCGGCAACCGATGTCGCCGCGGTCCATGGCGGTTATGCGCGCTACCGTGTTCCGCTGCTCGAGGCAGGGATCAAGCTCTGGGAATTGTGGCCCGAGCATCAGGAGCGGGACTTTTCCCTGCGAGGATCGAGCCGGGCAAGCCTGCACACCAAGGCTTTCACTGCCGACGGGCATATGGGGTTCATCGGCTCGATGAACCTGGATCCTCGTTCGGCTTCCCTCAACACGGAAATGGGCGTCCTCTTCGAGTCCGAGGCCCTGGCCCGGAAGATGGCTGCCATCTGGCAGCGCGATACCGCGCCCTCCCGCAGCTATGAGGTCTGTCTGACGTCGGATGGCGACGTGGAATGGGCCGGGAGCCGGAACGGCGTGCCCGTCCGATACGACCGGGAACCGGAAGCCTCGTTCTGGCGCAGACTAACCGCACAGGCCATTGGCCTTCTGCCGCTGGAATCGCAGCTTTGACCCAAGCAGGCTTTCGGCGCCGTCTTCAATTTTGCGTGTTGCCGACGAATGGACCGTCTGCGACGGGGACCTGTTTCCTTGAGATCATGCGCTTGAGCGCGGATCGTTGTCGGAGCGCAGAAATCTGCTCCAGTCGATCTGGGCGAGCGCAGCAAGCAGGATGATCATGCCGATCTGCATCGCGATGCCCCACGGACTGGTGAGGCGCTCGGTAAAGACGTCACCCAGGCTCGATTTGCGGATCACGCCTGCTGTCGCGGCATAGATCGAATAGGAGACGAGACGCCCGACGAAAAACGCTGCTGTGAACTTCCCCAGCCTGATACCCGCAAGGCCGGCCGCTTCGAACAGTTGCGCCGAGGGAAGCGGAGAGAGAGCGAACAGTGCGAGCCCGAAAATCGCGCTTTTCGGTCGGTCCTCGACGACTTTTTTCGCTGCTTCGAGGTTGCGCTTTTGTTTCGCGGGCAAATAGTCCTTGAGAAATCGAAAGCCCCAGGCAAGCAGCAAACGTCCAAGAGCGGCCGCGAGCGCGCCAATGAACACGATCAAGGCGACAGGCAGATCGGTCGTCAGGCCATAGAGAACGATGATCGACCATGTCGGGGGACCGAACGCGGGCAACAGGTTGATACCAAGGACGATCAGGAAGAGAATCAGGCACGCGGTCATTTCGCCTTCGGCGTTATCGCATTTGCGCAGGGTCAGCGAGCCGGATGGGAGAGATGTCTTTCAGCCTGTCAATCCATGCGTCTACTTCTCGACGCGCGTCCAGATCTGCGACCGGCACCCGATGCGCCCGACGAGGCAGCCGTTCGCCTCGAGCCTGTTGCTGTCGAGTACCGTGACGCGCCCGGTGAAGGTCCGGCCGATATCGGGCACGAAAACGCGGCCGCGCCACACGCCGGGCTGCTCCTGCTCGAAATCACGAAACAGCTGTGCGCCCACCAGAGGATCCGGGCTGCCCTTGCGCGCATCGGCTTTCGCCTTGTCGTTAGCCCAGACGACGACACCGCACATCCTGTCGTCGCACGGTTGCGCGCGGATATGCACACTGTTTGCAGGGTTGCGCCAGATAGTCCCGGAAATGCTCGATGCCGGAGCATTTCCGACCGTTGCCGCCAGGATGAGCAAGACCGAAAGCGGTTTGTATCCTCCGATCATCCTGGCGTTTCCTTTGTTGTTCGGGGCAGGGCACCCTTGCCGCACTAAGTCTATAGCTTACCGATGCGGCGCAGACCCATGGCGAGGATGATGAGGAAGGTTCCTCGCAGCAGGAAGCTCAGGCCGACCGCCAATGCCAGGAAGGCAAGTCCGGTCGCGGGATCGCTGAACAGGAGGAGACCGCCCAGAACAGTGTCGAGAACGCCGAGTAGCAGGCGCCAGCCCCGGTCATGCGCAGACTGGAATGCGCCGACGATTTCGAAAACGCCGATGATGAGCAACCAGGCGCCGATCAGCGCGACGAGCGTCAAGGCCCCGGCGAAGGGATTGAAGAAAGTGATGGCGGCCGCGACGAGGCTCAGCACGCCGAGGAGGATCTCGATCCAGCGTGCGCGCCGGGAGAGCGAGGACAACCCGGCCGCGATAGCCAGTATTCCGTATATGAGGAGCGCCACGGCAAGGAAAACACCTGTCGCGAAGCCCGTCGCGATTGGGTTGAGGAGCGCAAAAACGCCGATCAGGATCACGAGCAGCCCATAAGCCAGGACCCAGCCCCAACTGGTCTCCAATGCCGGGTCGGCCATACCATAGGGGCTGGAATAGCGCCTCGATTGTGACGGCATGTGAAGGGCTCCTTCTTGGTGACTCGGAACTTTTGCTGTGAGCGTGTCGACTATTGCCAGAGTGCAACCTCAAGTCGAGCAGGAAGCGCTGATGTCGCAGGAGGCGTCGCTCAAGTGCGTGATGTGCATGAAGGCGGGTTTCAACGCACCAGTGCCACGCCCAGACGAAAACGGGTCGTATGGCGATCATAGTCGAGCAGATTCTCGCCATAGCCGATGAAGCTCTGGCCGAAGAGATAGAAGTCGGGTCCCCCACCCAATAGCCGCGAGAGCGGATAGGAAAGATCGGCGGCGAGTGCGCCTTTGCCGCTGGAGACGCTGAACCGCGTGGATGTCGTAAGGCGTAGGCCGTCATCTTTCCCGACTTCCAGGAAGAGCGAGCTATTGCCCCTGTAGCGGCGGATATCGGGATTGTCGGATTTGTCGCCGACAAGGAGGGAGAAGCGCGGAGCTACCGACAGGCGATAGCCGCCGCCCAGTGGGAAGGCGGCCATCGGCGCCACATAGAGCGTGTTGAGGCTGCGGGAATCGAGACCGGAGCGACCGTTGGATTCATGGCGAAAGCCGCCCTGTGCGCTCAGCGAGATGCCGCGTGTCAACGTAGCTGAAGGGGTCAGGTAGAAGAGTTCCGGCTGATAGTCGATGTTACGAAAAGGCGAGGAATCCGCGCCAAGATCCCAGAACATGCGCTGGGTATAGGCAAAATGCAGTCCGTCGCGCCAGGAAAGTGGCAAGCCCTGGGCGCGTCTCGTTCTGAAAATCTGATATTTGAAGCTGATCTGGATGCGTGCGGCGCTGTCGGTGCTCGGACCATAGACAGCATAGATCGGTTCATAGGCCGACAGGTTGGCGAAAAAGGCGTTGCCCGCCGACCGGTCCGAGGGAGGCGGCACAGCCTTGTTTTCCAACCCCGGCGCGTTGGGAGGCCCGGATTGCGCGGAGGTGTTCGTGGCTATTTGCGCCCCTCGGTCTGCGGGCCGCAATGCCAGCGTGATCTGCCGCGTGCCCCATGCGGGAACGGAGATCGCGGCGCCTTCCAGCGACAGATTGGTCCTCCGCGCAAGCCGGTAGGTCGCGCGCGTGAAACCGCCAGGTGGAATGATCGGGTTTGGAGGCGTCGTCGCCATGCGCTCCAGCCAGACGGTGCGAGAGACGCCGCTCTGCTCCACCTGCGCTTCGATGCGGTCCGGAAGGGCCATGCCCTGCGGATCGCCGCTGTCATTGAGCAGGCGCAGATCGACCAGAACGGCGCCGGTTTCGTCCTCCTGCCCGGCATCGCTGATCAGGATTTCGACGGGCGATGCGGCATGAGCCGCGGCAGGGGTGGCAAGCGCGATGGCGGCAAGGCTTATCGCGCGCCTCATGATGGATTCTCCCCCAGCACATGCAAGGTGTGGAGCGCGATCATCCGTTCCTCGTCGGTGGGAATGACGCGCACCGCGACATGGCTGCCGGGCGTGCTGACAAGCGGGGCGCCGGCAGCGTTCGCCTGTTCGTCGAGTTCCACGCCCAGCCATGCGAGGCGTGCGCAGATACGCTGGCGCATCGCGGCGTCGTTCTCTCCGATCCCGGCGGTGAAGACGATGCCGTCCAGCCCGCCCATCGACGAGGCGAGCGCGGCCGTCTCGCGCGCGGCGCGCCAGGCGAACAGCGCCATCGCCTCTTCCGCTTCCGGCGCATCGCTGGCCGCGAGCGCCCGCATGTCGCTCGACAGGCCGGACACGCCGAGCAGGCCGGACTGCCGGTAAAGCATGTCCTCCACATCGGCCGCGCTCATGCCCATGCGGAGCTGAAAGTGCAGGATCACGCCGGGATCGATAGTGCCGCAGCGCGTGCCCATCACCAGGCCGTCGAGCGCAGTGAAGCCCATGGTCGTATCGACGCTCCTGCAGTCCCGCATGGCGCAGAGGCTGGCCCCGTTGCCCAGGTGCGCCGCGACCACGCGGCCCGCGGCCAGCGCCGGGTCGATCTCCGCGAGACGCATTGCGACATATTCATAGGACAGGCCGTGAAAGCCGTAGCGGCGGATGCCCTGATCGTGGAACTTGCGCGGGATGGCCAGGCGCGAGGCGACGTCCGGCTTGTCGTGGTGGAAGGCCGTATCGAAGCAGGCGACCTGCGGCAGGTCGGGTTTCAGCTTCGCGATCGCGCGGATCGCCGCGAGGTTGTGCGGCTGATGCAGCGGGGCGAGGGGGCACAGCGTTTCCAGCCTGTCCAGCAGGTCGGCATCGACCAGGCGGGGCGTGACGAAGTCCAGGCCGCCATGCACCACGCGATGGCCGATGGCGATCACGTCCCGCCCTTCCAGCGGATGATCTCCCGCCCAGGCGAAGAGGTCCGCCAGGAGATCCGCATGGCTGAGCGCTGCGCCGTCCGGCCAGTCCCGCTCGATGAGGATTTCTCCCGTCGCGGAGCGGGCCCGCAGGCTGGGCGCGATGCCGATCTTCTCGATCTTGCCGCCTGCCGAGAGCGTCAGCCCGTCCCGGCCATCGAGCGTGAACAGCGAGAACTTGATGCTGGACGAACCGGAGTTGATCGCGACGACGGCTTTCATGCGCTCGCCGTCCCCGGCAGGCCGGGCGCGGCCTTGGTGGCGGCGCGCGCCATCAGCACCGCGACCGCGCAGGAGGCGAGGCGGGTGCGCAGGCTGTCGGCCCGGCTGGCGAGGATGATCGGCACGCGCGCGCCCAGCACGATGCCTGCCGCGTCCGCACCGCCCAGAAAGGTGAGTTGCTTGGCCAGCATGTTGCCAGCCTCCAGGTTTGGCACGACGAGAATTTCCGCTTTGCCCGCCACCGGCGAGACGATGCCTTTCTCCTTCGCGGCGGCTTCGCTGATCGCATTGTCGAAAGCCAGGGGTCCGTCCAGCACGCCGCCCGTGATCTGACCGCGATCGGCCATCTTGCACAGGGCAGCGGCGTCGAGTGTGGATTGCATCGCGGGATTGACAGTCTCCACGGCGGAAAGGATCGCCACTTTCGGTTCCGCGATGCCGATGACATGGGCAAGGTCGATGGCGTTGCGGATGATGTCCGCCTTCTCCTCGAGTGTCGGCGCGATGTTGATCGCGGCATCCGTGATGATGAGCGGTGTCGGATGGTTCTGGACGTCCATGACATAGGCATGGCTGATCCGGCGCTCGGTTCGCAGGCCCGTGGCGGAGCGCACGATGGCGCCCATCAATTCGTCGGTATGGAGCGAGCCTTTCATCAACAGCTTCGCTTCGCCGCCGCGCACCAGGTCCACGGCCTTTGCCGCCGCTTCGTGGCTATGGGCGGCGGATACGATGCGGAAAGGCGAAATGTCCTTGCCGGCGTCTTCGGCCGCCTTGCGGATCTTCGCTTCCGGCCCGACCAGGATCGGCATGATGAGATTGGCTTCGGCGGCTTCAATCGCGGCCAGCATGGCGGCCGCGCTGCAGGGATGAGCCACCGCCGTCGGTTCCGGCACGCCATTGGCGGTCATCTCGATCAGCTTGCGGTAGCCGTCATGGTCGCGCAGGCTGACCTCCGGCAGCGCCGCACGGGGGCGGCGGACCTTCTCGGCCGGCGCCTTGACTTCGGCCTGGCCGCTGATGACTTCCTCGCCGTCCTGGTTGACGCAGCGGCAATCGAACAGGATATCATGGTGCGCGCGTTTTTCCGCCACCGTCACCGACGCCGTGATCGTGTCGCCAAGGCCTACCGGCCGCGTGAACTGCAGCGACTGGCTGAGATAGATCGCGCCGGGGCCGGGCAGTTCGGTGCCCAGCACGGCGGAGATGAGACCGCCGCCCCATAGTCCGTGCGCGATGACGCGGCGGAACATGTCGGTCGCGGCATAGTCGGCGTCCATATGCGCCGGGTTCACGTCGCCGGACACGAGCGCGAAAAGCTGGATGTCCTCTTCGGTCAGCGTGCGCGAGATACTGGCGGTATCGCCCACTTTTATCTCGTCGAAGGTGCGGTTCTCGATCATGGTTCCGTCAGTCATTGCTCAATGCTCCAGCACATAATGGCCGGGAGCATCGGCGATCGCCGCATAGCCCTTGTCCGCTGCGCCCATGGGCGGCGGCGCACCAGGTTCTCCCGAACGCGCGGCCAGCCATTCTCCCCACGCCGTCCACCATGAGCCTTGCTTTTGCTCGGCGCGGCTTGCCCATTCTTCGGGATCGTAGGAGGTGCCGTCGACCTCGCGGGTCAACACGCGGTAGCGGCGGCCCTTGTGGCCCGGTTCCGAAACGATGCCGGCATTGTGCCCGCCGCTGGTCAGGACGAAAGTGATCTCGGCCCCGGTCAGCAGGTGGATCTTGTGGACGGAATGCCATGGCGCGACATGATCGCGCTCGGTTCCGACCACGAACAGCGGTTTGCGGATGGAGGCAAGGTTGATGGTTCGCCCATCCACCCGGTATTTTCCTTCGGCCAGGTCGTCGTCGAGGAACAGGCGGCGCAGATACTGGCTGTGCATGGCATAGGGCATCCGTGTGCCGTCGGCGTTCCAGGCCATGAGGTCGTTCATCGGTTCGCGCTCGCCCATCAGGTAGGTGGCGAGCACACGCGACCAGACCAGATCGTTGGAACGCAGGATCTGGAAGGCGCCGCCCATCTGGCTGCTGTCCAGATAGCCCCGGCTCCACATCATGTTCTCCAGCAGGTTGAGCTGGCCTTCGTCGATAAACAGGCCCAATTCCCCCGGCTCGCTGAATTCCGTCTGTGCGGCCAGCAGTGTGACGCTGGCGAGCCTGTCATCTCCGTCGCGCGCCATGGCCGCGGCCGCGATCGAGAGCAGCGTGCCGCCCAGGCAATAGCCCATGGCATGGATGCCCGTCGCGCCGGTGATCGCCGTCACCGCATCGAGCGCCGCCATCGGTCCGAGGTGCCGGTAGGCGTCCATGTCGAGGTCACGGTCGGCACTGCCGGGATTGTGCCACGAAATCATGAACACGGTGAAGCCTTGCGCCGTCAGCCAGCGGACCAGCGAGTTCTCGGGCGACAGGTCGAGAATATAGTATTTCATGATCCACGCGGGCACGATCAGGATTGGCTCGGGCCGCACGGTGTCCGTGGGCGGTTCATACTGGATCAGTTCGATCAGCTTGTTGCGGTAGACGACCTTGCCTTTGGCCGTGGCGACGTTTTCGCCCACGCGAAAGGCTTCGGCGCCGACCGGCGGCAGGCCGCGCGCCATGTGCTGCATGTCCTCGACCAGGTGCCGGAAGCCGTCGACCAGGCATTGGCCACCTGTTTCCGCGATCTTCTGTTGGAGAACGGGATTGGTGGCGAGAAAGTTGGTCGGCGCGAGCATGTCCAGCATCTGCCGTGCGGCGAATTCCACCATGTCTTCATGATGTTTCGAGACACCGCCAATGCCTGTCGTCGCGGCGTGCCACCATTGCTGGTTGAGCAGGAAGGCCTGAGCGACGAGATTGAAAGGTAATTCTTTCCAGGCGGGATCGGCGAAGCGCCGGTCCTGCGGCAATGGTTCGATGGCCGGTTCGGCCTCGCTGTCTTCCATGCGGCGCTGCAGATAGTCGAAAAGCCGGGCATGCTTGCGGATGGCCTTGGCGCCAAGCTGCATTTGTTTGCCCGGCGACGTGGCGAGATGAATCCCCCAATCGGCCATGGCAAGCAGGAGCGTGGCCGGCGAAAGGCCGAAAGTCGTCTGCGCGATGGCCGCCGATGCCGTGCGGTCGAGCGTTTCGCTGATTCCGTCCAGCGGATCGTCGGAAGGCGGAGGGGACGTGGCCATGACTATATACTCCGAGTTCCGCTGGAAGGTGCCTCGTCTCTCCGACAGGATTCCACAGCAGATGTTTGGGCCGCCCCTCCCGGTTCTTCTTATGCCGAACGGTACTGCATAGGTAAGATAGAATGCAAGCCGCACGGAGCTTGGTTGCGACCGGACGGCTGTCTGACGGCCAGTCGCAACCGCGGGCGCGGGGATATTCGGCCATGGCCTGCTGGAGAAAAAGGAGCCTCAATCATTGAGCGTAAAGCCACTAGGTATAGTTCACGATGGCGATGCATTGCCTGGAGATACAGTGTACGGCGGTCGTCATCCCGGGCAATTTTGCGGGAAATTGAAGGAGAATGGATGATCCGCGAGATCGCCATGATGGCAGCGGTTGCGCTGGTGCTGGCCGGCCGGGATGGAGACGCGTACTGACCCGGCTTTTGAGGGACCTTGGCGGAAATCTCGGGCATGATGCCCAACTCGTATCGCCGGCCGCGCGTTCGGAGAGCGAGCCGCTTGCGCCCGCGTCAATCGGACCGGTCGCAGTCGAGCGCGCGCCGACGGTTCTTTCGATCGCCGGGATCGAGAAGTCCTTTGGCAAGCGGAAGGTGCTTGACGATGTCGCGCTCGAAGTGCGGGCAGGCGAAATCGTGGGGCTTCTGGGGCCAAACGGGGCCGGCAAGACGCTCTGCTTCTATGCGATTGCCGGCCTGATGAGCGTGGATGCCGGCAGGATCGAGATTGGCGGTCAGGATGTCACCGCGCTTCCCATGGATCGAAGAGCGAAGCTGGGCCTCGGCTATCTTCCCCAGGAAGGATCGATCTTCCGCGGCATGACGGCTGCGGAGAATATCGCGGCCGTGCTCGAACTGCATATCGCCGATCGCGATGTAGCTGCCGCGCGGCTCGATGAACTTCTTGCCGAGTTCAATATCGCCCACATTCGCGACGTTCCCGCACAGCGGTTGTCCGGCGGGGAACGCAGGCGCTGCGAGATCGCCAGGGCCATGGCGGCCGCGCCCTCGGTCATCCTGCTCGATGAACCGTTCGCGGGCATCGATCCCATGTCGATCGCCGACGTCAAGGCGATGGTGCGAAAGCTCAAGCGAGAAGGCGTGGCGATCCTTCTGACCGACCACAATGTGCATGAGATGCTCGAACTGGTCGAGCGGGCCTATATCATCGATCAGGGCAGGATGCTGTTCGAGGGCGGCCCAGAAGCGGTACTCGACAACCCCGAAGTCCGGCATCGCTATCTTGGCGAGGGCTTCAGGATGTGAGGCGGTTACCGCGCCCTTCGTTCAGGAACGGAATGGCCTTTGCCATGAGGTCGAGCGCTCGCTCGATATAGGCAGCCTTTGTCCGGGTGGTGTTGTGCAGATCATGGCGCTGCAGGATGCGCTGGCGCGGCACGGTGACCAGCGCGTCGAAGAGAAAAGCAGCGAGGAACGGAAGATCGCCTGCTTCCTCGAGGGACCGATGCCGCGATCGGATCGAGATAGCGGGCAAGGCCGTGTTCCATGGCGGCGACGAGCAGGGCGAGCTTTGAGCCGAAGCGGGAATAGAGCGTTCGCTTCGATGTCTGTGCGGCGGCGGCGATAGCTTCCATACTCGTACCCTCGACGCCGCCGGCGATGAATTGGGCAAGCGCCGTCTCGAGGATATGATGTCCAAGCCGGGCTGCGACCTCCTGTGGCGGCCTTCCTCCCCTGGGATCGCGGGCAGGCAGACGCGAGCCGGTTCCCGATGCGGCGCCGTCATCTTTCATGAATCGCTCGCGGCCCATCGCTGCTTCATTCCAGCTTTCGCGCTTGATCGGCAAGTGATACCGGGCAATATCAAAACCACTAAGTGTAGATACTAATAGTCCGGAGAGGTGCTTGCCCATAGGCGTACCGCCTGTTTGAACCAGAATGGAACCGGACTAGATGGCTCGCAGCGCTCATATTACTGGCCGTTTATGCGGGTTCCGGGCCGTCATGGCGGCGATGATCGTGCCATCTTTCCTGTCCGGCTGTTCCTTCGCGCCGCCCAATGTCCGGCCGGCCCAGCCGGTGCCGCAGGACTATCCCGCGCCAGCCGCGCTGGGCGCGTCCATCGCGCGGATCGGTTGGCATGATTTCTTCCGGGAAGAGCATCTGCGTGCGCTGATCGCGGCCGCGCTGGAGAACAACCGCGATATCCGTATCGCCGCGGCCCGCGTCGATCAGGCGCGCGCGGCCTGGCGTATCGAGGGATCGGCGCTCTATCCCGAACTCAACGCCGTCGGCACCGGCACGCGGGGTCGTTCCATCATCAGCCTGCCGGGCGCAGGCACGCAGAGCTATGACATCAAGCAGGTCACCGCGCAGGTGAGCGCGAGCTGGGAAATCGATTTCTGGGGCCGTCTGCGCAACCTGAACGACGCCGCGCGCAATCGTTATCTGGCGACGGAAGAGGCGAAGCGCGCCGTTGCCACCGGCCTGATCGCGCAGGTCGCCAATGGCTATCTGCTGGAGCGCGAATATGAGGAACGCCTCGCGCTTGCCCGGCGGACGATCGTCACGCGCGAGGACTCACTGCGGATCATGCGCCGCCGCTATGAAGTCGGGTCCGGCTCGAAGCTCGAAATGACCCAGGCGCAGTTGCTGCTGGCGCAGGCGCAGGATGCGCTGCAAGCGCTTGAGCAGGACCGCGACGTGAACCGCAACGCGCTGGCGCTGCTGGTCGGGCGGCCCGTGGAGATCGTGCCTGGGCCCCTCGGTCTTGCCGAAACCGGACCGGATATCGCCCTTCCGCCGGGCTTGCCCTCCGACCTTCTGGTCAACCGGCCTGATATCGTGGCGGCGGAATATCAATTGCGGGCGGCCAACGCCGATATCGGCGCGGCGCGGGCGGCGTTCTTTCCCAATATCAGCCTGACGGGTGCCTTCGGCACGGCGAGTTCCGATCTCGACGGGCTGTTCGGCGACGGGAGCCGCGCGTGGAGCTTCACCCCGACGATCGCCCTGCCGCTGTTCAATGCGGGCCGCCTTTCCGGCAACCTCGATCTGGCGAAAGCGCGGCAGGTCGAAGCCGTGGCCAGCTATGAAAAGACCGTGCAGGGCGCGTTTCGTGATGTTTCCGACGCGCTGGTCCGGCGCCGGCAACTGGCGTTGCGGATCGACACCGCGCGCAGCTCGCTGGACGCCTTGCGCGAACGGGCTCGGCTGGCCGGGTTGCGGTTCGACAACGGGCGTTCGGCCTATTTGGAAGTGCTGGACGCGCAACGCGACCTTTTCGACACCGAACAGGCGCTGATCCAGTTGCGCCGCGCTCATCTGGCGAGCGGCATAGCCCTCTACGCGGCGCTTGGCGGGGGCTTTCCCGCCGAAGTCGTCCACGACAGCAACGATCAAGGCGGAGAACACAGGCGATGACGGCGTCCCGGAAGACATGGCTCATCAGGGGCGGCATCGCGGCGGCGCTCGTCGTTGTAGCTCTGCTCCTTTGGCAGGTGCTCAAGCCCGGCGATTTGCCCGAAGGCATCGTCGGCGGTAACGGCCGGATCGAAGCGGTTGAAATCGACGTTTCCGCCAAATCGCCCGGCCGCATCCGCGAAATCCTGGTCGACGAAGGCGCGTTCGTGCAGGCGGGGCAAGTCGTCGCCCATATGGATACGGACGTGCTGAGTGCCCAGAGGGCCGAAGCCGAAGCGCAACTGGCGCAGGCGCTGAACGGCATCCAGATCGCGACCAGCCAGGTCGCGCAGCAGCAGAGCAACCGGGCGGCGGCTCTCGCCGGCGTCCGCCAGCGTGAGGCGGAGCTGAACGCGGCGCGCAAGCGGCTGGCGCGATCGGAAACGCTGGCGCGAGAAGGTGCGACCGCCGTGCAGGAACGGGATGACGATCAGGCCCGCGTCGAAGGCGCGGCGGCGGCAGTGGAGGCCGCTCGCGCCCAACTCGCGGCCGTCGACGCGGCGATCACGACGGCGCGCAACCAGGTGATCGGCGCGCGTTCGCAGGTCGATGCCGTGCGCGCCACCATCCAGCGGATCGAGGCCGATATCCGCGACAGCGACCTCAAGGCGCCGACGGCCGGCCGCGTGCAATATCGCGTCGCCCAGCCGGGCGAAGTCGTGGGTGGCGGCGGGCGCGTGCTCAACCTGGTCAATCTGGGCGACGTCTACATGACCTTCTTCCTGCCGGAAACGGTCGCGGGCAAGGTGGCGCTGGGCAGCGATGTACGCATCGTGCTCGATGCGCTTCCGGATCGTGCGATCCCTGCGAAAGTCAGCTTCGTTGCCGATGTGGCCCAGTTCACGCCCAAGACGGTGGAGACGCAAAGCGAGCGCCAGAAACTGATGTTCCGCGTGAAGGCGCAGATCGATCGCAAGTTGCTCGATCGCTATATCACCCAGGTCAAGACCGGCCTTCCGGGCATGGCCTATGTGCGGATCGATCCGAAATCCGAATGGCCCGCGAAACTGACCGTCAACGTGCCGCAATGACGGAAGCTGTCGCCCGCGTTTCGGGCGTGAGCCTGCATTACGGCAAGGTGCTGGCGCTCGATGATGTGAATCTTGAAATCCCCGCCGGGCGCATGGTGGCGATGATCGGCCCGGACGGCGTCGGCAAGTCCAGCCTGTTTTCCCTGATCGCGGGCGCGCGAGCCATCCAGGAGGGCCGGGTCGAGGTGCTGGGCGGCGACATGGCCGAGGCCCGCCACCGCAACGCCGTGTGTCCGCGCATCGCCTATATGCCGCAGGGGCTGGGCAAGAACCTCTATCCTACGCTCTCCATCGACGAAAATCTCGAATTCTTCGGGCGGTTGTTCGGGCAGGACGCGGCCGAACGCGAGCGCCGCATTGCCGACCTCACCGAAAGCACGGGCCTCGCGCCGTTCCGCAAGCGCCCGGCGGGCAAGCTTTCGGGCGGCATGAAGCAGAAGCTCGGCTTGTGCTGCGCGCTCATCCACGATCCCGATTTCCTGCTGCTGGATGAGCCGACAACCGGCGTCGATCCCATGTCGCGCGCGCAATTCTGGGATCTGATCGACCGCATCCGCGCGAACCGCCCGCACATGAGCGTGCTGGTCGCCACGGCCTATATGGAAGAGGCCGAACGCTTCGACTGGCTAATCGCGATGGACGCGGGAAAGGTGCTGGCCACCGGCACCGCAGCCGACTTCTATGCACGCACCGGCGAACAGTCGCTGGAACAGGCGTTTATCTCGATGCTTCCCGAGGAGCGCCGCCGCGGGCACAAGCCGGTGGAGATTCCGCCGCGCAGCGACGGCGGCGAGGCCGAGATCGCCATCGAGGCGCAGGGGCTCACCATGCGTTTCGGTGATTTCACGGCAGTCGATCATGTCGATTTTCGCATCGAGCGCGGCGAGATCTTTGGATTCCTCGGCTCCAACGGCTGCGGCAAGTCGACCACCATGAAGATGCTGACCGGCCTGCTGAAAGCCAGCGAAGGCCAGGCCTGGCTGTTCGGCCGCGAGGTCGAGAATGACGACATGGCGACGCGCCGGCGCGTTGGCTATATGAGCCAGGCCTTCTCGCTCTACTCGGAACTGACGGTCCGGCAGAACCTCGAGCTGCATGCCCAGCTCTTCCATGTTCCCGCCGGGGAAGTGCCGGCCCGCGTGAGGGAAATGGCGCAGCGGTTCGGCCTGGATGGCATCATGGATGCGTTGCCCGGCGCCTTGCCGCTGGGCCAGCGCCAGCGGCTCAGCCTAGCCGTCGCCATGATCCACAAGCCGGAAATGCTGATCCTGGATGAACCGACGTCCGGCGTCGATCCGATCGCGCGGGACCAGTTCTGGCAGATGATGATCGACCTGTCCCGGCGCGACAAGGTGACGATCTTCATTTCCACGCACTTCATGAACGAAGCGGAGCGGTGCGACCGCATATCGCTGATGCATGCGGGCAAGGTGCTGGTCAGCGACACCCCCGCCGCCATTGTCGAGAACCGCGGCGCGGCGGACCTGGAAGAAGCGTTCATCGCCTATCTTCAGGATGCGAGCGGCGAGACGCCGACAGAAAAGAGGGACGATCCGGTTCCTGCGGGCGCGCCTGCCGCGGCCGATCAGGACATTTCGGCTGCACCGGCCCGCTCCCCATGGTTCATGCGGCGCCGGATGATGAGCTATGCCCGGCGCGAAGGGCTGGAATTGCGCCGCGATCCCATCCGCGCCACCCTGGCCCTGCTGGGCAGCGTCATCCTGATGTTCATCATGGGCTATGGCATCAGCATGGACGTGGAGGACTTGCCGTTCGCCGTGCTGGACCGCGACGGCACGACCACCAGCGAGAACTACGTCCTCAACCTGGCCGGATCGCGCTATTTCATCGAACGGCCGCCGATCACCGACTATAGCCAGTTGGACCGGCGGATGCGCTCGGGCGAACTGAGCGTGGCCCTGGAGATTCCGCCCAATTTCGCGCGCGACCTGCGCCGGGGCGTGCCGGTGCAGATCGGTGTATGGGTCGATGGCGCCATGCCGCAGCGGGCCGAGACCGTGCAAGGCTATGTCCAGGCCCTGCATGCCCACTGGCTCAGTGAAATGGCCGTGCAGGAAACAGGTGCGCGGCCATCGATGGGTCTCGTCAATATCGAGCTGCGCTATCGTTACAATCCGGACGTGAAAAGCCTTGTAGCCATCGCGCCGGCCGTGATTCCGATGATGCTGCTCTTGTTCCCGGCGATGCTGACGGCTTTGAGCGTGGTGCGGGAAAAGGAGCTGGGTTCCATCGTCAATTTCTACGTGACGCCGATCAGCAAGGTGGAATTCCTGCTGGGCAAGCAGCTTCCCTATGTCGCGCTCGCCATGCTGAACTATGTCTTGCTGGTGTTCCTCGCCGTCACGATGTTCGGTGTGCCGTTGACGGGCAGTTTCCTCGCGATGACGCTGGGCGCTCTCTTCTATACGCTGTCGGCGACGGCCATCGGCCTGCTGTTCTCCATCTTCATGCGCAGCCAGATTGCCGCGATGTTCGCCACCGCCATCGGCACGATCCTGCCCGCCGTGCAGTTTTCCGGCCTGATCAACCCGGTGTCCTCGCTCGAGGGGGCGGGCGCGGTGATCGGATCGATATATCCCGCGACCTGGTTCGTCACCATCTGCCGCGGCGTCTTTTCCAAGGGGCTGGGCTTCGCCGACCTCTGGCCTGACCTTCTCGTGCTGTTCGCGACGTTTCCCGTCATCCTGGCGCTGTGTGTCGCGTTGCTGCGTAAGCAGGAGAGCTGATATGCGCCACGCGGCCAACATCTACCGGCTCGGCATCAAGGAACTGCGCAGCCTGTGGCGCGATCCGATGATGCTGTTCCTGATCCTCTATTCGTTCTCGGTGGGGATCTACGTCGCGGCAACCGCCATGCCGGAAACGCTGCACAAGGCGCCTATCGCGATCGTCGATGAAGACCAGTCGCAGCTTTCCAGCCGGATAACCGGCGCCTTTTATCCGCCGCACTTCACGCCCCCTTCGATCGTGGGACTGAACGAAGTGGACAAGGGGCTGGATGCCGGGCGCTATACGTTCGCTCTCGACATCCCGCCCGATTTTCAGCGAGACGTACTTGCGGGACGCCAACCCGGCTTGCAGCTCAACGTTGACGCTACGCGGATGAGCCAGGCTTTCACGGGTGGCGGCTACATCCAGCAGATCGTGCAGGGCGAAGTTGCCGAATTCATGAAAGGCACGCGTGCGAGCACGCCGGTCCCGGTCGAGCTGGCGCTGCGCGTGCGGTTCAATCCTACGCTGGCGCAAAGCTGGTTCGGCGCGGTCATGGAAATCATCAACAGCGTCACCATGCTGTCGATCGTGCTGACGGGCGCGGCCCTGATCCGCGAGCGCGAGCACGGCACGATCGAACACCTGCTAGTGATGCCGGTGACGCCGTTCGAGATCATGGCCAGCAAGGTCTGGGCCATGGGGCTCGTTGTCCTGGTCGCCTGCGCTTTCGCGCTTTTCGTGATGGTGGAAGGGGTACTGTCCGTTCCCGTCGAAGGGTCGATCGCGCTGTTCCTCGCCGGAGCGGGGCTGCACCTGTTCGCCACGACCTCCATCGGCATCTTCATGGGGACGATCGCGCGCTCCATGCCGCAGTTCGGCTTGTTGCTGATGCTGGTGCTGCTGCCGTTGCAGATGCTGTCCGGCGGTTCGACGCCGCGCGAAAGCATGCCGGAGTTCGTCCAGACGGTCATGTTGGCCGCGCCCACCACCCATTTCGTGAAGATGGCGCAGGCCATCCTTTACCGGGGCGCGGGCTTTGACGTGGTCTGGCCCCAGTTCCTGGCTATCATTGCTATCGGCGCGATCTTCTTCGCCATTGCGTTGGCGCGGTTCCGGCGAACCATCGGCACGATGGCGTGAGGAGGCAGTCGAATGTCAGAACACCAAATTGCGTGGGACATCGTAACGATGCTTCAGAATAACGATTGCCGAACGGTTCCGCGCAGGTTTCGCAGGAGAATAATACCGGCGGCGGTGTCGCGGATCCTGAGCCAGGTTTTCGAAACAGCGAATCCACGATTGCCCTAGCAGCCTCACGCGTCAGCCATAGCGCTGGCTGACGGCTGTGAATGCCCCCTATCTCCCATAGGTATCACAACGGCCTCTTCTGGCACGTTTGCCGGTGCACGGCCAACACAACCCAAGGAGGATGCCATGTATGTCAATGCCAGAATGCGTGAGACACTCTCACGCTTCAATGCCGCTTCTTCAATGGAAGCGCTGCTCGCCGCCTTAGCTGATGCCGCCACGAAAATGGGCTTCCCCTATGTCGCGATGATCCAACATGGCGGCCTCCCACGCTTGGTCGAACGGGCGCTGGTTATTACCAACTATCCGGCGGAGTTCGTGCGTTTCTACACCGAGAGCCACGCGTACGTCATCGATCCAGTCTATGAGGTGAGCCAGTTGCTGGACCGCCCGTTCAGCTGGGACGAGATTCCCGGTTATGTCGATCTCACAGGCACACAATCAGCCCTGTTCGAAGAAGCGCGGCTGCGTGGTCTCGTCCACGGTGTCACCGTGCCGCTCCACATACCGAGCGAATCCCATGCGTCTTGCACTTTCGCACGCGCGGAGCCGATCATGGCTTCGCCATCGCTACTGACGACGCTCCACATCGTCGCTGCCTTCGGGTTCAAGGCGGGCCTCAGACTACATCATGCCTCGCGCGGACATGACGTACCCAGGCTCACGCGCCGCGAAGCTCAATGCACGGCATTGGTCGCCGTCGGCAAGAGCGATTGGGAGATCAGCCAGATACTCGGTCTGAGCGAGACCTCGGTGCGCTATTTCGTCTCCCACGCAAAGCAGCGTTACGGCGTCTACAAGCGCTCAGAGCTTGTCGCCAGGGCGCTCATCGACGCGCAGATCCTTCGAAACGACCAAGGGATCATTGAGGCTGGACCCCGCCGCCCGCGCCACAGGGCGAAACGGCGCAGTCCTTGACAGTCCTGTCGGTGTCGCCGTGTTGCGCATCCCGTCAATTGGCCCGCGAACCGCCATGCCTAGGGCAGATAAGTGTATTGACCTACGGTCGCACGATCCAGTTTGCCGAGCTCTGATAATGCCAAGCAAGGCTTAGCCAATTTCGAAATTAATAAACTCGACAGTAGTTTCCCAATCTGTCAAAATGCATAGCATGGCTTCGCAAACATTAGGAAAATTAAACCGGCTGCAACGGGATCTCCCAGAGAGCCTGCTGGTCGACGCGGCATGGATGGAAGCCCATGGTTACTCATCATCGCTGCGGAGCCAATATGTTCGCGCGGGATGGCTCGATAGCCCGACCCGGCGCGTCTATCGCCGCTCGCGTGGACCGCTCACCTGGGAACAGGCCGTTATCTCACTGCAATCCCTGTTGGACCTGCCTTTGACAGTTGGCGGGCGCACAGCGCTCGAACAGCAGGGCTACGCTCATTATCTCTCCATAACGGTGCGCGAAGTCCATCTCTATGGGCCAAGCCGGCCGCCGACATGGCTCGACAGCCTGCCACTCGATGTCTCGTTCCGCTGGCATAACAGCCTCCGGCTGTTTCCAGTCGACGGCGAGATTCCTCCCGAGCCTGCGCCCCGGATGTCCAGCACCGCCGGCACGACCTTGCCGATCCGCTGTTCGAGCAAGGAACGCGCCGTTCTCGAACTGCTCGATGAGCTTCCCCATGAGAGCTTCCATCAGGTCGACATGCTGATGGAAGGAATGAGCGACCTCAGCCCACGTCGCCTTCAGACACTTCTTGAGGCGTGCGCGAGCGTAAAAGTGAAGCGTCTCTTCCTCTTCTTCGCGGATCGCCATGGCCATGCCTGGCGTTCGAAGCTCGATGTTTCCCGCCTGGATCTCGGATCGGGCAAACGCGTCCTGGTCAAAGGAGGGAAGCTCGACCGGCGCTACAACATCACCGTGCCCTCCGACCTGGCGGGAGAATAGCTGTATGGCGTTTCTCGACGGCTACCGGAGACAGGTCGCTCTTCTTCTGCGTGTTATGCCTCACGTCGCGAAGGAGGATATCTTCGCGCTGAAAGGCGGAACAGCGATCAATCTGTTCGTGCGTGACCTGCCGCGACTTTCGGTGGACATCGACCTCACCTATCTGCCGATCGAGGACCGCGCGACCTCGCTCGCCACGATCGATGCGGCGATGCTGCGGATCAAGGAACGCATCGAGGAAGGACTGGTCGGAGCCAGGATTCATGCGTCGCGTTCCGCTGACGAAAAAATCGTCACCAAGCTCATCGTTCGTGCGGATGATGTGCAGATCAAGATCGAGGTCACGCCAGTGTTGCGCGGGACGGTCTATGATCCCGTCGTTATGGGTGTCGTTCCCGCAGTCGAGGACGCCTTTGGTTTTGCTGAGATTCAGGTGGTGTCCTTCGCCGATCTCTATGCGGGAAAAATCGTGGCGGCGCTCGACCGGCAGCACCCTCGCGACCTCTTCGACGTCCGCGACTTGCTGGCGAACGAAGGCGTCACAGACGATTTGCGACGTGCATTTCTCGTCTACCTCGCCAGCCATAATCGCCCGATGGCCGAGGTTCTCGCTCCCGCCCGTAAACCGCTCGCCGAGGAGTTCGAGCGCGGTTTCGTCGGAATGACTCACCAGCCGATCACTCTGGCGGAACTGGAATCAGCGCGTGAAGACATCATCGCGCGCATGGTTGCCGGGATGCCTGACACTCATCGGCAATTCCTTGTCGGCTTCAAGCGTGGTGAACCGGACTGGGCGCTTGCGGGCATTGATGAGGCGAGGCGACTGCCCGCGGTCTTGTGGAAGCAACGTAACCTGGACCGGTTGGACCCTGGCAAGAGGCAGGAGCTTGTTGCCGCGTTGGAGAAGCAATTGCTGCCGGGATAGGTCAGGCGCCCCTCCGACGCCTGCAGGTCAGCCTGTTTGCGGCGAGCAGCGCGGAAGGGTGGTGGTTAGGTGAAGTGCGGGAGCAGCGAGGAAAGGGTGGAGGTGATGGGAGAGGGAGCCGCTCGCGTTTGGGACCAGCAGGTACATTGAAGGCTTACGGTTCGACATGGATTTTGGCGGAATGGCCGGGCAATGTCTTTCCGCTAGCGCTGCCTATATTCTTGGTGATGCAGGCGCGCGAACATAGCGCACAGCGTGGTCGAGGCGCTCCGCCGCGTCGGCCTCGCTGATGCGGAGGCGGCGTGCGATCTGGCCAACGGTAAAGCCGTCATTGCGATGAAGGAACAAGGCCCGCATGGTCAGGTGCGGTAGATCGGTAAAAACAGAATCCCATACCTCGCCTTCTTCCCCCATCTTGCCCGACGACCCCATGACCCTCTCAATCACATCGTGGAGATCGGCAGCAGCGGGTTCCTGCAAGGCGTATAGGATCGCCAAGGACTGCTCCATCATTTCCAGCGCTTGTTCTTTCAATTCGTCGTTGCCCGGCTCGTTACCGCTCCCCATGCTCTCACCTCCTTCTTAGTTGCAGAGGAGCATGACAGAAATCGCGGGATTTTCATCAACAACAACCCCCAACTTGGATATTGTTGTGCGCTGGCTTTTTGCGCGAAGGTGCCATGCGCTATTTTATGGTTTCCGAGCCGTTAGCCGGACTTCAGATTTTGAAAACATCATGACTGCCAGCCTTACAGGTCGCGCCGCCGCTCGCATCAGCGGAGGTGCCGAGAATGGGGTTGCCCGGGGATGGAGATGCTCGAGATATGGAAAATGCACGGTCTCGTGCCGACCTTGTAAGTCATATGCCCAGCAG
This sequence comes from Novosphingobium sp. HII-3, assembly GCF_002916655.1. Classification (GTDB taxonomy): domain Bacteria; phylum Pseudomonadota; class Alphaproteobacteria; order Sphingomonadales; family Sphingomonadaceae; genus Novosphingobium; species Novosphingobium panipatense. The sequence continues at coordinate 24,839 of NZ_PPSM01000066.1, forward strand.
AAGCGGCTGAGACGCAGTCCGTGTTGGACACCGCAAAAGCTGTCCCAACCGCGACATTTACCGGAACTGGCAAGAACGACCGTCATGCATTGACATTGGTGACGGTTATTGCGGCGGCGCCAATACCCTCTCTCTGGAATTGACGCCGCCACATCGATCCCTGTTCGCAAAGATGGGTCAATGCCGATAGATTAGAAGCGTTGTTCCCAATCGGTTTCCAGATCGAGCCGATTCACAAATGATGGAACACCGACAGAATTCTGCTATAGTCCTCCGGTGAGGATATAGCGATGAACAACGCCGCCCATATTCAAGCGCCCGAACCGGCATCGCCCCGGCTGAAACCGTCCGATTGGCTCTGGCGTCCGTGGTACGCGAAGCTGTGGTGGTCGGCAATTCCGGTCTGGTGGATTGGCATGGCTACATCGACCAGGATCGCGCCGCTTGAGGCGTTCTACGACAGTGCGGCGGCCGGTTTTCTCAACCTCCTGTTCTTTCCGATGACGGCACTCATGGTGCTTGGACTCGGCTATGTGCAGCAGTGGGTGGCCGGGTTTTCATCGACGGGCGAGGGTACGCCTGTGTCCGATGAAGCGGTGGCCAGAACCTCCAAAAGAATGTGGGAGGAACATGAGCGAGGTATGGAAGACCTTCGTGCTGGCACCGATATATTCGATCCACGGTCGGGAGGTCTCTACATCGGCAACCCGCTGAGCCTTCAGCACCCTAGTCGGTTCTTCAAGCACTAACGATTCTTGAAGCTGCTGTCGCCATCGCCGGGGCTGCCATCCACGTCCGTGGAAAATCTACCGCTCTTCAGGACGGAGTTCTGTTCGACCGAAGTCAGGGGCCCGGTAATGTCGAAAGTTGCCCGGCCGGAATCCGCATCATGGAGATATCGGTTGCGTATGCCATCCGGGCCAAGAATCCGGTCCGACAGTTCACGCGAGAAGGTCGCCGCCGGGTCGCTCGAGCGCGCGGCTTCGCGCTCGGCGGCGGCAATCGCTTCGCGCACGTCGTAGTTGACGATGTCAATCGACGACTGTGCTGTCTCGTTGCTGATTCCGACGTCACGACTTTCAAAACCAAGACTGGCGCCCACTCGACCTGAGGTCGACGTGGTCTTCTGTGGCGACTGCGCTTGGCCCGCTTGCTTGCCTTTCTCTGCAGGCTGCCCGCGACCGCCTATCGCCTCCGATTCATCGACCCCAACCGAGCCTCCGAGTTGAGCGCCGACGCTTGTACCGATCGTGACATTATCCTGCGCGGATCGCGAGAGCCCGCGCTGCCACCCGGTCTGCGCGATGATCGCCTGCACGTCGCGCGTAAGCGTATCGGCCACCTGCGGGTTCAGACGCCAGTTGCCATGACGGTCCATCTCGAACCCGCCCTTGAGCCAGTTCTGCATCATCGCCTGGCCCTGTTCGCCGCTGCTGAGGAAATGCTCGATCGTGTCGGGCCCGGCCTGTTTCCCTGCCTCGAACCGCGTAGAGGTATCGTTGCGGGCCGATTGCTGGAACCCGACCGAGCTGGAGACGAGAAGATCGTTGTCGGCGAACGAGAACCTTGCCCGCCCGCCATTGGCGACCGCGCCCAATTGGCTCTCGTTGATGAGCCCGCCGCGCCACATCTGCGCCGCCGTCTCCGGGGTGAGATTGAGGCTCAGATCGCCATTCTGCGCCATGGCGATCTGCCGCTTCGACATGTCGACACCATGATCGGCCAGCAGCTTCTGCATGCGCGTCAGGCGCTCATTATCGATGATCCGCGTCATCCGTTCGTTGCGAGCGCGGTCAGCGATCCCGGCCGCACCACCTTCGGCCATGTCGACCTGATTGCCGGCGCCCTGCGACAGCGTGCGGATGAAGCTGTCGAGATGTGCGGCCTGGCGCACCGACATGCCCGCGGCGGCCGCGCCTTCCGCGAACCCGGCATTGTCGGCCTGTCGCCGCTGCTCCCCGATCCGGGCGGCCGAGCGCGTACCGTCGTGACCGACCTCACGCTGCGCGTCGAGCTTGCCCGACCGCTCCGCAAAATCGAAGCCCGCTGCCTCGCGGGTGCGGCCATAGACGCTGGCGCCCTCGCGCGCGGCCTCGACGGTCGCACCGTCGGCGGTGCCGACCTGCACGGCGGCATTGTAGGTTTCGAGCGCCCGCATGACCTGCGCCTCGTTGCGGCCGGTTGCGCGGGAGAGTTGGGAAATGGCTGTCGACCGAGCCTCTCCGGATAGCGCATTGATAAAGGCGATGCGGCGGGAGGTTTCCTGGACTGAGAGGCCGAGCATGGAGGCGGCGTTGCGCTGGCCCTCATTGCTGCCGGTCCTATGCGCCTGCTCGGTCGCGACATTGCCGCGCTCGATCCGCCTTACATTGTCGCCAGCAAAATCGCGCCGGCCTTCCATCGCGCCGACTTGAATCTGCGCGCCGGTAAGATCGTTGCGCAGCATCTGCTCCTGGTCGAAGGTATTGGCGATCAGTTTGGCGAAGGTCGGATCAGCCGACGCTTGGGCGATCACCGTCGAGGCTTTGAGCGCGGCATCCTTTTGGTCGTAGCCGTTTCTCTCAAAATGCCGCTGGGCTCCGGACAGCATCATGTCATAGGCGCGCGTATCCCCGAACGCCTTCCACTGGACCATCTTCTGCGTGAAGGCCGCGAACGAACGTTCCCCGGATTGCCCCTCGCCAAAATAGCCGGTGCCAAGGCTGCGGAGCGCATCCTTCTCGGCAAAATTATGGATCGCACTGGTCGCGGCATTGTCGCGCACGGCGCGCACGGTCGCGGGATCGGTGAGGCTGCGGCCGGTGAGGGCAGGGGAGAGCCCGCCCAGTTCGCGTGCCGCATCGAGCTTGCCCATGCCGAATGCGGCCGTCCCGCTGGCGCCGCCGCCATGTTCGCCGAGCACGCTGCTCGCGGCACCGAACGCACGGGTTGCGCCGAAGGCCGAGCGCTCCCCGAAATCCCCGAAGTTCGAAGCCGCGCCCCGCCGCGCCATGGTGCCCGCTGCTCCCGCCTGCGCCTCGAGCGCGCCGGCATAGCCTTCGCTGGTGGCAAGCGGTGCGGCGGCTGCCGTGCCCTGACCCTGCACACCGAGCGCGCCGGATGTGAACGAGGTGAACACATTACCGGAGAACCGGAAAACCGTGAAGACGAACGCCCCCGCAAGACCCGCGGACGCGGTGCGGAAACTCCCGAAGATGGCGAGCGCCTTCATCGCGGACGACGGCGCCAGCATCCAGGCATTGGCCGCGACATGGTTGGCGCGCATCTCGGCCAGCACATCGGTCGCGCGGCCGAGCGTCAGCTGATAGATCCCGGCGTCGATCACGCCCCAGAGCGCCACGAAGACGAACAGGCCGAGGGCGAAGGAAGCCACGCGCAGATTGATCGGGGTGAGGATGAACAGCAGCGCGACGGGCATCATGAAGAGCATGATCCCGAAGACCGTCGCCCGGATCGTGGGCATCCACTCGTTGGCCGTCGACATGGTGGCGAGGCCTGACGAGACGACAGCGCGATTGGCCATGACACGCGCCGCCGTTGCAGGACTGTCCTCGAACAGCACATCGCCCACCGTGCTGCCGAGCATCACATTGGTCAGGAACTGCTGGAGCGAGAGCGGCGTATCCATCATCATCTGGCCAAGTTCGCCGATGTTGGAGCGGCAGCGCTGAAGCTGGGTCGCATTGCCGATGTCGTAGCCGGTGCGGGTGCAGACCTGCGCGACATAATTGTCGAACAGCGCAGGTTCGGAGAGGCGTGTCGAGATATGTTCCCACGCCTCGTTGCAGCTCACCGTCGTGCCGCCCTTGTCGGTGGACGTGAACACCGTGCTGAAGGTCGCCGGCCCCGCCATCGCGGCAAAGGCGGCAGGAAGATCGGTCGCCGTGCGGAACAGCTGATCGTCGTCGACGCCATAGGCGGGCGAGACCCGCGCGACCGGATAGCATTGCCGGACATAGTCCTTGATCGTCGCGTCAAGGAACGTGTCGGTCATCGGGCCGCGCGGGCTCGCTGCATTGAGGAACAGGTCGAAACTGTGCCCGCCCGCCCCGAACTCAAGCTTGGCATGGGGATCGGTGGTGTTGTCGTCGATCACTTCCGCGAGCGCGCGCTCCATCATGTTGGTCATGCCCGCGACCAGCACGATGAGGTTCGGCACGTCGCCGACCGGCTGATAGGCGTTGCGGACGCGGTCGTAGACATGGACCGTGCCCGTCGTCGCGACCAGGCCGACGAACAGGCCGACGCCGATCAGCATCTGGAACCCGAAGGCGACGATGCCCATGCCTTGCCCGCGGATGCTGGCGAGCAGGACGCCGAGCGCGATGCCCACCACCGCGACGATCAGCACCAATGTCTCGTAACGCGAATCCCCGAAGATCATCGAGACGAGGCGGAAGGCGTCCACCGTCTCCGCAAAGCCGTCATAGGTGTGGAAACTCGCATCGATCGCCAGCGCGGGACTGGCCGAGAAGAGAGCGATCAGGACCGAGATCGCGCGAACTAAGCGGTGCATGACGCGGCCCTCCGTCAGCGGTTGCGGTTGGCGGCGGCGCCGGCGGCGTCGCGCGCATCACGGTCGCGCTGGCGCACGACCCCGGCATAGTTGGCCGAGAGGTTCGCCTGGTTGAGGGCGGCCATGTAGGACTGGCGCATCTGCGCGCGCTGGCGCAGCACCTCGTCGCGTAGCCCGCTCAATTGCTCAATGCCCTTGGCGAGGATGCGGGTCTGGCAGATCCGGGCGCTGCCGGCATCGGCCGCGCCGGCGGCGGTCACGCCACGTTCGGCATTGGACACGGCAAAATCTATGCTACGCGTGAGGTCGTTGAGCATCTGGTATGCGAGCGTCAACGCGACCAGTTCGTCGGTATCGCCGATCACGCTCTCGACCAGCCCCTGGCGCACGCCCCATTCCAGAAGACGATAGACGGGGAGGGTGCGCACATTGGCGACGAACTGGCGTTCCTCCGCCGTCAGCGCGGCGCGCGTGCGGATCTTGATCGCGATCGACTCCATCCGGCCGCGCGCGAGCACCAGCGCGCCCTTGCCGCTGCCGTCGGTCGAGCAGTCGGCCGAGGTCGGCGGCACCGCGATCGCGCGGGTCTGGACCTTGCCGGTCAGGAAATCATCGACGCTCTCGGTGTCCTGCCGCGCGCAGGCGGGGATAGCCGTGAACAGCGGTACCTTGTCCGCCGGGTCCCAGCGCATATAGACGTCGCCGACGCGGGCGCGCATGACGCCGGCCCAGTCGGACGCGCCGACACGCGCGGCGGCATGGGCGAGGAGCGAGCCGGTCTTGAAGATGTCGGTGACCTCGGCCGGGCAGTTTTCCAGCGCGTCGCGCAGATCCTCGGTCGGATTGCCCTGGTTCGCCTGAATCTTTTCGCGGCTCTGCTGATAGCTCTTGGAGAAGCCCTCGCGGACGCTCTTGTAGCCGGTCATCTCTTCGATGATGCCCGACATATTGTCGTCGCCCCGGGCGATCTGGACCATGCGGTTGGCGAGCCGGCAATCGTTGACCTGGATCGAGTTGAGGAAGTTGGTCGCCGCCTCCATCTTCGAGATGATGTTGCCCATTTTTTCATCGAGGGTTTCCAGCAGGTACTGGAAAGCGACCGCCGGGGCGGCCTGAAGGATGCTTTCGAGCTTCTGGACGAGATAGTCGGGATCGAGGAACGACATGCCGCCCAAAAACATGTCGATTCCCCCGCAGCCCGCGCGGACCTTGGGCAGCGTGACCGACATGAGATAGTCGTTATGGACATCGATCCGGCCCGACATGCCGCCCGCGGTGATATAGCCGCGGGTCTGGTCCTCGAACGAGCCGGGGCTGGTATAGGTCACATTGTCGAACCAGCTTTCGGCCCAGCTTTGCGCACAAGCCGGTGTGGCGAAGGCAACGCAAGCCAGCAGGGGCAAGGCGAGCAGGGTCAGGCGGCGGCGCGGGTTTGCCATGGCGGGCAGCTTTCGTTTGCGCGGGCAAGGGTCTGGCTCCCCATGTCAGTTCCTTGCTCGGTTGGAGGATGGAGGCGTGGGCGCGGCCACGATTCCGGTGAACTTCGCCATGCCGCGCACGCCGACAGCGGGCTTCACCCCGGTCAGCATCTTGGCGGCGAGGTAGAGATTGCGCGCGAGGTTGGGCGCGTGATCGGTGCCGATCGCGACGGGAATGATGCGATTGGAATCGGCGACAGGGCGGACCCAGGCGACCGGATGCCCGACCCATGGCAGACCGAGGCGCCCGGAGCGCAGCATCGCTTCCTGGCTGCCGATCGTGCGGACCTTCCAGCCATAGCGTTGCCCCAATGTGCCGAGCCGCGCCCAGAGATCGGCGCAGGGGATGCAGCCGGGCGCCGTGCTCATCTCGACGATGAACGCGGGGGCCTGGCCTTTCATGGTTTCGGCGAAGTCGGGCGGCCAGTCGCGCGTCACCGGAACGCGGGCGAGCCATTGGCGCATCTCCGCGTCGGTGGCGACCGGGTGGATCGCCGCGCGCATCGCCTGTTCGTGCGTCGGCGCCTGCGCGTGCGCGGATCCATTGGCCATGAGCATCGCCGTAAGCAGGATGGGGGCAAAGCGGATCATGGCCGGGGTCCCATCCGAACGTCCACCAGATCGCCGCCCAGGACGCGCGGATCGGTGGCGGAGACCGGGCCGTTGGCGAGCGCGTCGAAGAACCCGTCTTCCTCGCCCGCGCCGGTCAGGAACTGTTCGGGCCGGATATCGCCCGCGAGCAGCCGGACCGCCTGGTAGGCCATCTGGATGAGGTTGGGATAGGCCTCGACCCCGCTGGCGATCACCATGCGCTGCTGGCTGCCCCGCCGGATCACCATCGTCGTGGGCGTGACCTCGACCCCGAAGCGCTGCGCGAGTTCCGGCTTGCGGTCGATGTCCTGAAGTGTGACCTGCCAGCCCATCTCGTCCTGGAAGCGCTGGACGATCGGCCACTGGACGCGGCAGTAGCCGCAGGTCGAACGCGAGAACATGACCAGCGCGAATTCATTGGCGCGGCTACGCAGATACTGGCGGCGGACCTGATCCTTCTGAGCGGAGAGTTGGTCACGCGCCTCGCCGACCATCGGATTGGCGGACTTGGCGTTGAGTTCGGGATTTTGCAGCATGGCGATCTGCGTGACACCGGCGAAGGCTCGGGCCTTGCGCCGGGCGAAGTCCTGCAGACGCCAGAAATCCGCGACCGCATCGACGGTGAGCACGGTCGCCGCGTAGTCGCGCTGTTCCTCGATCAGCTTCCTGATCTTCGGCGGCGTCCAGGTGGCCAGTTCGACCATCGGCGGGATCACCGGCTTTTTGAGAGCGTCGGGATCGGCATCCTCTTCCGTGGGTTTGGGCGGCGCCTGATACCACCAGTAGCCGGTGCGTTGCTCGCCGGTCTGCGCATGGACAGGCAGGATCGGCAGGAGCACCGCCACGATGAGGAGGGCGACGCGGATCACAGCAGCTTCTCCATGCGCTTCAGCCGCTCGATCTCGACCGGGCCGTAGTAGCGGCTGTCGAACCCGCTGGCGTGCGACGAGCCGACATAGATCATGCCCGGCGGGATCGTTCCGATCATCGGACGCCAATGGTCGAGCTTCTGCCCATTGTGCCCATAAGGCTTGCTGATCCCGAGCAGCTTGCCGTTGCAATAGTACCAGCCATCCCATTCGCCGGGATGTATGGGGCCAGATGCAGACGACGGCTTCTCGATCCAGTCGATGCGGTCGCCCGGCAGGCACAGCGCCATCTTGGTAACATCGACCGGCTTGGGACCGGCGAGCGGATGCGACAGGGTAAACGATACGAAATCGCCGCGATGGATCGGCCCCGGCGCCTTGCGGACGAGCCAGGCGTCGATCGACGGGCTCATCACGATCGTCGCCTGGGGAATGGCCCACCACGTCAGCAGGCCCACCGGCAGGACGATGCCGAACGCCTTCCACAACTGTTCGGGTCGGGGTGGCTGGCCGAGCCCCGAACTGCCGAGCGCGACCGCGGCCTTGAGCGGCAGCAGCTTCAGTTCGGCCCAGCCGGATCTAGCGGCCCTGAAGGCGAGTCTGAGCATCGCGCACCTCCTGCTTGCCGCCGAGGCGGGCATATTCTTCGAGCAATCCTGAAAGTGCGGCGTCGCCGTAGATGACATGCGCGGCGCGCGGGGCATCATCCTCGCGCTCGCAATAGGGTAGCGCCGGATCGCCGGGCACCATGGCGAGTGCGGGGACGCGGGTGACGCCGTGCTGGCGGAAAATGAGCGGATCGACGATCAACTGCACGTCGCGCATCGCGCAGGCCGGGCCTTCGCATCCCGGATCATGGCGCAGGATTTCCGCGGAGAGTTTCGCCATCGGCGCGACCTTCGTGAGCCCGCCGGGCATCCCGCGAAAGGCCAGCACGCCGCCGACCCGTTCGAGCTGCCCGGCATAGATGCGCAATGTCGTCACCGGCATCGAGGACGAGACGAACAGCACCGGCACCCAGCCTTTGGTTTCGGGAGGCGTGGTGATGCCGGCTACGGCCTGCATGTCGGGCGCATCGAGACCGAGCGCCTGGCCGAGCCGTCTGGCCATGGCGTCGTGCTCGGCGGCCATGGCCTCCTTGCCGTTGTCGAGCGCGGTTCGCGCCCGCGCATCCATCGCCGGCGACGGAGCGCGCTTGCGCAGCCCCTCGAAAGCGCGGCGGCGGGTCTCGTCCGATGGCGTCGGCAGCGCGGTCGGACCGAGCATTTCCGCTTCGGCCTTGCGCGCGGCGGTGGCGCGTTCGAGCCGGTCCATCGCCGTGTCGCCTTGCTCTTGCGCGCGCTCCCTCGCGCTTACCGGCGGAGCGGTGTCCTGCGCTGGCGCGGAGGTGGAGAGGAAAGCGATACCGGCCAGCGCGAGCGAGACGCGCGCGTTATTGGCCGATGACCTGCATATAGGCATCGATCTTGTCCTTCATGTCGATCTGGATGTCGGCCTGGGCGCGGGCCTCGATTTCGGAATAATATTCGGAGAGGTCCATCTTGCTGAAATCCAGCGCCTGGAATTCCTCGGGGGTGAATCCGCGGCAATAGGGGTTCTTCGGCGTGCCCCAGCCAAGGCCGTTGAAGCTCTTGAGCTGCGGGCGACCCTGTTCCTGGATGATGCGGCCAAGCTTGGTGTTGAAGCAGCAGTGGCCCTTGGATTTCTGCACGCAGATGCCGAGGATCTTCGAGGAGCAATACGTCCCGACCTCGTGGCACATGCCCGACCCGCGCAGCATGCCCACTTCCATGTCCTGCTGGTCACAGCCGGACAGGAGGAAATCCATCATGAAATTGATCGCGAGACTGATGGCGATCGAGGTCGGATCGATCCCGGCGATGATCGCGTTCGCGCCGGAGCTCGCGGCCTGGCCGGCGGTCGCGCCCGCCTTGAACGCGCCATAGGCGGCCTTCATGCCGGTGAAGACTCCTTTCGCCACCGCGATCTTAGTGCCGATCGACGAGATGGACGAGCCCATCCCGTCCTTGACGATCTTGCCTTTGTCCTTGCAGCAGTTCGAGAAGGTGGTCTTGAGACCCGCTGGGCGGCAGCGCACCGCGCGTCCCGCGAATATCTCGATATTGCCGAGGCAATGCCCTTCGGCATCGACTTCGCCATCGGCAGGCGCGCCGGGATCGTCGACGATGGGATCGTCCTCAATTCCGGTGCCGTCGCTGCCGGTGCAGGCATTGGGCGAGCACATCGGCGTGCCGCCGCCGACCGGCGTCAGGCATGAGTGCTGGCTGCCGAGCGGGCAGCTATACGCGCCCTCGGCATCGGCCACGCACATCACTTGCTGGATCGGGCAGAGCCATTCTTCATCCGCCATGATCGTGCAGTTCGCGACCTCGCCAGGATCACCGGCATCGCCGTTGCCATCGAGATCGACCGCGCAGACCGGGAGCGTTTGCGCTTGCGCTGGCGTGACATGCCCCGCGAGCAGCAAGCCGTACAGGCCGAGCGCAAGCAGCTGTGCGCGCTTCCGCCAGGGAAGGAGGCGCCCGATCATCGGACTTCCCCCGTGCAGACCATGTCGGCCCCACCGAGGCGGACGGTCTGCATCATGACGACGGCTTCGGGAAAATCGTCGAGGCAGCCGCAGGCCGAGACGATTTCCTCGCCCGGACCCACAGGGCAGACATCGCCGCCGCCTGCCGCCGTGCAGGCATGGTAGAAGGTGTCCCACCCGACAGGCGCATTCTGTTTCGTGCCGACCACTCCGTCGAGGGTAGCCGCCGTATTGCGCGCGGGCGCGCGGGTCTTGCAGACCGGCTCGCAGGCCGGAACCGAGCCGCGATCGGGCAGCGCGAAGGGCCGTGACGCGGTGGCATAACCCCCGTCCGAGGTCCTCGTCCGGTCGGCCAGCATGGTCTCGGTCGAATGGTCGATGATATAGGCGCCGCGGCTCAGATCAGGTTCCGGCATCGATCCGGTATCGACGGTACAACGATAACGGCGCTGACGCTCGAACCATGGCCGCGCGAGACGGAGCGAGCAGGCGCCGCTCTCGAACAGGCGTGCCTGGGGGAGGGGTGTAAGGCCGGTGCCGACGCCGTTGCGGAACGTCTCGACGCCATCGACGCTTTCGTCATGAAGCGCGCAATTGACGTCGCCGGCATAGCCCGCGCACAGGTCGACGATCCGCTCGGTCGGGTTGCAACTGAGGTCGAGCATTGCATCGAACTGCGCGAAGGCCTCTCCTTCACCGCCGACCGCGATGCGCATGGAAATGACATGCTCGCCGCGGGTCAGCCACGGCTTGAGGTCGAGATTGGGATAGGCATGCCAGGTCCGTTTCCGCTCGCACTTGCCGGGCGGCAGGCCGGTCCCGGTCCAGTTCGCCGGATTGGACAGCATGAGCTCGCCGTCGATGCGAAGCTGGAGCCAGTCGTCGAAGAAATAGTGCGAGAGCCGGAACTGCGCGAGGCGATCGGGATCATCGATCCGCAGCCGCATGGAAAACTCGAAGATGCGGCAGCTCCCGCCTCGCAGGCTGTCGTCGCGCGGCGAGCCCATCTGCAATGTGAGCTGATCGGGTGCGGGCGCATAGATCGCATAGGCGCCGCCGAGATGCGCGATCACATCGTCCGCCTTGACGGCGTTCAACGACACCTCCCGCGTGATCGTGCAGGACCGGATCTGCTCGGCCTTGCCGACGCCGGCGGGCGAGCCCTTGAGCGCCTGGAAGATGCTGTTCGATGCGGCGACGCTCGCGGCATCGCCCTGGATCGTGGCGGGACTGGCGCGATAGGCCGTCTGCGGGAGCGCGGGGTTGGGCGAGCAGGCCGTGCTTTGGGCGCCAGTGTAACGGATGGCCGGGCCGTCGATCACCGCCTGCGCGACGCCGACGCGCGGATCGGCCGTGGTGAGCGCGCCGATGACGCCGCCGCCCAGGTCTTTCAGCACCGAGGCCATATTGCCCCAGACGAGGTTGCTGCCGCAGCTGTTGTTGATGCAGTAGCAACCGGCGAGATCGGTCAGGTCGACTTGCGCGAGCTTGAGATCGCCGCCTGACGCAACATCCCATTTGAAGCTCTTGCACTGGTTCCAGGTGCCCGGCTGACAGGAGACGACGCCATTGGCGCAAATGCCCGATACCGGCACCGGCAGGGTCAATGTCTGGTCGACCGTGCCGTCGAGATCCTTGTCGCGCGATATCCGCAGCGTGCCGATATCGCCGGTCGCCGCCGGCTGCGCGATCAGTTCGAGCAGCGTCGCCGTCTTCTGGCACGCTATATTGGGGTTGAACGTCCGGCTGTTGTCGACTGTCGAGATCGGTTGTCCGGCAAGCCCCGGCGTCAGATAATTCTGCTGGATCGCATCGCTGTCCGAGGTCTTCGCGCGGGATGCTTCGGCGGCGGCGCGGGCGCGGTCCTCGACCGTCTGGGCCGAGAGCGGCGCCGGCGCCAGAGCGCTGGCCGCGAGGAGGAGGATGCCGCGCTTCACCATGGCGTCCTCGCGCGGGTGGTTCGCGAGCCATGGGCGAAGCGCAGCACGTCTCCCGCCCGGAACGCGCTGGATCCGGGCGAGAGTATCCTGAAGACGGCCTGTCCCTCAAAAATGGTCAGCGCGGCCGCCACCGGAGATACGGCGGGAGGGGGCATTGCCGGCCCCGGCGGGGGGCTTTCGGCCGCGCTGACCGAGGGGGGAGCGGCGGTTGAAAGGCACACCGCCGCTCCTTCCGCGCGCCCGCTCACGGTGGGGAGCGTTCCGTGACGAGCGGGGCAGCTACCCGCGCGAGACGCACGGTTTGGGGGAAGCGATCTGCTCATGGCGTGGAAATCCCCGCGCAGCAGATCGCCTTCTCGAACAACATGAATTGGGCATTGTCCTTGCCCGGCGCGTGCTTGCCCGATGTCCAGAGCGCGCCGGGACGGCCGATGTTGACGCACTTGCCGCCCTTGACCGGCTCCATGATCTGCATCTTGTAGCGGCTCTTGGTCCAGATCGGCTGCGGCTTGAACGAGCAGCCGTCCGCCGAGTGGATCGTGAGAGCGCCCAGCCTGCCCATCATGAACGTCGAGCGCGCGGCGAGACCCGCCCAGGCCTCGACGCTGTCCCCGAAATGGATGTCGCCGGCGACCGGATAGGTCGCGCCCCAGGAGCCCATGCACCAGAACAGGGGATCGATGACCTTGCCAGCAGCTGCGGCGGCGCTGTCGGCCATACAGGCGAGGCCGGCCGCCGGATTGCCGAACAGGATGCCTTCGGGCTGGATGATAGCGCCCAATGTGCCCGACTGCCAGGTCGGCAGCACCTCGGTGATCATCGCGACGTCGAAGCCATCATCCTCGATGCACGGCAGGTCCGTGAACATGTCGAGCATCTTCCAGACCGGCGAGATGTAATAATGCGCCTGCGCGAACATCTTGCGGGTGTTGGTGCCGTCCGAGATCGACGACTGGCTGCCCTGCAATTTCCCACCGGTCGGCATGAGATCGACACCGAGCGCCATCATGCAGCCCGGCTCGGTCACGACATCAACCATGCGATTGGGTGACCAGAACGAAACCTTGACCCCGAACCAGAAGGTCGCACCCTTGCGGCAGGCGCAGAGCGGTTTGGAGGCCGACTGGGCGTCCAGTTCCTTGTCGAGCTTATCGTAGGAGCCCACCCGCACGCCCCCGATCGTGATCGGGAAGATGCAGTTCCAGCGCACCTTGGTGATCGGATTGAACACGGTGCCCGCCTCGCATTTGGAGGCATGCGCAGGCGTGGCGGGCGCGACGAGCGCAAGAGCGAGGGCCGCCGCGCCGGTGCGCAGCATCGAGATGAGCCGACTCATGGGATGGCCTTTCGTACGGGAGCGCGATCGACGCGCACCTCTGTCAGCTCCAGCTTCTGGCCGACCTGCCGGACGATCACGGGCGCGACGGTGAGGCCCAACCGCTCCTTCACGCGCTCCTCGAGAATGAAGAGGGCACGGCCGTGCTTCTCGCCAAGCGAGAGCGCATCGTCCTTTGCGTCCCCACCGCCGGTGAGGATGATCCAGTCGGTGAGCGCGGCGGTCTTCAGCGCCCAGCCCAGATCGCGGGGATGCACGACCACCAGCTTCTGCGGCAGCGACACATAGGTCAGCGGGTTGAAGGTGAAGCCCGCAGGATAGAGCAGCTTGCCGTCCGGCAGCCGGATTTCCTGATCGAGCGTGTAGAACGGCACAACGCTGCGAACCTGGTTCTGGCGCGCGACACCGAGCGTCGCGCCTTTCAATGCGCTCCAGCCCGAACGCGGCCCGAACTTTTCGGCCATATTGGGCGGCTGCTTTGCGGCACGCGCCTCGATCTCGGCCATCGCGTCGGGCTCGGCGATCGGCCATGTACGACCAATGGTCGATGTCTCGGCGTGGGCCACCCCCGCGACGATCAGCGCGCCGGCCAGACACCCGGCGATGAGCGCGGACTGGATGGCGAGGACATGCCAGCCTTGGGGGACACGTCTATCGACCACGGCGGCGCTCCCTCCATGGAACGGCAGGCGTACGACTCTCGCCGCAGACCGCGCAGATGAACGCGGTGACGCCCAGGAACAGCGTGAGCCAGATCAGCGCCTGGCTGCCGCCGAGGTCGGGGGCCGACCAGAGCACCAGCGAAGACTGGAGGATCAACAGCAGATGGGTGCCGACCAGCAGGCGAATGGATGACGGACAAGGCGCGCCGGAGAAGATGCCGTTCATCGGCCCCACCTTTCGGCATGTCGGGCGAGGGCATTTGCCATCCTCGACGCGCGGTGCAGGAACCAAAGTCCTCCCCGCACAAGCGCGATCGGCGTCAGGACAAGAATGGCCGCCCGCATGAACAGGGGCATTTCCGGGACGAGCAGGAACAGGCCGACGATGATCGAGGCCGCCGCCGCTTCGAGGCCCACGATCTGCCGAAAGCGCAGAGCCGCGATCCTCTCGTCCCGACCGGACGTATATTCCATGGCAAGCGCGGAACGGGTCATGATCAGGAGCACGGCTTCATTCGAGCGATGCAGGCGTTCGACGTAGGCTTCCTGCGTCTCGCCCGGCAGGCGCGGGGCCATCCCTGGACGGATCAAAAGATTCTCCGGCCGTTTTCCGGGACGAGGAGGGATTTCGTCGATCCCGCCGTCGATCTGTCGGGCAAGCCAACGGATCATGTCGCCGATCAGCGGCCGGATCGACGACGGGTCGGGCGAGCCGGAGAAGCTGCCGTTCATGCCCATCTCCGTGCCCTCCGCGTGACCAGCCAATTCGGGATGCTGTCGATGATGCGGGCGATGCCGATCGCCAGCGCGGCGCCGGCAATTCCGGCACAGGCGATCAGCCCGGCCATGAGCGGCACTGGCAGCACGCTGTCCGCGGCCCCGCACAAGCCAAGAGCGGCATAGGCCAGGGCGGTGATGACCGGCCCGGTGAAGGTTAGCAGGAGAGCGTGCCGCCGCCAGCGCTGGCGCTCGCTTTCTAGGATGGTCCATTGCGCATCGCGAACGGACGCGAGGAACCGGACCCGGTCGCCCAGTTCCCACTGGCAGCGGACCAGGTAGTCGTGAAGGGATTCGTCCGGCCTGCGCACGACGAGGGTCAGGCGCTCATTGCCGCCACTGGGCGGGAGTATGTCCAGCATCATCTTTTCCTCCTGAGTTTTGCGAGCAAGCGGCCCGCGGCCCCGGTCAGGCCGATGAGGATGAGCCCGGTCAGGAAACAGCCGCCGCCAACGATCGCCGCGCCGCGAAGAACGATGCCAGCGGGCTGTTCGAGCACCAGCCCGGCCGCGAGCACGAGCGATGCGATCATCACGGATTCGATGACCACCAGGCGGAAGCGCCAGCGCAATGCGTCGGCTTCCGCCCGTGCGGCGACGCGCGCCTCGATGATCCGCTCGATATCCTCATCCGGGCTCTCCACGAGCCGGAGCGGCAACTGGTCGGGGGAGGGGGAGCGCCGCGTCATGACAGCGCGCTCCGCTTCAGCGGCGCTGCGTCATCGCAGGACGTGCCGATTATCCCGGCGGGATCGACGCCGGCGAGATCGCACACCGCTTCGAGCGGCGAGCGTCCGGCGCGGACCAGCGCCTCGAACGCGGCCACGTCTTCGGGCGCGGAGGTGTTGATCCAGTAGCTGAACGGATCGACGACGAGCCGGGCGATGCCGAGGCCAAGCGGGCTGTCGATGAAGACTTCCGAATAGTTCGGTTTGTTGTTGCGGACCGATTTCAGGAGGTCGAGGACGAAACCCGAATAGTCGAGGATCTTGTTTTCGACCGCCTTGTCATAGGTCGATCCCTGCAGGAGGAAGCGCGTCGCGGCATTTTCCAGGATCACCTGTCCCGTGCCGCCGAACAGCAGCAGATCGTTCATGCTCTGGAGAATGATGCCGAAGCTGCCGCGATATTTTCGGGCGCGGCGATAGCCCTGGCTGATCGCCTCGGCGAGGCGCGACAGGTCCTGGCCCTCTTCGCGGGTCATGAACTGCGCGGCTTCATCGCACAGCACGAAGCGGGGGCGATCACGGGCGGACAGGTAGAGTTCCTGCGTTACCGCGTTGATCACCACCATGACGACCACGTTGAACAGGTCAGGCATGGCCTTCAGGCGCTCGAGTTCGAGCACCACGAATTCATCGTTCGAGATGTCGAACGTGCTGGGACCGTTGAAATAATGGCCGTAGGCTCCGTCCGACCCGAAATCACGCAGGTTGAAGGCCAATTCGCGCGCCGTGGGCACGAGGTGGTCGACCCGGTCGAGATCGGAGACGGTGTTGGCCGGATAGGAGCCGAGCCATTCGCGCACCGCATCGATCCCGGCTTCCGCGCGGCCGCTCTCGATCGCCCATTGCACGGCGGACTTGAGCAGGTTCCATTCGGACGTGGTGACGCCCTTGCGCGTCCCGGCGTTGGCCATCTCCGCGACGATCGACACCGCCATCGAGATCGCGGACTCTCGATCGTCGCCGTCGAGAGCGAGCCCCAGGTCGAACGGATTGAGGACGAGATGCTCTTCGCCCAGATCGATGTAGCGGCCCGAGCAGAGCGTGCAGAGCTTCTTGTAGCTGCCGCCGATGTCGATGATGCGGATGAGCGCGTTCTGCGCGAAATACTGCTGGCACAGGTTATTGAGCAGGAAGCTCTTGCCCGCGCCCGATTCCGCCGAGACGATGAAGTTGTAGTTGTTGATACGCGGATCGAAGAGGTCGAGCGTGATGAGCTGCCCCTTGCGGCCCGTGTAGAGCAGCGCCGGCCGCCCGCCGCCCCGGAAATCGGTTTGGATCGGCGACATCAGCACGCCCGCGCGCACCGGCACGCGGAAATCGCGCTGCAGCATACCGATCGTGCGTCGCTCGGGGTACAGGCCGAAGGGCAGGCTCGCGGCCAGCAGGATCGGGTTGAGGTAGGATTCCTCCTGGACCATCCACGGCAGCGGTTCGCTCTCCCACAGCCGCTTGGCGCGCGCCGCCATCTCGCGGGCCTGATGGCGGTCGCGGCCGAACACCCACATGGTGGGGATCACCGAGACGAACCGGGTGTTTCCGGCCTCGTCCAGGATCCACCCGATCTCTTCGATCTGCTTGCCGACCTCGACCGCGAAGGACCCCGCCGCCTTCTGCGCCGAGAGAATCTGCGCGCGCTTGTGGATCTCGAAGGCCGAGTGATCGAAGAGGACATTGAGCGTATAGAGGAACGGCCCGCCGATCTGGTCGCTGTCCTCGGACGACCCGCGCATGCCGCCGGTGAGACGATTGGCACGTTCGGCGGTGATCCGCCGCGGCGGCGACTTGGGCGTCAGACAGCGCGCCACCTGGTTGCCCAGATATACTTCCGGCCCGTCGAAGCGGAGCGCCGGCCCGGCATCGATGATCTGGCGGCGCAGCGGCACGTCGGCGGTCTGGGTGAAGACGCCGGGCGCGGGCGCATGAACGCCGTTGAAAATGCGCCGGTAGAGCGAGATGATCTCGCTCGGCGCCATCGGGCGGATGCCGAGCTTGGCGAGCTGCTCCTCGATCTGGCGGCGCAGGTCGCTGTCCATCGGCGCGCGCGTCTTGACCGACAGGAAGGTGCGGAAATCGCGGATCGGAATGCCATGCAGGGCCTTCAGGCCCATGGTGCCGGCGCGCAGATAGTCGAAGGTGCGCCGCGCCGAGGCCTGGATCAGCGGATCGGGCCGCGTCTTGAGGTCGAGAAAGGCGTCGAGCGCATCGTCGATAAGCGGGTCGGCGAAACTCTGAAGCTGGAGGATCGTGCCTTCGGGAAAATTGACGTTGAGCAGCCCCAGCAGCGCCTCATGGACATGCGCGAACATGTAGGGGGAGGGGACAAGCTCCCAGCTATATCCCCAGCCATCGTCGATGGTGAGGAAGGCCTGTTCTTCCTCGACCCAGGCGGCGAGGGGAAGAAAATCGGAATAGCTGTCGCGCTCGACGCTGCGGCGCAGCCGCGCCAGCGTCATGCCCGATTGATAGCTGCTCATGGCCGGGGCCCCGCATCATTCTGGCCATCGTCGGGGCGGTCCCGGACCTGCTCGAGGACGTTTGCGCGAGACGCGGGCGAAACCGGGGCGACGAGATAGTCGCCGACCACCCATTGTGGACGCTCGACCAGCGAATAGACATAGCGCGGCATATAGAGCCGGTCGGGACGCTGCCGGTCGGCATAGGGCAGGATCAGCGTGCGGACCGAGCGCGGGGGCTTGAGCATCGGCGTGACCGGCTGCTCGATCAGCCCCTGAAGCTCGCGATAGACGCTGTCGCGATAACCGGCGAAGGCGCCCGACGTTGTTCCAGTGGAACCGCGCGCGGCCTTGCCGTCCCTGAGCAACTTCCTGTCCCTGGTGACCGCCGGATCGGACTTCGACGCGACGCCCGCAACGGCATCGGCATAGGCCTTCTCAGGGTGGATGCACTGGCCGTGATCGTCGTTCTTGCAACTGAACTTCTCGCTATAGGGCGACATGATCGAGCCCATCGTCGCGCAGCCGCTCAGCATGAAGGCGGCGCAGACCGGAAGAAGCGGGGAGAGGGCGCGCGATCGGCGCGCGGGCGATAGAGGCCGCATGGGCGATACTCCCTGTTGGATGAGGAGCCGGCGCATCAGAACTTGCTTCCGGCGGTCGGCTTGATATCGAGGGTGACGCCCTCCTGGATCACGACCACGACGTCCTTCGCCGCGCCGACCTCAACGATCGGCCCCGCCTGGCGCGCGAGATCGAGATAGAAATCGGTGAGCTTCTCGGACGATCGCGACAGGCCGCCGGCGATGCCGGCCTTGGCGGCGTCGCCCGCATCGAGCGTGCGCACCGAACCCAGCGCCGAGGTCGAGACGTCGCCGACCGTATTCTGGACCGTATCGGCGACCCCGGTGATGGTCCCGGCGATGAACGCGCGGGCAAGGGCCGCGCCGGCGCGGGTGACGACCTTGCCGGAGAGGCCCTTCTTGCCGTCGGCGTCGACGAAGAAGCCCTTGATGGGCTGGTCGACCACCGAGCGTTCGTCGAAATCGACGCAAGAGAGGCTGACCAACTGGACTTCGACCCGTTCCTTCGCGAGGCTGCCGGTGGCGTTGCCGATGACGAAGCAGCCGGCGAGGTTGGCTTTGACGTCATTGGGCAGGACGGCGGGGGCTTGCACCCGCGCGATCAACGGTTCGGGATTGTTGGTCGCATCCCGGCTCGCCAGCGCATCGATCCCGGTCAGCAGCCGCGCCTTCATGAAACCAGGTGGCAAATAGATGGTCCGCGTCTTTTTTTTAGCGGCCTGTGCCCCATCGGCGGCCGCGACCGGACTGGTCGCGGCGCCGATCGCGCCCACGGTCTTCTCGACCGGCGGGGCCGGAGGCGCTGGCGGCGCGGCGGGCGGCGCGGGCGGCTTCGCGACGGAAGGATCGATGTCACCGGTCGCGGGCGGTTCGGGAAAGTCGGGAACCGAGCCGGGGATCGCCGGAGGAAGATCGCCGTCCAGCGCATGGGGCGGCGTGCCGGAACCGGGCGCGACCTTGCCTTCCTCGATGGCGGAGACGCGATCGCCGAGCAATTGCTGTCCATCAAGAATCTTCTGCAGGTCGCCGCGCAGCTTGACCTCTAGGCTGTCGCCGCGAAGCCCCGCGCCCATGTCGAGCTTCGAACTGGGCGATGGCGCGGCC
This sequence comes from Novosphingobium sp. HII-3, assembly GCF_002916655.1. Classification (GTDB taxonomy): domain Bacteria; phylum Pseudomonadota; class Alphaproteobacteria; order Sphingomonadales; family Sphingomonadaceae; genus Novosphingobium; species Novosphingobium panipatense. The sequence goes on from NZ_PPSM01000066.1 coordinate 44,427, forward strand.
TGCTCGGTCTTGTCGCCGCTGGCCGTGTAGAGGCCGAGCCCCAGCACGCCGATCGCACCGGCAACGCCAAGCTGCCTCAAACGCAGCTGCTGGCGTGCGGTCAGCGTTTGCCACCGCGTCTTGAGATCGAGCAGCGCGGGGCCGCGCGTATTCTCGCCAGGACGAGGGCGGTCCGCCTCATAGCCGTCGAGGTCGAGTTCCTCCGCGCGATCGGCAGGACCGCGCCCGCGGGGCCCGCGACCGCCGCGAGAGTCCCCGCCGCTCATTGCCCGGCTCCCCGGCGAACGACGATCAGCCGCGCGGCTTCCCCGGCCTCGATATTGCCCCGGTCGAGGGTGATCGCGAAGATGTTGGCGCCGAGCGCGCCGTCGAGAAAACCGCGTTCGTCGAGCTGCGCGCCGCCGGCGGCAGAGACCAGATATTCCGATGCCGAGAGGCCGGACCCGTCGATTTCGATGCGGCGTCGTTCCTCCAGCGTGGCGCCCGGCAGCGTCGCGAGCCGGATCGGCCCGGATCGGGGCGCAACGCTGGTGAAGCTCGCCGGGATCCGGTCCTGGAGCATCGAGAGCGTGATCGAGACTGCACGCTCTTCTTCGACCAGGGGTCCTAGCAGTTCCTCATTGGCGCGGGCGCGCTGGGGAGCGCCGGGCTGGAGCATCACCGTCTGCGCCGGAATATCCGACGGCTCGGCATAGAGCGCATAGACCGCGCCGTTGCAGGTGATGAAGAACTCAGACGGCACGGTGACGAAGCTGCGCGTCACCATCCCGGCGTCGTCGATCTCGCGAACGAGGAACTTGATCCAGGCGTCGGAACCGGCGCGCTCCACGGCGATCGCCTTTTCGGCGCTGAACCTGACGTCCTCGATTTCTCCGCCCGAACAGATGACATGGTTGATGTCGCGGTTTGACAGGCGGATCGTGCTGGTCTGGTCGGGCAGAACCATGATGGATTGCGCGGCGGCCGGAGCGGCAAGCGACAGGGCGAGCAGCATCAGGCTCGGCCGCGCGGACTTAGCGAGGCTGGACATCGAAATTTTCCTCATTGAGGGCGGTCAGCCAGAAGCGGCCATTGTCGATCACGTAACGGATCCGAAGATTGCCCCGGAACTTGCGGATCACCCCGCCGATCACCCGGACCTTCTCGACCGGCACGAGAATCTCGGTCCGGGTCCAGGTGACGGGCTGGTCGGGGCGGATATAGGTCGCGATCGAGAGCGTCGGATTATTGGCCAGTTCGTCGAGCAGCCGGTTGAGGCTGTCGCGCAGGCTGTTGTAGGTCGAGGGGTGCGTGATGCTCAGCAGTTCCTGGAACTGCCGATCCGCGGAGTAGGCGGAGTAGGTGCCCGAGAGCGACACGACATTGCGCGTGATCGAGCGCAGATAGGCCTCGGACGGCTCGCCGCCCGTGACATAGAGGTCGCCGCCCGCGCCGTAGGGGACGATGATCGTCCGGGTGTTCTGGTTGGAGGTGTAGATCACCGTGCCCAGCACCGCCGTGATCCCGAACAGGCCGATGACGGCGAGCTTCAACAGCCGGTTCTCCTCGAACAGGTTGCTCGCCCCTTGCAGGTAGCGGTGGATGCCATAGCTGCCCGGCTTGCCGATCAGCGGATCGCGTGGGGGTGTGCCGGGGGATTTGCGTCCGAACATGGCCCGCCTCATTCGTAGAACCGAGTCTGGGTCGGACCCGGATAGTTGGACCAGCGGACCAGGCCCCAGCGCCAGGCCATGTGCGGGATGAAGCCGCGCGGCTTGGTGCGGAGCCAGGGAACGAAAAGGAGAAGACCCGCGACGAGCGCCCAACCGAGCATCCCGCCCACGATCACGGCGACGAAGATCACCGTGATCACGAGCACGAACTCGTCCGATCCGAACCACAGGATCTGGACGGGTTTGTGCAGATATTGGGGTAGCCGCTCGTCCACGAGCCTTCTCCTCCTTGCGTCGTGACCTCCCTGCGAAGCTGGTTGAACTTCGGGGGTTGTCCCGCCAGTGCGCCTCATGCGCCCTGGCCCGTTGAGGTCCGCCGACCGCGCCCAGGCGCGGCGGCGGACCAATCCGTCAGATGACCATTCCGAATGTCTGGAGGATCGAGTCCGCCTTGATCAGGCAGACGGCCGCCACGATGGTCGGGATGCCGATCATGATGTTCGAGAAGAGCCTGCTCACGCCGAACAGGAAGGCCGCGACGCCGCCGACGAAGCCGAGCGGGCCTTTGACCCCTTGATTGACCACGATATCGTAGATGTCGTAGCCGAGGTCGCCGGCCGCCGGCGCCGAGAAGGCGTGAGCCCCACCGGCCCCGAGCAGCGCGAGCAGGGTTACGGGAATGCCGACATTGGCGATTGAGGCGGATTGTCTGCCGAGTGTTTTCAACATGCACTTGCTCCAGGGAAGATGGGCCGCTCCGGGGACTGCTTGCCGGCATCGATGAGGATCGCTGTCGGCCGACGGCGAGGCTGGACGGCCCGGTTCGGGTCCCGCCGCCGGCATTGGGATTTGCGCGGCAGCGGCAGAGCCGATGCACCGCGCGTTCGCGATGTGAGGAGCCGGAAGGCGATCAGCGGCCGGCATTGGCGAGCGCCTTCTTACCGTCGAGGAACGCCTCGATCTCGGCCTGCCGGAAACCGGAAATCATCTGTCCGTCCGCGATCAGGGTCGGCGTGCCGGTGATGCCGGTCTTGCCGACGATCCCGGCATGCGCCTCGACCCTGGCCTTGCCTTCCGCGCATGTGCGCAAAGGCGTGGGCGCGGTTCCGGCGTAGATCGCCTTGAACGCCGCTTCCTTGTCCGGGGAGCAAAGGACATGCTCGGCCTTGGCGGCGGCCTCGGCGTGGATGCCGGAGACGAAGAAGATCAGGCGCCGCACCGGCTTGCCTTCGGCCGCTTTCGCCGCCCAGAAGCGGTCGAGCGCCCGGCAGTAGGGACAGTCGGGATCGGTGAACTCAATCACCGTGGGCGCGCCCGCCGGACCGATGGCGAGGGCCATGCCGGTGTCGATCCCGGCGAGTTTCTTCGCTGAAGCGGCGTTCTGCGCCAGCGCGGTGAGGTTCTGGCCGTTGCGGTCGTAGATTTCCGCGAACAACAGATGTTCGCTGTCAGGCGCATAGTAGATGATGCGGCCGCCCGCCGTCGCCTGATAGATCGGGCCCTTGACGGGCGCCGGCCCGAAATCCTCGAATTGCAGATTGACGAAGGTCTGCCGCAACTCGCTTTCGGCATCGCGCGCGGCGGCGGTAAGCGGATCGGCGGCTTGCGCGAACGCTGCGCCTTGAGCAGCGAGCAACAAGGGGAGGACGAGGGCTGCCGCACCAAACAGGCGGGTGGGCTTATGGATGTGCATGCGATCTCTCCTGAAGAGTGCTGGCAGGGCGGGAGAGCAGGCGCGCATCGACATGCGTGCCCGACCCCACCGGGATGTGCTCGGCAGTGACGGGTGCGGGCATCGACTCCATCCGGTTCGTCACGGCGGCGCGCAGAACGAACCCATCGACCGTCGCCACCACGATGCGCGGCTGCTCGGCCACCGGCGCGATAACTGTCTGTCGGCCATGTCCGCCGGGTCCGGCACAGGCTGTCGTCGTGACGATCAGTGTGCCCAGGGCAGCCGTCATCGCTTTGGCAATCGGCATCATGCACGACTCCATGTTGGCGCCCCGCGCCATGGTTGATGAATACTTAATGGTCCGAAGTATCAGGTCCGATTCGACTTGAACCCTCGCAACACGATCTGAGTGATTTGAAACGAAGAGGATTGCAACAGGCCCCGGCAGTGGGGTGCCTGAAATGGCGATATTAGCCGTAAATATGCGAACTTAGCCTTATAAATTCGCTTTCGGGATCACATGGACTGATCTGGTCCCGGTTCGGCAATAAAGTTCCTGAATGATCCGATTTGGAGGAAAATGGAAATTAACTGCTCATTGTGCGTCGAAACATAAATATGGTCGCGCATCCGCTATAAATGGGCAGAGATATTCCTCTAAAATCATCGGCATCTATTCTTGATGCTGGTTACTCCACGATCCTACCTTTGCCGGATTACCCACAGAGCCCGACGGGCCGAACCGGGGAGGAAGGACATATGGCATCCGATGGAAAATTCGCCGACGTCGACCTGTCGATCTTCAAGGAACTCAAGAAGCTCTCCGGCGAGAAGATCAGGCAGGCGCGAAAGGCGCTCGGTTTGACGCAGCTGGAGGTCGCCACCGAAATGGGCGGAAGCCTGCGCTGGTATCGCGCGATCGAGTCCGGCGATCCGGGGATTAGGCTGGAGGATCATCTGATCGCACTGCTCCGGCTCGGTGCATCGACCGCGCATATCGCGCTGCCTGTCCTCTATGCGGGCCAACGCATGCGGTTCCCGCGGCAACTGATCCACGGTGACCTGGCCAGCATCGAACGCACATGCATTGAGGCGATCTCGGATGCGGTGATCGCCGGGCTGAAACAGGACCTCTCACCCGAATGGTAGCGGGACGGCGGGAAGGACCAGTCATGAAAATTGACGGTCCGGTTCGGGCGTGACGCTGGGACAGGCGGAAAAGATGGCGATCTTTCATTTCCATGTGAATATCATCAGCCGCGGCGCCGGACGCAGTATCGTCGCGGCCGCGGCATGGCAAAACAGCTGCCGCCTGTACGATGAGCGCTACGGCCGGTTTTCCAATTTCGTGAACAAGCGGGCGGTTGCCTGGTCTGCGCTGATACTGCCGTCCGGGGGCCCCGCGCAGTGGGAGGATCGCGAGTGTTTCTGGAACGCGCTCGAAGCCGCCGAAATCCGCAAGGATGCGCAGCTTGGCCGTCAGTTCGACGTGGCGCTGCCCGATGAACTGGACCTGCCGGCGTCGATCGCGGTTCTGCAGCGTTTCGCCAGCGAGATATTTTGCATCGCGGGTTTTGCCGCCGACCTGACACTGATCGAAATGGGCGATACGCCCAGAGGCAAGCGCCACCATGGCTATGTGCTGATACCGACCCGTCCGATTGTCGACGGCATGTTCGGCCGGAAACCGCGCGAATGGAACAGCCGCGTGAAGCTGCTCGAAATCCGCGCGGCCTGGGCGATGATGCTGAACGATAAGTTCGCGGCGCTCGGCTATGATGTCCGCGTCGATCATCGGTCCAACGAAGAACGCGGCATCGACGCTCCGCCGGTTAAGCATATCGGCATGGCCCGCAAGCGTATCGCGGCGCGCGCCCGGCAAACATCCTGACAATAGTCCGTGGCCGGCGCCTCACCGGCGGTGCGGTCCATCATGACGACGGCGAGGGCGGTTGCGGCGGGCGTGTAGAGGAGAAAATAACCGACTGCACATGCGGCGACGGCAGCGGCAGGGATTGCCGTCGCCATGACCGCTGCCGCCACGGCGAAAACGGCTAGAAGCTGAACGGCCGCTGCGACAAGAAGTATCCGCCGCCGACCGAGCCTGTTGGCCAGCCACCCGGTGAGCATTGCGGAGGCCATGCCGGCGAGCGGACCGGTCATGTTGACGATGACGCCGAGACGATCGAGGCTCCACCCCCTCCTGTCAATCAGCGCGCCCGCGATCGCGCGCGGCAGGCCGCCATGCGTCCCGATCATTTGTCCCATTCTTCGAGGCCATCAACAACGGCGAGTGGAACGCTGCGAGTCTCTTCCAAGGCGCGACAACGCCAATAGGCTGACAGGCGAAAGCACGAGATTAGGCAGTGGGTTGCCCAAATATGCGATCTTGGCCTCTTTTTAGGACCAGGATCGAAATGCTAGACTGACGTCGCGTCATGGCCTGCTTGCGCTGCCCAACAGGCCAGCGATCCATGCGCCATTTCTGCGAGGATTATCCAGACCCACGTTCGCGAGCGCCTGCCCGTCCTGGTCGGCCGGCCATGCGGTCATCGCAGATCGGCCGGAAGGGAAGGGAGCGGGAGGAGAGAGGAAGCAGCGGACGGTTGGCTGTCCGTGGTTTCCTTTCCTCAACCGGAGCACTGTCATGACGGGCGCGCGCTACGTGCGCATCAAGCGCTTCGCCGAGCTGACCGGCTACACCGAGAAAGCGGTCTATCGAAAGATCGCCGACGGCGTGTGGATTCAGGGCCGCGAATATCGCCGCGCTCCCGATGGCAGCATCTGCATCGACCTCGAAGGCTTCCACAAATGGGTAGAAAACGGCCAGGGACTGGCGTCGAGCCGCTGAAAAGCTGCATTCGCGTCCGCTTCCGCTGGAACGGGCGGCTCTATCGCGAAACGCTCCAGCTCCAACCCACATCCGCTAACATCAAGGCGGCCGAGCGCTTGATGGCCCGTGTCCATCAGGAAATCGATCTCGGCGTCTTCGATTATGAAAGCACGTTTCCCAAGGGTGATGCCAAACCCGACCGGAACAAATACGCGGGCTTCAAGACTTATGCGAAAGAGTGGCTCGCAACGCTCGTAGTCGAGAAATCGACGATGTCCGACTATGTGTCGGCGATCAATAATGTCTGGTCGCCGGCTTTCGGTGAGCGGCAACTCAAGAGCATCAAGCCGAGCGAGATCAAGAAGGTCATCGCCGACCGGGCGAAGCAGGTCAGCGGCAAGACGATCAACAACAACGTCATTCCGCTGCGCGGCATCTTCGAGATGGCTCTCGACGACGAGCTGATCGACCGCTCGCCGCTGGAACGGATCAAGAGCCAGAAGCATCAGAAACGCGAGCCGGACCCGTTCGACCGGGAAGAGACCGAACGCATCCTCACCTATATGCACGAGCGTTACGACGAGCAGGTCTGGAACTGGTATGAGTTCGCCTTCGGGACCGGCATGCGTCCCAGCGAACAGATCGTCGTCCAGTGGCGCGACGTCGACTGGAAGCGCCAGTCCATCCGGGTCGAGCGTGCCCGCGTCCGGGCCGTGGAGAAATCGACCAAGACCAGGACCGTGCGCGACGTCGATCTTACTCCGCGAATGATGGCCGTGCTTAGACGCCAGAAGGCGCACAGCTTCATGCGGGGGCTCGATTCGCCGATCTTCATCAACCCGGTCACAAACACGCCGTGGCCGGACGTGCAGGATCAGCGGAAGCTCTATTTCCATCCCGCACTGCGTGCGCTCGGCATCCGCAGCCGTGATGCCTATCAAACGCGCCACACTTACGCGACGACGGCGCTGATGGGCGGGGTGAACCCGGCCTATATCGCCCGTCAGCTTGGCCACAAGAGCGCGGCAATGCTGTTCCGGCACTACTCGAAATGGATCGATCACGCGGACTATGGCCGCGAAGCAGCCAAGCTCAATCAGATCTACGGTTCCTGACGCGGATGTCTGGCTGGTCTGTGGGGAGGGCTTGCCTGTCGGTGGCGGCTGCCGCGAACGAATCCCTCGTCTACTGGGCAGCTATTGAGGTGATCTAAAAGAGCCTGGAACGGGGGCTGGGGTGGCCTCGAAAAACGCCAAATGTGCCACGAAAGTGCCACGGAAACCGCATTTTCGCGATTCCCCCTAACAATATCAACTACTTAGCTGGTGACCCCTACGGGACTCGAACCCGTGTTTCAGCCGTGAAAGGGCCGCGTCCTAGACCGCTAGACGAAGGGGCCTTGTTGTTCCGCCAAGATCTGGTGGTGACCCCTACGGGACTCGAACCCGTGTTTCAGCCGTGAGAGGGCCGCGTCCTAGACCGCTAGACGAAGGGGCCATAAAGGCAATTTAACGCTGCCTCCCGCGCAACCGATGGTGACCCCTACGGGACTCGAACCCGTGTTTCAGCCGTGAAAGGGCCGCGTCCTAGACCGCTAGACGAAGGGGCCAGCCGGGTTGCGCCGGAGGCAGGACCGGCCCTCTAGCGGCCGGTCCCGGGGTGGTCAACCCTGCCGATGCGAATTTGTGGATTTTCTTTTCAATCGCAGAACGCTGCGTCGTCGAGGTGGAGTTCGGCTGCGGGGCGGCTGCCCCAATCGTCGATCTTTGCGCGGCCCGCCAGCCACAGCTTGCGACCCTGAGAGGCGTGGAGCAGAGCCTGTCCCATGTCCGTTTCCGCAGATCGGAAAGCCATGGCCTTGAAGCGGCCGCCATCGGGCCCGGACACGATCAGGCGCAGGTGGTCTGCGCCGACCACGTCAGCCTTGACGATCCGCACCGGGCCGACCGCGACACGCGGGCCAGGCCAGCCCATACCGTAAGGACCGGCGCTTTCGAGTGTCTCGACGAGGGACGGGGTCAGTCCGCCCGGCGACACCGCGAGGTCCAGCAGCATGTGGCGGTTGGCGCTGGCGCGGGTGACGTCGGCGGCAAGGCGGTCGTCCAGCCATTCCGACAGCGCCTCCAGCTTGCCGGGGGCCACGGTGAGACCGCAGGCCATGGCATGACCGCCGCCAGCCACGAGGAGGCCTGCCTCACGCGCGGCGATTATGGCGGCGCCCAGATCCACGCCCGCGATCGAGCGCCCCGAACCCTTTCCGTTGCCGGCCTCGTCGGCCTCCTGCGCGATGACCAGAGCGGGCTTTCCCGTCTTCTCCTTGATCCGGCCCGCAACGATGCCGATCACGCCGGGGTGCCATCCGGCTCCCGCCAGCACGAGCACGGAGCGGTTGTGCTGCCGCTCGATCTGCGCTTCGGCCATCTCCTGCACCGCTTGTTCGATGGCCCGCCGCTCGTCGTTGAGACGGGATAGCTGCGCAGCGATCGTCCGGGCCTCTTCCGCGTCGGTGGTGGTGAGGAGGCGCACGCCCAGCGTCGATTCCCCGACGCGTCCGCCCGCGTTGATGCGAGGCCCCAGCGCGAATCCGAGGTCGCTGCAGGTGGGGGCGCGTCCGAGGCGACTCGCGTCGATCAGGGCGGACATGCCGATGTTGTCGCGCCGTGCCATGATCTTCAGCCCTTGCGCCACCAGCGCGCGGTTCAGGCCATGCAGGGCTGCAACGTCCGCCACGGTGCCGAGGGCCACGAGATCGAGAAGAGCGAAGAGGTCCGGTTCCCGGCGGCTCTCGAAGTAGCCGTGGCGGCGCAGCGCCCGTACGGTCGCGACGGCGAGGAGAAAGGCAACGCCGACAGCCGCTAGATGCCCGTGGGAGGCGGCGAGAACATCCTCGTCAAGCCGGTTGGGATTGACGAGGGCGGCGGCTCGCGGAAGCTCCGGAGAGCACTTGTGGTGGTCCACCACGATGACGTCCACGCCGGCCTCATGGGCCATCTCCAGCGCTTCGTGCGCCATTGCTCCGCAGTCCACCGTGACGATCAGGCTGGAGCCCTCTGCGGATAGCCGCACGAGCGCCTCACCGCTGGGGCCGTAGCCTTCCAGAAGGCGGTCGGGTATGTAGTAGCCGGCCGTGTGGCCCAGTCCCCTCAGCAGCAGGATCAGCAACGCGGCGCTGGTCGCACCGTCGACGTCGTAGTCGCCATAGATGGTGACGGTCTCATTCGTCATCACCGCCTGCGCCAGCCTCTCGGCGGCAGCGTCCATGTCGCGGAACGCGGAAGGGTCGGGCAGGAACGCCCGAAGCGAAGGGTTGCGATGGCGGTCCAGATCGTCGCGGGCGACGCCGCGCGAGAGGAGGAGTTGCGTGACGATATCATCTTCGAGGCCAGACGGACCTTCGCTCAGGTCCATATTGCCGCCGCGCCAGTGCCAGGCCTTGCCTGTCAGCGAACGGTCGATCCCGAAAACACAAGCGGATCGTGATTCCATGCCGGCAGCGTTACCGTACGGTCCTTCCCACGGGAAGTGCCGTCGGTATGATCAGCCGGGGGGAGGGGAGACGATTCTGTGTTCGTCATAATCTGGCATAGCCGCACAGGAGCTGCCCGCGCGATGGCGTCGGCAATTTGCGACGGCGCAGAAGGCCGCGGCCGGCTGCTGGCTGCCGAGGAGGCGCAGCCCGCGGATCTGTTCTCCGCCTCCGGCTACGTCTTTGTCTGCCCCGAAAACCTCGGCTCGATGACGGGCATGATGAAGGACCTATTCGATCGCTGCTATTATCCGCTGCTTGGCCGGGTCGAAGGGCGCCCCTATGCCACGGCGATAGCGGCGGGTTCGGACGGACGCGGCGCGCAGGCGCAGATCGATCGCATCGTCACGGGTTGGCGGCTGCGGAGAGTGGCAGACCCGCTGATCGTAAACCTTGGCGTGCAATCTCCCGAGGCCATACTTGCCGAAAAACGGGTAGCGTCCGAAGCTCTGGACCAGTGCCACCAACTTGGTGCGGCGATCGCAGAGGGATTGGCCCTGGGCATATTCTGAGAGGATGACGGACGTGGGGAATAATGTGTCAGCACTGTCGGAGCCAGCGGACGGGCAGATGATGACCGGTAGTCCGGACGCATTCACCTTGCTGTTCAGGCGTGGCGAGAGGCCGGATGCGGCGGCGATGGTCCGATGCCTCGCACGCGCTCGGGAGGCGGGGTTTCGGGTACACGCCAGTGAAGAAGCGGAGTTGTCGGGAGGCCTGCTTGAAGTCACGGCTGCCGGTTTGACGTTCGACCTTGGTGGACTGGCTCCAGGAGCGGCTCTACCTGCTTTCCAGCCGCTGCAATGGCTTGGCTTCGAAGGCTCACCGGACCGCTCATTGATCGAGCGGGTGGAAGTGCGGGCGGGAAATCACATCCGCGCCGGGGCTTCCCTGCACCCCGTGATGAAAGTGATGACCAGCCTTGTGGCTGCTCTCGCACTTGATCTTCCAGTTCGCGCTGTCGGATGGGGACCGTCGGGCATCCTGATGGAGCCGGGATATTTCTGCCGCATGGTGCTTGGCTGGCTTAGCGGTGGCCTGTTCCCGGCGCGCGGCCTTGTCGCACTCGTGCCGGCGCCGGACGGCGGCCTGACCAGCCGTGGCCTGTCCGCCTTCATCGGGCAGGAGATTCAGATGGAAGGCGCCTCCGCCGATAGCGTGCAGGTTGCGCAACTTGTGATCGACGATCTGGTGAAGCGTGGCGGCATGAACGCACCGGGCTCGCTCAGCGTCGGTGCGCGTAAATTCCTTGTCGAGCCCTCCCGCTTCGGAAAGCGCCTGCATATCTGGGGCCAGGACGACTGATGCCGCCCTTTCACCGTGGGATCACGCTATAGGAGCGCGGGCTTGCAGTTCGGCTTTCGCAGCCTCGTACTGAGCCTCCAGAGTGGCCACCCGGTCCGCAACAGGCTCGACCCGGTGAATGGCCCCGATGCCCTGTCCCGCGCCCCAGATGTCCTTCCAGGCCTTGGCTGCGCTGCTGCCGCCGGAGCCGAAATCCATCTGGCTCTTGTCGCCTTGAGGAAGATTGTACGGGTCCATCCCGGCCGCCACGATAGAGGCACGAAGATAGTTGCCGTGAACGCCTGTGAAGAGGTTGGAATAGATGATGTCCGAGGCGTGACCGTCGACGATCGCCTGCTTGTAGCCTTCAGCGGCGTTGGCCTCCGTCGTGGCGATCCACGGCGTTCCGATATAGGCGAAATCCGCGCCCATCGCCTGGGCTGCCAATATCGACCGGCCATTCGCGATGGAGCCCGAGAGAGCGAGCGGACCGTCGAACCACTCCCGGATTTCCTGCACCAGCGCGAAAGGCGACTGCGGACCGGCGTGGCCGCCCGCGCCGGCGGCAACGGCAATCAGGCCGTCGGCGCCCTTTTCTACGGCCTTGCGGGCAAAGGTGTTGTCGATCACATCATGCAGGACGATTCCGCCCCAGCCGTGGACAGCGGCGTTCACCTCCACGTTCGCGCCCAGCGACGTGATGACAAGAGGAACCTTCCACTTTTCAAGGATCGCGAGATCCTCCTGAAGGCGTGAATTGGTTTTGTGAACGATGAGGTTTACGGCGAACGGCACGCCGCTCCCGGCGGTCTCCTCATGGATGCGGTGAAGCCATTCGTCCAGCTGGCTGGCGGGGCGCGCGTTCAGCGCGGGGAAACTGCCGACGATCCCGCTGCGAACCTGCGCGATGACCAGCTCCGGATTAGACACGATGAACATCGGCGCCGCGATCACCGGAAGGCGCAGCGACTGGAACAGCGCGGGCAGGGGCATCATGTCTCCGTTTAATCGAACGCTTAAGCGTTTCGCATAAGCCGCCTCGCGAAAACTGTCGAGGGAGGATGGGCATACCGCCCCCGCGTTTCCCGCCTGGCGAAGCAGCCAACAGGGATGACGTTTCCTCTCTGCACTAATAGACACCATTGTCGATTAAGTGCTGTGGGAGAAGTTATCGTCATGACAGAGGTTGCGGAGCAAACGTTCGATTGCTCGGATATCGATCAGTATCTGGGCAAAGTCATTGATTCCTCACCCTTGCGGGAACCGTTGGGAAACAATGACATACGGCGCTGGGTTCAGGCGATGCATTACCCAAATCTCGCTCACTTCGACCCCGCGTACGCCGCCAACAGCCGCTGGGGTCGCCTCGTCGCACCGCAAAGCTTTCCGATCGTGATGGACGATGGGCACGGGACGGCGCCTTCATGCGTGGGCAAGATCGAGAACTCGCACCTGCTCTTCGGTGGAGACGAGTTCTGGCACTACGGCCCTCGCATCTTCGGCGGAGATGTCGTCACCAACGAGCGGGTCCCGTTCGATTACGTCGTCAAGAACACCGGCTTTGGACCGACGTGCTTCCAGCGTGGCGACAACTTCTACCGCAACCAGAACGGCGAGTTGATCGCAAAGCAGCGTTCCACGGCCATTCGTTACCGCGCTTCGGCAGGTGGCGACACGGTCAACTCGGCCGAATTCGAGGAGCCGGAATGGACGGACGCAGAGCTGGAACAGCTGGAGGAACGCAAGTTCGCATGGATTCAGATGCTGCATGACCTGGGTCATGACGAGCGCTGGTGGGATGACGTCAACGTGGGCGACCAGCTGCCGGAGCGTGTTTTCGGCCCGCACACGGTGGCCAGCTTCACGACGGAATGGCGCTCGTTCCTGTTTACCACCTGGGGGACGCTCGACCGCCGTGAACTGAACCTGGAAGCGCTCGGCTTCACCAAAGAAATGGCGGGCCACGAGAACGATCCGCACATGGAACGGATCAATCCGGAGCTGACCGATGGCGCTTACTTTGGCCCTTCACGCGGTCATCTGTTCCCGAAATACGCCCGCAAGATCGGGATGCCGCGCGCCTACGGGTACGGTGCATCGATGGGTGCATGGGTGACGGACTATCTCGCAGGCTGGGCCGGTGAGTGGGGAATGGTCGTTCACTCCACCGCCAACTACCGCGGGCCGGCGCTTTCGGGCGACATCACGATCCAGACGGCTGAGGTCGTCGACAAGATGGTGGACGAGGAGGGCCGTCATCTCGTGCAGGTCAAGCACCTGATGGAGAACCAGAAGGGCGTGAAGATGTGTGTTGGCGTCGCGGAGATCGAACTGCCCAAAAAGAAGGGCTGATCTGCACCAAGTCGGCGCATCCGGCCGCCGCGCAACGAAAAAGGGTCCGATCTTTCGATCGGACCCTTTTCTATTTCCCGGCAGCGGACGTCGGTCAGGCGGCGTTCGCCGCGCTCAGTACGGCACGAACGCCTGCGGTAGCCACATCCTCATCGATGCCCACGCCCCAGACGGTGCGGCCATCGGCGAGGACACATTCCACATAGGCGGCAGCGCGCGCATCGCTGCTCTGCCCCATCGAATGCTCGGCATAGTCGCGCACTTCGAGCTGAACGCCAAAGCTATCCGCCAATGTGGCGGTAACGGACGAGATCAGGCCGTTGCCACGGCCGGAAACGGATCGTTCCTCACCATCGACGCCGATCTTGCCTGCGAAGATGCGCGTGTTGTCCGCACCCTTCGCTTCGTCCCAATCGATCAGCTGGAAGCGCTGGCCGTCTTCCAGGCGGTAGGCCTTGCGGAACACATCCCAGATGTCGGTCGCCTGCAGTTCGCGGCCCAGTTCGTCCGCCAGTTCCTGCACATGCTTGGAGAAGTGCGCCTGCATCCGCTTGGGCAGCTTAAGTCCCTGATCCTGCTCGATCACCCAGGCGAAGCCGCCCTTGCCGGACTGGGAATTGACACGAATGACGGCTTCGTAGCTGCGGCCGAGGTCCGCCGGGTCGATCGGCAGATACGGCACGGACCAGATCTGGTCGTTCCGCTTTTCCTGAGCCGCGAAGCCCTTCTTGATGGCGTCCTGGTGCGACCCGGAAAACGCGGTAAACACCAGTTCGCCGCCATAGGGATGACGCTCGGTGACCTTGAGCTGGTTGCAGTACTCGACGGTCTGGATCACCTCGTCGATGTCCGAGAAATCGAGGCCGGGTGCGACCCCCTGCGTGTACATGTTCATCGCCACCGTCACGAGGCAGCAGTTGCCGGTGCGCTCACCGTTGCCGAACAGGCAACCTTCCACACGGTCCGCACCCGCCATCAGGCCCAACTCGGCCGCCGCAACGCCGGTGCCCCGGTCGTTGTGTGTGTGCAGCGAAATCACCGCCGCATCGCGGTTGGGCAGGTTACGGCAGAAATACTCGATCTGGTCGGCGTAGATGTTCGGCGTTGCGGCTTCCACCGTAGCCGGCAGGTTGAGGATAATGGGGTTCTCAGGCGTAGGCTTGAGGATCTCCATCACCGCTTCGCAGCACTCGATCGAGAAATCGAGTTCCGCCGTCGAGAAGGTTTCGGGCGAGTACTCGAAGTGCCATTTCGTCTGCGGGTGGCGAGCCGCCTGATCGCGCAGGACCTTGGCGCCCGCTTCAGCGATGGCGCGGATTTCGTGGCGTTCCATCCCGAACACCACGTTGCGCCACAGCGGCGAAACAGCGTTGTACAGGTGAACGATGGCGCTGTGCGCGCCGGCGAGGCTTTCGAATGACCGCTCGATCAGATCCTGGCGCGACTGGGTGAGCACTTGAACCAGCACGTCATCCGGAATGCGATCGTGATCGACCAGGCCACGGATGAAATCGAACTCGGTCGCACCCGCGCTGGGGAATCCGACCTCGATCTCCTTCAGTCCGACTTTCACCAGGAGATCGAAAAACCGGTTCTTCTTCTCCGCACCCATCGGATCGATGAGAGCCTGATTTCCATCGCGCAGGTCCGTCGACAGCCACCGCGGCGCCTTGGTGATGACCTGCGACGGCCACTGCCGGTTCGGCAGATCGATCTGCGGGAAAGGGCGATACTTGACCGAGGGGTCTTTCAGCATGGTCATGGGTAATCTCGCTCGGATATTTGGTCTGCAGCTATGGTCGGGTCAGGGTCCCTTGAGCGCCGAGCGCGCCGCAGGCCGACGCGTCACCTCACGCCCAAGGGCGGGTAAGTCGCAGGGTAAGGCCGAGACGAAGGGTCATGGAGTGCCTATGCGCACGTGTGGCAGCGATGTAAAGAGGCAAAGCGCCAGGGGCGAAAACCGTCACCTGGAGCCTCGTAGAAACCAGCGCCGATCGGCACAGCCGCAAGGACGATCAGGAGCAGTAGAAACGCTTGATCGTTTCGCTCTCGTCGACCTCGATATTCAGGCGATCACTCCGGAAATCCATGGTGACGGCCATCCCAGGCTTTATGACGCGCAAAGGAGCGTTGCTGCGCGATGCCTGAACGGTGGCGATTAACTCGGGCGTGGCCTTGCTTCCCACATAGTTGGCAAAACGGCCGGCGCCGCAGTCCGCCTCAGACCCGGCTGCTGGCGGCAGAGTTGCGGGCGGGCTATCCGCCTGCGTCGAGCATGCCGCAAGCGAGGCGACAAGAAAAACCGAGGGGCCGATCGACTTCACAACCATCTGTAATCTCCTTCCCTGACGCTAACGCTTGAAAGCTGAACAGGACCTAACGCTCTGCCTGAATTTGCCATCGCCCCCTCGGAGCGATCCCGGCCGATGGAAACCTTCGCCAATGTACACACAAAAAAGGCGCCGCCGACAGATGCCGGCGACGCCTCTTGTTTCTTTGCGTCTTACGATCAGCCTTCGACGTGCTCGGCAAGCACGGTGAGGCCCGCATCGCCGACTTCCGCGAAGCCGCCGGTGATGCGGATTTCCTCAGGCGCGCCGTTCTCGGTCTTGTAGACCTTCAGCGCACCGTCGGCGATCGTCGACATGAAGGGCGCGTGGCCCGCCAGTACGCCGAACTCGCCTTCCGTGCCGGGGACGACCACCATGTGGACGTCCTCGGAGCGGACCAGCTTTGCAGGCGTGACGAGTTCGAAGTGCAGGGCCATCTAATCAGGCCTCCGCGGCCAGCTTCTTGGCCTTCTCGACAGCTTCGTCGATGCCGCCGACCATGTAGAACGCCGCTTCCGGAAGGTGGTCGTACTCACCGTCCACAACGGCCTTGAACGACTTCACAGTGTCTTCGATCTGCACGAACTTGCCCGGAATGCCGGTGAAGACTTCCGCCACGTGGAACGGCTGCGAGAGGAAGCGCTGGATCTTGCGGGCGCGGGCGACCGTGATCTTGTCCTCTTCCGAGAGCTCGTCCATGCCGAGGATGGCGATGATGTCCTGCAGCGACTTGTACTTCTGCAGCGTCTCCTGGACCCGGCGGGCGGTCTCGTAGTGCTCGGCACCGACGATGCGGGGCTCAAGGACGCGCGACGTCGAGTCGAGCGGATCGACGGCCGGGTAGATGCCCAGCTCCGAGATGGCGCGGTTCAGGGTCGTCGTCGCGTCAAGGTGCGCGAACGAGGTTGCCGGCGCCGGGTCGGTAAGGTCGTCCGCGGGAACGTAGATCGCCTGGACCGAGGTGATCGAGCCCTTGGTGGTCGAGGTGATGCGCTCCTGCAGCGCGCCCATGTCGGTCGACAGGGTCGGCTGGTAGCCCACGGCCGACGGGATACGGCCGAGCAGTGCCGAAACCTCAGCGCCCGCCTGAGTGAAGCGGAAGATGTTGTCGACGAAGAACAGAACGTCCTGACCTTCCTGGTCTCGGAAGTACTCGGCCATGGTCAGACCCGAAAGAGCGACGCGAGCGCGGGCGCCCGGGGGCTCGTTCATCTGGCCGAACACGAGGGCCACCTTGGAACCGTCCGAGGTCGGGTTGCCTTCGGCGTCCTTGGCGATGACACCGGCGTCGAGGAATTCGTGGTAGAGGTCGTTGCCCTCGCGGGTACGCTCACCCACGCCGGCAAACACCGACACGCCGCCATGGCCCTTCGCGATGTTGTTGATCAGCTCCTGGATGAGCACGGTCTTGCCGACACCGGCGCCGCCGAACAGGCCGATCTTGCCGCCCTTGGCGTAGGGCGCGAGAAGGTCGATGACCTTGATGCCCGTGACGAGGATCGAAGCCTCGGTCGACTGGTCGATGAACTCGGGAGCCTTGGCGTGGATCGGGGCGAACATGTCCGAACCGACGGGGCCACGCTCGTCGATGGGATCGCCAACGACGTTCATGATGCGGCCCAGGGTCTTGGGACCGACCGGAACAGAGATCTGCTTGCCGGTGTTGGTCACGGCCTGGCCACGGGTCAGGCCATCCGTGCCGTCCATCGCGATGGTGCGGACGGTGTTCTCGCCAAGGTGCTGCGCAACTTCGAGAACCAGCTTCTGGCCGTTGTTGTCAGTTTCGAGAGCGGAAAGAATTGCGGGCAGTTCGCCTTCGAAGGTCACGTCGACGACGGCGCCGATGACCTGGCTGATCTTGCCGGTAGTGGTGAGGTTAAGCACGGGTGCGGTGGCCATTATGGTTTCCTTGCCTGCGGTTCTTAGAGCGCTTCCGCGCCCGCGATGATTTCGACGAGTTCGGTGGTAATCGCGGCCTGGCGGCTGCGGTTGTACTGGATGGTCAGCTTCTGGATGAGTTCACCGGCGTTGCGGGTGGCGTTGTCCATCGCGGTCATCGAGGCGCCCTGTTCAGACGCGGCGTTCTCCAGCAGCGCGCCGAAGAGCTGTGTCTTCAGGTAGCGCGGCAGCAGCGCGGCGAGGATTTCCTCCTCGTCGGGTTCGTATTCAGTGACGGCATCCGCGGTGATGGCGGCTGCCTTGGGAGCGGGAACCGGGATGATCTGCTGATCGGTCGGTTCCTGCAGCAGGGCAGAGCGGAATTTCGAATAGAACAGGTGCGCGACGTCGAACTTGCCCGCCTCGTACATGGCGACGAGTTCGTCTGCGATCCGCTCCGCTTCGTTGAAGCCGGGATCCCGCACGTCCGTGGTGTCGAACATGTGCGCGATCTGGTTGGGGTATTCGCGGCGAATGACCGCGCGACCCTTGCGGCCGATCAGGTAGAACAGGACAGTCTTGCCCTGTGCTTCCAGTTCCTGCGCCTTGACGCGGGCGGCCTTGACGATGTTCGAGTTGAAGGCGCCCGCCAGACCCTTGTCCGAGTTTGCGACGACCAGGAGGTGAATCTTGTCGCTGCCGGTGCCGGCGAGGAGCTTGGGGCTGTTCTCGGAGACCGTGATCTTCGAGGCCAGCGAGCCCATCACTTCGGCGAGGCGTGCGGCATAGGGGCGTGCAGCCTCGGCGGCAGCCTGCGCCTTGCGCAGCTTGGCCGCAGCGACCATCTGCTTGGCCTTGGTGATCTTCTGGGTCGACTTGACCGAGTTGATGCGGCCCTTGAGTTCTTTAAGGCTGGCCATGTCAGTCCTTCAGTTCCGTCACTTCCACCAGCGTCGGAGCGCCCCGCAGCCAGCCTTCGTACTTGGCGAAGACGTCCTTGGTGTATTCCTGCGCATGGTGGAAATCGAACGCTGCGCGGTCGGCCCAGCGCTCGAAGATATAGAGGTTCGACGATCCATCAGCCGCCCGATAGGGCTCAAAGTGTTCGCAGCCATCCTCGGCGCGGGTCCGGGGCACGATGCCCGCCACCGCTTCCCGAGCATCTTCAAGATGCTCGGGCTTCACCGGGATGGTCGCGAAGACCGTATAGCTCATCAGGCGAACTGCTTGGCGAAAGCGTCGAGTGCGGCCTTGGTCTTGCTCTTCGCTTCGTCGCCGAAGTCCTTGGTCGAGCGGATCAGGTCCAGCACGTCCTGGTATTCGGAGTGCATGAAGCTGAGCATCTCGGCCTCGTACTCGGTCACCTTCGAGACCGGCAGACCGTCAAGATAGCCGTTGGTGCCGGCGAAGATGGACACGGTCTGCTCTTCGAACGAAAGCGGCGAGAACTGCTTCTGCTTCAGCAGTTCGGTGAGACGCGCGCCGCGGTTGAGCAGCTTCTGGGTCGAAGCGTCGAGGTCCGAACCGAACTGCGCGAAAGCTGCCATTTCGCGGTACTGCGCGAGCTCCAGCTTGATCGAGCCGGCAACCTTCTTCATCGCCTTGGTCTGGGCCGAACCGCCGACGCGCGACACCGACAGACCGACGTTGATGGCCGGACGAATACCCTGGTAGAACAGGCCGGTTTCAAGGAAGATCTGGCCGTCCGTGATCGAGATCACGTTGGTCGGAATGTAGGCCGAAACGTCGCCGGCCTGAGTCTCGATGACGGGGAGGGCGGTCAGCGAGCCGGCGCCGTTCTCATCGTTCATCTTCGCAGCGCGCTCGAGCAGGCGGCTGTGGAGGTAGAAAACGTCGCCGGGGTAGGCTTCGCGGCCCGGCGGGCGACGCAGCAGCAGCGACATCTGGCGATAAGCCACGGCCTGCTTCGAAAGGTCGTCGTACACGATGACGGCGTGCATGCCGTTGTCGCGGAAGAATTCACCCATCGCGGCGCCGGTGTAGGGCGCGAGGTACTGCAGCGGAGCGGGCTCCGAAGCGGTGGCGGCGATGACGATGGAGTATTCCATCGCGCCGTTCTCTTCGAGCTGGCGGACGATCTGAGCCACGGTCGAGCGCTTCTGGCCGACGGCGACGTAGATGCAGTACAGCTTCTTGCTCTCGTCGTCGCCCTTGTTCGCTTCCTTCTGGTTGATGAAGGTGTCGATGGCAACGGCGGTCTTGCCGGTCTGGCGATCGCCAATGATCAGCTCGCGCTGGCCGCGGCCGACGGGGACCAGGGCGTCAATCGCCTTGAGGCCGGTCTGCACGGGTTCGTGCACCGACTTGCGCGGGATGATGCCCGGAGCCTTGGCTTCGACGCGGGCGCGCTTGTCAGCAACGATCGGGCCCTTGCCGTCGATCGGGTTGCCGAGCGCGTCGACGACGCGGCCGAGAAGGCCCTTGCCGACGGGAACGTCCACGATGGTGTTGGTGCGCTTGACGCTGTCACCTTCCTTGATCTCGGCGTCCGAGCCGAAGATCACGACACCGACGTTGTCGGCTTCGAGGTTGAGCGCCATGCCCTGAACGCCGTTGGCGAACTCGACCATTTCGCCGGCCTGAACCTTGTCAAGGCCGTGGATACGGGCGATGCCGTCACCGACCGACAGAACCGAGCCGACTTCGGAAACCTGGGCTTCGGTGCCGAAGCTGGCGATCTGGTCCTTGATGACCTTCGAGATTTCTGCTGCGCGGATATCCATTGTTCTGCCTTTCTTAGCCCTTCATGGCCTGGGCGAGCGAATTGAGACGAGTGCGGATCGAGCTGTCGATGCGCTTGGAGCCGATGGTGACCACGAGGCCGCCGAGAAGCTCGGGATCAACGCTGGTCCTGATCTTCACCTTGCGGCCTTCACGCACTTCCAGCTTCTGGCGCAGCTGCTCGACCTGCTCGTCGGACAGTGCATGAGCCGAAGTGACTTCGGCGGTCGCCTCGCCGCGCTGGGCGGCTGCGATCGCGGCGAAAGCGCGGATGATCTCGGGGAGGGCGGAGAGGCGGCGGTTGCCCGCCAGAACGCCCAGGAAGTTCTTCGTCAGTTGCGAAGTGCCCAGCACGCTTCCGACTGCGTCGATCGCCTTGCCGGCCGCGTCGCGGCTGATCTGCGGATTGCGAATCAGCGCGGCGAGCTCATCGCTCTCGCGGATGGCCTGGCCGAGGTTTTCGAGGTCGGTCTCCACGGCCGAAACCGTACCGTGTTCGCTGGCGAGATCGAACAACGCCGAAGCGTAGCGTCCCTGCAAGCTGGCCTTGATGCCTCCGGAATTCTCCACGCCTGTCCTATCCTTACATCGGGTGGGCTGGGGCACTGGGGGCATAACGCGGCAGCGTGCTCCCCCGGCCCGCAGACGGGGCGCGCATAGCGATGATAGGGATGCAGTGCAAGGTGCGCCTTGGGGTCTGTGGCCAATGGGTGGCTAAGCCATTTGAAAGCAAGGAACGGGATGCGCAAAGTACAGCGCCGCTTCAAGGTCGGTCCAACGGCATCCAGGCCGGCGGCGAATCGCTTCGCGGGCAGGGAGCGTGAGGATGGCGGCGGAGGTTTCCGTGCCCCGGCAACGGCGGAAAACCTTGCATCGGCCCTGTCGCGGGCAAGGGTTTGTGCCTGGGGTGAACACACCTCACGGCGTTGCGCTGGAAGGCGGCCGGGCTGAGGCACCGCGCGCCAACGCGAGTGGAGAACTGGAGCGAACCGCTGATGCGATATGTGACGCAATTCGAGGTCTTGAGCCGCCGCAGGAAAAAGGCCGTGCCTTTCAAATGGGGAATGGCGAATGGCGGAAGCTCGGCGCGGTGCTCACCTTCCATGAGGGCAAGGTCATGAATTCGGAAGCCATAGATGATGAGCGCGCATGGCGGGCGGTGCGGGAGCGTGACGGCGCCTATGACGGACGGTTCGTCACCGGGGTCCTGTCCACGGGCATATACTGCCGTCCCTCGTGCTCCGCGCGGCATCCACGACGAGAGAACGTGCGGTTCTTCACTGCCATCGAGGACGCGGAAGCGGCGGGCTTGCGCGCCTGCCTTCGCTGCCGCCCGAATGACGTCAGCCGGGAAGAGGTGGCGGTGCGCCAGGCTCTGGAATGTCTGGGCGAGATTGAGCGCAGCCCCTCATTGGCAGAGCTGGCGGCCAGAGTGGAGTACAGTCCGACTCACTTCCAGAAGGTGTTCAAGCGCGCAGTGGGGCTTTCACCCGCCGCTTACGTGCGCGCACGCCGGATAGAGCGCGCCGGCTCGCTGTTGAGCGAAGGCGAAAGGGTCACCGACGCGATTTTTGAGGCTGGTTTCGGCGCGGCATCCCGTTTCTATGAAGCGAGCAACGGTCGCCTGGGAATGACACCGTCCGCGTGGCGAAACGGGGGCCTCGGAGTCATCGTCCACTGGGCGGTCGTCTCGACGTCCTTGGGCGATATGCTGGTGGCGGCAACCGAAAAGGGTGTTTGTCGCGTGTCCTTCGGCGAAGGCCGGGATGATCTGGCCTCGCGCTTTCCGCGCGCCACGCTCGTCGAGGGAGGCGAGGCGCTTGCCGCGCTGCTTGCAGACGTCGTGGGTGCGGTCGAACAGCCCGGACGGTCCAGGACGATCCCGCTGGACGTCCGCGGTACCGCTTTCCAGGAGGCGGTCTGGCGTGAATTGCAGCGAATCCCGCCCGGAGAGACCCGGACGTACGCGCAGATTGCAGCAGCCGTCGGCAGTCCGGGCGCGGTCCGTGCTGCGGGCTCGGCGAACGGGGCGAACACCGTCGCCGTGCTCATCCCGTGTCACCGGGTGATCCGGTCGGACGGCTCGCTGGGAGGCTATGCCTATGGCGACCGGATCAAGCGTGAACTGCTTGAACGCGAGCGGGCAGACTGCGAGAGAAAGGCGGATTAGCCTACACGAAGGAGTACGGGTCGATGTCAATGTTGACGCGTACGCCTTTGGGGAAGTCGAGCGGGTCCAGCCAGGAGCGCAGCGTCTTCTGCAGTTCGGCCGAACGCCGCGCGTTGATGAGAAGGCGGAAGCGATGGCGGCCCCTCAGCAGGGCGAGTGGAGCAGGGGCCGGGCCAAGTACCAGCATGTCCGGCAGGTCTGGCGCCGTGCCGCCGATCGCGCGGGCGGCGGACAGGGCTTCGGCCTGATCCTCGGAGCTGACAATGATCGCCGCCCAGCGTCCGAACGGGGGCGCTCCGGCATCCCGGCGTGCTTCTGTTTCCGCAGCATAGAAGGCGTCGCGGTCGCCGTTGGCGAGGGCCGCGATGACGGAAGCTTCGGGATGGCGCGTCTGGATGAGCACCTCGCCCGGCTTTTCACCGCGCCCCGCGCGCCCGGCGACCTGGGCGATCTGCTGGTACGTGCGCTCGCCTGCCCGAAGGTCGCCGCCTTCAAGACCGAGGTCGGCATCCACGACCCCTACCAGCGTGAGGTCGGGAAAGTGGTAGCCCTTTGTGACGAGCTGCGTGCCGATGATGACGTCGATGGCTTTGCTTTCGGCCATCGCCACGAATTCGCCGATGGCTTGCGGGTTGTTCATCGTGTCCGATGTGACCAGCGCGGTGCGGGCCTCCGGCAGGATCTCCGCCACCTCGTCGGCAATTCGCTCGACTCCCGGGCCGCACGCGACGAGGCAGTCGCCGGTGCCGCACTCGGGGCAGGCATCGGGAACAGGCGCCTCGTGCCCGCAGTGGTGGCAAGCCAGCCGGCGGCTGAAGCGATGCTCGACCAGCCACGCGGTGCAGTTCGGGCACTGAAAGCGATAGCCGCAGTTTCGGCAGAGCGTCAGCGGAGCATAGCCCCGGCGGTTGAGGAACAGCAGCGACTGTTCGCCCTTGGCCAGTCGATCCCGCAAGGCCTCCACGAGGGGCGGAGCGAGCCATCGCCCCCGTTCGGGCGCCTGCTCGCGCAGGTCGAGTACCTGGATATCCGGCAACTGCGCGCCGCCGAAGCGAGAAGGAAGGTCGATCTTGCGATAGACGCCCGCTTCGGCCAGTTGCATCGTTTCCAGCGCGGGGGTGGCGCTGGCCAGGATGATCGGCAGGCCCTCGAACTTCGCGCGCATGACCGCAACGTCGCGTGCGTTGTAGCGCACGCCGTCATCCTGCTTGAAGGAAATCTCGTGCGCTTCGTCGACCACGATGAGGCCGAGGTTCGCGTAAGGCAGGAAAAGGGCGCTTCTGGCGCCGACGATCACCTGCGCATTGCCCTGCACGATCGCGCGCCAGGCGCGCCTTCGCTCGCTTGACTTCAGGGAGGAATGCCAGAGGATCGGTGTAACGCCGAAACGGTGCTCGAAGCGCCGCAGGAAGTTCTCCGTCAGCGCGATTTCCGGCAGCAGGACCAGAACCTGCCGGTCCAGCCGCAGGGCCTCGGCCACGGCTTCGAAGTAGCACTCTGTCTTGCCAGATCCGGTCACTCCGTCCAACAGGAAGGGAGCGAACCTGGCGTCTTGCACGGCGTGGACGAAGACGTCCGCGGCGCTGCGCTGCAAGTCGCTGAGCACCGGCTGGGCGAAGCCGGGCGCCGCCCGGGGATAGGGCCGGTCCAGATCGACCGTGACCGCCTCCAGCAGGCCTGCGCCAACCATCCCGCGCAGCACGCCCTCGGACACTCCGGCAAGCTCCGCAAGTTCGCGGATCGAGGCCTGCTCGCCCTGAAGTGCGTCCAGAGCTGCGGAGCGCTGCGGTGTGAGGCGGGCCGGCTCGGCCCCCGTGAGGCGGTACTCGGTGCTCGTCCCGCCGCCCCGCAGCGCCGCCGTGCTGCCGAGCGCCATCCGAGCCACAGCGGACAAGGGCGCGCAATAATAATCCGCAGTCCATTCGATAAGCCGTCGCAACCGCTCCGACATGGGAGGCACGGGCATCACCTCAAGCAGCGGGCGCAATTTGGCGTCCGGCACTTCCTGCGCGCTCAGGCGTTCCGCCTCCCATACGATGCCCAGTATCTGACGGGGACCAAGAGGGGCCACGACGATTGATCCGAATGGGATCGTCACTCCTTGCGGCACGCGATAGTCAAGGACGCCCAGTGCGGCGTTGAAGACGAGGAGTCGGACACGTTGCATCTGCGCCCATATAGGCGCGGGTAGTCTGTGTCGTGAAGGAGGTGCGGATGGATTATCAGGGGCAGGATCAGGTCGCGGCACCATCCGGCTACTCGCGCAGGGTTATTCTTGGGGGACTCCTCGCTGCCGGTTTCGCGGTCTCGGGCTGTGCGACCATGAGGCGGGCGGAATACACCGATCAGATCGAAGACCTGCTCGTGCTTTCCAGCCGCCGCGCCTTCGCCCGCCTCACGCAGCCCGGAGGCTTTTGGGACAGTTCGGTCGCGCGGATCAATCTGCCGGTGCTGTTCGGGCGCCCCGGCAGCGTCACTCAGAAGGTGCTCAATTCCCCGTACTTCAAGGACAAGCTGCAGCAAGAGCTGAACCGCATCGCCGAGGATGGTGCCCGCGTTGCTGCGCCGGTCGTCTACGACGCCATACGCACTCTTTCCGTACCGGATGCGCTGGCTCTGCTACGCGGCGGCAGTACGGCCGCTACCACGTTCCTGAGGCAGTCCATGGGGTCCGCACTGGTCAACGTGATGATCCCCGAACTGGAACAGGTCATGCGTGTCGCCGAGGATCCCATCCTCAACACCGCCGTGAACGCTCTTGCAGGCGTCGATCTTGCCGATGCCGCTCACGCTCTGGCGCTGGAGGCGGACAATGCCATCTGGTATGAAATCGGCGCTCAGGAAGCCGAGATACGGGATAACCCGGAGGCGACGCATAACCCCGGCTTGATCGCGGCCCTGCGGCGAACGGTCTGGCCCTAGGCACGTGGTGGCAACCGGCGCTGGCCCCCCGGTACACCATCCCCTATAGGCGCGGCCAGAATCGCCCGCCCAAGTAGGACATCGCCATGAAATTCTTCGCAGACACCGCAGAAATCGCCGACATCAAGGAACTGGCCGAGACCGGTCTGCTGGACGGCGTAACGACCAACCCTTCCTTGATCGCCAAGTCCGGCCGCAACTTCATGGAAGTCACCGCCGAGATATGCAAGCTGACCGACGGCCCCGTAAGCGCCGAGGTCGTCGCGCTCGATCATGCCGGCATGATGCGTGAGGCGGAAATCCTGCGTAAGATCGCGGACAACGTGTGCATCAAGGTTCCGCTGACCATCGACGGGCTCAAGACCTGCAAGGCCCTCACCGGCGAAGGCACAATGGTCAACGTGACGCTGTGCTTCTCGGCCAACCAGGCCCTGCTTGCCGCGAAGGCGGGCGCCACGTTTGTATCGCCTTTTGTCGGGCGCCACGACGACAACGGCTTCGACGGCATGGGCCTCATCAGCGACATCCGCCTGATCTACGACAACTATGCGTTCGAGACGGAAATCCTCGTCGCTTCGGTGCGTCACGGCGTCCACGTCCTTGAAGCGGCGCGGATCGGCGCGGACGTGATGACCGCGCCTCCCGCAGTGATCAAGGGCCTGTTCAAGCATGTCCTGACCGAAAAGGGCATCGAAGGCTTCCTGGCTGACTGGGCCAAGACCGGCCAGTCGATCTAAGGCTCTCTCTTCCACGCCTTGGACAGGTCCGGGGGGCTCGGTGCAGGTTCCGCTTGCTCCGAGCCGCGCTGGGCCTGTTCCACGTCAGGCGTGCCCGATTGCGCATCCTGTTTGAGCCGGCAGCGGCGATGCGCTACGCGTTCTCACGATGTCCGACGAATCTCCCGCAGACCGCTTCAAGTCCGTCCTCGCAGGCGCCTCCCGCGCCATCGCCCAGGAGGCGGAAATCGAGGTGAACTGGACCGCCGACGCCCCCAGTTCAACCGGTGGAACATTCCGCGTGCCGATGCCGGGGCGCAGTCTCCCGCGGGCCGCAGCCATGCAGGCGCGGGGCTTCGCCGATAGCTTCGCACTCAAGCTGAGGCACCACGACGACAAGCTGCACTTGCGCAACGCGCCGTCAGAGCCAACGGCGCGGGCTGCCTTCGACGCAGTGGAAACCGTTCGTTATGAAGCGCTTGGCGCGAACTCCTACGAAGGCATGCGCGATAACCTCGACGCCGCCCTGCTGACCCGCATCGGCTCCGATCCGATCACCCGCGCCGAAACGCCGGATGCCGTGCCGGTGCCGGCGGCTCTTGCGCTTCTCCTGCGTGAGCGCCTGACGGGACAGGAAATCCCTGAAGCGGCTCGCGCCGGCGTGGAGATGGTGCGTAACTGGATCGAGCATAAGGCCGGCGCCGATTTCGACGCGCTTGCCGGGTCTCTGGCGGATCAGAAGGCCTTCCAGTCCCTTTCGCTGGACATGCTTCAGCATCTCGAACTGACGCGCGCCGAAGAAATCCCCCAGGAACCCAACGAAGCCGACGATATGGACGGCGAGGAGGAGACCGAGGAACAGGAAGACGGAGGCGAGCAGGGGCAGGACCAGCAACCCGCCGAAATGGCTTCCGAACCGTCGCAGGGCGATGACGAGGGGGAAAGCGAGGCCGAAGGCGATACCTCCGACGACATGGAGGAAGGCGACGAGGGCCAGGAGGGCGACGAGGGCATGCTTCCCGTCCGCCCGAACCGCCCTTGGACGGACATACCCGAGAGCTTCGACTACAAGGTGTTCACCGAGGCCTTCGACGAGGTGGTCGGTGCATCCGACTTGTGCGACGAAGAGGAACTGACTCGCCTTCGCGCCTATCTCGACGCGCAGCTCAAGGGATTGCAAGGCGTCGTCACGCGTCTTGCAAACAGGCTGCAGCGCCGCCTTATGGCGCAGCAGAACCGTTCGTGGGACTTCGATCAGGAGGAGGGTCTGCTGGATGCGGCCCGTCTCGCCCGGGTGGTCGTCTCGCCGGGACAATCGCTATCCTACAAGATCGAACGCGACGTGGAGTTCAAGGACACCGTCGTCACCCTTCTCCTCGACAATTCCGGCTCGATGCGCGGACGCCCGATCTCCATCGCAGCAATCAGCGCCGACGTTCTCGCACGCACTCTGGAGCGGTGCGGCGTAAAGGTGGAGATTCTGGGCTTTACCACCCGGGCCTGGAAGGGGGGGCAGAGCCGGGAGGCGTGGCTGGCGAACGGGAAGCCGCAGCACCCGGGACGTTTGAACGATCTGCGGCATATCGTGTACAAGAAGGCGGACGAACCCTGGCGCCGCGCCAAGAAGAACCTCGGCCTGATGATGCGCGAAGGGCTTCTGAAGGAAAACATCGACGGCGAGGCCCTGCTCTGGGCGCACAATCGCCTTCTGGCGCGGCAGGAGGATCGCCGTATCCTGATGGTCATTTCCGATGGAGCCCCGGTCGACGATTCCACCCTTTCGGTGAACTCGGCGGGATACCTCGAAGCGCATCTGCGGCGCGTGATCGAATGGATCGAAGGCAAGAGTCCGGTGCAACTGGTGGCGATCGGTATCGGTCACGACGTGACCCGTTACTACCGCCGCGCGGTCACAATCATGGACGCGGAGCAGCTTGGCGGCACAATGATCGAGCAACTGGCAGGGCTGTTCGAAGAAGAATGATCGGTGTCGTAACCGGCGGCATTGAATTTCCCGATTGAAGCGACAGCTTAGGCATCACGCCAGGAACGTCTTTCGAGGTAATTCATGAACGTAGCAGAAGCCGTTGCCACCCGCCGCTCCATCCGTGCCTTCAAGTCCGATCCGGTTAGTCTGGAAACGCTGCGGCGGGTTCTGGACCGGGCGCGGATGGCGCCTTCGGGATGCAATTTCCAGCCATGGGAAGCGACGGTCCTGACGGGCGAGCCTCTGGCGGCCTTGCAGGACAAGATGCGCCGGGCGGCGCCGCAGGATCCTCTCGAGTACAGCTTTTCCGAACCCGAACAATCCCCGCGCCACCTCGCTCGCCTGAAGGACCTGGGCGCGACGATGTACGGGGCGATGGGTATCCGGCGCGATGACGCGGACGCGCGCAGCGACTTCTCGAACGCTAACATCGTGTCGTTCGGCGCGCCGGCTCTCCTGCTCTGCCATTTCGAGCGTTTCATGGGGCCGCCGCAGTGGTCGGATGTTGGTATGTGGCTGCAGACGATCATGCTTCTGCTTCGGGAGGAGGGGCTGGATTCCTGCCCACAGGAGTGGATGTCGCTCTACGCCCGGCTGATCAAGGAACACATCGGTGTATCCGACGAAACCCACATTCTCTTCTGTGGTATCGCCATCGGATATCGTGATCCCGACGCGGCGGTGAACACGTTCGAACGGCCGCGCGTGCCGCTTAACGAGCAGGTCCGGTTCATCGGTTTCGACTGAGCCGCCTTCGCCGGCGTGGCTTGACTGCGCCGGCATGCCGCTTATGCCCCCGCGCATGACCGACGCACCCACACTCACGCTCTTCAACAGCCTGACCCGCAAGCTCGAGCCGTTCGTGCCTGTCCACCCGGGCGAGGCGCGTGTCTACACCTGCGGTCCGACGGTCTACAACTACCCGCACATCGGCAACATGCGTGCCTACGTCTTCGCTGACGTGCTCGGCCGGACGCTGAGCTACAAGGGGTACCGGCTCACCCACGTGATCAACATCACCGATGTCGGCCATCTGACCGACGACGCCGACGCGGGCGAGGACAAGATGGAGAAGATGGCGCGCGCACAGGCGCAGTCCATCTGGGATATCGCCGCGCATTATACGCAGGCGTACTGGGCCGATATCGCCGCCCTCAACATCCGCCAGCCCGCGAAGTGGTCGATCGCGACCGACTACGTCCCGCAGATGATCGCCTTCGCGGAGAAGATCGCCGACCGGCACTGCTACGAACTGGAAAGCGGCCTCTACTTCGATGTCTCCACCGTGGCGGATTACGGCCGGCTTGCGCGTGCGGTGACGGAAGAGGGTGAGAGCCGGATCGACGCGGTCGAGGGCAAGCGCAACGCGGCCGACTTCGCCATCTGGCGCAAGACTCCGTCTGGTGAGAAGCGCCAGATGGAGTGGGATTCGCCCTGGGGCCGAGGGGCTCCGGGGTGGCATCTTGAATGCTCCGTCATGAGCGGTGACCTCCTGGGCTTCCCGTTCGACATTCACACCGGCGGCATCGATCATCGTGAGATCCATCATCCCAACGAGATTGCGCAGAACCAGGCATTCTGCTGCACCAACGGGCTCGACATACCGGCAAACTCCGGAGCCAAGGTGTGGATGCACAACAATTTTCTGGTTGAGCGATCCGGCAAGATGAGCAAGTCCTCGGGTGAATTCCTGCGGTTGCAACTGCTCATCGACAAGGGCTACCACCCGCTCGGCTATCGTATGATGTGCCTCCAGGCGCACTACCGAAGCGAGCTCGAGTTTTCATGGGAGGGGCTCGCCGCAGCTCTCGTGCGTCTCAAGCGCATGATCATGGCGGCCGAACGTCTCGCGGGCGTGGAGGCAGGCGATGCAGGACACCCCAAACTCGCTCCGATGCTGGAGGCGTTTGACACGGCTATCGGCGAAGACCTGAACACTGCCGTCGCGCTGACGGCGCTGGAAGATGCGCTGGCTGCCAAGAAGGTAGACGCTGGTGCCAAGCGCGCCGTCGTCGAACGCATGGATGCGGTGCTCGGTCTGGGCCTGTTCGCAACCAGCCGCACCACGTTGCGCCTGCGCCCGAAGGCGGCGGTGATCACCGAAGCGGAAATCGAGGATGTGCTGCTGCGGCGCAAGGATGCGCGGGCGCAGAAGGACTTCGCGACCTCCGATGCGCTGCGCGACGAACTTGCCGCCAAGGGGGTCGAAGTCATGGACGGCGATCCGCTCGGTTGGGAATGGAAGCTCGGTTGAGCGTCGCCCGCGATTGCTGCCGGACTAGCTGTCCTTTTGCCGTGGTGATAATTTCTTCGGACGGGCTGGCGGAATCGTCAGAGACGAGGGCGATGTAACACGGGTATCCAGCCAGTCCGGCAAAAGCGGACGCCACAGCCCGCATCCGGTGCAGAGGGGATCAGAGGATCATGGCTGAAGGTGACAAGCGCAAGGCATCGGATCTGTTCGTGGAATGCCTTGAGCAGGAAGGCGTCGAGTACATCTTCGGCGTTCCGGGTGAAGAAAACCTGGATTTCCTCGATTCCCTGTCGCGATCCAGGCAGATCAAGCTGATCCTCACCCGGCACGAGCAGGGTGCCGGTTTCATGGCGGCCACATATGGTCGTCATACCGGCAAGGCGGGGGTCTGCCTTTCCACGCTCGGGCCGGGCGCCACGAACTTCGTGACGGCCGCCGCCTACGCCACGCTCGGCGGCATGCCGATGCTGATGATCACCGGCCAGAAGCCGATCAAGAAGTCAAAGCAGGGGCGGTTTCAGATCCTCGACGTCGTGTCGATGATGCAACCGATCACCAAGTATGCCCACCAGGTAGCCTCTTCCGACAACATTCCGAGCCGTGTGCGCGAAGCGTTCCGGATCGCCGAGGAAGAAAAGCCGGGTGCAACGCACATCGAGCTTCCTGAGGACATCGCCGACGAGCACACCGATTCTCGTCCGGTCCCCCGCTCCATCGTGCGGCGGCCAACTGCGGATGAGAAGTCGATCGCTCAGGCCGTGGAGGCTTTGCAGAACGCCCGGCGACCCCTGCTTGTCATCGGCGCCGGCGCAAACCGCAAGATGACCAGCAAGATGCTCGGCGAGTTCGTGGCGAAGACGGGCATTCCGTTTCTCACGACTCAGCTCGGCAAGGGCGTTATCGACGAGCGTCACCCGAAGTTTATCGGCTGCGCCGCGCTTTCGGCCGGTGACTTTGTCCACCGCGCGATCGAAGATGCCGACTGCATCGTCAACATCGGTCATGACGTGATCGAGAAACCGCCGTTCTTCATGCACAACGACGGCACGCGGGACAGCCGGGTCGTCATTCACGTGTCGACCAAGACGGCGGAAGTGGACCCGGTCTATTTCCCGCACATCGAGGTCATAGGCGATATCGCCAATGCCGTGTGGCAGATCAAGGAAGCCATCGCCCCCTCGCCGAAATGGAATTTCGAGGCGATGCTGCGGTATCGCGCGGCGGAAATCGCGCACACGGCGCGGCTTGCGGCAGACGAGCGCTTTCCGATCTTCCCGCCACACGCGGTTCAGCAGATCCGCGATTGTCTGCCGGACGATGCGATCGTCTGCCTCGACAACGGCATCTACAAGCTGTGGTTCGCGCGCGGCTACTGTGCGACGAAGCCGAACACGGTTCTTCTGGACAATGCGCTTGCCACGATGGGCGCCGGGCTTCCCTCCGCCATGGCCAGTGCGATGGTTTATCCCAACCGCAAGATCCTGGCCGTGTGTGGTGACGGTGGATTCATGATGAACAGCCAGGAACTCGAGACGGCGGTGCGCCTGGGCTTGAACCTGACGGTACTGATCCTCAACGACAATGCCTACGGCATGATCCGCTGGAAGCAGGCGAACATGGGTTTTGCGGATTTCGGGCTCTCCTACGGCAACCCTGATTTCGTCAAATATGCCCAGAGCTACGGCGCGAATGGATACCGGGTGGAAAGCGCGGCGCACCTGAAGGAGCTGCTTGCGCACTGCCGCGACACGCCCGGTGTCCACCTGATCGATTGCCCGGTGGACTACTCGGAAAACGACCTTATCCTGAATACGGAGATCAAGGAGCTTTCCCGGGCGCTGTAAGGCCCCTCCGGTCGTTTGAAGGACAGGAGGGGATGGCGTCATTTAGCAGTCCTCGAGGAGCAGAAGTTCCACCTCGATCGCGAGGCGGGGTGGGGCCTGCCGATGTTCGACCGCGACGACGGCGGCATCGGCGACAAGGTGGCGTGGTATGGTGAATTCGTGATCGGGCAGGGCGGCGATAAACGCCTCTCCACGCTCGATGGCTTCACCTTCGAACACCAGAGCTATCGTGTGACGCGCGCCGGAGAAGGTGGCGCTGGCCCAGGGCCGTTCCGCCTGGTGCAGCAGCTCCGCTCCCGGTCCCGCCAGCCGAAGTACGTCGGACAGCAAACGCGCCCACGGTTCGTTCGTGGAATGCCGATGGCGAGTCGGGCGGCGGAATGTTTGCTGGAGCGGCTCAGCGGACACGGGCGTTCTCCCTCGTCTGGGCGTCATAGGTGGCCATGAACTGCTGCACGCGCGCGGCGAGCTCCTCCCGGGGCGCGCGGCCGTTCCGCAGGTCGGCTACGAATCGCGGATCCTGCGCCGCCAGTCGGCCGAACTTCGTCCAAGGCATGTCGGTCTGGCGTAGGAAGCGCTCAATCTGGCGCAGTAGCATCCGGTCTTGTCCTTTCCTGTAGGATTCTTCTTGCTGTTCCGCATTTGTTCCTCTTAAAATCCAACATGTCTAGGAAATTTCCTACGGGTGCGAATTCCATGGTTTCGAACGATGATGCCCGCGCGCGCTTGCTGGAACTTGCCGATCGCAGGCAGATCAGCCTGTCGAAGTTGTCGCTCATGCTCGGCAAGAACCCGAGTTATCTCCAGCAGTTCGTCAGAAAGGGGAGCCCGCGGAAGCTGGAAGAGGAGGATCGCGGCATGCTCGCGCGGTTCTTCGGCGTCGAGGAGGAGGAGCTCGGCCGTTCGAAGGAAAATTCCTACGGCGGGGACGGGCGCTCTGGCGGCGAATGGGTGCTTGTGCCGCGCCTCAGCATCGGCGCTTCGGCCGGACCCGGCGCGATGGCGAATGGAGAGCTTGTTTTCGATACGATGCGCTTTTCAGACCGCTGGCTGCGTTCACTCGGCCTGCAGCCCGGCAATCTCTCCACGATCGCGGTCAGAGGCGATTCGATGGAACCGACATTGCGTCATGGCGATGAAATACTTGTCGACCGCACGCTGCGGAGCCTGCGCGATGGCATCCATGTTTTGCGACTGGATGACACTCTGCTGGTGAAGCGCGTCGATACATCCCGGTCCGGAGTTCTGGTGCTCCTCAGCGACAACCCGGCCTATCCGCCTCTCGAATGCAACCTCAAGGATGTCGAACTCGTCGGCCGCGTGGTGTGGAAGGGCGGTCCCATCTAGGCGGCTCTGGCCGGTTGCATTCCGGCGGCGCAGTCGCCATTCCCTCACGCATGACGCAAGCCCCAGACCAGCCGCGCACGCCGCCCATGCGTGTGGCCATCATTCCCGTGACTCCCCTGCAGCAGAACTGCTCGCTCCTCTGGTGCACGGCCACGATGAAGGGCGCGCTCGTTGATCCGGGCGGGGACCTCGACAAGCTCAAGGGCGCTGTCGCGAAGGCCGGGGTAGCGCTGGAAAAGATCCTGATCACCCATGGCCATCTGGACCATTGCGGCCAGGCGGGTGTGCTCGCGCGGGAACTCGATATTCCGATCGAGGGGCCTCATGAAGAGGACCGCTTCTGGATCGCGCAGCTGAGCGATGACGGTCCGCGCTGGAACATGGAGGCGCACACCTTTGAACCTGACCGTTGGCTGCAGGACGGGGACAAGGTTACCGTGGGAAATCTGGAGCTCGATGTGGTGCACTGTCCGGGCCATACACCGGGGCACGTTGTGTTCGTGCATGAGCCCAGCCGCTTCGCCATGGTGGGCGATGTTCTGTTCCAGAACGGTATCGGCCGCTGGGACTTCCCGCGCGGCAATCTGGACGACCTGCTCCATTCCATCACGCAGAAGCTCTGGCGGTGGGGCGACGATGTCACCTTCGTGCCGGGCCACGGGCCTGTAAGCACTTTCGGCCAGGAGCGGCGGACAAACCCCTATGTCAGCGATCAGGCGGTAAAGCAGCGTGCACCCGCCTGAGGTGGCGGTTGGCGACGGCGTATCCATCCCGAGTAACGGGTTGCAACTCGCGTCAAATCGGTTATAGGCGCGCCTTCGCAAGCCGCCGTGTCCCGAGACGGTCACCGGCGGCCTTTTTGACAGAAACGTATTTGCAGGAACAGGTGCCGAAATGGCTGTCCCTAAAAGAAAGACGACTCCCTCCCGCCGGGGCATGCGCCGCAGCCATGACGCGCTGAAGGTCGATGCATTCCATGAATGTGGAAATTGCGGCGAACTGAAGCGTCCGCACAACCTGTGCACGTCCTGCGGCCACTACAACGGCCGTGAAATCGTTGCGGTTGAAGCCTAAGATACTCTGGCGAGTTTCGGAGAAAGCCCCATGAGTTTGCCGCGTATCGCCATAGATGCGATGGGCGGCGACGAGGGCGTGCGCGTCATGATCGAAGGCGCCGCGCTTGCGCGCCGTCAGCATGACCGTTTCAAGTTCCTGCTTGTGGGTGATGAGGCGCGGATCAAGGCTGCGCTCGAAAAGCATCCCAACCTGCGGGCAAGCTCCGAGATTCTTCATACCGAAGGCATCATCAGCGGCGAGGACAAGCCCAGCCAGGCTCTTCGTCGTGCCAAGGGTACGTCGATGGGGCGTGCCATCGAAGCTGTGAAGCTTGGGCATGCCGGGGCTGCCGTCAGTGGCGGCAACACCGGTGCGCTGATGGCTATTGCCAAGCTGACCCTTCGTACGATGCCGGGCATCGATCGCCCTGCGCTGGCAGCTCTGCTGCCGACGCTGGGTGACAACGACGTCATCATGCTCGATCTTGGCGCGAATACTGAGTGCGACAGCCGCAATCTCGTGCAATTCGCGATCATGGGCGCCGCTTATGCGCGAGTCGCCACCAGTCGCGATGAGCCGCGCGTTCGCCTTCTTAACATCGGTACGGAAGAGACCAAGGGGACGGAGGAACTGCGCGATGCAGCCGCTGTGCTCAAGGGAGCGGCCGAACACCTGTCCATGTCATTCGACGGCTTTACCGAGGCGGACAAGATCTGCCGCGGCGATGTCGACGTTGTAGTGACCGATGGTTTTTCAGGAAACGTCGCCCTGAAGGCGGTGGAAGGCACGGCACGCTTTGTCGCCGATCTGCTGCGCCGCGGCTTCACCAGCTCGCTCAGGTCGAAGATCGGGTTCCTGATCTCGCGACCCGCGACTGAGCTGCTCAAGCATCATCTTGACCCCAACAACCACAACGGTGCCGTCTTTCTTGGGCTGAACGGTATCGTCGTGAAGAGCCACGGCAGCGCCAACGCTGCAGGCGTGGCCAATGCGGTGGCGGTTACCGCGCGGCTTCTGGAGGAAAACGTGACCGAGCGTATCTCTGCGGATCTCGCCCGTCTTGGCGGGTCGGCCTGGCGTATGCCGAAGGGCGTTCCCGGCGTCCAGGAAGAGCGCGCCTGATGCTTCGGTCCGTTCTTCTCGGCACTGGGTCTGCGCTTCCGCGCACGGCCGTCAGCAACGCCCAGCTTGCAGAGCGAGTCGATACCAGCGACGAGTGGATCGTCGAGCGGACCGGAATCTCGAATCGTCATGTGGCCGAGCCGGACGAGACGACATCCAGTCTGGCGACGGACGCCGGCCGGAGAGCGCTGGATGCCGCCGGCATCGATGCGTCCTCCATTGACCTGATCGTGCTTGCCACCGCGACCCCCGACCAGACGTTCCCCGCAAGCGCGACGATCGTGCAGAGCCGCCTGGGATGCCGTCCCGGCGGGATCGCCTTCGATGTGGCAGCGGTCTGCTCCGGCTTCCTCTATGCGGTGGGCGTGGCCGATTCGATGCTGCGGGCGGGAATGGCGAAGCGCGCGCTGGTCATCGGCTCTGAGACCTTCAGCCGTATCCTCGACTGGGAAGACCGCACGACCTGCGTCCTCTTCGGCGACGGAGCGGGCGCCGTCGTGCTTGAAGCGCAGGAGCAGGACGGCGACAGCCCGCGCGGTATCCTTTCGACCCGGCTGCATTCCGACGGTGCGCACAACCAGTTGCTCTACGTCGATGGCGGCCCTTCGACCACCGGGACCGTCGGCAAGCTTCGGATGAAGGGGCGGGAAGTCTTCCGCCATGCCGTAGTGAACCTGTCGGATGTTCTACGCGAAGTGGTTGAAGATGCAGGGATAACTGCCTCCGACATCGATTGGCTTGTGCCTCATCAGGCTAACGCGCGCATTCTGGAAGCCACGGCCAAGAAGCTCGATCTTCCGCGGGAGAAGGTCGTCATGACCGTCGGCCAGCACGCCAATACCTCTGCCGCTTCGGTGCCTCTTGCGCTGGATCAGGCGGTGCGTGACGGTCGGATCAAGCCGGGCGATCTCGTCATGCTAGAAGCTATGGGCGGCGGGTTCACCTGGGGTGCCAGCCTCATTCGGATCTGACTTTCTGCAATAACGGTCAAACTGCCTTCAATATTGGGCGTACCGTTGCTTTTCCCCGTGTTTGTAATATTATCGGGCTGTCGGCGCAGTATGGGGATGCGGGCTTTGATGCGCTCTACGGATACTTTGACCAGGGCCGAAATCGCTGAGGCCATTCATCGCAAACTGGGCATATCGCGTGCCGAGTCTCTTGCAATGGTGGAATCGATCCTCCAGCACATGTGTACGGCTCTTGGCGATGGCGAGAACGTCAAGATTTCCGGCTTCGGCACGTTCCTTTTGCGGGACAAAGGTGAGCGGATCGGCCGTAATCCCAAGACCGGGGTTGAGGTACCGATCACGCCGCGCCGGGTCATGACGTTTCGCGCCAGTCAGATGCTGAAGGACCGTATCGCCGCGGAATGACGGTATCGTCCATTCTAAAGGGGCAGGTATGGTTTTCTCAGAAGCGGCTCTAGAAACGTCGGTCCAGACCGGCGAGCAAAGCCCGTTTTCGGATGGGAAGGATCCCCAGGCGCTGCGCACCATTGGCGAAGTTGCCAGTGCGCTCGACATCCGAACGCATGTGCTGCGCTACTGGGAAGAGCAGTTTCCGGCGCTGAAACCTATCAAGCGCAGCGGCAACCGCCGCTATTACCGTCCTGAAGATGTGGCGCTGATCGTCGAGATCAACCGACTGGTTCATCGCGAAGGGTACACGCTCAAGGGGGCCGCAAAGGCCATTCAGGACAGGCCGGCTCTGCCCGCACCGAGCGGTACTGAGGCTTCGGCGCCAACGGCGGAGACGATGACCGGCCCCGGCCCTATCGAGCCCTGGATCTTCGACCAGCTGGCCGTCATTCGGAGGGAACTCGCCGAGGCCCTGGAACGGGCCTGATCCCTCACCGCGGCAGGTGATCGAGGACCTGCAGGACTTCGTTCAGCAGCCATTCCTGAGCTTCGGGCTCCACGTAGCTGTGGGATGCCTGGGAACAGATGCGGATTCGTTCGTCTGTTCGGCTCCAGCGCGCAAGGAACGCAAGCCCGGTCCGATCCCGCTCGGCAACGAGGATGCGGACAAGGCCCGGAAAGGCGGCAAGCCCTTGCTGTAGCTCGGCCGTCAGGCCGCCCGCCGGAACCGGGACACGACGAATCGAGAGCAGAAGGCTTCGCGCAAGCTCTGGCATCGACACCTTGCCGGTAAGCAGCCTTCGAAACGCAGAGAGATCCTTCAGCCGTTTCAGATAGTGAGCGCGCACGACTTCGGGCGGCGAGGAGACGCTTTCTTCGTCAAACGTCCACGGGTTCGAGAGAATCAGGTCGTCCAGACCTCCGCCTCGGGCAAGCATCAGTGCGCTGGCGGCATCGCAGTTGCCGAAGCCGACGACGCGGTCGACCTGAGGGCAGTCCGCACGAAGCGCGGCGCATGCGGCCGCGATATCGGGCGCACTGCCACGAAAACCACTGTTATGGCCTTCACTGTCGCCAACACCGCGACGGTCGTACCGGAACACGGGATACCCTCGTGCGGCGACACGGGCGGCGAACAGGGCCTGTCCGTTCCACGCGCCGGCGCGCACCTCGTTGCCGCCGGAGACGATGAGGAGTGCGGTTCGTCCAGGGGCGCTGTCGAGGGTGCCGATCAGTCGATCGCCTTCACAGGTGAACGTGATGTGGCGCCTCGTCACTGGCTGAGCGCCTGTACGATCCGGCTCGCGAGAGTGGCAGCCTGCGCAGGGCTGTCGTCAGGCTCTGCCCGCAACCACAATCCGCTGCCGCCGATGTCCTCCTGAGGGATCCGTGCTCCACCGGGCGTAGGTGCCATCGTGCCGAAGTGGCGGCAGAAGTCCGCGCCGAGGGAATAGCCGGAGAGGGTGATCCCCTGCGTCATCGCGATCTCGGCAAGCGCCTCACGCGTTTCGTCACGCCCTGCCTCGCGAGCGGAGAGAACCCGTGCGCGATACATCTGGCGCATGATGGTCTCCGCCTTGGCAGGCGCGTAGTGGAGGGCAGGCAGGTTGCGGGGCGTGAACATGCAGCCGCCGCGAATGCCGAGTGCGTGCGTTGCTCCGAAGTGGCGGGCTGCGGCCATCGCGGCGTCGAGCCAGTCAGCCGGCTCCTGCTGCGCCAGATCCTGAAGGCTTTCGTTGCAGCCGGGAAGATCGGGAAGGAACGTGTCGATGCCAGCGTCGGCAAGGTTGCGCATCACGCGAACCGTCAGGCGGCGCAGCTTGTTTCCCTCTTCGAACAGCGCCGGCACGATGAGCAGTCGTACCGGACCCGACGCATCGCAGCAGATCGCGAATTCCTCTCTGATCCCGCCTGCGGGAAGCGGGTAGGACCAGCTTGCCGGGGTGATGATGCCCCGGACTTCCATCAGCCGCGCTTGGCCCGGACGAAGGCCAGAAGGGCGCCGTATGTTTCCAGCATTTCGCCTTCCAGTTCGTCGTCCTCGATAATGATGTCCAGGCGATCTTCCAATTCGGTCAGCAGTCCAGCGACAGCCATCGAATCAAGTTCGGGAAGATGGCCAAAAAGGCCGGTATCGTCGTCGAAGGCCTCCGCCTGACCGGGCTTCAGGCCAAGCACGTCCGTCAGGATCTGGCGGAGCAGCTGGTCGGTATCGTCTGGCATGGCCCCTCGGCGCGCTGTTTTCAACGGCCGCCCTCTAGCGACGCTTCGCACTTGCGGCAAGTGACCGCAGGCGCCTGCCAAGGAGTGGGCGCCAGTTCCTCGGATGGTGGGGAACGAACATTTCAAGTAGCCATCGATCCTGCTGCTGCTCCATCCAGTCCCGTTTGTAAGGGTCGTCTCCGGTGCCGAAGTCGACCAGCGTCACGCGGTCCTGGTCAATCACGTGCTGCATCAATCGCGCTGTAAGGACGGAACCGGGCGAGAGGGCCCTGGCATCTTCCCGATGAGCCAGCTTGTGGATGAAGGCTGTACCCCCTTCCACGGTCCAGAACTGTGCCGCGACGGCGGGAGCGTCCGGCTCGTGCGCGGGGAAAGCGAGGGCAAGCCGCAGGCGTCCCGCCAACCCTTCCGCCTGAGCGAACGCGCGAAGGAAGGGCAGGGACCCTTCCTCCGGTTTCCAGCTCCGGGCGTAGATGGTCTCGTACTGATCCCAGGCATGCGGATTGAAATGGTCGAACACGCGCGTGATAAGCTTGCCGGACTTGCGCCGAATGGTGCTGCGCAGGGTTCCCGGACGGCTTGCGAGGTACGCTTCGTAAGAACGTCCGCAGACCGGCAGGATATGGTTGGTATCGCAGATCGAGCGATGGACGCGCCATCCGGCGTCGTGGAAGGCGGTCTGCAGCCGGGTTGCGCTGCCATCTTCGTCCGGCACTCCGCGCAAGGTGATCCGGTGTGCACAGTTCCGGAGATCCCGGGCAAGCGCCGACAGCGCCATGCCGTCCGTCACGACGGGACGGAAGCGGAACGTGTACCAATTGGCGAGACTGGACAGATGTCCCCGGCCTCCGGTCAGAGGCAGAACCGCAAGGCCGCTCCCCGTCCGCGCTACGGCAAGCAACGGGGAGATGCCGCAATGGATCGCCAGGCCTTGCCACCAGGAGAGGCGGTCGAACGGCGCCTGTGCAAGGGGTGCGGACAGAAGCGATCCAAGCGCCTCGTCGGATTGCACTTCGTTAAGATCAGAGTGATAGTCGATCTGCAATTCGTCCCTTCCCCCCGCGGAGCCTTTCCCCAGATGCCGGGCCGTCCCGAATACACGATCCTGCCGCTCGACCACCTTGTTCTGCGCGGCGCCGATGCTGATGAGGCTCTGGTGCTTCGCAAGGAGACCCTTACCTGGAAGGACTTAAGAACACGTGTGTCACGTCTCGCCGCCTGGCTTGCGCGAGAAGTGCCGGAAAAAGGCGCGCGTGTCGCCACCTGGGCAGCGAAGGGGGAGATGACCTGTCTCATGCCGTTGGCGGCGGCACGGGCAGGGCTGGTGCACGTTCCGATCAATCCCCTGCTCAAGCATGCGCAGGTGGCGCACATACTTGGCGACAGCGGGGCGGCCCTGCTGCTCGGCACGCCGGCGCGTCTTGCCACCCTGGAAGCGGTGCGGGATGTGCCGCGCGCATGCCGGGTTGTCGCCGAGGATGTCGCCATGACGGCTGCGGCCGCGTTCGAGGGACACTTAGGCGCTTCGACGGCTGATCCGAACGATCTTGCGGCCATTCTCTACACGAGCGGGTCGACGGGTCGTCCAAAGGGCGTCATGCTCAGTCATGCCAACATCTGGCTCGGCGCGGAAAGCGTGGCGGATTATCTTGGCCTTGCTTCGGATGACCGCACGCTGGCGGTACTGCCTCTTTCGTTCGATTACGGGCAGAACCAGCTGCTTTCCACCTGGTACGCAGGCGGGTGCGTTGTTCCGATCGACTATCTGGTGCCGCGCGATCTGCTGAAGGCGGTTGAGCGCCATGGCATCACCACGCTTGCCGCAGTGCCCCCCCTGTGGGTGCAGGTAACGGAGCTCGACTGGCCGCCAGAAGTCGCCGGCAGGCTGAGGCGCCTGACGAACAGTGGCGGTGCGCTGACAGTGGACCTCGTGCGCAAGCTGCGATCGACGTTTCCTTCAGCCCGGCTCTTTCCCATGTACGGCCTGACCGAAGCCTTCCGCTCCACGTACCTTGATCCGGCGCTCGTGGACGTGCATCCGACATCGATGGGCAAGGCTATTCCACATGCAGAAGTGCTTGTTATCAATGACATGGGGCGCATCGCTGAGGATGATGAAGAAGGGGAGCTGGTTCACTGCGGGCCGCTTGTCGCGCAAGGCTACTGGCAGGATCCCGAACGCACAGCAGAACGCTACAGGCCAGCCCCGCCGGCGTCGCGCTATGGCGGGACAGCCGTCTGGTCCGGTGACCGTGTTCGCCGGGCTCACGATGGCCTGCTCTACTTCGTCGGTCGGCGCGACGCGATGATCAAAAGTGCAGGCAACAGGATTTCGCCGCAGGAGATCGAGGAGGCTGCGCTCGCCACGGGTCTGGTCGCGGAGGCCGTGGCTCTTGGCGTTCCGGACGACCGCCTGGGACAGGCTGTTCACCTTGTGGTTCGCGCGGCTGCGGATGCTTCAGATGCTGCTTCAGAACTTCCACGTAAACTGATGCAGGACTTACCGAACTTTATGCAGCCCAAGATTATTCACTGGCGAGAGCGACTGCCGACAGGCCCGAACGGAAAGCTGGACCGGGTCGTTCTTGCTGCAGAACTGGATGGGGGGCTGAAGGCATGAAGGCGCTGGGTCCCATACCGGCAGGCTTCGACGCGGCGGGCGGTATTCTGGCGATTGACGGTCGGTCCGTCACGGAACTGATCGCGGAGGCGGGAGCGACCCCGCTGTTCGTCTACAGCGGTGATCGCATTCGCCAGCGG
Organism: Novosphingobium sp. HII-3; assembly: GCF_002916655.1. Lineage (GTDB taxonomy): Bacteria > Pseudomonadota > Alphaproteobacteria > Sphingomonadales > Sphingomonadaceae > Novosphingobium > Novosphingobium panipatense. The sequence goes on from NZ_PPSM01000066.1 coordinate 86,461, forward strand.
GTGACTGCCCTGCGCGCCGCTCTCCCTGAGCGCGTGGCAATACATTATGCTTTGAAGGCCAATCCTTTCCTTCCTGTTGTTGAGTTGATGTCGAGCCTGGTCGATGGTTTCGACATCGCTTCGGGCGGCGAACTCGAGCTCGTGCGTGCCGCCGGTGTCCCGCTTGAGCGCGTCAGCTTCGCCGGTCCCGGCAAGCGGAACGCTGAACTGGAAGCGGCGATCAGGGGCGGCGTGACGCTCAACCTGGAATCCGAGGGCGAAGCGCGCCGGGCATTCGCCATAGCGGAAAAGTTCGGGATCACGCCGCGCATGGCCATCAGGGTCAATCCAGACTTCGACCTCAAGGGGTCGGGCATGAAGATGGGCGGCGGGGCTAAGCCATTCGGCATCGATGCGGAGCGCGTTCCGGCCCTGGTCCGCGAAGTGGTGGCCAGTGGAGCGACGTGGCGCGGCTTCCACATCTTCGCGGGCAGTCAGGCGCTGGACGCCGAAGCGGTTGCCGATACGCAAAGGCAGACAATTGCTCTTGCCGGGCGACTTGCCGAGGAAAGCGGCGTGGACCTGCCGCACTGCAACCTGGGTGGTGGCTTCGGCATTCCCTACTTCCCCGGCGACACACCGCTTGACCTCGCGTTCGTGGGGGAGCAGCTGACGGCTAGTCTGCGCGACCTGCCGGACGTGCTCGCCGAGACCGAGTTCTGCGTGGAACTGGGACGCTATCTGGTGGGTGAAGCCGGGGTCTATCTTGCCGAGGTGATCGACCGCAAGGTGAGCCACGGAGAGGTTTTCCTGGTTACGGATGGTGGTCTTCACCATCAGCTTGCCGCTTCGGGCAACTTCGGCACCGTGGTCCGGCGGAACTATCCTTCGGCCATAGCCACGCGCTTCGGCGCGCCAGTCGAGGAAGAGGCGACCATCGTCGGCTGCCTCTGCACACCGCTTGACAAGCTGGCGGACAGGGGGGGCTTTCCGCGGGCCGATGTTGGTGATCTCGTCGCCATCTTCTGCGCGGGCGCTTATGGTGCGAGCGCAAGCCCTGCCACCTTCCTGGGCCAGGGGCCGGCCAGGGAAGTGCTGGTCTGACCGAGCCGGCCGGCTTTCAGGTCCGTCCCGAAATGGCACCGGCAGGAGATTAGTCTCGTTCAGCTAACGCAAAATTCACCGTTTCGGGTGATAGCGGGGCTGATTTTGCCGGTCGTTCCGTGCGCCTGCGGGCGGAGGGAGAAAACCCGGCGCAAGACGAGGATATTTTCCATGCCGCAACTCCCCGCTCGATCCGTCGCCCTGGCAGCGCTCGCGAGCACTGCTCTGGCCGGGTGCAGCGGCGCTGCTCGCCCCGCTGCGGAGTTGCCGGCTGCATCGTTCGTGGCGATGGAAGAGGGCCCGGGCGAGGAGTACATCATCGGGCCTCTCGACCAGCTGACGGTGTTCGTCTGGCGCAACCCGGAACTCGGCGCCAAGGTGCAGGTGCGGCCTGACGGTCGAATCACCACTCCGCTGATCAGCGACATGCCGGCTGTGGGCAAAACTCCGTCGGCGCTCGCACAGGACATCCGCCTGCAGCTTTCGAAGTACATTGAGGATCCGCTGGTGTCTGTCATCGTGGACGGGTTTTCCGGCACCTTCAGCCAGCAGATCCGCATTGTGGGCGCGACGGAGAAGCCGGCCTCGCTGCCTTACCGCGCCAACATGACCGTGCTGGACGCCATAATCGCGGTGGGCGGGCTGTCGGAGTATGCTGCGGGCAACAGCGCCCGTCTGATCCGCTTCGACAAGGCGACTGGGAAGCAGCAGGAATACAAGCTGCGGCTGGGCGACCTCCTGCGCAAGGGCGACAGCAAGGCCAACGTGATGCTCAGCCCCGGCGACGTGATAATCATTCCCGAAAGCTTCTTCTGACATGGAGTCGCTCTACGAAGAGCTGCTGGCCGGGTTGCACAGCATATGGCATCGTCGCTGGATAGCGCTCGGCATTGCCTGGGCAGTCTGTCTGGTCGGCTGGTTGGCCGTCGCGCTCATTCCGAACAGTTACGAATCGCGGGCGCGCATCTTCATCCAGCTGGATGACGCCCTGGCGGAACAGGTCGGCATCGGGGTGGCGGATAAGAAGCGCGACATCGAACGTATCCGTCAGACCCTTACCAGCGCCGTCAATCTGGAGAAGGTTGTGCGCTCCACCCGTCTGGGCGACACGATCGACAACCCCAAGGCGATGGAAGCGGCGGTGCTGAGACTGGCCAAGAACGTCAAGGTGGTGACACAGGAGGACAATCTCTTCGAGATCACCGCAACTGCTAACGATTCTTCCTTCTCCGATGCCGAGAATGCCAAGCTGGCGCAGAACGTGGCCCAGAAGCTGATTGACCTGTTCCGGGAAGAAAACCTTTCCGGAAACCGTGGCGACATGGTGGAGACGCTGGAGTTCGTGAACCAGCAGCTGCGCCAGCGCGAGCGGGAGCTTGAGGCCGCGGAAACCAAGCGGGTGGCGTTCGAGGCCCAACATCCCGAGATGGCTCTGGGCGGTGCCGCCCTGGCGCAACGTCTGGAGACGTCACGTGCGAGCCTGCGGGACATCGATGCGGATCTCTCGGCGGCGCGCAGCGCCCTTGCTGCCATCGAAGGGCAGCTTGCCGGTACGCCGCGCACGATCTCGGGGGGCGCTGCGGACGGCGGCGCTCAGTCCGCGTTCGCACGCGCGCAGGCCGATCTTTCGGCCATGCGGGCCAGGGGCCTTACCGAAAACCATCCCGATGTGATCGCGGCGCGTAATCAGGCGGCAGCCTTGCGCGCTGCGGCTGCTCAGGAGGCGGCGAGCGGCGGGGGAACACCCAACCCGGCTTACACCTCGCTCCAGTCGATCCGGGCTGAACGCCAGGCTTCCGTGCAGGCCCTGCAATCCCGCAAGGCAGCCGCGCAGTCCGATATCGCATCGCTCACCGCGTCCGCGATCTCCGACCCCGAACTGGCGACGGAGGCGCAGCGCATCAACCGCGACTACGATGTTCTTCGCCAGCAATACGACAAGCTTCTGCAGGATCGCGAGGAATTGCGCCTGCGCGGCGAAGTGAAGACGGAGCGTGAAGCGGTGAAGTTCCAGGTGGTAGACCCTCCGACGACTCCGCGCACACCCGTCGCCCCCAACCGTCCTTTGCTGCTGCTGGGCGTGCTGATGGCCGGTGTTGCGGGTGGCTGCGCGGGAGCCTTCGTCCTCAGCCGCGTCCGTTCTGTCTTCGCGACAACCTCAGGCCTGGAGAAAGCCACCGGGTTGCCGGTCCTGGGAGCCATTTCGCATAACCTGACGGACGCGGCCCGCGCCTTGCAGGCCAAGCGTCTGAAGTACTTCTTCGCAGGCACGGCTGCGCTTGGCGGCTTCTTCGTGGTGCTGTTGGCCGCCGAGTTCATCCAGCGCGGCATGGTGGCGTGAGGAGGCAGGCATGACCGATCATCACCGCAGACCGCAGGCTGAGCACGAGGATGCAGAGGACGGGAAGTCGCTCCTGGAGCGGGCGGACGGCCGCTTTGACTTCAACAGCCTCATGGGGCGGCCAATCCCCGCAGCCGAAACATCAGCTTCGGCAGCCTCCCGGCGGGAAGGCCAGCGCGTGGCAGCGGGGGCGAGGCAGCCGGTGTCCGACGCGGCACAGGCGCGAAGTGCGGCCGGAACAACCCCGCCGTCAGTGCCGCGCCAGGAGGAGGAGGGGGCAGTGGCCACCTTCACCGGTGAGGTCCACGCCGTCGACAGGGAGCACCTGCGCGAGCAAGGCCTGATCGTGCCGGAAGGCGCCGTCACCACGCTTCTGGAGGAGTTCCGGATCGTCAAGCGCCAACTCCTCGTGCAGGCGGCCGACCTACGGCGTCAGAACGCCGGGCCTATGGCGCAGCGCGTGCTCATTTCCTCGCCTCATCCCGGTGAAGGCAAGACCTATTGCGCGCTCAACCTGGCGCTCTCGATCGCGGCGGAAAAGGAAAGCGAAGTCCTTCTCGTCGATGCGGATTTCGCCAAGCCGTCGATCCTGTCCGCTCTCGGGCTGCCGGGCGGACCGGGGCTCATGGACGCGCTGATCGACAGCACGATCGACGTCGCCGACTGCGTCCTTCGCACAGACATTCCGGGACTGCACGTGTTGCCTGCTGGTGAAGCCACCAGCACGGACAGCGAGTATCTGTCGAGTTCGCGCACGTCGCGCGTGCTGGACAGGCTGACGCAGGGTGCGCCGCACCGTATCGTGATTTTCGATTCGCCGCCTGCACTCGCGGCATCGCCGGCCGCGGAGCTGGCGAAATACGTCGGGCAGGTGCTCGTGATCGTACGGGCGGACAGGACGGGACGCGGCGCCCTCGATGATGCGATCACGCTGCTGAATGCATGCCCCAACGTCCAGCTGCTGCTCAACGCGGCGCAGTTCAGCCCCAGCGGCCGGCGTTTCGGTTCCTACTACGGATATAAGGGATGAGGCGCGTCAGGGAGGCTTCCACCAGCTTTGCCGTGCTGACGACACTTGCGCTCCTGCTCGTCCCTGCGGCCGGCCATGCGCAGGCCGGCGGCCAAAGCGGCATGGGCGCGAGCGCGAGTTCCGCCTCCGCCTCGTCGGACGGGACCTCTCGTCGCAGCGAGCGGGGGAATCGCCGTGGGAAGGGTACGAAGCGGCTCGAAGTGGCGCCCTATATCGAGATCGACCAGATCGTGACGGCGGAGCTGTCTCCGGGCGATGATCTGCTGACTTACACGCAGATCGCCGCGGGCGTGGATGCGTCGGTTCAGGGGCGCAACAATGGTGCGTCCGCATCGATCCGCTACCAGCGCCAGTTCGGCTGGGGGCGGAAAGCGGGCGACGGCGATGCGGTGAGCGGCGTCGCCCGCGGCTATGCCACCGTCACGCGCGGTCTCACGTTGGAGGCTGGAGCGCTGGCGTCGCAGGTCGACGTCGAGAATGGCGGATCGGCCCTGGTCGCAGGTCCGCTTTCGGGTGATGGCACGTCGACCATCTATTCTGTCTACGCCGGCCCATCGCTCGCGACGCGCGCGGGAGATCTCGACGTGTCTGCAAACTATCGCGCCGGCTTCACCAGGGTCGAACAGTCGGATGGCGCGCGCGATGCACAGACAGCCGCTGCGGCAGACGTGTTCGACAAGAGCGTGACGCAATCGGCGGACGCTCAGGCAGGCTTCGCTCCCGGCACGGTCCTGCCCGTGGGTCTGGGCGTGGCGGGAAGCTTCAACCGCGAAGACATCTCGAATCTGGATCAGCGCACGCAGGACATGCAGGTGCGTGCCATGGTGACGGTGCCTGTCAGCCGAACGGTCCGCCTTGTGGGCAGCGTCGGCTATGAGGATGTGGAGATTTCCAGTCGCGACGTCCTGCTGGATGAGAACGGCCTCCCTGTCATCGGCTCCGACGGCCGCTACGTCACGGACAAGTCCGCGCCGCGCGAACTCGCCTACGACGTCAGCGGGCTGACCTGGGACGTGGCCGTCATGTGGCGACCAAGTCGCCGGACCTCGCTTTCGGCACATTTCGGGCGGCGTTATGGCTCCACCAGCTTCGGCGGTACGCTGGCCTACGCGCCAAGCGATCGGCACCAGTTCAACGTGACGGTCTACGACAACATATCCGGCTTCGGCGGCCAGCTGGGGCGGGCTTTGGAGCAGCTGCCGGACGACTTCGAGGTCGTCCGCGATCCGATTACCGGGGAATTGCGCGGCTGCGTTGCCTCTCTTGAAGGCGGGAACTGCCTTACCGGTGTCCTTGGCACCGTCCGTTCGTCCACTTTCCGCGCACGGGGCGTCTCCGCCAGCTACTCGCTTGAGTTCGGTCGGCTTTCGGCGGGTCTTGGAGCGGGATACGACCGGCGCAGATACATCGCCGCAGAGGGCACCATCCTTGCCGCGGCGAACGGGGTGATCGACGAGAACTGGTGGCTTGCGGCCTACATGGGCGGTAGCCTCGGACCGGATGCAGGCTGGTCAGCGAACCTCTACGCCAACTGGATCAGCAGCAACGATCCCTTCACGGGCGATCTGGCCGGGTATGGGGCCTCGGCCGGTTACTACAAGTTGTTGGCGCCGCGCCTGCGTGGCACGGTCGCCCTCGGCCTCGACGGGGTAAGCTATGGCGCGCCCTCCATCGACGATCTGTGGACCGCTTCGGCGCTCGCAGGTCTGCGCTACACGTTCTGAGAGGACAACCTGATGTTCGATGATTTCTACGGGCTCGACGGAAGGCCTTTCCAGCTCACCCCCGACCCGGCCTTCTACTTCGAAAGCAGCACGCATCGAAAGGCGCTGTCGTATCTTGGCTACGGCCTGGCGCAGGGAGAGGGCTTCGTGGTCATCACCGGCGAGGTCGGGGCCGGCAAGTCCACTCTTGTCGCGCACCTGATGGCGACGATCGACCCCAGCCGCATGACGGCTGCCAACGTCGTGACGAGCGCCCTGGACGGCGAAGAGATCGTCCACGTCGTGGCGCAGTCGTTCGGTCTGCCCGTCGCGGGGCATGACAAGGCGTCCGCCCTCGGAACACTGGAAGCCTTCTTCCATGACGAGGCACGAGCGGGCCGCCGGTGCCTGCTCATCGTCGACGAAGCGCAGAACCTGTCGATCGGCGCGCTGGAGGAGCTGCGCATGCTCTCCAACTTCCAGCTCGGCTCGCATCCCTTGCTGCAGACTCTCCTGCTGGGTCAGCCGGAATTTCGCCAGACGCTGCTGGAGAGCAATCAGCTCGAGCAGTTGCGCCAGCGCGTGATCGCGACGCATCATCTGGGCCCGATGGAAGTTCGGGAGGTGCAGCCCTACATCGAGCATCGGCTCTCCCGGGTCGGCTGGCATGGAAATCCGGGCTTCGAACCCGATCTGTTCCCCGCCATCCACGAGGCGACCGGAGGCATTCCCCGTCGGATCAACCAGCTGGTGAACCGCTTGCTTCTTCTGGGAGCGGTCGATCAGCAGGAACGCATCGATGTCGCCATGCTCAAGCAGGTCCTTGACGAGATGGCTGAAGACGGCGCCCTGTCCGTGGTGACTGCGGCTTCACAGGACAACGAGCAGCACGCGCTAGGCGGGCCGCACATCCCTGTCGGTGTGGCGCAGGGGCCTGCTTTCTCGGAACCCGGGCTTGATGCTACGCACGTACGCAGGATCCTCGCGGCGGAGCTCGCCGACCGCGATTCACAGATTGCGGACCTGCGCGACGCGCTGACCGAGCTTTCCGCAACGACGCAGGAGCAGGGCGGCGCGGCTTCGCAGGATCTTGTGGAACGTGTTGCGGCTTTGGAAAGCCGGTTGGCCGAAGCCGATGCCCGGACGGAAAGCCTTACTGCGCGGCTGGCGGAAACGGATCGCACGCTTCGTCATACCCTCACCATGCTGATCGAATGGATCGAGAGCGGCGACAGAGAGCGCAAGGTAGCCTGACCCTGTCCCCTTCACGCGAAAGTCTACGTTCCATGTCCGCGCCGATCAACGGCCTCTCTGTCGATGTGGAGGACTGGTTCCAGGTCGGCGCCTTTGAAAAGGTGATCGACCGGGACAGCTGGTCCTCGCTGCCCTGCCGCGTCGAACGCAATTGCGACGAGATCCTGCGCCTTTTCTCGGAGGCCGAGGTCAAGGCGACATTCTTCACGCTCGGCTGGATAGCGGAGCGCTATCCCGCGATGCTTCGCAGGATTTCGGATGAGGGGCATGAGATCGCCAGCCATGGCTGGGACCACGAACGCGTGTTCCGGCTGGGGCGGCAGGCTTTCGCATCCGACATCGATCGTACCCGCAAGGTGCTGGAAGATGCCTCGGGCCGGCTCGTCACCGGCTACCGCGCGCCCAGCTTCTCCATAGACGCCCGCACACCGTGGGCGTTCGAGGTGCTGGCAGAGCAGGGCTATGTCTACAGTTCCAGCGTCGCGCCGATCGCGCACGACCACTACGGCTGGCGGGCAGCCCCGCGTTTCGCATTCAGGCCGCTCGAAGACAGCGCCCTGATCGAAATCCCGGTGACGACCGCCCATGCCTTCGGGCGGCGGCTGGCGGCCGGCGGCGGCGGTTTCTTCCGCGTCCTGCCCTATGGCTTCACCCGCTGGGCTGTGAGCCAGGTGAACCGCAGCGATCGGCGCCCGGCGGTGTTCTACTTCCATCCGTGGGAGGTGGACCCGGACCAGCCCCGGGTCGAAGGGGCGTCCCTGCGATCCCGGTTCAGGCACTACACCAATCTTTCCGTCATGGCCGCGAAGCTCAGGCGCCTTGTCGATGAGTTCGCGTGGGGCCGGATGGACGAACTGGCCGCTCGGGAAGCAGCGCGCGCCGCTCCGTTGAAGCGGGCCGTGGAGGCATGAACCTCAATGTGGGCCATCTGCGCGACGGCGTGCGGCTTGTCGATCTGGATGCGCCTGAGGAGGTCGCGCGGCTGGAAGACTTCGTCGCCCTGCACCCGCTGGGCACACCCTTTCACAGGCCCGCCTGGTTCCTCGCTGTTGCCCGATCGACCGGCAACCGGGCCATTGCGCTTGTCCAGGAACGCGGCGGCGAAATCGCGGCGTTTCTACCGCTCAACCTCATCCATTCGCCCGTTTTCGGACGGATCCTGGCCTCTACGGGATTTGCCGTCGGGGGAGGGTTGCTGACTACGGATGAGGCGGACCGAGAACCGGTGTTCAGGGCGGTAGAGGAACTGGCGCTCCGCTTGTCCTGCCCTGCCATAGAGTTGCGCGGGGGAGACCTGCCTCCCACCGGTTCCGGCTGGGTTCTGAAGACCCAGTCGCACTGCAACTTCGCGCGCCGTCTGGCCGGAGACGATGAAGCGCAGCTCGCCGCGATCCCGCGCAAGCAACGGGCCGAGGTGCGCCGCTCGCTCGGCATGGACCTGACCATCGAGGTCGGCAGATCGGAGCGCGACCGGGCCGCCCATTATGCGGTGTTCCGTGAAAGCTACCGCAATCTCGGCACTCCGGTGTTCTCCCGCGCCTTGTTGGACGCGGTGGTCGATGCCTTCGGTGAGGGAGCGGATATCCTCACGGTGCGTCACGCTGGTCTGCCTGTCGCCAGCGTCATCAGCCTCTACCATAACGGCGCGGTGATGCCGTATTGGGGCGGGGGAACATGGGGTGCTCGCCGCCTGAGAGCCAACGATCGCATGTACTTCGAACTGATGTGCCATGCCCGGCGCCGCGGCTGTTCGGTCTTCGACTTCGGCCGCTCCAAGACCGGCAGCGGTGCCTATCACTTCAAGCGGAACTGGGGGTTCGAGCCCGAGCCGCTGTCCTATGCAGGCTGGACGGCGCCCGGTCACCCACCTCGTGACGCAGACCCCACCAGCAGCAAGCTCGCGTTGCAGATCAAGCTCTGGCAGCGGCTGCCTTTGCCGATCGCCAATCGGCTGGGTCCGCTCATCGCACGTGGCCTCGGCTGATGGGCGATATTCTGTTTCTGTCGCACCGCATCCCGTTTCCGCCGGATCGCGGGGACAAGATACGCTCCCATCATGTGCTGAAGGCGCTGGCACAGCTGGGCCCGGTTCACGTCGGCACCTTCTATGACGATGCCCGTGACCAGCAGTGGGAGCGGCAGCTGGCGCAGGTGAGTGCCACCTATCGTCTCGTGCGACGCCGAAAGCCTCTTGCCATCGCAGGCCTGCAGGCAATCGGGTCCGGACGGGCGCTGAGCCTGGCAGCGTTCGACGACCGGCGGCTTCACTCTTACGTCCGGCAGGTTCTGGCGCGGCATGACGTCACGGCGATCTATGTGTTTTCCGGACAGATGGCGCAGTACGTACCCACCGACTTCGGCGGCCGGGTTGTCGCCGATCTGGTCGACGTGGATTCCGCGAAGTTCGAGGCTTATGCTGCTCGCGGCCCGCGGAGTGCGCGCGGTTGGCTGGAGCGGCGGGAAGGGCGCCTGCTGCGGCGGGAAGAGGCACGCATATGCTCCGCCTCGGCGTTGACCCTGCTCATCAGCGATGCGGAAGCCGACCTGCTGCGGTCCCGTGTTGCGCCTGTGAGTGGCGCCATCGCCACCATGGGCAATGGCATCGATGCTGTCGAGTTCGATCCGGGCGGTGTGGACCCGGAGCCGCGGCTGCTCGAGCAGGGAAGTCCGCGCATCGTCTTCACGGGTCAGATGGACTACGCGCCCAACATCCAGGCGGCAATGCGCGCGATCGATCGCATCCTGCCGATGGTGCGCCAGGCGTTGCCCTCCGCCACCCTGCACGTCGTCGGCCGCAACCCGCCCCAAGCGCTGACCGCTCGTTCGGGACGCGAAGGTGTGACAGTCTGGGGCCGTGTCGACGACATCCGTCCCTGGCTTGCTGGGAGCGATATCGCGCTCGTTCCGCTCGATATCGCGCGAGGCGTCCAGAACAAGGTTTTGGAGGCCATGTCGATGGCTCTCCCCGTGGTTCTTACGAAAGGTGCGGCGACAGGTATCGATGCCGTCGACGGAAGGGACTTCATCATCCGCGATGACGATGTGTCGATAGTCAAAGCAGTGATCGACCTGGCGCAATCGCCCGACGAGGCGCGGCGGGTAGGCAACTGCGCGCGGGACTGGATCGTACGTAACGCCAGCTGGGAGGCCGCCCTCGCCGGACTTCCTTCGCACGTCGGGACGAATGCCCGGAGACCTCTCGATGCGGCCTGAGGCGGCAGGGAGACCCGCGTCGCCTCCCTCTCTCCGACACACCCTTTCGCAGCCGTGGCGAACGGCGGCGGCGCGGCTGGGTGCTGCCTGGCTGCTCCTGCTCGCTTCCTTTGCCGGGGACTGGCTCGCCATGGCCCGGCAGTGGTGGGATATCTCGACCTACAACCACATCCTGCTGGTCCCGCCGATCGTAGGCTGGCTCGTGTGGCAGCGTTGGCCCAGCCTTCAGCTTCTGACGCCAAGAGCCTGGGCGCCCGGATTGGTCCTCCTCTTCGGTGCGGCGTTCCTGTGGCTGCTGGGTGCTGTCTCGGGTCTCGATCTTGCCAGACAGGCAGGCGTGGTCGGCATGGCCGGCGCCTGCGTGCCGTTGATGCTCGGCGTTCGGGCCACCGCAGGTGTCGCCTTTCCGCTGTTCTATTTGGCCTTCCTGATCCCGGCCGGAGAGGAACTGGTGCCGGCGCTCCAGATGATAACGGCCGACATCACCATCGGGCTGACGCACCTCAGCGGCATACCGGCCAGGATCGACGGAGTGTTCATCGACACCCCCGCCGGCCTTTTCGAGGTCGCTGAAGCCTGTTCAGGCGTCAAGTTCCTGATTGCGATGACCGCGTTCGGAGCTTTGACCGCCAACGTCTGCTTCCTGGGTCTTGTGCGGCGGGCCATCCTGCTGCTGGCCTGCATCGTCGTGCCCATTCTCGCCAATGGCGTGCGGGCCTGGGGCACGATCTATGCCGCTCAGTTCTTCGGGGTGGAAGCGGCAGCGGGCTTCGATCACATCGTCTACGGCTGGATATTCTTTGCTCTGGTGCTGGCCATCGTGATTGCCTGTGCCTGGCGCTTCTTCGACCGGCCCGTGAACGAGCCGGTCATCGATGCCTCCGCAATCCAGGCGTCCCGGCGCCTCGCAAGGCTGGAAGAGGCGGGCGGCAGCGCAAGAATAGCCATGATGGGCTTCGCCGCCATAGTGGCCGGTATCCACCTCTGGGCGGCTGCCGCCGGCGGCCTTTCCGCGCCTTTGCCTTTGCGGATCGCCTTGCCGGAAGTGAATGGCTGGCGCCGTGTGGATTACAACCCCTCGATCTGGTGGGAGCCCCGGGCGCAAGGCGCCGATCATCGCCTGCTCGGAAGGTACCGCAATGCGGAAGGGCAGGTGGTTGATGTATTCGTTGCCCTCTACGCCAGTCAGGACGAAGGGAAGGAAGCCGGCGGCTTCGGGCAGGGAGCCCTTGTTCCCGCCAGCCCATGGTCGTGGCAGTCACCTGTGGCGGCGCCCGACGGCGGCAAGGGCGAGCGACTTCTCGGGAATGGTGAGGTCGTTCGCGTGGCGATGACCTGGTACCGGCTGGGTGAAGGGTTGAGCGGAAGCAATGCGCGGCTCAAGCTTGCGGTCATGGCGGACCGGCTCATGTTCCGCCGCCGGCCTACGATGATGCTCATTCTCTCGGCGGAGGATACGGCTTCCATTCCGGCTGTGACGTCCATCGCTCGCTTCCGATCCTCCACCGGGCCGCTCGGCGCGTGGATGGACGGGATCGGGCGGGTCCGTTAAGGGCTTCAGGCATGTGCGGCATCGCCGGTATCTATCATCTGGAAACGCCCAAGCCCGTCGATGCCACCCGTGTGGAAGCGATGTGCGACGCCATCGCGCACCGGGGGCCGGACGGGCAGGGCGTCTGGACGGCTCCGGGCGTGGGGCTGGGCCACCGCCGCCTGTCCATCATAGATCTCGCCGGCTCTCCTCAGCCGATGGCCTCTTCGGACGGCCGGGCGATGCTCGTCTTCAATGGCGAGATATACAACTACCGTGAGCTGCGGCAGGAGCTGAAGCTACTGGGCGAGGTATTTCACACCGACGGCGACAGCGAGGTCATACTGGCCGCGTGGCGCAGATGGGGGCCGCAATGCGTATCCCGCCTGTTCGGGATGTTCGCCTTCGCGATCTATGATCTCGATGCACGCACTCTGTTCCTCGCGCGCGATCGCCTGGGCGTAAAGCCTCTGTTCTATGCGCCGCTCAGCGATGGCAGCCTTGTATTCGGGTCCGAACTGAAGGCCCTTACTGCCCACCCGCTGCTGCGGCGTGAGATCGACCCGCTGGCAATCGAAGACTATCTGGCTTGGGGCTACGTTCCCGATCACCGGTCCATCCTCAAGGGCGTGTGCAAGCTGCCGGCCGGGCATTTCCTCCTGCTGCGGCACGGCGCGCCGCTGCCGCGGCCCGTCCAGTGGTGGGATGTCTCGTTCGCGGAGCGGCGAACCGCCAGGCCGGCCGACCTGGAGGCGGAACTTCTCCATCTGATGCGGCAGGCGGTGACTTCGCGCATGGTGTCCGACGTGCCGCTCGGAGCTTTCCTGTCGGGCGGCGTGGACAGCTCGAGCGTCGTCGCTCTGATGGCGGAGGCGAGCGTCGATCCGGTGCGCACCTGCTCGATCGGCTTCGATGTCGCAGCCCTGGACGAAACGGGTTACGCCACAAGGATTGCGCGGCAGTTCGGAACGGAACATGCATCGCGCACTGTCTCTCCGGATGACTTTGCGGCGATAGACGCCGTTGCGGGGATGTTCGATGAGCCTTTCGCCGATGCATCCGCTTTGCCGACCTGGCGGGTTTGCCAGCTCGCTCGTGAATCGGTGACGGTGGCGCTTTCGGGCGACGGTGCCGACGAGGCAATGGCCGGTTATCGTCGGCATGTATTCCAAAGCGCGGAAGACAAGGTCCGGACGCTGATCCCCTCCGGTCTGCGTCGGCCGGTGTTCGGCGCTCTGGGCCGTCTCTATCCAAAGGCGGACTGGGCGCCACGGCCGTTGAGGGCCAAGTCCACCCTGCTTTCCCTCGCAGGGGACTCGGCCGAGGGCTACGCGCGCTCAATGGCGTTCCTGCCGCCGGAACTGCGGGACGCGCTTTACACGGACGAGTTCCGCCGGCTGCGGGGAGACTACAGGGCCGAAGAACCCGTTCTCGATCTAATGAGGAGCGCTCCTGCGCGGTCCGGGCTCGACAGGGCGCAGTACGCTGACCTGAAGTCATGGCTGCCGGGCGATATCCTCACCAAGGTCGACAGGACCAGCATGGCAGTGAGCCTTGAAGCGCGCGAACCGCTGCTCGATCACCGGCTCGTCGAATTCGCCGCGACGTTGCCCGAAGCGATGCGCGTCCAGCGTGGTCAGGGAAAGTGGTTGATGAAGCGCACAATGCGTCGCTACCTCCCCGACGACATCCTGCACCGCCCCAAGCAGGGGTTTGTGACGCCGATTGCGCAATGGTTCCGGGGCCCGCTCGTCCAGGCCGCACGCGACATTGCAGGAAGCGCGGCTCTCGCCCGCACCGGATGGTTGGACCAGCGCAAGCTGCTGGGCGTGGTGGAGGCGCATGTCGCCGGCACATCGGACAATTCGCGCCTGCTGTGGCAACTGCTGATGCTGGAGAGGGCGCTCTCGGGTCTGGATGCACACTGAGCCAATCGGCATGCTTAGGTATAAACGCTGATCTGCGTCCACCCCCGGATTAACTAAACAGTTTCTTAGCACCTTGTGATTAGCCCGTGCCTATCGAAGCCTCCTTCGTAGGGCATGAATGAACAGACACGGCCTTCATAACGGGACCCAACACCGGCCGCGCGCCGTCCCGATTTCCATGGCACGCTCAGCGGGGCGGGCGCCATGACGCCATTCTGGGCCCAGCTCCGCTCGCTCTGGCACAATCCCCGTGCCCGGATCGTCTTCTGGGCGACGATCGTCGGCGTCGTCATGGGGCTCAGCGATCTTGGGATGCCCCTTGAGGAAGGTCTGCGCAACGTGCGCTGGTGGGCCTACACGCGACAGGCGGACCAGCAGATCATCGCGGTGCTCCAGGACGATCGGACCTTGGATGAACTCGGCCGGAGTGACGTCACAAGATCGAACGATGCCGATGTCCTGAAGGCTCTTTTTGCGGCCGGAGCGAAGGACGTCTATTTCGCGCGCTCGTTCTCGAAACGCGGGTTGCCAGAGGATGATCAGCGCTTTCTGGAGATGCTGAAGAGGCATCGCGGAAAGGTTTACCTCGGGGCGACGTTGGGAGAGAGCAGCAACAGGGGTAACTTTGCCGGGGCTTTACCGCTGAAGATGTTCCGCGAGTATGCTCAACCTGTTTCCCTGCTGCTGCGTCACCGCCCACTTAACCTAAGCGTCCAAATCCCCTTTTCCTCCGATAGCCCGATCGGCCATATCCCTACAGCCTCCGCTCAAATTGCAGGCGTCCGCCGCGGCAGCGATGAGTTGTACTACCCCGACTTTTCAATCTCCGCGAAGAGTATCCCACAACTTAGCTACATCGATGTGCTGCGGGGCAATACTGATCCTTACCAAATACGTGGCAAGACCGTTGTCATTGCTCCCGTCGGCGCTGCCTTTAGCGATCAGCACCGGCTTCCCGGCCAGAATGTCGCTGTTCCTGGAGGAATCTTTCACATCGTCGGTGCGCAGACCTTGAAGTCTGTCATGCCGCGAGATCTGGGCTGGTCGGGTGCGCTCCTGATCACGCTTCTCGTGGTTGCATCTGGACTTCGCCGAGGGAAGGTCCTGGATTCGCGACGCCTGTGGATGCTTGTAGTTCTCTTGGGTGTTGCGCCATTTGTCCTGAGCTATTTCAGTGTTCAAGTCAGCATCGCTCCGGCCTTGGGTCTTGCGCTGGTCGCAATCGTGCGTACGCGTCATCTGGACCGGGTCGAAGAGGCCAGCGAGACAAACGCAGGGTCGGGCTTGCCGAGCGTTCAGGCGCTGAGGAATTCGCCAGACCTGTCGACCCGCATTCTGGTGGCTTTGAAGATCCGCAATTACGGCGGAATCATCGGCAGCTTTGCCGAGCATGTCGAAGCTCAGCTCGCCAAGGAGATCGTTCGCCGGATCCGGATCAGCGACGAAAGCGTCTTGATCTACCATGAGGGGGGGATGTTCGTCTGGCTTTCGTCCATACGGAGCACCTTCGACTTGTTCGAGAACCTGGAGGGGCTGCACCGGATCGTTCAAAACGGTATTCAGGTGGGTGGCATAGAGATCGACCTGTCCTTCAACTGCGGCATCGATTCCGAATTCGACCGACCGCTGTCAGGACGCGTTGCAAGCGCCATGCAAGCGGCCGAAGAGGCTGTCCGCAGTGATGAACTCGTCTTTCAGCACGATGCTCGCAAACATGAGGCGCAATGGGAGATATCCCTGCTGACCTCGCTTGATCGCGCGATTGACAATGGAGAGGTCTGGGTAGCCTATCAGCCGAAGCTTGACCTCGTGTCGAACAGGATCACGGGCGCCGAGGCTCTGGTGCGGTGGACGCATCCGGAGCGAGGCCCGATCGGCCCGGACAAGTTCATCCGAATTGCGGAAGAATTCCATCGGATCGAGCGCATTACCCGCTTCGTACTCAACGACGCAGTCCGAGCGGCAGTGGAGTTGGAGCGCGAGGGCTACGAGATGACGATGTCAGTCAACATCGCAGCTCAGCTTCTTAGAAATCCCGCGTTGCCAGGCATGATCGCGGAGATACTCGCCGCCCACGGCCTTTCCCCCAATCGCCTTATCCTCGAGATCACCGAGACAGATCGCCTCGATCGCAGTTCCAAGACCTTCCAGATGCTTCAACGTCTGGTCCAGTCAGGCCTTCGTCTTTCGATCGACGACTTTGGAACCGGCAACGCCACGATCGACTACTTGCGCTATCTCCCTGCGAGCGAGGTCAAAATCGACAAGTCCTTTATCTCCACGATGGACAGCAGCGAAGCGGACCTGCGTCTGGTGCAGTCTATTATCGAAATGGCTCACTCTCTGGACCGGGTGGTGGTGGCGGAAGGCGTTGAAACGCTCAAGAACCTGGAGGCACTCACGCGCCTCGGCTGCGATCTCGTACAAGGCTACCATATCAGCAGACCTGTCCCATATCGGGATTTTTTGAGCTTTGTCTCGGGAAGAAGGGCGCGATTGATTAGCTAGAAAAGTCTTGTAGCCATTTTAACGAAATGTTAACCATCTGGGCGACCGCAGAAACGCGGTTGTTCACATGGGAAACTGTCATGACCAAGAGCATCTGGGGCGGTGGCTGGTGGGGCAACGGCGGCATGTAATTGCCGCACCTGCCGTAGTTCGAGCTGTTAGGCCGAACCACCGCAAGTAAAATGAAGCGCTTTCCAGAAGAACTCCTGTCTTTTGGAAAGCGCTTTTTCTTTGTCTGGATGATGAGAATTGGGCGGCACGAGGCCGTCGCGTTTCTGTTCTGGTGCGCTGTCAGCGAACGCTGTACGCCATGTTTGGTCTGGTGCTGGAGAACGCACTCTCCGGCTGAGCCTTTAGCTCTCAGTCCTCGCCATGACCAAGTGCAAGGTAGTCTGCGCTTTGCATTTCATTGAGACGGCTGATCGTCCGGTCGAATTCGAAGCGACCGCTTCCCGCCTCATAGAGATCCTCGGGCGCCGCATCGGCTGCGGCAATCAGCTTTACCCGGTTTTCGTACAAAGCGTCGATAAGCGTGACAAAACGCGCCGCTTCATTGCGGCGGTCAGGACCCATCTTGGGGATGCCGACGAGGATTACCGTATGGTAAGCCCGTGCCAAGGCCAGGTAGTCGGCCGCGCCTCGGGGTTCACCGCAGAGGCGTTTGAAGCTGAAAACGCCCACGCCCTTCAAGCTCTTGGGCACATGAAGGATACGGCCGCCACCCAGTTCTATGTCGGCTGAGGGAACGTGTTCGCTGTCTTCGGGAGGATAGTCGGTGAGGCGATAGAACGCCTCTCTTGCGGCGGCCGTCGCCGCGTCCCCCAAGGGCGTGTGCCACGTCGCCATGCCGCCAAGGCGTTGCATGCGGTAATCGGTAGGGCCGTTCAGCGTCAGAACATCGAGCTGCTGCTCAATGAGCGCGATGAAGGGCAGGAAGTGTTCCCGGTTGAGCCCATCCTTGTACAGGTCCCTCGGAGCGCGATTGGACGTGGTCACGATGGTGACGCCTTCGCTCTCGATGAGGTGCGTGAAGAGGCGGCTCATGATCATGGCGTCGGCGGAGTTGTTGACGACCATCTCGTCGAAGGCAAGGCAGCGCAGGTTGCGGGCCAGGGCGGCGGCAACAGGTGGAATCGGGTCGCCCGTCTCCTTCTTGCGCTCCTCCCGCAGCAGGGCATGCACCTCCAGCATGAAGGCGTGAAAATGGACGCGACGTTTCGCCGGAATGTCCAGGGTCTGGATGAAGAGGTCCATCAGCATGGACTTGCCACGACCGACTCCGCCCCACATGTAGACGCCCCGGGGTGCGTGTGCCTTCCTGCCTAGGAGCTTACCGATAAGGCTGGTGGAGGCGTTCGCTTTGTACAGGTCGCGCTGGAGACGGCTCAGCCGCTCGGACGCTGCCGCCTGTTCAGGGTCGGAGCGCAGTTCGCCTGTAGCGACAAGCGCCTCATAGCGCTCCATCATCCCGCTCATCGGACGCTCGGTTTGCGCAGGCTGCCCATGAAGCTGGCAACGAGATGATCGCCCTGCTCAACTGTGCCGCGGAGGAACACCAGGCGCCGGGTCTCCTTCATCACTTCGGAGACGACGTCCAGCGGCTCACCGACGCGGCCCGCCCCTATGAACTGGTTCTGAAGGTCCAGCGTCACCGAGCCGGCCGCGTCAGCGCCGAGCACAGCATAGATGGTCGCGAACATGGCGACATCGATCAGGGCGAGCGTTACGCCCCCATGCACGTTGTTGTGGATGTTGCTATGACGCTGTTCCGCTTCGATGAGGCGAAGGCGAGCGCTACGCTCTCCTTCGCAGCGGATGAGCATCCGGCCAAGGCCTTGCGTATTGAACCGCGAATTGTCGTGCAGCTGCCACGAGGCCCAACCCGGAAACTCCGGGTCGGGAGCGTGGATGAAACTTGCTGCGTCTGCCACGGGCCGTCTTCGTCGAAGCCGGTTGCGCTCAGACCTGGCGCTCGGCCTGCATCTTCTTGATTTCCGCGATGGCACGTGCGGGCGACAGGCCCTTGGGGCACACGTTGGCGCAGTTCATGATCGTGTGGCAGCGATACAGCCGGAAAGGGTCTTCTAGTTCGTCGAGGCGCTCACCGGTCATCTCGTCGCGGCTGTCAGCCAGCCAGCGGTAGGCCTGGAGCAGGATAGCCGGCCCGAGGAACTTGTCGGAGTTCCACCAGTAGCTCGGGCACGAGGTCGAGCAGCAGGCACACAGGATGCATTCGTAGAGACCGTCCAGCTTTTCGCGCTGCTCGGGGCTCTGCAGGCGCTCCTTGCCCGAGGGCGTGGTCGATACTGTCTGCAGCCAAGGCCGGATCGAGGCGTACTGGGCATAGAAATGCGTGAAATCCGGAACGAGATCCTTGATCACGTCCATGTGCGGCAGCGGGGTGATGCGAATGTCGCCCTTCAGGTCTTCGATCGCGGTGGTGCAGGCGAGACCGTTCTTGCCGTTCATGTTCATGGAGCACGAGCCGCAGATGCCTTCGCGGCAGGACCGGCGGAACGTCAGGGTCGCGTCCATTTCGTTCTTGATCTTGATGATCGCGTCGAGAACCATCGGGCCGCAGTTATCGAGATCAATCTCGAACGTGTCGTAGCGCGGGTTTTCACCCGAATCCGGATCGTAGCGGTAGACGGTGAACTTTTTGACCCGGGTGGCGCCTTCGGCCTTGTGGACGTTGCCACGCTTGCTGATCTTGCTGTTCGCCGGGAGGGTGAAGGTCGCCATGAAAGAATCCCCGTGATCGTGCAGTGCGGCATGAGCCGCCTTGTGGTCCCCCTCTAACGATTCGGCCGCGCAGGGCAAGAGTTGTCTCGAACACGGCCGGTCCGACCCCGGAGAGAGCAGGCGCGAGCGGGGCGCATCATGCAGATCGTGCGGCGTCCTGGTGCAGCATCGCTGAAAGGACGCATGTCATTCGTGCGCAGGAAGCAATCAACTGGACGGAGGCAGGAGGCGCAGAAGTGCCGGGCTGCGCCGTTGGACAGGGAGAGAAGGGAGCTGCAAACGGCAGGCGCCGCGCATGACCTGTCGTCATGCGCGGCGCCCATGTCTTGTGCGGTGATCAGTTACCGAAGGTCCGCTGCCACCAGCCGCGGCGAGGACCCTGCAGAGTGCCGGCGTCTGCCGCTTCGACGGCATCGCCTGCTTCACTCGCCGGCTCGTCTGTCGGCTCGGCGGCGGGAGCCGGAACTTCGGCCGCGGGTTCAGCCTTCTTGCGACGGGTCGTGCGCTTCGGCTTGGCGGCAGCCGCCTCCGCCGGTGCCTCTGCCGCCGCAGCGGATTCAGCAGTGTCGTCGGCCTTCTTGCGACGGGTACGCTTGGGCTTCGCCGGAGCTTCCTCTGCCGCAGGTGCGACATCGGTGCCTTCGTCCGCCTTCTTGCGACGCGTGCGCTTGGGCTTCGCGGGCGCTTCTTCGGCAGCCGGATCCGCTTCCGTTACGGGCTCGGCGGCCGGGGCCTCGGCAGCAACGGTTTCAGCCTTCTTGCGGCGCGTACGCTTCGGCTTGGCGGGCGCTTCCTCGCTCGCGAGTTCGACCGGCGCCTCGGCGACAGGCTCCGGAGCCGGATGCGATTCCGGTTCCGGCAGCGCGACGGTTTCGGCTTCGGCTGCTTCTACCGCATTCTCGGTTTCAGCGGTTTCCGCGCCATTATCGCCTTCGTCGCCGCGACGGCCCCGCCTGCGGCGACCACCACGACGGCGGCGCTTCTTCGGCGCACCCGGCTCATCTGCGTCGGCGGCAAAGGTTTCGGCATCATCCGCTTCTTCAGTGGCATCGGCCTCTTCGGCTTCGGGCTCATCGCCTTCGACCGCTTCGGCATCATCCGCTTCGCTGTCCGAGGTCTCAGCCTGATCGTCTCGACGATCACGGTTGCGGCTCCGGCGGCGCTTGCGGCGCTTGCGGCGACCGTTTCCTTCACCGTTCTCGCCGTCGGCATCCGCAGCTTCGCCACGTTCCGCCGCTTCCTCGCGCTCGATCTCGTCCTCTTCATCCTCTTCGATGAAGTCGTCTTCGACGTCTTCGGCAATTGGCTCGAAGCGGGGAACGAAGTCGTTGCGCGGTCCCGAGGACATGACGCGCATCTTCGCGCCTTCGTTCTCACCTTCCGGGATGACTTCGACTGTGACGCCGTAGCGGTCCTCGATGTCGGCGAGGTCGGTCCGCTTCGCGTTCAGCAGATAAACCGCTGCTTCCGTCGAGGCGAACAGCGAGATTACGATGCCCTTGCCCTTGGCGGCTTCGTCTTCGATCAGGCGAAGAGCCGCAAGACCGGCCGAGCTGGCGGTGCGAACCAGACCGGTCCCGTCGCAGTGCGGGCAGGACCGGGTTGTCGCTTCGAGAACGCCGGTACGCAGGCGCTGACGGCTCATTTCCATGAGGCCGAAGCTGGAGATGCGGCCGACCTGGATGCGCGCTCGGTCGTTCTTGAGCGCTTCCTTCATCGCCTTCTCGACCTTGCGGACGTTGGAGCCGTATTCCATGTCGATGAAGTCGATGACGACGAGGCCCGCCATGTCACGCAGGCGCAGCTGGCGTGCGATCTCCTGGGCGGCTTCGAGATTTGTGGCGACCGCCGTCTGCTCGATGCCGTGCTCCTTGGTGGCGCGGCCCGAGTTGATGTCGATCGAAACAAGAGCCTCGGTCGGGTTGATGACGATGTAGCCGCCGGACCTGAGCTGGACGACAGGGTCGTACATGGCCGTAAGCTGGTCTTCCGCGCCGAAGCGCTGGAACAGCGGCACCGGATCGGCGTAGGGCTTAACCTTGCGGCCATGGCTCGGCATCAGGAGCTTCATGAAGTCCTTCGCCGCGCGATAACCTTCCTCACCCTCGACGATCACTTCTTCGATGTCGCGGTTGTATATGTCGCGAATGGCGCGCTTGATGAGGTCGCTGTCCGAGTGAATCAACGCAGGGGCGGCCGAGCGCAGGGTTTGCTCGCGAAGCTCGTCCCACAGGCGTGCGAGATAGTCGAAGTCGCGCTTGATTTCAGTCTTCGTGCGCTGAAGGCCCGCAGTGCGGACGATGCAGCCCATGGAGCGCGGAAGCTCCAGTTCAGCGATGATCGACTTGAGCCGCTTGCGGTCGGACGCCGAACTGATCTTGCGGCTGATGCCACCTCCGTGGCTCGAATTCGGCATCAGGACGCAGTAGCGGCCCGCGAGGCTGAGATAGGTGGTGAGGGCAGCGCCCTTGTTTCCACGCTCCTCCTTGACGACCTGAACCAGCAGCACCTGGCGGCGATGGATCACGTCCTGGATCTTGTAGCGGCGGCGCAGGGCCATGCGCTTTGCGCGCAGTTCATCCGCTTCCTTGGAACGGCCCGACGAGCGACCCTGGCGGCGACGGCCGCGACCGCGTCGTCCGCCGTTGGATTCGCCTTCCTCGTCGCCGGCTTCACCTTCGTCGTCGGCGTGGAACGGGTTCTCGACCGAGCCGTCCTCGATCGTGGCGACATGGTCCTTTTCGGATGTGTCGACTTCCGTCAGGCCGCCATCGTCGTTGAAGTCCTCGTTTTCGTCCTCTTCCTCGCCCTCGGTAGCGCGCAGCGCGGCCTCTTCCTCGGCGTGAGCGGCTTCTTCGGCCAGCAGGGCCTCACGATCCTCCTTGGGGATCTGGTAGTAGTCCGGATGGATTTCGCTGAAGGCAAGGAACCCGTGGCGGTTGCCGCCGAAGTCCACGAAAGCGGCCTGGAGCGAAGGCTCCACGCGCGTCACCTTCGCGAGATAGATGTTACCCTTGATCTGCTTGCGTTCGGTCGACTCGAAGTCGAACTCTTCAATGCGGTTGCCCTTGAGTACCGCCACCCGCGTTTCTTCCGGGTGGCGCGCATCGATCAGCATGCGCGTTGCCATTTGGTATTCTCCGTACGCGTCGACGCCCGACCGGATCAGCCAGGAGGACGCGATTGTTTTCGATGTAGGCGGATGCGCCCCGGATCATCACGACGCGGCCGTTCACGGCGGCGATGTGTGTTCCCGGTGATGTCACGGGGGCGTGTTCTTGCGCAGGTTTGGAGCAATCCAGCGCTCCGTGCGCGGCGAAAGTAGTGGCTGCCGTTGCGGCAGCGGTAAGGGGGCCGTCCGTCATCAAGACAGAAGCCGAGGTCGCGAGCGAGGAACTGCGCGGCGTCGCCAAAGGCGCATGACGTTGCGACCACGCCGCCCACGCCCCTTCGGGCGTCGACTGGCAGGGCGGCAACTGGCTTCTCATGGCTCGCTTCAACCTGTAAGGTTTTCCGGAAAAACGATTTCCTCCGGCTCCTTGGGCCGGGGCTTTCTTTGCTTCATCGGTCCTGCCCGGCCGCCATATGGGAATGGAGTTGCCGGATTGCGAGGACCGAAAGCGTTTTCTCGCCCCGGTTGTCCGGGCCTAGCATCCATGGCGCACCTCGGCAAGTTGCTTGACCGACTGGACTTTCACGGCAGGCCGGGGCGGCCGCCGTGCGATCAGACTGTGGGAAAGCGCCGGGGTGCAGGATTGCAGGCAGGGCGGGAGGGTCCTAGTTCTGCGGGCCGATGTCGCGGTCCATGCAGATCATCTTCGCGTTCGTCGCGGTGCTGGCGCTACTTGCTGCGGCGATCGCGATTGGTGGCACCTTCATGGCGCGGGCCGGGGCCTACGACTACGTGGTGCGCTTCGACCTGCCCCCGGTCGGCACACCTGTAGGGCTTCCTCGCGTGGACGGTCCGGCCGATGCAAGTCGTCCGCTGGTGGTGATCGACCCCGGTCATGGCGGGTTCGATCCGGGTGCCGGGCAGGGTGTGCTCAAGGAAAAGACGGTGGCGTTGCAGATCGCCTTGAAGCTGCGGGACGCCCTGCTTGCAGGAGGGGGGCTGCGCGTCGCGCTGACCAGGGACACGGATCGCTTCATCGCGCTCGAGGATCGGCCAGACATTGCACGGCGCCTGAACGCCGACCTCTTCATCTCCATCCACGCGGATAGCGCCGAGGCCGAATCGGCCCGGGGCGCAAGCGTCTACGTTCTTTCGGAAAGAGGTTCGAGCCAGGCTGCCGAACGCTTCGCCGCGCGTGAGAACGGGGCCGGACGTGTCAACGGCGTGGCCCTGACGCGGACGAGCGCAGAGGTGGGCGCGATCCTCCTCGACCTTTCCCAGCGGGGAGCGCAGGCCCGCTCGGCCCAGGCTGCAACCCTGCTGCTACGGGAACTGCGCGAGGCCGGTCTTGCGATGCACCGGGAGCACCCGGAGACGGCCTCTCTCGTCGTCCTCAAGGCACCGGACATACCGTCGATCCTTTTCGAAACCGGCTACATCAACAATCCCGAGGAAGCCGCCATCCTCGCCTCGCCTGCGGGACAGGATGCACGTGCGCAAGTGGCGGCAAGGGCTGTGCGCGCATATCTCGCCCGGAATGCGGGGGCCTGAATGCAGGCCGGGCGCGACGTGCGACGAGGGTGGTTTCCTTGGGCGGAAACGACGTGCTAGAGGGCGCCCGCAATGAACGACGCGATTGATCCCGGCGAACAGCCGCCCGAAGACGCGACTTACCGCATTCGCCGCGAAAGGTCGGGACGCTTTGTCGCGCTCCGCAAGGCGTGGCGCGAGCGTAAGTGGCTCCGCCGCTTCGGCTATGTCGGCGCCGCCGGGCTGGTTGGGGCTGCCGGGTTTGTCGTGTACCTGTCCCATGACCTGCCCGATGCGAACAGGCTGCTGGAGTATCAACCGCCGCTGCCGACGATGGTGCGCGCGATGGACGGCGAGATCGTCTATTCGTACGCTCGTGAGCGGCGCGTGCAGTTGCGATACGTCGATTTTCCCCGGCCGCTCGTGAACGCATTCCTCTCCGCCGAGGATCGCACCTTCTGGACGCACGGTGGCGTTGACATCGGTGGTCTTGCCGGTGCCGTGGTAGATTATGCCTCCAAGTACGGAAGCGGAGAGCGCGCGAAGGGCGGCTCCACGATCACGCAGCAGGTGGCAAAGAACATCCTGATCGGTGACGAATACTCCGTGACGCGCAAGCTCAAGGAAATGATCGTCGCACACCGCATCGAAGGTGTTCTTTCGAAGCAGCAGATCCTTGAGCTTTATCTTAACGAGATCCCGCTCGGGCGCCGCTCGTTCGGGGTGCAGGCTGCGGCTCGGGCCTATTTCGACCGCGACGTCGAGAACCTGACGCTGAGCCAGAGCGCTTTCCTGGCGATCCTTCCGCGGGCCCCCGAAGTCTATGGCCGCAAGAAGCACGAGGAGCGTGCGCTCGAACGCCGGAACTGGGTTCTGGACCAGATGGTTCGCAATGGCTGGGCAAGCGCGCAAGAGGCGGCGGCTGCCAAAGCCGAGCCTCTTGGTCTCGTCACTCAACGCGCCAGTAAGTACGATCCGTCCAACGGGTACTTCCTCGAAGAGGTGCGTCGCCGCCTGATCGGGCAGTATGGCGAAAAGGCCGAAGATGGGCCCAACAGCGTCTACGCCGGCGGTCTCTGGGTGCGCACGTCGCTGGACCCCGAGATGCAGGTTGCGGTTCGAGACGCCCTGCGCAAGGGGCTGCTGCTTTACCATGGCAATCGGGGTTTCGTGCGACCGATCGCGCACCTTAAGGATCTCGAGAACTGGCAGAGCCAGCTTGTCGTCGCGAACAAGACGATCGACTACAGGAACTGGCGTGTCGGCGTCATCCTTGAGGCTTCGGGCAGCACGGGCCGCATCGGCTTCTCCGACGGCACGGAAGGAACGCTTACCGCAGTTTCGGAGCGCGCCAGGGTGGGCGATCTGGTAGCAGCGCAGCCGGTCGGCAGCACGACCTGGGCCTTGCGCGGCATTCCCGAAGTCTCAGGAGGCATGATCATCGAGCAGCCGGTGTCGGGCCGCATCGTGGCGATGCAGGGCGGCTTCGATGCCGGGCTCGACTCGTTCAACCGCGCCGTGCAGGCCGAGCGCCAGCCGGGCTCGACGATCAAGCCCTTCGTCTATGCGACGGCGCTGCAGAACGGCATGACCCCTGCCACCCAGGTGCTCGACGGGACGTTCTGCGTGTTCCAGGGCGCCGGCCTCGGCAACAAGTGCTTCCGCAATTTCGGCGGCGCGGGTGGTTCCGGCTCCCATACCATGCGGTGGGGCCTTGAGCAGTCGCGCAACCTCATGACGGTACGCATCGCCAACGACGTCGGCATGGGGAAGGTGACGCGCACCTTCCGAAACATGGGCATCGGGGATTACCAGAAGTACCTCTCGTTCGCCCTTGGCGCCGGGGAGACGACCGTCGCACGCATGATCAACGCCTACGCGGCTCTCGCCAACAACGGTGTGCAGTTCTCCGGTTCCGTGATTGACTACGTGCAGGACCGGAACGGCAAGGTCATCTGGCGGGCGGACAAGAGCACCTGCAACGGCTGCAACATGCCGAACTGGAACGGCAAGCCGATGCCGCGCATCCAGCGCGTCGGAAAGCAGGTCATGGATGCGCCGACAGCCTACCAGACGGTCCACATGCTCGAAGGCGTGGTGACGCGGGGTACGGCCGAACGCCTTCGTGATCTCAAGATACCGCTGTTCGGCAAGACGGGCACGACGAATGGCCCGACCGACGTCTGGTTCATGGGCGGCAATCAGGACTACGTCGGCGGCGTGTACTTGGGATACGATTCTCCTCGCTCG
Source organism: Novosphingobium sp. HII-3 (assembly GCF_002916655.1). GTDB lineage: Bacteria > Pseudomonadota > Alphaproteobacteria > Sphingomonadales > Sphingomonadaceae > Novosphingobium > Novosphingobium panipatense. The sequence continues at coordinate 112,686 of NZ_PPSM01000066.1, forward strand.
CTTGGCGGTTACGCGCAGGGTGGGCGCATCGCCGCACCGATATTCAAGGATGTCGTCCTCGCCACGCGCGAACGCTGGAGCGGCAGGCCTTTCGTTGCGCCGCAGGGCATACGTATGGTCCGGATCGACCGCGCATCCGGCAAACGGGTCATGGGCGTCGAGCCTTCCGACGAGCCCAAGGCGGCGGTGATCTGGGAGGCTTTCAAGCCGGACACGGAACCAAGGCAGTACACGGCGGAGGACGAGTTTACCCGCCGGCGCGATGCTCTGGTGGCGTCCATCCGCAATGCGCGGGAGGCTCGCGCGGCGGCCAGCGCCAGCACTGCGGGTGACATCGGGAACTTTGCTGAACAGCAAGGCGGCGTATACTGATCTCTTGACGGGCGACGGCGATAACGCCGCGCCCCTTCAGGGAGACAGGACGATGCCCGGCCACCACCCGTCCCATCATGCGCGCGCCACTCCCGAGGCGCTTGCTCTGATCGTTGCCGACACGGGAGAGGCGCTGACATACCGCGAGTTGGATGAACGATCCAACAGGGTGGCGCAGCTCCTGCGCTCCCTTGGCCTGAGGCCGGGCGACAGGATAGGCGTGATGCTTCGCAACTCGCCGGATTTCTCGTGCATCTACTGGGGTGCAACGCGGTGCGGCTGCTTCGTCACCCTGCTGTCCACTCATCTCAAGCCCCTGGAAGCTGCCTACATCGTGCGGGACGCGCAGGTGAGGGCGTTGTTCCTGTCCGGTTCGATCGGGGACACTCCGCGCATCCTGGCGGCTGATCGGCGCACACTCGTTCCCGAAGTCGACCATGTCTTTGCTGCGGGCGATGAGGACGGCGAGAACCTCGAAGGCGCTGCATCGCTGGGCTCTGCGCTGCAGGCGATGCCGGCTCGCCCTGTGGAGGGCGAGATATCCGGCTTCCACATGATCTACTCAAGCGGCACCACCGGCCGTCCGAAAGGCATCGTGCTGCCTTTCACGCCGGGTCCGATCGACGAGTTCAACGCCCTTGAAGGCGCCTTGCCGATCTACCGTGAACTGAGGCCTCTGGTCTCGCTCAATGCAGGGCCCTTGTACCACGGAGCGCCTCTGTCCGGTATGGTGACCGCTCAGCGGCTGGGGGGCTTGTTCGTGACGCAGCGCAAGTTCGATGCGGAAGGCGTGCTTGCGGCAATCGAACGACACAAGGTGACCGTCGCGCAGTTCGTGCCCACCATGTTTGTTCGCCTCCTGGCTCTTCCCGATGACATACGCAGTCGGTACGCGATCTCCACCCTGCGCATGGCCATTCATGCTGCAGCGCCTTGCCCCGTGGAGATCAAGCGCCGGATGATCGAGTGGTGGGGGCCGATCCTGTTCGAGTACTATGGCAGCACCGAAGGCGTGGGAGCCACGGCCATCACATCGCGCGAGTGGCTCGAGCGGCCTGGCTCGGTGGGCAGGTCCTCGCTCGGTCCGATCCACATCTGCGACGAGGAAGGCCGCGAACTTCCGACAGGTCAGGAGGGCATTGTCTACTTCGAAGCGCCACCGGGGCGCGGAGTCACCTATCTGAACGATCGTGACAAGACGAGGCGAGCCGCTCATCCGCAGCATCAGGCATGGTTCGCTGTGGGGGATATCGGGCGAGTTGACGCAGACGGCTATCTTTACCTCACCGACCGCAAGGACTTCATGATCATCTCCGGCGGGGTGAACATCTATCCGCAGGCGGTCGAGGACTGCCTGATCGTGCATCCGCACGTCCTCGACGTCGCCGTCATAGGCGTGGCCGATCCCGAGTTCGGCGAGAAAGTAAAGGCCGTTATCCAGCTCAAGCCGGATGTTCGGCCGGGACTGGATATCGAAGCGTCCCTGCGCACATGGTGCCGCGAGCGCATTTCGCCGGTGACCGCTCCGCGTGACTACGAGTTCGTCAGCGAATTGCCACGGTTACCCTCGGGGAAGCTCGCGAAACACGAACTGCGCAAACTCTACGGAAACGCTGTCGCTGTCATGTGATTGCCAAACGGGGCGGTTGGCTGCACAAGTTCGGAAAGTAAGGGGAGGATGTCCATGAGACAGATCGCAAGTACAGCTCTTGCACGGTCGCTGTTCGCAATGGGAGCGGCAACGCTCGCGTTGACAGCCGCAGTCGTGAGGGCGGAGGCACCGGCTCCCGAACCCGCCTCGGCGACCGCCAGGGCCACACAGGCAGAACCCTATGTCCGGCCTGACGTGAAGGCATTCCTGAAGGCTTACAACGCAAGGCCCCAGCCAGCCCTGACGCGGGAAATGCTGATGCAGATACACAAGATGCCGCCCTCCGCGATTGCCGGAATGGCACAGCAGGATCTCCCTGTCGGGGACATCACCACGAAGGATGTGACCATGCCGGGGCCAGCGGGGCCGATGGCGCTGCGCATGTTCGATCCCCGCGGGGAGCGCGAACCGGGGCCTGTGATCGTATTCTATCACGGCGGCGGCTATGTGCTGGGCAGCATCGATACCCACGCGGGACTTGCGGCCGAAATCGCGCGCCAGCTCGACCTGCCGGTTGTTTCGGTGGAATATCGTCTCGCGCCCGAAAACCCTTGGCCTGCAGCACCGGACGATGGTGAGGCCGCTGCCCGGTGGATCGCGGCGAACGGCGCGGCATTCGGAAGGCAGTTCAACGGCCTGATCCTCAGCGGCGACAGCGCGGGCGGGAATTTGACGCTCGTCACGGCCGCCGCGCTGCGGGACAAGCCCGCCGCTCTTCCGGTGGTTATGCAGATACCCATCTATCCGGCAACGGATTTCGCCAAGACGTACCCTTCTGCGACGACCTTCGCATCGGGCTACCTGCTGGATGACGCCAGCATGACAAACTTCCGGAAGCACTACGCCGCGGATCCCGAAAGCTTGCGCGCGTCTCCCCTTCGCGGAAACCTTGCGGGCCTGCCCCCGACCGTGCTGGTAACGGCCGGGCTCGATCCGCTACGCGACCAGGGCAGGGCCTACGCGGCCAAGCTCGTCGACGCCGGCGTGTCCACCGCGTATTATGAGGGGCACGGGCTGATTCACGGCTTCGCCAGCTTCCGCAAGGTGATCCCCTCGGCACAGGCTGACACCCTGGCATTCCTGCGCGTGGCAAAAGCCATGCTGGATGAGCAAGCGGCCTTGCCGAAGTGACAAGGGTGGTAGCCCGGCGTCACACCGCGCCGTTCTAACGCTGTGCTGAGCGTTCAGGCACTGGCGCGGAACTGCTGCGGGGTGAGGCCGGTCCACCGCTTGAACGCCCGTCCGAAGCTGGTCTGCTCCCCGTAGCCCAGCCGGTCGGCGATTTCATCGAGCGACAGGCGCTTTTCGGCAAGGTGGCTTTTCGCCAGACTTTCCCGCTGGCTCTCGACCAGTTCGGAGAACTTCGCCCCTTCGGCGGCAAGCCGCGACTGGAGGGTGCGTACTGACATTCCCGTTTTCTCGGCACAGCGCTCGATCGAACAGGATCCCGTAGCAAGCGCCCCGCGAATGTAGCTGCATACCCTCTCCATGATCGAAGGGCTGTGCGCGGATTTGACCCGTTGCAGATAGGAGCCCAGCAGGCGGTACAGCAGGCGGTTGGCGCTTGGCACCGGCTGTTCGAGCGCCTGAACCGGAAAGGCTATCGCGTTGCGGTTGGCGCGTCTGTGAATGCGGCAGCCAAGTGTCTTCTCGATCTCGGGAAGATCGGTGGCGCGCGGATCGGCTGACAGGCTCACCCAGCTCGGCTTGAACGCCGGACCTCCCATCGACTGCAGCAACTTGGCGTTGAGCAGGGCGGCTTGATAGTTGGCCTGCTCGTTGACCCCGATATCGGTGTTTACTAGCCACGTCAGTTCAGCCGTCTCGCGCCCTTCTATGAGGACCACCTCGCAGTCCGGTGCGTGGACGACGGGAAGGAAGTCGATCAGGCACCGAATGCCGGCACGCACCGTCGGGGCCGAGCGGCATAGGGCGGTGACGCAGCCGAAGACTTCGGGGTCCTGTGTGGCGGCGATGTGGAGGCCGAACAGCGGATCGTCGAACAGGACGCTGCAGTACTCGAGCGTGTCGGCCAGTTGCTGTGGGGCGATGAGGCTTTCGGGATCGGTGAGTACCCGCGCCTCCATCCCATGGCGTTCGACGATCCCACGCGCGTCCCGACCCCGGCTGCGGACAAAGCCTGCAAGTCCCGAGAAGTTGGCAGCCCGCACCTGCCCACCCGCGGGCGCTACGTCGAGTGGTCCATCCAGGCTGAAGAAGCTGTCCTGACCCATGGTCCTCCCCTTGATCATTCGGGCGAATCTGCCGGCGCGCTGTCCGCCTCACGCTTGGTCGCGCCTGCACGGCAGCACCGCGCGCGTTCAATATCGAGGGCGTCGCGCGTAATGCCAATACCCCCCGGCTTGCCTGTGGCAGCAGGAGACAAAGCACAGCGCTGCCAATCGCGACGGCGCAGACCATGAGCGGGGGAGGATTATTCATGACGACAATCGGCGATCACAAGAAGGCGGCGGAAGACCACATTCGCTACGAAAAGGACCCGAAGACAAAGATCGCCACGATCACCTTCAGCCGTCTGGACAAACACAACACCGCGACCATCGGCATGCGGGCGCGCTTCGGAGAGCTGGTGTTCGGCGCCAACATCGACGACGACGTCAAAGTGCTGGTCATTCGCGGCGAAGGCGACAATCTGGGCAGCGGTGGAGACCTGGACGAGCACGGCGATCTTTACCTCAACCCGAAGCCCGGTGACGGTTTCCTCGTGGACATGGAAATCGAAGATGCGGCCGTGAAGTATCCGCCGCCGGGTTCCTTTCGCTATCTTCACGGCCTCACGGACTTCTACGCAAAGGCCCGATCAGGCAACCGGCCGCTTCAGGAATTCAAGAAGATCTCGATCGTGGAAGCGAAGGGCTATTGCTACGGCTGGCATTTCTACCAGTGCGCCGATGCGGACCTGATCGTCTCGTCAGACGACGCGCTGTTCGGGCATCCCTCGTTCCGCTACGCCGGCTGGGGTCCACGCATGTGGCAGTGGCTCGAGATGGTGGGGTTGCGCCGCTTCTCGGAGATGCTGTTTACCGGGCGCCCCTTTACGGCTGACGAGATGCTGAACTGCAACTTCGTAAACTCGGTGGTGCCGCGGGACAAGCTTGAGGCCGAAACAGCCAAGTACGCGCACGCGTGCTCGATCACCCGGCCGACCGATGTTGTGGTCGCTCAGAAAACCTTCATCGAGGCGTACAAGCAGTACCGTGGCGAATACATGGGCAGCCTTCTCACGGGATGGCTGGAGGGCATGCTGCCGTTGATGAAGGACGATGGCGCCGACGACGTCAATCTCGGCAAGGAGGGAACCTTCCGGCAGGGGATCGGCAAGGTCGTCAAGAATCACGACCTGAACTATCCTCCCGAGTGGCGCCTGTCGAAAAAGGGCCGGGAAGGATAACGCCCGGGCGATGGCATCTACAACGCGCGCAATGCGGATCGATTTGCGCGCAATGTAGGGTAGCTTCGTGAACGGTTGCTACGAAGTAGTCCGATAGGACCGACAAGAGTCGGCCAAGTCAGGTTCGGGGATCACGCCGTTAAGGAAAGCGTCTTGATTTCCGCAAATGGGAGAGAACCATGGCAGAGACTCTGTTCGCTCTAGACAAGCGCAACTATCGCGATTGCCAGGCGGTGTTCCGGGGCAAGCGGGATCAGGAGTATTACCTCGGTGACTTCTGGATCGAAGATGGATCGTCCATTGACGTCCGCTCCGAGCGCAAAGGCGTTGGGGCGATCTCCATCATACGCCAGCGGTCCGCAGCGAAGCTGTTCTTCCGCCGTACGCGCCAGCACATCCGCGAAGACGCGACGGACCTTTCTGTCCTCTGGTTCGTGAAGCGTGGCGAACTCGCCTTCTCCAACCAGTGCGGCAACAAGGTGGCCGGGCCGGGTGACTTCATCATCACCCGCTCCATGTCCCCGTTCTTCATGGAGTGCCGGCCAGGCGCGGACGGCACGCATGAAGTGCTGCATGTGACAGTACCCACTCACATTCTGCGCGGCTTCGTGTGCCAGGACTTCAGCACCGGCCTGTTCATGGCGATGGAACGTGCCGAACTGGCGCTTGCCGAGAACCTGTTGACGGAAGTGTTCTCCGACAATGGCAGCATCGGGGACACGTCCTCGCGCCTTCTGGTCGAAACAGCGTTCGGCCTGATCGGCAACGCGATCCGCGAAACAGAGGAGATGCAGCCTGTCCGGCGGTCGATCGCTGATCGACGACTGGAGGAGGTGCTTCGCTTCATCGAGATTCACCTCTCCGATCCCCAACTCTCGACCGCGATGGTGGCGAAAGGTTGCGGAATCAGCCCACGCTACCTCTCGTTTCTTCTGCGGCTGCGGGAAACGTCCTTTTCCGAACTCGTCTGGGAGCAGCGCTTGGCGAAGGCGAAGGCATGGCTTTCCAGTTCCGATCCCCGCGATATCTCCATCAGCGAGATCGCGTATGGTGTCGGCTTCAAGAGCCCAGCGCATTTCAGTCGTATGTTCAAGCGGGTTTTCGGTGCCAACCCCCGAGAGTATCGGGGCGACGCAGGAGCCGAGGAGCAGATGCACCTGACCGCGCCCGAACCTTACCTCGATTACGTGGGGAGCAGCAGCCTCCTGCAATGAGGACGGCCGGGCGATGCTTTGGCGCCCAGAGATAGTGCTCACTTGCATCGGCCAGAATGACGGCCAATCCTTTCGCCCGGCAAATGACGGAGAGATGCATGAAGATGAAACTCGTGGCGCTGACTCGCCCCAATCCCGGCCGCGAGGCGGAATATCACGAATGGTACGATACGAAGCACCTTCCGGAACTGGTGAACAAGTTCGGGATGGCAGGCGCTCAGCGTTACAAGCTAGCCGCGCGCCTCATGGGCAACGACACCAACGAGTACCTCGCCATCTATGACATCGAGGCCGAAGACCCGATGGCACTGCTTGGGGCGATCGGTGCGGCCTCGCAGGCGGGGGAACTCACGCAGAGCGACGCACAGGATTTCGGCACGTGCTACACGGCACTGTTCACCGAGCACGGCGAACGCGTGGTTCCTGCCTGAGGATCACGCCTGCGGCGGATAAGGTGCGCCTGCCAACAGACTGGCAAGGTGCGCCGCATTCGCCGCCACCTTCCTGGCCGTATCGGCGACCTTCTCGGGTGTCGTGTCGAGATCCTTGAAGTCGGTGGATCCCATCGCCTCCCCGACCCAGTAGCACGCGGCGACGGCCGGTATCGTCCAGCCGACGTCATTGAGAGCCTGGAATAATTGGGCGGAGGAGAAGTGCGCTCCGTCCTCGTTCCCCACGATGGCGGCGACGGCGACTTTGCCAAAGCTGGGCATGTGGCCTTCGTCGTCCGTCTCCGACAGGAATGCGTCCATCCGCTCCAGCACGCGCTTGGCTATGCTGCCGATCTGGCCCATCCAGATTGGTCCGCCAAAGATCAGAATGTCATGTTCAAGGATTTTGCGCCGAAGGTCCGGCCAGGCGTCGCCGGCCCCTTCGTCGGATGACACGCCGGGCTTGATGTCCAGAGAGGCCACTCTGACGGTGTCGCTGACCTCCACGCCGCGTTTCACGAACGCGTCACGCAGCACCTCGATCATTGCGTCCGTCGAGGATACTTCGGCGGTATCCGCCTTGAGGGTGCAGTTAAGCGGCAGCGCCTTGAGCGGCATGAACGGGTCTCCGGGAGTGGGGGTACTCGCCTCAAACCCGTGGGCACGGATTAAGTTGCTGGCAGGCTGCTCCTCATCGACCGATGAACCTGGGCTTGCGCTTTTCCTTCAGTGCCTGGATGCCCTCCCGGTGGTCGGCCGTACGGACGGACACGCTTTCATAAGCGATTCCTGCGTCCATCACCGCTGTCGCCAGACGCTTCAGTTCCAGATTGGTCAGGATCTTGGTGGCCCGGATCGCCACCATCGCTCCCTCCAGAAGCCTGCTGCAGAAAGCATCGACCCTCGCATCCAGTTCAGCCGCGGGCACGCACTCGTTGATCAGGCCGATCTCCGCCGCCTTTGCCGCGGTAAGCAGTTCGCCCGTCAGCAGGTATTGCTTGGCCCGGGTGAGGCCGATGCGCTGGGCCCAGATCACAGCGCCGCCGTCTCCGGCCACAAGCCCGAGGCCGACGTGCGGATCCCCGATCTTTGCCCCTTCCGCCGCGAAGATCACATCGCATAGCAGCGCCAGGGTAGCCCCCAGGCCTACGGCATGGCCGTTCATGCGGCAGACGACCGGCTTGTCGATGTCAAGCAAAGTGGTCACGATCCGCTTCGCCACCCGCGTCTCGTGATCGAACAGGTGCGGGTTCCTGGCGTTGTGCTCGATATGGTCGAGGTCCCCCCCGGCAGAGAAGGCGCGACCCGCGCCGGTAAGCACGATGACATCTGATCCGGTGTCCACCTGGGCGAACCACATGGCCTCGGCAAGATCGTCGTGAAGCTGGAGATTGACCGCGTTCAGCGCTTCGGCCCGGTTCAGCGTGATGCGCAGCAGCCGCCCTTCACGTTCCATGCCGATGGTCTGCAGATCGAGCAGGGCAGGCGCGGCGTCAGTCATCGTGTCTCTCCTCTTGCATGTGTCTTAGGAGGTGCGGCGCGCTCGGGCACTTGAAACCTTCGTCAGGGCACAACCCTTCGCTCCGGCGAAACCTGCGCGGCGCGCGTTGCCAAATGGGAGGAAGTCCGATCTACCTTGCCGGGCGCACGCGCGACAGCGCGGCTGGTGGGAGAGGGAAGGCCGATGACACAGCTGTTCGACGAGACATTCGACTGGGTAGTCGTGGGCAGCGGAGCCGGCTCGATGGCATCCGCCCTGCTCATGAAGCAGGCCGGCAAGTCAGTCGTTATTCTGGAAAAGGCGGAATGGGTCGGTGGCACGACCTGCAAATCCGGCGGTGTAATGTGGATACCGGGCAACCGGTTCATGGATGCCGGCGAAGACAGTCTGGAGCAGGCTTGCCGCTATCTGGATGCCGTCGTGCCGGATGGTCCGGATTCGCCTGGCACCAGTCCGCAGCGCCGCCGCGCCTATGCGGTGGAGGCTCCCAGGATGCTGGACTTCATCATCGCCCAGGGTGTCCGGATGGAGCGTGGCTCACGGTTCTGGCCTGACTACTATGATGAGCTTCCCGGTGGGGTGAAGACCAGCCGCACCGTCACCGCAGTACCGTTCGACAAGAACGAACTGGGCAAGGAGTGGGCTGCAAAGCTGCGCAAGGGTTTCCTCGAGGTGCCGGCGCGTCTCGATGACGGCATGAAGCTGCCATTCATGAAACATTCCTGGGAGATCAAGAAGACCTTCGTCAAAATCGCGCTCAAGCTCGTCGCCGGCAAGCTGACGGGGAAACACTGGGTCACGGCTGGCGCGGCGCTCCAGGGGCGGATGCTCCAGGCCGTGCTGCAGAAGGAAGCCGCCGACATCCGCGTGAATTCACCGGTCAGCGAAGTCGTCATGGATGATGGCCGTGCTGCGGGGGTGGTTACAGTAAGAGACGGGCGGCCCTGGCGTATCGGTGCCCGGCTGGGCATACTGATGAACGCGGGCGGCTTTTCCATGAATCAGGCAATGCGCGACAGGTACATGCCGGGCACGCAGTCGAAGTGGTCGAACGGGATTGAAACCGACACCGGCGACATGCACCGGGAGCTTGAACGCCAAGGCGCCAGGCTTGCCCAGATGGACCAGATGGTCGGTTTCCAGATGACCGAGGCTCCGGGCTGGGACACCGACTACGTGAAGCCGGGCACGCAGAGCACGACCGCCAAGCCTCACGCCATCCAGGTCGACCAGTCGGGCGTGCGGTACATGAACGAGGGCGGATCTTACGAAGAGTTCTGCGAGACCATGCTCGTGCGCAACCACACGGTGCCGGCGATCCCGAGTTGGGCGATCCTCGACCAGCAGTACATGGACAAGTACGCCGTTGCCGGAAAAGGCATGGCGAAGAAGAACATGGACAAATGGTTGGCGTCAGGATGGATGCGCCGGGCCGACGATGTCCGGGCGCTCGCGGAACAGATCGGCGTGCCGGCGGATGCGCTCGAGGGGACAGTCTCCCGTTGGAATGGCTTCGTCCGGGGCGGGAGGGATGAGGATTTTCAGCGCGGCGAGCGTGCTTATGACAACTTTCTGGGAGATCCGTTCTTCACTGAAGGGCCGAACAAGTCGATGGGCACGATCGAGAAGGGTCCGTTCTACGCGTTTCCGGTCTACCCAGGGGACGTCGGCACATATGGCGGCGTGGTCTGCGACTGCGACTCGCGTGTGCTGCGCGAAGACGGCTCCGTGATCGAGGGACTATACGCCTGCGGCGTCACGACGGCTTCCCCGATGGGCCGCGTGTATCCGGGTGCCGGGGCGAGCGTCGGGCCATCCATGACCTTCGGCTGGATCGCCGCGAAACATGCCGCAGGTCTGGGAAACCAGATGCTGTAGATCGCGGAGACTGCCGTGTGCCGGTGCATAGGGCACGCCGGTGTGAGTGTCTGAAGCGTTTCGGGACGCGGCGTGACGTGAAGAGATGAAGTCAAGCCGCCGCAGTGATCGGGCGGAAGCAACCGGACGGGCGATACCGCAGGGGCGGTCCGACTTGTCCTTGCCAGCGGCCCTTCGCTTGAACCAATGTTTCGCCAGCCCAGCACCGACAGTCGCTCGGAGAGGAACCATGAGCCAGACCTTAGAAAACAGGGCCAAGCCCGACGCCGCCACCCAGCTCGACATCTACCGGCGGATGATCCGCATCGAACGCAACGATGACTTCACCCGGCAGCAGATCCGCCGCGGCCGTATTACGGCGCCGTACTACTCCGCACGCGGGCAGGAGTGCATTCCTTCCGCCATTTCCGTGCTTCTGAACGACGACGACAAGATCTGCACGATCTACCGCGGCATCCATGACATGGTCGCCAAAGACATGCCGCTGCGTCCTCTCTGGGCGGAGATTTGCGGCCGCGTAGACGGCACGTGCAAGGGCAAGGGCGGCCCCATGCACCTCACTCATCCGGAAACGGGCGTGATGGTCACCACAGGCATCGTCGGCTCATCGATGCCGATCGCGAATGGTTTCGGCTGGGCTTCGCTTCTGGACGGTACCAAGCAAGTCACGGTCGCCTACTTCGGCGATGGCGCCAGCAACATCGGCGCGTTCCACGAAGCGCTGAACCTCGCCTCCGTGTGGAAGCTGCCGGTGATCTTCGTCTGCCAGAACAACGGCTTCGCGGAACACACGCGCTATGAAAACGGTACGGCCGTCGATCTGATCTCGAAGCGGGCGATCGGGTACGGGATGCCGGGGTACACGGTCGACGGTAACGACCCGCTCGACGTCTACGCTCATGCTCACGCAGCCATCGAACGGGCACGTGCGGGTGAGGGGCCTACCCTGCTGGAGTGCAAGACCTTCCGCTTCATGGGGCACGTCTTTGGCGACAACGACGCCTACATGTCGAAGGAGGAGAAGGCTGCGGCGATGGACGCGGATCCCCTCCCGCGTTTTCGCCAGAAGCTTATCGACGATGGCATCGCTACCGCCGAGCAGCTTGATGAACTGACCACCAGAATCGAAGCCGAGGTCACTGACGCCATCGAGTTCGCCATGGCCTGTGAATACCCGTCCGACGACGAACTGCGTCGGGACGTCTTCGCCGAGGAGATACCGGCATGAGCACTGAAACGCTTGAAGCTCCCGTCGTCGAGACGGTGAAGATGAATGGCCTGCAGGCCATCAACGCCGCGCTGATGGAGGCCATGGAGGCCGATCCCAAGGTGCTGGTGCTGGGTGAAGACATCGCCGACAACGAAGGCGGCGGCGTGGTGGGCGTCACTCGCGGGCTTTCAACCAGGTTTGGGACCATGCGGGTTCGCTCGACGCCGATTTCCGAGCAGGCGATCATGGGCGCCGCGATCGGCGCCGCCATGGCCGGCTACAAGCCTGTAGCCGAAATCATGCTGATGAACTTCACGACCGTTGCCATGGACATGATCGTGAACCATGCCGCGAAGCTTCGCTTCATGTCCGGTGGCCAGAGCCAGGTGCCACTGGTCATCCGTACCCTCACCGGTGCGGGCAACCAGACTGCCGGGCAGCACGCGGACTTCTACGAGGCATGGTTTGCCCATACTGCCGGTATCAAGGTCGTGATCCCATGGACGCCGGCCGACATGAAGGGGCTTTACCTTTCGGCCATCCAGGATCCCGATCCGGTCATCATCGTCGAAAGCGGCAAGACGCTGTTCGTGCCGATGGACGTGCCGGTCGATCAGGGTGCCATCCCGCTCGGCAAGGCAAACGTTGTGGTGCCGGGAACGGACCTGACGATCGTATCGTATGGTCAGATGATGTTTACCGTCATGCAGGCGGTAGAGGAACTGACTGCGGCCGGCGTGTCCGTCGAAGTGGTCGACCTGCGGACCATCTCGCCCTGGGACAAACAGGCTGTCCTGGCCTCGGCAGAGAAGACCGGGCGCCTGCTGGTGGTCCACGAAGCGGGTCGCAACTTCGGCCCCGGTGCGGAAATTGCCGCCACCGTGCAGGAGGAGCTCTTTGGCAAGCTGAAGGCGCCCGTCGGCCGCCTGGGCGCGCCTTACTGCGCCGTGCCTTTCGCGAAGAAGCTGGAAGACGCCTATCTGGTCCAGCCGCCCGAGATTGTGGCGGAAGTGAAGCGCCTGCTCGCCATCGGGTAAAAGCCCAAGGCCACAGTTCCTGCGGGCCTTGTTCATGACATGTGGCATTCCAGGCGCGGTCTGGGGTGCCGCATTGTCACTGTTGTGTGCTGCCGCGCCAGCGCAGTCAGCCGACGACGGCCTGCTCCCGCTTCTCGGGACGAATGTAGATCGATGAGATTTTGGGTGAGAGCGCTTTCATGCGCGCCTCCAGATCCTCGATCACGGTTTCGGCCTCGCCCATCGAAAGCTCGTCGACGAAATCGGCGCTAATGGCGACGAAGACGGAATTCGGCGCGGTATGAACCGTGCGGACATGATTGACGGCGGTGATGCAGGCGGTGTCATCCATCAGTGCCCGCAGACTGGCGATGAGCGCCGGGTCAGCCGCCTCGCCGATCAGAAGGCCTTTCGATTCACGTGCAAGGAGTACCGCGACTGCGGCCAGGATCAGACCGATCACGACGGAGGCCGCCCCGTCAAGGCGGGCGTCCGCGAAGTACCCGCTGGCCCAGATGCCGGCGGCAGCAATCACAAGGCCGAGCAATGCGGCGCTGTCTTCGAAAAGGACGATGAAGCCGGCAGGATCCTTGGAACGATGTATCGCCTGCCACCAGCCCTGACCGTCGAGTCGGCCGCTGAACTCCTTGACGGCGATGGCCCATGAAGCGCCTTCCATCAGGAAGGCCGCTCCTAACACGATGTAGCTGAGCGTCGGGTCGTCGATAGGATGAGGATCCTGGATGTGGACGATGCCTTCGTAAACGGAGATCCCCGCACCGCCCGCAAAGATCAGGATCGCAACGACAAAGGCCCAGAAATACAGCTCTCGTCCATAGCCGAAAGGGTGGGCAGCGTCAGGTGCACGCTTGCCGCGCTTCTGTCCGTACAGAAGAAGCACCTGGTTGCCACTGTCCACAAGGGAGTGAACCCCCTCGGTCGCCATTGCGGACGAGCCGCTTATTCCCGCCGCCGCGAACTTGGCAATCGCTATGCCTAAGTTAGCCGCGAATGCGCCATAGAGGACGATGTTCTCACGGATGTGTCCCAGAGTCTTGGCCATGATGCCCACAACGTTTCGACCCGCTTTTGTGTTGCGGGCCAACATCGTCGCTCAGCCAACTCAGGTCTGGTGGCTTAGCGCAAAGCCAGAGCCTCGCGTCCGACCCTCTCGTTCCAGAGGTCCGGCGATCCGCAGAGTTGCAGATTGAGCATGGCGCGTTTCATGAAGCGGTGGATGGGATGTTCCTCCGTCAGCCCAATGCCGCCGTGCAGCTGGATCGCCTCCTCTGTGACAAACGCGAAGACTTCTGCAGCGAGCGTCTTCGCCGCGGCACACGCGGTGACGGGGGCTTGCGCGTCGCGCACCCCGCTCCACAGCAGGGCCTCAGCCACGGCCACTTGGGTTTTCATGTCAGCGGCGCGGTGCTTCAAGGCCTGGAACATGGCGATCGGCCGATCGAACTGTCGGCGCATCTTCATGTACTCGACCGTCAGATCAAGGGCCGCGTTCGCCGCTCCCAAACAGTCCGCCGCCAAGGCGAGATGCGCTTCGCAGGCAAGGGTGTCGTGGAGGGCCGACGCGCTCGCCGCATCGGTGAGCATCAGCGCAGGATCGGCTTCGTAGCCGTCAAGCACAACATCGAAAAGGCGCCGGCTGGCATCCCAGATCGGCCGTTCATGCACCGTCACGCCGGCCGCATTCACAGGCACCAGGGCGTAGCCGCCCGGCAGCTTCGCCACCACGGCAGCCGCCATGTCGGCATCGAAGACGCCGCCGATCGTGCCCGAAAGCGTACCGTCGCCAGCGGCTTCCAGAGCTGCGGGAAGGAGGTGCAAGGGAGCGTACGCGCCCCCTGCCAGCCGCTCGACCCACTCGGAGCGACCCGCCATGCTGCTCGCCAGCACAGCCTGAAGGCCCAGTTGCGCGGGGATCAGAGGGGTGGTGGCCAGTACGCGGCCCATCTCGAAGTGGATCGCCGTTGAAGCCTCTCGCCCGAGGCCGAGGCCACCCGCGTTCTCGGGCAGGCGCACGATCAGCCAGCCCATTTCCGTTACGAGCCGCCAGCTGTCGTCGCGTCCGGGGGAGAGCGCTTCAGCCGGGAAGGCCTTCTGGGCGGCGTCGGTGAGTTCGTTCAGTTCGATCATGCCAGAGTACGTCCTTATGCCACCCAGGCTTTGGGTTCGCGGGGCATGTCGAGCATGCGTTCGGCGATGATGTTGCGCTGCACTTCCTCGCTGCCGCCGGCGATCGTCCACGCATAGGAGTTCATGAAATCCGCCATCCAGTTGCCGGTGTTGAGGTCACCGAAGGTGATCGGCGCGATGTACTGCTCCTCGACCCCGCCAAGGCGCAGGCCAAGCTTGGAATAGGCCCTCAGCGCACGGCTGTAGCTGTTCTTGACGATGGAGGCGTCGCCGACACGCTCGATACCGTTGATACGGTTGTCGAGGAACTGGTCGGCTATGGCGCAAACGGCGTCCACCTGCGTCACGAGATGCCCGAAGTCGCGAAGTACGCCTCGGTCTTCCTCATGCTCATGGTCGCGGATCAGCTCCGCCACACGGCTCAAGGCGCCCCGCATGCGGTAGGAAAGCTCCATCAGTGTCAGCCCGCGTTCCGAGGCGAGGGTGGCCTGCGCAACGGCCCACCCTTTGCCTTCTTCGCCCACGCGCTCCGAAACCGGTATCTCCACATTATCGAGGAAGATTTCGGCAAACTCCTCGTCGCCCTGGATCTGGTGGATCGGACGGACAGTGACGCCGGACGCCTGCATGTCCATGAGCAGGTACGTGATGCCGGCCTGCTTGGGGCCGTCGGAGGAGGTCCGGACCAGGAGCAGGCACTTGTCCGCGACTTGGGCCATGGTGGACCAGACCTTCTGGCCATTGACGACGTAGACGTCCCCCTTGCGTTCCGCGCGCGTCTTTATCGCCGCAAGATCCGAGCCGGCCCCCGGCTCCGAGAAACCCTGGCACCAGGTCTCACCTTCAAGGATGCGCGGGAGATAGCGCTCCTGCTGTTCAGTACTCGCGCACTCGTGAAGGGTCGCGAAGGCGTGATAGGTGGAGACGAATGACAGCAGCAGGCGCGGGCAATCCGCTTTCGCCAGTTCCTCGTAGATCACCTTCTGTTCGGCAAGGCTCCGGCCGCCCCCGGGAAATGCGGCCGGCCAATGCGGTATTGCGTAACCGGCCTTTACCAGCTTGCCGAACCAATCCCGCTGGGTACGGACAAAGTCCTCCTGGGTGCGGCTGGTATCGCGCCACTCGGCAGGTGCCTCGGCGGCGAGGAAGGCGCGCACTTCACTGCGCAGCGCGTCGAGATCGGGCTTGTCAGTCATGCACACCTCCAAGCATGCCGACCGAACACTCGTCCAGAACCCGCGGTACGCGCAGGCGATATCGCGGCTTAGACCGCCACCTCGATGACGTCGTCCGTCACCCGAACCTCATAAGTGTCGATAGGCATCGTAGCGGGCGGATTGATGGGATTGCCCGTCTCCAGGTCAAAGCGGGCTCCGTGGACCGGGCAGGATATCCAGCCGGCCCGCACACGGCCGCACTCAAGCGTTTCGTACGCGTGGCTGCACAAGTTGCGTATCGCGAAGATGCGATCCTTCGCGCCGACGAGGATCACGCTGATCCCGTTCACTTCGACCACCTTCTTGGTTCCCTGGGGAACCTCTTCGAGCCTTGCCACCGCGGCGAATGCTTTGTCGGTCATGGTACCGCGTTCATCCTCCCATTTCTTTCATGCCTGCGTCGCCGGCCGGAGCCGCGCAAGCGCTTCGCCTCTGCCAGAGCAGGGCCAAGCAACCCGCAGTACCCCGGCGGTCATTTCCAGCGCAAGCCGCGAGCGCGATAACCCGACGAAAGATCTGCATCATCGGTCGGGGAGAGACAGCGCGTGACCATTGCCGAGAGCTTCGACGTCGTGGTGGTGGGATCCGGGGCTGCTGGCGCCATGGCAGCGCTGCGAAGCGCCGATCACGGGCTGAAGGTGCTGATCGTGGAACAGGCGCAGAAGTTTGGCGGCACATCCGCCACATCGGGCGGCGTCATGTGGATCCCCAATCATGGCCTCGACGGCAATGGCGATGACACGCGGGACAGCGCGCTGCAGTACCTGGACGCGACGATCGGCGTTCCGGTGAACCGGCATCGCCTGGAAGCCTACGTGGACGAAGCGCCCAGGATGCTGGCGTACCTGAGATCGACCGGCGTGTCGTTCCTGTCGGCGGCATGGCCGGATTACTTTCCAGATCGGCCCGGTGCGCGTGCCGATCGTTCGGTGGTCGTCCCCACCTTCGACGGCCGGCGGCTGGGCGACCGGCGCTACGCCCTGATGCGCGAGCAGTACAACCGCTTCAAGCTCTTCGGACGGTACGCCATGGACCTGACGGAGACATTCGCCCTGATGATGCAATCGAAGGGCTGGCGCACGGTGGCCGGCAGGATGATCGGTCGGTACTGGCTGGACCGGCAAACCCGCAGGATTTCGCACCGGGATCGCCGCTTCACGCAAGGGGCGGCGCTGATGGGTGCGACGTATGAACAGGTCTTCGCACGCGGGGTCGAACTCCGGTTGGAAACGAAGCTTGAGCGCTTGCTGGTGAACGACCAGGGAGAGGTGACCGGGCTGGAAGTCTCCAATTTCGGCCGAAGGTACAGCCTCGAAGCGCGCCATGGGGTAGTGTTGGCTGCAGGCGGGTTCGAGTGGAACCAGGAACTGCGTGATCGCTTCTATCCCGTGCCCGGGCTGACCCGGCACTCCTCCACCCCGGAAGACGGAAACTGCGGAGAGGCGCTGATCGCCGCTGAGAAGCTCGGTGCGAGCACCGAGCATACGGAGCAGGGCTGGTGGATCCCGACCATGACGCTCCCGATGAAGGGTGCTTCGAACTTCCATGAGATACATCAGGCCGCTTTCGACGTCGGCAGACCGTGGAGTGTCGTCGTCAACCGCCGGGGCGTCCGGTTCGTGGACGAGGCCTGCGGCTATGACCAGTTCGGGCAGGCGATGGTGCGCGATCATCTCGAAACCGGCGCCATCATGCCGTGCTGGCTGATCTTCGATGCGAAGTTCCGCCGCAAGTTCAGCGCAGGCGGCCTGATGCCGACCGTGCATACGCCTGAAAAGAAGGTCCCGGCCGATTGGTGGGATCACTATATCTTCAAGGCAGACACAATCGAGGACCTTGCGCGAAAGATAAGCCTGCCGGTCGGCGCCGTGGCACGGACCGTCGCCAACATGAACGCCTACGCGGCGTCCGGCGTCGACCCCGAATTCGGACGGGGGATGAACGCCTATGACCGGATGTTCGGCGATCCGGCCTCAACGCCGAACCCGAACCTGGGACCGATCGATACAGCCCCGTTCTACGCCGTGCCCATCAACAACGGCGATCTCGGCACCAAGGGGGGGCTTCGCTGCGATGCGCAGGCGCGGGTGCTGGATGGAGCCGGCAATGCGATCCCCGGCCTCTATGCAGCGGGCAACAATGCCGCCTCTCCTTTCGGCGACACCTATCCCGGCGCCGGCGCCACGATCGGGCCGGCGATGACCTTTGGTTATGTGGCCGCCAATGCTATCGCCGAACGGGTATCCAGTCAGCGGACGGCGCCTCACACAGCGTGCGCGGAAGCCGCGATCTGACAGGACAAGGGACGCCATCCCGTCCCGGGATGACGGGGAGGGTTGAGACATGAAGGGTAAAGTAGCGGTCGTCACCGGAGCGGCCGGCGGCATCGGAGAAGCGATCGTGCGCGCGCTCGGGGCACGCGGCGTGAAGGTGATGGGCACCGGGCGCAATGCCGCGAAGCTGGCCACCCTCAAGGCGGCACTGGATGGAACGGCCGCCTTCGATTTCATCGCGGCGGATGCCATCGCGGACGAAGCGCCGGACCGTATCGTGGAAGCCGCTATAGACCGGTTCGGACGGCTGGATGTGCTCGTCAACAACGCAGGATCCTTCAACTTCGGTCCCGTAGACCAGACCACGGATGGGATGCTCGACGAGGTTCTCGGCATCTCACTGCGCGCGCCGTTTCGTCTGTGCCGCGCCGCGTTGCCGAAGATGGAGGCGGGGAGCTCGATCCTCTTTATCGGATCCACTTGGGGCATCTACGGAACACCGGGTGGCGGCGCCTACTCCATGGTGAAGGCGGGTCAGATCGGCCTCATGCAGACGATTGCTGCGGAATATGGGGCAAGGGGAATACGGTCGAATTACATCGCGCCGACAGTCGTGCGCACGGAAATGACCGACGCGTCCTGGGAACTCGACGTCTTTCGACGTAGCAACCATGAGCTGACCCCGCTGCAACGGGATTGCACCGCTGCCGACATCGGCAACATGGTTGCCTTCCTCGCCTCCGAGGAAGCGGGTTTCGTGACCGGACAGACGATTGCAGTGGACGGCGGCATTTCCACCACGCGTTACGTGGCACCCGCTGCCCTCAACGCTTTGCGCCAGTAGGGCCAGCGGCAATCGCACCCGCGATTGCGTCCCGGTGCCTGTTGTGGCGCCACCCCTCCTGCGCCTAACCAAGCGCTGAGAAGAGGAGGGCGCGGCCCCGATGCAATTCGAATGGACTGTCGAGCAGGACGCATTCCGGCACAAGATCCGGGACTTCCTTGCTTCCAACTTGCCGGATGACTGGGAGACGTTCTCCGAACACGGGCCGGCGTCTCCCGCGCTGACCGCTTTCGCCCGTGAGTTTTGCGTGAAGCTGGCCGAGGCAGGCATTCTCTTCCCTCATTGGCCGATCGAGATGGGAGGCGAGGGGCTGGGCCCATGGGAGCAGCAGATCCTCGCCGAGGAGATGTGGATCGCCGGCGAGCCGCGCGGCGGTCAGTATATGAACGTCAACTGGATCGGTCCCACGCTGGAGAGATACGGGACGCCGGAACAGAAGGCCCGCTACCTTGAGCCGATCACGCGCGGGGAATCGCTGTGGTGCCAGGGTTTTTCCGAACCGGACGCAGGGTCCGACCTCGCTTCGCTGCGCACGCGCGCCGTGCTGACGGACGGACACTATGTCATCAATGGGCAGAAGATCTGGACCAGCTACGCCGGGCTGGCCGACACCTGCTTCCTTCTGACGCGCACCAGCGACGACCGGAAGAAGGGGATCACCATCATCCTGGTCCCGATGGATACGCCTGGCATCACGGTGCGCCAGATCCCTTCCCTTATCGGAGAGGGGGACATTCACGAGGTCTTCTTCGACGATGTGACTGTGCCCGAAACCGCCCGCTTCGGCCAGGAAGGGCAGGCGTGGGAGATCGTCGCCTATTCGCTCCGCAATGAGCGTTTGGGCATCCCGCGCTTCACCCTCGCCCGGGCCGCTCTCGACAGGGCGGTGCAGATGCTGAAGGGGCAGGAGCGTTTCCGCCGCGAAGCCGTGCGGATCGAGGCTGCCCGGTGCGCTGCCCTTTGCGAGGCTGCGGGGACGGCGAACTACGCCGTCGTGCAGAAGCGTGTCGACGGGCTGGCGATCGGGGCGGAATCCAGTTCCGCCCGCTACGCGACGGTCATGGCCGAAAGAGCGGTGTGCGAGTTCGTGATCGAATTCCTGCCCGAAGCGCTCGCAGGGGCATCGTCGTACCTCAAGATGCACCATCAGCGCGGCATCGTAGCCGGCGTTGCTGCCGGTTCCGCCGAAATCCAGCTCAACATCATTGCCAGCGATGTGCTGGAATTGCCACGGGAATCGCGCTGATGCAGCTTTCGCTCAACGAAGACCAGCAGCAGGTTCTGGACTTCATTGACAGTCTCGCCCGGCCATACGCCGGGGTTCCGCTGCACGACGTCTCCCTGGCGCTGGAAAATGCCGAACTTGACGCCGCGCTGATCGAGAACGGCTTCCTTGACGTGATGGCCGTGGAGGAACTGGGGCCGGTCACAGCCGCGCTCGTCGTGGAAAAGCTGGCGCGCCTGCCTTTCGCGGTGGAAGCGGCGGCGTCGACCTTCGTTCGGCCGCTTGTCGCCCCCGATCTCCCCCGGCCGATCTGCCTTGTCGAGGAAGATCGCATGGGCGCGCCCTTGCGGTTCCTGCGGCCCGGTGCAACCGTCATCGTCATCGGCCCGTCCGGCGTGCGCAGCTTCACGGCGGAGGAGGAGCATATCGCCGCCGCACAGGAGGATACGCTCTACGCCTACCCGGTGGCATTCCTTCAAACGACGCCCCAAACGCTCACGACACATACAGTGGACGCGGCGGAAGTGCTGCGACTGTGGCGAGTGGCCATGGCAGCGGAGGCTGCGGGCCTGCTCGGCGCGGCGCTCGCAAGTACAGTGACCTATGTGTCCGAGCGCAAGCAGTTTGGCCGCCCGCTCGCGACGTTCCAGGGCATGCGCCACCGTCTCGCAGAAGATCAGGTGCTGACGAACAGCGTCTACTGGCTGGCTCTTCGGGCGGCCGGCACGGCCCAGCAGGGCGACGCAGCGCTTGCGTTGCTGCACGCGCAGGAGGCGGCACGGCGCGTCTGTTACGATTACCACCAGTTTCTGGGTGGCATGGGCATAACTCTGGAGCACCCGCTTCACCTGTGGACCTATCGCCTGAAGCTCCTGACGGCGGAACTCGGTGGCCGAGGCGAACAGGCGCTGGCCGCCGCGGACGCCCTGTGGGGCTGATCAGGCCATCACTGCCACGCTGTCGCAGACAAGACGGACCAGTTCGGGCAGCCCCCGGACGCCCAGTTTGGTGTAGAGCCGCTTGGAATAGTTTCGCGCGGTCTCCACGGTTAAGCCCATGCGTTCGGCCGCTTCGGCGATGGAAAGCCCCTCGTTGAGCGCGATCGCGAGTTCCGCTTCCCGGGGCGGAAGGTCGAACACCTTGGAAAGACGCTCGACGCTGGCTGGGGTGCGCGCGTTGGGCAGGCGACACAAAGCCAGCATGGAGGGTTCGGGCATGTCCGTGGTGGTGGTGAGCAACGCCTCCAGACGCGGATGCTCATGCAGGAGGACCGCGCGCGGCGCCGGTGCCGCAGCGGAGGTGAAGAGCGCCGCTGCCGCCGCCAAATCTCGCTCCGCCTGAATTCCAAGATCGCGAAGCCGCTCGCCAACACGCGGGGCGTACCCGATATTGGTCCGTATCCAGGCATCGAGCCGAGGGTCCATGGCCAGAAGGCGGGCCTCCGCGTCGAAGATGATCCACGCGGTCGCGCTCCGCGCCAGACCCTGCGTACTGACGCTGGCCCGCACGCGGTGATCTTCAAGCTGGACATAGCTGCGCAGCGTCGCCTCGACGTAGGGAGCAAGCGACGAGAGCATGGCGCTGTCGGCGGCCTCGCAGGGGCGCGCCCGCGCAAGAATGAGCCACGCGTCGGTGCCGTCGATGGGCGGAAGGCGCACCACGCGTTCGTCGGTAATGCCGAGGCGCGCCATCTTGGCCATGCGTTCGGCCCGGAAGACCGGGTCGTGGTCCACGAATTCGCCCACGCTGTAGACCCGGCCCGGCCTCAACCGGTCGTAATGGATGCGCTCCAGAGCGTGCATGGCGAAAGGATCGCTCCCGCGTAGAGCTGTCCTCAGATCCTTGCCGGCATGAAAGTCTTTGATCCCCCCGTGCTGACCATCGCCCTTCCTCAACACGATACTTACATGCTCCGCTTCCGTACGGCGGCGCAGGCGCTGGAGGAACTCGGTAAGCTGCGCGCTATCGACGATCCCCCGGATCAACGGGAGTAACAGATCAGTCTCATCGGAAGAGGTCAGCATAGTCTCACTCCCATATGGGAGGTTCCCGCCGGAGTCATCCCTGCAAAGAGTGATTCGTGCCTGATATGAAGGTGCCTGCCCGAACAGGGAGCGATCAAAGGGAGCTGTGATGAAGACCCTCACACACCTCGAGCGGCTCGAGGCTGAATCCATCCACATTATACGAGAAGTTGTCGCCGAAGCGGAAAAGCCGGTGATGCTCTATTCGGTGGGCAAGGACAGTGCCGTCATGCTGCACCTTGCGCGGAAGGCCTTCTATCCTTCGCCACCGCCGTTCCCACTCCTTCATGTCGATACGACGTGGAAGTTCAAGGCGATGTACGACCTGCGGGACAAGATGGCGCGGGAGAGCGGGATGGACCTGCTCGTCTACCAGAATCCGGAAGCGATCGAACAGGGCATCAATCCCTTCGACCATGGCGCGCTTCACACGGATATGTGGAAGACTGAGGGCTTGAAGCAGGCGCTCGACAAGTACGGCTTCGACGCCGCTTTTGGAGGCGCTCGCCGGGACGAGGAGAAGAGCCGGGCGAAGGAGCGGATTTTCTCGTTCCGGACCTCTTCTCATGGCTGGGATCCCAAGAACCAGCGGCCCGAACTCTGGAATCTCTACAACGCCCGCAAGGCGCGCGGCGAATCGATCCGGGTGTTCCCGATCTCCAACTGGACCGAGCTCGATATCTGGCAGTACATTCACCTCAACGACATTCCGATCGTTCCGCTCTACTTTGCTGACAAGCGACCGACGGTGGAACGCGACGGGATGCTGCTCATGGTCGACGACGACCGCTTTCCGCTGCAACCCGATGAGCGACCCGTGCTCCGGTCCATCCGCTTCCGCACCCTCGGCTGCTATCCACTCACAGGCGCGGTCGAAAGCGAGGCGAAGACGCTTCCCGAGGTGATCCAGGAGACGCTGCTCACCACAACGTCTGAGCGGCAGGGCCGGGCGATCGACAAGGATGCCGGCGGGGCCGGTATGGAAGTCAAGAAGCAGCAGGGGTACTTCTGATGGCGGACATCGACACCAGGGAAGCGGTCTACGTGACAGACACGCTGATCGCTGAGGACATTGACGCATATCTTGTCCAGCATGAACACAAGACGATGCTGCGCTTCATCACCTGCGGCAGCGTGGATGACGGCAAGTCGACCCTGATCGGACGCCTGCTCTACGATTCCAAAATGATCTTCGAGGATCAGCTCGACGCGCTGACGGCCGATTCCAAGAAGGTGGGCACCCAGGGGCAGGAAATCGACTTTGCGCTTCTGGTCGATGGCTTGGCTGCCGAGCGCGAGCAGGGCATCACCATCGATGTTGCGTACCGCTTCTTCAACACCGAAAAGCGCAAGTTCATCGTCGCCGACTGCCCTGGCCACGAGCAGTACACCCGCAATATGGTGACCGGCGCATCGACGGCAGACCTCGCGGTGATACTGATCGACGCCCGCAAAGGTGTCCTGGTGCAGACGCGACGGCATTCGTATCTCTGCCATCTGATCGGCATCAAGAACATCGTTCTGGCCGTGAACAAGATGGATCTTGTCGACTACGATCAGGCCGTGTTCGACGGTATCGTCAAGGACTATGCCGAATTTGCAAAATCGATCGGCATCGAAAGTTTCACCGCCATGCCGATCTCCGGCTTCAAAGGCGACAACATAACTTCGCTGTCGACCAACACGCCCTGGTACGCCGGGCCTACGCTGGTGGAGCATCTGGAGACGGTGGAGGTCCTGTCCTCCGTCGATGCGGACAAGCCGTTCCGTCTGCCCGTTCAGTGGGTAAACCGCCCGAATCTGGATTTTCGGGGGTTTTCAGGGCTCATCTCCACAGGCTCAGTGAAGCCGGGGGACAAGATCCGCGTCCTTCCTTCGGGCAAGACCAGCAGCATCACCCGCATCGTCACGTTCGACGGCGACCTTGAGGAGGCGGTCGCCGGTCAGTCGGTCACGGTCTGCTTCGAAGACGAGATCGACTGCTCGCGCGGCTCCGTCATCGCCATAGCGGACAATCCGCCGCAGACAGCCGACCAGTTCGAATCCACCATCGTGTGGATGGCGGACGAGGCCCTTATTCCGGGGCGGGCATACTGGCTGAAGCTGGGCACGCAGATGGTCTCGGCCACGGTCGCGGAGCCCAAGTACACGGTCAACGTCAACACCATGGAGCACATGGCAGCCAAGACGCTCGACCTTAACGCCATCGGCGTTGCGGAAGTGACTGCGGACAAGCCGATCGTCTTCGAACCTTATGCTGAGAACCGCGCGCTGGGCGGGTTCATCCTGATCGACAAGATGACGAACGCCACCGTGGCGGCGGGCATGCTCAACTTCTCGCTGCGCCGTTCGCAGAATGTCCACTGGCAGGCTGTTGACATCGACCGGACGCAGCACGCCAAGCTGAAGAACCAGAAGCCTGCCGTGTTGTGGTTCACGGGGCTTTCGGGATCGGGCAAGTCGACGATCGCCAATCTCGTCGAGAAGAAGCTGCACCGGATGAACCGGCACACCTTCCTGCTCGACGGCGACAACGTACGTCATGGCCTGAACAAGGATCTCGGGTTCACCGAGGCCGACCGCATCGAGAACATCCGCCGCGTGGGCGAGGTCTCGAAGCTGATGACCGATGCCGGGCTTATCGTCATCACGGCGTTCATCTCACCGTTCCAGGCCGATCGCGAGATGGTGCGTGGCATGCTGCAAGACGGCGAGTTCATCGAGGTGTTCATCGACACCCCGCTGAAGGTTGCCGAAGCGCGCGACGTCAAGGGGCTCTACAAGAAGGCGCGGTCGGGCGAACTTAAGAACTTCACCGGCATCGACAGCCCCTACGAGGCGCCGCGCAATCCGGAAGTCCGCATCGACACGACTGTCCTTTCGCCCGAGGAAGCGGCGGAACTCATCGTCAACACACTCCTGGGAGACGCCTGATGCCGCTGGATGATGGGGATCTTGCCGCAAAGCTGGCAGTAGAAGCGGGCAGGATACTGCTGAACGTGCGCCAGTCCGGTCTGTTCAGCGGGAAGGCGCTGGGCAAGGCCGGGGACCAGACGGCGAACCAGTTCCTGTGCCATGCCCTGCGCGAGCAGCGTCCCGAGGACGGTCTCCTCTCCGAAGAGGAAAAGGACAACCCGGAGCGGCTGGATAAGAGCCGCGTCTGGATCGTGGATCCGGTGGATGGCACGCGTGAGTATGGCGAGGAGCGGACTGACTGGGCGGTTCACGTCGGCCTTGCGGTGGACGGCGTTCCGGCTCTGGGCGCCGTGGCGCTGCCGGGCGCGGACCTCGTGCTGCGCTCCGATCAGCCCGGCCAGATACCCCCCGCCCCGGAAAAGCTGCGCATGGTGGTCAGCCGCACCCGTCCCGCCAAAGAGGCGACCAGCGTTGCCCAAACGCTTGACGCAGAACTGGTGCCGATGGGATCGGCGGGCGCCAAGGCGATGGCGATCCTGCTGGGGCAGGCGGACATCTATCTGCATTCGGGCGGTCAGTACGAGTGGGATAGTTGCGCGCCGGCCGCCATCGCGATTGGATGGGGGCTCCATGTGTCGCGGATCGATGGATCACCGCTCGTGTACAACCAGCAGGACGTCTACATGCCCGACCTGCTGATCTGCCGAAAAGAGCACGCCGGGATGGTGCTGCGCGAGGTTTCGGTGCTGGCCTGACCTCTATCGCCGTCGCATTTCGGCCCTTGGCGCGTCAGGGGCTGGGGTGCCGGGAGCACGATATCTTGAGAGGCTCGGCGGTTCACGCGCCCGGTCAACATTGCTGTTCAGTGCTACCCTCATTATAGGGCAACGCCTTTCGGGTATTAAGGGACAGTGATGGAAGCAAGGACCAGGCGCCGGGTGAGGGATCCGATCGCGACGCGCGAGACGATCCTGGAGGCCGCCAGCAACCTCCTGGCCAAGGACGGTCTGGAGGGGGTCAGCCTTTCGGCGGTCGCACATCTTGCGGGCGTCAATCGCGGCACGGCTTACCAGCATTTCGAAACGCGCGAGAAGCTGATTGAGGCCACGATCGAGTGGGTGTCGGACAAGCTGTTCCGCGCCGTTTTCGGAGACCCTGCCACCGTCGGGGAGCGGCGCGTGGAGGAAGTCGATACCGCTGATCTCACGGATCGCCTGTGCGGCTTCGCCATGGACAATCCGGAGATCTGCCGTGTTTGGCTGCAGCAGGTCCTAGCCTCGCCGGACCCGAGCCAAGACCCTTTCTGGCGCGAATATTCCGGGTCTTTGCAGCGCTTCGCCAACACCAGACTGGCAATGCCCGGCGTCGACGCCGAGGTGCTTTCGGTCCTCAACCTTGCCGGCGTGTTCTTCTGGCCGATCTTCGCACGGGCCCATGCGGCCGACGACGACGAGCGTCAGGCGCTGTCGAAGCGCTTCAGCCGCGAGATCCTGCGGCTTTCCATGTACGGTTCGATGAACGCATCGCGCTTTCCAGAGGTCGCCGAGCGGCTGGCGGCCGGGGAGGACGCCGGGCGGCCCTGACTCCTTCCTTTATTCGCCTCCGCGATGCCATACTCGCGTACCATTGACGCAAGGGGTGGTAAACCCGCAGCAGGGCAGGCGTGTTCGCCCCCTGCGGGCGATGAGGGAGTCTCAAGTCATGTTTTCCGCTATCGTGATCGACAAGACCGAAGATGGTCAGTCCGTCGGCCTTCAGCAGTTGGACGAAAGTGCCCTGCCGGAAGGTGATGTCACCGTCGATGTCGCCTACTCGACCCTGAACTTCAAGGATGGCCTGGCGATCACGGGTAGCTCGCCCGTGGTGCGCAAGTTCCCGATGGTGCCGGGTATCGATCTCGTCGGAACGGTGACGGACAGCAGTCATGCGGATTGGAAAGTCGGTGATACGGTCGTCCTCAACGGCTGGGGCGTCGGCGAGGGCCACTGGGGCGGTCTTGCTCAGAAGGCGCGTCTGAAGGGTGACTGGCTGGTGCCTCTGCCCTCCGCCTTTACACCCGAACAGGCTATGGCCATCGGCACTGCCGGCTATACCGCAGCGCTGTGCGTCGATGCACTCGTGGATTGGGGCGTGACCCCTGACAAGGGCGAAATCCTGGTGACCGGTGCGACTGGCGGCGTCGGTTCCGTCGCAATCGCGATCCTCAAGAAGCTTGGTTATTCGGTGGTCGCTCTCACTGGCAAACCCGGGGAGGTCGATTACCTCAAGGGCCTTGGCGCCGAAACTGTCATGGATCGCGCCGAACTGGCGGAGAAGGGCAAGCCCCTGCAAAAGGAACGCTGGGCCGGTGTCATCGACACTGCCGGCAGCTTCACGCTTGCGAACGCTTGCGCCCAGACGAAGTACGGCGGGGCGGTTGCTGCCTGTGGCCTCGCGCAGGGTGCCGATCTTCCCGCCACGGTGATGCCGTTCATTCTGCGCGGCGTGGCTCTGCTCGGCATCGACAGCGTCATGGCACCCAAGAAGAAGCGTCTGAAGGCGTGGGAGCGGCTGGCGAAGGACCTCGACCCTGCCGCCCTGGAAGCCATCGGCCAGACCATCGGTTTGAGCGATGCTGTCGACGCTGCCAGGAAGTTCATGTCGGGCGAGGTCAAGGGCCGCTTCATCGTAGACGTGAACGCCTGAAGACAGGGGCGGCGCAGGATCGCCCTTTTTTCGAGTATGAGGATGGGCATGACGGGTTCGGTCAAGGTGGTGGACGGACTGTCCGTGGTCCACGGCATTCCCCTTTCGGAAGAGCAGGGCATCGGGGCCCTGACGCTGGGCGGTTATCTTCGTGAGATCGCCGAGCGGTATGGCCCGCGCGAAGCGGCAGTGATTCACCTGCCGGACAAGGTCGTTCGTTGGAGCTATGATGAGCTCTACGCGCGTTCGATGGAGGTAGCCAAATCTCTGATCGCTCTGGGCACCGCCAAGGGGACCCGCATTGGCGTGCTCATGACCAATCGGCATGAATTTTTGTCCGCCGTGTTCGGCGCAGCGCTTGCCGGCTGCATCGCGACGCCGATCAGCACCTTCTTTACACCGACCGAACTTGAGGTCGTTCTCAAGGCCTCCGGTGTCTCCGTGCTCCTGTTGGAGCGGACCGTCCTCAAGAAGGACTTCGCGCAAATGCTGGCCGACCTCGAGCCAGAGGCGCTTGCGGCGCAGCCCGGCCAACTGGCTTCGGCGAAGTTCCCGTTCCTCCGTTATGCTGCGATGATCGACTACGAGACGCCACTTGGCATGATCGAGGGTTACGGAGCCTTTCTCGCACGCGGCGCGCATGTGGCCGAAAGCCTCGTCCTGGCCGCAAGCGATGCCGTCGCGCCATCGGACCCCGGCATCCTTCTGTTCTCTTCGGGCTCCACAGGCAAGGCGAAGGGCATCCTTAGCGCTCACCGCGGGGTGTGCCTTCAGCTTTGGCGCTGGCCGCAGTGGTATGCCATCCGTGACGATCTTCCGGCCCGGACCTGGTCTGCAAACGGCTTCTTCTGGTCCGGCAACTTCACGATGGCCCTTGGCGGCACGCTGTCTCGTGGGGGGACGCTGGTGCTCCAGCGCTGGTTCGATGCTGCCGAGGCGCTCGACCTGATGGAGAAGGAGCGCGCCAACATGGCGCTGGCATGGCCGCATCAGTGGGCGCAGCTTGAAGCTGCGCATAACTACCGCGACGTGGACCTGTCGTCACTGGTCTATGTCTGCAGAAACCAGCCGATCTCGCGACAGCCGACGGTCCGCAGCGAATGGGTCGAGCCCGGGCAGGCCTACGGCAACACCGAGACGTTTACGCTCATATCCGTGTTCGCTTCGGGAACACCCGAGGAAATCGCCGGCAAGTCCCACGGCCTTCCAACGGCAGGCTCGACGATCAAGATCGTTGACCCGCTGAGCGGCGCGACCATGCCTCTGGGAGAGCGGGGCGAGATCGCCGTGAAAGGCCCCACGTTGATGCTGGGCTACCTCGGCATCCCGTTGGACGAGACGCTCGACGAAGATGGTTTCCTGCGCACGGCGGATGGGGGGTATCTCGATGAGCAGGGGCGTCTTTTCTGGGAAGGCCGCCTCAACGACATCATCAAGACTGGCGGCGCGAATGTCTCTCCGCTGGAAATAGACGAGGTCATCAGAGCGCATCCGGAGGTGAAGGTGTCGCAGACCGTCGGAGTCCCCGATGAACTGCTGGGAGAACTCGTCGTCTCGTGCATCGTTCCTGTAGAGGGCATGCGCCCTGATCCGGACTCGATCCGCGATTTCGCCAGGCAAAAGCTTGCGAGCTACAAGCTGCCGCGCCCCATCCTGTTCGTTGACGAAGAGGAACTGCAGACGACCGGAAGCTCCAAGATCAAGACGGCAGAACTGCGGAAGCTCGCGGCCGAGCGGCTGGCTGACGCCTGACCATGCCCGAGGCCGCGAACTTCGCTGACTGGCTTGCCATCTGCAACCTGAGAGCCGCTTACTGCCGATTCCTTGATACCAAGGACTGGGAGCGATGGCGCGATTTGTTTACGGATGACTGCATCCTCGACACGACGGCAAGCGGCGGCACGCTGGAGCAGGGGCGCGACCGCTTCGTGGATCAGATCCGCACCTCGCTGGCAGGGGCCAGGACCGCGCATCAGGTCCACTCGCCACAGATTGAGATCGACGGCGACAGGGCCGTCGGTGTGTGGGCGATGCAGGACCGCGTCATCAAGGACGATTTCGCTCTCACCGGCTACGGCCACTACCATGAGGTCTGCATCCGCACTCCCGATGGGTGGAAGATCGCCGAACAGACGCTGACGCGCCTCATTCTGGAGATCGACAGGCCTGGGAATTAGTTTCAGGAAAAGGGCCTCCCGCTCACCGGTAAAGACAGCAGGCTAAGTCCCGGGATCGTGCTTTATCGCCGGAGCGCCAGGCAGAAGTGTCGGCCTTATCCATCGTGGTCGCGATAGGCGGTATTCCAGCAAGCCGCTATGATGACGACGAAGCAACCGACCTGCATCCAGCAGGCGGCGGGAGTGGAGGAAGCGTGGGCAAGACCATCGTCATTACGGGTGCAGGTGCCGGCCTCGGCAGGGCGCTTGCGCAGCGTTTCGCGAGTGAGGGTGAGACGGTCATTCTGCTGGGACGCACCCTGTCCAAGGTACAGGCCCTTGCCGATGAGCTAGGCGCGCCTGCGATGGCGGTCGAGTGCGACGTGTCCGACCCGGCCTCCGTCCGAACCGCCTTCACGCAGACTGCAGGAACGCATCCGAAGATCGATATCCTCATCAACAATGCCGGTATTTATGAGCCGTTCACCGTGACGGAAGCCACGGACGAACAGATTTCCGGCATTGAGAACACCGGGAATAAAAGGGGCCACGGACCGGACCGGAGCACCGGGATAAAAAAGGGCCAGTCCTGTTAGACCTTCGCTTTTGTGCGGAGGTGGAAGGATGAAGAGAGTGGAGCTTTATCAG
>NZ_PPSM01000067.1 GCF_002916655.1 Novosphingobium sp. HII-3
ACACCTGACGGTGCGCGTCGTCGTCCGTGGGCCCCTCCTATCGACTACCGGGATAACCGCCGCGCTGCCGAAAGGTGGGGTCAATATTGGGCGCCGATAGGGGGTCAGTTTTGCGCGCCGGTTGACATCTAAAAGGTTGTAAGTCCTTGAAATCCCACGACTTCGTTGCTCGCTAACATTATAGAGCAAGTGTACGTCTGGTGCAATCACATTGGACGGTGTGATCAGATTGTGATCTGGATTGCCCATCATTTCGTTCAAAACGACCCGCCTAAAGTCTCAACCTAACCAGCAATCAGCCGTTGGCGATGGGGACGAAGCGTTCAACGTCCCGCTTGAAGTGGTGATACCCAACCTCAATGTCCGCCCAATCAAGAAACCGCCTCATTTCGGGATGGGCTAGAAGCTCTGTGAAATCCTGCGACCGGGTGATGCCTGCCGCATCCCTGATGACACTCTTACTCACTCGCGTGGCCGTTCCCGGCGGCATCTGCGCATGGAGGGCATCGATTGCGGCCTTGACCCGCTCATTGGTGAGCGTGGCGGCTTCCTTCCACCGGATGAAGTTATGGCCGGGGAACAATTCCTCCATTGTCAATTCCGCATCGCTCAGATTGTCGATGATGAAGACGTTGCAGTGGGGGGCTGCGCCTGCCTGCGCCTTTCGGACAGAAGCGCGGCAGACCGCCTGAAACAGATGGTGCTTGAGTTCGCCTGCTTCGAGCTTTCGAGGGTCAGGATATTCGGAGGCCGTAACGGGCAGACCAGCGGAGGCCAAGCACAGACCTTCGTAGCTGGATGGGCTGTAGCGGAGCTGACCGACGATGACGATGTTCTCAACGTCTCTGAACTCGTTCGTGCTTCTGTGCAGGCCCCAGGTGCGCCAGTAAAGGCGCTCCTTTGGTAGGGATGGCGCAAGGGCGCGGATCGCAGCCTCAAGGTCTTCCTTGGCATCCTTGCGGGTAACGATGAGCCACTCACCTTTCGGGTCCAGCTCAAACGCGCCCACTATGGCTTCGGCAAATGCCTTGATCGTTTCCTCATCGGCGAGGGCATCTTTCCCGGCACCACGACGCCAGAAGTGGACATTGACGTTGTGATAGCTATTCGACGCAGGCTTCAGTCGCTCAATGTTCCCGCGATATTCCTCCCATGTGCGGTAGGCTTCACGCACACGGCCAGATGCATCGACCACGACCATAGGGGCCATGTCGTCGGGAAGTTCCTTGAAGACGGACAGCAGTTCGTTGCCCGAGTAGGTGCTGGCGACGATCCTGACCTGTGTCCCTGCCATGTCCTGCAAGGTTTCAAGCGCGGTCTTAAGGTTTTCATCCTCGATCCTGCGCAGGGCCGCTTCGTACCGGTCAGCTGGAAAGATCAGGTCTTCGGGGACCGTGATCACCTCACCGGGTTTCTTGGCCTCCGCCACTTCACGGAAGGCGTGGAGCTTGCTGATGAAGTCGGGGAAGTGGGAGCGTAGGGGGATAGCAAGGCCATTCAGGAGGTCGACCCTAACCGTCTGCCATCCACTCGGGAGAACGTCCTCGTCCCATATGCGCAAGGCGCGAGGCTGACCCTGATAGTGGAACTCTGACGCCTCCCTGAATGTCTTGTCCTTGATCCTGCGCCGGATCATGGCTTGGGTGGTGAACATGACCTTCGCTTGGTGATGGTCAGCGCGAGGGAGGCCAAAGTTGTTCATTTCAGCATCAGAGGTCAAGACGCCGAAATCGGAAGTGTGAAGACCCGCTTCATCGATGAAGGCTCTCAGTTCTTCCTTGGTCGACAGCGCGATGAGGACGCTAGAAGCAGGCTGATAGTCCGCCCGTCGCCAAGACTTCAGGAACGCGATGCAGGCGGAAGTTTTACCCATGCCGGGATCAAGGGAAAGTAGGTAGAACTTGGCAGGGAGTTGACCCTGAAGACCCCGTTCAAGGACCTGAAGGAAGCCGTTGAGTGCCTCTGCCTGTTCCTCTCCCATGCCAAGACCCCAAGATTTGAAGTCATCCTGAAGGTGCTGAAAGGCGGTATCTGAAAGGAAGGTCATATTTCTCATTCTGAAGGTGAGCTAATGTCTGCGAAGGGTAGGGCTTGGGGTGTGCCAAAGTACCCCTCAATCATGTATTACTATATGGTCGACCCGTACTTCTAACTAGTAGTCGTGGCGATTGGTTTTACGAAAGGATGAGGGAAAAGGGTCCTTGTTCGTGTTCTGAATTAGGGTCCCCTTTTCGATTTTTCGACTACCCTGAAGCCGATACAGGAAAGGGTCTTCAAAAAAGTCGTTAAAGGCCCGCTCTTGTTGTTGTTGTCCAAGGCTTGAGAGGCGGGAGCTGGCCCGGAAGCTCAGCCTCCCTTGATCTTCGACAGTATCTGTTCCCTCGGAGGCTTGCCGTCGACCAGCTTCTCGACCAGCACGAACAGACTGAGAACACCGGGAATAAAAGGGGCCACGGACCGGACCGGAGCACCGGGATAAAAAAGGGCCAGTCCTGTTAGACCTTCGCTTTTGTGCGGAGGTGGAAGGATGAAGAGAGTGGAGCTTTATCAGAA
>NZ_PPSM01000068.1 GCF_002916655.1 Novosphingobium sp. HII-3
GCACCACGCCGGTGCCATACGTGCCCGGGGCCAGTTCGAAGCTGGTGCCGGTGCCTGTCTGCCATGTCGCTCCGCCGTCGGTGCTGTACTGCCAGCTGGCGCCCGGCTCGATACCGCCGACCGTCACTGTCGCGTCATTGGTCACCCTGTCGCTGGCGGACAGCCCGGTGTCGGCGGCAAGCACCACCGTCGGGCTTGCCACGGCGGTGTCCACCGTCACCGCGCCCAGCAGCGCGCCTGCGCTCTGGTTGCCGGCGATGTCCGTCTGGCGCACCTGCACCACGCCGGCGCCATACGTGCCCGGCGCCAGTTCGAAGCTGGTGCCGGTGCCTGCCTGCCAGCTCGCTCCGCCATTGGTGCTGTACTGCCAGGTCGCGCCCGGCTCCAGACCGCCGACGAGGACGGTCGCATCCGCAGTGAGCCCGTCGCCGGCAGAGGCTCCGGTGTCCGTCGCAAGAGCCGCAGTGGGCGCAGCGATGGTCGTGTCCACCGTCACCGCCGGCAACGGGAACACCGCGCCCGGCGTTCCGGCCGCATCCACCTGCCGCACCCGCACTTCGCCCGCGCCATAGCTGCCCGGGACCAGTTCGAAGCTGGCGCCGGTACCCGTCTGCCATGTTGCGCCGCTGTCCGTGCTGTACTGCCACGTGGCGCCCGGCTCCAGACCGCTGACCGTCACCGTGCTGTCGCTGGTGATCGCATCGCCCGGAACGCCTGTGTCCGCGATCGTCGCCGTGAGCGCCGCAGGCGCGGCGGTGTCCACCGTCAGCGCCGGAAGGGTGAACGAACCTCCCGCGTTACCGGCAAGGTCCACCTGCCGCACCTGCACGGTCCCGGCCGGGTACGTGCCCGCCCCCAGCTCGAAGCTGGTGCCCGTGCCCGTCTGCCAGGTCGCACCGCCATCGGTGCTGTACTGCCAGGTCACACCCGGCTCCAGGCCGCCGACGCTCACCGTGCCGTTGTTAGTGATGCCATCGCCCTGCGTGCCGCTGTCGACGAACGTGGCGACAGGAACCGCCGGACCTGTCGCATCCACCGTCACCGGACCCAGGTATGTGGGATCGCTGATCACGCCTACCGCATTGACCTGCCGCACCTGCACATCCGCATAGGTGCCTTGGGCAAGTTCGAAGCTGGTGCCGGTGCCTGCCTGCCAGATCGCACCGCCGTCCGTGCTGTACTGCCAGCTCGCGCCCGGCTCCAGATTGCCGATCGCCACC
The DNA here is from genome assembly GCF_002916655.1 of Novosphingobium sp. HII-3. Classification (GTDB taxonomy): domain Bacteria; phylum Pseudomonadota; class Alphaproteobacteria; order Sphingomonadales; family Sphingomonadaceae; genus Novosphingobium; species Novosphingobium panipatense. The sequence continues at coordinate 1,221 of NZ_PPSM01000068.1, forward strand.
GTGCCGTCGCTGGTCACCCCGTCATCCGGAAGCCCCGTGTCGCTCACCAGCTCGGCCGTCAGGGGGCCCGTGCTCGTGTCCACCGTCACCGGCGGCAGCGAGAACGCGCCGCTCGCATTGCCCGCGACGTCGATCTGACGCACCTGCACCGCGTCAGCCCCATAGGTCCCGTCCGCCAGCACGAAGCTGGTGCCCGTGCCCGTCGTCCAGGCGCCGCCGTTGATCCGGTACTGCCAGGTCGCGCCCGGCTCCAGACCGCTCACGCTCACCGTCCCGACGTTGGTAACGCCATCGCCCGCCACGCCGGTATCGGGAATGGTGGCCGCAGGAGCCGCTGGCGCAGCCGTATCGATCGTCACCCCTGCAAGCGCAACCGGGCCGCTGATGTTCCCGGCATCATCGATCTGGAGCACTTGCACCGCCCCGGTGCCATACGTGCCCGCAGCCAGTTCGAAGCTGGTGCCGGTGCCTGCCTGCCAGGTCGCTCCGCCGTCCGTGCTGTACTGCCAGGTAGCGCCCGGCTCGAGGCCGCCGACCGTCACCGTCGCATCGCCCGTCACCCGGTCCGTGCCCGACACCCCGGTGTCGCTTGCAAGAGCAAGCGTAGGCACCGAAACGCCCGTATCGACGGTCACCGCCGGCAGCGCACCCGTGCCGCTGGCATTGCCCGCAAGATCCGTCTGGCGCACCAGCACGGTGCCGGCAGCATAAGTGCCGGGAGCAAGTTCGAAGCTGGTGCCGGCGCCTGCCTGCCACGTCCCTCCGCCATCGGTGCTGTACTGCCAGCTGGCGCCCGACTCAAGACCGCCGACCGTCACCGTCGCATCGTTCGTCACGCCGTCGCCCGCCACGCCGGTATCCGTAGTGGTGGCGGTCGGTGCCGCGGGAGCGCCGGTGTCTATCGTCACCTCGTCCAGCCTATCCGGGCCACTGACGTTACCCGCACCATCTATTTGGCGTACCTGCACCGCGCCGGCGGGGTAGGTGCCCGGGGCCAGCTCGAAGCTGGTGCCGGTGCCTGCCTGCCATGTCGCTCCGCCGTTGGTGCTGTACTGCCAGCTCGCGCCCGGCTCCAGACCGCCGACCGCGACGGTCGCGTCGTTCGTGATGCCGTCGGTAGTCGATACGCCTGTGTCGCTGGCGAGTGCCCCCGAAGGCGGCAGGACGCTGATGTCGATGGTGAGGCTGGGTAGTTCGAACGTGTCGCTGACGTTACCTGCCGCGTCGATCTGACGAACCT
>NZ_PPSM01000069.1 GCF_002916655.1 Novosphingobium sp. HII-3
TGTGGAGCGGCGTGCAAAATTGACCCCCTTAGCGGGGTGATCGGCGTCTAAAATTGACCCCCTTCATCTCATCATGAGAAGCGCCGCCGTTTGGGTTCCGGACGGCGGGTACAGGGATGTTGGTTGTGGAGACGATTGCGAGGATCCGTCGGGAGCACCGGGACGGGAAGCCTATCAAGGCGATAGCGCGGGATTTGCGGCTATCGCGCAACACGGTGCGCAAGGCGGTCCGGGCACCGGACGCGGACGCCAGTTACGAGCGTAAGGAACAGCACCGGCCGCGGACCGGACCTTTCAGTGCTCGTCTTGAAGAATTGCTCGAGCAGAATGAAGGGCTGCCCCGGCGTGACCGGCTTCGTATGACGAGGATCCATGATCTGCTTCAGCGCGAAGGGTTCGGCGGCTCCTATGACGCTGTGCGGCGCTATGCCGCGCGCTGGAAGCGTGAGCGTCGCGCCGACGCCGGCGATATGGGGAAGGTGTTCATCCCATTGATGTACAGGCCAGGCGAGGCTTACCAGTTCGACTGGAGCCACGAGGATGTCGAGATCGCGGGCAAGCCGATGCGGGTGAAGGTCGCTCATATGCGATTATGCTGGTCACGGGCACCATTCGTCCGTGCATATCCTCGCGAGACGCAGGAGATGGTGTTCGACGCACATTCCCGCGCCTTTGCGTTCTTCGGCGGGGTTCCGACGCGCGGCATCTACGACAACATGAAGACGGCTGTGACGACGGTGTTCACCGGCAAGGAACGCCTGTTCAACCGGCGGTTCCTGATCATGACGGACCACTATCGCGTCGAGCCGGTGGCCTGCAGTCCTGCCGCAGGGTGGGAGAAGGGGCAGGTCGAGAACCAGGTTCAGACTAGCAGGGAGCGCCTGTTCAAGCCGCGCCTGCGCTTTGCCAGCCTCGAGGAGCTGAACATCTGGCTGGAGGCCGAGTGCCGTCGCTGGGCGGAACGCAACCAGCATCCTGACCAGGCAGATATGACGATCGCGCAGGCGCTGGAGGCGGAGCTTCCCATGCTGCAACCGCTACCGGTCCCCTTCGACGGGTTCTTCGAGAGCGAACACGTAGCCAGTTCGACGTGCCTCGTGAGCTTCGATCGCAATCGGTATTCGGTGATGGCAAAGGCGGCCCATCAAGCTGTGCAGGTGCGCGCCTACGCAACGCGCATCGTGATCCGCTGCGACGGCGCTGTCGTTGCCGAACACGAACGGGTCTTCGGTCGGAACCAGACGATCTTCGATCCGTGGCATTACCTGCCCATCCTCGCCCGCAAGCCCGGTGCGTTGCGCAATGGCGCCCCCTTCCAGGACTGGGCTCTCCCACCTGCACTGGCCCAACTGCGGCGCAAGCTGGGCAAGGGCGATGATGCGGATCGCCGCTTCGTCCGCGTCCTGGCCGCCATTCCCGACGACGGCCTCGAGGTTGTTGAAGCCGCAGTCGCCGAGGCCCTCAGCGCAGGAACGGTCAGCGACGAGGTCATCCTCAACATCCTGTCCCGCCGGCGTGAGCCTCGCGATGACCAGACCATGGACGTCGTCGTCAACCTGAAGCTCAAGCATCCGCCGATTGCAGACTGCGCCCGCTACGACACGGTGCGAGGCCTCAATGCAGCGGCATGAGATTGTGGCAGCCCTCAAGGGGCTGGGGCTCAAGGGCATGGTCACTGCCTTCGATGATGCCGTCACCAATGGCATCCGCCGCGACAGAACGATCATGGAGATGCTGGCCGACCTGCTGCGTGCCGAGACTGCACATCGGGAGGCAG
>NZ_PPSM01000070.1 GCF_002916655.1 Novosphingobium sp. HII-3
TGCGTGTTTCGGAAAGTCCCGGACAGCGATTCCGGTAAGTCGCGGACAGTGATTTCAGAAAGTCCCGGACAGGCATTTCGCTAAGTCCCGGACAGTTTGTGCGGTTGGTCATTGGGTGCGCCGGTTTGGCATGAACGTCCCCGCAAGCGGAGCTTGGAGGGACCATGCCGAGACGGAAGCAACCGAGACGAGCGGACGTGAAGGACATCAGATCGATATTGCGGCTGACCCATGAGAATGGGCTCTCGGCGCGCGAAGTGTCGGAGCGGCTTGGGCTAAGCAAGTCGACCGTGTCGACTTACCTGCTGCGGGCGCGTGAGGCGGGGCTAGACAGTTGGCCGATGCCAGATGACGGCGGCGATGACGCTGCGCTGGAGCGCAAACTCTTCCGGCAAATGGGGCGGCCGCCGCGGGATACGAGCGAGCCGGACTGGCAACTGGTCTCCCGTGAGATGAAGCGCAAAAGCGTGACGCTGCTGTTGTTGTGGCAGGAATACCGCGAGGCTCATCCTGACGGCTTTGGCTACACCTGGTTCTGTGACAAGTTCGGCGCGCACGAGAAGCGCGCCCACCCGACCTATCGGCATCGGCATGCCGCCGGTGCGGTGATGCAGACTGATTACGCCGGTCAAACGATCCCGTTGATCGACCCCGGCACCGGCGAGATCCACCAAGCACAGCTGTTCGTCGCGGTGCTTGGGGCCTCGAGCTACACCTTTGCGGTGGCGAGCCTGCATCAGCGGCTGCCTGACTGGATTGAGGGCCAGGTCCGGGCGCTGGAGTACTTCGGCGGAGTGCCCGCTTCCATTGTCTGCGACAATCTCAAGGCGGGGGTGGCCAAGGCGCTATGGTTCGAACCGACCCTGACTACGACCTTTGCCACGATGGCAGAGCATTACGACACGACGGTCCTGCCGACCCGGCCGGCGAAGCCGAGGGACAAGGGGAAGATCGAGGGCGCGGTGCTGATCGCGGAAAGGTGGATCATCGCGCGCTTGCGCAATCGACAGTTCTTCGACCTGGCGGTGCTCAATGCCGAGATCGGCCACTTGCTCGAAGTTCTCAATGGCAAGACGATGCGTCACGTCGGTCGTTCGCGCCGCGAGCTGTTCGACGAGATCGAGCGCGCGGCGCTCAAGGCGCTGCCTGTTACCCCGTTCGAATACGCTGAATGGAAGAGCGCCAAGGTTCATCCCGATTACCACGTTGCCGTCGACCGCAACTTTTACTCGGTTCCGCATGGTCTGATCGGCCGCAAGGTCGATGTGCGGCTGACCCAGCGGGTGGTTGAGATCTTCCAGGATCATAAACGGGTCGCCAGCCATGTTCGCAGTTCGCAGCGCGGGTTCCACATCACCATCAACGCCCACATGCCCAAGGCTCACCAGCGTTATGCCGACCGGACGCCGGCATCGCTGATCGAGCGCGCGGCCAGGATGGGCACCAACGTGGCGGTCATGGTCGAGCGCATGATGCGTGATCGGCGCCATCCCGAGCAGGGTTATCGCTCGGCGATGGGCATCCTCTCGCTAGGGCGCGGCTATGGCCATGTCCGTCTCGATGCGGCCTGTGACCGCGCGCTGGCAATCGAGGCCACCACATATGCCTCGGTCCTCTCGATCCTCAAATCCGGGCTGGATCAGGCCAGT
>NZ_PPSM01000071.1 GCF_002916655.1 Novosphingobium sp. HII-3
GGAGCCGGCGTGCAGGGAGCGGATCAGCCCTTCGTTGATCGGCGTTCCGTCGAACATGAACCCATCCAGGTCCTTGATTGCCGGAAGCTTCGCCGCGGTCATCCGGTAGCGGATCGACGCTGCCTCCGGGACTATCAGAAATTTCGTGTGCGGCGAGGCATAATGGGCAACAAGGAGACCCAATATGTCACGACGGAAAGAACCCTCGATACCGAACGACATTCTCGATCAGTTGCTGGCCGGCACTGACGCGGCGGCGGCGCTCAGCCAGGGCGGCTTGCTCGATTCCCTGAAGAAGGCTTTTGCCGAACGGGCCCTCAACGCGGAGATGGATCATCATCTCGGGCACAATGATCAGGTCGGCAACAACCGCAATGGCTATGGTCGCAAGACGGTGACGACCGACAGCGGACGGATCGAGATCGAGGTGCCGCGCGATCGAGCCGGCAGTTTCGATCCGCAGCTGATCGCCAAATACCAGCGGCGCTTCCCCGGCTTCGACGACAAGATCATCTCGATGTATGCGCGCGGCATGAGCACCCGGGAGATCACGGGTCATCTGCGCGAACTATATGGCATTGATGCTTCGCCCGATCTGATCAGCACGATCACCGACGCTGTGCTGGAGGAAGTCGCGGCCTGGCAGCAACGCCCGCTGGACCCGGCCTATCCGCTGGTCTTCTTCGATGCGATCCGGGTCAAGATCCGCGATGAGGGCATGGTCCGCAATAAAGCTATCCACATCGCCCTGGGCGTCATGGCCGACGGCACCAAGGTGGTCCTGGGGCTATGGCTGGAACAGAATGAAGGCGCCAAATTCTGGCTGCGCGTCATGAATGAACTGCGCAACCGCGGCGTCGAGGACATCATGCTGGCCGTCGTCGATGGCCTCAAGGGCTTTCCCGACGCCATCACTGCGGTCTTCCCCGAAGCGATGGTCCAGACATGCATCGTACACTTGCTGCGAAACTCGATGGATTTCGTCACGTGGAAGGATCGCAAGGCGCTCGGAATGGCTCTGAAAGCCATCTACCGTGCCGTTGATGCAGTGGCCGCCGAGGAAGCGCTGACAGCCTTCGAAGCAAGCTTCTGGGGGCAGCGCTATCCCGCCATCGGCCAGAGTTGGCGCCGAGCATGGCCCGAGGTCATCCCATTTTTCGCCTTTCCTGATGAGGTCAGGCGGATCGTCTACACCACAAATTCGATAGAAGCCTTGAACTCCAAGCTTCGCCGCGCTGTTCGTGCCCGGGGCCATTTCCCCAGTGATGAGGCCGCCACCAAGCTGCTCTATCTGATCTTGAACCGATCGGAAAAAGAGTGGAAAATGCCACCGCGCGAATGGAATATGGCGAAGGCGCAATTTGCCGTGCTCTTCGGCGAACGTTTCATCAGGGCCATGACGGTCTGATGGTCAACCGCCTCGCCGCACACGAAATTCCTGATAGTCCCCTGCCTCCCGATGTGCAGTCTCGGCACGCAGCAGGTCGGCCAGCATCTCCATGATCGTTCTGTCGCGGCGGATGCCATTGGTGACGGCATCATCGAAGGCAGTGACCATGCCCTTGAGCCCCAGCCC
>NZ_PPSM01000072.1 GCF_002916655.1 Novosphingobium sp. HII-3
AAACCGGCGCACCCAATGACCAACCGCACAAACTGTCCGGGACTTAGCGAAATGCCTGTCCGGGACTTTCTGAAATCACTGTCCGCGACTTACCGGAATCGCTGTCCGGGACTTTCCGAAACACGCATCGATGAAATTAGACCGCCCAAACACCTCATCCATGATGACCTTGAGGTAGTGCCCCTCATTGTCGTCGATGGACACCCAGATACTGCCGTCTTCCGCCAGCAGCTCGCGCAGCAGCACAAGGCGCGGATAGATCATGGCGAGCCACTGCGAATGTTCCAGATTGTCGTCGTAATGCTCGAAGGCCGACTTCGTGTTGTACGGCGGGTCGATGTAGACGCATTTCACCAGCCCCGCGTAGTACGGCAGCAGTGCCTTCAGCGCCTCAAGGTTGTCCCCCTGAATAAGCATGTTGCCCGCATCGGGATCGCCCGCGCCCAGTTCGGGCACTTCTTCCAACAGCCGATAGGGCACCGCATCCGCCGCCTTCACATCATCATCGCGGGTCCACCATTGAAGTGTGGGCATCAGTCATCCAGCGCAGGAGTTCACAAGTCGCTGGGGAGATAGACAAGAACGTGGGGGAAGGGGAAGGGACCTCCCCCCGTATTTCCAGAGTCGTCGCTACCAGAGGCGGTAGGCGATGGCGATCAGGGCGAAGGCGCTCAGGTAGGCCGGGATAACGAGGCTCCCGACCGCTGCTCGAACCTCCCCGACCCTGACGCGAAGTTCTTCAATGTCTCCGCACAGGTCGCCCTCTATCGCCCGCTGAATGCCTTCCAGTTCGCTGCACAGTTCCCGTGAGGACTTCCGATCATCGTATCGCTTCATGGCTTACGCTCCCGCCTGACGGACTTCTGCGCCCCATTCTCGACCGGCCAGCTTGCGAGCCAGATCATCGGCCCTCAGGTGGGCATAGCGGAACAGCATCCGTGGGTCTTTATGACCGGAAATCACTGACAATTCGGGAACGGATAATCCCAGCTCGCAGAATCGGGAGAGGGCTTCGTGTCGCAGATCGTGGAAGCGAAGGTCTTCAAGGCCTGAACGCTTCTGTACCCGTTTCCAAGCCTGCTTGAAGGCATTGAGAGTGATAGGGAACAGCCGATCATCGTCACCTTGGGGCAGGGCTGCGACGACGGTGAGGGCGCGGTCGGTAAGGGGGATGGTGCGCGATTGGCCTGTCTTCGTCTGGGGAATGAAGGCAACTCTGCGTGTTGCGTCCACGTTGCTCCATGTCAGTTCCAGCACTTCGCGCCTGCGCAGACCCGTCTCGATCGCAAGTTCGACAATCGGTTGGATGAAAGGATTGCGGTTGGCCGAGAGCGCCTTGCGCAGGGCTTCCGCTTCGCCGTCCTCCAAGCGCCGGTCCCTAGCGTCATTGGCAATGGGGAGGCTGATTAGACGGACAGGATTGCTGCGGAAGGGATAGCCCCATTCCTTCGTCGCAATGTCGACGGCGTTGGCAAACAGGTAGAGTTCCCGCCTGACCGTTCCCGGCTTGACCTGCGCCAGTCGCCGGTCGCGGTAGGCCGCAAAGTCTCCCGGCTTCAGGTCGATCAGGAGGCGGTCCATGATCAAGTCGCCCATCATGCGACCTAGCCGCAGGCGTTCCGATTCCGCGCTGCGCTTGGTGGGGGTAATGGTCGACCGATATTGTTCAATGAGCTGCGCCAGCCTCGTCACCTTGAGTTGGGCTTCGGAGACTGGAAGCTGGCCCTTGTCGATCAAGGCTTCCTGCTCCCGGCCCCATGCAAGGGCCTCTGATTTTGTCTGGAAGGTATTGTTCCGCGCCGCGTATCCCTTGCGTCGCACTTGAACGCACCAGCCGTTCTTCCGCTTGGTGATAGTCGCCATTCCTTGCTCCGTGTGATCGAGTTGTGATCGGAGCGCCGAAGACGCAGAAGTTGTGGCGACCGCCCTGCAATGAGCGGTGCGCCAACAACTTGATTTTTCAAAGAAATAAATGGTCGGGGAGAGAGGATTCGAACCTCCGGCCCCTGCCTCCCGAAGACAGTGCTCTACCAGGCTGAGCTACTCCCCGACCGGAGGGCGTTCCGAAGACCGCCCTGGGCAGGAGCGCGCCTATATAGGGGGACTTTGGGGGTGGCAAGGGGGCTGAGCAAAAAAGTTCGCCGCCGGCAAAACGGGGCGGCTCTCGCCGGCAGGGCGCTCTCGGGCTTCAACTTTCGGCGCAAGGCCGATAAGCCCGTGCTCATGACGACGACACCGCTCAACGCCGCTTCGACCACCGTGCCGCACTGGGAATGGCAGTATCTCGACCTGATGCGCCACATCTGGGAACACGGAGACGAGCGCGTGGACCGCACAGGCGTCGGCACGCGATCGATTATGGGCGCGACGATCCGGTTCGACCTGTCCGGCGGCGCCATGCCGCTGCTTACCACCAAGCGCGTCTACTGGAAGACCGCCACGCGCGAGATGCTCTGGTTCCTGACAGGCGATACCAATATCCGCCAGCTCTGCGCGCAAGGCGTGGAGATTTGGACGGACTGGCCGCTCGACCGCTACCGCCGGGAAACGGGCGAGGACATCAGCCGTCCCGATTTCTCCGCCCGGATCGTGGCCGACGCGGCTTTTGCTGCGGCCTGGGGCGACCTCGGACCGGTGTACGGGAAGCAGTGGGTCGACTGGGCCACGTACGAGCCGGTGCAGGATGGTCTGTTCCGGCGGGGGCCGGGCGTGAACCAAGTCGCGCAGGTGATCGACAGCCTGCGCAGCAACCCGGGTAGCCGCCGGCACATCATCGAAGGGTGGAACGTCGCCGAACTGGACGCCATGGCGCTGCCCCCGTGCCACAAGACCTACCAGTTCCACGTCGCGGGCGGACGGCTCTCCTGCCTCCTCTATCAGCGCAGCTGTGACCTTGGTCTGGGCTTTGCCTTCAACATGTGGTCGCTCGCGCTTCTCACGCGCATGATGGCGCAGCAATGCAACCTTGAACCGGGGGAGGTCGTTTGGACGGGCGGTGATGTCCATCTGTACCTCAACCATGCGGCGCTCGTGGAAGAGCAGCTCTCACGGCGGCCGGAAGGGGAAGCCAGGATGACAATCCTGCGGCAGCCCGATTCGATCTTCGGCTACCGCATCGAGGACTTCGAAGTGACGGATTACGCACCCCAGGCTCATATCGCGGCACCGGTGGCGGTCTGATTGACATTACCAAGGTTTGAAATATTATGACTTAACCGTAGAATTTTGCTTCTCAAGGTTCTGACGGCCCGACCTTGGCGGGAGAGTGTCAAATGGCCGAGAATACGGCACGGAAAGGCGGCAACCTGCCGCCGCTTGAACTTTATGTCCCGGAGCCGCGTTACCGGCCCGGAGACCTTGTGGATTACTCGCACCTTCCGGTGCCCCCGGCCGGCCAGCTGTCGCGACCGGACGAGAATTGCCCGGCCAGCGACACCTGGCCGATGACCACCGACATGATCCGCGTCCTCGACGAAGAGGATCAGGCGGTAGGCCCGTGGAATCCCGGCCTCGATCCCGAGACGTTGCGACGGATGCTGAGGAACATGGCGCTGACCCGCGCCTTCGACGACCGGATGTATCGCGGCCAGAGGCAGGGCAAGACCAGCTTCTACATGAAGTGTACGGGCGAGGAGGCGATCTCCGTCGCTCACGCCCAGGCGCTGGCGCAAGACGACATGGTGTTCCCGACCTATCGCCAGCAGGGGGTTCTCATCTCCCGGGGCTATCCGCTGGTGGAGATGGTCAACCAGATCTACTCGAATCGCGGTGACGCCCTGAAGGGGCGTCAGCTTCCGATCATGTATTCGTCGCGTGATTACGGGTTCTTTACCATCTCCGGCAATCTGGCGACGCAGTTCCCGCAGGCCGTGGGCTGGGCCATGGCGAGCGCCATCAAGGGCGATACGCGCATCGCCTCGGCCTTCGTTGGCGAAGGGTCGAGCGCCGAGGGTGACTTCCACGCGGCCATGACATTCGCGGCCGTCTACAACGCGCCGGTCGTTCTCAATGTCGTCAACAACCAGTGGGCGATCTCCAGCTTCTCGGGCTTTGCCGGGGCTGAACGGACGACATTCGCCGCCCGAGCGGTTGGCTATGGCATTGCCGGTCTTCGCGTGGACGGAAACGACGCGCTGGCGGTCTACGCCGCCTCGCAATGGGCGGTGGACCGTGCCCGCGCGAACCAGGGCCCGACGCTGATCGAGCATTTCACCTATCGCGCAGAAGGGCATTCCACTTCCGACGATCCCAGCGCGTACCGCTCTGCGCAGGAGCGCGAGGAATGGCCGCTGGGCGATCCCATAATGCGCCTGAAGAAGCACCTGATCGCTCTTGGCGAGTGGTCGGAAGAGCAGCAGGACGCCATGGACCGCGAGCTGGTCGAGCATGTGAAGGCGGCCACAAAGGAGGCCGAGAAGAACGGCGTGCTGGGCCATGGTCTCCATCATCCGTTCCACACCATGTTCGAGGACGTGTTCGAGGAGCTTCCCTGGCATCTCGAGGAGCAGGCCGCCCAGGCCATCCGCGAGCGGCAGATAAAATGGCCCGAGTGGAAGGAGGAGGGGGATGTCTGAGAAAAACCCCATGAACATGCCCGAAACCCTGACTGACGCGCCCGCGCGCGAAATGAACATGATCGAGGCCATCAACGATGCTCTCGACATCATGATGGAGCGCGATCCGGACATCGTCATCCTGGGCGAGGACGTCGGCTATTTCGGCGGCGTGTTCCGCGCGACGGCGGGCCTGCAGAAGAAATTCGGTCGCAACCGCGTGTTCGATTCGCCCATCAACGAGTGCGGCATCATCGGCGCGGCGGTGGGCATGGCGGCCTACGGCCTTCGCCCGGTGCCCGAGATCCAGTTCGCGGACTACATCTACCCGAGCCTGGACCAGCTGATCAGCGAAGCGGCGCGCATGCGCTACCGCTCGGCCGGACAGTTCACCGCGCCGATCACGGTACGGTCGCCCTTCGGCGGCGGCATCTTCGGCGGGCAGACCCACAGTCAGAGCCCGGAGGCGCTGTTCACGCACGTGGCGGGTATCAAGACGGTGATCCCGGCCACGCCCTACGATGCCAAGGGCCTCCTGATCGCAGCGATCGAGGACAACGACCCTGTCATCGTCTTCGAGCCCAAGCGCATCTACAACGGGCCTTTCGACGGGTACTACGACAAGCCGTCGCGCACCTGGAAAGGCCATCCCGGTGGTCTCGTTCCCGAGGGCTATTACCGCACCCCTCTCGGCAAGGCGCGCATCGTGCGGGAAGGGTCGGCGCTGACGGTCCTCGCCTATGGCACGATGATCCATGTGGCCGAGGCGGTCCTGGCGGAGAAGGGGGTCGACGCCGAGATCATCGACCTGCGCACCCTTGTCCCGCTCGACATCGAGACTGTGGAAAAGTCCGTGGAGAAGACCGGGAAATGCCTGGTGATACACGAGGCTACCCGCACCTCCGGTTTCGGCGCCGAACTCGTCACGCTGGTGCAGGAGCGTTGCTTCTATCACCTCGAAGCGCCTGTCGAGCGCGTCACCGGCTTCGACACTCCGTATCCCCACAGCCTTGAGTGGGCCTATTTCCCCGGTCCCGTCCGCATCGGCGAGGCGGTGGACCGGCTCTTGAAGGATTGATTGCATGGGACGCTATATCTTCAGGCTCCCCGACATCGGTGAGGGCATTGCCGAGGCCGAGATTGTCGCCTGGCACGTGAAAGTCGGCGACACGGTCGAGGAAGACGGCCGCCTTGCGGACATGATGACCGACAAGGCCACGGTCGAGATGGAAAGCCCCGTGTCGGGCACCGTCGTCGAAGTCGCTGGCATGGCGGGTGATGTCATTGCAATCGGCTCGCCTCTCGTCGTCATCGAGGTGGAAGGCAGCGGCAACGAGGAGGGCAAGGCGCCTGCGCCCAAGGCGGAAGCGGTTGCAGAGCGGATCGAGGCCGAGACGTCGGATGCCGGCGATGTGGACCGCGCTGCCGCTGCGGCACCGGACTCTGCCGCCAAGCCGCCCGCCGACCTTGCGCCCGAACCTGTCGCCGCCAAGGAGACTACGGAGACGGCGGAGGGCAGGAGCAGTGCCGCCAAGGTGCAGGCCAGCCCCGCCGTGCGCAAGCGCGCGCAGGATCTCGGAATCGACCTCGCCGAAGTGCGGTCGGCCGAGGATGGCCGCGTGCGTCATGGCGATCTGGACGCGTTCCTCTCTTACAACACCGGGGGAGGCTTCCGTGCTGCAGCCGGGCGCGGCAAGGACGAGCAGGTCCGCGTCATCGGTCTTCGCCGCCGCATCGCGGAGAACATGGCTGCGTCGAAGCGCAACATCCCGCACTTCACCTATGTCGAGGAATTCGACGTGACGGCGCTGGAGGAAACGCGTGCCCAGCTGAACGCCGGGCGTGGCGAGCGGCCGAAGCTGACGATGCTGCCGTTCCTGATTACCGCCATCTGCAGGCTGCTTCCGCAGTATCCGATGCTGAACGCGCACTACGACGATCAGGCCGGCGTGGTGACGCGCCACGGTGCGGTGCATCTCGGCATGGCGGCGCAGACGCCCGCCGGCCTCATGGTTCCGGTGATCCGCGACGCACAGGACCGCAACCTGTGGCAGCTGGCGACCGAGATCGCCCGCCTTGCCAATGCGGCGCGCGATGGTTCGGCCAAGTCGTCCGAACTGTCCGGCTCGACGATCACCGTCACCTCACTAGGCCCCATGGGCGGCGTGGCGACCACGCCCGTCATCAACCGGCCGGAGGTCGCGATCATCGGCCCTAACCGGATCGTGGAGCGGCCTATGTTCGTCAAGGGCGCGGACGGCGTCGAGCGGATCGAGAAGCGCAAGCTCATGAACATCTCGATCAGCTGCGACCACCGGGTCGTCGATGGCTGGGACGCAGCCAGCTTCGCGCAGGACCTGAAGACGCTTATAGAGGCTCCCGCGCTCATTCTTGCAGGATAAGTTACGACTTGAGATCGGGCGGGATCCGCGTGTGGACGAATACATCGTTGCAGCGGCGGATTTCGCCGTCCGATTCTCGAGCACCTGGGCGGCATGGCTCACGCCGCGCTGCCGGATGCCGAGGAGACGGTGAAGTGAGTATGCCGCACTTCACCGTTGCCGGCAGAAATGTGGCGGACGTGGCCCCATTCACGGCGCACTGCACGTTCGTCATCCACGGCGAAGATCAGCAGGGCGAGGCCGTAGGCCAGTTCGGCCACGTGCGAACCGGGTCCGATCTGCCATTGAAGCGGAACTGCGCGACAGACTCGCGGGGCGGCAAGGGCGTGGATCCCTTCAGGCGGCCTACGCCCGCCGCGTGCTCCAAAGCCTGATATTCCTATCCCGGAGAACTCGCCGCCTTGGCCGAAAATTCGGGTGCACAGCGAACGCTCGACGGCTTCGCTCCTTCGCACAGACGCGATGTCCTGAAATGGATCGCCGGGCCAGGACGGCGGTCGCCCGGTGGAGACCGATCGCACGGTTGTCGAGTGGCTGTCAGCGGGCAAGCGGCGCAACTGGGAGTACGAGAGAGCCCGACCATCGGTTTCGTGTGTGAAAGGCCTGCTGCCGGAATGCCTTGCCTGGGGAGGAATACTCCGGTTCACCCTCTGAAAAGACGGCCGAATTTTGCTTTTTCAGAAAAAATCGAAAAGCGCTTCGCAAAGCCGTTGACAGCCCTGCGAGGCTGGCCTAGTGGCGGCGCTCCCAAGCGGACGCAACCGCAAGAACGCGGGTGTAGCTCAGTTGGTTAGAGTGCCGGCCTGTCACGCCGGAGGTCGCGGGTTCGAGCCCCGTCACTCGCGCCACTTGGGAAAAATACCGGCTGCTTAGGCAGTCGGGCCGGGAAACCGGTAAACATGATATCGCTGCGCGGGTGTAGCTCAGTTGGTTAGAGTGCCGGCCTGTCACGCCGGAGGTCGCGGGTTCGAGCCCCGTCACTCGCGCCACTTCTTCTTGAAGTGGTCCCACAGCGATGGAGATGAAAAGGCCGGGCTTTGCCCGGCCTTATTCGTATCTGCACGTCTGGCTTTTTGAAGTCTGCCTCTATTCGGCGGCGGCGGGGGCGCTCCAGCGTCCGGTTTCCATCCAGATCAGGAAGCGCTTGAGAGGGAGCAGCCAGATCACGCCAAAGAGGATGTAGACGGGGGTCTGCGCCAGTGCGTGCCAGGTGCCGATCAGCGGCGGGACGAACGTGGCGACGGCGATCGAATAGATGCCCAGCGCGAGGACCAGCAGGAGCACCCCGAACGGAATTCGCCATGTGGGTGCTTCGCGCATTGCAGGGCCCTCTCTGTCTCTCAATCGTGTGCTTTGTATATCCGTGTCGGAGTGACCACGGCTGCCAGAGGCTGGTCGTGTGCTTCGACAGGCAGTTCCTCGGCCAACTGGCAGTCCCATGCAAGTCCGATCGCGATGGCGTCCGGATTTGCCGCGAGCCAGCGGTCGTAATGCCCGCCGCCCTGTCCGAGCCTGTGGCAGTCGGCGGTGAAGGCCACGAGCGGGACGATGACCGCGTCGGGAATGACACGCTCTTCGGGGCTGGAAGGCTGGAGCGTCCGCCACGGGCCGACCTCCAGGGCCTCATCATCCCACGGATTGCTCCAGGTGCGAAACTCCATCGCAGCATCCCGCGCGGCAAAGAAGGGCAGGGCAATGGGCCGGCCGTTCTCCGACAGCCACCGCGCCCAGCCCAACGCGGGCGCCTCGGCCCCTGCCGGATGATAGAGGCCGACAGTCGACCCCTCGGGCAGCATCGTGGCGATCGGCGCGGGCGGGCGATTGAGGATCAGGGCGCGCAGCGTCTGCGGCAGCGCCTTCACATGCTCGCTCCTAAGCTGCCGGAAGTGCTGGCGCAGCGCGGCCTTTGCCGCGGCCGCATCACCGGCGCGCGCCTCGCCGGTTGCCGGATCGATGGGGGGTGACGGGTCCACCATGGGTCGTTTTCCTAGAAATCCTCTGACGCCTCGACGTCAGGTGGGAACCATGTGCATCGGACCAGGATCCGGGCAGGGACAGCTCCCAATGGATTGCTTATAGCCTCAGGGATGTTCGAACGGCTCGTGCCGGGCAGATCCCGTCGAAACCTAGTTAGGCGTTCGGCGCGTCACTCTCAAGAAGGTCGGCAAGATTTTCAACACGCGCGGCAAGCGCGGCCAGGCGTTCTCCCACTTCATCGGGGATGGCGCTGACAGCGGGGCGAACGCGCAGTTCGTGGAGTTCGTCGGCCAGCATGAGCGCTGCGAACAGCAGCATGCGCGATTCGGTCTGTCCGACAGCGCCGGCAGCAGCGACCTTGGCGTCCACGACCTCGCCGAGCCGCCGGATATGGCCTTCCTCGCCGTCGGAGCAGGCCAAGGTGAACTCGCGAGAGCCGATGGAAAGCGTGACGTTGCCCATCAGCCGCGCCCTTCCAGAAGCTGGTCGAGCCCGGCAAGCGAACGCGCGACGCTCTGCTTGAGATCGTCGTGACGGCGGCGCAGGTCTTCGTCGCGACCGAAGTTGCTCGACGCGGCTGCCTCGATCCGCGCCAGGGCGGCGTCGATCCGGTCGAGCGCCAGCAGGGCAGGGGCCTTTTCCATGGTTCAGCGCTGGCTGCATTGTGGTCGCCAGGCAAGCAGTTGAGCCGCGTTGTTCACAACCTTTTGGGCAAGCATCGCGCCACAAGTGCGCCGAGCGCGACGATCTGACCTCGAAAGCATGGTCGACCGGGCGCGAACGGGTACGATTCAGGGCGTCAGCCACGCGAATAGGGGAGCCGAACTTGACGGGAGGCGACCTCTCCCTAAAGGGGTTCGCAAAGTACGAATCGCCCTGCATTCCCGCGTACCCGGAGTTTTTCAATGACCCTCGCTTCCGACCGCCTTGCGCCGATGGCCAACGCCATTCGGGCGCTGTCGATGGATGCGGTTCAGGCCGCCAACAGCGGTCACCCCGGCATGCCCATGGGCATGGCCGATGTTGCAACGGTGCTCTTCGCGAAGTTCCTGAAGTTCGATCCCTCGCAGCCCAAGTGGGCGGACCGGGACCGCTTCGTGCTCTCCGCCGGCCACGGGTCGATGCTCATCTACTCGCTGCTGCACCTCGCAGGGTACGCCAGCCCGACGCTGGACGACATCCGCAACTTCCGCCAGCTGGGCTCTGTCTGCGCCGGTCACCCCGAGAATTTCCTGATCGAAGCCGTCGAATGCACGACCGGTCCGCTGGGGCAGGGCGTGGCGATGGCCGTGGGCATGGCCATGGCCGAGCGTCATCTCGCTGCCACCTTCGGGGACGATCTGGTGGATCACAACACCTGGGTGATCGCCGGTGACGGCTGCCTCATGGAAGGCGTCAACCACGAAGCGGTCGGGCTTGCCGGTACGCTGAAGCTGGGCCGTCTCAAGGTTCTGTGGGACGATAACAAGATCACGATCGATGGCGACGCTTCGCTCTCGACCTCCGAGGACATCCCCGCGCGCTACCGTGCGTCCGGCTGGGACGTGTTCGAGTGCGATGGACACGATTTCGCTGACATCGAGCGGGCGCTCGGCCAGGCTGCGGCTTCCGGCAAGCCGACGCTGGTGGCGTGCCGCACGGTCATCGGCAAGGGCGCGCCCAACAAGCAGGGGGGCCATGATGTCCATGGCGCGCCGCTTGGCGACGCCGAGATCGCCGCAGCACGCAGTCACCTTGGCTGGACCTCGGCTCCGTTCGAGATCCCGGCCGAAGTGCTGGCCGACTGGCGCTCGCTGGGCGAACGGGGTGCGAAGCTCCGGGCCGAGTGGGAGGCGCGGCTTTCTGCATCGGACAAGGCGGCGGAATTCACGCGTCGCATGAACGGCGAGTTGCCCTCCGGTGACGAGGCTGCAAAGGCCTTCGCGGGTTGGCTTGAGGGCGAAAGCAACGTCGCGACCCGCAAGGCGTCGGAAAACGTGTTGAACGTCCTGGCACCGCTGGTGCCGGAAATGGTGGGTGGCTCGGCTGACCTCACCGGTTCGAACAACACCAAGGCGAAGTGTCAGGCGCCGTTCACGGCGGAAGACTACGCGGGCCGCTACGTGTACTACGGCATCCGCGAGTTCGGCATGTCCGCCGCGATGAACGGCATGGCGCTGCACGGCGGCGTCATCCCTTACGGCGGCACGTTCCTGATCTTCTCGGACTACGCCCGCAACGCCATCCGCATGTCGGCGCTGCAGCAGACCCGCGTGATCTACGTCCTGACGCACGATTCGATCGGTCTCGGCGAAGACGGACCGACGCACCAGCCGGTGGAAACGGTCATGTCGCTGCGCCTCATCCCCAATCTCAACGTCTTCCGTCCGGCCGACGTCATCGAGACCGCCGAGTGCTGGCAGCTTGCGCTGGAATCGGCGGAAACGCCCTCCGTCCTGGCGCTCACGCGTCAGAACCTGCCGCAGCTACGCACCTCGGGCGACATGCTCTCGGCTCGCGGCGCCTACACCCTTCGCCGGGCAAAGGGGGATCGCAAGGTCATCCTCATCGCCACGGGCTCCGAAGTGGAGCTGGCGGTCAAGGTGCGCGACGCCCTTGAAGCGCAGGCTATCGGCGCGGACGTCGTCTCGATGCCGTGCATGGAGCTGTTCGAGGCGCAGGACTCGGCTTACAAGCACGAAATTCTTCCCAACGATCCGTCGATCCTGCGCGTCTCGATCGAGGCGGGGGTCACGCACGGGTGGGAACGCTTCACTGCATTCAGCCGCAATGGCGGCCTGAACATTGGCCTGGACCGCTTCGGCGCGTCGGCCCCGGCCAAGGTCCTTTTCGAACGCTTCGGCTTCACGGTCGATGCCATCGTTCCCAAGATCATGGACCAGCTCAGCGCTTAAGTAGGAGGAGATATACATGGCGACCAAGGTTGCGATCAACGGTTTCGGACGTATCGGGCGTAATGTTGCCCGTGCCATTCTCGAGCGGACCGACCATGACCTCGAACTGGTTTCGATCAACGACCTCGCGAGCGCCAAGGCGAACGCTCTCCTCTTCAAGCGCGACAGCGTGCACGGCGCCTTCGCCGGCACCGTCGAAGTCGATGGTGACGACCTGATCGTCAACGGCAAGCGCATCAAGGTCACTGCCGAGCGCGATCCGGCGAACCTGCCGCATGCCGCCAACGGCATCGACATCGCGCTGGAGTGCACCGGCTTCTTCACCGACAAGGCTTCCGCCTCGAAGCATATCGAAGCCGGCGCCAAGCGCGTACTGATCTCGGCTCCGGCCAAGAACGTCGATCTGACAGTCGTCTACGGCGTCAACCACGACCAGCTCACCGCCGAGCACACCGTTGTGTCAAACGCTTCGTGCACCACCAACTGCCTGGCGCCTTTCGCCAAGGTCCTGCACGAGAAGATCGGCATCGAGCGCGGTCTGATGACCACGATCCACTCGTACACCAACGACCAGAAGATCCTCGACCAGATCCACTCCGATCCGCGTCGCGCGCGCGCTGCCGCGATGAACATGATCCCGACCAGCACCGGTGCCGCCGTTGCCGTCGGCCTCGTTCTTCCCGACCTCAAGGGCAAGCTCGACGGTTCGTCGATCCGCGTTCCCACCCCGAACGTCTCGGTCGTCGACCTGACCTTCGTGCCCTCGCGCGACACCACCGCCGAGGAAGTCAACGCACTGCTCAAGGCGGCTGCGGAAGGCGAACTCAAGGGCGTGCTCGGCTACACCGAAGAGCCGCTCGTATCGATCGACTTCAACCACGATTCGCACTCGTCCACCATCGACAGTCTGGAAACGGCCGTGCTCGAAGGCAAGCTGGTGCGCGTACTCTCGTGGTACGACAATGAGTGGGGCTTCTCCAACCGCATGGTCGACACGGCTGGCGTCATGGGCGGCCTGCTCTAAAACCTGCGATGGTGACGGGGCGCCTCATCGGCATCGCGCGGCGCAGACGTTCGCGTGCACCGATGGAGGATATGCGGTCCGTCACCGTAACTGCCGCCGCGGGAGTCCAGGGGGACTTTCGCGGCGCGGTGCGTCCGGGGCGCGCGCCGCGCCGGCAGATCTCCCTCATGGAGATCGAAAGCTGGGATGCGGCGCTCGATGAGCTGAACGTATCGGATCTCTTCGGAGAGCGTCCTTCGTGGCATTCGCGTCGTGCGAACCTGCTGGTCGAAGGGCTGCGTTTTCCGCGGCAGGCCGGTTACGTGGTGGCCATTGGCCCGACCCTGCGCATCGGAATAACCATGGAATGCGATCCGTGCAGCCGCATGGAGAATGTGGTGCCGGGCCTCGAAGGCGCGCTCATGCCGGACTGGCGGGGCGGCGTGCTGGGTACGGTGCTTGAGGACGGCGCTATCGCCGTGGGCGACGAGATAAGGATCGAGAGATGACCGCGTTCAAGACCCTTGATGACCTTGGTGACGTGACAGGGAAGGTGGCGCTCGTGCGCGTTGACCTCAACCTGCCCATGCAGGACGGGGCGGTAACGGACGACACCCGCATCCGTGCGGCGGCGCCCACCATTCTCGAACTGAGCGAAAAGGGCGCGAAGGTCCTGCTGCTGGCGCACTTCGGCCGCCCCAAGGGGGAGCGCGTGTCCACGCAGTCGCTTTCGATGGTGGTCGGAGCGGTCGAAAAGACGCTCGGCAAGGAAGTGATGTTCGTTCCCGAAATTGCGGGTGACGTGGTGAAGCAGGCCGTGGGCATCCTGCGCGCGGGTGACATCGCCATCCTCGAGAACACCCGCTTCTGGAAGGGCGAGGAGAAGAACGATCCGGAACTGGCGAAGGCCATTGCCGCCAATGCCGACTTCTACGTCAACGACGCCTTCTCGGCCGCGCACCGCGCCCATGCCACGACCGAGGGTCTGGCGCACGTCCTGCCCGCCTATGCGGGTCGCTCCATGCAGGCCGAACTCGAAGCGCTCGACAAGGCTCTCGGTGCGCCCGAGAAGCCGGTCGCGGCCGTGGTTGGCGGCGCCAAGGTGTCGTCGAAGCTGGATGTGCTGAAGCACCTCGTTACCCAGGTCGACCACCTGATCATTGGCGGCGGCATGGCCAACACGTTCCTTGCGGCGAAGGGGGTGGATGTGGGCAAGTCGCTTTGCGAGCATGACCTGACCGACACCGCAAACGCGATCCTCGCGACTGCGGACGCTTCGGGCTGCACGGTGCACCTGCCGTACGACGTCGTCGTGTCAAAGGAGTTCGCGGCCAATCCGCCGAGCCTGCGCACCTGCAACGTCCATGAAGTGGCGGCGGACGAAATGATCCTCGATGCAGGCCCGGCGGCAGCGGAAACGCTGGGCGACGTGCTGAAGACCTGCCGCACGCTCGTTTGGAACGGGCCGCTCGGCGCTTTCGAGATGGCACCGTTCGACGCGGCCACCGTCGCGTTGGCGAAGACCGCCGCCGCGCTTACGGCGGAAGGCTCGCTGATCTCCGTCGCCGGCGGTGGTGACACGGTGGCGGCGCTCAACCATGCCGGGGTTGCACAGGACTTCACTTACATCTCGACGGCCGGCGGTGCCTTCCTCGAATGGATGGAAGGCAAGGAGCTGCCCGGCGTCGCGGCGCTGTCTGCCTGATTGCCTCCTGGCCCCGCCCCACCGTCGGGCGGAGGACCTGAATTGCTCGCTGGCGGCGGAAACCCCTAAGAGGGATTTGCCGCCAGTCGAAGCCCGTCCCGGTGTGGGACGAACGATGACACGAAAGCCTTCGGAAGTGCCCCGCGCATGAACGCCAGTGACCGAGCAGCGCCGCCCTGGCAGGGCCGGTATGTTACCCTTGACGGCATGCGAGGCATTGCGGCGCTCGGCGTGGCGCTTTTTCACTACAACATCTCGCAGGCGCCGCACGGCTATGTCGCGGTTGACTTCTTCTTCGCGCTGTCCGGCTTTGTGTTGTGCCGCACGTACCTGCCGCGCTGGCGCGCCGGACTGACGAGCGTGCAATTCATGAAGCAGCGCCTCGTTCGGCTTTATCCGCTGTTCCTGGCGGGAATCGTCATCACCACGCTATCCGCCGTCTCGAACCGGTGGACGGGCAGGGGCGATATCTTCAGCTATGAGAAGATCGCGAGCTCGCTGCCCTTCAACGCGCTGATGCTGCCTTCACCGTTCACGCACACCCTTTTCCCTCTGAACGTGCCGGCGTGGTCCCTGTTCTTCGAACTTGTGGCCAGCCTGGCGCTGGTCCTTGTCCTGTTCCGGCTGCCCCGGAAGGGGCAGGTGGCGGTGGCGGCGGCGTCCGCCTGCATCTTCGTTCCCGCCGTGCTGGCGAATGGTGGCGGCAACATCGGTCCGCTCTGGAGCCAGCTTGGCATTTCACTGGTGCGTACGGCCATGTCCTTCACGGGCGGGGTTCTGCTCGCCCAACTGCCCGCCAAGGACATCCGTCACCCGGGATGGCTCGGCGTGTTCTGCCTCTTCGCCATAGTCACGATGCTCGTGGCGAATCCGCAGGCCATCCCGAAGGCGTGGTACGACCTTGCCTGCAGCCTGTTCGTGGCTCCCGCGCTGGTCTGGCTCGGATCGCGCGGAGAGCCGTCGCGGGTGCTGGTGCCCGTCGCGTGGTTCCTGGGAGAGGTGTCCTATGCAGTCTACGCGGTCCATTGGGGACTGATGGAGCCGCTTCGCTGGTTCAAGGATGATCTCGGCTGGAACCCTGCGCTCATGGGAGCGCTATACCTTTCCGCATGCGTGGGGCTGGGGTGGTTGTGTGTACGCTACATCGACATTCCGC
Organism: Novosphingobium sp. HII-3; assembly: GCF_002916655.1. Classification (GTDB taxonomy): domain Bacteria; phylum Pseudomonadota; class Alphaproteobacteria; order Sphingomonadales; family Sphingomonadaceae; genus Novosphingobium; species Novosphingobium panipatense. Next base: position 15,691 of record NZ_PPSM01000072.1, read on the forward strand.
TTCGCCGTCGTCTCAACATTCTGCTGCACGCCCGGGCACGCCACGTGCCCCCGCGCAGCGTACCGAATTAACGGATGCCTTAGTTGCGAACGAGGGGAGCGCAGCGTAGGCTAAGATCAAGTTACCGAACACCTCAGGAGGAGAAACCATGCAGTATTCGGAAATGACCGCCAAAATGGCCGCCGGTAACGGTTTTATCGCGGCGCTGGATCAGAGCGGCGGTTCTACGCCCAAGGCGCTCAAGGGCTACGGGATCGAAGAAGGCGCCTGGTCGAACGAGGAGGAAATGTTCGGCCTGATCCACGAAATGCGCGCCCGCATTATTTCGTCGGACGCGTTCACCGGTGAAAAGGTCATTGGTGCGATCCTGTTTGAGCGCACCATGGACGGCACCGTCAACGGAGTGCCCACCCCGCAGGCGCTGATCGCCAAGGGCGTGGTCCCGTTCATCAAGATCGACAAGGGCCTTGAGGATGAAGTGAACGGCGTGCAGCTGATGAAGCCGATGCCGACGCTGGACGAACTGCTCACCCGTTCGAAGGCGCTGGGTGTCTACGGCACGAAGGAGCGTTCGGTCATCAACTCCGCCAACGCCGAAGGCATCGCCGCCGTCGTCAAGCAGCAGTTCGAGGTCGGCAAGCAGGTGCTCTCGCACGGCATGATGCCGATGATCGAGCCGGAAGTGAACATCAAGAGCGAAACTCGCGCTGAGTGTGACACGATCCTCCTGGCCGAGATCCTGAAGAACCTCGACGCGCTGCCCGAGGGGCAGCAGGTCATGCTGAAGCTGTCGCTGCCGGTCGTTCCGGGCACTTTCGATCCGTTGGTCGAGCATCCGAAGGTGCTGCGCGTCGTCGCCCTCTCGGGCGGCTACTCGCGTGCGGAAGCGTGCGTTGAACTGTCGAGGAACAAGGGGATCATCGCGAGCTTCAGCCGGGCCCTGCTGTCGGACCTGCGCTCGCAGATGAGCGATGCGGAATTCGACGCAGCTCTGGGCGAAGCCATCGCCGAGATCCACAAGGGTTCGACGCAGAAGGCCGAAGCGGCAGCTGCCGTCTAATCTTCACGAACCTTCGTCAGTGAGGGCGGCATCCGAGCGGGTGCCGCCTTTGCTATGTTCAGTATCCGCCCACGAAGCGGAAGCCGAACCGGTAGGCGGCCGGATCGATGGCGCCGCTGCCGCTGCCCGTCATCTTGTCGGGGCTGGTCCGGACCAGTTCCAGCGTGCCGTCAGCCACCCGCGCCGGCTTGCCGGACGTCAGTTCCAGTTCGCCGCCGGTCCCGGTCTCGATGCGGATCCGCAACCGGACCTGTCCGGCCCAGACGCAGCGTGCGTTTATCGGGCAGCGGCTGTCCTCCAGCACCTGCAGCGGGGTGAGGCGCGGACCATCGACGGCGACGGTCTGGCCGAGTGCCGCGTATATGAGCCTGTCCTGCACGGCAGGCGGTGGGACAGGGTTGTAATCGACCGGCGGTGTATAGACAGGAGCGGGCGTGTAGGCGGGCACAGGCTGCGCTACCGGTGCGGCTCCGATGCGCGACGGGTCCGCAGGAGGAATAAGCGTGCAGCCGGCAAGGGCGAGCGCAGGGGCGAGAAGAAGGCCGGTCGTTTTCATTGAGCCGAGGATGTGCATTGCTCCCTGAACAGTTTTCGAATGCCGGTGTTACCGTGCGGCCTGCGGCATTGCCAGTAGAGCGCCCGAAGGAATTCCGAAGGCATGATCCAGCCGTGTCGTCGTGAGGGCTTCATGATGCTGTCCTGCCAACGAGGTCTTTTCCTGTCCGCCGCGAAGCGGTAGGGCCGACGCCATGACAGACGAAGCCGAGATCCCCCGCGAGCCCACGCAGCTTTACCTGATTTCGCCGTTGGACGTCGGCGGCGGCTTTCCCGATCGTCTTGCACGCGCGCTCGATGCCGCAGAAGTGGCGGCATTCCAGTTCCGGGTGAAGGATCTGGACCAGCATGCCGCAGCCCGGCTGGCAGAACCGCTGCAGAAGATCTGCGCGGATCGGGACGTAGCGTTCATCGTGAACGATTCGATCAGCCTTGCCAAACGGCTCGGCGCGGACGGGGTTCACATCGGGCAAGGCGACGGAACCGTGCAGGAAGCGCGGGAAGCGTTGGGACGCGATGCGCAGATCGGCGTGACCTGCCACGACAGCCGCCATCTTGCTATGGAGGCCGGTGAAGCGGGTGCGGATTACGTCGCGTTCGGTGCATTCTTCCCGACCACCACGAAGGAGACGAAGCACGTCGCCGGGCTTGACCTGCTGGAGTGGTGGCAGTCCATCTTCGAGATCCCCTGTGTCGCCATCGGCGGCGTGACGCCCACGAACTGTGCGGATCTTGCGCGTGCGGGTGCCGACTTCGTCGCCGCTTCAGGGGCGGTGTGGAATGGCGACGAAGAAGCCGCCGTCAAGGCCTTCCACGAGGCCCTGACGGCACTCTGAACCGAGCGGGGAAAGGCGGGCGCTCGGCCGGGGTCGGCCGCCAGGCCAACACAGCACATGGCGCTCAGAAGTCAATCTTCGCAATGACTTCTTCGCCGAACTTCTGTGCCTGGTCGAGGTATTCGGCGCGCGTTCGCGTGTAGATCGTCGCCCCTGAACCGTCCACCCCGAGGGACTTGAGGTGGGCGAAGTGGTCAAGCGCCTCCTGCGCGTTCCACCCGGCCTTCACGCTGTAGGTCGAGGACGCGATGACCTGGGGCGGGACGGTGCGGCCTACCTTTTCGCAGTGCTCTGCCATGTAGCCGATGGCGGCGAGGATGTCCTCGTCGCCCTCGAGATTGGCGGTGCGGGCCGTATCGGTCACGGCCTTTGGCACGAAGAACGGGTGCCATGCGTCGCCCAGCTCCACCGCCCGGCGAAGGGCGCGCTTTGAGTTGCCCCCCACGAGCAGCGGCGGGTGCGGGGTCTGCGCGGGCGTGGGCAGCACGCGGTTGCCCAGTGCGGTGTATCCGTTGCCTTCGAAGGTGAAGTCCTTGCCGGTCCAGGCGAGCTTCATCGCCTTCATGTACTCGTCCATGGTGTCGTTGCGGGTGTCGAAGTCCACCCCCAGCGCCTTGTATTCGGCTTTGAGGTAGCCCGCGCCCAACCCTAGAATCACGCGCCCGCCGGTGAAATGGTCGAGGCTGGAAATCGCCCGCGCGGTGATGAACGGATTGCGATACGGCAGGACGAGGATGTTTGTCTGGAGCCGCAGCGTCGTGGTGGCGGCTCCGAGCATGGAGAGCATCACGAAGGGGTCCTGCGCATAATGCCCACCGTTGTCAAGCCACCGGGAGGATGGCACCGGATGATCCGTGACGGAACCGGCGAAGAAGCCCGCCTTCTCCACCGCTTTTGCGATTTCGTGCAGCGCCTCCATCGTTCCCCATTCCCGAGGCTGGTCCACATGTTCGAAGGGCAGGCTGGTGCTGAGGGTGAAGGTCATCGCTCTCTCGTTCGTTACTCGGTGACGTCCGGCGGGAGGATCCAGGTGCCGCCGCGATCCCGCACCCAGCCGCTGGATGCCCAGGAGCCGCCGTCCACGGGGATGATGGTCCCTGTGACGTAGCTCGCCATGGACGAGGCAAGGAACACAGCCACGCGGCCGCACTCCTCGTCGATGCCGGCTCGCCCTGCGGGAATGCGCCTGGCGATGCCATCGGCCTGCGCGGTGCTTGGCTGATGCCAGGTGCTTTCATCCACACGTCCGGTGAGATTGCCGCGGGTTCCGGGTGTCACCGTATAGTCCGGTGCGATGGCGTTGACCCGGATACCGTGTTCGGCGAATTCAAGCGCGAAAGTGCGGGTCAGGTTGTTGATGCCGGCCTTACACGCGGCGTAGACGGCATAGCCGGGCGCCGCGCGGCTGGCCTCGATGCTGGTGACGTTCACGATCGCGCCCCCGCGTCCGCCTGCGATCATCACCGGCACCGCCGCCTGGGTGGCTGCAAGGTTGCTGATCAGGTTGAGGTCGACGTGGCGGCGCCAGTTCTTCTCCGTCATGTCCAGGAATCCGCGCCGGGTGACGCCGCCTGCGTTGTTCACGAGGATGTCGAGTCTGCCGAAAGTGTCTGCGGCGCGGGCAACGGCGCTCTGCAGGGCGTCGATATCCATCACATCGCCCGGGATGCACAGCGCCGTGCGGCCGCGTTCCTTCACCATCCGGGCGACCTGTTCGCAGCGCTCGGGAATGGTTTCGATCATGGCGATGTCGGCGCCCATGTCGGCCATGCACAGTGCGATCGCCCGCCCGATACCGCCTCCGCCGCCGGTCACGAAGGCCACTTGGCCGCTCAGGTCGAGGTCGCTTGCCTGCACAGATCCCCCTCCGCCTCCGAACCCTTTTCGGCTTTGTGATCCCACACCTGCGCTAGAGCGAAGGGCTGAACAGACGGCCAGCATCGGCCAAGTCCGAGGGCTCGTCTATGTCTTTCGCCAGCCCGGGCGAGGTGATCGTCACCGCGTTCAGTCGCAGCCGATCCGCCTCTGCCCTATGCCGGGCGGCGCTGCCTGCTCCATAGTGGAAGGCGAAGGCCGCCGCGTGAGGCAGGGGAAGCGAGAGCGCGTTGGTGCCCGTGCCATGGCGATCCGGCGCGATGCCGACGGTGGCTCCGGGGACCGATGCGAGCCGGACCATGTCCTCCGGCGCGAGCCTGGGAAGGTCGGCCGCCAGGACGACAAGCCGGTCGGGCGGGTTTACTGCCGCTATGGTGCGGAGGGCGTGCATCAAGGCCGGGTTCAGGCCTCCGCCCGGATCCTCGATGGTGTCCCATCCACCGCGGCGAGGCCCTGTCAGGAGCGTCCGGTCCGCCACGCCTTGCGCCACGCCGACGACATGGCGGAGCATGGCCTCCACCAGTGCGCCCCGCTCACGCGGCGACAGAACAGCGGCGAGGCGCGTCTTGCCCTGGCCCGGCGACTTGGCCGCGATGAGCGCCCATACGGTCACGGTATGGCCGGGGCTTCGGCCAGATTGGTGAAGCGGATACCGGCACCATCCGCCTTGTAGGTCCTGTTCATGTAGATGAGGATGGAGGTCAGCGCCTCCGCAGCGGCCGAGTTGGCGAGAGCACCGCCCGAGAGGCCGCGAAGGCCCATGCCAGGGCAGAGGTCGATCACGGTCTGCCGCGCCGCCACGTCGTCCGAGAAGACGAGCACGTCGCAGTCGATGGGATGGTCGGAATCAAGGTGATGGGCCGAGACGTTGTGGAAGGCCGTCACCAGTCGGATGTCGGCGCCGAGATGCGCTCGCGCCTGCATTGCCGCGCTGCCTTCGGCGGGCAGTTGAACACGCATCACCTTGGGCGGCACGAGCGGGACGGTTGTGTCCACGACGACCGCTTCACCCACCCGGTCGCGGATGCCGGCCAGCGTATCGGCCTGGGAGGAATGGGGCACGGTCACGATCACCACGTCCTTGCCTTCGGCCGCATCTGCGTTCGCGGCAAAGTCAGCGGCGCCAAGTTCCTGCGCGGTCGCTTGCGCCTTCTCGGCCGAGCGGGAACCGATGGTGACCTCGTGCCCGGCGCCGACCAAACGGCGCGCGATCCCCTTGCCGAGCGCCCCCGTGCCTCCGATGACAGCGATCCTGGCCATGTCCTGAAATCCCTCCCGCGAAATCTTGCCTCAGGCGATTGTCGTCCCGGGCCGCGCACGTATAAGCTTTGTCCGGGAGAACAGAATGAACCTCGTTCCAGAACTATCCGTGCGACCGCTGACCGGGTTGCCCATGTTCGCCGCCGGGCACTCCATTGCGCAAGCGATTTGCGCAGCCCTCGACGCCAAAAGGGACGCCTTACGCGACGGCGATATCTGTGTCGTCGCGCAGAAGATCGTATCCAAGGTGGAAGGCCGCACGGTGGCACTCGCATCCCTGCAGCCGGGCGCGGAGGCGCAGCGGCTCGCTGAGGCAACCGGTCGGCCAGCGCCGATGGCGCAGGCGATCCTCGACGAAAGTGCCGAGATCCTGCGGCCGCACCCTGCGGCCATCATCGCACGCCATCGCACCGGGCATGTCCTGGCCAATGCCGGTATCGATGCCAGCAACGTGGAAGGCGCGGACGCCGGGACGGTTCTGCTCTGGCCCGTCGATCCCGATGCGTCGGCGCGGCGCCTGCGGGATGAGCTGCAGGTACGGACGGGCGCCCGGATCGGCGTGGTGATTGCGGACTCGATGGGGCGGGCGTGGCGGATCGGCACGGTCGGCACCGCCATCGGCTGCGCAGGCCTCTCCATGATCGAGGATCGGCGCGGAAGGGGAAGCGATCTTTACGGGCGGACGTTGCAGGCCACCGTGATCGCGGTTGCGGATTCGCTGGCGGCCATGGCGAGCCTCGCCATGGGGGAAGGCGACGAAGGGACGCCTGTGGCGCTGGTCCGGGGTGCATCACGCTGGACCACGCAAGAGGACGGACCGGGCGCCGCAAGCGGGCTGCGACCGATTGAACAGGATATGTTTCGATGACGGGAAAGCACGTTCTGGCGCTTAGTGGTGGCGTCGGCGGGGCGAAGCTGGCGGCTGGCCTCGCGGCGACAGTTTCACCACAGGATCTGACACTTGTGGTGAATACCGGTGATGATTTCGAACACCTGGGGCTGACGATCTGCCCTGATATCGACTCCGTCGCTTATGCGCTCGCCGGTCTCAACGACACGTCCCGGGGCTGGGGCGTGAAGGACGAGAGCTGGCAGGCCATGGCGATGTTGCGGTCCCTTGGGGAAGCGGACTGGTTCAATCTTGGCGACCGCGACCTGGGAACGCACATCGCGCGCTCCTGGCGTCTGCGGCAGGGCGACAGCCTGTCCCAGGTCACCGCCGGACTGACCCGCGCGCTGGGTATCGCGCACGCGATAGTTCCGATGAGCGACGCTCCGGTCCGCACCCAGGTCGGCACGGCCGGAGGGTGGCTCGATTTCCAGCGGTACTTCGTGGCGGAGCAGTGCCGGCCCGTCGCCACGGGGGTCCGTTTCAGCGGCGCATCACGGGCTGCGCCGTCACCGGCCTTTGCCGCCGCGCTCGAGAGCCAGGACCTCGGCGCGATCGTGATTTGCCCCTCGAATCCCTACCTCAGCGTCGATCCGATCCTAAGCCTTCCCGGTGTGCGGGAAGCCCTGCGCCATCGCCGGGTGCCGGTGGTGGCGGTGTCGCCTCTCGTGGGCGGGGCATCGCTGAAGGGGCCGCTGGGCAAGCTGCTCGCAGAACTGGGCAGGCCGGTCTCCAACGCCTCCATAGCCGATCACTACGGCGATCTTCTCGACCACATCATCATAGACAGCGCGGACGCCGCCGATGCAGGGGGCTTGCAGGAGAGGGGCCTTTCAGTCACCGTCACGCCCACAGTCATGTGCGCTGCCGGTGACCGGGAGAGGCTAGCGCGCGTAGCACTGAGCGCAGCCGGTATCGAGACAGGATGACCATGGCACGCGACGACACTGCACTTGTATCGAGGCTGCTCACCACACCGCTGGATGAGCTCATGGCAGAGGCCCGCACGCGCCGCGGGTCGCGGTTCGGCAACTACACCCCCGCCAGGATGACCTATTCCCCGAAAGTCTTCATACCGCTTACCCGGCTCTGTGCCGACGTTTGCCATTACTGCACCTTCGCAACCACGCCGTCACGCCTTGAAGCGCCTTACCTCAGCGAGGACGAAGTGCTGCAGATCGCACGGGCCGGGGTCGCTGCCGGGTGCAAGGAGGCGCTGTTCACGCTGGGCGATGCGCCGGAGCGGCGCTACGCGGCCGCGCGCGAATGGCTGGCCGAAAGAGGGTTCAGCCGCACGATCGACTACGTGCGGCACTGCGCGGAGCGAGTGCTGCTCGAGACGGGGCTTCTGCCTCACGTTAACGCCGGTGTGCTGGAGGAGGAGGATTGGCGAATGCTGCGCCCGGTCGCCGCTTCGGTCGGGCTGATGCTGGAAAGCACGTCGGAACGCCTGATGGAAAAGGGCATGTGCCATCACGGCTCGCCCGACAAGGCGCCCGAGGTCCGTCTGGCGTCGTTGGCGGCGGCTGGTCGGGCGCGGCTGCCGACGACCAGCGGCGTCCTGATCGGGATCGGCGAACGTCCTGAGGAACGGATGGGTGCCTTGCTGGCCTTGCGGGATCTTCATGAAGAGCACGGGCACCTGCAGGAAATCATCGTGCAGAACTTCTGTCCCAAGCCCGGCACGAAGATGTCCGGGGCGGCGGAGGCCACGGAAAACGATTTCCTTCGTGTCGTGGCCGCGGCCCGGATCATACTGCCGGATACGGTCTCCCTGCAGGCGCCGCCCAATCTCAATGACGAGCGGCTGCAGGAACTGATCGAGGCGGGAATAGACGATTGGGGCGGGATCTCGCCCGTCACGCTCGACCACGTCAACCCCGAAGCACCCTGGCCCGAGATCGAGCGACTGGAAGCCGTGTGTGCCCGGGCCGGTCTACCGCTGGTGGAGCGCCTGACCATCTATCCCCGCTTCGTGGAGGAAGGCGGCTGGCTGGATGATAGCCTGCGACCGGCGGTCCTGCGGCTGGCGGATGCCGAGGCACTGGGGCGCGACAGCCGGTGGAGCCCCGGCATCGCCGATCGCGCGCCGGGTACGGTCAAGGCGCCTCTCGGCCGTCGCCACGAGGGGCCGGTGGCCTCGCAATTGCATCGCATCCTCGATCGGGCCGCAAGCGGCACGGGGCTGGATGAAGACCAGATCGCGGCACTGTTCGCCACACGTGGCGCGGCCGCGCAGGCGGTGATCGAAGCGGCGGATGTGCTTCGCGCCGAGGTGCAGGGCGACGATGTTACCTACGTGGTGAATCGCAATATCAACTACACCAATATCTGCACCCACGCCTGTTCCTTCTGCGCCTTCAGCAAGACCAGCAGCAAGGCGGGCTTTCGCGACAAACCCTATGACCTCGATCTGGAGGAGATCGCGGCACGCGCGCGGGAGGCGGTGGCGCGCGGCGCGACCGAGGTATGCCTTCAGGGAGGCATCCATCCCCGCTACACGGGCGAGACCTACCTCTCCATTCTGCGGGCGGTGAAGGACGCTTGTCCCCAACTCCACGTGCACGCCTTCTCCCCGCTGGAAGTGAGCCAGGGGGCGCGAACGCTGGAGATGCCGGTGAGCGATTACCTGTCCATGCTCCGGGACGCGGGCCTGGGTTCGCTGCCGGGGACGGCGGCCGAGATCCTTTGCGACGACATTCGCGAGAGGATCTGCCCGGACAAGCTCACCACGCAGGAGTGGCTCGACGTCGTGGCTTCGGCACATCGCGTAGGCCTGCCGACGACCTCGACCATCATGTTCGGTCACCTCGAAAGCCCGCGCCATTGGGCGAAGCACCTTCTTGCGCTGCGCGACCTCCAACTCGACACCGGCGGGATCACCGAGTTCGTGCCGCTTCCGCTGGTCCACATGGAAGCGCCGTTCTATCGCAAGGGCCAATGCCGGAAGGGGCCGACCTGGCGGGAGGCGGTCATGATGCATGCCGTCGCCCGGCTCGCGCTGCACGGAGCGATCGGATCGATACAGGTTTCGTGGGTCAAGCTGGGCATGCCGGGCGCGGCGGCGGTGCTGGCGGCAGGAGCCAACGACCTCGGCGGCGTTCTGATGGACGAGAGCATCAGCCGCGCGGCCGGTGCCTCGCACGGGCAACTCGCCGACGTGGCGGACATGCGCGCGGCCGCTGAAAGCGTCGGGCGCCGCCTGCGCCAGCGCACGACGCTTTACAAGGATGTCACCGCCGAAATGGCCTGATGATCGCCTGTGAGCGGCTGCCCCGGCACCCGGGGCAGCCATTCCTCACATGGCGCGAATGTGCTGCCACATGGGTTCGGGCATCCACGTGTACTCGATGTAGTGTCCGAAGACATTGCGGGCATCGAGGTAAAGGAATTTCAGCCCGCCCTCGGCTTCAGCCGAAAGGTCGCGCTCCATCGCGACGGGGAACTCCTGCGCATCGACACGGGACCGAAAGTCGGCCCAGTCCGGCACGCGAAAGCAGATGTGGTGGAACCGCAGGGGCCCGCCGTTCGACAGACAGTTGGCGTAAAGGCCCACCTCGTCGATTTCGTTCTCGATCAGCTCGTACTGCAGGTCGCCGATCCAGATGAAGCAGATGCGGCCCCTCTGGCGCTTCGGCCCCCCCGGCGTGACGACCGTCTGGTCGACCGGAATGATGACAGGGTCCTTTTCCAGCCCGCGGCCGCGAAAAAGGTCGATACCTGCCTCCAGGTCGTCACAGACGTAGGCGTTCTGGTAATGGAGCCCTTCCAGCATCTCAGCCCTCCCGCGCGATGTCGTAGCGCGAGAGATACCGTTCGAAGAGCGGCTCCAGGTCCGCCTTCGAAAGACCGTACTGAGCCAGCTTGTATTCGTGGCGGCCGAACTTGTCCTGCGGGTTGTCGTTCACCCACTGCTGGATGCCCACCTCGGCCTCGGAGGTCCATTCGTCCCCCAGGGCGGCGTAGACCTTCCTGGTGGCGGCCACCGGATCGCTGACGAGATCGGCGTAATGCACGTCGATGATCTTGTCCTCACCGTACATGTCGCGGAAATCCATGATCCGGTTGGCGTGCTCGGCCGCTTGCCAGGGGTAGTCTTCCTTGAGCCACTCGGCGTCGATCCTGCCCATGTGCGCCATATGGCTGAGCGAGATGATCGAACACAGCGATCCCGTGGCGGTGAACGGGTCGCGGTGCGTCCAGATGACACGGGCATCGGGGTAGACCTTGAAGATCGTTTCCAGCCACAGCGCATGGCTCGGCTTCTTGACGTTCCAGACGCCGCCCGCGTGGTGCTGCAGCACCTGCAGGAACTTCTTGTGGTACTCGTACGCGCTCGTCATGTCGCAGGAGAAGATGAAGTCCTTGTACAGCGGCAGCTTGCCCTTGGACTCGATCATCAGCGTCTTGAAATCGTGCGCCATGAAGAACACGCACTCGTTCGGATAGATGGCAGAGCCGCGGTAGTACTTGCCCATGGCCGGGTTTGCCGCCAGCGCGGCCTTTTCCTGTGCGAGACGGCTGGTCGCACGGGGATCCGTGGTCAGCAGCGCGTTGGACCCCACCGGCGGCACCGGGTCGTCGATCTCCCAGGTGAGGGGCGAACGGCGCGCGGGGTCGGCCGCAAGCAGGTTGGACATCAGCGTGGTGCCGGTGCGCGGCACGCCCATGACGAAGACCGGCCGCTCGACCGGGCGCTCGAGCAACTGGGGATTGTCGCGGAGGTACTGCGACACCTTGAGGCGGCCGCGCAGATAATGAAGGGTGTCGTTGCGCGCGCGCTCGATGCCGCCGTCGGTCATCCAGCCCCGGTCAATGCCTTCGTTGAACGAGCGCGTGAAAACGTCGAAGCCTTCGCGCCAGCTGTCGTTGTCGAAGCTGTCGATGCCGGTGTCCTTGATCGCCTGCTCGACCAGAGCGTCAGGTACGAGTCGTTCGGCGGCAGTCGTGGCCATGATGCGGTTGTCCTCTCCCATCGGCCTGTGCGGCCGTTCATGAGGGAAGAGTAATCGTCCCTCACACCTGCAAGGCAACGCGCTTGGAGTGCCAGATCCGGACGTTATGTCGATTTCCGGTCAAGACCCGACGGGCTGCTCAAGCGCACGCCCCTGCCGCTGCCGGAAGGTACTGGGGCTTGCTCCGACAGCGCGGCGGAAGGCGAAGGTGAAGCTGGAAGGGGACGCGAAGCCCATGGAAAAGGCGATCGTCTTGACGCTCTCGCCGTCCATGAGGAGTCGCTTGGCCGCCTCCATCCGGCGCTGTTCGATGTAGTCCCCGATCGAACAGGCGCGGCTGACCCGGAAGCCCCGCGTCAACTGCCGGATGGACAGCGAGCAGAGCCTGGCCAGTTCCTCCAGCGAGGGCGCCGCCGAGTAGTCGGCCAGGCGCTCGTCGATCAGCCGCAGGCGCCAGCCGGAAAGGCCGCCGGTCACGGGACGCTCCGCCACCTCCAGGCAATGACGGGCCAGTTCGATGGCCAGCTGGCTGCCAAGCAAGGCCAACATCTTCTGCCAGGCCAGCCCGGGGTGGCGCACCTCGGACGTGATGCGAAAGAGGAGGGCGCGGATCTGTGCGCTGCCGATGTCGAGCGCGGCGGCGAGGTGCGCGTCGTCCCAGCTGAGGCTCTGGCCCGCAAGATCGTGAACAAGCGCCGCGTCGATCGTACAGATCAGTGATACCTGCCGGCCGGTGCCACCCTTGATGGACAGCTCCTCGCCCGGAGGAATCACGAAGATGTCACCCAGCCGCTCCAGCCGGTGCGGCCCCCAACGGTGCCGATACCCTCCGCGAGACTGCAGCGGACGCGGGGTAAGGCACATGTTGACATGGTAGCCCTCTGCAACGGCGTGCCGGGTGTCCGTAGGTGTCGGTATGTCGAAACGCACAAGCTGGGCGCAGATGCCGTCGCTCTCAAGGCGAGCATCCACGCTCATGGAGGGGCGTTGCACTTCGTCAGGCATCATCGGCGTCTCTCCGGCGCAAGGGATCGCTATATGTCCCGAACGCCACGTTCCGACCGTATTTCTATGGCGCTCGGGCTTGCGGGACAACGCCCCGCCCCTGAACATCGCGGCCACGAATGCGCCGCCTGAAGGCGTGAACCGGGATCGAGGGAGAAAGTGATGGCCAAGGGCCTGTTTGACTGCACGGGCAAGGTGACGGTGGTGACCGGAGGCAACGGCGGCATCGGTTTCGGCTTTGCCATGGGTGTGGCCAAGATGGGCGGTGATGTCGCGATCTGGGCCCGCAACGCCGAGAAGAGCGCGAAGGCCAAGGCAGAGCTTGAAGCGGCCGGCGCGGGACGGGTGATCGCTTACCAGGTCGATGTCTCCGAAGAGGCGAACATCGTTGCGGGCTACAATCAGGTGATGGCGGACTTTGGCCGAGTGGACTGCGTGTTCGCCAACTCCGGCGCATCGCCGCGCTACAACTCGGTCTTCGACATGCCGACGGACCACTGGTATGACTTCCAAAAGACCGCGCTGCACGGCGCCTTCTTCACCCTGCGCGAAGGCGCGAGACTGATGAAGGAGCGCGTCGAGGCTGGAGACGAAAGCGGCGGCAGCCTGGTGGCCTGCGGATCGCTCTCGCTCTTTCAGGGACTGCCCGGCAAGATGGAGTATGCCGCATCGAAATCGGCGGTGGCCGCGGCGATCCGCTGTCTCGCCATCGAACTGGCGCCGCTCGGCATCCGCGCCAACGTCGTCGCGCCGGGCCTGATTATCACGCCAATGATGGGCGAGAGCGCGCAGGCGGAAGCGGTCGCGCAGCACTTTGCGCCGACGATACCGATGAAGCGCACCGGTCGGCCCGCGGATTTCGAAGGAATCGGCGCTTACCTGTGCTCGGACGCCAGCAGCTTCATGACCGGTGAGACCATCACCATCGACGGGGGATACATGGTCCGGCCGTGAGGGCGGCGGACCGGCGAGGAGAGAGGCGAATGGAACTGCTCAGGATCCATGGATCGGGTGACGTGCGGCTGGATGCCTACGAGCGCCCGCCCACCGGTCCCAATGATGTCGTCGTCCGGATGAAGTCAGTCGGGATCTGCGGATCGGACCTGTCCTACATCAAGATTGGCGGCATACCGACGCCCGGGACGCTTACGGCGCTCGGTCATGAAGGCGCTGGGGAGGTGATGGAGGTCGGCCCTTCGGTTGAAGGAATCGCCGTGGGAGACGCGGTCGTCGTCAATCCGATGATGACCCCGGGCAACATCGGGTCGGGCGGGCCGGAAGGCGCCTTTACCCAGGAGCTTCTCGTGCGTGAGGCCCGGCTCGGTGAGTCGATCCTGCCCATCCCCGAGGGGATCGACTTCGACGTCGCCGCCATGTGCGAACCGCTTGCGGTGGCCATGCACGGGGTCAACCGGGCCGAGGTCAAGCCGGGCGACAAGGTCGTCGTGTTCGGCTGCGGACCGATCGGGCTTGGCATGGTGCTGTGGCTGATCGACCGTGGCATTACCGACGTCGTTGCGCTCGATCTGGCGGAGGAGCGGCTGGAACGCGCACGCGCTCTTGGTGTGCAGGCCGCGCTTGATCCGACGAGGGTGGATCTGCGCGCGGAACTCGCACGTCTTCATGGCGAGGTGCCGAGTTACGGCCGCGTGGGCGTGGGTACGGACGCCTATATCGACGCCGCGGGTGCGCCCAACATCCTGACCGAGGTCATAATGATGGCCAAGCTTCACGCCCGGCTCGTCATTACGGCGGCGTATATGAAGCCGATCGAATTCCCCGCCGGGCGTATGCTGACCAGCGAGATGACGATCACGACGGCCGTCGGCTACCCGACAGAGATGCCCGCGGTGATCGCTGCCATGCCGCGCCTGAAGGACAAGATCGCCGGCATGATCAGCCACAAGCTGCCCTTCAGCGAAGTCATGAAAGGCCTTGAGATCGCCGCCATGCCGCAGTCGGCCAAGGTCATGATCGGATTTGAGGAGAACTGAAATGAGCGAGGTGAAAGACGCCGGGCCAAAGCTTGCCAATCTGGTGCGTTCGGGTGACGAGCAGACTGCGGCCATTGCCGTGACGGATTTCGTCTTCCAGGCGAACGACATCTCCAATGCCTATCTGGTGACCACCAGCGAAGGCGATGTGATGATCAATACCGGATTTATGGACAACGCCGAGCGGACGAAGCGGCTGCTGGAACCGCATCGCACGGGTCCGCTGGCCTTCATCATCCTGACGCAGAGCCACGCGGATCACTATGGTGGCGTACCCGACTTTGTGGAAGAGGGCACTCAGGTCGTGGGCGGTCCCGGCTTCAATGAAGCGCTTGGCGACATGATGAGGCTTCAGCCCTTCTTCGGTCCCCGCAGCGGAAAGCTGTGGGGGGCCACGCTGAAACGCGGCAATACCCCGAAGGCCGCTCCAGAGGTGAAGCCCGACATTCTTGTCGACCGCCGCCTGACCATGGAACTGGGCGGACGCTGCTTTGAACTGATCTCCACGCCCGAAGGAGAGACGATCGACAGCCTGACCGTCTGGATGCCGCGCGAAAAGATCGCCTTCACCGGAAACCTGTTCGGGCCGGTGTGGCTATCCATGCCCTTTCTCAACACCTTGCGCGGAGACAAGCCGCGTCTCGTCCGCAATTACCTGAAGTCCCTCGAGACGGTGCGTGATCTCGGCCCCGAGATCGTCATCACCGGCCACGGTGAAGCGATCCGAGGCAAGGACCGCATCCGGGCCGACCTCGACAGGCTGCACGCCGCCGTCTCCTACGTCCGCGATTACACACTGGGCGGCATGACGGAAGGGCGCGATGTTCATAGCCTGATGCGCGATTTCGCCTGGCCTGAGGGGCTTGCGATCGGCGAATACCACGGCAAGGCGAGTTGGGCCGTCAAGTCGATCTGGCGGGAGTATTCGGGCTGGCTGCATTACGAGGAGGGCACGACGGCCCTCTACGGTGTGCCCAGGACAAGCGTGGATGCCGACCTTGTCGAGCTTGCAGGCGGCGCGGACATCCTGGCCGCGCGCGCGCAGGCGAAGCTCGACGGCGGGGCTCCGTTGGAAGCCATACACCTTACGGACATCGCCTTGAGTGCCGAGCCCGCCAACGCCCGCTCGCTCGCCGTGCGCAAGGCGGCGCATGAGGCGTTGCTGAAGGAGAGCGGCGGGAGCAACCTGTCTGAGACGATGTGGCTGCGCTCCGAGATCGCCGCCATGGAAGCGAAGCTGGCGGACTGATCGCGGGCCCCCTCCCGGTCTTGACCGGGAGGGTTCGCAGTTCAGTCCTCGATTGTCACCATGCCGCCGAGAACCGGTCCTCCGGCCACGGCGATGGCCTCCCCCGTGATGTAGCTTGCGGCGTCGCTGACGAGGAACGCCACCAGCTGCGCCACCTCTTCCGGATAGCCGTACCGCCGCAGCGGAAACACGTGAGTGGCGCTGTCCGCATCGAAGCCAGCTTTCTCCCATCCGGCCCGGGCCTTCTCCGTCGCCGTCATGCCGGGCGCCACGGCATTGACGCGTATGCCCACGGGGCCCCACTCGGCGGCCGAGACGCGGGTGAACATCTGCAGCCCGGCCTTCGCTGCGGAATAGGCTGCCACACCCTGCGTGCCGTGCATTCCCGCGACGGACGATATGTTGACGATGCAGCCCCGCACTTTGCGCAGGTGGGGGAAGGCAGCTTGTGAGGCATACATTGCGGAGTTCAGATTCAGCGCGATGTCGCGCTCCCACTTGGCGGGCGGCATCTGGGCGATGCCGACATGCCCGTGAGCGCCCCCCGCGTTGTTGACCAGAATGTCAAGGCGCCCGAAGTGCGTCGCTGCGGTATCGACCATGTTCTGGACCGGGCCCAACTCGCGGACATCCGCCTCGACCGCCAGGCCCCTGCGGCCGAGCACCTCGATCTCTCGCACGACGGCATCGAGGGCAGGGCGCTTGCGTCCGACCGCCACGATGTCGGCACCGCGTTGGGCGAGGAGCAGGGCCGTCGCCCGACCGATCCCCGTGCCAGCTCCGGTAACCACGGCAACGCGGCCGCTCAGGTCGAATTCTTCGAACATGTCCTCTCCTCCCTCACCCGGCCACCGTCGCCGCGATATCCTCCGGAGCAGCGTGCTCTGCGCTTGGCATTGTGCGTGCGTGCCTCTTCACTAGCACCGAACCGCGAACGGCATCGCCCGGATGATCGCCATTGCCGGGCCACCATCCGGCATCGCCATCAAAGATAGTATATACTATCAAACAGTCAGGCAACAGGGACTGGAGCAGAGAGATGAGTGAGCACGATCTTCTGGATCTGGGAGGGCAGGTCGCGATCGTCACCGGAGCCGGGCAGAACGCGGGACGCGCCATCGCGCTGGAGCTATCCCGCCACAATGCCGCAGGCATCGCCGTCAACGACTTCGTTCCGGAGCGGGCCGAGGCAGTGGCGGAGGAAATCCGCAGGACCGGCGTTCCGGCGCTGGCGGTGCCGTTCGATGTCGGAGACCTCGACGCGATCCGCGCGGCGGACGCGGCGATCAAGGAGGCGCTTGGGCCCGCAACCGTGCTTGTCAACAACGCGGGAATGGCAGGCCCCACCGCCCTGCTGAGGCCGAGGGTGAACTTCTGGGAAGAGGATCCTTCGGCCTGGGACCAGTACCTGCGCACCAACCTCTACGGCGTGTACAATGCCTGTTTCGCCTTCATTCCGAACATGGTTGAAGCGAAGAAGGGCCGCATCGTGACGATCGTTTCGGATTCCGGTCGCGTGGGGGAGCCGAAGCTGGCGGTCTATGCTTCAGCGAAGGCCGGGGCCCAGGGCTTCGTGCGCTCCATCGCAAAGGAGGTCGGTCGCTACAACGTGACCTGCAACGCCGTTTCGTTGTCCTCCCTGATGCCAGACATGCCGGAAGAGAAGCTTGCCGAGATCATGGAGAGTGACCGCGCCAAGGCGCAGGTCGCACGCTATATCATCCGCCGCTACGGGAAGTCGACGGATGTGGCGGCGCTGGTTACGTTCCTCTGCTCCGACGCGGCCGAGTGGATCACGGGCCAGACCTATCCCCTCAACGGCGGATATGCGCCTTCGATGTGATGGAAAGCGGCGCGTCACCGGGACAATCCGGGGTGGAGCGCGCCGCTTTCGATAAAACTTAGTCTCCGTCGATCAGGTTGCCGAAGGAGCCAAGTATCGAGCCTTCGCCTCGATTCTGGCCACCGCGTGAACCGGCGGTCGACAGCATCCGACCCGCCAGGCGCGAGAAGGGCAGGGACTGGATCCACACCTTGCCCGGCCCCCGCAGGCGCGCGAAAAATACGCCTTCGCCGCCGAAAATCATCGACTTGACGGAGCCGGCGCGCACCACGTCGAATTCGACGCTGGGCTGGAAGGCGGCGACGCAGCCGGTATCGACGTGCAGTTCCTCGCCGGGGCGGAGCTCCCGCTCGATGACGGTGCCGCCCATCTGGACGAAGACCCAGCCGTCGCCTTCCAGATTCTGCATGATGAACCCTTCGCCTCCGAAGAGGCCGGTCATGATGCGCTGCTGGAAGTGAATGCCGATGGAGACCCCGCGCGCCGCGCAGAGGAAGGCGTCCTTCTGGCAGATCAGGCGGCCTCCCACGTCGTCCAGCTTGATCGGCAGGATCGCGCCGGGCACGGGTGCGGCAAAGGAGACGCGCGCCTTACCGTGGCCGCGATGCGTGAAGACCGTGGTAAAGAGGCTTTCGCCCGTAACGAGGCGCTTGCCCGCCCCCAGCAGCTTCCCCATGAAACCGCCGCCCTGGTCGGCCGAACCGTCTCCGAAGACCGTGGTCATATCGATCGACGAATCCTTCCAGACCATTGAACCGGCTTCCGCCACCGCGCTTTCCCCCGGATCGAGTTCAATCTCGACAAATTGCAGGTCCTGACCCTTGATCTCGAAGTCGACGTCATCCGAAATCGACGAATTACGGCTGTGACTCCAGGGGCTATTCGCCATCGTAAAACTCCAGTTACCGGCCTGCTTGCCGACATTTGCGATAAACTGGGTTTGGTTTCGCCAAGATGACTTGTCAAACCACGGCCGTCGGATATCTTCGGGCGTTCAACGAACACTGGCTGACGACTTGGCCTCATCAAAGAGCTCGGCGCAGACCGGCGCAGAACAGTGTCTCGGGAGAGGAAAATCGCTGATGAACGCTCGAATTGCGTCCTGTGTCCTGGCTTCCCTGCTTCTTGCCGGTGCGGCGCACGCCAACACGGCCACCCCTGCGCCCGCCAAGCTGGCCAGCAACAGCTTCAATGCCCCCGCGCGCGTCACGGACACGCGCTTCGACGCCGCAGCCCATGTGGAGCGCGGCTATAATCTTCTCCGGCAGGGCAAGCACGACCAGGCGGTGAAGATGTTCGACAAGGTCATCGCCGATTCGGAGCGGCAGTTCGCCGGGGACATGCGCCCGCGCCTGTGCCGCAGTGACGGGCAGGACGCCGCTGGAGCCATCGTGGTCGACAAGGCCCTGTGCGAGGCGCACTTCGGCAAGGGCTTCGCGCTCATCGATCTCGGCCGTGGCGACCTCGCGGAAAACGAGCTGCGGAAGGCATCGCAGATGGCGCCTGCCAACGCGCATTTCACGAATGAATACGCGGAACTGTTCAAGTCCCGGCGCGACTGGCAGCAGAGCTATGACCTCTTCGCGAAGGCCTGGGCCGTTGTCGACAAGACGACCGGCGGGGCAGACACCAAGGTCGCGGCACGCGCGCTGCGCGGAATGGGCTTCACCAAGGCGGCCATGGGACAGTTCGATGCAGCGAAGGGCTTCTACGAACAGTCGCTTCAGTACGATCCGGGAAGCGCAATCGCTCGGGCCGAACTCGGCAACATCGCCCGTCGCACCGCAATCGGTTCCTGATCGTTCGTTCGGCCGCCGCGCCGCCAGGAGGCGGCGGCCCTGACGTTGGTAATCAGCGGGGCTTCTCGGCCTTCTTCTTCTTCATCGCGTCGTGGAAGCGGTCCGCCCAGCCCGGCTTGACGAGCTGTTCCCCGCGCACGAGCCGCAGTTCGCCGTCCGCGACGTCTCGTGTCACGGCGCTGCCCGCCGCCACGATGGCATCGGCGCCGATCCGGAGCGGAGCCACGAGGGCGCTGTTGGATCCGATGAAGGCACGGTCGCCGATGACGGTCTGGTGCTTGAAGTACCCGTCGTAGTTGCACGTGATCGTGCCAGCGCCGATGTTCGCACCGGCACCGATGACGGCGTCACCCAGATACGTCAGGTGATTGGCCTTGGCGCCTTCGCCCAGCACCGCTTTCTTGACCTCGACGAAATTGCCGACTTTGGCGTTCGCCTTCAGCACAGCGCCGGGGCGCAGGCGGGCGTAGGGTCCGACCTCCACGCCACTCTCGAGAGTGGCGCCTTCAAGGTGCGAGAAGGCGTGGATCACGACCTTGTCCGCAACCGTCACGCCCGGACCGAATACGACGTTCGGCTCCACCGTGACGTCGCGACCGAGGCGCGTGTCCCACGCGAAGAACACCGTTTCGGGGGCGACCAGCGTGACGCCGTCCGCCATCGCCTGCGCGCGGCGCTTGTGCTGCCAGCGGCCTTCCGCCTCCGCAAGCTCGCCCCGGCTGTTGATCCCGGCCACCTCGTCTTCATCGTCCGTGACGATGACGGCGCAGGCGCGGTCTTCCAGCGTTGCGATGTTGACGATGTCGACCAGGTAGTACTCGCCCTGGGTGTTCTCATTGCCGACCTTGGCGAGAAGGCCGAAGAGATCGGCGGACTTCACCGCCATCAGCCCGGAATTGCAGAGGCGGCAGGCGCGCTGTTCGTCCGTCGCGTCCTTGTACTCGACCATCATGGCGATGCGGCCATCGTCGTGAGCGAGAATGCGGCCGTACTGCAGCGGATCCTGCGGTTCGAAGCCCAGCACCACGACGGCCGGCCCGTCGGGTGCGTGAAGGCGCTCGATCATGGCGCGCATGGTCTGCGGCCGCACGAAAGGCACGTCGCCGTAAAGGATCAGCACGTCGCCATCGAAGCCCGAGAGGGCCTCCTCGGCCTGCTGGACCGCATGGCCGGTGCCAAGCTGCGGGTCTTGTACCGCGATCGTCGCGCGGGTGCCGAGCGCCGTGGCCAGCTGCTCGCGCCCATGCCCCGCGATGACCACCTGCCGTTCCGGCGCAAGTTCGGCCGCGCTGGCGAGCAGGTGCTCGAGCATCGGGCGACCGGCAATGGGATGGAGCACCTTGTGCAGGTCGCTCTTCATGCGGGTTCCCTTGCCGGCGGCAAGAACGACGATGGCGAGCGGCGCGGTCTGGGTGGGGCTGGCAGATGTCATGCGCGCTCTAGTGCCAGCAAATTGTTGCGGTTTCCATCCCGTGCCGTCACTGCATCGCACCATGACTGATTTTCCTTTCGCGATAGTGGGGTTCGACCTTGACGGGACGCTGCTCGACACGCTGGGTGACCTCGATCACGCGGTGAACCACGCCCTCGCTCTGGAAGGACGGCGCGCCGTCGCGCGCGACGAAGTGCGCGGCTTTGTAGGCGGCGGTGCGCGCAGGATGCTGGACAAGGCGCTGCTGGCGACCGGCGGGCCGGTCGAGGCGAGGCGGTTCGAGGAACTGCACACCGCGCTGCTGGACTTCTACGCCGACAACATCGCGGTCGAGACGCGGCTGTTTCCGGGGGGTGAGGCGATGCTCGATGCCTTGGCGCAGCGGGGGGTGCGCATCGCCGTCGTGACTAACAAGCTTGAGCGCTTCGCCAGAGCGATCTTCGAGCAACTGGGTCTCTCGGAGCGGTTCTACGCCATCATCGGCGGGGATACGCTGGGCCCCGGCCGCGCGAAGCCCAGGCCTGACCTTCTTCACCTGATGCGTGAAAAGGGCGGAGCGGGCGCGGCGGCTTACGTGGGCGACACCAGCTACGATACGCTGGCGGCCGCCGCTGCGGGGCTGCCGTGCGTCGCGGTCAGTTTCGGATTCAACGACATGGCGCCGGCGGAGCTGGGCGCGGCGGCGGTGATCGACCACTTCGATGAACTGGTCCCGACGCTGGAGCGCATTGGCAACGCCCCGCCGATAAGCCGCTGAAGCTCTTCGTCCGGTACGCCCGCACGCTTGCCTGTTCGGGGGCGACGTGCGAGCCCTCGATCCCAGAGAGGGAGACAGGACATGCCGACACCGGGTGAAAAGCTGCGCGCGCTGATCGAGAGCGGCGAGCACTTCGTGGCTGCCGAAGCGTACAGCGCGCTTACCGGGCGAATCGTCCAGCACGTCGGGTTCAAGGCCGCCTACCTTGGCGGCCATGCCTGTTCGGCCTTCCACTACGCGGTGCCCGACAACGGCATCTTCAGCCAGATCGAGCAGATCGATCAAGCGGGAAGGATCGCGCAGGCCATGGATATCCCCCTTGTCGCCGATGCCGACACTTTGGGCGAGACAGTGGCGGACGCCTATCGCTTCACGAAGATGTACGTCGCAGCCGGGGTCGCCGGGTACCACGTCGAGGACGAGGTGAACCCCAAGCACTCCAAGCATGTGAACGGGCTCTGCCCGGTGGAAGAGATGCAGTGCCGGATCGAGGCCGGCGTCAAGGCGCGTGGCGATTCGGGCCTCGTCATCATCGCGCGCTGCGACGAGTTGTACACCAGTGCGAACGGCGGCGGCGGCACCGGATCTGTGGAAGAGGCCATCCGGCGGGGCAAGGCCTACGCCGAGGCGGGTGCGGATGCCATCGTCTTTGCCAGCGCTCCGCCCGAACAGCAGGCGCAGGTCATTCCGCACATGCCGATCCCCGTCTGCACCCTCGGCTTCAACTTGCCCGATACCCGCTTCACCCTTTCCACGGGCTGGGGCTGGGTCTCCGCCGCGGTCAACCACCTGAAGATGGCGCGGGATCTCATGGAAACCGGCTCGGTCGCGAGCGCAGCCGCCGCATTCGGCGACTTCAAGGAAAAGTACGAGCTGATCGACCAGAAGCTGTACGACGACCTGATCGTCGACTGGGCGGAGCGAACGGGCAGGGAAACCCGTCCGAACCACGCCCGCTAGGAGGTGGGAGCGGGTACTGCCGCATCCTTGGGCAGTGCCAGCACCTCGACTCCCGCGCCTTGCACGAGATAGCGGCGGGCAACAGCCTGCACGTCTGCCGGTGTAAGCGCCAGCAGCCGATCCCGAGCGTTCCGGAAACGCTCGATCCGGTCTGGTTGCGATTGCGCCCGGGCCGCCAGCGCCATCCAGCCGCCGTTGGTCTTCAGCGCGTTCTGGTAGGCTTCGATGAGCGGCTGCCGTGCGCGGCGCAGGATGTCTTCGCTTACCGGCGCGGCGCGCAGTTCGTCGACCACCTGTGCAATCGCCTTGCGCGTGGCGGGCACGTCCGTCACATCGATGGAGGCGTTGACGGAGAAGGTGCCGTAGCCCTTCCATCCGCGCGAGAGGCTGCTGGCTGCCGAGGGTGAGTAAGCCTTGCCCAGCGCTTCCCTCAGCTGGTCGGTGAGTTCGACGCGCATGACGCGCTCCAGCATCTCCAGCGCCAGCGCTTCGACCGCGTCGCTGTCGTCACGGGTGGGCCAGGTAATGCGCAGCAGCGCTTGGTCGGCGGGGCCGGAGTGCCGCACGATTCGCAGGGAGCGGTCGCGGGTGAACGGGCGCGGCGGGCCGGCCGACTCTTCGTGAAAGCCCCTTTCACGTGGCGGAAGCGCGCCGAACGTCCGAGCGACAAGGGCGATCGCGGTATCCTCGTCGATGTCACCGACAAGCGCGATTTCCACCGCACCTTTGGCAAGCCGGTCGCCGATATCGTTCCGCAGCTTCGCGTAAGTGAGTTGCCGGTACGCCTCAACGTCCCCAAGGCTGAAGCGCGGATCGCTGTCGCTCAGGATTGCGCCAAGCCGCGCGCCAAGAGCGGAGGCGGGCGTAGCGTCGAGCTGGGCAAAGAAGTTGTTGATGGCCTGCCGGTAGCGCACCTCTCCCTCAGGCCGGTAGCCCGGGTCGGTGATGAGCGCCGTCAGGAGCTGGAGCTGGATTTCCAGATCGCGCGGCGTGGTGACCAGACGCGTGTCGAAGCTGCTTTCTCCCCGGCCGAGACCCAGCGACACGCTGCGCCCCGCAAGGATCGTATCGAGTTCGTCGCGGCTGTGCCGGCCGAGGCCGCCATCCTCGAGGTTAGGCACCAGTTGCGTGGCGTGAGGGTTGTCGCGGGTGTTGAGCCGATCCCCACCGTCGATGGAGAGGCTGACGCGCACACGGTCCTTCTCGAGGTCCGTCCGTTTGAGGTTGAGCATCACGCCGTTCGCGAAGCGCACCTCCCGCAGGCCGAAATCGTCCCGGCGCGTGTCCGAGGTGATCTGTCCGGGCGGGCCAAAGTCCGTATAGGCGAACTGCGCGGTGTCGGCGGCGGTGGGCCTCTCCACCTTTCCGTGCATTACATCGTTCCAGGCCGCCTGCAGCGCCGCTTCGCCGCCTTCGGGCGCCTGACGCCCCTGGAAGCGGATGAGCGGAGCATCAAGCGCCAGCGCCTCGCGCTTCAGGGCGGCGAGCACGGCAGCGGGTGTGATGTCGGGGGCGAAAGCCTCGAACCGTTCGAGCGAGGACTGCGGCGTCGACGGCACGAGGCGGTCTTCAACGAGCGTGAGGGCAAGCTGCGCCAGCATGGCGTTGCTGCGGGTAGAGGCGGCGGCCGCCGCGTTCACGCTTGCCGTGCGAAGCTGCGCGACCTGCTCGGCCACTTCCGCCTCGGAAAAGCCGTAGGCGAGGGCGCGGCGGTACTCCCGGCCGGCGGCTTCGAGACCCGCGCGCCACTTGCCGTCGACGGTATCGACGATAAGTCGTGTCGACCGGGCGGCCTTGAACACGTCGCCCGTGCCGAAACCCGCGCCCCGAAAAGGAGGCTGTGCGCTGCGGGCGAGGCGCTGGAGCCGTCGGTTGACGATGTCGTAGCCGATCGAGCGCAGCAGCCTCTCGCGCCGCTCCGCGATCGTGTCGGGCTTGTGCAGCGATGTGCCGTTTCGCTGGACGGTGACGCGCTCGGACAAGGCGGGGTCGAGGTAGGCGGACGCGCGGTTCCTGTCCTTGCGCGAGAAGGGGCCTGGTGCGGGCTGAGGCTCGGCCGGCTTGGGCGCCCAGTCGTTGAAGTGCCGCAGAATGCCCGCTTCCACGGCATCCACGTCGAAGTCACCGACGATCACGAGGGTCGTGTGCGCGGGAACGTACTCGCGTTCGTAGAAGGCGCGCAGGCTTGCTGCGCTGGCGGCCTGGAGTGTTTCGGCCGTGCCGATGGGGAAGCGCTGCGCGTAAAGCGAACCCGGGTAGAAGAAGCGGGTGGACTCGATGGCGTTGCGCAAGGCCCAGGAATTGCGGTCCCGCATTTCCGAGAGGATGACCCCGCGCTCCCGATCAACCGCTGCCTGCGCGATGGTGAGGTTGCCGGCGGTCTCGCGCATCAGCATCAGCGCCGTGTCGATCAGCGCGGGATCATTGCGCGGCAGATCGAGCTTGTAGACCGTGCGCTCGAAGCTGGTGGAAGCGTTCGTGTCGGCACCAAAGGCAAGGCCCTCCCGCTCCAGAAGGGGCACCATCTGGCCTTCCGGCACGCGCGTGGAACCGTTGAAGGCCATGTGTTCGACGAAGTGCGCAAAGCCCTGTTCGGCAGGCCCTTCGTCCAGCGATCCCACCTCGACGTTCAGGCGAACGACGGCGGTCCCGGCGGGTGTCGCGTTGCGACGGATGACATACCGCATGCCGTTTTCGAGCCGTCCGAAGCGGAACGCGGGATCGACGGGTACGTCGCTGTGCTGGAAAGCCCAGGTCATGTCGGCGTGGGGGGCTTTCTCCTTCGCTGCCAGTGGCGGGGGCACCAGCACGAGGAGAAGCGCGATCAAGGAACCTCTCATCGCGCCACGACGTAGCGAAGGGGCGGCAGCGGTGGCAAGGGGGTGGTGGCGCAGCGTGCGGGAAAGTCGAAGCCGGCAGGCGTGAATCCGAAACGAGAGGAGCGGCGCCCGCAAAGCACCGCTCCTTCTTGTTCCATCTCTCGCCTGTGGCTTACTTGCCGCGCAGCTTGCGGTGCTTCGACAGGTCGAGCACCTCGCTCGGGCCGGCATCATCCTGGAGCAGGCCGAGACGGCGGGCGACTTCCTGGTAGGCTTCCTCCTCCCCGCCGAGGTCGCGACGGAAGCGGTCCTTGTCGAGCTTTTCGCCGGTGACCATGTCCCACAGGCGGCAGCCGTCCGGGCTGATCTCGTCGGCCAGGATCACGCGGCTGTAGTCGCCATCCCAGATGCGGCCGAACTCGAGCTTGAAGTCGACGAGGCGGATGTTGATGGCGGCGAACATGCCGGCCATGAAGTCGTTCACGCGGATCGCCATGGCGGCGATGTCCTGCATCTCGTCGTGGTTGGCCCAGCCGAAGCAGGCGATGTGTTCTTCAGCGACCATCGGGTCGCCGAGCGCATCGTCCTTGTAATAGTACTCGATAAGCGTGTGAGGCAGCATCTCGCCCTCGGCGATGCCGAGCCGCTTGGAGATGGAGCCGGCCGCCACGTTGCGCACGACCACCTCGATCGGGATGATCTCGACCTGCCGAACGAGCTGCTCGCGCATGTTCAGACGGCGAATGAAGTGGTTGGGTACACCGATGTGATTCAGGCGCGTGAACACATACTCGCTGATGCGGTTGTTAATGACACCCTTGCCCTGGATGGTGCCCTTCTTCTGCGCGTTGAAAGCGGTCGCGTCGTCCTTGAAGTACTGGATCAGCGTGCCGGGCTCGGGGCCTTCGTAGAGGATCTTGGCCTTGCCTTCGTAGATCTGGCGGCGACGGGACATGCGCGTGGTCCTTGAAACGATCAAAAGAGCAAGCCCCGGCGCCTTGGGGACGGCCGGGGCGTTCGAGCGCGCATATAGTGCAAGCGGGTGTAAAAGCAAACCGCGCTCAGGATTGCCCGCGCCGCTTCGGACGCAAAGGGGCGAAAGAGACAAGGCGTGGTGCCATTGTCACGCCTCTGCCGCGACGGGCGACGAGGCGCGAATCGCCGAAAGCGCTCCGGGGTGGCGGCGCGTTCCTGCGGCGGCCTTACGGTACGCGGTCCTTTGCGCTCTCCGCCAGTTCGAGCAGCATGTTCCGAACATCTGCCGATAGGAAAGGCTTGTTTAGCATCGGACGGTCGCAATGCGCCTGTGGCAGATGCTCGCGGTCGTAGCCGCTGATGAAGGCAAACGGTGTGCGCCGCCGGGCCAGCTCGTCGGCCACCGGGCCGATCTTCTCGCCGTTGAGGTTGCCGTCGAGAAGGGCAAGATCGGGGCCGGTCTCCTTGATGAGCGCAAGGGCCTGGTCGCAGGAAGTGGCAGGACCGAGTGGCACGCAGCCGCCGTCCTCTATCTCCATCATCAGTTCGATCGCCACCAGTGGCTCGTCCTCGACCACCAGGATGCGCAGGTGCGGGAGTGGCTCCGAAGCGGCGGGACGGTCCGGCCTGGCGCAGACTGGCGGCGGGGGCGGCTTGACCGCTCCGCCGACGACAGCGGGTCCGAGCGGAAGGGTCATCGTCCACGTCACGCCTTCCGGAGCGAAGTCCGACACGATCTGCGCCCCGTCGGCAAGCATGCTGTGCTCGATCAGGGTGGAGCCAAAGCCGCGCCGTTCTGGCGGCTGGACAGGCGGACCGCCCCGCTCGAGCCATTCCATGTGCAGGACATTGTCCGTGCAGGTCCACGTCAGGCGCACCGTGCCGACGGCATTGGAGAAAGCCCCGTACTTGTGCGCGTTCGTGGCCAGTTCGTGGAACACCAGAGAGAAGCGCAGCGCCAGTTCCGGCGAAAGATCGACATCGGGGCCGTCCAGCAGCAGGCGCTCCTCGCTCACGGCGCCGATGGCGACATGATCGGCAATGAGGCTGCGCAGTCCGGCGCTTTCCCAAGTGGTCGCACTCAGCATCGAGTGCGCTCTGGACAGAGCCTGGAGGCGGCCGGTGAAGGCGTCCTGGAAGTCCTTGTGCGAGCGGGCGTGTCGGAATCCCTGGGAAGCGATGGCCTGGACCGTCGCCAGCGTGTTCTTCACGCGATGATTCAATTCACCGATGAGCAACCGCTGCGTCTCCTCGGCGCGGCGGCGTTCGGTGATGTCGAGCATTTCGATCATCACGCTCCCGGGCCTCAGGCCGTTGCCCGCCAGGGAGGAGCAGTACCATTCCCCCTCGCGCAGCATGCCGTCTGCCCGGCAGTAGCTGTGTTCCTGCATGGCGCGGCGATCACCGCCCTCGATCAGGGCGGTCATGCCGTTGAGGAACTCCTCCCGTCCGGCATTCGGCGGCAGAAAAGGCGCATCGTGCAGCGACTGACCCAGCACTTCGGAACCCAGGTAGCCCAGCGTCCGCTCGGCGCTCTTGTACCAGCCGACGATGCGAAGGGAGGAATCGATCTCCAGCACTGCAAGCGGCGAATTGTCGCCATGCGCCCGCAGGCGGCTGAGCGCGGCGCCGAGTTCGTCCCGCTGGAACGCGAGTTCGCGTCGCTGGCGGGCCAGTTCGACGAACACTGCAACCTTGGAGTTGAGGACGGTGATGTCGATCGGCTTGAGGAGGTAATCGACCGCCCCGGCTTCGAAGCCCTGAAACTTGCGCCGTTCGTCCGTGGCGACGGCGGTCAGGAAGATGATCGGAACGCCGCGCGTACGCTCGGTGCCGCGCATCAGTTCGGCCAATTCGAACCCGTCCATCTCGGGCATCTGCACATCGAGCAGGGCGAGGACGAAATCGTGCTTGAGGAGCAATTCGAGCGCCTCAAACCCGGAAGATGCCGTCACAAGCTCGACGCCGGGCTGATCAAGCGCGGCCTCCAGCGCGACGAGGTTCTCGCGGATGTCATCGACCGCAAGGATTTTCAGAGGCTCATTCAGCAAAATTGGCCTCCAGCGCGTCGTGAGTCGTGCGCCGCCAGATCTTCTCCTGCGGCGCGAACTCAGCGAAGCTCTCGGTTTCGGCCGAGAAGTTGATGGTCTCCCGTGCGCCCAGGCCGAGGAAACCGCCGGGGGGGAGCGACCGGGCAAAAAGGCCGAGGGCGCGGTCCTGCAAGGCCCGGTCGAAGTAGATCAGGACGTTGCGGCTGGAAACCAGCTGGACCTCGGAGAAGACCGCGTCGCTGGCAAGGTTGTGGTCCGCGAAGACGGCGCGGCGACGCAGGGCGGGATCGAAGCGGGCGACACCGTAGCTGGCTGTGTAGTAGTCCGACAGCGAGCCCAGTCCGCCGGCCTCGATGTAATTGCGCGAGAACCCGGCGATGCGTTCGATTTCGTAGATGCCCGCTTCCGCCTTCGCCAGGGCTGCGCGGCTGATGTCGGTGCAGTAGAAGTGCGTGCGCTCCTCAAGCCCGGCCTCGCGGAAGAGGATCGCCAGCGAATAGAACTCCTCCCCGTTGGCGCAGCCCGCCACCCAGACCTTGACCGACGGCCATGTGGCAAGGTGCGGGATGACCTGCTCGCGGATCGCGCGGAAGTACGACGGATCGCGGAACATCTCGCTGACCTGGATGGTCAGGGTGCCGATCAGCACAGGCAGGCTCTGCGGATCATGCAGAATGACATCGAGAAGGCTGGACATGTGCGGCAGGCCGAAGTGGGCCTGCGCGTGCTCCAGCCTGCGGCGCAGCGATGCGCGCGAGTAGTCCCGGAAGTCATACTGGTACCGCCGCCAGATGGCCTCGACGATGAGGTCGAGCTCGATATCCGCAAGCGTGTCGTCGGATCGGATCACCATCATCGCGGCATCCAGACGCGCACCAGGCTGAGCAGCTTGTCCACGTCCAGCGGCTTGGAAAGATAGTCGTTCGCGCCGGCCTCAAGGCACTCGCGGTGGTCGCGCTCGGTGGCCTTGGCGGTGAGGGCGATGATCGGCAGACGCGACCATTGCGCATCCTTGCGGATCTCGCGCATGCAGGTGAGGCCGTCCATCTCGGGCATCATCACGTCCATCAGGATGAGATCGACCGCTGAACCGTCGCTATCGGCCACGCGGGCCAGTTCGC
The DNA here is from genome assembly GCF_002916655.1 of Novosphingobium sp. HII-3. GTDB lineage: Bacteria > Pseudomonadota > Alphaproteobacteria > Sphingomonadales > Sphingomonadaceae > Novosphingobium > Novosphingobium panipatense. Next base: position 45,126 of record NZ_PPSM01000072.1, read on the forward strand.
CCAGGGCCTCGATGCCGTTACGGGCGATCCGTACGGATACGCCATGCGGTTCGAGCACCGATGTGAGCGCATAGACGTTGCGAATATCGTCTTCGACCACGAGGACCTGCCGGCCTTCAAGCGCCTGATCGCGACCCAGGGAGCGGGCCAGAAGCTGTTGCTTTTCCGCCGGAAGGTCGGACACGACCTGGTGGAGAAACAGCGTCACTTCGTCGAGCAGGCGCTCGGGGCTCTTGGCTCCCTTGACGATGATCGACTTGGAGTAGCGCCGCAGCCGCATCTCCTCTTCGGCCGAGAGATCTCGACCGGTGTAGACGATGACCGGCGGGAAGCCGACGCTTTCGTCGTGGGAGAGGCGTTCGAGCAGGTCCAGCCCCGACATGTCGGGGAGGTTGAGGTCAAGGACCATGCAGTCGTAGGTTTCGGCGCCGAGGCTGTCGAGGCACTCCGCCGCCGAATGGACCTCGACCGTTTCGACGTCGCGCGAGGCGAGGAGATGGTGAATCGCCTGGGCCTGCTGCGCGTCGTCCTCCACCACAAGGACGCGGCGCAGACGCTGCGCCATCCGGGCTTCAAGCCCTTCCAGCATATCGACTAGCGTGTCGCGGCTGACCGGCTTGAACAGGTAGCCGACCGCGCCGCTTGCCAGGGCGGCGTGATCGTCGTGATCGGCAGAGACGATGTGGACCGGAATGTGGCGCGTGCGCGCGTCGCGCTTGATGCGGTCGAGCACGGAAAGCCCGGTGTGGTCGGGCAGGTGCATGTCGAGGATGACGGCCTGCGGAAGGTACTGGCGGGCAAGAAGCGCGCCTTCGTCGGCCGTACCTGCGATGAGGCACGAGAAGCCGACTTCGTGAGCCAGATCCGCCAGAATACGGGCGAATGCGGGATCATCCTCGACGATGAGGATGATGCGCGAATCGCCGCTCAGCGTCTCACGATCGTCCGGCACCGCGGCGATACGCCGGCTGACCGTGGGGCCGGGGACCGGCGGGCTGGCAAGCGGCGTGGGGGAGGGCTGGCGGACATGCTCAGGAGCGGAAGCCGCGTCGAAGCGCCGGGGCAGGGCGAGAGTGAACGCACTGCCCTTGCCGGGCGTGCTCTCCAGCGTAATCGCGCCGCCGAGAAGCTGCGCCAGTTCGCGGGAGATCGAAAGGCCGAGGCCGGTGCCGCCGTACTTGCGGGCAATTCCGCCGTCCGCCTGCCGGAAGGCCTCGAAGATGGTGCCCTGCTGGTCTTCCGGGATGCCCGTGCCGGTGTCGCGCACCGTAAAGGCCATCCGATCCCCGGCTTGCGTGACTTCCAGCGCGACATGGCCGCGCTCGGTGAACTTGATGGCGTTCGACAGGAAGTTCTTGAGAACCTGTTCGAGGCGCAGCGGGTCCGTTTCAATCTCGATCGGCGCGTCGCTGGCGATCTCAAGCCGCAGATCCAGGTTCTTCTTGGCGGCGGAAGCCGCGAAGGTATCGCGCAGCTTGGAGACGATGGCCGAGACCGGCACCGTCCGCGGCTCCAGGTCGAGCTTGCCGGCCTCGATCTTGGAGATGTCGAGAACATCGTTGATGAGGGTGAGCAGGTCGTTGCCCGAGGTTTCGATCGTCTCGGCGAATCGGACCTGTTCGTCGCTGAGATTGCCGCTGCGATTGTCCGCCAGAAGGCGCGCCATGATAAGCAGGGAGTTGAGCGGGGTGCGCAGTTCGTGGCTCATGTTCGCCAGGAACTCGCTCTTGTAGCGGCTCGCCTGTTCGAGATCCTCGGCCTGGCCGCGCAGCAGGGCCTGCGCGCGGGTCAGCTCGTCACGCTGCGCCTCGAGTGAGTTGGCCTGCTCCTCCAGCTGTGCGTTCGACCGTTCGAGTTCGGCCTGCTGCTCCTCGAGCTGAGCCTGCGAGTGGAGCAGGACCTTGCTCTGGGCTTCGAGCTCATCGTTGGTGGTGCGCAGTTCCTCGCTCTGGTTGGCGAGCTCCTCGGCCTGCTGCTGTGTTTCGGCAAGCAGTTGCTCAAGCCGGGCGCGGTACTTGGCCGCGCGCAGGCTGAGGCCAAGCGAGGCGCTGACGACATCGAGGAATTGCAGAGCTTCGGGCGCTCGCGATTCGGCATCGTCGAGGAAGCCGAGCTCGATCACGGCGTTGATCTTGCCGTCGATCACGGTTCCGCCAAGGACCAGCTTGTCGAGGGCGGCATGGCCGAGCGCGCTTCCGAAGGCGAGATAGCCAGCCGGCACTTTGGTGATGATCCGCGAGCGGCCATCACGCATCACTTCGCCCAGCAGACCGTCGCCAGGCTGTAGCTTGTGAGGCACGTCCGCGCTGGAGGGAACGCCATAGCTTGCGACACGATTGTAAGTGCCGTCCTGTTCGACGTAGATGACACCGGCCGAGGCGTCGAAACGCTCCGCAAGGAAGGTCAGGGCCCGCTGGGCAAGCTCCTGAAGCGCCAGGTTGCCCGCGACGTTGCGCGACAGCGTGGCTTCACCTTCTCGGACGGCCTGCAGCGCACGGGTCGCATTGCGGTACGAGATGAACGCCGCGCCGATGCCGGCGAGAAGAAGATTGGTGATCGTGCCCAGCGTACGATTGATGAGGGCCACGCTCTGCCCCACGCCCGTGGGGGCGACGTGATAGCCCACGACCACCAGCACCGTGGCCACGGCTGCCACCGCGATCGGCGCCAGACGGTGCGGTGCCAGATACGCCAGAACCGTTGGCAGCAGGTAGATCACCCAGATCGAGGTTCCCAGCGGCAGCAGCGTGTCGGCGACGAAAGTCAATCCGATTACAAGGGGAAGCAGGATGTAGAGGAGCTTTGAGTTATCCAGTCCGCGCGCCGTCGCCATTCACTCAACTCGCAGGGATAACTGCCTGGAATTCGGAACCGCCCCCCTGCGCGCGGTCCTTCGGATCGGGCAAACAACGCCCGAAGGGCATTGCTGGTTCCCGGCGATATAATTTTTTTCGCTCCGCCTGATGCCGCTTCTGGCGGGTGCCGCCGGAGCCGATGCGAAAACTTCCTTAAGATATTCGCGGTATTAACATCGGGAAGATCGGGACAAATGCAAGGACAGCTTGGTTGACGATGCGTAAAGCATTTGATTTCGCGGCGAAACTGTTTCGTGACACCTCAGGCAACGTCCTGCCGATCGCGGCAGCTGGCATGCTGGTGGCCGTTGCCATCGTGGGCTCCGCCATCGACATCAGCCGCAGTTACCTTGTGCGCAGCCAGATGCAGGCTGCGTGCGACGCCGGCGTTCTGGCCGGGCGGCGCACGGTCACGACTGCCGGTTTGGATGACACTTCGGTGAAAGCGGCCAAAGCATATTTCAAAACCAATGTTCGCAGCGCGAACTTAGAGGACGATCCTGTTCTCAACGTCACCTCGCCAGACAATGGGCAGACGGTGGTGGGCACCGCCACAACAGTTTTAAACACGCTTGTCATGCGTGTCTTCGGACGCAATACCTTCGACATCCGGGTGACGTGCAGCAGCTCCATGGGCGTGGGCAACTCGGACGTCATGATGGTGCTCGACACCACGGGTTCCATGAACACGGCCCTGACCGGCTCGCAGACCCGGATCCAGGCCCTGCGTGCGGCGATGAAGAACTTCTACGGCACGATCGCAGCCGCCACCGCCAGCAGCAACGCGCGCGTACGGTACGGGTTCGTGCCTTACAGCTCGTCGGTGAATGTCGGCCGGCTCATCATGGACCGCGATCGCCGCTATATCGTCGACAAGCAGACATACCAGTCGCGCGTGTGGGAGGCGTCGTACGGCACGCCGGGGAACTTTACCAACTGGTCGCGATCCAACACGACCGATTACACTACATTGGCGGAATGCAACGCCAATCGGCCGGCGAACTCCGCTGACTTCACCGACTTTAGCAGCGGCACGCAGCGCAAGTACGAGTATAGCTGTCAGGAGGAACGGTCCTGCTTCCTGGTCATCTTCTGCAGGACGGTCTACGTCCTCAACGTGCGCTATCAATCGCGCTCGGTGACGCAGGGCTGGTCCTATCAGCCTTACGAATATGACACGAGCGTGTACAAGACCTTCGCCCGCGTCACTACGCCCACCGGAACCAACGGTGCCAACGTCTCCTCCGTCTGGGCCGGCTGCATCGAGGAACGCCAGACTGTGGCGCAGAGCGCCTTCAGCTACTCGTCAATCCTTGGCATCAGCCCTGCGGGCGCGCTTGATCTCGACCTCGATGGTGCGCCCGACGTGAACCGCGATGCGACGAAGTGGAAGCCGATGTGGCCAGAAGTTGCATACCGCCGCTGGGACAGCCGCAGCAACTACACGACGGCCAACACCACGGACGGTGGCTCGGCGCCGTCCTACTGCCCGGTGCCCGCGCAGCTTCTGGCGCCGATGAGCCAGAGCGCCTTCAACGCTTACGCGGATTCCCTTCAGGCCGAGGGCAGCACCTACCTCGACATCGGCATGATCTGGGGTGGCCGCCTGCTCTCGCCGCAGGGGCTCTGGTCCTCGGTCGTGAACGAGGAACCCCGCAACGGCGGCGAAGTGTCGCGCCACCTCATCTTCATGACCGATGGTGAGATGGAACCGAACTACCTGATCCAGCAGGCTTGGGGCATGGAGTACTGGGACCGTCGCGTCACCAGCGACGGGTCTTCGGGCGACGCCGCGCGGCACACCTCGCGGTTCCGCGCCGTGTGTGAGGCCATCAAGGACAAGGGCATCCGCGTCTGGGTCATCGCCTTCACGACCAGCATCAACTCCGACCTGAAGGCCTGCGCGTCCGACTCAAGCTCCTATGTGGCGAACAACTCCGCGGAACTGAACGCGGCGTTCCAGGAGATCGCCAAGCAAGTCGGTGAACTGAGGGTGGTGGAGTGAGGATCCCGACCAGCCTCAGGCGGCTTCGCGACGACGCGCGGGGTGCCACCATCATCGAGTTCGCGGTCGCCGCGCCGGTTCTGATCCTGTTGCTGATGGGCATCTTCGACATGGCCTACAACGCCTACATCGTGTCGGTGCTGCTGGGCGCAGTGCAGGAAGCGTCGCGGCGCAACAGCCTGGAGATCGCCAATACCGCGCAGTCGGATGCCTACGTGGAGAAAATGGTCAAGACAGTCGCGCCTGCAGCCGCGGTCACCTTTAAGCGGGTCAGTTACTACGATTTCGCCGACATCAAGCGCGCCGAGCTTTGGAATGACAAGAACGGTAACGGGCGCTGCGACAACGCCGAGATCTACACCGACGAGAACAGGAACAACCGTTGGGATGCGGACGTCGGCACCAACGACAACGGCGGGGCGAACGACGTCGTCCTCTACACGGCGACCGTCAAGTACAAGCCTGTGTTCGTGGTGCCTTTCATGCCGAACGCCGGCGCGTTGCGCACCCAGAGCGCGACCGCCGTGCAGAAGAACCAGCCGTTTGCGCTTCAGGAAAAGTACGGCTCCTCGTCGGGAACCTGCTCATGATGTGCCAAGCGATGCGGTTCGCACGGCGCCTGAAGCGCGACCAGCGCGGCGTCTCGTTCATGGAGTTCGCGCTGATCCTGCCCATTCTGGTGACGCTGGGCTTCTACGGCACCGAACTGGCATGGATGGCCACGGTCAACATGCAGGTCGGCCAGATCGCCTCGACAGTGGCCGACAACGCCTCGCGCCTGGGGCAGACGGACAACAGTGCGGTCTCTCCGACCGTCACGGAGACCATGGTGGACTCGGTCATGACCGGGGCGCTGATTCAGGGCTCAAGCTTCAAGTTCGAGGACAATGGACGGATCATCCTGTCCAGCCTTGAGCGCGATTCGGCAACCGGGCGACAGTACATCCACTGGCAACGCTGCCGTGGCAAGCTGGCGGTCGTGTCGCGGTACGGCAGGGAGAAGGCCGGGTTGACCGGAACCACGTTGGCCGGGATGGGCAGTCCCCTGATCACCGCCGTGCCCAATTCGGCGGTGATGTTCGCCGAGGTCAGCTATACGTACCAGCCGCTGTTCGGCTCCTGGTTCGTCGGCCGGCCCACCTTCCGGCGCGAAGCCGCGTTCATCGTGCGTGACGATCGCGACCTTCGCGCCAGCACGGCCTCAGGCGTGACGGAAGGGACGAGCCCCGCCCAGTCGCGCTGCTCCTGAGGCCCTGGAAGCGGCTCAGTTCGGCTCAAACCGGATAGCGGTTCCACCGCCAGGCGCCAGCCATACGTCGAGACTGTCCCCCTTGCGCACCGTGCGCGTGTCATAGGCGATCCTGTGACGCGCTTCGGTTTCATAGGTGGCGCCTTCGCCGTCTTTCCAGACGCTTGCCTTGTAGGTCTTGCCCGGTTCGAGGAAGTCGAACCGCAGCGTGACGGTACGCGCTGTCGCGTCGTTGACGCCGCCCACGAACCAGCGCTCGGAGGTGCGATCCTTGCGTGCGAAGATGGCGTAGTCGCCCACTTCACCGGCAATGAGGTGGCTTTCGGACCAGTCGGTAGGAACGGACTCGATGAAGTTCATCTCGCGGGGATGCTTGTCCAACTGCTCGATGAAGTCCGCCGCCATCTGGATCGGCGAGTAGAGCGCGAGATAAAGGCCCAGCTGCTTGGCGAGCGTCGAGGCGAGCGGCCCTTGCGCACCTTCAAGGCTGAGCACGCCCGGGGTGAAGTCCATCGGGCCGGAAAGCATGCGCGTGTAGACGAGCGTGGGTTCGTGCTCCGGGCCGTTCGCGAACTTGCCCCAGGCGTTGTATTCCATGCCTCGCGCGCCCTCGCGCGACACCCAGTTCGGATAGGTGCGGCGCAGGCCCGTGTCCTTCACCGGCTCATGGGCGTCGATCGCGACGTGGTACTTGGCGGCCGTCTCCACCACGGCGAGGTGGTGCTGGACCATCCGCTGGCCGTCGTGCCACTCCATCCGCAGCGGCCCCACCGGCGCTCCCGGGTGATCCGTGTTGGCGATGATGCCGCCATGGTCGGCGACGTAACCGGTCTTTACCGTGTCCACGCCCAGCTTGCCGTAGAGCGCGAAGCCCGCGTCCATGTTGGCTTCGTAGTTGGCGATGTTGCCGCCTGTCTCATGGTGGCCGATCAGGCGGACACCCTTGCGGGCAGCATACTTCGTAACCGCTTCGAGGTCGAAGTCCGGCGTCGCTTCCGTGAAGCTGAATTCGTCGCCATGGCCGAACCAGTCGCCGTTCCAGCCCTTGTTCCAGCCTTCCACCAGCACACCGCGGAACTTGTGCTTTGCGGCATAGTCGATGTACTGCATCGTTCGCTTGGTCGTCGCGCCGTGCTTCGGACCTTCCGCCCAGCTCCAGTCGTTGCGGATCATGCCCCACCAGATGCCGATGTAGCGCGCCGGCTTCACCCAGCTGACATCGCCCAGCTTGTTCGGCTCGTTGAGATTGAGCTCCAGATCGCTTTCGACGAGGCCTGCCGCGTCGTCGGTGATGCGTACGGTCCGCCAGGGAGTGGCAAAGGGCAGGTCGCGCACGACGCGCGCGCCTTGGGAGGAGGGAGCCAGCGTGGTGCGGAATTTCTGGCCATCGGCACGCTTGAACCAGTACCCGGCATAGTCGACCAGCGCGGCCTCGTGGAACGACATGTGAGTGCCGTCCTCGAGCTTCATGGTGATCGGCGTGTGCGCCGTGGAAACGGCTTCGATCGGCGTCTCCTGATAGACCTGCTCGTAACGGTTCCATTCGCCGCCCGGAATCCACCAGGCCGTACCCTTGGGCACGATGTCGAACTCGGTCGTCTCGTCTGCGATCTTCATCGTCTTGAGCCCGGGCTGCTCGGGCAGTTCGTAGCGGAAGCCGATGCCGTCATCGAACAGGCGGAACGTGACGTTCATCAGGCGCGCGCCCTGGTTTTCCGCCTGGCGGAAGCGCACGGTCAGCTGGTTGTGAGTGTCCTTTACGAAGCGGCGTTCGCCCCAGGGCTGCTCCCAAGTCTGGTTGCCCTGCGCTGTCTCGCTGCCTGCGATGGCAAAGCCGCGAGTCATGTTCAGCCCGTCCGTCAGCACGAAGCCGAGCTTGCTAGGTGCGATCAGCAGCTTGCCCTTGCGGCTCACCGACCAGGTCGGGCGGCTGTCGTTATCGGTGGTGACCGTGAGGACGATCGAGCCGTCGGGCGAAGCCGCCGTGACGGAGGGCTTCGCGTCCTGCGCTATGGCGGGAGCGGAAAGGACGATACCGGCCGTTGCGAACAGGGCGAGCGGCGACTTCATGCGGTTTCTCCTTCGATGATCCAGATGCCGCCCCAGGCGGGCAGCGTGCCGGCTTCGGCGTCGTTGACGGCGGCGAGGGCTTCACCCGTGGTCGGCACTTCGGTCGGCCACGGCGTGGCTTGCGGTCCCATGTTGAACACGGTGAGGACGCTCTGGCCGTCCCAGGCGCGGCGCAGGACCAGGTGTGTCTCGTCGGCGACCACGACCTCGCAGGAACCGCGCCGAAGCGAGGCATTGCCGCTGCGCAGTGCAACGAGCCTCCGGGTGAGATGGAGCAGGGAGTCCGGATCGGCCTCCTGACGGTCGACGGCGCGAGCGAGGTTCTGCGCGCTCATCGGCAGCCAGGGCGTTGCGGCGGTGAAGCCGCCGTGTTCGTCCTGCGCCAGCCAAGGCAGGGGCGTGCGCACGCCGTCGCGCGAAAGGGTGAGCGGCCAGTTGGCGATGGCTTCCGGGTCGCGCAGCATCTCGAACGGAATCTCGTCCTGCAGCAGGCCGAGCTCCTCGCCCTGGAACAGGATCGGATTGCCCCGTAAGGAGAGCAGGAGCATCGTCTTCATCCGCGCAAAGGCGTCGATGTCCTCCGGCGCGCACCAGCGGGAGAGGGCGCGGGGCGCATCGTGGTTCTCAAAAGCCCAGCTGGGCCAGCCCACGTCCGCCTCGTCCGGCCAGTAATCCTGCGCTGCGGCGATGCGCCGGGGCGTCAGGTTCTCGGCGTACAGAAAATCGAAGCCGTACGCGCTGTCGAGACGGTCCGGCCCTTGCGTGAAGGTCTTCATCTCCTCGCCCGCGCGCGCGCCGCCCACTTCCGCAAGCGAGAAGGTGCCGGGATAGCTGGCAATCAGCGCCTGCAGCCGTTCGATGAAGCCGAACAGGTCAGGATGGGACTGGTTGTAGACCTGCACCTGGAAGTCATAGGGCCGGGTCCGGACGCGGGTGTCATCGGAAGCGGCGGGATTGTCGCGCAGGAGCGGGTCATGCATCGCGTGGTTGAGGGCGTCGATGCGAAAGCCCGAGACCCCCCGATCGAGCCAGAACTTCGCCACGCCCAGCAGCGCGTCCTGCACTTCGGGGTTGTGGCAGTTGAGCTGCGGTTGTTCGGCCAGGAAGTTGTGCATGTAGTACTGGCCACGCCGTGCGTCCCAGCGCCATGCCGGGCCGCCGAAGATCGACTGCCAGTTGTTCGGCGGAGTGCCGTCCGCCTTGGGATCGGCCCAGACGTACCAGTCCGCGCGCGGATTGTCGCGCGAGGTGCGGCTTTCGGCAAACCAGGGATGGCGGTCTGAGGTGTGCGCGTAGACCTGGTCGATGATGATCTTGAGGTTCAGCTCTTTCGCACGCGTCACCAGGGCGTCGAAGTCCTCAAGCGTGCCGAACATCGGATCGACCGCGCAGTAGTCCGAGATGTCGTAGCCGAAATCCGCCATGGGGGAGGCGTAGAACGGAGAGATCCATACGGCTTCGACGCCGAGCCGGGCGACATGGTCAAGCCGCGCGGCGATGCCCTTCAGATCGCCGATGCCGTCGCCGTTGGAGTCCGCGAAGCTGCGCGGGTAGATCTGATAAATGGCCGCGCCGCGCCACCAGGGGGCATTGGAAATCGTTTCTTTGGTCATCGCGTTTTTTCCGGGGAGGGAAAGTCAGGGGAGCGAAGGCGCTCAGGGCTGCGCCGCGCAGACCGTGAAGCCGAGGGGCGGGAGCGTCAGACCCAGCGAGCCGGGAGCCGTCGGGGCGGCCGGGCAGCCGGACCCGGCCAGTGAGCGGAACCGGGCGGAGCCGGGCTCCACGACCACATTGGCGCGCACTTCCTCGGTCGAGGTGTTGAAGGCCACCAGCACTTCCCGCCCGGTCTTCGGATCGAAGCGCGATACGGCGAAGAGGCCGGGCTTTTCGGAAGAGGCGCGGACCTTGGTGCTCCCCGCGTGAAGCGCAGGGGTATCGCGCCGCAGTCGGGCAAGCTGGGCAATGTGCCGGTAGAGCGGGTGCGCCGGATCGAAGTGCTCGGCGGTCGGCGCCCGGGCCGTTCCGAGGAGGAGTTCGTCGGTCAGCAGCGGGTCTTGCGAAGCGAACATGTCCTGGCGCGCCCACTGGTCGCCGCCGTGACCGACGAAGCCTTGCTCGTCACCGTAATAGATGGTCGGCACGCCCCGCAGGGTCAGCAGCATGGCGTGACCCAGCATCGAGCGGCGCAGCAGCTCGTCGTTGCTTGCAAGCGGTTGGCCCAGCTTCAGGAACATCGGCAGCCGGCCCGCGTCATGGTTGCCGAGGAACGTCGGAAGCTGGAGCGCACCCTTGGTGCCGCCCGCATAGAGCGCATCGTCGGTGAACAGGCGCGCGAGGGTTTCCGTACCGCCGTCCTTCGCCCCGCCCACCGCATCGTTCACGGCGCGCATGAACGCGAAGTCGAGAACGGCGGGAAGGTCCGCATCGCGGGTCCAGGAAGCGAGGAGGGCGGGATCGTAATCGCCCGTCGCCACTTCGCCGAAGATGTGGAAGTTGGGGATGCCCTTCGCCTTCGCTCGCTCAAGCATGGCGGGGACGAACTGGCGCCAGAACTCCGGGTTGACGTGACGGGCCGTGTCGATGCGGAAGCCGTCGATGCCGAAGCGGTCAATCCAGTCGCCGTAGATCTCGATCATGCCCGCGATCACGCGCGGGTTCTCCGTCGCGAGGTCGTCAAGACCCACGAAGTCCCCGTACTGCGCGCTTTCGCCCTTCCAATGCGTGTTGCCGCGGTTGTGGTACCAGACCGGATCGTTCAGCCAGGCCGGAACCTTGACGTTCTTCTCGGCCCTGGGGACGATGGGTGTGTACGCGAAGGAGGGATCGGTCAGCTTCGCCCAATTTTCCGTGCTCGGATCGGCGTCACCGGCGAAGCCGGCGTTGATTGCCGGCCCTTTCAGGCCTCCGCGCCGGGAAAAGGGATAGTCCGCCTTGGAGCGGTAGGGATACCCCTCGGCGAGGCCCTCCTTGAACTGGATCACATCGGCCGTGTGGTTGGCGATGATGTCCATGTAGACCTTCATGCCGCGCGCGTGGGCGGCATCGACCAGGGCCTTGAAATCGTCGTTTGTGCCGAAGTGCGGATCGACTTGTGTGAAGTCAGTGATCCAGTAGCCGTGGTATCCGGCGCTCTTCTGGTCGTCAGGGCCCTGCACGGGCTTGTTCTTGAAGATCGGCCCCACCCAGATCGCGGTGGCGCCAAGGTTCTGGATGTAATCCAGGCGGTTCGTCAGGCCCTTGAGGTCGCCGCCATGGTAGAACGCCTTGTCGGCCGGGTCGAAGCCATGATCGAGCTTGCCGCCGCTAAGGCCGCCGCGATCGTTCGACGGGTCGCCGTTCTCGAACCGGTCCGGCAGGACGAAGTAGATCACTTCCTGTTCCGGCGTGCGGGCGCGCATGTCCTCGGCGGGACCGGCAAACGCGCTGCCGTGTGAGAGGGCCAGCGCCAGTGCGGCGAGCGAAGGGATGAGGCGGTTCATCGGGGCATTCTCCAGATGGCCGGTGCCGGGCGCGCCGCGCCAGGCGAACAGGATGATGTCATGCCCTGCCTTGCCAGTACGGAGGCGGAGCGATCCCTTCATCGGGATGGGTAGGCGGAACCGGGAAGGGAGGAACTTCGCCGGTTCCGCCGGTGTGGCGCCGCCCGGGAGGAGGAGATTCCCGTTCGGCGCCAAGGCAGCACGATCAGAACTTGTAGGAGAAACCTGCGAGGAAGCGACGACCGTAGCGCTGGTAGTCGATGATTTCGCGGTTATCGCCCGGGTTGGTGGTGACGAAAGGCTCGTCCGTCAGGTTCTGGCCCTGAATGTAGAGCGAGAGACCTTCAAGTGCGCTGCCCGCCTGGAAGTCATAACCGATCTGGGCGTCGATGATGGTCTCCGCCTTGGCGCGGCGGCGGACGCGGTTGGCCGCGAAGCCGGAGACTTCACCCAGGAAGGTCGAGCGGTAACGGACCGAGCCGCGCGCGTTGAACCCAGCCTTCTCGAAGTAGGCGGTGCCGTTGGCGACCCACTTGGAGTAGCCGGGCAGGTCGGTGGACGGCGAATCCGGCGTCGGCTTGATCTTGGTCTTCGTGTAGGCGACCGATCCGGTGACGCCGAAGCCTTCCAGCGCGGAGACGAAGGTCTCGAACGGCAGGGTGGTGGCGACTTCGACGCCGTAGAGCTTGCCGCCTTTGCCGTTGATCGGCGTCGTCAGCTCCGCCGTGGGCGAAAGCACCACGCCGTTGCCTGGATCCTGCAGCGACAGGGTGTCAGTCGGCACCGTGAACTGCTGGTTGTAGATGTAGCTCTTCAGATCCTTCCAGAAGAACTGTGCCGCGATGTAGCCCTTGCCGCTGAAGTACTGCTCGAACGTCAGGTCGATGGCGTTTGCGCGCCAGGGGCGCAGGTACGGGTTGCCCGATTCTCCGGTCACCTGAGCGACGCCGCCGGTGATGGTGTAATCGAACTTTTCCGACGCGCGCATGTCGTCGAGACGCGGGCGAATGATCTCGCGGGCCGCCGCGAAGCGCACCACGGTTTCGCTCGGGAAGCGCAGCGACAGGTTCATGCTCGGCAGGACATCGAGGTAGTCGACGCTGTCGTTGCGGACGAGCGCGCCGACGTTAGGCGAGCCGTTGGAGTTCTGGCCCAGCAGAACGGCGCTGGCGCCGCGGGAGTTCTGGTCCGTCCACTGCGCCTGCACGCCGAAGTTGCCGGTCAGGTGCGCCGAACCCACGTCCGCATCGAGGTTGCCCTGCAGGTAGGCGGTCATCAGGCGTTCGCGGATCGCGTAGCTCTTGACCACCACGTCGCCGTAGGGGTTGGCGACACGGTTGTAGATGCCGTCGCGCACGAGCGCGGCCGGATCGTAGCTGATGACCTGGCCAAGGCCGAGGTACTGAAGGCTGGTGAGACCGGTGCGGTACTGGTCCGGAACGGGGACGCTGGTCAGGCCGTCGGTGTTAGCGGCAAGGCCCAGGAAGTACTCTTCGGGCACCAGCGTCTTGGACCGGTTGGTGTAGTTCCAGCCGGCCTGGATCGAGTGCAGGAAGCCGCTTTCGAACTCATGCTCCACTTCGACGCGGTACTGCCAGAGCTCGTCCTTGATCCGGCGGTCGTTGTAGTAGCCGTCCTGGCCATTGATGATGCGGGTGCCGTCGACGGCCGTCTGGTCACCGCCCCAGCCCTGCGGGCTGGTCAGCAGGATGCTGCCGTAATCGCCGTAGTTGATCGTCGGCGAGAAGATGGCGCCTTTCGGGCTCATCGTGAAGCCGACGGTGTCGTAGGCGCCGACGAGGTAGCGGCCCGTCCCGGCGGTCGTCTCGATGCTGAGTTCGCTGCGGTCGGTCTTCGAGTAGCTGACATCCACGAAGGCCTTCCAGCCATCGTCGCCTTCCCACTTCGTGTTCCAGCCAAACGAGTAGAGCTTGGCGTGGCGGTTGAAGAGGTCGTTGCGGGCGAGGCCCTTGACGCCTGTGAAGGTGCCGTCCGTGACGAGCCCGTCCACCACGGTCGGGTTGGTCAGCACGGCGGTGTCGGTGTCCATGGACAACGGCAGCTCGACGCCGCGCTTGATCTGGTCGTCCTTGAAGTTCGAGTAGAACCCGTCGAGCGTGGTCGTCAGGTTGGGCGTCGGCTGCCATTGCAGGGTGCCGTTGAGGCCCAGGCGCTTCAGCTTGGTCGAAGTGACGTAGGACTTGGAGCCGCCGATCACGCGGCTGCCGTCGGCCGTCTCGCCATAACCCCAGGCGTTGAATTCCTGGATCTGGTAGGGCTCGTCGGTGTAGCTCGCACCCAGCGCGACGCCGATCGTGTCGTTGGCGAACTGGTCGACGTACATGCCGTTGATGCGGTAGCCCATGTCATCGGAACCGGCGTTCAGCTTGCCGAGATCGGCGTAGGAACCCCGTGCGCCGACCGAGATGATGCGCTTCCCGGCTTCCAGCGGGCGAATGGTGCGCATGTCGACGGTGCCCGACAGGCCCTGGCCGACGAGGCTTGCCATGGGCGTCTTGTAGACGTTGACGGCGCTGACGACTTCCGACGGGTACTGGTCGTATTCGACGGCGCGGTTGTCGCCGGTCGAGGTCTGTTCGCGGCCGTTCAGCAGCGTGGTCGAGAAGTCGGGCGCGAAGCCGCGGATCGCGATCGAGTTCGACCGGCCATTCACGCGCTGCGAGGTCAGGCCGGGCAGGCGGGCGATCGATTCCGCGATGGAAGCGTCGGGCAGCTTGCCGATGTCTTCGGCGGAAATGCTCTCGACGATCTGCTCGGCGGTGCGCTTCTCATTGATGGCGTTGAGCAGCGAGGCGCGAAAGCCGGTGACGACGATGGTGTCCGCGGCGGCTGCACCCTCGTCAGCGGGGCTTGCGTTCTGCGCGGATGCGGCGGCGGGAAGCGCTGCCGCGAAAAGGGCTGCGGCAACAGCCGTGCGCGATGAAACCGCGACGGCCGAAATCTCATTGCGTAGCGACATGACGTCCTCTCCTGAACCAGGCCGGCCCATTTCGCATGGTGTCCGGCGTTTCCTCCTGAAGAAGGGAGCCCGCGCATTGCTGCCGTAGCCCCCCTGTTCGCTGCTGCTTAGGAGGCTCCGGCGTTGCGCATAATATGGCATACGTATACGTGAGTGCTCTTGCGGCACCGGGCGTTGCATCCGGGCAACTGCCGCATCTTAGGGAACGGGCGCGATTGCAACGGGTTCGCGCGGCTCTGTGGCAATAAGGTGCCGCACGGGATGAGGATGAGGAATGGGACGTAAACCGACGAACCGGCCGACCAGCTTCGATATCGCCTATCGCGCCGGAGTTTCGCAGCCGACGGTGAGCCGGGCGTTGCGGGGGAGCAAATCCGTCAGCGCCGCGACACGCGCGCGGATCGAGGCGATCGCGCGGGAGCTGAACTACTCGGTAGACAAGAACGCATCCTCGCTGCGCTCGCAGCGGTCGAACACCATCGCCCTGCTTTTCTTCGAGGAGCAGTCGCCCGACGATTCGAAGATCAACCCCTTTTTCCTGGCCATGCTCGGGGCCATCACCCGCGAATGCGCCAACCGCGGCCTCGATCTTCTGATCTCCTTCCAGAAGCTGGAGGACGACTGGCACGTGCGTTACCAGGACAGCCACCGGGCGGACGGGCTGATCCTGCTGGGCTATGGCGATTACAAGCTCTACGAAAGCCGGCTGCGGCAGCTTGTGCGGCAGGGCACGCATTTCGTGCGCTGGGGAAGCGTGGACCAGGGCAGCCCTCGGGACGAGACGGGCGTGACGATCGGGTCGGACAACCTGGGCGCCGGGCGTCTTGCGGGGGAGCATCTTCTCGGGCTCGGGCGGAGGCGCATCGTCTTTCTCGGGCAGGCGGACGAACATTATCCCGAATTTGCCAAGCGCTACCGCGGCCTGTGCGAGGCGATGATCGCCAACGGTATCGCAGTCGACCCCCGGCTCCAGCGCGACGTCGTCAACCTTGAGGAGATGGGCCGCGAAGCGATGCGCGCCCTCATTGAGGAAGGCGTGCCCTTCGACGCCGTGTTCGCCGCCAGCGACCTGATCGGCATCGGCGCCATGCGCGCCCTTGCCGAGGCAGGGCTGTCGATCCCGGGCGACGTGGCGGTCATGGGCTTCGACGATCTCCCCGCCGCGAGCATGACGAACCCGCCGCTCACCACGATGATGCAGGATATCAAGCGGGCAGGGGCCGTGCTGGTAGAGACGCTGGCCTCCCAGATCGAAAGCGGAGAGGCGGTGTCCCGGACGCTGCCCGCCCATCTTGTCGTCCGCCGCAGCACCGCAGGGTCGGGTGCCCCGACCTGAGCGGAAGGCACCGAGGGCGGCCGTGCGGTGCCATGGCATTCGTATGCATGTTGTGACCGACAAGGCGGCGTGCAAGTCCGACGGACTGACCGGCAGGCGGCAGCGCGCCCGGTCCAAAGGCACGCCGTCAGGAGATCTGGTCCGGCGGGGGATCTGGGAAGGAATGCGATGAAGGACGCCATGATGGACAAGCCCCGGCAGGGCTGGGCAGGGCTGTGGAACATCAGCTTCGGCTTCTTCGGCATCCAGATCGGCTTCGCGTTGCAGAACGCCAACATGAGCCGGGTCTTCCAGTCGCTGGGCTCCAGCATCGACGATCTTCCGGCGCTCTGGGTCGCCGCGCCGCTGACCGGGTTGCTGGTGCAGCCGATCGTCGGGCATATGTCCGACCGGACCTGGCTGGGCCGGCTGGGGCGGCGGCGGCCTTACTTCCTTGCGGGCGCTATTCTGGCGACGATCGCGCTCATCGGGATGCCGGCAAGCGGGGGGCTGCTCATGGCCGCGCTGCTGCTGTGGATGCTGGATGCCAGCCTCAACGTCTCGATGGAGCCGTTTCGCGCCTTCGTCGGCGATATGCTGCGTCGCGACCAGCACACGGCGGGCTACGCGGTGCAGACCGCCTTCATCGGTGCGGGCGCCGTCGTCGGTTCGCTCTTCCCCTATGCGCTGGAGCACTTCGGCATTTCGAATGCCGCCGCGCTCGGCGAGATTCCCGATACGGTGCGCTACAGTTTCTGGGCCGGCGGCCTGGCGCTGCTTCTGGCGGTCGTGTGGACGGTGGTTTCCACGAGGGAGTACTCCCCGCAGGAAATGGCCGCGTTCGGGCAGGCGGAGGATGACGGAGCGGCGGACACCGCCGGAGCTCTGGCCCGGCGCAACATCCTGAGCGGGCTGCCGTGGATCGTGGCGGGCAGTCTTGTTGCGCTGGCCGTCTGGGCATGGGCGCTGGAGAAGGAGGTCTACCTCCTGGCCGCGCTCCTCGCCGGATACGGCATCGCGACCGGGCTGGCGATCCGCATGGCGCGGGCGGGGCGCAGCACGTCGATGCTGGCCGGGATCGTCGGCGATTTCTCCGGTATGCCGCCGCTGATGAAGCGGCTCGCGTTCGTGCAGTTCTTCAGCTGGTCCGCGCTGTTCATCATGTGGATCAACACCACGCCCGTCGTCGCTCAGTACCACTTCGGCTCGGCCGACCCGGCAAGTGCCGCCTATCAGGAGGCGGGCAACTGGGTGGGCGTGCTGTTTTCCGTCTACAACGGTGTCGCGGCCATTGCCGCGCTGGCCGTGCTGCCCATGCTGTCGGCGCGGATCGGAAAAGCGAGGACGCACGCGCTCTGCCTGGTCGCGGGGGCTGCGGGGTTCGCCGGGTTCATGATCCTGCGTGATCCCACGGCGCTCATCCTGTGCGAGCTTGGCATCGGCGTGGCCTGGGCCTCCATCCTGGCGATGCCCTACGCGATCCTGGCGAGCAGCCTGCCGCAGTCCAAGCTGGGCATCTACATGGGCCTCTTCAACGTCTTCGTGGTGCTGCCGCAACTTCTGGTGGCGACGGTCATGGGCTCGATCATGAAGGCGTTCTTCCCCGGCGAGCCGATCTGGACGATGGCTTTTGCGGCAGGCACTCTTCTCGTCGCCGCGCTTGCCTCCTTCCGGATCGCCATGCCGGACTGAGCGATAGAAGTGAGCGACGACGCGAAATAATAAACCTTCGCGAAGCATCGATGTTGCCCTAGAGGAGGGCCGAACAGGCACAAGCAAGAGGAGAGGACCCATGCGCGCCACCCCGGATTTTGATTTCGCTCTCGGTGAGAGCGCGCAGATGATTCGCGAAACCGTTGCCCGCTTCGCCGACGAACGCATCGCTCCCCTTGCCGCTCGGGCCGATGCGGAGGACTGGTTCCCCCGTGAACTCTGGCCCGAAATGGGCGAACTGGGCCTGCACGGCATCACCGTCGAGGAAGACTGGGGCGGTATCGGCCTCGGCTACCTCGAGCATGTCATCGCCGTCGAGGAAGTCAGCCGCGCCTCTGCTTCGGTCGGATTGTCCTATGGTGCCCACTCCAACCTGTGCGTCAACCAGATCCGCCGGTGGGGCAACGAGGAACAGAAGGCGCGTTACCTGCCCAAGCTTATCTCGGGCGAACATGTGGGCAGCCTTGCCATGTCGGAGGTCGGAGCCGGATCCGACGTTGTCGGCATGAAGCTGCGCGCCGATGCGGTCGGGGGCGGCTTCCGGCTCAACGGCACCAAGTTCTGGATCACCAACGGCACTTGCGCCGACACGCTCGTGGTCTACGCCAAGACCGGAGAAGGATCGAAGGGGATCACCGCCTTCCTCGTTGAGAAGGACACGCCGGGTTTCTCCATCGGGCAGAAGATCGACAAGATGGGCATGCGCGGTTCGCCCACCTGCGAGCTGGTGTTTGACGACTGTTTCCTGCCGGAAGAGAACGTCATGGGTCCGCTGCATGGCGGCGTGGGCGTGCTTATGAGCGGTCTCGACTACGAGCGCGTCGTGCTGGCGGGCTTGCAGCTCGGCATCATGCAGGCTTGCCTCGACACCGTCATCCCCTATCTGCGGGAGAGGAAGCAGTTCGGCAAGCCGATCGGGGCTTTCCAGTTGATGCAGGCGAAAGTGGCGGACATGTACGTCGCGCTGCAGTCGGCGCGCGCCTACGTCTATGCGGTCGCTCGTGCCTGCGACGCGGGGCAGACCACCCGCTTTGACGCAGCGGGCGCGATCCTGCTGGCGAGCGAGAACGCCTTTCGCGTCTCGGGGGAAGCTGTCCAGGCGCTGGGCGGCGCGGGTTACACGAAGGACTGGCCGGTGGAGCGCTACTTGCGTGACGCCAAGCTGCTCGACATCGGCGCCGGAACGAACGAGATCCGCCGTATGCTCATCGGTCGGGAACTGATCGGCGCCGCCTGAGGCAGCCGCGCGCCTGACGCTGCAAGCGACACGCCAAAGCATGGTCGAGCCGTAGACGCCGACCATGCTTTTTCTTTGCCTGCGCCGTTCAATGAGATACCATGGATCATATTCGGACGGCACGGGAGAGCCATGACGATGACGACCACTGCACAGGCTGCCGCGCCTGCATGCCCCGCGCACAGCGGACGAGACGACCGGAAGAGCGCCCGAATCGCCGAGGCCAATCTGAAACCGGCGGACGGCGCCCGCATCATCCGTTCCTTCGCCGCCTCGCGCGAGATATTGCGTTCTACCAGGGTGCGTCAGGCGGGGGCGAGTGCCGAGGTAGTGGATCTCAGCAGGCCGGACGAAATCTCGTTCTTCTTCCTCGACGGGGATGTTCACCGCAAGCGCCGCGCTGCGGTGGCGGGGCTCTTCGCTCCCCGGACCATCGCGACGCGCCACCGGGCGGTGATGGATCGCACGATGGATACGATCGTCGCCAAGCTTCAGGAGAGGGGTTCCGCACCCCTCGATGAACTGAGCTGGCAGATGGCGGTGGATGTCGCGGCGGAAATCGTCGGGCTGACCAACAGCGACAGCAACGCCAATCTCGCAAGGCGGGTCAAGGCCGTGCTCGAATCCTCGATCACTCGCAAGCCCGGATTCTTCAACGGATTGCTGTTCAACGCAAGAATGCTGGTCCACGTCGGGCGCTTCTGGAAGCATGACCTGGCGCCCGCCGTCGCCGCCCGCCGGCATCAGCCGCGCGACGACGTGATCACTCACATGGTACAGGCGGACTATTCCCGGAAGGGGATGATCATGGAATGCCTCAGCTACGGCGGGGCAGGCATGATGACCACGCGCGAGTTCATCGTGATGGCGGCGTGGCACCTGTTTGAAAAGCAGCCCCTGCGCGAGCGTTTCCTTTCCGGCAGCGAGGAAGACCAGATCGCGATCCTGGAGGAGATCCTGCGGCTGGAACCTGTGGCCTCGATGCTCCACCGCCGTGCGGCGGAGCCGCTGGCGGGCCCGGCCGGCATGGCGCTGGCGGAAGGGGAGACCGCCTGCGTCTCCATTCGCGAGGCCAATGTGGACGAGGCGATCACCGGCCCCTGTCCCTTCGAGATCGACCCCGATCGCGCGAAGCGGATGAAGGTGGCAGGGCCATACCTCAGCTTTGGGGACGGCCCCCACCGCTGCCCCGGCGCGCAAGTCGCCCTGCATGAGACGCGGTTGTTTCTCGACCGCCTGCTTCGGCTGCCGGGCATCCGCCTCACGGCCGAGCCGCGGGTGCTGTGGAACGCGCAGATCCAGGGCTACGAACTGCGCGGGGCGGTCGTCGCCTGTGATCCGTCCTGAGGCTGACGCATGGTGGCAGTGACGTTCATCGCGGTGGATGGCCGCGAAACGCGTATCGAGGCGACAACGGGGCTGTCGCTTATGGAGAACGCCGTAGCGGGTGGCATCGCGGCGATCGAGGCGGTCTGCGGCGGCAATGCCTATTGCGGCACGTGCCGGGTCTATGTCGTGTCCGAATGGCGCAGTGTGACGGGCAATATCACTGAGATCGAGGAGCCGATGATCGAGGCGAGCGGCGATGACGATCCCGGCGTGCGGCTCTCCTGCCAGATCGTCGTCACGCCCGAACTGGATGGGCTGGTGGTGCGAACGCCCGCATCGCAGGGCTAGGCGGCGGGCACCGGCACGATGGTGTGCGCCAGCCGCTCGACCTCCGAGCGATCGTGGCTGACGTAGAGGATCGGTAGGCGCAGTTCGTCCCGGATGCGTTCGATGAGCCGCAGGATTTCCTCGCGCCGCGCGCCGTCGACCGAGGCGAGCGGCTCGTCCATCAGCAGGAACGCGGGGTCGGAGAGCAGCGCGCGCCCGATCGCCACGCGCTGCGCCTCACCGCCCGATAACGTGGCGGGCATGCGATCGAGCAGGCCGGTTATGCCGAGGAGGTCGAGCGTGTGGTCCCAGTCCAGCCCCGCTCCCGGCCTCAGTCCGTATGCCAGGTTTCGGCGGACGCTGCGGTGCGGGAACAGCCGCAGGTCCTGGAACACGTAGCCGCAGCGGCGGTGCTCGGCAGGGAGGTCGATCCGCGCGGCGGCATCGAACAGCGGGGTTCCGGCGACGGCGATGCGGCCCCGCCTCGGGCGCAGGAGGCCGGCTACCGCATCCAGCAGGGTCGTCTTGCCCGCTCCCGAAGGTCCGAACAAGGCGGTAAGACCGGGGCCGGCGGTGAAGGCGTAATCAAGCCGCCGGTCGCCTCGCGCAAGAGTTATGGCGATGTCAAAGGACATGGCGGCCCTTTTCCTGCCCGCTGCGCCGCGCGAGCCCCTCCGACAGCACCAGCGCCATAAGCGAGAGGCCGACGGAGAGCATCGCCAGCCGCGCGACCTGCATGTCGGACCCCGGGATCTGCAGGGCGCTGTAGATCGCAAGGGGAAGGGTCTGCGTCTCGCCGGGGATGTTGGAGGCGAAGGTGATCGTCGCGCCGAACTCGCCCACTGAGCGCGCGAACCCCAGCACCAGCGCGGCCAGTATGCCGTTGACGCAGAGTGGCAGCGTGACGGTCGCGAAAGCGCGCCAGGGACCGGCGCCGAGCGTGCGGGCGGCACTCTCCAGCCGGCGATCGACGCCCTCCAGCGAAAGCCGCATCGCGCGCACCATCAGGGGCAGCGCCATGATCCCGGCTGCAAGCGCTGCGCCTGTCCACCGGAACAGGAAGGCAAGGCCTAGGGTCCGCTCCAGAAAGGCACCCGCCGCGGCATCCGGACCGAGCGCGATGAGCAGCAGCCAGCCCGTCACCACCGGCGGCAGCACGAGCGGCAGATGGACAAGCGCGTCGATCAGCACCTTGCCGGGAAAGCGCCAGCGGGCGAGCACCCAGGCGAGCGCAAAGGCGATCGGCAGAGCGGCGGCCATGGCAACGGCGCTCACCTTCAGGGAAAGGAGAAGCACCTCCCATTCTGCGGACGAAAGCGGGGCCATCGGCGGCGGCTTAGTGCGTGCCGAAGCCGAACCGGCGGAACAGGGACTTGCCCTGTGCCGAGACGAGGTAGCGGCGGAACGCCTCGCCCTCCGGGTTGCGGGACCTGGAAAGGGTGGCGACGGGGTAGCTGATCGGTGAGTGGCTGCTTGCCGGGAAAGTGCCGACCACGCGCACGCGGCTGTCGGCGCGCGCGTCCGTGGCGTAGACGATCCCCAGCGGCGCCGCGCCGCGATCGACCAGCGCCAGCGCCCCGCGCACGCTTTCGGCCGGGGCCAGTCGATCCACGACCGAGGCCCAGACCCCCAGCCGCGTCAGCGCCTCCTTCGCGTAGAGACCGGCAGGAACGCCGCCGGGACCGGCAATCGCCAGCCGCCCCTTGCCGAGCGCGCGGGCCAGAGCCATGCCGGGACCTATGCGCAGCCGCACGGCGCTTGCCCTTGGCGCGATGAGGACGAGCGTGTTGCGCAGGAACGAGACCCGAGTGCCGCGCCGCAGGAGGTTGCGCGCCTGCAGGTGGTTCATCCATTGCTCGTCGGCCGAGACGAACAGGTCGGCCCGGGCGCCTCCCGCGACCTGCCGTGCAAGGGCCGAGGAGGCGGCGAAGGAGATGCGCGGGCGAGGGTGGCCCTTGCGCGCCCAGGCGTCGGCGGCCGCGTTCATCGATTCCTGCAGGCTGGCCGCCGCCAGCACCAGCGCCGGCTCCTTGCGCGATGGCGCGGCTGTCGCGGCCGTGGCGGCGAGGAAGGTCAGCGCCGCCATCATGCTGGCCACGAACTTATGCATCAGGATCTCCGGTAGGGTACTGTATCCTACAGTATACTGCACGGCGCGGCAGGCAAGGGGCGCGTTCACCCCTTCTGCGAGGTACGCGGGCAGGGAAGGAGGCAAGCCGCGAGTGCATCGTAGTGCGGACCATGGGCTGACCGCGCCACCCCTGCCTGCAAGGCGCGGTAGTGTGCGAGGACGCTCTCCCCTTGCGCCGTCAAGTGCGCGCCGCTCATCGCGGAACGTCCGGGGGCGGTCTGGACCAGGGGGGTGTCCCAGCAGCGGTTCATCGTGTCCACGAGCAGCCAGGCACGCCGGTAGCTCATGCCCATGGCGCGGCCGGCAGCCGAGATGGACCCGTGTTTGCGGATGGCATCGAGCAGGTCGGCCTTGCCCGGCCCCATCGCGATTTCCTCGCCGGAATGGATCTGAATCTTGATCTTCAGGCGGCGCGCGTCAGTCATCGTGCGAATCTAGAGCGCGGCCATTGCCCCGCCAACCCCAGGACCGATGGCGTATGTCAGGCTGGCTATAAGGGTTAAGGGTTTTCCCCAGCGGCGTTCCGCCACCCCGCGCAACGCGGCGGTTCGCCGGTCTCCGGACGGCGGAACCGCATCAGTCAGAAGCCCCGGTGGTCGGACCACACTCTGGAACAATGCCGCCGTTTTCGATATACGAAGGGATGGGAAAGAAAGATCGCCTGACGCCGCAAAGGCACAGCGATCGGGAGAAGGGCGGCTGATGCACGGGAAGCCTGTGGTATCGCCCGGTAGGTAAGAGGATGGCCTATGAAGGTGGCGAACGACAATATCGTTAGACTACAAGGACTTGGCAAAGGTTCTTCGGACTGGGCCGCGCGTCGTCCGGCCGGCGGCGTCTATGCCGCACAGCGCCGCGACCATGAGCAGGAACACGACGGCCGCGGGCTGGCCATGGCGGTTCTTCTTTGCGTGGTGTGCTGGGGCGCGC
This sequence comes from Novosphingobium sp. HII-3, assembly GCF_002916655.1. GTDB lineage: Bacteria > Pseudomonadota > Alphaproteobacteria > Sphingomonadales > Sphingomonadaceae > Novosphingobium > Novosphingobium panipatense. The sequence goes on from NZ_PPSM01000072.1 coordinate 68,746, forward strand.
TGGGGTATTTCCTGCTCGGATGACCCGGCCCGTGTTCGCGCTGGCGATGTGACGAAGCGCAGGGGAAGGGCGCGCGCAGCCGCAGCCTGCCCCCGGCAGTCTTCCGCACAGGGCAAGGGATCCATGATGAGCGAACGCGTCCTCTCCCTCGAAGGAGTCCACAACTTCCGCGACGCGGGTGGCTATTCCCTCAGCGGCGGAGGGCGCATGAGGCGCCGCATGGTCTGGCGCTCGGGCCAGCACCACGCCGCCACCGATACCGATCTTGACCGTATAGCCGCCCTCGACCTTGCCAGCGTCTTCGACCTGCGGTCCTCGCGTGAGCGTGCCGGCCATCCCTGCCGTCGGCCGCCGGAGTTTAGCGCACACGTCGTCCTCTGCGCAGATCCCGAGACACGCCACGCGCCGCATGTCGCGGCCTCAAAGGGGCTTCGCGGCCGGACGGTTCAGTCCACGCGCGATAGCCTTGCCCGCAATTACGCCCGCATAGTCTTCCGCCCGGAACTGCAGGTCATGATCCGGAACTGGTTCGCGGTGCTGGGGGAGGGGCAGGGCCCGAGCCTGGTCAACTGCATGGCGGGCAAGGACCGCACGGGCATCGCGGTGGCGCTGCTTCACGCCGCGATCGGCGTTCACCCGGACGACATCCTTGCCGATTACCTCCTGACGAACACGGCTGGCGACGTGGAGGCCCGCATCGCATCGGGCGCGGCGACGGTTCGTGCGATCACCGGACCGCTGGACGAGGCGGTTCTGCGCGTCCTGATGGGCGTTGAAGCGGCGTACCTTGAAAGCGCCTGGGCGGCCATTGATGAACGGTACGGAAGCCGCGATACTTATCTTGAGCGGGAGCTGGGTCTCGACGCAGCCGGACGGGAACGGCTGCGTGCCGCTCTGACGGAAGATTGACAACTTTAACCTATTAGGTTACAAGCCTCATCATCTGCGGCGGACGGGGCCTCGTCCGCCAAGGTGTCTCGGGTCGGCGTCGCGGGCGGTGCGCGGGTGTAAAGCCGTGGACCACGCCACGAGCGTCCTCCCGGAGCGGTTCACTGGACGGGCGGCACAGCGGCCCCTCCACCCCAACTTTCGTGCAATCGGTAGCCTTCTGCGTGAAGGCAGCTTCCCACGAAAGCGGACACAGCCCTGTCTTGCGAACTCGCACGGCCTGTCCGAACCGTCTCCGTCACAGGGTCGCGCCGGGCTGTCCTGACTGCTACCCGGCCGTTCGCACGACAGTCTCCCTCCCCGCGTTCCAGCAGGGACGCCCCGACGCCGGCCCGATTTTGCCTCGCGTTTCCCCCCAAGGCGTAAAGCCCGCATTCGCCAGCGGGCGTTTCCGCGCGTCCGCAGCGTACCGGCGGTCAGGCAAGGAATCCCTTCACATCGGCTATGAAGCGGTCGAACTGGTCGTGGTGCAGCCAATGGCCGGCGTTCTCGTATTCGATCAGTTGTGCAGTCGGGAAGTGGTCCATCCGGCCGTCGCCTGCCGGGCTGTTGGCGAAGCTGTCTTTGCCCCACAGCAAAAGCACCGGGCACGTGATTGCCTCCCACAGCGCGATGATCTGGTCGGTCGGCAGGTCCGACGTGGTCCAGACGTTCAGGTAGTTGTCGAACTTCCAGCTCCAGGTGCCATCCTCGTTGCGTGTCGCGCCGTGGATCGTGAGGTGGCGCGCCTGCGCGTCCGTGAGGAAGCCGTTCTCCTCCTTCATCCGCTGGTATGCGTCGCGCAGCGAAGCGTATTTGCGCACGGTGCGGCCAGACGCCTTGCGCTTCTCCTCGATCCACTGACGCAGCCTCTCTCCCGCGCCCCGGGCTTCCTGTTCGCGCCGCATGGCGGGCGGTGGGCCCAGGCCCTCGATATTGACGAACTTCGCCACCTTCTCCGGGTAGAGGCCGGTAAAACGCGTGGCGATGTTGCCTCCCAGCGAGTGCGCGACGACCGTCACCTGGTCCCGCCCCAGCGTATGCACGAGTTGGGCGAAGTCATAGACAAAGGCGTCCATGCCGTAGTGTCCTTCGGGCGACCATTCGCTGTCGCCATGACCGCGCAGGTCGGGGCAGATCACATGCCAGTCGTGCCGCAGCTCCTCGGCCACCCAGTCCCAGCTGCGGCAGTGATCGCGCCCGCCGTGCTGCAGGATCAGCGGCGGCGCCTCGGGATTGCCCCAGTCCACATAGTGAAGGCGCAGGCGCTGGGAGACGAAGCGGTTCGAAGTGGGGCCAAGCTGACTCATCATTCCCGATGGATGGGGGGCGGCTGCGCGCAGGTCAATGTGTCGTGGCGATCCCGCGTGCCGTCCTGCAATTTGCGGGGATGAAATAAAAGCTTGCGCCGCGCGTGCTTGGCAAACCCATGCGCGAGACCCTATCTCGCGGGCCAAGGAATTCACGCCGGAGACAGTTTAATGGCGACCACGCACAAGACCCGCATGCTCATCATCGGTTCCGGCCCGGCCGGACTTTCCGCCGCCATCTACGGTGCGCGCGCCGGAATGGAGCCGATCGTCGTGCAGGGCCTGCAGCCGGGTGGCCAGCTGACCATCACCACCGACGTCGAGAACTATCCCGGCTTCCGCGAGGTCATCCAGGGGCCCTGGCTGATGCAGGAGATGCAGGCCCAGGCCGAGCATGTCGGCACGCGCATGATGTGGGACACGATCACCAATGTGGACCTCAGCGGCGACGTCTTCGTCGCGCAGGGCGATTCCGGCGACACCTATGAAGGCGACACGCTCGTCATCGCCACGGGCGCGCAGGCCAAGTGGCTCGGCGTCCCGGGCGAACAGGAGCTTTCGGGCCGGGGCGTTTCCGCCTGCGCCACCTGCGACGGTTTCTTCTATCGCGGCAAGAAGGTGGTGGTCATCGGCGGCGGCAACACCGCGGTCGAGGAAGCGCTCTACCTCACCAACCACGCGACCGAGGTCGTGCTGATCCACCGCCGCGATTCGCTGCGGTCGGAGAAGATCCTGCAGGATCGCCTGTTTGCCCATCCCAAGATCAAGACCGTCTGGAACAAGCGCGTCGATCGCTTCGTGGCGGGAGAGGACGGGGCGCTCCGCGCTGTGGCCCTGACCGACACGCAGACCGGAGAAGAGAGCGAACTGCTGACCGACGGCGCCTTCGTCGCCATCGGTCACGCGCCTGCGACTGAACTCTTCAAGGGCAAGCTCGCCATGGACGAAACCGGTTACCTGATCGTAGAGCCGGGCACGCCCAAGACTGACATCCCCGGGGTTTTCGCGGCGGGCGACGTTTCGGATCACGTCTATCGGCAGGCGATCACCGCCGCTGGCGCTGGCTGCATGGCTGCGCTCGACGCCGAGCGCTACCTGGCGGAAAAGCTGCACCTGGCCGGCATCACGGAAACGGTGCAGGGCTGAAGAGAACGGAGGGGGGGAGCCGGCGTTTCCCCCTTTTGCCGTGCGGCTCAGTCGGTGAGGCTTGGACCCAGCGAAGGGTCTAGGTCACGCGGGCGCACAAGATGGACAAGCCGGCCGGTGCCGTCGCGCAGGTCCGCCCAGTTCTCGATGTCCAGTTCGATGACCGCGTAGGCCGCGGTGGGGAACTTGTCCTCCACCACATCGCGCAGCGGGCTGCTGCCGTCGTCCGGCACGAGATCGAAGATCAGATCCTCCAGCCCTGGGTTGTGCCCCACAAGAAGGATCGTGCGCGGATCGGAATCCTGTTCGCGCAGAACGTCGATCAGTGTTGCCGAACTGGCGAGATAGATGCGCCGATCCCACGTGATCGGCGGCGTTTCACCGGCCGCCTCGCCGGCGAGTTCGATCGTCTGCGTGACGCGGACTGCCGGTGAGGCGAGGATGCGCTTCCAGCCGACTGCGTGTTCGCGGATATGCTTGCCCATCAGGCCCGCGCCGGCCCTCCCCCGCGTGTTCAGCGGGCGATCGAAGTCCCGCAGGCGCGCGTCGGTCCAGTCCGATTTGGCGTGACGGAAGATACCGAGCGTTTTCATGGGCGAACTCTTGGACAGGGTGTCGGATACGGCGGATCAGTTCGGTGGGTCTGAAGCCTCGATCGTCTCGGCCGTGGCCCCTGAAGCATGATCGGCCACGCGCTGTAAAGCCTCGTCCAGCGAGACTCTCCGAATTGGCGTGCCCGCCGGAAAGGCGGAGAGCAGGCGTGACGGGAAAGCGGGGGAGAGGACGACGAAATGGCCGTGATCGTCGCGGCTGCGGATCAGGCGACCGAAGGCCTGCGCCAGCTTCGCCCGGATCAGGGTGTCGTCATAGACGCTGCCGCCGTTGGCGAGGCGCCGGGCGCGGTGCAGGATCGTCGGCCGAGGCCAGGGCACCTGCTCCATGACGACAAGCCGCAGCGAATGCCCGGGAACGTCCACACCGTCCCTCAGCGCATCGGTGCCGAGCAGAGAGGCCGCGGGATCGTCGCGGAAGATGTCCACGAGCGTGCCCGTGTCGATGGGATCGACATGCTGGGCGTAGAGCGGCAAGCCTCCGCGGGCGAGGCGATCGGCGATGCGGCCGTGAACGGCGCGCAGGCGGCGGATCGCCGTGAACAGCCCGAGCGCGCCGCCGCCCGACGCCTCGATCAGGCGCCCGAAAGCCGCCGACAGGGCGGGGATGTCCCCCTTGGGCACGTCCGTGACAATCAGAACTTCCGCCTGACTGGCGTAATCGAACGGGCTCTGATGGATGGACAGGCGCGGCGCGACATCGATGGTCGGCGTGCCTGACCGTGCGATTGCTTTCGTCCAGTCCTCCCCGTCGCGAAGCGTCGCCGACGTCATCACAACGCCGTGTGCGGGTTCGAGGACGACCTTGGCGAAGGGCTTCATCGGATCGAGCCAGCGCCGGTGAATACCAATGTCGAACTCCCGCGCTTCCGAGCGATCGACCGCCAGCCAGTCCACGTATTCGGGATCGGCCGGGCCACCGAGCCGATCGAGCAGCGATTCCCACGCTGCCAGAGTCTCGACACGCCAGGTCAGCGAATGGCGTGCGCCCTCGATGCGGGCGCGGCCTGGACTGTCGAGCCAGTCCGGCGGCTCCTCCAACAGCGCTTCCAGTCTCATGCCGAGACGGATCAGCGGCTGGCGCAGTTCAGCGAGCGCCATCCGCGCGGCCTGGGCGATCTCGACGAAGGCGCCGTCCAGACCGGCGGCTTCCGTCTCCAGGCCATAGCCGGCCTCCTGCCCCCCGCTTTCATCCCGGGCGTAGACCGTGGCCCGCACCGCCGCGAGCAGTTCCTCCAGCGGGCCGGAGGCAGCGTTCTCGAGGATGCGCTGCATCCAGCCGTCGCCGGGCAGCGCCTCGGCTGCGGCGCGTGCGGCGGTGATCGCCTGCGCCCCGGCCTCGTCGTAGCTGGCGATATCGGCGAGGCGGGCGGACAGGCCCCGGCGGCGGCCCTTCGAAGCCTTTTCAGGCCCGATCACCCAGCGGCGCAGTTCAATCGCCTCGGCTCCGCTCAGCGCGGCGGCGAAGGTGGAATCGGCGGCATCGAAAACGTGGTGGCCCTCGTCGAAGACGATGCGGGTCGGGCGTGATGCAGGATCGCGTCCCCGCGCGGCGTTGACCATCACGAGGGCATGGTTCCCGATGACGAGGTCGGCGCCGACGCTGGCGCGGGCCGCGCGTTCGATGAAGCATTTGCGGTAGTGCGGGCAGCCCGCATAGACGCATTCGCCGCGCCTGTCAGTGAGGGCCGCGATGCCGCGCTGGCGAAAAAGCGTTCCCAGCCAGCCGGGCAAGTCGCCGCCGATCATGTCGCCATCGCGTGAATAGGCGGCCCACCGCGCCACGAGCTGCGCCAGCACGGCGGCGCGCCCGGAAAAACCGCCTTGCAGCGCATCTTCAAGGTTGAGCAGGCACAGGTAATTTTCCCGCCCTTTGCGCACCACCACCGGCCGGGTGCCGTCGGCCCGGTGCTCCGGCCAGGCGCGGCGGCTCTCATGCCGGAGCTGGCGCTGCAGTGCCTTGGTGTAAGTGGAGACCCAGACGGTGCCGCCCGCCTTTTCGGTCCAGAGCGAGGTGGGCGCGAGATAGCCCAGCGTCTTGCCGATACCCGTGCCGGCCTGGGCAAGCAGGACATGCGGTCGTCCGGCGCGTTCGCGCGGCGCAAAGGCGTTCGCCGCCTCCACGGCATAGGCACGCTGGCCGGAGCGCTGTTCGGCGGTTGATCCGGTAAGCCGCGTCAGCCGTTCCAGCACCTCCTCCTCGCTGAGGACGACCTGACGCGGCTGTGGAGCCTCCGGCGTTTCCTCCCACTCGGGCAGCCGGGCGAACAGCCACCGCTCCGCCTGTGACGGACGCTGGATCCGCCCCGTCAGCAGCGTGGCCCAAGGCCAGCGCATCCGGATCAGCGATTGCAGTGCAGTCCAGGCACCTTCGCGTTCCGGCCATTCGGGATTGCCGCACATGTCGAGCAGGGCACCGGCTGCCTCCTGCAACAGGCGCGGCACGTCCGCATCGCCCTGCGGCTCCTCCAGATTGAGCGCGTGAGCCAGACCCTTGGGCGTGGGCACGACGAAGCGCGCCGGGTGCACGAAGGCGTATAGCTCCAGCAGATCGAGCCCGGACAGATCGGGATAGCCCAGGCGCGTCGCCAGAAGCGGGGCGTTGAGGATGAGAAGAGGCGTATCGGCTGCCGCCATGACCGCATCGCCCTTGGAGATCGGTCTGGTGCCACTGCCCGTCAGGTCCTGCTCACGCAGCCAGCAGCCGCCATGACTGGCGTGTAGGGCGGGAAGGGGCAATGCAGCCATGGTCCGGTCTTAGGGATGCGACAGACGATTTGGAACGGGATCGAGCCCCCGTTCACCAGAAAGATTACCATCTGATACACTTTTCCGGCTTGCCGCCTTTCTATCAAGATATATCTTGGAGTTATCAGACCAGATGAGAAGTGATGAACGATATGAAGTGTATTGACGCAGACCGCGCCGAACGCGGCGCCCGGCATGGCCGGGATGGTTCGCGGCGCCACGCCGGCGGTGGCGTCTTCGCCAAAGGTTTCCCCGGCGGCGGCGGCCGCGGCTGGGGCATGGGCCCGGACGGCGGTGGCTTCGGTGGCGGAGGCGCGCGCGGTGGTGGGCGGCGCAAGCGCCTGTTCGACCAGGCGGAACTGCAGCTCCTGATGCTCGCCCTGATCGTCGAAGCTCCCCGCCATGGCTACGAACTCATCCGGGAGGTCGAGGCGCTTTCGGGTGGAGAATACGCTCCCAGTCCCGGGGTGGTTTATCCTGCTTTGATCTTCATGGAGGAAACGGGCCTCATTGCTCCGGCTGCGGACGAAGCCAGTCGCAGCAAGGCGTTCGCCGCCACGGAGCGGGGCATAGCCAGGGTACGGGAACAGGAAAGCAGCATCGCTGAACTCAAGAGCCGACTTTCCGCCCTGCTGGAGCAGCGGGACCGCATCGACCCCGCGCCTGTCCGCCGTGCGTTCCATGCGCTCAAGACCGCCGTTTTCGACCGGCTGTCGCAGGAAGGCACCGACCGGGATTTCATACTCAAGGTCGCCGATGTGATCGACGACGCGACCCGCACGATCGAAAGGATCGAGACGTGAACACTATCGAAGCCACTGTGAAGACTGAAAACGGCGGGAAATACGTCCGCCAGCTCTGCAAGCACTGGAGCCACAAGCTGGAAACGCAGGTCGATGGGGACGTGGGAACCGTGACTTTCCCCAACGCGGTCTGCACCATGGCCGCCGATGGCGAGAGCATCGCCATCACCATCACCGGGGAAGAGCGCGAGGCGGTGCAGCGCCTGACCGACGTGGTCGCCACTCACATCGACCGCTTCGCCTTCCGGGAAGCGCCGCTGGAGTACAACTGGACCTGGCGGAAACTGAAATCAGGGCGAGCGGAGCGCCGGTTCCGCTCGCTTCCCGCAGGAGGGCGATAAGGCGGCGACTCCGGCCTTGCGAAAGTCGCGCATTTCGCCAATTAGCGCCGCATGACTGACAATGCCCTGATCGAAGCCGCACGTGTGTCCAAGGCCTGGCCCTTCCAGGAGGCCCAGAAGCTGCTCAAGCGTTATCCGCAGGGCAAACCGAACGGCGCACCCGTGCTGTTCGAAACGGGGTATGGCCCCTCGGGGCTTCCCCATATCGGCACCTTCCAGGAGGTACTTCGCACCACCCTCGTGCGCCGGGCCTACGAAGCGCTGACCGGCGGCGCGCCCACGCGTCTGGTCGCCTTTTCCGATGACATGGACGGGCTGCGCAAGGTGCCCGACAACATCCCCAACGCGGATGTGCTGGCGGCCAATCTTGGAAAGCCTCTCAGCCGCATTCCGGATCCTTTCGGCACGCACGAGAGCTTCGCTCATCACAACAATGCGATGCTGCGCGACTTCCTCGACCGTTTCGGCTTCGACTACGAATTCGTCTCGGCGAGCGACCGGTACAATTCGGGCCAATTCGACGCCGCACTGACCCGGGTGCTGGAATGCAACCAGGCCATCCTCGACGTCATGCTGCCGACCCTGCGCGAAGAACGCCGCAAGACGTACTCGCCCGTGTTGCCCGTCTCGCCCACTACGGGCGTCGTGCTGCAGGTTCCGGTCGAAGTGCTCGATCCCGCCACCGGCCTCATCCGCTTCACTGACGAGGACGGCACCGTCGTTGAGCAATCGGCCTTCGGGGGCAAAGCGAAGCTCCAGTGGAAGGTCGACTGGGCCATGCGCTGGTACGCGCTGGGCGTCGACTACGAGATGTGCGGCAAGGACCTTACGGACTCGGTCACGCAGTCCGGCAAGATCGTGCAGATCCTCGGCGGTCGCAAGCCCGAGGGCCTGATCTACGAGCTGTTTCTGGACGAGAACGGGGAGAAGATCTCCAAGTCCAAAGGCAATGGTCTGACCATCGAGCAGTGGCTGACGTACGGCACCGAGGAATCGCTCGGCTTCTACCTCTTCCGTGAGCCCAAGAGCGCCAAGCAGCTCCACGTGGGCGTGATCCCCAAGGCGGTCGACGAGTACTGGCAATTCCGCGGCAACCTTGCAGGGCAGCCGCTCGACAAGCAGCTGGGCAACCCGGTGTGGCACCTGCTGCGCGCAAACGGCGACGAAGAAGGCGCGGGCGATACCGTGCCGGTCACATTCTCGCTGCTGCTCAACCTCGTCGGTGTGCTCGGCGCCGATGCCACGGCGGAGCAGGTCTGGTCCTACCTCGGCAACTACGTGGCCGATGCCAGTCCCGAAGCCCATCCCGATCTTGCCGAGATGGTGCGGGCCGCGCTCGCCACCAACCGGGACTTCATCGCACCCACGCTGCAGCGTCGTGCTCCCCTTGGCGGCGAAGTGGCTGCGTTGCGGGAACTCGATGACAAGCTTGCCGCTCTCGGTGATGAAGCCTCCGCGGAGGAACTGCAGAACATCGTCTACGAAATCGGCAAGAACGAGACCTACGGCTTCGAAAGCCTGCGCGACTGGTTCAAGGCGCTCTACGAGACGCTGCTGGGCTCACCGCAGGGGCCGCGCATGGGAAGCTTTATCGCGCTTTATGGGGTGGCGGAAACGCGCAAGCTCATCGCCGAGGCTCTGGCTGCCTGAACCCCGCGCCGCCCGGCGCGAGCCGGGTGACGGGACGGCCTCGCTACTGCCAGAGCCGGGTTCGAAACCATTTTGTGACGACGTACTTCACGCCGCGCAGCACCGGTCGCGCGGCGTGCATCGTCCACGGATTCGGCGTGCCATCCGGCTGGGCGTTGTTCCACAAGAGCAGCGTGCCGGTCCGGGGCGGAATGCTCAGCGCGACCCGCGTAAAATCCGTGGTGCCGCCTTCATCGACCGCGTTGAGGTAGACCATCGCAGTCCAGCTGCGCTGCCCGCCGCAGCGCCGTTCCTGGCGCCAGTAGCTGGCGTCGGTATCGAACCAGTCGCAATGCTCATTGAAGAACTGGCCGCAGGTGTATCGCTGACCCTGCGCGGCCTCGCCCCAGGTGGCGGCGATGCCGGTGATGGCCGAAAGCTTCCTTTCAAGCCGGCGCACACAGAGAGCACCGGCGTCGATATCGCCCGAGTAGCTCGTTCGGTAATCCGGCCAGAGGTCCTGCTCGACGAGGCTTGACGGAGTGGCCACCGCATCGATCAGGGCGATGAGACGGGCGCAGGTGGCGGCGGGAAGAAAGTTATCGATCGCATAGATCTCCGCCCGTTCCTCCGGCAGGCGGCGGGCAAGCGGCTGGAGCGAGAGACGCTCGCGAACAGTCGCGCCGATCCGGGCAAGGGCCTTTCGGTCAGGATGAACGGCAGTCGCCATGACGCCGCAGAGTATCCGGATCTTGGGCGGGATCAATGCCTGCTACAGCTATCGGCCGGGCGGCATGGGGTAAGTCAAAGGAAAACTCCCGGAGGCATCCTCCGGGAGTTCGATCAGGGCATCAGTGGCGGTCTCGTCTTACCAGAAGAAATCGTAAATCACGTCGACCACCTGGCCGCTGTAGATGTCCACCAGCATGACGTCGTCGTAGTAACGGATCCAACGGTAGGGGCCATAGACCGGCGGCAGGCGGTACTGCCACGGATCGTTGATCCAGTAGCGGTTGCCGTAGAACATCGAGCCGAGAGAGAAGCCGATGCTCACCCGTCGATAGGCGTAGCCGCTGTAGGGCGCGTAGTAGCGGCCCGGCCGGTAGATGCCGCGATTGCGGTCGCGGTAGCGCTGCCAGTCGTACCGGTTGTCACGCCGCCAGTCGTTGCGGTTCCAGGCCTGATAGCGACCGCCGTCGCTGTTGCGCCAGCGCTCGTTGCCCCGCGAGTCATTGTCGCGTCGGTCGTTGTCCCGCCAGCGGTCATTGTCGCGTCGGTCGTTATCTGCGCGCCAGGCGGGATTGCGGTTGCGATCGCCGTCTTGGCGACGATCATTATCCGCCCGCCAGGACGGTCCTCGGTCGCGGCCATCATTGCCGCGGTCCGGACGCTGACTGCGGTCGCCCCCGGGCCGGCCGCTCTGCCAGCTGCCGCGCGGGTCGTTCGGGCGTTGCACCTGCACCTGCCGCTGCTCGCGCTCGCGTGCCTGGCGAAGCTGCGTCCCCAGATCGACACGCGCGTTCTCCCGCGGTGCCTGGAAAATGCGCTGCGGCTGCTGCGCCCGCTGAGGGCGCTGTGCAGGCTGAGGGCGCTGTGCAGGCTGCGCCCGTTGCGGCGGTGCGCTGCGTCGCTCGCCGAAGCCGCCGCCGCGCTGCGGGCGTTCCGCACGCGCGCCGCCCCGATCATCGCGCTGCGCGAAGCTGGGGGGAGCGAAGCTGGTCACCGCAAGCGCCATCGCGGCGGCGGTGAGCATCGCTCCTGTCTTCCTGTTAATCTTTGCCATGTTCCGGTTCTCCAAACCGAATTGCCGGACGGCGATCGCGGCTCATCGTGAAATGTTTCTAGCACTCTCGCGCTGTCGCATAGGTGAACCGTCTCGTAGCCTCCCGTTCAGCGTTGGATTGCTGAAAATGAATGAGCCGCCGTCCGCATCCGGACGACGGCTCACTATCGTTTCGCTTGAGGCGAGGATCAGCGGGTGAGTTTCTTATACGCGAGACGGGTCGGACGATCCGCTGCGTCACCCAGGCGACGACGCTTGTCCTCTTCGTACGCGGCGAAGTTACCTTCGAACCACTCGACATGGCTGTCGCCTTCGAACGCCAGGATGTGCGTTGCGAGACGATCGAGGAAGAAGCGGTCGTGGCTGATGACCACGGCGCAGCCAGCGAAGTTCTCGATCGCCTCTTCCAGCGCCGCCAGCGTCTCGACGTCGAGGTCGTTGGTCGGTTCGTCAAGCAGCAGTACGTTGCCGCCCTGCTTGAGCATCTTGGCGAGGTGAACGCGGTTGCGCTCACCACCCGACAGCTTGCCGACGTTCTTCTGCTGGTCCTGACCCTTGAAGTTAAACGCACCCACGTAGGCGCGGGTCGACATGTCGTGACCGTTGACCTTCATGTAGTCCAGCTTGTCCGAGATCTCCTCCCAGACGTTGTTGGATCCGTCCAGGTGATCGCGGTTCTGGTCAACGTAGCCGAGGTGGACGGTCGAACCGATCTCGATCTCGCCCGAGTCCGGCGTCTCCTGGCCGGTGATGAGCTTGAACAGGGTCGACTTGCCCGCGCCGTTGGGGCCGATGACCCCGACGATGCCGCCCGGCGGGAGGATGAACGAGAGGTCCTCGAACAGCAGCTTGTCGCCGAAGGCCTTGGAGATGTTCTTCGCCTCGATGACCTTGCCGCCAAGACGCTCGGGAACTTGGATGACGATCTGCGCCGAGCCGGGCTTGCGGTTGTCCTGCGCGGCCACCAGTTCCTCGAACTTCTTGATACGGGCCTTGGACTTGGTCTGGCGGCCCTTGGTTCCGGCGCGGATCCACTCGAGTTCGTCGTTGATCGCCTTCTGACGGCCGGACGCCTCGCGGTCCTCCTGCGCCAGGCGCTTTGCCTTCTTCTCGAGGTAGGTCGAATAGTTGCCCTCGTAGGGGAAGTACTTTCCGCGGTCGAGCTCCAGAATCCAGCCCACCACATTGTCGAGGAAGTAGCGGTCGTGGGTGATCATCAGCACCGCGCCGTGGTATTCCTTGAGGTGGTTTTCCAGCCAGTTCACGCTTTCGGCGTCAAGGTGGTTGGTTGGTTCGTCCAGCAGCAGGATGTCGGGCTTCTGGATGAGGAGGCGGGTCAGCGCGATGCGGCGCTTCTCACCGCCCGAAAGGCTTTCGACTTCCCAGTCGCCCGGAGGGCAGCGCAGCGCTTCCATCGCGACTTCAAGCTGGTTGTCGAGCGACCAGCCGTCGACCGCGTCGATCTGGTCCTGAAGCGTGCCCATCTCCTCCATGAGCGCGTCGAAATCGACGTCCGCCGGCGGATCGCCCATGATCATCGAGATTTCGTTGAAGCGATCGAGCTTGTCCGCGATCTCGCGCGCGCCGTCCTTGACGTTCTCAAGTACGGTCTTGCTGGGATCGAGCTGCGGCTCCTGCGGCAGGTAGCCAACGGTGATGTTCTCACCTGCCCAGGCTTCGCCGGTGAAGTCGGTGTCGATGCCGGCCATGATCTTCATCAGGGTCGACTTGCCGGCGCCGTTGGGGCCGACGATGCCGATCTTGGCGCCCTGGTAGAACTGGAGGCTGATGTTGCTGAGTACCGGCTTCTGGGCTGCCGGGAAGGTCTTGGTCATGCCCTTCATGACATAGGCGTATTGGGCGGCCATCGGGTTCCTCTGGATGGAAATTCGAGTACGTGGAAGTTGGTCGTCGCTCTACAGGCGCGAGCCGGAGTTGCCAAGGGTGAGGGGGCACCGCGTGGGGTGCGGGCGACCGACCCGGATTTCCCGCTGCAGCTCACCGGTTGCAAGCCGCGTCCCGGCGGACAATCCGGACCTTCATCAAAGCTTGGCAGCTACTTGTTGCTCCGGTAGCACCTCTTGCATGAACACACTCCGAACCGCTCGCGCGACCCTCGCCGCAGTCGCCCTTTCCGCCGCCATTCCCGCACTTGCGGCCCCGCAGCAGGGCAGCGGCGTGGCTTGGGACATCGTCGAAGGCCTGACGACCGAGATCGGCCCGCGCCCGGCGGGTTCGCCGGCCGAGAAGGCCGCGCGCGAGTGGGGCGCGGCGAAGCTGAAGGATCTCGGCTTCCAGAACGTGCGGATCGAGGACTTCGTCACCCGCACCTGGACTCGTGGCGCGGAAAGCGCGACGCTGACCGCGCCTTACACGCAGCCGCTCGTGATCACGGCGTTGGGCTTTTCGGTGCCCACGGCCAAGGCCGGGCTGAAGGCCGAACTCGTCTACTTCCCGACCCTGGCGGCGCTAGAGGCGGCGCCGGACGGTTCGCTGAAGGGGAAGGTCGCCTTCATCGACCACGCCATGCGCCCCGCCCAGGATGGCTCGGGGTACGGTCCCTATGGCGCAGTGCGCCGTCAAGGGCCCAGCGTAGCCGCCCGCAAGGGCGCGGCGGCCGTCGTCATCCGCTCGGCCGGCACGGACCGCCACCGCAACCCGCACACCGGCGTGACCGTATTCGCGAGCGATGTGAAGCCGATCCCGGCGGGCGCGGTATCGAACCCCGATGCCGATCTCGTCGCGCGGATCGCGGCGCGCGGCAAGCCGCTCGCGATCGACCTCACGCTGACGGGGGCTCCGTTCCCCAATGCGCCCTCGGGCAATGTCATCGCGGACTTGCCCGGAAGGGACCCGACGCTGCCGATCATCGTCATCGCGTGCCATCTGGATTCCTGGGATCTGGGCACCGGTGCGGTGGATGACGCTTCAGGCTGCGGGATCATCACTGCGGCGGCCCTTGCTGCGCAGAAAGACGGTCAGGCCCTGCGCACGATCCGCGTGCTCTGGTCCGGGAACGAGGAAATGGGTGTGGGCGGCGGTGGCGGCGGCGATCATTATGCGAAGGTCCATGGCACCGAGCCTCATGCCCTTGCGATGGAAAGCGACTTCGGCGCCGACCGCGTTTGGCAGGTCAAGTTCGCGGCGGCGCCTGAAAACAAGCCGCTCGTGGCTGCGGTGACGGCAGCGCTTTGGCCCATGGGTATCGTGCCGCACGAGGGCCCGGCCGACGGTGGAGCGGATGTCGCCGCCATCATCAAGGCGCAGGATCTGGCCGTGATCGATCTCGGCCAGGACGGGACGCACTACTTCGACCTGCATCACACGCCGGACGACACCCTGGACAAGGTCGACCCCGCAGCCCTGCAGCAGAACGTCGATGCCTGGACGGCCGTGCTCAAGGTCGTGGCAAATACGCCCGGCGTGATCGGCAAGGCGCCGTCGTCGGCGCAGTAGGCCGGATCGTTTTCCCCGGCGCTCCGGCACGATCCTTTCGTCGCAAGAGCGCCCGGGGGCTGGTTCAGCGGCCGGACGCGGCGATCTGCTCGGCCATGGCGACGAGGCGTCTGGCCTGGTCGAGATGAAGAAGCTCTGTCATCTTGCCGTTGACCTGGATGGCGCCCTTGCCCTCGTTTTCCGGCGCGGCAAAAGCCGCAATGACGGCGCAGGCCCAGGCCAGATCGGCTTCGCTGGGGGAAAAGGTGGCGTTGCACGGTTCGATCTGAGCGGGATGAATGAGGCTCTTGCCGTCGAACCCGAAGAGCAGGCCCTGCCGCGCCTCTGAAGCGAAGACATCGAGATCCCGGAATTCGTTGCAGACCCCATCGAGAATGGCAAGGCCGTGCATGCGCGCGGCCGCGACCGCCTGCGAGAGGAACGGCAGGAACGGTGTCCGCTCCGGCGTGAGCTGGGCCCGCATCTCCTTGGCAAGATCGTTTGTTCCCATGATCCAGAGCGAAAGCCGGGTGGAGCTCGCCCTGGCTGCGATCGGCTCCAGCGCAAGGACGCTGGCGCAAGTCTCGATCATGGCCCACAACTGCAGCGATGGCGGTGCCGAGGCGAGCGCATCTTCGTACCGATCGAGGTCGCCCGGGCCGTTCACCTTTGGCACGAGCACCGCGTCCACTCTCGATGCTGCGGCCGCGGCAAGATCGGCGGCGCCCCATTCGGTGTCGAGGCTGTTAGTGCGAATAGCCACTTCCCTGTGACCGAAGCCACCTTCCTCTACGGCTGCAACGGCGGCGGCGCGCGCTTCGGCCTTCGCCTCCGGGGCGACCGCGTCCTCAAGGTCGAGTATCACGACGTCGCAAGAGAGAGTGCGCGCCTTCGAAATTGCCTTGGCGTTCGAGGCAGGAAGATAAAGCGCGCTGCGACGCGGGCGATCTGTGGCTGAAGTCATCGCGGGGCTTTCCTTGAACGGCAATTTGTCAGAGCTCTCTTGGAACTGGCAACCGCCGCCGGTCAAGCGGGCCTGCCGCAGCCGGCGGGGCACGGTCAAGCGAGGGTGGCTTGCAATCGTTTGCTGACGTGCTATCAAGACTGCAGCCGTAACGATCGCTTCGGCGTCGTGCGAGGAACAGGGGAGATCTCCCGTGCTCCGAGTTGCCGCGGCAGCCCTTCCAGGGTCGCACATGTCACCCCGTGACCCGCTCGCGAAGCAGCGGGCGCGGGGAGACGCTGTCAGAGCTGGTTCAGGATGCGTTCGCTTTCCGCCCACAGCCTAGTGGCCGCTTCGTCGTTCAACGCCTGCGGTGCCGCTGGAACTTCCGTTAAATCGTGGAAATACCGGCCTCCGGGGCGTCCACCTTCGGGAGCGGTCGCAAGCCAGATGATCGTACGCGCCGCCTCTTCAGGGGGAAGCAGGTCCTGGCTCGCCATGTAGGCCTGAAGCGTCGCTTCGCCGTGGCTGGAGAAGTTGGAGCCTACCTTGCCCGGGTGCATGGCCTGCGCGACAATACCAGAGGCAGCGACGCGCCGGTCCAGCTCACGCGTGAACAGCAAATTGGCGAGCTTCGCCTGGCAGTAGGCGTGACCCGCTGAAAAGTTCGCCGTCAGCATCAGGTCATCCCAATTCATCGAAGGGCACTGCTCATGCGCAAGGGAGGAGACAGCAATTACCCGCACAGTTTCCGGAGAACTGTCCCTTGCCGCCGCTTCAAGAAGAGGCAGCAGTTCGCTCGTCAGCAGGAACGGGGCAAGATGGTTGGCGGCAAACGTGGCCTCGAGGCCTTCCGAGGACGTGTACAGCCCATCGCGAATACCCCCGGCATTGTTCACCAGAACATGAACCCGAGCCGTCAATGAAGCGATTTCGCGTGCGACCCGGCGCACATCCGCCATCTCGGCGAAGTCGCCTCGCACGAAATCGACGCGAGCGCCCGGAATTGCACGAAGCTCCTTTTCCGCAGCCGCGCAGCGGTCCGGATCCCGGCCTGTCGCGATGACGTGCCAGCCTTCCCGCAGCAATTCGATGGCAGCGGCCTTGCCGATGCCGGAGCTTGCTCCGGTGATGACGGCAACCTGATCGATCGGTGAACGCATGTGCAATCCTTGTCCGGGAGGGTGTTCAGAGGGATGGTGCCGCCTCAAGCGCCTGTGCCACTTCGGGCCGCTTTCCTCCCCTGCCGGTCAGGAAGAAGCATAAGGCACCGACTATGGTTATGCCGGCGGAGAAGAGCAGGAAGACGTCGAACCGCCCCGTCGACCGCAAGGTGGAGCTCAGCAGCACCGCTCCTACTGCGGTGGCCAACCCCATCGACGCGATCAGGAAGCTGTAGACGAGGCTGAAGTGAGACACGTCGAAGGTTCGCGAGGCAACATAGGCGCCGATGTCGCCTTCGGCTCCCTGGGCCAGGCCGACGAGAAGAACCGCAGACGTCAGAAGCCAGGACTGGTCAGCAGGCGAGGCGAGGATCAGAAACCCTACAGCCGGCAGGCCGAGGGCCGTCAGCGCCACGGCTTGCGGGGAACACTTGTCCAGCGCCAGCCCGCTGGCGAACCGGCCGATTATCACGCCCACGGCATAGACGGAAATGATCCAGGTGGCGAACTGGCCCGACGCTCCGCTTTCGACAAGGACGAGCTTCAGCTGTGAGGACACCAGAACGGTCGGTACGTTGCAGAAAAACATGCCCGCCACGATGAGGACGAAGGCCGGGCGTCGGACCAGTTGTACGAACTGCGGCCAGGTGATCGCCGGCGCCTTCTTTCCGGACGGGCTTGGGTCTTTTGGCCTTTCGCGCCCCACGAGCAGGATCGCAGCGATGCCACCCAGAGCCGAAATCGCCGCAAGAAGATGATATCCTGCGCGCCAGCCCTCCGCGTCGATCACCTGGCCCACCAGCGGAACAACCGCGGCACCGATCAGGGGAGGGCCGCTCATCAGAACCGACAGCGCCATACCCCGTGCCGCATCGAACTTCTGAATGACGACCCGTGTGAACACGAGTGTTGTGGTGAGGACGCCGAACAGGTTCTGGAACACTGTGATCGCGAAGAACTGGTAGATGTGGCCGGTCATAAAGCTGAACGCGATGAAGCTGGCCGGCATCGCAATGAAGCCGATCGAGGCTGAAACCCGTGCTCCGTAGCGATCGACGAACCGGCCCCAGAAGGGCACGGTGAACATGGTTGCAAGGCCGAGCGTTCCGACAAGGGCAAAGCGGGATTTTTCCCAGCCGAAGGCCGCGATCAGTTCAGGCGCGAACAGATTGATCATGTAGTGGTTCAGCGCGGCTCCGAGCGCCACGCCCAGCGCCGCGCCAAGCAGCGTCGTCCAGT
This sequence comes from Novosphingobium sp. HII-3, assembly GCF_002916655.1. Taxonomy (GTDB): domain Bacteria; phylum Pseudomonadota; class Alphaproteobacteria; order Sphingomonadales; family Sphingomonadaceae; genus Novosphingobium; species Novosphingobium panipatense. The sequence goes on from NZ_PPSM01000072.1 coordinate 86,824, forward strand.
TGACCTGGAATTCCCTCAGGTACGTCACGTGCGTTCTCTCCCATGATGCGCCCGTTTTCGGGTCGCCGGTGGCTTCAGGTCAGATCATCGTGGTTCAGCGCCCTTGAGGAACAGGTCCACGGCAAAACGCACGCGGCGGTCAACATCTTCGTCGGCGAGGCTGTTGCCCGCGACAATGAAGCGGACGGGACCACTCACGACCATGCTGATGAAGACGTTCGCGGCAAGTATCGCGTCCTCGATGGCGAGGCGGCCCGCTGCCGTTTCATTCTCCAGTATCTCGGCCAGAAAGCGCACCGAGGGGAGAGCCGCAATTTCGTAGTAGGTCTGGAAAATGTCCGGAAAGCGATAGGCCTCGGTGTTGATCAGCCGCTGGAGCTCGGCTCCCCCCGGTTGCGAGACGAGGGCGATACGAAGCATCGCTATGGCGATCAGTGTGTCTTTCAATGTTTCCCTGCGAGTCCCGGCGATCACGTGCGCCGGCGCGGCTCGCGCTTCGGTTCCGTGGCGGATCGCGGCGCGGAACAGCGCAGCCTTGTCTGGGTGACGGGCGTAGACCGTCCGCTTCGTCATGTTCACGTCAGCTGCGATCGCCTCGATCGTGGCACCGTCGTACCCCTTCTCCAGGAAGTGCTGAAAAGCGCGGTCGAGCAGTGCTGCGTGCCGAGCCTGCGCCTGTTCACGGGTGGGGCGCCCGGCTCGCACCGGCGCCGCGGGGAGGGATCGTTCGAACATAGCAGCAGTGGAGCCGAATTGACTTGCCTCGCCAAGAGCCGCGTGAATAATGAAACGCATAAGATGCCATTAAGCGAGTCGGCGCAGGCTGTCCAGCGATGTGCGACAACGAGAGGAGAAGTCGGGATATGGGTGCCGCTGCAGACAAGCTCATGGCGCTGGTAGCCGATCCGGAGCGTTTCACGTTTTCGGCTCACGAATTGCGCGAAACCCAGGTCGCGGCTCTGGACGAGCGCTTTCAGGAGCGCCGTGCTCAGATCAAGCTGCTCGGCCTCAGGGCGCGGGATGCAGGGGTGGAGCGCATCGCCCGAATTGAGGATGTGGTGCCGGTGCTGTTTCCGCACACCGCGTACAAATCCTATCCGGAAAGCTACCTGATGGATGAGCGTTGGGACCGGCTGACCAAGTGGTTGGGGACCGTCTCGGCACACCCGGTCGCGGGCGTCTCACTCGACGGTGTGCAACATATCGACGACTGGATCGCCCGCCTTGCCGACCAGGGGCACTTCATTTCGTGCTCCAGTGGAACGACGGGCAAGTCCGCCATGCTGATCGCCTCCCGCAAGGACATGGAATGGTCGAAGGTGGACACGGTAAATGTCTTTTCATGGGGATCAGGTGTCATCCCCGCGCAGGATCGGCTCATCGTAGGCTGCGCGCCGGTGGCGACCGTTCCGAAGAATGCCACCATCGCCCAGGCCCAGTACGAGGCGTTCGCCAATCCGGAGTGGCCGCGCTGGAACTATCCGGTGCCGCCGATAACCGTGGGATCGCTGACAGCGATGGTCGTGATGCGCAAGAAGATAGCGGACGGCACCGCTCGGCCGGATGAGATCGCGGCCTTCGAACAAACTTCGGCAGAGCGCGCGCGGCTGGTGGCGGACGCAGTGCCGGCCACCGCCCGGTTCATCATCGAGAACCGCCATCGCAAGCTCCAACTCTCAGGCCTCTGGAGCGGCCTTTGGCAGGTCGCGAAGGCCGTGCGCGACGCCGGTTACGGCCGCCAGGATTTCGATCCCGACAACTCTATCTACGTGGGTGGCGGCCTCAAGCGAGCCCAACTTCCCGCCGATTACCAGGAATACGTTTTCGATACGTTCAACATACCGGCCGATCGGCACTTCCAGAACTATTCCATGCAAGAGCTGAACTCCGGCATGCCTAAATGCCGTCAGGGCGGCCGCTACCACGTGCCGCCGTGGGTGATACCGATCCTGCTCGACAAGTCCGGCGATAACCCGCTCACGCATGGACGCGGCGAGCAGGAAGGGCGCGCGGCTTTCTTCGATCTGTCGCTCGACGGCCGATGGGGAGGGGTGATCACCGGGGACAAAGTGTCCCTGGACTACAGCCCATGCGCCTGCGGCAATCAGGGTCCTTCCATTCGAGACACCATCGTACGCTACGCCGATCTTGAGGGAGACGACAAGATCGGGTGCGCAGGGACGGTAGATGCTTATGTACGAGGTGTCGCATGAACGAGATCACCCGCCCGATTGCCGACGAGGATCTGGTCTCGGCGCCGTTCTTCCTCAGGGGTGAGGTGCTGCATGGAACGGACGTCATTCAAAAATCACGCGACCTGGGTGTGACTTTCGCAACCCCGCAAATTCCCTTTGACCGCTTGGTTCCTCCCCGCACCGAAGTGCCGCCGCTGCTTAACGTCCCTCTTGCGGAAATCATCGATTTTCTTGTTGAGACAGGCCAGCGCCTGCTCGCCAGCGACAATATGCACATGCAGGAATGCATCGAACGTATGTGCCGGACACACATTCTGCCCCGGGTGGTCGTCGAAAACACCGCGCGGCATGCGGCGGCCTATCTCGACAAGAGGGTGCTGATGGCGGAGGTGGAGCAGAACTTTCCGGATCCTCGCGCGCTCGACGAATGGGTGCCGAAAGAGGACTTCACCGGCCGCAGGAGCTTCGTCCGCGCTTTCGCGCCGAGGCTCATCCATGTGCTGCCAGGCAATTCTCCCGGGGTGGCCGTGAAATCGGTGGCTCAGGGGGCGATGGTGAAGGGGGTGAACCTGTTCAAGATGAGCAGCGCGGATCCCTTCACGATGGTCGCGATCCTGCGCACGATGGCGGATATCGACGCTGGCCATCCGATCGTTCGTTCCATGTCCGCCGTCTACTGGCGCGGGGGCGACGATGTGACCGAAAGGGTTCTGTACCGTCCTCAATACTTCGACAAGATCGTGGCTTGGGGCGGGGGTGACGCCATAAACAACGTCATCAAGTATCTCGGGCCAGGGTTCCAGCTGGTCTCGTTCGATCCCAAGACTTCCATCTCCATGGTTGGGCGCGAGGCGCTCGTCGATGGAGCTACGATAGACCACGTGGCCGACCTGTGCTCGGCCGATGTGATGACGCTGAGCCAGGAGGCCTGCGTGGCGAGCCGCTTCCAGTTCGTGGAGGGAGACGAAGAGCAGGTGGACCGTTTCTGCGAGCGCCTGCACCACCATGTTGCCCGCCGGGCCGCAGAGAGCGGCGATTTGCGTCCGCTGGACATGGAGATGCGCGAAGCCGTGGAATCCATGATGCTGATGGACGACGAATTTGGCGTCTGGGGGCGCACGGACGGTCGCGGGCTCGTGGTGAGGTCGGACGAGCCGGTCGATTTCCATCCGATAAACAAGACCGCCAATGTCGTCCGCGTCGATAGTCTGGATGATGCCGTGAAGTGGATCAACGTGGCCACGCAGACCGTCGGCTTCTGGCCGTTCGATAGGATGCCGGTTTACCGCGACCGTCTTGCAGCGGGTGGGGCACAGCGGGTGGTCCATCTCGGCGAAGCGGGGCCCGCCACGATCGGCAACCCGCACGACGCGATGTATCCGCTGCACCGTTTCGTGCACTGGATGGCGCATGAGGACGGGAAACGGTGATGCCGTGAGGCCGCTTCCAAGGCGGGTGCCGGGCTACCGGCACGCCTTGCAGGTTGAAGCGTGGCGGCATTGCAAGCACGCGCAACATCGCCGATGCGGATATGCGCCGCTGCCGCTTGCCTGCTCCCGGGAGTGCGCTACCCAAGGTCAAGACAGCCCGCATCTGCGAGGCCTCTGAGGGGATCATCCACACCATGGCCGTCGAAATCCTGCTTCCGAAGATCGGTTTCTCCATGCAGGAGGGGCAGATCGCCGAATGGATGGTAGCCGATGGAGCGCAAGTGACTGAAGGTCAGCCGCTATTCTCTCTGGAGGCGGACAAGTCCACGAACGAAGTCGAGGCTCCGGCTTCGGGCACTCTCAAGATCGTAGGCAAGACCGGCGAAACCTACGAGGTCGGCACCGTTCTTGGCTGGATCGAGTAAGGTACTGGACAGGCGTGGATAGGGGGATCACTATCCACGCATGGATCGTCTTCTTGCAGTCGCCGCCGCCTTCGGGCTTCTTGCCGTCTCCAGTCCGGCCCGAGCAAGCCTGCCGGTCGGTGCCAAGGCGCCTGCTTTCGTCGCGAAAGGTGCGAGAGCCGGAAAGGCGGTCGATTTCGATCTTCGCCAGGCCCTGAGCCGCGGGCCGGTCGTACTCTACTTCTACCCGAAGGCCTTCACGCAGGGCTGCACGCTGGAGGCGCATGCCTTTGCGGAAGCGACGCCCGAGTTCGAGGCGCTGGGGGCCACCGTGGTCGGCATGTCCGCTGACGACCTTCCCACTCTGAAAAAGTTCTCCAAAGAGGAGTGCCGGGACAAATTCACGGTCGCGACAGCGAGCCCGCAAGTGATCAAGGGGTATGACGTAGCGCTTTCGCGGCCCGGAATGTCCGGCAACATGACCCAGAGGGTCAGCTACGTGATCGACCAAAGCGGACAGGTGGCGTTCGTCCATGCCGACATGGACTACCGCGCGCACGTGAGGATGACGCTTGCGGCCATCAAGGCGATGAGGACGAAGCGTCCGGGCTGAGCTTCTCTTAATGCGGCCGGCGCGGTGAGCGCCACTTTACAATCGGGCGTACTGCGCTAAGCGGTGCGGCTTGATCTTGTCCGGCCGGGCAAATCTCGGCGGTTCATTGGAGTTTGTCGTCATGCGTGCCGAAGGGCAGGCCCACATTGCGCGTATCGAGAAGGCCCTCGCGCTGGTCCGCAAGTTCCTCGACTGGGACCGCGCCTTGCGGCGGTTCGATGAGTTGAACGCGCGCGTCGAAGATCCGACCTTGTGGGACAAGCCCAAGGAGGCCGAGGCGGTCATGAAGGAGCGCCGTCGGCTCGAGGCCTCGATCGGCGCGGTGAACACGATCAGTCGCGAAATGCAGGATGCGATCGAATTCATCGAGCTTGGCGAAATGGAAGGCGATGAAGCCACGGTCGACGAGGGCATCGCGACCTTGACGGCTCTCGCCGATCGCGCCGATGCCGACAAGGTGCAAGCGCTTCTCGCGGGTGAGGCCGATGCGAACGACACCTACCTGGAAGTTCATGCCGGTGCCGGGGGAACGGAAAGCCAGGATTGGGCCGAGATGCTGCAGCGCATGTACACCCGCTGGGCAGAACGTCACGGATACAAGGTCGAGCTGGTCGATTACCATGCTGGCGAAGCTGCGGGCATCAAGAGCTGCACCCTGCTGATCAAGGGCGAGAACGCCTACGGCTATGCCAAGACCGAAAGCGGCGTGCACCGCCTGGTCCGCATCAGCCCCTACGACAGTTCCGCAAGACGGCACACCAGCTTCTCTTCAGTCTGGGTCTACCCGGTCATCGACGATAGCTTCGAGATCGAAGTCAATCCGGCCGACCTGAAGATCGATACCTATCGTGCCTCGGGCGCGGGCGGACAGCACGTCAACACGACCGATTCGGCCGTGCGTATTACGCACCAACCCTCCGGCATCGTGGTGGCGAGCCAGATCGATCGCTCGCAGCACAAGAACCGCGAAATCGCGATGGGCATGCTCAAGGCGCGCCTCTTCGAGGAGGAGATGCGCAAGCGTGAGGAGGCCGCCAGCGCCGAGCACGCCAGCAAGAGCGATATCGGCTGGGGCCACCAGATCCGTTCGTACGTGCTGCAGCCGTATCAGCAGGTGAAGGACCTGCGGACAGGCGTGGTTTCGACTTCGCCGGACGATGTCCTCGACGGGGAGCTGGATCCGTTCATGGCCGCGGCCTTGTCGCAGCGCGTGACAGGCGAAAAGGTCGAGGTCGACGAGGCCGATTGACGGCGCGAGGGCCAGCGTCTCCCCGCGGGACGCGCGGGGAGGCTTGATGGAATCGAACCGTTTTGCCAAGTCGGCGGGGACTCGCTAAGGGGCCGCAATGTTTCGCGCGCGCGCTCTTGTTTCAGCGGCTTACCTGCTTGGCCTTGTCCTCGCGGTTGGCGGTTGTCAGCAACCGGTCTCCGATGATGGAAGAGCGGAAACGGCGCGCGCCTTTCCCACGGCCGATCGCCCCTTTTCCAAGGCGGACGCCGCGAACTTCGCATCGGAGACGCAGCGCGACAGCGTGAACGAGGCCAATGTGGTCATGGACCTCGCCAAGATCGTTCCGGGAATGAGCGTGGCTGATATCGGCGCGGGTGAGGGCTACTATACGGTGCGCCTAGCACAGCGTGTCGGCCCCCAGGGACGGGTACTCGCGGAAGACATCAACCAGGAAGCCAACGAGCGGCTGGGCAGTCGCGTGCTGCGCGAGCAACTGGACAACGTGTCCATCAAGCTTGGCACGGAAGACGATCCGCGGCTGCCTGCCAAGAGCTTCGATCGCGTATTCATGGTCCACATGTATCATGAAGTGAGCGAGCCTTACGCCTTCCTGTGGCGTCTGCGACCGTCGCTTCGACCGGGGGGGCGGGTGATCGTGGTCGACGTGGATCGGCCTACGGATCACCACGGGATCGCGCCGCCTTTGCTTTTCTGCGAATTCGCGGCAGTGGGATTTCGACTGACGGAATTTGTTCGCAAGCCCGAGCTTCAGGGCTATTATGCGCAGTTTGAGGCCGTAGGAGCACGGCCGGAGCCGGCGGCTATCACGCCGTGCCGCATTTCAGGCGAAGCGGCGCCGAAAAATCATGGATCGCAGGGCTGAACGCCAAGCCTAGGGAAAGACGAGAGTACGATGAGTTTCAAGGGTCTCAAGCCAATCATGTACGGCGGCCGGGAAGTGTGGCCGCTGGTCGAGGGCGGCAAAGGCGTTGCCGCAACGAACCACATGAGCTCCGGCGCTTGGGCGGCAGCTGGTGGTATCGGCACGGTCAGTGCGGTGAATGCCGACAGCTACGATGCTGAAGGCAAGATCATTCCGCAGGTCTACAATGCCCTCACGCGCAAGGAGCGGCACCAGGAACTGATCAACTACGCAATTGACGGTGCCGTCGAGCAGGTGCGCCGGGCGTACGAGATCTCGAATGGCCAGGGTGCCATCAACATCAACGTGCTGTGGGAAATGGGCGGTGCGCAGCCTGTACTCGAAGGCGTTCTCGAGAAGACCCGCGGGATGGTGGCCGGTGTCACCTGCGGTGCCGGCATGCCCTACAAGCTGTCGGAAATCGCCGCCCGCTTCAACGTCAATTACCTGCCCATCGTGAGTTCCGCCCGCGCGTTCCGTGCCTTGTGGAAGCGCGCATACCACAAGGTCGCCGACCTCATGGCGGCGGTGGTCTACGAAGATCCGTGGTTGGCAGGCGGGCATAACGGTCTGTCGAACGCGGAGGATCCGCTCAAGCCCGAGAACCCGTATCCGCGCGTGAAGGCGCTGCGTGAGACGATGCGTGCGGAGGGCATCCCCGACAGTGTTCCCATCGCCATGGCCGGCGGCGTGTGGTTTCTGCGCGACTGGAACGACTGGATCGACAATCCGGAACTCGGCTCGATCGCCTTCCAGTACGGCACCCGTCCCTTGCTCACGCATGAAAGCCCGATCCCGCAAGCCTGGAAGGATGAACTGCGCAAGCTTGAGCCGGGCGATGTCCTGCTGCATCGCTTTTCGCCGACGGGTTTCTATTCCTCGGCAGTGCGCAACCCCTTCCTGCGCAATCTCGAAGCGCGGTCAGAACGCCAGATTCCCTATTCCAAGGTGGAAGCGGGCGAGCACACCGTGCGCCTGGACGTCGGGGTAAAGGGTAAGAACTTCTGGGTTGCGCCCCGCGATCTGGAACGTGCCCGCAGCTGGTCGGCGCAGGGCTTCACCGAAGGGCTGCGCACCCCGGATGATACGATTATCTTCGTGAACACGGCCGAGCGTGACGAGATCCGTCAGGACCAGGCTGACTGCATGGGCTGTCTTTCCCATTGCGGGTTTTCGTCCTGGAAGGATCACGACGACTACACCACCGGGCGGCTCGCCGATCCCCGGAGCTTCTGCATCCAGAAGACCTTGCAGGACATCGCCCACGGCGGACCGGTGGACCAGAATCTCATGTTCGCCGGGCATGCGGCGTACAAGTTCAAGCAGGATCCGTTCTACTCCAACGGCTTCACTCCCACGGTAAAAGAACTCGTCGATCGCATCCTCACGGGCGACTGATCGGGCAACGGACTACCAGGAACGACCGGCGCGGAGATTTCGGCGTCGGTCGTCGTGTATCGGGGTCTGACGACATGGCACCGCCGGCCATGCGGCAGAGGCCAAGTAAGTTCCAGTTGCCTTGTGCGGCTGCATCCACAGAGCCGTGCGTGGTCATGCTTGAAGCAGTGGACCAGTGCTGCGTAGACTGGCGGAATGAAACCGCGCCAAATTCGTCACGCTTTCCTGCTTTGTGCCTGTGTTCTCGGTGTGAATGCCGCGCCGGCGACGGCTGCCAACGAGGACAAGGTCCCGTACTGGGCGTCCGTGGACGCCGAGGTTGCGAACATGCGGGTCGGGCCGGGGGACTCGTACCGCATCGAGTGGGTGTACCGTCGGCCGCATCTTCCCGTGAAGGTGCTTCGCAGGGAGGGGCCGTGGCGCCTGGTGGAGGATCCGGATGGCGTGCAAGGATGGATGCGCGACCTTCTTCTGTCGCGGCAGCGCGCCGCCATCGTCAAGAAAGGCGAACTTGTCGATGTGCGCGCAGAGGGCCGTTCGGGCGCGCCCATGCTCTGGCGGGTCGAACCCGGGGTCGTTGGCCTCCTGGGTGAGTGCAAGGATGGCTGGTGCCCGTTCGATGCTCAAGGTCACAAGGGCTTTGTTCGCGAGGAGCGGCTTTGGGGAGCCGGTGCGCCCTGATTGAGTAAGGCGTTTCCAGTCTTCCGCGCGTCGGTGGCCGGCTCATCGTGCGTTTCTGTTCCAACAGTGAGTCACTGCGGAGATGTCCTTTGATCCGCAAATGAAAACCCCCGCCCAAACGGCGGGGGCAGTCACGATGGGCTTGGGAAGTCAGGCAAGTTCCACGGCAATGGCCGTAGCTTCGCCGCCACCGATGCACAGGCTCGCCACGCCCTTCTTCATGCCCTTTTCCTTCAGAGCGTTGATAAGGGTGACGATGATGCGGGTGCCCGAAGCCCCGATCGGATGACCAAGCGCAGTAGCGCCGCCATGGATGTTGATCTTGTCGTGCGGAATGCCAAGGTCGCGCATCGCGAACATGGCGACGCATGCGAATGCCTCATTGACCTCGAACAGGTCCACGTCGCCGAGATCCCAGCCGACCTTCTTCAAAAGTTTGGTGATGGCGCCGACGGGTGCCGTGGTGAACTTCGAAGGCTCCTGTGCATGGGCCTCGACGCCGACGATCGCTGCGACGGGTGAAAGACCCTTGTCTTCGGCCACGCTCTTGCGCGTCAGAACCACGGCTGCAGCGCCGTCCGAGATGGAGCTTGAACTGGCGGCGGTGATGGTGCCTTCCTTGGCGAACGCGGCCCGCAGGGTGCGGATCTTGTCCGGGTTGCCCTTGCCGGGCTGCTCGTCAGTGTCGACGACAAGTTCGCCCTTGCGGGTTTTAACGGTGACCGGAACGATCTCATCCCTGAAGGCGCCGGACGTGATGGCTTCCTGCGCACGCCGAAGCGATTCAATCGAATAATCGTCCTGGTGTTCGCGGGTGAGCTGGTACTCATCCGCCGTTACCTGCGCGAAAGAGCCCATCGATCCGCCTTCGTAGGCATCTTCCAGGCCATCGAGGAACATGTGGTCGTAGATGGTGTCATGTCCGGCACGGGCACCGGAGCGATGCTTCTTCGACAGGTATGGCGCATTGGTCATCGACTCCATGCCACCGGCCACAACGAAATCGAGCGAGCCCGCCGCCAGTGCCTCTGCGCCCATGATGACGGTCTGCATGCCTGAACCGCAGACCTTGTTGACCGTGGTGGCCTGCACGGACTTGGGCAGACCGGCCTTGATGGCAACCTGGCGCGCGGGAGCCTGGCCCAGTCCTGCCGGGAGCACGCAGCCCATGTAGATACGCTCGATGTCTTCGCCTGCCACGCCGGCACGCTCGACCGCCGCCTTCACTGCGGTCGCGCCGAGGTCCGTGGCGGAGACATCGGCAAGAGCACCTTGAAGACCGCCCATGGGCGTGCGCGCATAAGAGAGGATGACGATCGGATCTGACGCGGAGAGCTGGGCCATTTGCGTGCCTTTCAAACTTTTCGACTATGATTGCTTCGTCGAATAATGTTGCGCTGCATCAATTGCAATGAGGCGACCGTGTGCGAGACCTCGGTATCGCCCGGCCGGATCACGTGAGCCCGTACGCTCGCTAGCCGCGACTTATTTACAAAAGGCGCTTGCGGAATTCGAACGAAAGATTGCACGGCCCGACAGATTGCCCCGGATGATCACGGAAACGGCAGCATTGCACGGACTTAGCTGCTGCGCTGCAACGCAGGTGGTCGGATTAATGCTCCGCTACACCTTGCGACGAGCGGTTTGTGGGCCTAAGAGCGCCTCAACTTGACGGACTCCCATGACCTTTACGAGTCCGCCGACGTCGCATCCGCGGTAAGAAGGCAAGAGACCATTGACCGATCTGTCGCAATACCTGCCGATCCTCATCTTCCTGGTGATCGCGCTGGGCCTTTCTTCGGTGATCGTGTTCCTGCCGCTGGGCGTCGCCCGGCTGACAGGCACGCACCAGCCCAACGCCGACAAGAACAGTGAATATGAGTGCGGCTTCCCCGCGTTCGAGGATCCCCGCAGCCAGTTCGACGTGCGCTTCTACCTGGTGGCGATCCTCTTCATCATCTTCGACCTGGAAGCCGCGTTTCTGTTTCCCTGGGCCGTTTCGCTCGACATGACCGGCTGGGCCGGCTGGCTGACGATGATGGTGTTCCTCGGCGAACTGACCATCGGCCTCGCCTATGCATGGAAGAAGGGAGCTCTGGACTGGGAATGAGCACGCTCGTTAACTCAGCAGGCCAGCCTCTGGCAGCCGGTGGCGCGATCACGCCGCCGGACCAGTCGTTTTTCAAGGACCTCAACCAGGAAGTGTCCGACAAGGGTTTCCTGGTCACATCAACGGAAGAGCTGTTCCAGTGGGCCCGCACGGGTTCGCTGTGGTGGATGACCTTCGGCCTCGCGTGCTGCGCGGTCGAGATGATCCACGTCAATATGCCTCGCTATGACATGGAGCGCTTTGGCGCCGCCCCGCGCGCTTCGCCGCGCCAGTCGGACGTCATGATCGTTGCCGGCACGCTGTGCAACAAGATGGCGCCTGCGTTGCGCAAGGTCTACGACCAGATGTCCGAGCCCAAGTATGTCATTTCGATGGGAAGCTGCGCCAACGGCGGCGGCTACTATCACTACAGCTACTCGGTGGTGCGCGGCTGTGACCGTATCGTACCAGTGGACATCTACGTACCCGGCTGCCCGCCGAGTGCCGAAGCGCTGCTCTATGGCGTGATGCAGCTTCAGCGGAAGATCCGCCGCGTGGGCACTGTCGAGAGGTAAGGACCAGATGCCCGTTTTGCATTCCGCGCCGAAGATCAGCTCGAACGTGGGCGTGCTGGATACGCTCGCAGCCGCGCTGGGCTCGAAGGTTGTCGCCTCGAAGGAGGAGCACGGCGAAATCGTGCTCACCGTCGCGCGCGACGAGATCGAGGAAGCGTTGCGCATCCTTCGTGACGATCACCAGTACCAGCAGTTGATGGAAATCGCCGGGGTTGACTACCCGTCGCGGCCTGAGCGTTTCGAAGTCGTCTACATGCTGCTGTCCGTGACGAAGAACCATCGTTTGCTCGTCAAGGTGGCCGCCAGCGAAACCACGCCTGTTCCCACGGTCACGACCCTGTGGCCCAATGCCGGGTGGTTGGAGCGTGAAGTTTTCGATCTGTACGGCGTCATCTTCGCCGGCAACCCGGACCTTCGCCGTATCCTCACCGACTACGGCTTTGAAGGGCATCCCTTCCGCAAGGACTTCCCGCTCACCGGGTACACCGAACTGCGGTACTCGGAAGAGGACAAGCGGGTCGTTTACGAACCGGTCCGCCTCTCGCAGGATCTGCGTAGCTTCGACTTCATGAGCCCGTGGGAAGGTGCGGATTACGTGCTCCCCGGCGACGAGAAGGCGGCGGAAGCCGCAACGCCTCCGCCCGTCGTCGAAAAGAAGGTGACGGACACAAAGGCTGACACCGGTGCGGGTGAAAAGGCCAATGACAAGGCGGCCGAGAAGGTGGCGCCTGCCGCATCGACCGGAACTGTCGCCGGCGAAGGGCAGGGCGATCCCGCACCGGTCACCACCGGCAAAAACGAGCCAGGGGCTCCGGATCCGACCGGCAGCCGTCCCGATCGTGGCGCCACCGGCGGCGCAGCCGCCAAGGAAGGCACCGGCCCGGCGCCGGAGGGAAGCTGAAGATGAGCATGCAGCTTGAACAGTCGCCCACTACCGGCGACGAGGTCATCACCAACTACACCATCAACTTCGGCCCCCAGCACCCGGCTGCGCACGGCGTGCTGCGCATGGTCATGGAGCTTGACGGCGAAATCATCGAGCGGATCGATCCGCATGTCGGGCTGCTTCACCGCGGCACCGAAAAGCTGATCGAGCACAAGACCTATCTCCAGGCGTTGCCGTACTTTGACCGCCTCGACTACTGCTCGCCGATGGCGATGGAGCATTCCTACGTTCTGGCGGTCGAGAAGCTGCTGAACCTGGAGGTTCCGCTGCGTGCGCAGTATCTGCGCGTGCTCTTCGCGGAGCTGACGCGGATCAAGAACCACATGCTCAACATGGGTTCACACGTCATGGACGTGGGCGCTATGACGCCGAACCTGTGGCTGTTCGAACTGCGCGAAGACTGCATGAACTTCTACGAGCGTGCTTCGGGTGCGCGCATGCACGCAGCGTGGTTCCGGCCGGGCGGCGTCCACCAGGACGTGTCGCTGAAGCTGCTTGCCGACATCGGCGACTGGCTGGACACGCGGCTTCCGCGGCTGTTCGAAGACGCGATGAGCCTTGTGGTCGACAACCGCATCTTCAAGCAGCGCAACGTCGACATCGCCAAGGTATCCAAGCAGGATGCGCTGGCATGGGGCTTCTCCGGCCCCATGATCCGCGCGGCAGGCATTCCTTGGGATCTCCGCAAGGCACAGCCCTACGACGTTTACGATCGCATGGACTTCGAGATCCCGGTCGGCACGAACTCGGACTGCTATGACCGGTTCATGGTTCGCGTCGAGGAAGTGCGCCAGTCGGCCCGGATCATGAAGCAGTGTCTGGCGGAAATGCCGGAAGGGCCGGTCGCTTCTACGGATCGCAAGGTCGTGCCGCCAAAGCGCGCCGAGATGAAGAGCTCGATGGAATCGCTGATCCATCATTTCAAGCTCTACACCGAAGGCTTCCATGTTCCCGCAGGCGAAGTCTACGTGGCGACGGAAAGCCCCAAGGGTGAATTCGGGGTCTATCTGGTGTCGGACGGGTCGAACAAACCGTATCGCTGCAAGATCCGACCCACAGCGTTCAGCCACCTTCAGGCCATGGACTTCATGTCGAAGGGACACATGCTTCCGGACGCTACCGCGATTCTGGGCGCCATCGACGTCGTGTTCGGGGAGTGCGACCGGTGAGCAACCTTGACACGGCGAAGGCCATGATCGCGGCGTATAATGCCCAGGACGCCGATCTCTACGTCTCGTACATGACGGACGACGCCTGCGAGGCCAGCTATCGCGGCGCCATTGTTCGCGAAGGCCGGGAAGGAACCCGATCCGGACTGGCGGCTGCGTTCCAGCGCTGGCCGCAGAACAGCGCCGAGATCATCACCGCCGAGGAGATCGGTGCCTACGTGCTCATGCGCGAACATGTGACGCGCGGCCCCGCGACCGACGGTTCGGAGCTGGTTGAGCCGTTCGACGTAGTGGCCGTCTACAGCTTCGAAGGCGACAAATGTTCGCGCGTCGAATTCATCCGTTGAGCGGGAAGGGGCGGGACCTATGACGAAGTTCAACACGGTCGAGATGATCCGGATCTGGGCAACGCTGACGGGGCTCTTCCTCGTCACGTTGTATTTCGCGGTTCTCTGGCTCGGGATCGTGCCCTCGCCGATGATCGCGATGCTCGCGACGGCCATCGGCGGCTTCGAGATTTTCTTTTTCGGCCAGGACCAGTGGCTGAAGCGCAGAGGTAAGCATGGCTGACCGCTATATCGAACCCGATACGCCCGAATTAAGGGCGCGTTGGGGTAACTTCGCCTGGACTGAGGCGAACGCCGCGAAGGCGAAGGAAATCATCGCGCGCTACCCCGAAGGGCGCCAGCGCTCGGCAGTGATGCCTTTGCTTGACCTCGCCCAGCGGCAGGTCGGCGCCGAAGAGAACACGCAGGGCTGGCTGCCCATCCCCGTGATGGAATATGTCGCGGCTCAGCTCGACATGCCCATTATCCGCGTCGTCGAAGTGGCGACGTTCTACACGATGTACAACATTGCGCCCATCGGACGCTTCCACGTCCAGGTCTGCGGCACGACGCCGTGCATGCTTCGTGGCTCGGACGACCTCATCGATGCGTGCCGGGCGCGTGGAATGAAGAAGGGCGCGACCACGGCCGACGGCATCTGGTCGTTCACTGAAGTCGAGTGCATGGGCAACTGTGCTTCGGCTCCGATGGTCCAGATCAACGACGACAATTACGAGGACCTGACACCCGACCGCCTCGATGCGGTGCTCGAGGCACTGCTGCGCGGCGAGACGCCCAAGGCAGGAACGCAGGATCCGGCTCGCCACACGGTCGAACCGGTCGGTGAGCCAACGAGCCTTGTAGCCATGAGGACCGAAAACCATGACTATCGGAGCGAGTGGTAATGGCTCTCCTCGATAAAGACCGCATCTTCACCAATGTTTACGGCTTCCAGCCGTGGAACCTGAAGGAAGCGCAGGCGCGCGGAGCCTGGGACAACACCAAGGATCTGATCGCGCGCGGACGCGACGCCATCATCGACGAGATGAAGGCCTCGGGTCTGCGGGGCCGTGGCGGTGCGGGCTTCCCCACCGGGATGAAGTGGTCCTTCATGCCCAAGCAGCCGCCGCTCGATCAGAACGGCAATCCAAAGCCCAGCTTCCTCGTGATCAACGCCGACGAATCCGAGCCGGGTTCGTGCAAAGACCGCGAGATCATGCGCCACGACCCGCACCTTCTGTTCGAAGGCGCGCTGGTGGCCGGTTTCGCGATGGGTGCGCGCGCGGCCTACATTTACATCCGCGGCGAATACATCCGTGAGGCCGAAGTGCTCTTCGCGGCACGTGAGGAAGCCTATGCGGCGGGGCTGCTTGGCAGGAACGCCGCCGGTTCGGGCTACGACTTCGACGTCTTCGTGCACCGCGGTGCGGGAGCCTACATCTGCGGTGAAGAAACCGCGATGATCGAGAGCCTTGAAGGGAAGAAGGGTCAACCCCGCCTGAAGCCGCCGTTCCCGGCCGGGGCAGGTCTTTACGGCTGTCCAACCACGGTGAACAACGTGGAATCGATCGCGGTCGCCCCTACGATCCTGCGGCGCGGCGCGTCGTGGTTCTCTTCGTTTGGTCGCGAGAACAACAAAGGCACCAAACTCTTCCAAATCAGCGGGCACGTGAATCGTCCCTGCGTGGTCGAGGAAGAGATGTCGATCCCGTTCAGCGAACTGATCGAGCGTCACTGCGGCGGCATTCGCGGCGGCAAGGACAACCTGCTGGCGGTCATTCCTGGCGGTTCGTCGGTTCCGCTGGTCCCGGCCGCCGACATCTGGGACGCGCCGATGGACTTCGACGGTCTGAAAGCGGTCGGTTCGGGCCTCGGCACCGCTGCCGTTATCGTCATGGACAAATCCACGGATATCGTCCGCGCCATCAGCCGTATTTCGTACTTCTACAAGCATGAGAGCTGCGGCCAGTGCACTCCGTGCCGGGAAGGCACCGGCTGGATGTGGCGCGTGATGGAACGCCTGCGCACCGGCGATGCCCATGTCGAGGAGATCGACATGCTGCAGCAGGTCACCAAGCAGGTCGAAGGCCATACGATCTGCGCACTCGGCGATGCCGCCGCGTGGCCGATCCAGGGCCTCATCCGCCACTTCCGTCCCGAGATCGAGCGCCGCATCGAAGAGCGGCACGGATCTCTGCAACAGGCAGCTGAATAATGCCCAAGGTCAAAGTAGACGGCGTCGAGATCGACGTCCCTGCAGGCGCCACCGTGCTGCAGGCCGCCGAACTCGCCGGCAAGGAAATCCCGCGCTTCTGCTATCATGAGCGCCTGAGCATCGCCGGCAACTGCCGCATGTGCCTGGTCGAAGTGAAGCCGGGGCCGCCCAAGCCGCAGGCCTCCTGCGCGCTGCCGGCCACCGAAGGCCAGGAAATCCGCACCGACTCCGAGATGGTCAAGAAGGCGCGGGAAGGGGTCATGGAGTTCCTCCTGATCAACCACCCCCTCGATTGCCCCATTTGTGACCAGGGCGGCGAGTGCGACCTGCAGGACCAGTCTGTCGCCTACGGCCGCGGCGGCTCGCGCTACCACGAGAACAAGCGCGCTGTGACGGACAAGTACATGGGGCCGCTCATCAAGACGACGATGACGCGCTGCATCCACTGCACCCGCTGCGTGCGCTTCTCTGAGGAGGTCGCGGGCGTCGATGAAATCGGCGCGCTGTATCGCGGCGAATCCATGCAGATCACCACGTACCTTGAACATGCGGCAAGGCATGAGATGAGCGCGAACGTGATCGATCTTTGCCCGGTCGGCGCGCTTACCAGCCGGCCCTACGCCTTCGAAGCCCGCCCTTGGGAACTGAAGAAGACGCTGGGTATCGACGTTTCGGACGCGACCGGCGCCAACATCCGGATCGACGCACGTGGCCGCGAAGTCCTTCGCGTGCTTCCGCGCAACAACGACGACGTCAACGAGGAGTGGCTGAGCGACAAGGCTCGTTTCCAGGTGGACGGTCTCATGAAGCGCCGCCTGGACAAGCCGTTCCTGC
Organism: Novosphingobium sp. HII-3; assembly: GCF_002916655.1. Lineage (GTDB taxonomy): Bacteria > Pseudomonadota > Alphaproteobacteria > Sphingomonadales > Sphingomonadaceae > Novosphingobium > Novosphingobium panipatense. The sequence goes on from NZ_PPSM01000072.1 coordinate 103,852, forward strand.
GCCGCGACGGCAAGCTCGTGCCAGCAACGTGGAACGAGGCCTTCGCAGCCCTTTCGACGCTAAATCCGGGCGCCTCCATAGCGGCTGTTGCGGGCGACATGGTTGATTGCGAGACGATGTTCGCAGCCAAGGCTCTTCTGGGTGCGCTGGGTTCGACTCTTCTCGAGGGCCGCCAAACGGGGATGGACTACGACACGTCCAGTCTCGCAGCCGTCAACTTCAACAGCACCTTCAACGGGATCGAGACGGCTGACGCCATCCTGATCGTTGGATCGATGGTGCGCTGGGAAGCGCCGTCCGTGAATGTGCGACTGCGCAAGGCGGTCAAGCGCGGCGCCCGTGTCTTCCTCATCGGGCCGGAGTGGGAGACCACGTTCGGCGGCGAGTTCCTCGGTGAGGACCTCTCGGTGATGGGGAACCTTCCGCAGCACGTGGTCGAGGTACTTTCCGGTGCCAAGCGGCCAGCCATCATCCTTGGCGGTGCGGCTCTTGGGCGCGGGGGTCTGCAGGCCGGCCTGTCGCTGGCCGGGCAGTTCAATCTGGTGCGCACGCTGGAGGATGGGACTGCGTGGAACGGCTTCAACGTGCTCCATCTGGCAGCGTCGCGCATGGGCGGCCTGATGTTGGGCTATGCTCAGCAGGGCGGCGTTGCCGACCTTATCGCGGCGAAGCCGAAAGTTCTGCTGTCGCTTGGCGCGGATGAAGTGGATTACACCCGCTTCGCGGAGTCGATGATCGTCTACATCGGTCATCACGGTGACAAGGGCGCTCATGCGGCAGACGTCATCCTGCCAGCCTCGGCCTTCACCGAGAAGGCGGGAACCTACGTGAACACAGAAGGCCGCGTCCAGTTGTCGGACAAGGCGGTCTTTGCGCCCGGCGACGCTCGCGAAGACTGGACGATCCTGCGGGCTTTGGCAGATGCATTCGGCGTTACCGTAGGCTTCGACAGCTTCGAGCAACTTCGCGCCGCAATGGTGGCTGCTGTGCCGGCGCTCGGTGTTGAGGGGCTGGCCGATTACGGAAGCGCGCTTCCGTCGGGTGGCGGCTCGGCATCGGGTGCGATTGCCTATCCGATCAAGGATTTCTACATGACCAACCCCATCGCCCGCGCCAGCGCGACGATGCAGCGTTGCTCGGCCGAGCTGCTGCATGGTGAGGACTTTGCGGAGGCCGCGGAATGACCCCGTTCTTCCAGTCTCTCGGGATGTCCTACGACTGGGCGTGGTTCGTCTCGACGATCTGCGGCATCCTGCTCATTGCGCTGCCGCTCATGCTTGCGGTGGCGATGATCATCTACGTCGACCGCAAGATTTGGGCCGCAATGGCGCTGCGCCGTGGGCCGAACGTGGTCGGGCCTTTCGGTCTGCTGCAATCCTTCGCGGACGGGCTCAAGGTCTTTCTGCAGGAAACCATCGTCCCTTCGGCGGCGAACAAGGGCCTCTTCCTTATCGCGCCGGTGGTGACGTTCACCGTCGCACTGATGGCCTGGGCTGTAATTCCGTTCAATTCCAATGCGATATTGGCCGATATTAACGTCGGTTTGCTCTACGTCTTCGCGATCAGTTCGCTGGGCGTCTACGGCACAATCATGGCGGGCTGGGCGTCGAACTCGAAGTACCCGTTCTTTTCGGCGATGCGCGCGTCGGCCCAGATGATCTCGTATGAAGTTTCCATCGGCTTCATCCTGATCTGTGTCGTCCTGTGGGCCGGCACCTTCAACATGAACGGCATCGTTTTGGCGCAGAAGGGCCATCTCTTCGGCATCATCAACGGCTTTGTATTCAATCCGCTGCTGTTCCCAATGTGGGTACTGTTCCTGATCTCCGGCATGGCGGAAACGCAGCGTGCTCCCTTCGACCTTACCGAGGCCGAATCCGAGCTCGTCGCTGGCTATCAGACCGAGTACTCGTCGATGGCGTTCGCAGCCTACTGGCTCGGTGAGTACGCGAACGTGCTCCTGATGTGCGCGCTCAATGCGACGCTGTTCTGGGGTGGCTGGCTCCCGCCGCTCGACATCCCCGTACTTTACCTGGTCCCGGGCTTCGTCTGGTTCCTGCTCAAGGTCTTCTTCTTCTTCTTTGTGTTCAGCTGGGTGAAGGCGACGGTTCCCCGTTATCGCTACGACCAGTTGATGCGACTGGGTTGGAAGGTCTTTCTCCCCGTTTCGCTGCTGTTCGTTGTGATCGTCAGCGGCTACCTCATGGCTACCGGACACTTCGCATGACCGTCGGATATCTCATCAAGAGCTTCACGCTCTGGGAGTTCGTGAAGGCGCACTGGCTGACCTTGAAGTATTTCTTCAAGCCCAAGGCGACCATCAACTACCCGTTCGAGAAGAACCCGCTTTCACCCCGATTTCGCGGCGAGCATGCCCTTCGCCGTTATCCCAACGGCGAGGAGCGGTGCATTGCCTGCAAGCTGTGCGAAGCGATCTGTCCGGCGCAGGCGATTACGATCGAGGCAGCCCCGCGCAGCGACGGTTCGCGTCGCACCACGCGCTACGACATCGACATGACCAAGTGCATCTACTGCGGGTTCTGTCAGGAAGCGTGCCCCGTGGATGCCATCGTCGAGGGCCCGAACTTCGAATATGCGACGGAGTCGCGCGAGGAACTGCTCTATGACAAGGCCAAGCTCTTGGCGAACGGGGACAAGTGGGAGCGCGCGATCGCTGCCAACCTTGAAGCCGATGCACCGTACCGCTAACCGGCGCGCGCAAGGAAACAGGGCTCCATGATTCACGTAATCGCCTTCTATCTCTTCGCGGTGATGACCGTCGGCTCCGGCGCGATCACCATTCTGGCGCGCAACCCGGTGCACTCGGTGCTCTGGTTGATCCTCGCGTTCTTCAACGCCGCCGGGCTCATGGTTCTGACGGGGGCCGAGTTCATCGCGATGCTGCTTGTCATCGTGTATGTGGGCGCCGTCGCCGTGCTGTTCCTCTTCGTGGTGATGATGCTCGATATCGATTTTGCCGAACTGCGCGCTGGCTTTGTCCGGTACCTGCCGTTCGGCGCCCTTGTGGCGCTTGTGCTGCTGGCGGAAATCGTGCTCGGTATCGGCGCGTACAGAGCCGGGTCGCTGGACCTGGGCACGCCGGATGGCACGGCCGCAGCAGGAACGGGCCTCTCGAACATCGAAGCGGTCGGCGCGCTGCTTTATAGCCGCTACCTGTTTCTCTTTGAGGCTGCAGGCGTGATCCTTCTCGTGGCGATGGTCGGCGCGATTGTCCTGACCCTGCGTCAGCGCAGCGGCACCCGTGTCCAGAACATCCGGAAGCAAAACATGCGTCGACCGGATGAGGCCACGGTCAACGTCAAGCCGGAATCCGGCAAGGGGGTTCAGCTGTGATCGGCGTCGAACATTATGTCGTGGTGAGCTCGATCCTCTTCGTGCTCGGCGTTCTCGGCATCTTCATAAATCGCAAGAATATCATCGTCATCCTTATGGCGATCGAGCTCATCCTGCTTGCGGTGAATATAAATTTTGTCGCTTTCAGCGCCTTCCTTCAGGACCTGACTGGCCAAATCTTCGCCATGTTCGTGCTGACGGTGGCTGCCGGCGAGACTTCGGTGGGGCTTGCAATCCTCGTGATCTATTTCCGTGGCCGCGGCACCATCGCCGTTGACGACGTCAACCGGATGAAGGGGTAAGGTCGTGTCTATCCTCCTTATCGTCTTCCTGCCGCTGCTGGCGTCTCTCGTCGCCGGGCTGGGGAACAAGTCCCTTGGCCTGGTGGTGCCCAAGGTGCTGACAACCGGTGCGCTGTTTGTCGCTTGTGCGCTGTCGTGGCCAATCTTCCTCTCGTTTTTGGGGGGAACTGGGGCAGCCTATGAGGTCCATGTCCTCAAATGGGTCGCCTCGGGCACGATGACGTTCGACTGGACGCTGAGCGTCGACTCCCTGACGGCGGTCATGCTGGTCGTCATCACGTCGGTTTCGGCTCTCGTTCACCTCTACTCCTGGGGCTACATGAGCGAGGAGCCGGATCAGCCGCGTTTCTTCGCCTATCTGTCGCTCTTCACGTTCGCCATGCTGATGCTGGTGACCGCCAACAACCTCGTACAGATGTTCTTCGGTTGGGAAGGCGTGGGCCTGGCGTCCTATCTTCTCATCGGCTTCTGGTTCCGCAAGCCCTCAGCCGGCGCTGCAGCAATCAAGGCGTTCGTGGTGAACCGCGTTGGCGACCTTGGTTTCATGCTCGGCATCTTCGGCACGTTCCTTGTCTTCGGCACGGTATCGATCCCCGAAATCCTGGAAGCCGCGCCTTCGATGGCGGGCTCTACGATCGGGTTCCTCGGCGCCCGGTTCGACACCATGACGGTGCTGTGCCTGCTGCTGTTTGTCGGCGCGATGGGCAAGTCGGCTCAGTTGGGTCTTCACACCTGGCTGCCTGATGCCATGGAGGGGCCCACGCCGGTCTCGGCGCTGATTCACGCTGCGACGATGGTCACGGCCGGTGTTTTCATGGTTTGTCGTCTGTCGCCGATGTTTGAGCAGACCGAAACCGCTATGAACGTCATCGCCGTCGTCGGTGCCGCGACCTGCTTCTTCGCTGCGACCGTCGGCTGCACCCAGTGGGACATCAAGCGCGTGATCGCGTATTCGACCTGCTCGCAGCTGGGATACATGTTCTTTGCGGCGGGTGTGGGCGCCTATGGCGCGGCGATGTTCCACCTGTTCACGCACGCGTTCTTCAAGGCGCTCCTGTTCCTTGGTGCCGGCTCGGTTATCCATGCCATGCATCATGAGCAGGACATGCGGTTCTACGGTGCGCTGCGTAAGCACATCCCGATCACGTTCTGGACCATGACCGCAGGCACGCTCGCCATCACCGGGGTCGGTATTGCCGGTTTCGTGGGCTTCGCAGGGTTCTACTCGAAGGACGCGATCCTCGAGGCGGCCTTCGGCTCTGGCACTTCGGTCGGCACATTCGCCTTCTGGATGGGCATCGCCGCTGCGCTGATGACGAGCTTCTACTCGTGGCGCCTCGTCTTCCTCACCTTCTTCGGCAAGCCCCGCTGGATCCAGTCGGAGCACATCCAGCACGCGGTTCACGATGCGCATGGTCATGACGATCATGAGCATCGTGGTGCGCCGGCCGAGGAGGATGCGGGCGAGATGACGGATCGCCATGACGCGCACGCCGCCGGCCACGGTGGCCACGCGGAAGGGGGGGCGCATCATGCGGTGGATACTACCGCTGACGGTACGGGCGGCTATCATCCGCACGAGAGCCCGCTTGTCATGCTGTTGCCGTTGCTGTTGCTTTCGATTGGTGCCGTAGCTGCGGGCTACATCTTCCACGACGCCTTCATCTCTGACGGAGAGGGTGAATTCTGGAAGGGCTCGCTGGTCTTCCACGAGCACCTCATCCACGCCATGCACGGCGTGCCGACCTGGGTGAAGTGGACTCCGTTCACGGTCATGTCGCTGGGCCTGCTGACCGCGTGGTACGGCTACATCAAGAACACCTCGTTCCCCAAAGCAGTCGCCGATCAACTCGGCCCGGTTTACACCTTCGTGTACCGCAAGTGGATGTTCGACGAGCTCTACAACGCCATTTTCGTCAAGCCCGCGTTTTGGCTCGGGAAGGTGTTCTGGAAGGTGCTCGATATCGGCATCATTGACCGGTTCGGTCCGGACGGCGCGGCGGCTGTCGTCGCACGGGGTTCGACTTACGCGCAGAAGGTCCAGTCGGGCTATCTGTACAGCTACGCTCTTGTCATGCTGCTGGGCCTTGTCGGCGCCATCAGCTGGGTGATCGCGGGATAAGATGATGAGTGGTTTTCCGATCCTCAGCCTGATGCTGGCCGTGCCGCTGGCAGCGGCGCTGGCTTGCCTCTTTCTTGAAGCCAAAGCAGCGCGCACAGTTGCGCTGCTCGCTACCCTTGCGGACCTTGCCCTCGGCGTGGTGCTGTGGGCGAATTTCGACATCGGCGGACCGCAGTGGCAGTTCACTGAACGGCTCGAGATCTTCTCCGGGTTTTCATGGGCGCTCGGCATCGATGGCATCGCGTTGCTGCTGATCATGCTGTCGGTGTTCCTGATGCCGATCTGCATCGGTGCCAGCCGTTCGATCGAAAAGCGCGTTGGCGAGTACATGGCGGCGTTTCTTGCAGTGGAAACGCTCATGCTCGGCGTGTTCATGGCGCAGGATATCTTCCTGTTCTACATGTTCTTTGAAGCCGGCCTGATCCCGATGTACCTCATCATTGGGATCTGGGGTGGGGCCGATCGCATCTACGCAAGCTACAAGTTCTTCCTGTACACGCTCCTCGGCTCGGTGCTGATGCTGGTGGCGATGCTGTGGATGGTGAATACCGCAGGCACGAACGATATCCCGACACTGATGGCTTACGATTTCCCGCCCTCGGCCCAGAACTGGCTCTGGCTCGCGTTCTTCGCCAGCTTCGCAGTGAAGATGCCGATGTGGCCGGTCCATACCTGGCTTCCGGCTGCGCACGTTCAGGCGCCCACGGCCGGGTCGGTCATCCTGGCGGGTGTGCTGCTGAAGATGGGTGGTTACGGGTTCATTCGCTTCTCGCTGCCGATGTTCCCGGAGGCTTCGGTCTACTTCGCGCCGCTGGTGTGGGGCCTGTCGATGGCTGCGGTGGTGATCACGTCGCTGATCGCGCTTGTGCAGAGCGATATGAAGAAGCTGATCGCCTATTCGTCGGTCGCGCACATGGCGATCGTCACGATCGGCCTGTTCGCCTTCAACGTGCAGGGTCTCGAAGGCTCTATGCTCGTGATGCTCAGCCACGGCCTCGTTTCGGGTGCACTGTTCCTCTGTGTCGGCGTCATTTACGACCGTCTGCACACGCGTGAAATCGACCGCTACGGCGGACTTGCGATCAACATGCCGCGCTACGCACTGTTCTTCCTGCTGTTCACGATGGCATCCATCGGTCTGCCGGGTACGAGCGGGTTCGTCGGTGAATTCCTGAGCCTGGGAGGCATCTACCAGGTTTCGACCTGGGCGGCGCTGATCTGCACGACGGGTATCATCCTTGGCGCGGCCTACATGCTCTACCTGTACCGCCGGGTCGTGTTCGGCGAGCAGAAGAACGCCGATGCAGCCGCCATGCCGGATCTCGACGGCCGGGAACTGGCCATGGTCGTGCCGCTCGCGCTGGCCGCCCTGTGGATGGGTATCTATCCGGAAAGCTTCATTGCTCCGATGCGCGCCGACATTGCCGCGCTCGATGCCCGCCTTGCCCGTGCAAAGCCGCAGGGCGACAGCGCGCCTACACCTGGAAAAGTTAAACCTGCGCACACGGATGATAGTGCGCATGGGGGGTCACACTGATGGACTGGTCGCACTCCCTGCGCCTTATCGCGCCGGAAGAAACGCTGAGCATTGCAGGCCTTATCCTGCTCCTGATCGCCGCCTGGGGTGGTGACAAGGCAAGCCGCCTCATTTCGATCCTTGCCGTCGCGGCGCTGGTGGGAGCGTCGTTCCTCGTCGCGCCCGCCCTGTGTCAGGGGGCGATGGGGCCGGACTACGCCGCGTTCTTCGGGCAGGTTCACGCCGATGCCTTCTCGAGCTTTGCAAAGATCCTGATCTACCTGTCAGCCGCATCGGCTCTTGTGGTTGCCCCGGCGTTCCTCAACCGATTGGGCGCAATGCGTCCGGAATTCCCCGTGCTGATCGTGTTTGCGGCATTGGGCAGCGGCATGATGGTGTCGGCGGGTGACCTCCTTGCGCTCTACATCGGCCTCGAGATGAACTCGCTCGCAGCCTATGTCCTTGCCTCGTTCGCGCGGACGGATGACCGCTCGGCAGAAGCCGGCCTCAAGTACTTCGTTCTGGGTGCACTGGCGTCGGGCATTCTGCTGTTCGGCATGAGCCTGACCTACGGTTTCACCGGCACGACCGCCTTTTCGGGCATAGATGCATCTCTCGCGGGTGGCCTGTCGACCGGCGCGCTGTTCGGCATCGTCTTTATCCTCGCCGGCCTGGCCTTCAAGATCAGCGCCGTTCCGTTCCACATGTGGACGCCCGACGTCTACGAAGGCGCACCCACTCCGGTTACGAAGTTCTTCGCGACGTCCGGCAAGGTGGCCGCCATCGGCCTGACCATGCGTGTGATGTTGGGCGCGTTCGGAGACCAGGTGGACGCCTGGCGTCAGATCATCGTGTTCGTCGCTCTGGCGTCGATCGTGGTCGGCGCACTCGGCGCGATCGGGCAGAAGAACATCAAACGTCTGATGGCCTATTCGTCCATCAATAACGTCGGCTTCATTCTGATCGGCCTTGCTGCGGCGAACGTGCAGGGCGCTTCGGCCATGCTGTTCTACCTCGTGCTTTACATTGCCATGACGGTGGCGGGCTTCGCGGCGATGCTGATGCTCAAGGACGAGAACGGCAACCAGGTCGAGGAGATTGCAAAGTTCTCGGGCCTGTCGCGTACCCGACCGGGCCTGGCGCTGGCTCTGGCGATCGTGATGTTCAGCCTTGCTGGTATTCCGCCGCTGTTCGGCTTTTGGGGCAAGTTCCTCGTGTTCAAGGCGGCTGTGGATGCCGACATGATGGCGCTCGCCTTCCTGGGCTTTGCGGCTTCTGTCATCGGCGCGTTCTACTACCTGAAGATCGTCAAGGTCATCTACTTCGATGAGCCGGCCGATGCGGTGAAGGGTGAGAACGACATCTGGCACAAGGCCATCCTGGTGGTGACGTGCGTGTTCATCTCGCCACTGGGCTATCTCGCGAGTGGCTGGCTGCAGGGTCTCACCGACACGGCGGCGACCGCTCTGTTCCAAGCGCTTTGATCGAGGTAATCGCCGAGACCGGCTCGACAAACGCGGAGCTGTCTGGGCGCCTCGCCGCTGGGAACCGCGTGCCCGAAGGGCACTGGCTGGTGGCGGATCGGCAGACCGCGGGACGGGGTCGTCTCGGGCGCTCGTGGAACGGTGACGCGGGTAACTTCATGGGGTCAACCGTCGTCCGAGTGACCTCGGCGGATCCCGCACCGGCCTCGCTCGCACTGCTGAGCGGGGTCGCGGTCCATGAGACTGCGGCCCTGTTCGCGCCCGAAGGATTGATGTTGAAGTGGCCGAACGATCTCCTATTCAGGGGAGGGAAGGCCGCCGGTATTCTCCTGGAAATGATCCACGGCGTTGTCGTGATCGGTGTGGGGGTCAACATCCGGCACGCACCTGAAGTCGCCGGGCGGCGGACGGCGGCGCTGGCGGAAGGCGGCCCTGCGCCAACGCGCGATGAATTTGCCCGGGCACTGGCTGACTCATTCGAACGGGAACTGCAGCGCTGGCGGCATGGAGGGCTTGCTCCACTGCTGCGGCGCTGGCAAAGTGTGGCGCACCCAAGGGGCGCTGCTTTAACCGTTTTACCGCCGGGAGAAGGCGCGGTCGAGGGTAGGTTCGCGGGATTGAGCGAGGACGGTAACCTGCTGCTTCAACTGGATGACGGGTCCATCCGGGTCATCCACGCAGGCGACGTTGTACTTCCGAACACCTGAGCGTGAGGATTTCAAGACCGATGCTTCTCGCCATTGATGCCGGCAATACCAATGTCGTCTTCGCCTTGCTCGAGGGCCGCAGCATTCGCGGCCGCTGGCGGATAGCGACGGATCCGCGGCGCACCGGGGATGAATACGCCGTCTGGCTGATGCAGCTTCTCGCCATTCGCGGCGTCAAGGCTGATGCGGTCACTCAGATCATCATCTCCACTGTAGTGCCTCGGGCGCTGCACAACCTCGAGATCCTCGCCCGCCATTACTTCAATGTCGAGCCACTGGTCGCCGGGCAGGGGCGGGCGGAATATGGCATCGACATCGATGTCGATGAACCGCGCTCCCTGGGGGCGGATCGCGCCATCAACGCGGTCGCGGCCCACGCGAAACACAGTGGTGATCTTATCGTTGTGGATTTCGGGACCGCCACGACATTCGACGTTGTCGACTTCAATGGCGCGTACAAGGGGGGCATCATAGCACCCGGTATCAACCTGTCTCTTGACGCGCTGGTCGGGAACACGGCGAAGCTGCCGAGGATTGCGATCGAAGCCCCGAAAAGTACAAGCGTGGTCGGTCGCAACACCGAGGACCAGATGCTCATTGGCGTCTTCTGGGGTTACGTGGCGATGATGGAGGGGCTTATCGCACGCCTGCGAACCGAAATCGGAAGGCCGGCCAAGGTGATCGCTACGGGCGGACTGGCCGTTCTGTTCGATGAGGCGACTGAAATCTTCGATGCCGTCGACGCGGATCTCACGATCGATGGTCTCGCAATCATTGCCGAAAGGGCAGCTTCCAAGTGATTCCCGGTAAGGAACTTCTGTTTTGCGCGCTTGGCGGATCGGGCGAGATCGGCATGAACGTCAATCTCTACGGATGCCAGGGCAAGTGGCTGATGGTCGATCTCGGGATGACGTTCTCGGGTAACGAATACCCTGGTGTCGATCTCGTATTCGCCGATCTCGAGTTCATAGAAAATGAGCGCGAAAACCTTCTCGGCATCGTCCTGACTCACGCGCACGAGGACCATATCGGCGCGGTCCCCTATTTCGCTGAGGATCTGGGTGTGCCTCTTTACGCAACGCCGTTCACGGCGAGGCTGGTGGCGGCAAAGCTGGAAGAGGCGGGGATACTGGATAGAGTCGAACTGATCGTGATCGAGGGTCTCGAGACGTTCCAGTTGGGTCCGTTCGGCGTGCGGTATGTCCCGCTGGCGCACTCCATTGCAGAGGGCAACGCGCTTCTAATCGAGACGCCGTACGGGCGGATCTTCCACACAGGCGATTGGAAGCTCGACGACGAGCCGCAGATCGGTACGCCGGCGACCCAGGCTGAACTGACCGCGATCGGCGACGAGGGCGTGCTCGCGCTTGTGTGCGATTCGACAAACGTGTTCAATCCGGAAGCGTCCGGTTCGGAAGGCGAAGTCTACCGCGGCCTTCTGGCTGAAGTGAAGAAGCATGCCGGGCGACGGGTGCTGGTGACCACTTTCGCCTCGAACGTGGCGCGGCTTCAGACGCTGGGGGACGTGGCAAGGAAGACGGGGCGTCAGCTCTGCGTTGCCGGGCGGTCGTTGGATCGGATGATCCAGACGGGGCAGGCGTGCGGCTACCTGAAGGACTTGCCGGACCTGGTTGATCCTGACACCGCCATGGATCTGCCGCGCGGCGACGTCCTGGTCGTGGCGACGGGGGGACAGGGTGAGCCGCGTGCAGCGCTGGCCCGGATCACGGACGGCAGTCATCCCATCAAACTGGACAAGGGCGATGTCGTCCTCTTTTCCAGCCGCCAGATTCCAGGCAATGAGCTGCAGATCGGGCGCATCCAGAACCGTCTGGCCGATGCGGGCATCATCATCGTGACCGACCGGCAGAGCCCGATTCACGTGTCAGGCCATCCGGGTCGCCCGGAGCTCGAAGCGCTGTATGGTTGGCTGCGGCCCGATATACTCGTGCCTGTGCATGGCGAAATCCGTCACATGAAGGAACAGGCGCGGCTTGGCCTGGCGAGTGGCATTCCGAAGGCAATCTTCCAGAAGAATGGCGACCTGGTGCGACTGGCGCCAACTCAGCCCGGAAAGTTTGGCGAAGTGCGGTCCGGGCGGCTCGTACTGGACGGCGACATCATTGCGCCGGCGGATGGAGAGGCGATCGTCATGCGCCGCCGCATCGCCTTCAACGGTGTCGTCTCGGTCGCCGCCGACCGCAAGGGGCACGTGGAGGTATCCGCGGTAGGGCTTCCGCTGGACGAGGACTATCCGGCTTTCGTCGAGGAGGCGAAGCGCGACGTGGCCGAGGCGCTGTCGCGAGCGAGGAAGGCGGATCGCGATGGACGGGCCGAGGCTGCACGGCTTGCGGCACGGCGGGCGGCGACACGCTGGTCCGGCAAGAAGCCACAGGTCCAGGTGCTGCTGCTGGAGGATTAGGACCGATGGCAATGAACTGGACCTCAATCGCAGCGATCTACGTGCTCTTCTGGGTGATGAGCGCCTTCATCGTCCTGCCGATTGGACTGAGAACACCCGATGAGGTGGATGGCCACGTAGTGGGACGAGGGCACGCAGACAGCGCTCCGGTGAACTTCCGGCCTCTGCTGGTCGCCAAGCGGGCAACGGTGCTGGCTGCCGTGCTGTTCGGCCTCTACTACGCCAATTACGCGCTGGGATGGTTCACAGTGGAGGATATCAATTTCTTCGACGCTCCGGTGAAGGATCTGGGTTACTGAGGTGCTCTTTGGCATCGCGGGCATTTGGCGCTAGATGCGCGCCATGGACTCCGACACACTGACACCGCCGCGCTGTTGCGTGGCCGCGCTCTACCGTTTTGCACGATTTGACGATCCGCTGGCCCTCAAGGCACCGCTCGAAGCTGTTTGCCGCGAAAACGGTATTCGCGGGACGTTGCTGCTGGCGCAAGAAGGCATCAACGGCACAATTGCAGGCAGCCGGAGCGGCATCGAGACGGTGCTTGGCCACGTGCGATCGTTGCCGGGATGCGGGGACGTGGACGTAAAGTATTCGGAGGCGGTGCAGATGCCGTTCCATCGGATGAAGGTGCGCATCAAGCGCGAGATCGTCACGATGGGTGAAGAAGGCATCGATCCTCAGGCGAGTGTCGGCACTTACGTCGAACCGGAGGATTGGAATACGCTCATCTCCGATCCGGATACGATCGTCATCGACACGCGGAATGACTACGAAGTCGCCGTCGGCACATTCGCGGGGGCGGTCGATCCGGAAACGCGCAGCTTCCGCGACTTTCCGGCGTGGTTCAGACAGGAACGCGAAACACTTCTCGCGGGTGGCAAGACAAAGGTTGCGATGTTCTGCACAGGCGGCATCCGCTGCGAGAAGTCGACGGCGTTCCTGAAGCAGGAAGGTGTCGAGGAGGTCTATCACCTGAAGGGGGGCATTCTCAAGTATCTTGAGACCGTGCCACAGGAGCAAAGCCTCTGGCGGGGTGAGTGCTTCGTCTTCGACCAGCGCGTGACGATCGGGCATGGGCTGTCGCAGGGCAGCTACGGCCTTTGCCATGCCTGCCGCCGACCGGTTAGCGATGAAGACCGCGTATCATCGCTTTACGAGGAGGGTGTGAGTTGTCCCGCTTGCCACGGCGAGCGGACGGACGAGCAGAGGGCAACGTACCGGGAGCGTCATCGTCAGGAGACGCTCGCTGCCATGCGAGGCGAGGCACACGTCGGGGCAGCCTATCCGAAGCGAGAAGGCGGCGCGGCCGACTGAAGGGAAAACGGGCGAAGCTCCAGGCGCTTCGCCCGCACCGATGCTTAACTGCGCAGCCGTTCGATGCCCTGCGCAAGGGCCACGTAGAGCTTGCCGAGATCCGACGACAGGAGCGTCACGCCCAGTGCGTTACCGTCCCGTGTGGACAGGACCTGGCGAAGAATGCCCTCAAAATCATGAATATAGCGGCTGACATTCGCACGGAAGGTATCGTCTCGTTCGAAGATCTGCTGGATCGCCTTGGCTTCGCCTGCGTCGAGAAGGGAGACGGCGCGGCGTGTGAAGATGCCACGGTCGCCGCGCAGATAGGCCGCCCATGCGTCGTCGGCGATATCGCTGGAAAGCACTGTGGCGATGTCGATCGCGTTGGACTTGAGCGAATCGGTGATCACCGCTGCGCGCCGCGCGAAGTCGTTATCGACCTGCTCTTCGGCCCGCTCGCGCGCCTCGGCGACGCGGCCTTCGAGATTGCCGACGAGTTCGTCCACCTTCTCCAGTTGCTCGCGCAGTTGCGCGGCCGCCTCGCGCGTAACGCCTGAAGCATGGGCCACGGCCTGTTCGAGTTGCCCGGAGACCTCGGCGGCTTTGGCACGCATGGCCCTGTCTATGGCCGCCGCGCTGTCATTGGCGAGATTCTCCGCAACGCGGTTGATTCGTTCGGCGCTGTCATCCTCTATGGAGGAGACTGCGTCGTCGAGGGTGGTACCAAGCGCGGCGAGGGCGGCGATCAAAGCTCCGCCGGCCCTGTCAGCGGCTTCCTGGGTCGCAGCGTCGATTTCGCTGACGCTTTCCTGCAGGCGAACGAGGAGCGCCGCATGGTCTTCTGCCCGGGCGGAGATATCTGCATGCGCGTGCGAAACGCTTGTGATCAGTGCATCCAGGTCGCGACCGGAGTTCCCAATTTCGGCGGTGACCTCCTCGCCCCCACGAGCAGCCTGCTGCAACTGCGTGAGCACCACGCTCATGGTTTCCTGCAGGTGGCGCAGCCGATCTTCGGAGAGGGCAAGCGCTTCGGGCAGGGCGTGGTTGGTCTGGCGGGCGCTCGCCTGAAGGAGTTCCAGCAAGCGTACGCTGTCTTCAGCCAGCTTTTCGACCTCTTCGTCCGTCACGGCGAGCGTCGTCCGGGCCGCAGCAAGTGCGTCCGTCAGCGTCGACAGACTTGAGCTGAGCCGACCTTCGGCCTCTCCTGCCTGTGCTGCGATCGTTTCCATGCGCGCTTCGAAACGTCCGAGTTCCCCGGTTACTTCGCTCGCCCTTTCCGCAAGCATTGCCGCCTGGATCCGGTGCCGTTCCAGGCGTTCCGCTATCGAGGCGTCGAGGTCGCCAAGCATATGGTCGATCCGGGCAATGGCATGGCGTTCCTGCTCAACCTGGCGCGACTGGCGATCCTGCGCTTCCATGGCGAGGCGCTCCGCCCGCAGCCCGATCGCCTCATCGATCTGGCATGCCTCGGTCGATATGGCTGCGAGCCGCTCACACAAGGCGTCGATGGCGCTCTCGTGCGCCTCGGCGATCGCCACGCCGGCAGCGGTCTGTTCTTCCGAAAGGTTCGCCAGCGACGCCCTTAAGGTCTCGGTTGCTCTTTCCTCGGCTTGTGAAAACGCCCGGGTGACCACATCGCTCTCGTCGCGCAACGCGACCAGGCGGGCGCGAAGCGATGTGAGGCTTTCGGCCTCGTTGTGGTCCAACTGACGGCGTGTCTCGTCGATCTCTTCGCCTAGGGCCTTCGCGCGAACGCGGATGGCGGCCAGAGCTTCGACTTCGTGCTTCTCGAGTTGGCTGCGGAACTCTTCGCCACGCGCCCGCAGAGCGGCGAACCGCCCATCAGCCAACGCTTCGAGCTGGTCGCAGCGGGCGATGAAGCCCTCCAGCGTCTCGTTCACCTGCTCGCGCAGCATGGTGACCTGGCGCGTGCTGGCGGAGCCGAACTCGTTAAGGCGGTTGAAGCCGTGGATCATGTCCTCGAGGTTACCATGCGCGGTTCGCCCCGCATTGGCGATGTTGTTGGTCACGTCCTTGGCGGAGCTGGCAATGACCGGAAGCTGGCCGCGCAGCTTCTCCATGTTCTCCAAAGCGGCTGCACTGACGGTGCTGATCGATTCCACGCGCGTCCCGTTTTCCCGCACAAGCTCCTGCAGGCGGTCGGCGTTCTGCGACAGGCGTTCGGTCGCCAAGCGGCCCAGCGTCTCAAGATCGCGCGATTGTGCCGCGATGAACTCACGCGCGAGGCTCAACTCCCGGTTTACGGCGGTCAGCCGCGTCTCCATGCGGGCGGACTCAACCGAGAGAGCACGTGCGACATCACCAAAGCGGCGGCCTTCACGCGCGCTGTGTCGCATGAACAGCAACCACGCGACGCCGATCAGGAGAACGGGAACCGTCCACTCCACTACAAGGGTTGGAACGCGGGCCAGCGCCAGCCCGGGTGAAAATGACGGGAGACGTGCTGCGATGAACAAAACGGTCCACGCGGCGACCGCAACGCCCGCCGCGGCGGGAGCCGCCCAGGGACGATAAGTCGGTTCCGCCGGCTCCCCGCTGTCGGACGAGTCCGCCAGATCCGCACCGTCATCCAACGACACGCTATCTGTGGCAGATCGCGTGTCGTCCGCTGCAACTTGCGCCTCCGGCATTTCACCGTTGCCGAAGGCGATGATCCTGTGTTCCCCAACCATGCCTGAAGATACCACGGCGGTCGGAGCGATAAACCCCACTTTAGGAGTTATGCAATTAAGCTGGGGAAATGGCGTAGCAGGCAGCGGCCGAGCGCCGCATCGCGCCTGCGGCAAGCTTTCACTCGGCGCGGCTGTGGAATTTGGCGCAGGCGGCATGCGATGCGCCGCCGGAAGAACCCATCTCCGTTCGGAAGCTGAAGGCGTACTGGCCGAAATATCCGGGAACTGAGCGGACGCTTTAACTTGGCACCTGCGCGGCGGCTGCCTACATCTAAGGCTGGGTGCTGGAGTTTCGAATTTGCGGATTGCATTGTTGGCCATGATGGAGCCTGCCGTAACAGGGCAGCCGTTCCCCCGCGCGTTCCTGCGCGTGGCAGGCAGCAGCGCGGCGCAGCACCAACTTGGAACTGTCATCGCGCTCGGCTGTCAGCGGGTGATCTGCATGGCGAGAGGCATGTCGCCGGAACTGGCGGCCCTGCAATATGATGCTGAAGATGCAGGCCTGCAGTTCGCGGTCGTGACGGCGGCGAACCAGCTGTCCGGTCTGGTTACCGCGGCAGATGAGTTGGTGGTGATTTCCGAAGGCCTGTTTGCTGACGCGGCGCAGACCGTCTCCCTGCTGGAAGGCCATGCGCCCGTCGTTCTGGTCCAGCCCGTAGAGGGTGCGCTGGCTGCCGGGTTCGAGCGTATTGACATCAACCGGGCCACCGCAGGTGTGATGAGAGCGCCCGGTTCGCTCGTCGAGCGACTGCACGAGTTGCCGATAGACGTCGATGCCGTTTCGGCGCTGACGCGCATTGCGCTGCAATCGGGCACAACGATGCGTGAGGTTCCCGCCGCAGCGCGAGCGGGCGCGGGTTGGCGCATGATCCGCAGTGAAGCCGAAGCCTACGCACTTGAAGACGAGTGGATGCGGTCGCGGTTTGCGCAGGATGGTGCCCGTACGCCCGGCCGCACGATCGCTCGGTTCGCGGTGCTCAGTTTCGGCTCTTCGCTGCTTCACGCCGGTAATGCGAGCGACGTTGTGTCGGTGGCCGTCATCGTCACCCTGCTCATCGCGGCGGGTGCGGGGTGGCTGGGCGTCCTGTGGTGTGCTTTCGCGCTGGTCGCGGTCAGTTGGCTTCTCGTCGAGGCAAGTCGTCTGCTGCGAGCGGCCGAGCGCCAGGCGCTTGGACAGCCCGCGCCGCCGATACCCCGTGCGGACGCTCTGGTCTGGCTGGTCGACGTAGCCTTTGCGGGACTGATTCTTCTCGATACGCCCCGTTTCCCCGGCGAACCGGTCCTGGCGTGGCTTTGTACACCTGCAATTCTGTTGATGCTGCTGGTCCTCCTTCCTCGCGTTGCTGCCGGACGGGTGAGTGGCCTGGCAGGTGATAGGGCCTTGCTCGGATTGTTACTGGCATTTGCATCCGGTTTCGGTCAGGTTCTGCTGGTCGTGAAGGGGCTGTCCGCGTGCCTTGTTGCTGCCGCATTGGTCCTGCCACGTCGCCGCGACGCATAACCTTGAATTAACTTGATGACGGTTAGACGGATCATATGACCGATCAAGCCGCTTTCCAGGCTGACTTACCAGGCGCTGAAGCCGCGCTGAGGCGCGAGCTGGCGCGGGGCGACGCTGTGGGGGCGGCCGCGCTGCCGGTACTGCGGCATCTGGTGGCGGCCGAGGAAACGGCACTTCTCAGTGAAGAGGTGCTGGCCCGCGTTCGCGGCATGCTGGCTGACGTTGCGTCGCAGGTGCTCGATGGCCTTATCGGAGACACCGACAGGGGGATGCATGCGCCGGACGATATTGGCCTGCTGACGCGTACGTTCCTTCAGGACGAGCGCTTGCTGCAACACGTTCACGCGCTGGCGCTGGAGTGGCAACTCACCGAGACACTCCAGGAGAGCACGGCCCTTGATCCCGTGAGCCCTCCGCTGCTGCAGAGGCTTTTGCAGGATGAGCAGTTGGGTGAGCCGGCTCGACGGTTCCTGAAATCTCAGGCTCAATGGTGCCAGGCTCAGCGGCGCATGGCTCTTCCGCTGGCGGAGCTGCCGCTGAACGTGTTGCAGAGCGCGATCGAGAGCCTGCGCAAGCTCGTCGGAGCCGACGCGGCGTTGTCGGCGCGCGTGTCCGACGTGGAAGCGCGCGTGCGAAGGCTTCGGACCGAAGTTCCCGGTCGCTTGGATCTGGCCCTGCTCCTGTGCGACGGGTTGAAGCGGCGAGATCAGGTCCTCTCAGTCTGTGAGGCCGGACTGGCGCTTTTCTGCTCGGGTCTTTCTCGGTTCTCGGATCAGCCGCGCGACGTTCTCGTCGTTTCTATACATCCCGGGCGCAGTACGCGGTTGGCGCTGGCCTTGCTGGCGGCGGGAGCGAGCCACCGTATGGTGGAGACGCAATTGCTGGTTCTTACGCCCCGGGCGCAACTGCCGACTGGGCTCGACGGTATCGACGCCGGCCGTGCGGCTGCCCTTCTGACAGCAGGCGTTCGATGAACCTGCCCATGGCTACCGTCCTGGCCCGTGCCACGTCCGACGAGCAGGACCGCATGCTCCACGCCGAGGAGCCACTCGCATGGTTGCAGATGCGCTGTGGCGGGGAACTGCCGGGCACGATAGCGGTCCCCGAACTGCTCGATCTTGTTCGTACGGTTCGGCGGATAAAGCTGCCTCTCGGACGTACGATACGGGCGCAGGACGGAAGCGATACCATCGCGGCCTGGATCGAAGCGGAACCGGCGGGGGACGGCTGCGCGGTACAGGTGAAGTCCTGGCAGACGTCCCCCTGCATGCCGGAAGACGGCGCGGCTGCGGAACAGCGCCGGGCGACGATCGATCGCCATCTCGCCGAGTTGTCGGCGTTTCTGGACTCCCGGCAGAGGCTGCTTGCCGCGTCAACGGCATCGCCTGAGCTGGAGCCGGTCGCGGCCGCTATGGAGCGAGGCACTGGCCAGTGCTGGACCACCTTCCTGCCCCCGGCAGACATGACCTGCCAGCAGCCGCTGCACTGGCGCCTTCTGGACGGCATCAAGGTCGATGTCCCCGGCGCTTCCCGGACATGGCGCGTTAGGCTGATACCGCAGGCGCGTCCCGGTCACGAGCCATCAGGATTTGAACTTCTCCTGCTGTCCGAAACGGCCCCTCCGGAAGACAGTACCGGACAGGCGGGAATGCGGCCGACGCATCGCCGCAGCCTGGTCGGACAAGACCTGGCTCCCGTCCTCAAGCAGCCGATCGCCCGGATCGTGGCGAATGCGGAGACGATACGCACGCGTCTGGCAGGACCGCTGCCCGATGCTTACGCCGAATACGCTGGTGAAATCGCCGGGGCGGGCAAATTGCTGCTCGGGCTGCTTGATGACATGGCGGACCTTGAAGCGCTTGAGGCGGACGATTTCTCGACGGCTGCCGACCGCATCGAACTCGGCGAGGTCGCTCGACAAGCGGCCGGGATTCTGGGTGTCCGCGCGCGCGAGAAGAACATCGCGATCCGGTCACCAGCGGACAACGAGGTGGCGCCCGCGCGCGCCGAGTTCCGTCGAGTCCTGCAGATACTCCTCAATCTTATCGGCAATTCGATCCGCTACTCCCCGGAAGGGTCCGGCATCGACCTGACGGTGGAGATGGATGGCGCCTGCGCTCGTGCGATCGTGCAGGATCAAGGCCCGGGCCTCAGTGCCGCCGAACAGGCGAGGGTTTTCGACAGGTTTGAACGTCTGGGTCGCAGCGGCGACGGCGGATCAGGCCTTGGCCTTTATATCTCCCGCCGACTGGCCCGCGCGATGGGCGGCGATCTCACAGTCGAGAGCGCGCCGGGCGAGGGCGCCCGCTTTGTGCTTGCGGTGCCGGCGGAACCCGAAGGCTGATCTAGGTTCGGCGGGCGAGCCACACCACGATGCCGCCGACCATCGTGAGGATGGCGCCGCGGATCGCCCACCCTCGATCGCCCACCATCAAGTTCCCCTCAGGCCAGCGCAGCACGGCGGTGCCCTGAAGAGCCACGATCACTCCAAAGACGACCGCCGCAAGTCCGAGGATGACGGCAACGAAGCGGATGAATGGCATGGTCCGAGCCCCTTTTCCCGTTCGAATGCGTATGATGCGACGGCATCATGGCACTGGGCCCTGTTCGTTTCTATCAGCCTGAAACGAAAAAAGGCCCCCGCAAACGCGGGAGCCTCCTTCCTGTCGACCGCAAACGTTCGCGGTGACGTCATC
Source organism: Novosphingobium sp. HII-3 (assembly GCF_002916655.1). GTDB lineage: Bacteria > Pseudomonadota > Alphaproteobacteria > Sphingomonadales > Sphingomonadaceae > Novosphingobium > Novosphingobium panipatense. Next base: position 123,945 of record NZ_PPSM01000072.1, read on the forward strand.
TTGATCAGCGCTTGTCGACCGGAACATAGTCGCGCTGAGTCGGGCCGGTGTAGAGCTGGCGCGGACGCCCGATCTTCTGGCCTGGATCCGAAATCATTTCGTTCCACTGTGCGACCCAGCCGACCGTCCGAGCCAGAGCGAAGAGCACGGTGAACATGGTGGTCGGGAAACCGATCGCCGAAAGGATGATGCCCGAGTAGAAGTCAACGTTCGGGAAGAGCTTCTTCTCGACGAAGTACGGATCGTTGAGAGCAATCTCTTCCAGGCGCAGCGCGGTTTCGAAGAGCGGATCATTAACCTTGAGCGCGTCGAAGACCTCGCGAACGGTGGACTGCATGACTGTCGCACGCGGATCGTAGTTCTTGTAGACGCGGTGGCCGAAGCCCATCAGGCGGAACGGATCGTTCTTGTCCTTGGCGCGATCGATATAGTGCTGAATGCGGTCGGGGGTGCCGATTTCCTTCAGCATGTTCAGCGCAGCTTCGTTGGCGCCGCCGTGTGCCGGGCCCCAGAGGCAGGCGATGCCGGCCGCGATGCAGGCGAACGGATTGGCGCCGGAAGACCCTGCCAGACGAACCGTCGAAGTCGAGGCGTTCTGCTCATGGTCGGCGTGAAGGATGAAGATACGGTCCATCGCCTTTTCGACGGCGGGGATCACTTCGTATTCCTCGGCGGGAACGCCGAAGGTCATGCGCAGGAAGTTGCCGGTGTAGCTCAGCTTGTTGTCCGGATAGACGAACGGCTGGCCGACCGAATACTTGTAGGCCATCGCGGCGATGGTCGGCATCTTGGCGATCAGGCGATGCGAGCTGATCTTGCGATGTTCCGGATCCGCGATGTCGGTGGAGTCGTGGTAGAACGCCGAAAGGGCGCCGACGACACCGCACATGATCGCCATCGGGTGCGCGTCACGGCGAAAACCCTGGTAGAAATGGCGCAGCTGCTCGTGCAGCATGGTGTGGCGGCTGATCGTGTACTCGAAATTCTCGAGTTCGGCCTTGTTCGGCAGTTCGCCGTTCAGGAGCAGGTAGCTGACTTCCATGAACGACGAATTCTCAGCGAGCTGGCCGATCGGATAGCCACGGTGGAGCAGAACGCCTTCGTCACCGTCGATGTACGTCAGAGCCGATTCGCAGCTCGCGGTAGAGGTGAAGCCGGGGTCGAACGTGAACTTCCCCGTCTGGGCGTAGAGCTTGCGGATGTCGATGACGTCCGGACCGACGCTGCCTTTCAGAACCGGGTATTCGAAGTCCGCGCCACCAGCGCTCAGTTTAGCCTGATCACCCACCTATTATCTCCTTATGCCTGCGACCCGGCGGGTTCTTCAGTCTGCGCGGCAATCCGCGCAAGGCTTTCGTCCCGTCCGAGCAATACAAGTACGTCAAAAATTCCCGGCGAGGTCGTTTGACCCGTCAGGGCTGCCCGCAAGGGTTGCGCGAGCTTGCCGAGGCCCAGTCCATGGTTCTCGGCCATTGCTTTCAGATTGGCTTCCAGTCCCTCGAGAGTCCAGTCATGCAGACGGGACAGGCTCTCATGGATCGCCGCGAGGCGCTGTCGCCCTTCGTCGCTCAGGAGAGCCAGCGCCTTGTCGCTCATGGCGAGAGGACGCTTGGCGAACAGGAAGGCCGAACCTTCTGCAAGTTCGTTGAGGTCCTTTGCGCGGACCTTGAGCACGGGCATGGCTCGGACGAGAAGCTCTGCAGCATCGTCCCCTTCCACACCGTCGAGACGGGAGAGGACGAGACCTGCAAGCCGAACATCCTCCGCCTCACGCAAGTAATGTCCGTTGAGATTCTGCAGCTTCGCCACATCGAAGCGGGAGGGCGACTTGCCCACATCGGCCATGTCGAACCATTCGATCGCCTGTTCGCGCGAGATGATCTCGTCGTCGCCATGGCCCCAGCCGAGGCGAAGCAGATAGTTGAACAGCGCTTCGGGCAGGACGCCCATCTCGTCACGATAGGCATCGACGCCCAAGGCGCCGTGACGCTTCGACAGCTTGGCCCCGTCCGCGCCGTGGATGAGGGGAACGTGACCGTAGACCGGCTCATCCCAGTTCATGCCGTGAATGATCACCAACTGGCGGAACGCATTGTTCAGGTGGTCGTCGCCGCGCAGCACATGCGTGACGCCCATGTCGTGGTCGTCCACCACCACTGCCAGCATGTAGGTCGGCGTACCGTCGCTGCGGAGGATGACGAAGTCGTCGATCTCTTCGTTCTGGACCGTGACCGCACCCTGTACGAGATCGTTGATCGTGGTCTGCCCTGTGCGCGGCGCCTTGACGCGCACGACCCACGGCTTGTCATCCGGCCAGGTCGAAGGGTCCGCATCGCGCCATTCGCTTTCCACGCGGAACGGCCGACGCTCTTCCTGCGCTTTTTGCCGGCGTTCGGCCAGTTCGTCGCTGCTGAGGTAGCAGCGATAGGCTCTGCCGCGTTCCATCAGTTGCGCGGCAACCTGTGCGTGGCGGTCTGACCGCTCGAACTGAAAAACCGGCGCTTCATCCCCGTCGAGGCCGAGCCAGGAGAGTCCATCGAAAATGGCGTCAATCGCGGCATCGGTGGAGCGAGCGCGGTCGGTGTCCTCGATACGAAGAAGATATTTCCCGCCATGGTGACGGGCAAAAAGCCAGTTGAAAAGGGCCGTTCGGGCGCCGCCGATATGCAGATAACCGGTGGGCGAGGGGGCAAAGCGCGTCACGACGGCCTTGCTGCCTGCCGCTCCGCCCGATGCACTGCCGCTTGCCATCAACTCGACCTTCCTGTCCTATGCGCGGCCATGGGGATTCAAGCCGCAGTCTTTCAAAATTCGGCCACGGACGCGTCCGAAGCCGCTGCATTGCAGCATGGGCCATGGACCTGCAAGCGCCTCTTGTCGAGGGGTTTGGCCGCCTCGGAAAGATTTCTTCACCAAGCAGGATTCGAGCAGGGACCGTGGCTCTCCGTCGCCTTCGGTGCGGGGATAACCGCCTGGTTTGCGTTGCCTACGCCCATCTGGTGGGCAGCCTTCCTGGGTATTGCACTTGCGTTCAATGCAACTGGCTCCGCGTCCTTTTCCGCTCGTCAGGCTTACCCTTATCTTCTCCGCGCGACGACTGCGGTAGTGTTGATAATGGCGGGCGGCCTATCGGTAGCGTGGGTCAGGTCGGAACTGGTTGGAGCAGTGCCGATCGAGCGGCCAATCTCCGGTGTCTTCGAAGGCCGGTTGCTTGGTATAGAGCCGCAACCCGCCCGGGGCCGCGATCGCCTGCTGCTGGCCATGCGCGATCCTACCACAGACTCGGGCCGTGCAATCAAGATCCGCGTCAATCGGGCTCGCGATGGATCCCACCTGCGGTTGCAGACGGGGGACGTGATCCGCTTTCAAGGAAGGTTGATGCCGCCTGCGCCGCCAATGCTGCCGGGTGCTTACAACTTCGCCCGCACGGCGTGGTTTTCCGGCATCGCTGCGACCGGGTCGGTTCTCGGCCCGGTGCTCCATGTCGAGCGGGGCCGCCCGGCGGGACGGCTTGCCGCACTGCGCCAGAAGCTTACGGACCACGTCCGCAGCCGGATCGGCGAAAGCGCCTCAGGGCTTGCGGCCGCCTTCGTAACGGGTGACCGGGGTGGCATAGTGGCTGTGGATGATCAGGCGATGCGGGACTCAGGCCTCGCGCACCTTCTTTCCATCAGCGGCCTGCATGTGAGCGCTCTTGTGGGCGCCGTGTATCTTCTGGTCCTGCGGCTTGCTGCGCTGTTCCCGTGGCTGGCGCTCAGAGTCCGGCTGCCCGTTCTCGCCGCAGGCGGCGGTGCGCTGGCGGGCATCGGCTACACGCTAATCTCAGGGGCGGAAGTGCCGACCGTGCGGTCCTGCGTGGGTGCCTTGCTGGTGCTGATCGCCCTCGCGCTCGGGCGTGAGCCTTTGTCGCTGCGGATGCTGGCGGTGGCGGCCTTCTGCGTCATGATGCTCTGGCCAGAAGCGGTGATGGGGCCGAGCTTTCAGATGAGCTTCGGGGCGGTCCTCGCCTTGGTCGCGATCAGCGGGGCAGCGCCAGTTCGCCGCTTTATGGCGCCACGAGACGAGGCGCTGATCATCCGGGCTCTGCGCAGCCTGGGCTTGCTGCTTGTGACCGGCATCGTCATCGATCTGGCGCTGATGCCGATCGGCCTTTTTCACTTCCACCGCGCCGGCGTATACGGCGCGCTCGCCAATGTCGTGGCAATTCCGCTTACGACCTTCATTGTCATGCCTCTGCTGGCCGGAGCGCTTCTGTTGGATCTCTTCGGAGCGGGAACCCCCCTCTGGTGGTTGGCCGCCCACGCCATCGAGGCCCTGCTGGCACTTGCCCATACGTTCGCTTCGCTGCCAGGAGCCGTCAACCTGCTGCCTGCGACCGGCAACGGCGCATTCCTCGTCTTCATCCTCGGCGGACTGTGGCTCGGCTTATGGAGCGGTCGTGTGCGCTGGCTTGGCCTGCCCCCGGCGCTGGGCGGAGCCTTCCTGTTGGCCATGTCACCGTCTGCAGACATTCTCGTGCCGGGCGACGGCCGACAGGTCGGCGTGGTGGAGGAGGGCGGGCAGCGGTTGTTCCTCCTCAGGAACAGCGACGGCGGCTTCGTGCGTGACAACCTGATGGAATTTACCGGCATGGAAGCTGAACCTCTTTCTCTGGCTCGCTGGCCGAATGCCCGTTGCAACCAGGATTTCTGCACCTTCACCATCGTGCGTGAGGGCAGGAACTGGCGACTGCTCTTGTCACGCGGACGCGATACCGTTCCCGAGCGCGCGCTTGCCGCGGCATGCGAGCGCAGCGATATCGTCATAGCGGATCGCCGGCTGCCCAGGAGTTGCCGCCCCCGGTGGCTTAAAGCCGACCGCCGCAGTCTGAAACAAAGCGGAGGACTTGCTATCCATCTGGGAAAGCAGAGGATCGACACCGTCGCTCAAACCCAGGGAGAACATGGGTGGTGGGTAAGGCGTCCCGACGCCTTGGACAGGCCGCGGCGGCCTTAAGTCGCCGCATCCTGTTCCTCAACATCCGTCATGGAACGAGGTTTTGTTCAGTGATAACGGCGTAGCAAACCTGCCAGCTTGCCTTGGACCTCAACCTCGTCCGGTCCGTAGATCTGCGGTTCATAAGCGGCATTCGCAGGGTCCAGCCGAACCATGCCGGCTTCGCGACGAAGGTACTTGAGCGTCGCTTCTTCGCCGCGGACCAGCGCGACCACGATTTCACCGTCCCGGGCGGAGCTGGTGCGCTTCACCAGCGCAAAGTCGCCGTCCAGTATGCCAGCTTCGATCATCGAATCGCCTGAAACCTCAAGCGCGTAATGTTCTCCGGTGCCCAGCAGCGCTGCGGGTACCGGCAAGGTCGACTGCCCTTCCAGCGCCTCGATGGGAACGCCAGCGGCGATCCGGCCGTGCAGAGGAATTTCGATGACGTCATTGGCGGGTTGTGCGGCGGGATGACTGGTGGCCGGCGCCGACTGGTCATTGCTGTTCGCCGCCATGGCGGGGCGCGTAGCGCGAAGGCTCGCGTCATCCGGCTGACGCAGGACCTCGAGAGCGCGGGCCCTGTTGGGCAGGCGTCGAATGAAGCCACGCTCCTCAAGCGCGGAGATGAGCCGGTGCACCCCGGACTTCGACTTGAGATCCAGCGCCTCCTTCATCTCCTCAAAGCTGGGAGAAATGCCGCTTTCGTCGAGCCGGGTCTGAATGAACCGGAGCAGTTCGTGCTGCTTGCGCGTCAACATGGTCGCTGCCTTTTCGTCGGGTGCGAACGGGAAATCGATCTTCTGTTCTCCTAGTGAACATTCGGAGAACAAGCAAGCAACGAATTGCACCCGTTTTCACATCGAACCGGCACCCTCCAGCAGGAAGACATGGACGTCGTCCCCCGGTACAGCGGCCTCGGCAAGAGGCAGTCGGTCGATCAGGGCGTTGCTGGCGGCAAGAGAGGAGAGTGCTCCGCTGTCCTGAAGGGGATTTGGGCAGACGAATTCACCATCCCATGTGCCGCGCAGGAATTCGCGGCGGTGACCGTTCTGGCGAAGCGGTGCCGCGATCCTGGCCTTGCAGCGGATGGGCAGCACCCGGGCCGCACCCGCTGCTGCCCGGAGAAGCGGCAGGAGAAACATGTAGGCGGTGACGTAGCTGGACACCGGGTTGCCGGGCAGACCGAGTATGACCTGTACTCGCCCATTCTGCTTACGCGTGGCGACGAGGATGGGCTTGCCGGGCTTGATGGCGACCCGCCAGAAAGCGATGTCCGCCCCCCAGCTTTCCAGCGCCGGGCGTATCAAGTCGTGATCTCCAACGGATGCCCCGCCCGTCGTGACGATGATGTCGCACCCGGCCGCGCGGTCGAGAGCGGCGGTGAGATCTTCCACGGTGTCGGCAACTGGTCCTAGCCGCAAGACCTCGCTTGCGAGCGGCGCGGCGAGAGCTGCCAGCATCGTGCCGTTAGTTGCGGGGATCTGGTGCGCTTCACAGCATTCCGGATCAGCTGCCAGTTCGTCACCGCTGTCGACGATGGCGATGCGGGGAAGACGGTGGACGGCCAGATGCTTGTGACCGGCCGCCATCGCCAAAGCGGCTTGCGCAGGGCCGATCCGGGTTCCCGACGCCAGTATCTCTTCGCCTGCTTTGAAATCCATGCCGCAGCGCCGGACGTGCTTGTGCGGCGGCTCCGGCGGCGTTCCCGTGAGAGCGATGACTTCACCATCGCGCGCGAGATCTTCCTGAAGGATCACGGCGCCTGAGTCCGCGGGAAGAAAGGCGCCGGTTGAGATTCGCACCGCTTCGCCCCGTTCGAAGTTTCGCGGGTAGGGGTGACCTGCAGCACTTTCTCCCACCACGCGCCAGGGCCCGGCCATGTCGTCCGGCCTCACGGCGTACCCGTCCATGGCGGATAAATCAGCGGCAGGCTGCGTTCGCCGTGCCTGGAGGGCTCCGGCCAGATAGCGGCCGAGGGAGCCTTCAACATCGACACGTTCGGTCGCCAAAGGTGTGACGAGGCGCAGAAGCCGGCTCTGCGCTTCTTCAAGAGAGAGCAGCCCCGGCGACGTCACGCGCTGTAGCCTTCCGCAATCCAATGGCCTGATTTCCCCCCCGTCTTCTCCACAAGGCGTACCTCGCCGATGACCATCCCCTTGTCCAAGGCTTTCGCCATGTCATAGATTGTCAAAAGCGCCACAGAAGCTGCTGTCATGGCTTCCATTTCTACACCGGTCCGGCCGGTGAGACTCGCCGTGGCTCTGACGTGGATGGCACGGTCGTCGAACCGGAAGTCTAAGTTGACGGCGTCCAGCATCAACGGATGGCACATCGGGATCAGCTCAGCCGTGCGCTTCGCTGCCATGATGCCGGCAATCCGGGCGGTGCCCAGAACGTCGCCCTTGGGGGCATCACCCGCCTGTATAGCCGCCAGTGCAGCCGTGCTCATCGCGATCTGCCCCGCTGCCACGGCGGTCCGTTGCGTCGAAGGTTTGGCGCCGACATCGACCATCCGGGCGGTCCCCTCAGCATCGATGTGCGTCAGAGATTTCGTCATATCCGGCTCCGAATGGCGTGAGGAAGAATGGTCAGATTCCCGTCAGGAGTGCGCGTGTGGCAAGCTCCACATCAGGCTGGCGCATGAGGCTTTCTCCCACCAGGAAGGTGCGCGCGCCGCACCGCGAGAGGCGTTGCAAGTCCGCATGACTGTTGATGCCGCTTTCACTGACAAGCAAAGTACCGTCCGGGGCAAGAGGAGCCAGGCGTTCCGTCGTGCCAAGATCTGTGACGAACCGCTTGAGGTCGCGATTGTTGACGCCGATGAGCCGTGACTTCAGGCGGCTCGCACGTTCCATCTCGGCTTCGTCATGAACTTCCACCAGGCAGTCCATGCCACGCTCCAGGGCGGCAGCTTCGATTTCAGCCATGAGAACATCGTCGAGTGCGGCGACGATGATCAGGATAGCGTCGGCCCCCATAGCGCGCGCTTCGGCGACCTGCCAGGTGTCCACCATGAAGTCCTTGCGGATGACCGGCAGCCTGCATGCGGCGCGCGCGTCCATCAGATAATCTCCATGACCTTGGAAATAGGGTGCGTCCGTCAGGACAGACAAGCACGCGGCGCCGCCTCTTTCGTAAGCTACAGCGTGCTCCGCCGGGAGAAAATCCTGCCGAATCAGCCCCTTAGAGGGCGAAGCTTTCTTGATTTCCGCGATGAGCGCGAAGCCATTATCCGCCCTGGACCGCAATGCAGCCTCGAACCCGCGGGGTGCACTTTCCTGTTTCGCCCTGTCATCGAGGTCGGCGATCGTCGCGAAACCTTTGCGAGCGGCAACTTCCTCACGCTTGGTGTCGCAGATCTCGGTCAATTTGTCGGCCATGTAGTTCCCGTCACGAACGTGTTGCTGCGATCCAGCAGTCGAGCAGGGCTTTTGCGAGCCCCTTGTCGATCGTCTCGGCGGCTTCTTCCACGCCGTCGCTCCAGCTTTCCACCTCGCCTGCGACCAGCAAGGCGCCAGCTGAATTGAAGAGCACCGCATCCCGGTAGGGACCATGCTCACCAAGAAGAAGCCGGCGCAGCGCTTCGGCGTTGTAGGCCGGATCGCCTCCGCGAATGGCTCCGATCGGAGAGGTCGCGAGGCTCGCGTCGCCGGGGTTCACACGGCGCATCGAAAGCTCGCTGCCGCGAATGTCGGCAACCTCGTTGCCACCAGCGATGCTCAACTCGTCGAGCCCCTCATCGCCCGAAACGACCATCGAGTGATCCGTTCCAAGACGCAGGAGGGCATCGGCGTAGATGGGCACGTACCCGGGACGGGCAATGCCGACGAGTTGGCGTGAAACCCCCGCCGGATTCGCCAGTGGCCCCATCAGGTTGAAGATCGTGCGCCGGCCGAGCGACTTGCGCAGCGGCATAAGCCGTCCCAGCGCGGGGTGATGCCGCGCCGCGAACAGAAAGCCGATTCCGATCTCGGAAAGGGTGGACTCCGCCGTTTCAACAGCGCGATCGAGGTTGAGCCCAAGCGCCTCCAGAGTGTCGGCCGCGCCCGCCTTCGAACTGGCGGCACGGTTGCCATGCTTGGCCACGGGCACGCCCGCAGCCGCCACCACGAGGGAGACGGCGGTGGAGACATTGAGTGTGTGGTGGCCGTCGCCTCCCGTGCCGCAGACATCGATGGCGGTCGCGGGAGCCGTGATCGGCACCATCCGCTCTCGCATCGCACGGGCCGCACCCGCGATCTCGGCTGCAGTCTCGCCGCGCTCCGACATGGCGATCAGGAAGGTGCCGATCTCGGGTTCGGGCACCTTGCCGTCGAGGATTGCGCAGAAGGCCGTGTGTGCGTCTTCCTCAGCGATGGGGTGAAGCGGATCGGGCAGGTCAACCACCATTCACACCTCCACGGATGAGAGGCGTTCGGGCAGCCTGGCTTCGATGCCACAGTCGCCGAGGAAGTTCGCCAGCATGGCGTGGCCATGCTCGGTGGCGATGCTTTCTGGATGGAACTGCACACCATGGATGGGCAGGCTTGCATGGCGAAAGCCCATTACATGCCCGTCGTCGGAGCGGGCGTTGACGTGGAGGCAATCCGGGATGTCTTCAACGATCAGCGAGTGGTACCGCGTAGCCGTGAACGGAGAGGGGAGGCCTGTGAAAACGCCGGTGCCATCATGTGTGACGGGTGAGGTCTTGCCGTGCATCAGCCCGCCGCGAACAACCTTGCCGCCGAAGAACTGGCCGATCGACTGGTGACCGAGGCACACGCCGAGCAGCGGCACTCCCGCCTCAGCCGCAGCGCCGACCAGCTCGAGGCTGATTCCAGCTTCGTTAGGCGTACAGGGGCCCGGCGACAGCAGAAAGCCCGCAGCCCCGCTGGAAATCGCATCTGCGGCAGACAGCGCGTCATTGCGCACGACCTGGACTTCGACGCCGAGTTCCATGACGTAATGGACGAGGTTCCAGGTGAAGCTGTCGTAATTGTCAATGACGAGGATCATGTGTCCGCCTTCGTCCTTTTCTCGACGACGATCAAGGGGCCGAGAGGCGGTCCGCCGTCCACGCGGCCATGCTCGGGGTCCCAAAGGGAGGAGACGCTACCGTCAAGAAACAGTGCGTTCCGGCATCTTAACGTGTCTCGAAAGTAGCGGGCAAGCTTGCCGAAGGACACGGGTTCATCGGAGATGACGAAGTGCGCTCGTCCCTTATTATCTATGCCTACACCATTGCGCAATTTCAAGGACTTGCCGTCGGGGTCTATCTTCGGATGGAGGTTGCCGTCGATCACCAGCATGGGGCCCGACTGGGTGCCGAAGTCCGGCCGGTCGTGCACCGATTGCTCGAAGTCGGTGCTGGTGCGGATCTGCCACTTGCCGTTGGTGTCTCCAAAAAAGACCCCATTCGGCAGCAGGTGAAAGTTTCCAAAGCCCTCGTTGGTATTGAGCGATTTTCCCTTCTCGCCGTCTTCCACGTAGTAGCCGATGGGTCCGCCCTCGGCATCGAACATGCCGCCGTTCATCGCGAAAGCGACCGGCGCGCTCCGGTCTGGGCGATCGACGGCGAGTTGGGAGAGGCTGCGGTAGGGTTGACCGCCTTTCGGGCCCAGGATTGTCCTTATCCCGTGCCGCCCCGGCACTGCCACGCAGTGCGTGAAGCTCACGCCTTCGAAGCTCGTCCCCTGACAGGAAGGCGGGGGCGGTGCGGTGGGCTGGCGGGCTGGTTCGCTGGAACAGGACGCAAGCACGCACAGGGCCGATGCAGCGAGCGGCTTCAGCATCGCAGGGCAAATGCCTGACGAAGCACAGCTGCTGGGTTCATTGGCCGAACCCGGGTTCCCCGGCAACGCGAATGGCTTCCCGCGCGGCGGCGAAAAGGGCGCCGCTCTTGGCTTCGCACTCGCGCTGCTCATAGTCAGGATCGCTGTCCGCAACGATGCCGGCGCCCGCCTGAACATGGAGGACGCCGTCCTTGAGAACGCCGGTGCGCAGCACAATGCAGCTGTCGACAGAACCGTCAGGCGCGAAGTACCCGACGCCACCGGCATAGGCGCCCCTGGTTTCGGGCTCGAGCTCTGCGATTACCTCACAAGCCCGCACCTTGGGTGCACCCGAGACCGTCCCGGCTGGAAATCCCGCAAAGACGGCATCGAGAGCATCGTGTCGCGCCGTGTCGAGCCTGCCCACTACGTTCGACACGATGTGCATGACGTGGCTGTACCGCTCGACCGTGTAGCTGTCGGTGACTTCGACGGAGCCGGCCGCGGCGACACGGCCGACATCATTGCGACCCAGATCCAGAAGCATCAGATGCTCGGCGCGCTCCTTGGGATCGGCCAGGAGGCTGATTTCGTTACTCCGGTCCTCGGCGGGCGTCTTGCCGCGCGGGCGCGTGCCGGCGATGGGACGGATGGTTACCTCGCCTTCGCGGACACGGACGAGGATCTCCGGGCTCGAACCGATCAGCGCAAAGCCTGGGAGGTCGAGATAATAGAGGAAGGGCGACGGATTCACCCGCCGCAGGCTGCGATAAAGCGCCAGCGGCGGGAGCGGGAAGTCGCAGGTGAAGCGCTGGGCCAGCACCACCTGGAAGATATCGCCGGCTTCGATGTACTCCTTCGCGCGCAGAGCCATCGCCTTGTAGTCCGCCGGAGCCACAACCGCGGTCTGCACGGGTTCCGGCAGGTTCACGGCCGCCGGAGCGGCAGGCGCGGGTGCCGCGAGACGGCGCAGTGCGGTGTCGATGCTGTCCGATGCCTGGTCAAGTGCGCTGTCGGGATCCTGAACGCCGGGCCACACAGGCGCGACACAGAACAGTTCGTCCGAAAGCCTGTCGAAGATAAGTAGGAGAGACGGACGCACGAATAGCATGTCCGGCACCTCCAGCGTGCTCTGAGGCGCGCGCGGAAGCTTCTCGACCAGACCAATGGTCTCGTAGCCGAAATAGCCTACCAGGCACGCCATGGCCTTCGGAAGCTCGGCCGGAACGTCGCAGCGACACCGTTCGACAAGGGCGCGAAGCTCGGTGAGGCTACCGCCTTCCAGAGCCGAGAAGGCGTTGCGGTCCTGTTTCCACCGTGTGTTGATTTCGCAGGTGGCGCCGTTCGCCCGAAAGACGAGGTCGGGATCGAGGCCGACCAGGCTGTAGCGGCCGCGGGTCTCTCCGCCCTCGACCGACTCCAGCAGGAAATCGCCGCGGCCGTCCTCGATCAGCTTGAGAGCAGCGCCGACAGGCGTTTCCGTGTCGGCAACCAGTCGGCGCCAGACCAGAGCAGGACGGCCTTGCTCAAGCTGCGTCTGAGCCGCCCGGCGGTCGTAATGGCGCTGCATCGCTATTCCTTCGATCCGATCAGTTGGTGGCGGTGCCGGCAAGCTGGTCGCGGACGGCGCGAATGGCGGCGTCGTGACGCTTGACGCCCACGTCCTTGCGGACCGCGCCAGCAAGGGCGGAGGCGTAGGCCTGGCCAAGCTGCTGCCCCAGTTCGGTTTGCGCGCTGCGGATCATGGCGTCCGATTCCACCTTGGCCGGCACGATGTCCTTGAGCATGACCACGAACCAGCCTCTTCCGCCCGCAGCCGACTGCACCTTGATGGTGCCCTTGGCCATGTGGAACATCAGCGAAACCGGGGGAGGAACCTGTTGGCCGGCCCGAAGCGCCGCCGCCAGCGTGGGCCGCGACATCGAGACCTGCTCGACCGGAGGAAGGTTCTTGCCCGTTGCAGCGATGGCCTGGTCAATCGACTGTCCCTTGCGCAGAGCAGCCTGGATCTTCACCGCAGCCACCTTCGCCGCCCTGGAGCCGGCGTCAACCTTCCAGGCAAAGGTGACGTCGTCCTTGATCTGTGCGAGCGGGGCGGGGGCAGAGGCCTGAACGTCGGTCACGTCATAAAGGACGAACGACTTGCCCTTCTCAACCTCGGCGACCTGAGGCTGCTCCTGCTCCATGCTGAACGCGGTGGCGAGGATCGGGCGCAATTCTGCCGGGAGAGCCTCACCCGGCTTCATGTATACCCGCCCATCAGCGGTGACGGGCTGCGTGCGGGCCACCCCAGCGCCGAGGGACTGCGCAACTTCCGTGAGGTTCGCGCCGTTGGAGAACTGCTCATCCACACGGCCGATGGCATCGCTGAACGCCTTGCGCGCCTTCTCCGCGGCCAGCTGCTCGCGAATCTCGGACTTCGCGTCCGCCAGCGTTCTTGCAGGGGTCTTCTGCTCCTCGTCCACGCGGATGACGTGCCAGCCAAGGACACTCTTCTGCGGCGTCGCCAGCTTCCCGACAGGAGCCGCAAAGACGGCTTGGGCCACGGCCTGCGAGAACTGGCTCGCCAGCTCCTCGCGGCTGAACGATTCCAGTTTGGCCGCCGAGAGCCCCTTCTGCTGCGCTGCGGCTTCGAGCGACTTGCCCTTCTGCACTTCGGCCACGATTGCCTGTGCCGCCGCTTCGGTGGGAACGATCAGCTGCGTGATGCGGCGATTGTCCTTGGCGGCGTAGTTCGCCGTGTTCGCTTCAAACCGCGCGGCGACCTCCGCGTCCGTCGGCGCCGCGGCCGCCGGGATTGCTTCGGCCTTGACCAGTGCGTAGCGGATCGTCCGGCGCTCGGGACGGACGAACTGCGCCGCATGCTCCTTGTAGTAAGCTGCAAGTTCCGCATCGGTGGGCGCTTTGTCGGGGGCGAACAACGGGGAGGGCAGTGCGATGACGCTGCCGCTGCGGGTTTCGCCGAGCAGCGCCGCGTAGCGCTTGGCCACAAACTGGGGCATCACCGTTCCGAACTGGGCGGGAACCACAAGTTCCTGCGCGATCAGGTTCTTGCGGATGTCGCTGCGCAGGGACGCTTCGGAAATGCGCTGCTGCGCGAGCGCCTGACGGAAGACGGTCTGATCGAATTTGCCGTCGACGCCCTGAAAGCCGGGTATCTGAGTGAGCTCGCTGTCGACGAGGCGATCGCTCACGGTAATGCCATGCTCGTCTCCGAAAGCAGCGAAGGCCGCTCCGTCGATCAGGCTGTCGAGCACCTGCTCAAGGCCGCCTTCAGCGATGAGTTGCTTCATCGTCGCGGTCGGGCTTTGTTGCTTGACACGTTCCAGTGCGCGCTTCGCACTTTGATCGAGTTCGTCGGCTGTGACCTTCTCGTCGCCGGCCGTCGCCACGGAGGCTCCGGTCCCGCCACCCGCCGGGCCTCCAAGCCCGATCATGTCGCCGCTGGCAAACGCGATGGCGATGAGGGCAAGGACTGCCAGGCCCACGAAGGCACCGACTTTGGACTTGAGAAACGTTCGGAAGAAATTGAGCATGGACCGTGCCAATCAGCGATTATCTGCGCGAAACCTTGGGGTATCGCCTGTAAACGGTCGCAGGCTTTAGGGTGCCTTCGCCTATCCTGCAATGGCGGTCGCGCACGGGCCGGGCAAAAGCGCGGTACGTTGCGTTTGCGCGACAGCGGTGGGTAATACGATCGGTGACGCCGCGACGAGTTTTGACAAGGTCGTGCACACTGGCCTAGCTGCCCGCCAAAGCGACGACTGATTCCCCGTTTTGAAACAGCAACGGGAATCGCCGGGGGCACTCTGTCGAGAAAGCTCTCAAGGTTCGCCGAGATCGGATCAAGGGATTGAAATGGCCGGATTGCCTTACATCGTCGGAAACTGGAAAATGAACGGTACGCGCGCCATGCTCAACGAAGCCCGCGCAATTGACCGTGCCGCCGCGCGCTTCCCCAAGGTGCAGGTAGGGCTGGCGCCGCCCGCGACACTGCTCTTCCGTATGCGTGATGCGGTTGAACTGATTGGTGTGGGCGGGCAAGACTGCCATGCCAGCGAGAACGGCGCCTACACGGGCAACGTGTCTGCCCTGATGCTGAAGGATGCGGGAGCGGACTTCACTATCGTCGGGCACTCCGAGCGCCGGGATTACCACCGGGAAAGCGACGCGGACGTCAAGGCGAAGGCGGAAGCTGCCTTGTCCGCCGGCCTTTCGGTCATTCTCTGCATCGGTGAGAGCGAAGCGCAGCGCGACGCCGGACACGCCGAGGCCGTCGTCACGGCGCAGCTTGAAGGCTCATGCCCGCGCATGGACGGCGCACCGGACAAGCTTTCGATCGCCTATGAGCCGATCTGGGCGATCGGCACCGGACGCGTGCCGTCGGTGGAGGACGTGGCGGCGATGCACAAGGCGATTCGCACCCGCCTCGTCGCCATCTACGGTGAGAGCTGCGTGGACGTGCGTATCCTGTACGGTGGATCGGTGAAGGCCGAGAACGCGGCTGAACTGCTTGCAGTTCCGGATGTGGACGGTGCACTCGTGGGGGGCGCCAGCCTCACGGCGGAAAGCTTCCTGTCTATCGTGGGTGCGGCCGCCTCGCTTACGGAATGACAAGACGGATACGCATTGACGAGAGTCGGTGTGGTAATAAAGTTGCCGGGTTGCGCACTCGCCCTCGAGAGCCTATCTGCGCCGCGAACCATACGGGGTATGTCCTCGTAAGAAGGCTGAGACGAAGATGTTCCTTTTTCTGACCGTGGTCCAGGCGCTGGTCGCTGCCATGCTGGTTGGCGTGATCCTGGTGCAGAAGTCCGAAGGCGGCGGCCTCGGTGTCGGCGGCAGTCCCTCGGGGCTTATGTCGGCACGTGGTGCCGCCAACTTCCTGACCCGCGCCACGGCGATCCTGGCTTCCGTCTTCGTCATCCTGAGCATCGCTCTTGCGGCTCTCGCGGTTAATGAGACCTCGGGCCGCGATATCGACACCTCGCTGGAACGCAATGCCGCGCCGTCGGCGCCGGCTCAGCCGGCGGACCCGCTCGGTGGGGCCGCCAATCCGGCGGCGCCTGCGCCACAGGTGCAGGGCGCTCCGGTTGGCGAATCCGTTCCGGCCGACCCTCTTTCGGGTGCTGCCAAGCAGTAACCCCGGCAAGCGTCCTCGCGACGCTTCACCGTAACCGGAATGCCGTCTGGCGCTGTCAGACGGCATTTCCATGTGTTTGACCTGTGGAATGAGGCTCTGGGCGCTTGCCTTTGGGCCCCCATGCAATTTAAGGCCCGACTCCCATGGCGCGGCATATTTTCATCACCGGCGGCGTGGTCTCCTCGCTGGGCAAGGGTCTGATGGCGGCGAGCCTCGCGGCTCTGCTTCAGGCGCGGGGCTATAAGGTCCGCATTCGCAAGTTCGACCCCTATCTCAACGTCGATCCGGGCACCATGAGTCCGTATCAGCATGGCGAGGTTTTCGTGACCGACGACGGGGCGGAAACCGATCTTGATCTCGGTCACTACGAGCGGTTCACGGGCGTTTCCGGCAGCAAGGCGGACAACATCACCTCGGGACGCATCTACCAGGACATCATCGCCAAGGAGCGCCGTGGCGACTACCTCGGCGCGACAGTTCAGGTGATTCCGCATGTAACCGACGCCATCAAGGACTTCGCGCTGACCGAAACCGAGGATCTCGATTTCGTCCTCTGCGAGATCGGCGGAACCGTCGGCGACATCGAAGGCCTGCCTTTCGTCGAGGCGATGCGCCAGCTGCGCAACGAACTCGGCCGGGAACAGACCTGCTTCGTGCACGTCACCCTGGTTCCGTTCATCGCTGCAGCGGGTGAGTTGAAGACCAAACCGACGCAACACTCGGTGCGCGAGCTGACTGGTCTGGGTATCCAGCCGGACATTCTCCTCTGCCGTGCCGATCGCGAACTGCCGGAGAGCGAGCGTCGCAAGATCGCGCTGTTCTGCAACGTGCGTCCGCAGGCGGTGATCCAGGCGCTTGACGCGCCGAACATCTATGCGGTTCCGCTGCAGTACCATCACGAAGGGCTGGATGCGGAGGTTCTGCATCACTTCGGCATGCTGGAATCGTCGAAGGCTCCGGAACTGTCCCGTTGGGAAGATATCACGGACCGCTACCAGAACCCCGAGGGCGAGGTGACGATCGGCGTCGTGGGCAAGTATCTCGGCCTGCAGGACGCGTACAAGTCGCTGAACGAGGCGCTGGTGCACGGCGGCATGGCAAACCGCGTCAAGGTGAACGTGCGGTGGATCGACGCGGAAGTCTTCGAGAAGGAAGATTCCGAAATCGCAGCGGCGCTGGAGCCGATGCACGGCATCCTCGTGCCGGGCGGCTTTGGCGAGCGCGGTACCGAAGGCAAGATCGCCTCGGTTCGCTTCGCGCGTGAGCGTGGCGTTCCGTTCTTCGGGATCTGTCTTGGCATGCAGATGGCCTGCATCGAAGGCGCGCGCGCAGCCGGGATCGAGAAGGCGAGTTCGACGGAGTTCGGTCCGACTGAGGAGCCGGTCGTCGGAATCATCACGGAATGGATGACGCAGGACGGTCTCCAGACCCGGGCGGAAGGTGGCGATCTGGGCGGCACCATGCGCCTCGGCGCCTATACCGCTGCGCTCTCTCCGAACAGCCATGTCGCATCGATCTACGGCGCGGCGGAAATCAGCGAACGTCACCGCCATCGCTACGAGGTGAACGGCAAGTACCGTGAGGCGCTTGAAGGCAACGGCCTTATTTTCTCGGGCATGTCTCCCGACGGGTTGCTGCCGGAGATCGTGGAGCGTCCCGATCACCCGTGGTTTGTGGGCGTGCAGTTCCATCCCGAGCTGAAGTCGCGTCCGTTTGAGCCGCATCCGCTGTTCGCCGGTTTCATCGCGGCTGCCTTGCGTCAGGCACGCCTCGTTTGATCGCAGTTCCGGCCCCATCGCCTGGCGGTGGGTCCGGAACGGAACAGACTGCCCTGGCTATCGGGCAGGCGGGCGAGGCATTCTGCTCCCTCCACGTGGGGGCTGGTTGAATGCGAACGATTGTCCTGGAATTCAACGAACTTTCACCGCAGTTGCTCGATCGCTTCATAGAGCAAGGGCATCTGCCGAACTTTCGCCGCTTCCGGGACTCCGCCATGGTCGCGGTCACCGACGCGGAGGAGACGGCGCCCAATCTCGAGCCGTGGGTTCAGTGGGTCACGGTTCACACCGGGCTCTCCTTCGCGGAGCATGGCTGCTTCAATCTCAACGAGGGCAGCGACCTGACCGCGCCGCGTCTGTGGGACCTCGTCAGCCGCGCAGACCAGACGAACTGGATCTGCGGCAGCATGAACGCCGCGGTCCAGCCGGGGTTTCGCGGCTGCTTCCTTCCCGACCCTTGGGCCACTTCGGCAGAGCCCGTGCCGCTGAACATGTTCAGGCCCTACGCTCGTCTGGTCCGAAGCTACGTCCAGGAGCATAGCGGCCGGCCGGAGGTCTCTCCAGTCGACGTTCTGCGGTTTGGGCAGTTCATGCTCAGGCACGGCCTTTCTGCCAGTTCCGTGGCAGCGTTGATCAAGCAACTTGCGCAGGAGAGGCGCCGCGACGTGAAATGGCGCAGGGCCATGATGCTCGACAGGCTGCAGTGGGATGTGTTCCGCTCCGTCTACAAGTCCATGCAGCCGTATCTCTCTACGTTCTTCATCAACAGCACCGCGCACTTCCAGCACTTTCATTGGAGGGAGTTCGAACCGGGTCTGTTCAGGATCCAGTCGTCGGAGAAGCAACGCCAGACGTACGGCGACGCTATTCTTGCGGGCTATCAGAACATGGACCGCATCGTGGGAGAGGCACTGTCGATGGCGAGGGACGAGGCAAACCTCGTGCTGCTGACTGCCCTAAGCCAGCAGCCGATGCTGACACATGAGGAAGATGGGGGGCGTCAGATCTTCCGCCATCGGGATATCAAAGTCTTGCTTGAACTGGCGGGAGTTGAGCAGGGGTGGACATACGCCCCCATCATGTCGCAGCAGTTTCTGCTTTATTTCCAGAACGAACAGGCAGCCAAGTTCGCCGCCGCACGGATCGAGGCGCTGCGGCTTACTGACTGTCAACCGGCGCGCAAAACTGACCCCCTATCGGCGCCCAATATTGACCCCACCTTTCGGCAGCGCGGCGGTTATCCCGGTAGTCGATAGGAGGGGCCCACGGACGACGACGCGCACCGTCAGGTGT
>NZ_PPSM01000073.1 GCF_002916655.1 Novosphingobium sp. HII-3
GTTCCGCCCTGCGCCAGCACGATCTCTGCCTCACGTAGCTTGCCGATGATCTCCTCCGGCTTGTGCTTCTTCGATGGCATTTCCGCATCTCCTTCATGGTCCAGACTAAAATAGTCGATGGACCACTTAGAAGGGGGCACCTCAATGTCGCCGTGCCCTTGCCTAATGGTGCTGCCGCAGCGCTGGCATCTATCCCCTCTTAGAAAACGTCAGGGCATCGCCCGATGCATCGCCGAGGATCGAACCGCCGTCGCAATCTAGGATGGCCCCGGTGATGTATTTGGCGTTGGCCGATCCCAAAAATACGGCAAGATCGGCGACATCGGACTTAGTGCCGTAGTCGCGCAGCGGAATGCGACCCTTCAGGCGTGCGGTCACTTCCGCGTTCGGCGCAAGCCTCGCCATGCCTTCCGTATCGCCGATCGGGCCCGGCGCGATACCGTTCACCCGTATGCCGGCAGGGCCCCACTCCATAGCGAGCGTCTGGGTCAGCAGATTGACTCCGGCTTTCGCAGCACAGGCATGCGCCTGGAACATCGTGGGCCGAACCGCCTGACCGGCGGTGATGGCGATCAGCGACGCGCCGGGCTTGCGAATGAAATCGTAACACGCCTTGAACACATGGAATGTCCCGATCAGGTCAATATCGATCACCGTGCGAAAGGCATTGGGCGAAAGTGCGATAACTGGTGCAAGGAAATTGCCCGCCGCACCCGAAATGACCACGTCGAAGTCCCCATAGGCTGCCTGTACTTTTCGCATCGCCGCCTGCACGGCATCGAAATCACGCACGTCTGCTTCCACACCGATAGCCTTGCCGCCGGCTTCGGTGATGGTGGCCGCGGCCGCATCGACACGATCCTGACTTCGGCTGACAAGCCCGACCGATGCGCCGAGTTCGGCGTAGCGTTGCGCAATGCCCAGATTGATACCGCTCGACCCACCAGCCACGAATACGACCTGCCCAGCACAGGCATTCGATCGGATGATATCACTATTGCTCGACGTCATTGGCACTTTCCCTCACATGATGGCTCCACCCTGATCCCAGCGAAACATCTGAAACACAGGGCAGATCATCATCATTCCAATCTGTCGGGAGCGACGGGACGCAGGATGGCAAGCCGGCGGGATCGACGAGCACAACGCCACCGACGTCACTTTAATCAGCTAAATAGTTCGTTCGTAAATACTGTCAATTGCGAGCTTGCGTCTCCATGCAGCGCATCGCGCAGGCGGTTTAGGCACGGATGAGAGCGTTCACGCGCGGTGAGGCAGCCTCATGAACGCCACGTCGTGCCGTACTTCGCCCCATCTTCGACACCCATGCTAGCGGATCGCCCGATTATCCCCGTCGCCTTTCATTGTATGATTGATTATGTGGGTTGAGTAATCTAGTCGGAGGTTGATGAAAGTTGGGGACGTTGGGGTATTGAAGAGTGGCGGTATCTGAGGCGTACACTGTGGCGACGACGCG
>NZ_PPSM01000074.1 GCF_002916655.1 Novosphingobium sp. HII-3
ATTTTTACTTTGGCGCCATACGGATGGCGCCGTCGAGTCTGACGTCTTCGCCGTTGAAGTATGGGTTGCGGATCATTTCTGCGGCGAGGGAGGCGTATTCTTCGGGGATGCCGAGGCGCTTGGGGAAGGGGACTTGTGCGCCCAAGGCGTCGAGGACGGGCTGGGGGGCGGCCTGCATCAGCGGGGTGGCGAAGAGGCCGGGCAGGATGGTGTTGACGCGGATGCCTTCGGAGGAAAGATCGCGCGCGATGGGCAGGGTCATGCCGACGACGCCGCCCTTCGATGCGGAATAGGCGGCCTGGCCGATCTGGCCATCCTCGGCGGCGGCGCTGGCGGTGTTGACGATGGCGCCGCGCTCGCCGCCATCCAGCGGGTCGAGCGCGAGCATGCCCGCGGCCGATTTGGCGATGCAGCGGAACGTGCCGACGAGGTTGATCTGAATGATCCTGTCGAAGTCGGCGAGTGGGAAGTGCCTGATCTCGCCGGTCTTGCGGTCGCGGCTGGCGGTCTTGATCGCGTTGCCGGTGCCCGCGCAGTTGACGAGGATGCGCTCCTGCCCGATCGCCTCGCGCGCCTTGGCAAAGCCTGCGTCCACGCTCGCCTCGTCGGTGACGTTGACGCTGCAGAACACCCCGCCCAGTTCCTTCGCCAGCGCCTCGCCCAGATCGGCGTTGAGGTCGAACAGCGCGACCTTGACGCCCTCTGCCGCCAGCTTGCGCGCGGTCGCCGCGCCCAGTCCGCTTGCCCCGCCGGTGATGACCGCGCTCAGTCCTGCCAGTTCCACTTGCCTTGCTCCTGTCGAATGCCGGACGGCCCGTTGCCGGCCGCCGGGATTGTCGTGCGGACGGAACCCTTCGCGGCCACGCCCGGTGTCGGTGGCGCGCGTTGTCTAGAGCGCCTCGACGATGGTGACGTTGGCGATGCCGCCGCCCTCGCACATCGTCTGCAGGCCGTAACGCTTGCCCCGCGCGCGCAGCGCATGAACCAGCGGGGTCATCAGCCTGGTGCCCGAAGCGCCCAGCGGATGGCCCAGCGCAATCGCGCCGCCGTTGACGTTGAGCCGGTCGGGATCGGCCCCGGTCGCCTCCAGCCAGGCCATCGGGATCGGTGCGAAAGCCTCGTTCACTTCGTAAAGATCAATATCCTCGACCCTCATGCCGGCGCGTTCGACCAGCGACGCGAGCACCGCCCCAGCCAGCTCCGAAGGATGCCAGCCGACAGGCGACCGCCCCTGCGACCACCCGCCGTACGCGTCGTCGCCACAGTGTACGCCTCAGATACCGCCACTCTTCAATACCCCAACGTCCCCAACTTTCATCAACCTCCGACTAGATTACTCAACCCACATAATCAATCATACAATGAAAGGCGACGGG
>NZ_PPSM01000075.1 GCF_002916655.1 Novosphingobium sp. HII-3
CGATGGAGTGGATGGCTCCCGCTCACCGGCTGAGGCAGACTGCCTCGGCTGAAGAGCGAGGAGACGGACGATGAGTGAGATTGTCACGATTGGGCTGGATATCGCGAAGTCGGTGTTCCAGGTCCATGGTGTAGACGCTGCGGGTCAGGTGGTTGTGACCCGGCAATTGAAGCGCGGACAGATGTTGAAGTTTTTCGCGGCATTGCCTCCGGTTCTGATCGGGATCGAAGCCTGCGGAACGGCGCATCACTGGGGTCGGCAGCTCCAGAACCTGGGCCACGACGTAAAACTCATCCCGCCGATCTACGTGAAACCTTACGTCAAGCGGCAGAAGAACGATGCCGCCGATGCCGAAGCGATTTGCGAGGCGGTGACGCGGCCGACAATGCGGTTCGTCGAAATCAAGTCAGTTGACCAGCAGGCTGGCGGCGTGCTGCACAAAACGCGGGCACTGCTGATCAAGCAGCGGACGATGATGTTCAATGCCGTGCGCAGCCATCTGGCCGAATTCGGTCTTGTGACGGGTACCGGCGTGGCGCAGGTGGTGCGCATGGTCGATCGGCTTGCGAAAGGGGACGAACTCGATCTTCCGGAACTGGCGCGCGAGACACTCGGCGTCTTAGCGCGCCACATTCAGGAACTGCAGGACAAGCTCACCGGGATCGATAAGCAGTTGACCCGCTGGCATTATCGCAACGACGTCAGCAACATCCTTGAAACCATCCCCGGCGTTGGTGTGATCACCGCCTCGGCGCTCGCGTCGATGGTGACCAACGCGCAGAGCTTCAGGTCGGCCCGCCATTTCGCCGCCTGGCTTGGACTCGTGCCCCGGCAAAACTCGTCAGGTGGCAAGACCCGCCTGGGCAAGATTACCAAGGGCGGCAATCGCTACCTGCGACAATTGCTGGTCGTCGGTGCGACTTCAGTGCTGCGGCATGTCCGGGCGGGCAGCGTCAAAGGCTTTGAATGGGCCAAAGCCTTGCTTGATCGCCGTCCGCCCAAGGTCGTGGCCGTTGCTCTGGCCAACAAGATGGCGCGTATTGCATGGGTGGTGATGACGCGCGGCGTCGAGTATGAAAGAAAGGAATTGGCGATCGCAGCCTGATTGGCAGGCGATGGCAAAACAAGGTTGAGGTGTGAAGACCGACTGAAGGCAAGCCATTCGATCCACCGAGCTTCGGCAAACCTGCTTAGCGTACAGGACTTCGAGTCCGCGTAAACGATGAGGAGGCCAGGGCTGGCGGAATCCTTCAAGGCCAGCAGCCGTATAAAGGCTGCACATAAA
This sequence comes from Novosphingobium sp. HII-3, assembly GCF_002916655.1. Lineage (GTDB taxonomy): Bacteria > Pseudomonadota > Alphaproteobacteria > Sphingomonadales > Sphingomonadaceae > Novosphingobium > Novosphingobium panipatense. The sequence goes on from NZ_PPSM01000075.1 coordinate 1,286, forward strand.
GGCCGGACACGCGACTGCACTCGATATGGCATGTCAGAACGTCAGAAAATCGCACCGCAACGCGGGAGCCATCCACACGCG
>NZ_PPSM01000076.1 GCF_002916655.1 Novosphingobium sp. HII-3
GTTCACACCGCGTGGTCGATAGCGAAGGCGTCACTCACCGCCCGACGCCTGGATGGCTCGCAATCTCATGGAAGCCCAAGCCTGGGCAGCCGGCTTTCGTCGCATGACCCCAGACCTGATAGCCCGGCTGCGGGAACTTGATGCTGCGGCGACACCTGGGCCGTGGGCATACCGCCCTGACGAGTACGATGACTGGGGCGTTGTGAAATCGCCGCGCGTGCCGGTCGACGGCTTTCCGGACGGCTTGCGCTGTGTCTTGGCGCAGTTCCGGCATCCCGAAAGTATTCACGATGAGGAGGTCTTGAACGAGCATCGGCGCGCAAAGACCGATCCGTGGCAAGGTAACGCCGAACTCGTCACCTTCCTCCGCAATGCTGTTCCCGAGATATTAGAAGCCGCCGACCAGCTTGAAGCGCTGAGAAGCCACGCGGAGGCGATGGCGAAGGCGCTGAAACGAGCCGCTGATATCGTAGAGCGCAACCTCTACCGCCAGCACGAGAAGATTGAGGATGTACCGAAACTCGCTGATCCAGTCCTCGCCGCCTACCGCTCTGCCTTTCCGGAGGTGGGCAAGTGAGCTGGCGCAGTTGCCGCATCGGATCGTGCCAGCGTCATTGTCAGTGCATGTATACGCCTTGCCGATCCGCCATTCCTTCACCTGGGGATCAACCACCCATGACCACTAACCCGACCAGTGCGGAGCGATCCGTGGAGAGCGTGGCGGCGGGGCTGACGAAGGCGCAGAGGGAATGGGTTCTCGACCCGGCGCGTGATAGCGATGTCAACCAGATTTGCGCGGCGGACCCGGCATGGGATCAGTGTTGCGACCTCGGGCTATCCGATTACTGGACCGATCGCCTCACCCCCCTCGGCCTCGCGGTACGCGCCCACCTGACAGCATCGGAGAAGAAGGGATGAGTGAGCTTCGGGAGAAGGTGGCGCGCCGGATTGACGCTTGGATAGGTGACATAGGCGCAAGCCGAGAGATGGCCGACGCAGCCATAGCCGCCGTGCTGGAGGCGATGCAGGAGCCGAGCGAGGGGATGCTAGATGAGATGCACGGGCGCGTTCGCATCCTTGTCGATCCAGGCCAGCGATCCGCTGATATTCAGAATGATCGCGAGGTCTGGAAGGCCATGCTCGCCGCCTTCCGCGAGGAGCAGTTGGGCGACTCACAAGCCGGTGATGCGCGGTTGACCGGCGATCCGTGATGTGCGATTCTGCGGGGGCTGCGGCGGTTCATCATGCGGCGCAATTGGCTGGCGCGCCCGGTAGCCGGGTATGTCGCAAGACTCTTGGGGGTTCGATTCCCCTCATGGTGACGCCTAGTGCAGCCGCCGCAA
>NZ_PPSM01000077.1 GCF_002916655.1 Novosphingobium sp. HII-3
AGGTACAATTTGCTTGTTGCAACACTCATTACCCTATTCCTTGATTTTCCTTAGCGTTATAGCGGATTGGGTATAAGGTATTGCAAATGAACGAAAAAAGGCCGCTATAACGTCCAATCTGTTATAGCGGCCCCATAGCGTCATAGCGTCAGCGGATCAGATGTAGCCTTGCGCCCTCCCGAAGTCAGCGACATCTGCCTTTGCGTCCATGTGGTAAAGCACCGGGCGGCTCGGCTTGTCCGGATTGTCCTGTACCCATCCACGGCCCGCTTGGCCTATGCGGTGATATGCTCCGACTTCGCCGATGGCACTTGATACCGTGTTGGTCGCCGGTTCACCCCGCCCGGCTGCTCGTAGTATACGCGCGACCGCGCCCGTGCTGATCCAGCCATCGCGAAACCCCGGCAATTCGGCGTCGACCGCATCCTTGATCGCGCGGGCGACTGGCCCCAACCCGATCTCGATCGCCTCAGCCCAACTGGTCGTCTTGGGCGCACGCATCGAAATTGCACCGCGCTCTATCTGGTAGTCCGCGAACCAGTGCGCCATGATCGCAGCGCCGTCCGCATGGAGCCATCCGTACAGATTTGCGAAGTAGTCGTCATCGAGGTTGCGCGCCGTAATGTCCTCGGCTGATTGCAGCGGACTATAGAAGATGGCGAAACGGCGACCATTTTTATTCACCGGCACCGCATCCTTGTGATTGGTGAACGCAATCCAATTGGCATAGTTGTCCTCCATCTTCTGATCGACACCCTTGGACTGCGACTCGACTTGAGTTTCTGAAATATACGTCTTGAGTACATCAATAAGATCACGGCGATCATCAACTTTGATTTCATCAACTAGGATCATCAACTTTGATTTCATCCACCCGTTGAATTTGGACCCGTTCGCCAGCAAGTCGCTTGCCTTGGGTTGGTGCAGGTACGTCGCGCCGATACAGTGCATCAGGACGGTTTTTAGCGTGTTCTTGCCTATACCTTCGGCGGACTGGATCACGGGTGCCCACGGGACTTTGTAGCCGGGATACTTGATGTTGTGGGCCATCCAATCCAGCAGCAGCCGTCGATCCCCTGCATCGGGTATCATGATCGCGAGGTGATTGAGGAACGGCGACGGATCGCCGGGAATGCGGTGGACGGTAACAGGTTGGTACGTGTTCACCTGCGTCCGTCCAAGTTCGTCCGTGATGATCGTTCCGGGGGCCAGATGCGGCAGGAACCGCGTCCCCTCCACCTTCGGAATAGTCCACAGCGTTGAGCACGTCGCGGCCTTCCATGCGTCGTCCGTGA
>NZ_PPSM01000078.1 GCF_002916655.1 Novosphingobium sp. HII-3
TGACCGGCCCCCACCGAGTGGTCCGGGTTGACTGTTAGTGCATCGTCGCCTCCTGCGCCATTGCCGGCTGGAGGTGGAGCGAAGCGGAACCGGAAGGCGGCAATGGCGATCTTGCCGTTTCCGGCGCAGGCGGTCGGTAGCCAAGGCTGCTGTGTGGACGGACGGTGTTGTAGTGGCGGCGCCAGGCTTCGATCAGCACCTTGGCCTCGGCGAGGCTGTAGAAGATCTCGCCATTGAGCAGTTCATCGCGCAGGGAGCCGTTGAAGCTCTCGTTGTAACCGTTCTCCCAAGGCGATCCCGGCGCGATGTAGAGCGTCTTCACTCCGATCCGGGCGAGCCACTCCTGCACGGCGGTGGCGATAAACTCGCTGCCGTTGTCCGATCGGATATGAGCTGGCGGACCGCGAGAGACGAACAGCTCTGCCAGCGCCGCCAACACATCCTGATGCTTGAGCTGACGCGCCACGACCAGCGCCAGGCACTCCCTGCTGGCCTCGTCGATGATCGTGAGGATCCGGAACTTGCGGCCATCGTGAGTGCGGCCCTCGACGAAGTCGTAGGCCCACACGTGCCCCGGATACTCCGGCCGGAGCCGGATGCACGAGCCGTCGTGCAACCATAGCCGACCTCGCTTCGGCTGCTTCTGAGGCACCTTCAACCCCTCACGCCGCCAGATCCGCTCCACCCGCTTGCGGTTCACGTGCCACCCCGCATCGCGGAGCAGCGCCGTCACTCGGCGGTAGCCGTAGCGACCATACTGCTTCGCCAGGGCAACGATGTCCTCGGTGAGCGCCTGCTCGTCATCAGCCCCGCACGGCACCTTCCGCTGCGTCGATCGATGCTGCCCGAGCACACGGCAGACCCGCCGCTCTGACACCGGCATCATGCTCCTGATGTGATCGATGCAGCGCCGCCGCCGCGCAGGGCTCAGAAGTTTCCCCGCGCAGCCTCCTGGAGGATCAGCTTGTCCAGCGTCAGGTCAGACACCGCACGGCGAAGCCGGGAGTTCTCCTTCTCCAGCTCCTTCATCCGCCGAGCCTGGTCGACCTTCAGGCCCCCATACTCCTTGCGCCAGCGATAGTAGGTCTGCTCCGTGACCCCGATCCGCCGGCACGCCTCGGGCGTGGTTCCGCCCTGCGCCAGCACGATCTCTGCCTCACGTAGCTTGCCGATGATCTCCTCCGGCTTGTGCTTCTTCGATGGCATTTCCGCATCTCCTTCATGGTCCAGACTAAAATAGTCGATGGACCACT
>NZ_PPSM01000079.1 GCF_002916655.1 Novosphingobium sp. HII-3
CCCCCGCCGCACTGGCGCCTGTGACCATCGACCTCACCGCAGCACCGCCCAGCCTCGCCCTCGCAACGGACACCGGCACCTCGCCAGACGACGGCGTGACCAGCGACGCGACCGTCGCGGTCGGCGGTCTGGAGCCGGGCGCCACCTGGCAGTACAGCACCGACGGCGGAGCGACATGGCAGGCAGGCACCGGCACCAGCTTCGAGCTGGTCCCCGGCACCTACCCCGCCGGCACCGTGCAGGTGCGCCAGACGGACATCGCCGGCAATATCAGCAGCACGGGTACCCTGCCGGCGGTGACCATCGACACGGGCGTTCCGGTCCCCACGCCTGCTCTTGCAAGCGACACCGGCGTGGCGGGCGACGGCGTGACGAACGATGCGACGGTGACGGTCGGCGGTCTTGAGCCGGGCGCCAGCTGGCAGTACAGCACCGATGGCGGAGGGACGTGGCAGGCAGGCGCCGGCACCAGCTTCGAACTTGCTCCCGGCACTTATGCTGCCGGTACCGTGCTGGTGCGCCAGACGGATCTTGCGGGCAATGCCAGCGGCACGGGTGCGCTGCCGGCGGTGACCGTCGATACGGGCGTTTCGGTGCCCACGCTTGCTCTTGCAAGCGACACCGGGGTGTCGGGCACGGACCGGGTGACGGGCGATGCGACGGTGACGGTCGGCGGCCTCGAGCCGGGCGCGACCTGGCAGTACAGCACCAATGGCGGAGCGAGCTGGCAGGCAGGTACGGGCACCAGCTTCGAACTGGCCCCGGGCACGTATGGCGCCGGCGTGGTGCAGGTGCGCCAGACGGACATTGCCGGCAACCAGAGCGCAGGGGCGCTGCTGGGCGCGGTGACGGTGGACACCGCCGTGGCAAGCCCGACGGTGGTGCTTGCCGCCGACACCGGGCTGTCCGCCAGCGATAGGGTGACCAATGACGCGACGGTGACGGTCGGCGGTATCGAGCCGGGCGCCAGCTGGCAGTACAGCACCGACGGCGGAGCGACATGGCAGACAGGCACCGGCACCAGCTTCGAACTGGCCCCGGGCACGTATGGCACCGGCGTGGTGCAGGTTCGTCAGATCGACGCGGCAGGTAACGTCAGCGACACGTTCGAACTACCCAGCCTCACCATCGACATCAGCGTCCTGCCGCCTTCGGGGGCACTCGCCAGCGACACAGGCGTATCGACTACCGA
>NZ_PPSM01000080.1 GCF_002916655.1 Novosphingobium sp. HII-3
ACACCTGACGGTGCGCGTCGTCGTCCGTGGGCCCCTCCTATCGACTACCGGGATAACCGCCAGACTACCGAAAGGTGGGGTCAATATTGGACGCCGATAGGGGGTCAGTTTTGCGCGCCGGTTGACAAGTGAGTGGATCGTGCGGGACGAGCCGGACCTGCGGATCATCGACCAGAGCTTGTGGGATCAAGTCAAAGCGCGGCAGAGCGAGGCCCGAATGGCCCGCGATGTGAAGTTCGGCATCACCGGCAACCCGCTGGGCGGAGCAAAGCGCCCCATGCATTTTCTCAGTGGGCTAGTCCATTGCGGCCTATGCGGACAGCCGTTCGTCAGCGTCGGCCCCCGTTGGCGCTGCAAGGCCGCAGCGCGCCAGGCCTGCAAAAACAGTTCGATCGCCGGCGCACATCTGGAAGACAGGGCACTTGCAGGCCTGCGTGATAAATTGCTCACCCCGGAAATCATCAGCCGGTTCGCTGTGCATCTGCAACGGGAACTGGACGACCAGATGCGGGTGGCTCATGGTCGTCGCGATGAAATGGAGGCAAGCCTTGCCGAGACCCGGCGCCGGATCGCCAAGCTGGTGAAGCAGATGGAGGAGGAAGATGACCTGCCCCGCTCCGTCATGACGCGCCTTAAGGATCTGGAGCGTGAAGAAGAGCGACTGGAAAAGGAACTGACCAGTCTGCCAGAGCGGACGGTTGTGCGACTCCCTGCCAACTATGAGACTATCTACCGTTCCGCGATCGCAGATTTGGATCGGCATCTGACCATGCGCGAAGCAAGTGCGTCTCGCAATGCGATCCGTGTATTGATCGAAGGGATCGTTGTCCATGGCGGCGACAGCCGTGGCGGGAAGCACCGGCGCCTGGAACTGCGCGGCGATCTGTTTTCGATGCTGGAGTTTGCGGAGGCGGCTGTAAACAATAGGAACAGCGTGGCTCAGAACGCACGAAAGTCCCATCAGGACACTTCTGGGACTTTGAGTCGTACACCGTTGGTTGCGGGGGCAGGATTTGAACCTGCGACCTTCAGGTTATGAGCCTGACGAGCTACCGGGCTGCTCCACCCCGCGTCACCGATTGTGTGCGTTCGAGGGGAACGCGAAGAGGGCCTTTGGGGGAT
>NZ_PPSM01000081.1 GCF_002916655.1 Novosphingobium sp. HII-3
CTTCCGCTCCGCTACAGCCGCTTCCCCGCTGCCGAGAGCGTCCAGCCTCAACCATGAGGCTTTTTATTCAAACCAACTGGCCCCTTTTTAAACCGGTGCCTGGCCCAATTTTATCCCGGCGTTGACAATCGGGAACGATCCGTTGCTGATTGCAGGCAACAATGACTGAGGATCTCGCAGAACTGGAGCGGATCGCGGGCGGCCTCCTGAAAAGCCTCTCCTCGGGCGAGCGCCGCGCCGTGATGCGCAAGATGGCCCGCGCCCTTGCGATCAGCCAGCGCGAGCGCATCACCGCCCAGCGTGAACCCGACGGCTCGGCTTTCGCAGCCCGCAAGGCAAAGCAGCCGCCCATCACCGGACGGGGGACGGCGTGCTTCCTCTACCCTTCAGGCGGCAGCGGCGAACCGCGCCGCGTCATCATGAAGAGCTTCACTTGGAGCGCTGGACGCATGATGACCGGCTTCGACATCGAGGCCGGGGCCATCCGCTCCTTCGAGTTCGACAAGATCGTCAAACATCTTCCCGTGCCGGAGGAGCACCGCAACGCCAGCGCCGGGAAACTACGTCGGCGCGGCGGCCTGCGCCGGAGGGCCATGTTCCGCCGTCTGGCATCCTCCCGATTCCTGAAGACGGGGACGGACGATCAGAGTTTCTGGGTCGGCTTCACCGGCAAGGTCTCGCAGATGGCGACCGTTCACCAGTACGGCCTGCGCGACAAGCCCTCGCTCCGCGCCAAAGCCGTTCCTTATGCAAAGCGTGAACTGCTCGGGGCCACTACCGCCGATCGGGATAAGCTGCTGGATGCCCTCTACGAACATCTGGCCTCGGCCGTCTGATCTCTGAGGAAGGAATGAGCCCGGCCGTCGAAGCGGGGGGTGGGGGATGCGACGGCCGGGCTGATGCCTGCTCTTGCAAGCGGGCTACCCATTGTACGCAGATGTCCGCCCTTTCGTTCCCGCACCGGCATCATTTGGCTGGCCGCCTGTCCAAATGCCCGGCGTAGCGTCAACGCACTCGCTCACCACAGATGGCCGCTATGGCCGATCTCACCTTCACTGCTGTCGATCTCTCGCGCCTGCCCGCGCCCGATCTGATCGAAACGCTCGATTACGAGACGATCCTCGCCGAAGCGGTGGATCGCTTCCGCGCCGAGATGGCAGCGGTCGGCATCAGCTTCGCCAACCGCGACAGCGATCCAGCGGTCAAGCTGCTGCAGACCTTCTCCTACTTCTCCCAACTGCTGCGCCAGCGCGTGAACGATGCCGCCCGCGCGGTTATGCCCGCCTATGCCAATGGCGCGGACCTGGACAACATAGCCGCGCTGTTCGGCATCATGCGCAAGAGCATCACGCCCGCCGATGAGGCGCTCGGGATCCCGGCTGTGATGGAGACCGATGCCGAGTTTCGCCGTCGAATGGTCTTGGCGCCCGAGGGCTTTTCCGTCGCCGGCCCCATCGGCGCTTACATCTCCCACGCGCTCAACGCCGACCCCGAAGTTCTGGACGCGCGCCCGATCAGCCCTTCGCCCGGCCGCATCGTCATCTCGATCCTGTCCCGCACCGGCAACGGCGCGGCCTCGCAGCGGCTGATTTCCGCTGTCGAGCAGTATGTGACGGACAGCACGCGCCGACCGCTTACGGACTACGTCACCGTCCAGTCGGCCGGGATCGTCAACTACGCGGTTGATTACGCCCTGCGCATGTACAACGGCCCGGATCAGGACGTGATCCTTGCCGCCTCCCGCGCAAAAGTTGAGGCTTACACGCGCGAGAGCCACCGCCTCGGCCGCGATATCACCCTCTCGGGCCTCTACGCTGCTGCGCACGTTGAGGGCGTGCAGAACGTCATCCTGAATGCGCCGCAAGCGGACATCGCGATCAGCCTCGAACAGGCCCCGTACTGCACCGGAATTACGGCGCAAACCGCCGGGGTCAGCGAGTGACCTATCCTTCTGTTCTCCCGCCGCGTTCGTCTCCGTTGGAGAAGTCGCTGGAGCAGGTTGCCGCGCATCTGACCGACCTTCCCGCTCCGATCCGGGACATATGGTCCCCTCAGGTGTGCCCATCCTCGCATCTGCCCTGGCTCGCTTGGGGTTTGGCTATAAGCCACTGGAAGCCGGAATGGAGCGAGCCCCGCAAGCGCGATGCCGTGGCGGACGCTATCCCCTTCCACAAGCGCAAGGGCACGCGCGGGGCTGTCGAGGAGGTTCTCAGCTGGTACCATCCCGATCTTACGATCGTGGAATGGCATGAGGCGAACCCTCAGCGCGCGCCGCACACGTTCGAGGTCCGCGCCCCGGCCAACGTCATCCCTGCCAGCTTCCTGAACGTCGAGACCACGGAGGCCATCATACGGGACGTGGCGGCCGCCAAGCCGCTGCGCTCACACTTCGACTTCGTCCAGAACATGGACCTGAAGGCGGGGCTCTACCTCGCCAGCGGCGGCATGAGCGGCAGCTTCGCCCGTGCCGATTACACCGCTGTTAGGGACGAAAGCCGCGATTGGGCCAGCCTTCTCCAGACCGAGGATGGCGAGCCGCTCTTTGATGGCGATACCGCCGATTTCCTTGAGGCATCCTGATGAGCGTTCTTGTCCTCCAGCTGACGGACGCGGGGCTTGCCGCCGTTCAGGGCGCGTCGGGCACCGATCTTACCGTCATCTCGCATCTCGGGCTCAGCGACCAGACCTTCGTGGCCGCACCGACGCTCACCGCGCTTCCCGGCGAGTTCAAGCGGCTCGAAATCCAGTCCGGCACTGCAGCGGCACCGAACATGGCGCACCTCACCGCCTATGACACCTCGGCCGATGTCTGGAACGCCACTGGCTTCGGTCTCTTCCTTGAGGATGGAACGCTGTTCGGCACCTTCAGCGCTGTCGAAACAGTCCTGAGCAAGGCGGGGCTGGCCTTCGCCCTCATCGCCTTCGACATAGCCTTCACGGCGGACTTCGCCTCAAACATCGCTTTCGGCAACGCGCTCTTCGTGTACCCGCCTGCTACCAGCACGACGCGCGGTGTAGCCGAGATCGCGACGCAGGAGGAAGTGGATGCGGGGACGGACGATCAACGCTTCGTCACGCCGCGCAAGCTCAAGACGCTCCTTACTGCCAGCCTCGAGGCGCTCAGCAACACAATCAACGGCACGATTGATGCTCTTCGCAACAGCACCGACACGGCCATAAACGCGCTCAAGGCAATCTCGATTACCGGGGCGGGGCTTGCATCAGGCGGCGGGGCGCTTACGGCTTCGCGCACCATCACCGTGGCCGAGGCGAGCGCGGCCGAAGTTGCCGCCGGGACCAGCGCGTCAACCGTCATCACGCCGCGCCGATTGGGGCCGATCTCGATCTCGCTCGCGCAGAACGGCTACTTCCGCTTCTTCGGCCTGCAGATCGTCTGGGGGCGTTTCACAGCCTCGCCGAACGGCTCCACACCCGTCACCTTCCCGATCGCTTTCAGCAACGCGTGCTTCTCGGTCGTGGCGAGTGGCGTGGTCGCGGGTGGCGCGGATTCGCAGGACAATCCGCCCGCCGTCGTCACGTCCACCATCACGGCAATCGGCTTCTCGGTCTTCAGCGCCGACGACACCAGTTCCTCCACCTCGTACATCGCATTGGGGTACTGACCCATGAGCCTACGCTATTCGGCGTCCACCGGCGGCTTCTATGAAACGCAGGTCCATTCCCAGATTCCGGATGACGCGGTGTTCGTGCCGCGCGCCGCCCATGCCGCCTTGATGGAAGCGCAGGCAGCAGGGGGGCGCATCGTGCCATCGCCTGAGACCGGTCTTCCCGTGATCGAGGCTCCGAGCGAAAGCGCCGCTGCCCTCGAAGCCCGCATCGTCGCTGCGGTCAAGCGTGAGGCCGAGCGGCGCATCCTCGCTGTCAGCCCTGTGTGGCGGCAGTTGAACGATGTGCGCGAGCTCTCGCCCGAAGCCACGGAGCGCTTCCAGATGATCGATGCGATCCGCGCGGCCTCCGACGCAATGGAAGCTGAGATTGCGGCACTGTCCGCTCAAGACCTGGCTGATTACGCGGTGGTTGAAAACCCGCGCTGGCCCGTCAGCGAGGAGATCATTTAACATGGCAAAGATATCCGCTCTTCCGGTGGCCGAAAACTTGGACGGTTCGGAACTCATCCCTGTCGTTCGCAACGGAAAAACGCATCAGGTAGTTTCATCGGAACTTGTCAGCGCAGCTGCGCTGCCATTCATCGAGCGAGTCACCGTATCTGCTGCTGCCGCTGAAGCCCTCGTCGGTAAGCCATACGCCACCTCTTCAGACGGCATAGCTGATACGGACCCAGGCCAGTCGTTTGCGGTCAACAATGGCAACGGCACAACTACAATTTGGTTTCATGATCCTGACGGCACTGCGAAATCGCCTCGCACGATGGCGACTACGGATTACATCGCCTCTTCAGAAGGGGCAGACGATCTGGGCCTCGCCCGCAAGGACGTGCTTGCCTCTCCTGAAGGTGCGGAGAAGATCGGCTACGGCGACGGGAACAACGTCAAGGAAAAGCTTGATTCTCTCTCCGACAGTGGCGGTATCATCTACGCGCTACCTGCAACGGCAGCAGTTCCCCAGACGCAGGCCGAGAAGAATGAGCAAACCGTCGACCTGTTCGATGCGCTCACTCCTGCAATGCGCTCGGCCGTCAAAGGCGGCACCCTCATGGACATCGGCCCGGCCGTTAGCGCGATCATGCACTTCGCCAATGGGGGAGAGAGCCAAGGAGACGCTACGGGGGGCACCACGCTGTACGTTAAGGGAGGCCGCTATTTTACCTCAGTGCCCCTGAACAACACATTTCGAGCCGACAAGAAGATCGTCGATGACGGAGACCTTCGTCGCATGAACCTTCGCGGCGACGGGTCCAACAACACTTCGATCTTCTATACCGGACCTTATGGCTCCCCTGCGCTTAACATCGCAGGCCATCGCGGAACGGATGTGCACGATGGCGTGAACCTCCGCACCCGCATTGAAGGCATCCGCCTCCGGCGCTTCCCGATCAAATCGCAAAGCGGCATCGGGCTGCGTCTCCAGCATGCCGAAGGTGTCCACCTGGACGACGTCGTGATCGACGGGTTCGAGGTTGGCATCTACGCGACCGACATCTTGGAGTTCTTCAGCAGTGCGCTCTACCTGAAGGATTGCGTGATCGGCCTTCGGGCAACCTTATCGGACTTCACCAATCCGAACGTGTTCGTCATGCGAGGGGGGGGTGTGTCTGGCGCGCGTGTACAGGGTATCCATCTTGTGCGGCCTGCTAACGCCAAGCTCGATAGCGTCCGCTTCGAAGGTAACGGTTTTGACCGGGATTTCACGACGATCCTGTGCGAGCTGGGCACCCCCGAGGGCGGCGCTTCGCTATTGGTCGAGAATTGCTACTTCGAGAACAACATGGGGGCTTCGGACCTCCAGCTCGCCCACGGCCATCCGTATGACGCCCTGGTGAAGTGGCACATGAACACCTGTCACCGCCAGCAGGACCGCTATGTTGACCACCACATCGATGCGGCTATGTTTGGCGCGGCGGCGAGCGCGGGGTCGTCGCTGATCATCGACCATGGTCCCCAGCGGTATCGCAACGTCGGGACCTACACGTCACATCCAAGCCGTTCCGCAATTCGCATCCAGACGCCGGGCATTACGCTCATCGAGCATGCAGGTAACCGCTATCCGAGCGACAATGAAAGGCCCGAGACAAACGGGTTCCCGGCAGTCGGCATGACCTACAACGTGATGTCGGCAAGCATCTTTGCGGACGGGACTTACACCCCAAACTTCCGAACCAACATCAACGTGTTGAAGGTGGAGCATCTCGTGGGGTCGGGCGTCTACCGGGTGTTCTACCGCGATCCCCCGCGAAACGCCGGCGGCGTGACCCCGTCAGCCACCGTCGCCAGCGGCTCCGGAACAGTCACGGTGTCTGATCGAACCTCAGCGTACCTGGAGGTTCGCACCTTCAATGCGGACGGGGCAGCCGCAGACCTCGCGTTTACCCTCAACGTCATGGGATACTTCTGATGAACTACTTGCACGAGGGCCGGGTTGTCACTGCTACGCTGTGGGAGGGGCAGCCTATTGATGGGGTGAAGGTCATACCCCGCCGCTGGGGCGCGGTCGGTGAAGTTCAGACAGCGCGTGGGGGCCGATGGATGACCCTCGGCGACTGGCTCGTCAATGATGGGCGTGTCTTCCGCGTGGTCACCCCCGCGATCTTCATGCGAGAATACTCGCCCGTCGACGCGAACGCGAGTCCGTGGAGCGAGGGCAGTCCCGCATAATGCAATGATGCCCCACCACCTGCCTCTGTCGCTGCCAACCGTGCAGCAAATACAAGACACTTAATTGCTTTCGTCCCGCCTTTGTCTTTTTCCGATTTGCCCCTACGGAAAGGGGGCTCCGGATGTCCCCACATCCCGAAACCAGCGAGCCTGCACTCGCACTCTATGGGCAGCGCGCCTGCCCCATAAAGCACCCTTTCCGCGTCCAGGCGCGGAAAGGGGCATCATGCAGGAAGTCCAACATGTCTACCCCTTTTGTTCTCGTTTCCCCAACCTCTCCGGCCGCCGGTTACATCGGTGGCAAGCGCAACCTCGCCAGGCGCGTCTGCGCCATCATCGAGCGCACACCGCATACCAGCTACGCCGAGCCTTTCGTGGGCATGGGCGGCATCTTCCTGCGCCGCAGGAGCAAGCCAAAGGCCGAGGCAATAAATGACATTTCCGGTGATGTGATCGGCCTGTTCCGCTGCCTTGCCGAGCACTACCCCTACCTTGTCGACATGCTGCGCTTTCGCGTGACAAGCCGGGCCGAGTTCGAGCGGTTGCTCGGGCAGGATCCTGAACGCCTCACCGATCTCCAGCGCGCCGTACGATTCCTGTATCTCCAGCGCCTGGCATTCGGCGGCAAAGTCTCGGGCCGCAACTTCGGCGTCGATGCGCGATCCCCCGCCCGCTTCGACGTCGGCAAGCTCGAACCCCTGCTCGCGGATATTCATGATCGCCTGCAGTCGGTCGTGATCGAGCGCCTGCCCTACGCCGAGTTCATCCGCCGCTACGATCACGAAGGCGCGCTGTTCTACCTCGACCCTCCCTATTGGGCCTGCGAGAAGGACTACGGCCCGGACGTCTTCACCCGCGCAGACTTTGCTGCACTGGCCAAGCAGCTGGCCGGCATCAAGGGCAAATTCCTCATGTCCCTCAACGACAATCAGGGCGTGCGCGATACCTTCGCCCGGTTCTCGATGAACGCGATCGGCACGACATACACGATTGGTGCCAAGGCACGGCCCGCAGGCGAAGTGCTGATCAGCAACTTCGCTCTCCCCGCGAACGACAACTGATTCCAAACCCCCTGCATTTGGACGGCCACCCTACCAAATGCAGGGGCGCGAAAGCCGCTGATCCTTGCGCCATGGTCGCATCATGGCGCGTACTGCAGATCCCGAACAGCTTACCGGCGAATTGATCCAGCTGGGCACCGTGGCATCCGTCTCGGGCGACACCTGCACTGTCGATCTGGGTGACCTGATCACGGGTGATCTGCCATGGCTGGCCGGCCGTGCCGGGCGTGTTCGCATCTGGTCTCCCCCGACGATCGGCGAGCAATGCGCGGTACTCGCGCCTGAAGGCGACCTTGCCGGTGGAGTCGTCCTTCTCGGCATCTACTCCGACGCCCGCCCATCCCCATCCAGCGATCCCGATGCGGTCGTGATCGAATTCGACGATGGTGCAGCCCTCTCGTACAACCTCGCCACGCATGCGCTGGATGTGACGTTGCCGGGAGGCAGCGCCGCAACGGTTACCGCTGACGATCTCACCATCAACGGCAACGTCCGGGTCAACGGCAAGCTTGACGTGACCGAAGACGTCGTGGGTGGCGGCATCAGCCTCAAGAACCACAAGCACACCGGCGTTACTGCCGGCGGCGCGCAGTCCGGAACGCCGGTCTGATGGCCGGCATGTCCCGCACTACGGGCGCTGCGATCGATGGCGTCGAGGATATCCGGCAGTCCCTGGGCGACATCCTCGGAACGAAGATCGGTACGCGTGTCGGGCGCCGCGATTACGGCTCGCTGGTCCCCGATCTCATCGACCAGCCCCTGAACGCCGCGAACACCCTGCGCCTTTACGCCGCCAGCGCGCTTGCCGTCTCCCGCTGGGAGAACCGCGTGCGCCTTCGCCGTGTGTCCCTTGCGCCCGGCGCGCGCGCTGGTGCGGCAACGCTCAACCTCGACGCGGACGTGAAGGGGCTTCCCCCCGCGTCGGCCCGCACCCGCTTCGCTCTGTCTCTCTAGCCCCAAGGATCCTCCTATGGCCTTCAAGCATGGAATCACCGTCACCGAGATCGTCGAAGGCGCGCGCACGCTGACGGCGGTCTCCACCTCGATCATCGGCCTCGTCGCCACGGCCTCCGCTGCCAGCGCCGCCGTCTTCCCGCTGAACCGTCCCGTCCTCATCACCGACATCGAAGCCGCCATCGGCAGTGCCGGCACCGAGGGCACGCTCGCCAAATCCCTGCGCGCCATTGCCGACCAGACGCGCCCCTTACTGGTCGTGGTGCGGGTGGAAGAAGGCGAGGACGCGGCCGAAACCGCCAGCAACGTCATCGGCACCACCACGGCCGATGGCATGAAGACCGGCATGCAGGCGTTGCTCGCGGCGCAGGCGCAGCTGGGTGTGAGGCCCAAGATCCTCGGTACGCCCGGCCTTGAAACCCAGGCGGTCACCACGGCGCTGGCCGTCGTCGCCAAGAAGCTGCGCGGCTTTGCCTATGCCCGTGCGCTTGGCGACACCGTCACTGCTGCCACCGCATACCGCGCCAACTTCGATCAGCGCGAACTCATGCTGCTGATGCCTGACTTCCTGGCCTGGGACACGGCCACCAACGCGGCTGTGCCGAGCTACGCTGCCGCCCATGCCATGGGCCTGCGCGCCCTGATCGATGAGCAGACGGGTCCGCACAAGACCCTCTCCAACGTCACGGTGAACGGCGTCCTCGGGCTCACCAAGGACATCCGATGGGATATCGAGGATCAGTCCAGCGAAGCGGGCGTCCTCAACGCGTCCGAAGTCACTGCCCTTGTCCGCACCGACAGCGGCTATCGCTTCTGGGGCAACCGCACCACGGCCGAGGCGGAAAGCCAGTTCGTTTTCGAAAGCACCACGCGCGTTGCCCAGCTGCTCGCCGACACCGTCGTCAGCGGCATGCTGTGGGCGATGGACAAGCCGCTGACGCCGAGCCTTGCCAAGGACATCATCGAGACGATCAACGGCCTCTTCCGTCAGCTGAAGGCCGCCGGTGTGATCCTCGGCGCCAAGGCCTGGTACGATGAGGCGAACAACGACGTCTCAGCCCTGAAGGCGGGCAAGCTGCGGATCGACTACGATTACACCGTGCCGCCGCCGCTTGAAGACCTCGGCTTCAACCAGCGCATTACTGACACCTACTTCGCCGACTTCTCGGCCCAGCTGGCGCAGGACGTCTGAACCCGGCCTCGCCGCCCTTTCTCTTCCCCTAATTTTAGGAGCCCGCCATGGGAATGCCACGCACCCTCAAGGACATGATGATGTTCAACGAAGGCTTCGCCTACCAGGGCGATGCGAAGACTGTGACCCTGCCCACTCTCACCCGCAAGATGGAGGGCCATCGCGGTGCCGGCATGAGCGGCGAACTGCAGATGGACATGGGACAGGAGGCTATGGAAGCCTCCTTCGTCTGCGGCGGCCCGATGCGTCAGGTGCTGCGCCAGTGGGGCACGCCGACGGTTGACGGCGTCTACATCCGCTTCGCCGGCAACTACCAGGCCGATGACAGCGCCGCCATCGATCACATCGAAGTGATCATGCGCGGCCGCTTCAGCGAGATCGAAATGGGCGATCAGGAAACGGGGGAGGCGAGCGAGTTCACCACCACCATGGCCGTTGCCTACTACAAGCTCGTCTGGAACGGCCGCACCGAGTTGGAGATCGATCCGCTCAACATGATCGAAGTCGTGGACGGCATCGATCGCCTGGCCGAGCGCCGCGCCCTCCTCGGCGTCTTCATCTGAGCCCTTCGCCTCGGCCACGCGCCGGGCCTTCCTTCCTTTTCCTGATTTTCGGAGACCATCATGTCCGCACCCGCCGAACTTCGCACTGTTGCCCTCGACCAGCCCATCACGCGCGGCGATCAGACGTTCGACACCCTTCAGCTGCGCCGCCCGAACTCGGGCGAACTTCGCGGCCTCTCCCTTGTCGATCTGGGCCAATTGAAGACGGATGCTCTCATCAAAGTCCTGCCGCGCATCACGGTGCCCACCATCACCGAAGTCGAAGCCGCCGGCCTGCACCCGGCCGATCTTCTCGCATGCGGTGCGGAGATCGGAAGTTTTTTGCTGCAGAAGTCGCAGCGTACGGATGCCCTCGCCTAGTCGATGACGCGATGGCGGATCTTGCGATCGTCTTCCACTGGTCGCCCGCTGCTATGGACGGGATGTCCCTGTCCGAATTGATGGGCTGGCGCGCACAGGCGGCCCGTCGCTCCCAGCCTCCCGATAAACCCGGAAAGAAGTAATGGCGGACAGGAATCTTCGGCTTCAGGTCATACTTGAAGGGCTCGACAAGCTCACCGCGCCCTTGAAGTCGATAACCGGCGCGTCGTCCGCCGCGCGCCGGGATCTCGCCCGCACGGCTGAAGAACTCCAGCACCTGGACAAACTGCAAAAGCAGATCGGCAGCTACAAGGCCAAGGAGTCCGCTTTCGGAGCAGACACCCGCAAGCTGCAGGAAACGAACGCGCGCATGGCCGAATTGCGTGCCCAGATCGATGCGACGGAGAAACCCACCAAGAAGCTGGCCAAGGAGTTTGAGCAGGCTGAACGGCAAGCCGCCGCCCTGACCACGCGCCTGGACAAAGGCGGTGCCGAACTCCAGCAGCTGTCTGCGAAGCTGTCGGCGGCCGGTGTCGATGTCTCCGACCTCGCTCGCCATGAGGACCGTCTGTCGGAGCGAACGGAGCAGGCAAACCGCGCGCTTCGCCAACAGACCGCGCAGCTGGAGAAGGTCAGCCGGGCAAAGCGCAACTCGGACAAGCTGAACGAGATGAGCACCAAGGCGACCGGGATGGGCCTTGGCATGATCGCGGCCGGTGCCGCCACTGGCGCGCCGGTCCTGGGAGCGATCAAACAAGCAGCCACGCTCGAAAGCGCCATGGCCGATGTGTCCAAGGTCACCAACATGACCCGGCCGCAGATCGAGCGCATGTCGAACGACTTCATCGACATGAGCGAGAAGATCCCGATGGCGGCCAACGAACTGGCCACCATTGCCGCTGCTGCGGGCGCGGCGGGCGTCGGCATGGACAAGTTCGGCAAGCCCATGACCAACCAGCGCCAGCAGCTGCTCGAGTTCACCAACGATGCCGCCGAGATGGGCGTTGCCTTCGACATGACCGCCGATCAGGCGGGCGAGACGATGGCGAAATGGCGCACCGCCTTCGAACTGCCGCAGGCCGGTGTACGCGCCTTAGGCGATGGCGTGAACGCGCTCACCAACCGCTTTGGCGGCAAGGCGGCGAATGTCACCGACATCATCACGCGCATCGGTCCCTTGGGTAAGGTGGCGGGCCTTGCCGCGCCCGAGATTGCGGCGCTGGGCTCGACGCTCGATTCCATTGGCATCCCCAGCGAGGTTGCGGCTACCGGCATCAAGAACACGATGCTTGCCCTGACGAAGGGCGCGGCTGCCACGAAGAGCCAGCAAGAAGCGTTCAAGGCGCTCGGGCTTGACGCGACCGACGTTGGCAAGCGCATGCAGACGGACGCAGCCGGTGCCATCACGGACGTGATGGAGCGCATCGGCAGGCTGGATGCAGACAAGCAGTCGGGCATCATGACCCAGCTGTTCGGCTCGGAGAGCGTAGCCGCGATTGCGCCAATGCTGACCAATCTCGACGGGTTGAAGCAGCGCCTGAAGTTGGTGGCGGACGAAGGCTCCACCGCCGGCTCCATGCATGGCGAGTTCCTCAACCGCATCGCTACCACCGAGGGCGCTGTCGGCCTCGCCACCAACGGGCTTTCCGGCCTGAACATCACGATGGGAAAGGCTCTGCTTCCGACCGTGGTCAAGGTGGCGGGGTACGTGAAGGACGCGTCCGGCGCGGTGCGGGGATGGGCACAGGAGAACCCCAAGCTGGCAAAGGCCATCATGATATTCCTCGGCGTCGGTGCGGGGCTTCTCGTCCTGCTTGGCGGGTTGGCTCTTGCCTTCGCCGCGCTCACGGCGGCCGCTGCCCCGCTCGGCATCTCCCTCCTGCCGTTGCTCGCAATCGTTGCGGCTATCGCAGCCGTTGCCGCTGCCGCATACCTTATCTACGACAACTGGGGAGCGATCAGTGCCTGGTTCGCGTCTTTGTGGGAAACCATCAAAGGGTTGTTCTCGGGCGCGCTGGACTACCTCGTTCAGGCGTTCCTGAACTTCACTCCACTTGGCCTGATGACCCAGGCCTTTGCTCCGATGCTTGGCTACCTGCGCTCGCTGAACTTCGCCGAGATCGGTCGCAACCTCATACAGGGGCTGATCAACGGAATTACCAGCATGCTGGGAAGGCTGAAGTCCACCGTGTTGAACACGGCAAGCGCTGTCGCGAACTGGTTCGCATCCAAGCTCGGCATCCATTCACCGTCCCGCGTTTTCGCCAGCCTCGGCGGCTTTGTCATGGCAGGCCTCGACCAGGGCCTTGCCGCGAACACCTCTACGCCACTTTCGCGCATCACAGACCTGTCAGGGCAGATGACGCGGGCGCTTGCGGTGGGAGCGGGGGCAGGAGCTATAGCCGCAACCGGCATCGCACCCGCCGCAGCGCAAGGGCCCGTGAGCGCTGCCACTTCCCGCATGGCGACAGGCAACACCTACCACATCAAGATCGAAGTCAGCGGCGGCGCGGGCGCAACCGACATTTCCGACGAAGTGCGCAAGGCGATCGAGGCGATCGAGCGTGAGCGCGAAGGCCGAGGCTTCGGCGATACCTGAGGATTCCACCGATGCACCTGATGGCCCTTGGCATGTTCCTCTTCGAAATCGGAACGCTGCCGTTCGATGAACTCCAGCACAAAACGGACTGGCGCCATGCCCGTGCCCCGCGCATCGGCGCGCGCGATGCCACGCAGTTTGTCGGTCCGGGGGACGAGACGATCAGCCTATCCGGCGCGGTCTATACCGAGCTTTCGGACGGTATCGTTTCGCTGGCGGATCTGCGCGCCATGGCCGACCAGGGCGAAGCGTGGCCGCTCGTCTCCGGCAATGGCCGGGTCTACGGCAACTTCGTCATCACCGCGATTGACGAACGCCATGCGTACCTGATGGCCGATGGCTCCCCGCGCCGCATAGACTTTGGTATCGATCTGTTGGGCGTCGATGATCCAGCCACGGTCACCGATCCGGAAGGCGGCGCATGAACCAGGCGGTCAACAACATCGCGGATTGGCGCGTTACGCTGGACGGCGTGGACCTGACGGATCGTATGCGCCCCCGCCTGATCTCCCTCACCGTGTCGGAAAAGCGCGGGGATGAGGCAGACCAGTTGGACATCGTCTTGAGCGATACAGACGGCATGCTCGCCATTCCGAAGGAGGGCGCTGTCCTGCGCGTCTTCCTTGGCTGGAAGCAAGGGCGGGACGTGACGCCCGGTCTCATCGACAAGGGGAGCTTCAAGGTCGATGACGTGACGCACAGCGGACCTCCCGATCAGATCACGCTACGCGCCCGCGCCGCAGACTTCACCAGCGAGATCCGCAACCGCCGCTCACACAGCTGGAAGAACACGACCCTCGGCGGCGTCCTTAAAGAAGTGGCCGGCCGCAATGGCCTGAGCGCCCGGATCGCTCCGGATCTCGCTGCCATCGCGCTGCCCTCGATCAGCCAGAGCCGCGAAAGCGACGTTGCCTTCATGCGCCGGCTCGGCCGGGAGAACGATGCGGTTGCCACTATCAAGGACAAGCACCTGATCTTCGCCCGCAAGGGCGCTGGCAAGACGACATCCGGACAGCCGCTGCCGTCCCTCACGCTCACGCGCCGCGACGGTGATGGTCACTCCTGGCAGCGTCAAAAGCGGGAGGCTCAGCAGGGCGTTACTGCTCGCTGGCACGACAGGAAGGCCGCCAAGAAGGATAAGGTCACGGACGGTGACGCAAAGGGCGCGAAGCAGCTGCGCAAGGTCTACGCTGATGAAGCCTCCGCAAAGCGTGCCGTGGCAGCCGAGCGCGCCCGCATGCAGCGCGCGTCAGCCACTCTCGATATCCGTCTTGCCTTGGGCCGCCCCGATGCCATGCCTGAAGCACGAGTTAAGGTGAGCGGCTTCAAGCCTGAGATCGACGGCGCCACCTGGCTTATCGCAGAGGTTTCACACCGGCTGGACAAGTCAGGTGGTTTCCGCACCGATGTCAGGATGGAAACAGCGCTGTAGGGCCTGCCAATCCTGCGCCGGTTTGTTAGTCGCGATCGCTGGCGGGAGGCAGTGCAAGGGCAGAACTGAGGATGCTGGTACGCTGTGCGGGATCCGCGACCCGATACGCATTGCGCAGCGCTCGCTCGGCGTTGGTCAGGGTTCGTCTGCCCGTCATCACGTAGAGCACGTCGATTTCGGCATAGAGCAGCATCTCCATGCGCGCGCCCTTTCGGATGCCGCCAAGATCCTCCTCAATCGCACGGGCAACGGAGTTGCTGAACCCCGGTATCGTGTCAGCCAGCTTGTACCCAGTCTCCGCCTCCCAGCGCTCGCGCTCTTCGCGGAACCGTTGCCCCACCGTGCTTTCCGTTCCGTCCCAGGGCGATTGATCATCGATCTGCGGCGCAAGCTCGTTCGCGGGTGGCGGATAGCAACCGTGCTGGCGTATCGAAGGAAGGACTTCGGAAAAAAGCCAGCGCACGAAGCGCTCGACCTCGGGTTTCCGGCTATTGAAGGCCAGTCCGTAGATTCCTGCCTCATTGATTACCAACGTCCGACGACTTCGGCCGATTGCGTCGGTAATGCCGACGTAATCTTTTTGCCAGTCCCACAACCTGCTGGCGGCGTCACGGGGGTTGGCGATGCCGAACTCGCTGCAAACGTCGTTCAGCACCCACCACGGCACATGATCTCGCATGATCATGCGGACGTTGGTCTTCTCGAAGTGCAGCGGTATCAGCGCTTTCATTCGATTACCTCTTCGGTGCGGTGCCAAACGGCGTTCTTGGTCTACCTAGCTCAGGTCCTACCGCACTCCATCGACCTATCCGCCAAATAAACAGGCTCCCCGTTTCAGCATGCCCCTGCCTGCTTTGCCCCGTAGGTAGCTTCGCTTTCCGTGTACTGGCTTCCCGCGCTGGACGACAACTGGTCGATAAGACCCTTGCAGGAGAAGCCAGACATATCGAGATACTGCTTGGCAGATCTGACAGCCTGCTCATTCCAATCGACGTTCAGACTGTCGACGGCCACCGTCGCATCGGCAACCTCGTAACCGTTCCCAGCATCTGATGACAGTTGATCTATCAGGCCCTCTCGGGAGAAGCCGGTCATGTCGAGATACTGCTTTGCTGACCTTGCGGCGTTACGTTGAGGACCGGTCAGAGTGTCTGCCGGTTCTTCCGCAGCCACCCCGGATTGGACAGCGTCTGCCTTCTGAGTCGAAGACGCAACTTGGCCTTCTGTTGTCTGGCTATCGCCGCCGACAATAGCGCCCAGCACCCCCAGCGCCACGAACCCTCCAATTAGGATGAGGCACCCCATACCCAGCTTCTTGCCCAAGCTCTTCTTCGGTGTTCCTTCACTCACTTGCATCGCCCCCTATTTCAGCGCGCCCCATGCACACCGTGTCCTTGGCCTCAATCGTCCGGCCAAATCTCGTCTGGATAGAAATCCGGCTCCACATACGGCGCCTCAACGTCTGCCTCTGGCTCTGCCACCATGGCTGGCGAGAGCGTTGGCCGCTCCCCGTCGAAGGCGACCCGTATCCAGGCACCGAACTCAGCCTTGCGCTGAAACACCGCCTGCACCTCCCGCTCGGCAAGCAAGGCCCCGATCCAGCCTGCGCGCTCTGCGTTCACATAGCCGATCTGGACATCGCGAGCGGAATAGACCGCAACCGCACGCCGATCGTGCTTGTTCTTCGGCTCAGGAATCAGCGTCACCGGCTCGCCCGCCTGGCAAAGCAGGATCTCGAACTGGCGGTTCGACCCGTCAGCGTTAAGATAAGGCGCGCCCACGACGGCGAGCGACATGGCAGGAATCGAAGTCACCGGCTGCTTCAGGTGCGCCGGAAGACGCCGGCTACGCGCCCGATAACGTGGACCTCATCGGCTGAGGCGATTTCCTCTCGCACCTGCGGATTGTCCCCCATCATCTTGTAAGACCCATCCGGCAGCGCCCGGACGCGCTTGATCGTGCCGAAACCGCCGTAGACCATGGCCCAAATACCTTCCTGCCGATCGATGGAGCGCTGCGAACGGTCGATGAGCACAAGATCCCGATCATTGATTGTGGGATACATGCTGTCCCCGATCGGCTTGGCGATCGACAGGTGTACGGCCGGGGAATCGGTGAACAGGCGGACCCACTCTTCCGGCATCCAACGATCCACCGCCTCGACATGCTGATCGAGGAAACCCGCGCCCATACCGAGCGACAGGTCAATTTCCTCGATCTTGATGAGGCCCATCTGCTCGGCAATTTCCGCAGGCGTAGGCGGGATGAAGGCATCTTCCGCTGGATCGTCAACCTCGCCGGTCAGATATGCAGGCGTGGTCTGAAGCGCTCGGGCAATCTTGTGCAGGTGACTAGACCCGGCAGACTGTCCTGTAACGACCTTGCCGATTGTGGGCTGGCTAACGCCAATTTCGCGCGCCAGCGACGACTGGGACCAGCCCAGCAGTTTCATTCGCTCAGCAACACGCTCGCTTTTGATCATGCCCTTACCTACAACCTTGGTTGTCGCCTGCGATCAAAAAATGTGCATTGACCGATCTATATCTATGGTTATAGGTCTACGTCATGCCCAACGCTCTAACTCCATCGGATGCCCTTCGTCAGGCGGTAAACCTTGCAGGCGGACAATCCGCGACCGCTCGCATTTGTCAGCGGTCTCAGGCCGCCGTCTGGAAGTGGCTGAATAAGGGGAAGCTACTGCCTGCGGAGTGTGTGTTGGCTATGGAGGCTGCAACTGGCGTCTCGCGCCACGACCTGCGCCCGGACATCTACCCCAGCCCTCATTTCGCCCCCTCTGCCACCTATAACCATAGGCATGAGCGCGCTGTAGCAGCTACGAATGATAGCGTCGCTTGCGATCATGAGAGCAAAGCGCAACGGAAGGATCACGCATGACCAAGGTCCGTGCGCCCCTCTCCTTCTCCCGCGCCATCACTACGGTCTGCGGCCAGATTGGCTGGGAGGCCGCCGCCAAGGTGACAGGCCGTTCCGTCCGAACTGTCCGCCACTGGAGCGAGAGCGACCGGCACGGCACGCCGACACTCGATCAGGCCCTCGCCCTCGATCGTGCTTTCGTGGAGGCCGGAGGCGATCATGGCCCGATCCTCGCCAGCTATGGGCTCCAACTGGATATCGCGATGGTCGATGCCGTGGCTTGCCGCGCTGCCCTGGCCAACGATGTCGCCAATTTTTCCAAAGAGGCGGGCGATGCCGTCAGCCGCTGCATCCAGGCCCTCACGCCCGGCGCTTCACCGGCAGTGCTACAGGCCGCCATCCTTGAGATCGAAGAAGCTGACGCGGTCGTCCCGCGCCTCCTCGGTCATCTGAAAGCCCTTCTGCCCGGCAATGGTGCCCGGCCTGAAGCCCTTGGGGGAAAGTGAGCACGATGTCGGGTCGTCCGGTACAGCTTCCACACGTAAATTGCCCGGCCTGCGGGGGCCGAGCGTTTGCCCGTTCAACAGGTTTGGTCAGCCTGCTCTTTCGCGAAATCTACTATCACTGCCGCAATCCTGACGCCTGCGGGCACAGGTTCGTGGTGGAAATGACGGCGGTCAGGACCGTGGCCGCAAGCCGCTTTCCGCAGCCCAAGCACACGCTGCCGATGACGCAGTGGCGCGAAGCGGCGAACGATCGCGCGGCCAACGATGATGGTCCCCCCACCGAACCGGAATCCAGCGCGACCGTCACCTGACACGACGGCCGCGCTGACCTGACCTTCCGAACCTGATGCCTTCGAACCCGGCTCGCTTCCGGGAATGCCCCAGCTTTGCCTACTCACCGGAGCCCTCTCCATGCATCTCCCCAACCATAGCCAGTTCATCGTGGTGCTCCAGCAACCACGCCGGCAACCGGCCTCAACATCGGCTCTGTTTGGCGCATGGCGCGAACTGTGGCGGTGCGCTCCCCGCGCCGTCCGCCGGGATACCGTCGCCGGCACCGCACTTGTCCTGGTCGCTGCTGCACTCTTCGCAGCTGCCTGGGGGATGCTCCCGGCATGAACCGCGCTGCTGATCGCAATCGTCAGGGCCGCCACGATGCCCATCAAGCTCGCGCCGCGGTTTCCCGCCTCCTGCAAGCCGGAGCCTGATACATGGACATGCGGGACGACATCCGCCGCTCCTTGATGCCGCTGCTCAAGGGCGACTTCAAATGGAAAAGAGAAGGGGGCGAGTACCTCCAAGGGGGTAAGTGCCCCGACTGCAGCGAGCACAGCGTCTTCGCTCACGGCAAGAACCCGTGGGTGCTGAAATGCGGCCGCACGAACAAGTGCGGGTGGATGGGCTCCGTTCGCGATCTCTATCCCGAGATCTTCGATACGTGGTCGAACCGCTACAAGGCCACGCCGCAGAACCCCCACGCCGCCGCTGACGCGTACCTGACCGATGCCCGCAGGCTGGACCTGCGCGGCATGCGCGATGCCTACTCGCAAGAGTACTACCGCGACGAGGCCCGCAAGATCGGCTCCGCGACGGTACGCTTCCCCTTGCCGGGCGGCAGCTGGTGGGAACGCCTGATCGACCAGCCCGGTCGCTTCGATCGCAAGGCGCGTTTTGCGCCCGGCAAGTCCTACAAGGGCCAGGCATGGCAGCGTCCCGATGTGTCGATCGACGACATGGCGAACGCGCCCAGCATCTGGTTTGCCGAAGGCATCTTCAATGCCTGGGCACTGGAGCAGGCTGGGCAACGCGCCGCCTCGACCATGTCGAGCAACAACTACCCGGCCGAGTTCCTCAAGCAGCTTCGCACTCACATCGCTGCATCCGAGCACCCGTTCCGCAAGCCCACGATCGTTTTCGCCTTCGACGTCGGCGCCGCCGGCACCAAGGCGAGCCGTGAATTCGTCGAAAGGGCGAAGAAGGAAGGCTGGGACGCCACCGCCGCCCAGCCCATGGGCGAGGACGAGAACGGCAATGAACTTGATTGGAACGACCTGCTCGGTTTCGACAAGCTGGGTGAGACCGATCGCGCGGAATACCTGTGGCACGGAAAGGTGCTGCTCGCGGCGTCTGCGCAGGAAAAGGCGTTTCTGCTGTGGGAAAAGCACCGCTGGAACAGCTTCCACTTCGTCTTCGGTAACCGCACGTACTGGTGCTCGATCGACATCTCCGTCGTTCAGGAGAAGATCGACGAATACCGCAAGGGCCGCACCCGTGAGTTGAAGGAAATCGACCAGGAGGAAGAGACCAAGATCCGGCAGGATGCATCGCGCGAGGCGCTGACGGTCGAAGAGATCGCCAACTGCGCCTTCCGCGTCCTCTACCGCCAGCGGGACGAAGCCACGGACGAAACCAAGTTCTTTCTCAACATCAGCTATCCCAGCGGCAAGCGGCCGTCCGTGAAGGGCGATTTCACCGCAGCCCAGCTGCGCAAGGCGTCGAACTTCGAAGACCGCCTGTTCGCCTTTGGGGGCGTTTGGACAGGGAGCGGCTTGCAGCTGACGCGGATCCTGCAACAGCAGACGCCCGACCTGCCCGACGTGCGCCCGCTTGGCTTCACCGGCTACTGCCGCGATTCACAGGCTTACATATTCGGGCCGATCGCTGTCTCCGGTGGCCGGGTCTACAAACCCAACGAGAATGAATTCTTCCAGATCGGTAAGAAGGCCCTGAAGCTGGGCACATCGGAGAAGCTGCTCGACATCGACTATGATGCCGATCAGCTGGACGTCAGCTGGCTCAAGGATCTGTGGGTCGCCTACGGCCCCAAAGGCATCGTCTGCCTGACCTTCTACTTCGCCTCCCTGTTCGCCGAACAGATCCGCGCGGAGATGAAGAGCTTCCCGTTCCTCGAAATGCACGGACTTCCCGGTACCGGCAAAACCACGCTCGTCGAGTTCCTGTGGAAGCTGCTGGGCCGCGAAAACTACGAAGGCTTCGACCCGGCCAAGGCTACGCCCGCCGCCATGGCGCGCAACCTCGGCAAGGTCGGCAACCTTCCCGTCGTCCTGATCGAAGGCGACCGCCGCGAGGAAGCATCACATTCCAAGCGGTTCGAGTGGGAGGAATTGAAAACCGCCTACAATGGCCGCTCCGTTCGCTCGCGCGGCGTGAAGAATGGCGGGATGGAAACATTCGAGCCACCGTTCCGGGGCGCGATCGTTATCGAGCAGAACGAGCCGGTAAACGCCTCACGCGCCGTGCTGGAGCGTATCATGTCGCTCGGCTTCGACATGTCGGGCTGGTCGGCCGAAACGAAAAGTTCGGCCGAGCGCCTGGAGCAATGGCCGATCGAGAAGGTGTCCGGCTTCATCGTTCACGCGGCGAAGCGCGAGGGCGAGATCATGGCTCGCTTCCGGCAGGCTTTCGCGCAGTACGAAGCCGAATTGCTGGCGATGCCGGCGATCCGCACCAACCGCCTCGCCAAGACGCACGGCCAGTTGCTCGCCTTCCTCGACGCCATGCGCACCATCGTGCCGCTTACAGACGAACAGCAGGCCGCCACCGGCCGCTTCATCGTCGAGATGGCCACGACCCGGCAGATGGCGGTCAACAGCGAAGACCCCGTCGTCAGCTTGTTCTGGGAACGCTTCGATTACCTCGAAGAAAACGAGGATCCCTCCGCACTCTCCGGGCACATCAACCACCATCGTCGCCACGACGAAGGCATGATCGCCGTTCGCCTGAACGAGATGGAGGCCCGCTGCGCGGACAAGCGCCTCGCGCTGCCGACCCATGCCGAACTGATCCGGGCGCTGAAAACCTCGAAAAACCGCCGTTTCATCGAAGTCTGCACCGTCAACTCCCGAAACGACAACGTCGGCGCCGTCCGCTGCTGGGTCTTCAAGGACAGCAGCCGCGCCGCCTCCGAACGCAAATCCTGAAAATCGAAAGGATGCCTATGCGCACCGTACCTTCGCTGCTGTCCATGCTGGACGATCCTGACGCCGCACCCCCTGCACCGCTTCCTGCCCCCGTCATGCCCTGGGATTACGTCAGGATGCGCCGCGAGGCAGCAGGACTGTCGATCGAGGAAGCTTCGAAGCCGTTCTGGCATCGCCCCGAGCACCGCGCTGACGTTGAACGCAACATGGCTCAGATCGAGGCCGTCGGCTTTCGCGTAAAGCGCCTGTGGGACATGTCGCGGGCTTTCCGCCTCAACCTGACCATCTATCGCCAGCTGTGCGACACGCCGCCGGATCAGCATCCGCGCCTATGCCGGGCCTGCGGATGGGACGAGTGGTCCGATCAACTGGATAACGACGGCTTCGACTGCGCTTGGTCCGCCCTCGACCCTGAAATCTGCACTCTGTGCGAACAGACCCGTCGCCCGAAATTCCGGCCGCGACCGGCCAACACCCAGACTCATGCTCACACCCGCAGCGCCGCTCAGCGCGCTGCCTGATCGAAAGACATTCCCATGGCCGAAACGAATGCAACCGAAGACCGCCTTCGCCTGCTCATCGAGCGGGTCGAGCGCTTGGAGGAAGAGAAGCGCGGCATCGCGTCCGATATCAACGACGTCTACGCCGAAGCCAAGGCAGTTGGATACGACGTCAAGGTCATGAAGGTCATCGTGAAGCTTCGCCGGATGCAGCCCGACGATCGCCGCGAAATGGACATGATCGTAGACACCTACAAGAACGCGCTGGGGATCGACTGACCATGCGCCGCCGCCCCTCGCCCGCCGTTCACCCGATTGGCTGCGCCTGCCGCGCATGCGCCCCGCAGACCTGCCGTGCCCGGCGTATCGATCTCGCGATCAGGGCCGCAACGCGCGTCCTGTTCCTGATCGCCGCCATGATCGCCATCCCCTTCATCATTGCCCACGCGCTTGCCAGCGCCAAGGGAGACAACCGTTGATCCTGCCCTACCTCGAACCCGCCGCCGACTGGCTGGACCAGTCCGTGGAGGAACGCCTCATCCTCGCGGCCGAGATCCTCTTCACGCAAAACCTGATGAACAGCCGCCGCTACAACCAGACGACAACCGAAATCCGCAAGCGCGCCGACCGGCAGCGCGGCATTCGCGCCCGCAACCGCATTGACGTGGCCGTGCGCCAGGCCGGTGCGGCATGAGCGCGAAACAGTGCGCCCTGTGCGCCGGCACCGGGGCCAAGGACTACGCTGGCTTTGCCATGGATCCCTGCGACCATGCAGCCGCCCCGCACGATCAGCGAACGCACGAAGTCGAGGTATCCCGCGACGATGCCGTGAAGTTTCTTGAGCATGCCTGCCGCAACTGGCGGCATCTCGCCCCCCTGTCAGAGGACGATGTTCAGGACGTCGCCGAGGCGCTCGCCGCCTTCAGTCGTGCCCGCGCGAAAGGCGGTGCGGCATGAAGGCGCTCACCGTCCACCAGCCCTTCGCCTCGCTGATCATGGCGGGTGCCAAGCCCTACGAGTTCCGCTCGTGGCGCCCCCATGCTGCGATGATCGGGCAGCGCGTCGTCATTCATGCCAGCAGCAGGAAGATCAGCAAGCCCCTCGCGGCCGATCTGTTCGTAGCCGTCCGCGACCAGGCACTATCCTCGATCGTCACCGCCACGCTCGATCCCGCCAAGGCGCTTCCCGTTCTTGCCCGTGCCTGGGAGCCTGCCGGTGAACCCCTGCCCCTGTCCGCCGGGCTGGGCACCGTGATCATCGGTCAACCCATTCCGGCTCAGGAGGTGGCGGATGCTCCCGGCCTGCCACTGGCAGAGGGCGAACAGGATCTCTGGGCTTGGCCCATGCTCGATGTGCAGCGCTGGACCCAGCCGGCGCCGGAATCTGGAGCGCAGCGGTTCTGGCACTGGACACGATCATGAGCGGCGAACTCACCGCGCGTCCAAAGGACAGCAAGCGCCACCCCTGGGATTGGTACGTCGAGGAACAGTGGGTCACGCACCGCCTGGTGGACGTGCTCGATCTGGAACCGGACGTCACGTACCTCGATCCTTGCTGTGGCCAGCTGCACATTCCGCAGGCACTTGCTGATCGCGGGTTCCCGCAGGTCTATGGGACGGACATCTTCGCGCGGAATCCTGCGCACCGTCTCTTCCTAGGCGAGCATAACTTCCTGGGCGAACAGCGGCATCTGCTGGAAGCGTCAAACCGGCTCTCGATCATCATGAACCCGCCGTTCTCCTATCAGAACGGCAAATTGGTCCGGGGCTTGGCGGAAAAGATCATCCGGCAGGCGTTATCCATCGCAACGCACAAGGTTTGCGCCCTACTGCCGCTCAAGTGGCTTGCGAGCGAAGGACGCTACCGCCTGTTCACGGACGAGACGCCCGTCGGCGTGTGGATCCTCTGCGAGCGGCCGTCCATGCCACCGGGAGACATGATCGAGCAGCTGGGCGACAACGCCTACGATCACGGCAAGATAGATTACATGTGGGTCGTGTGGGACAAGCAGCGCGAGGCAGCGCGTGATTCCCGAGGTACGCCGTTCGCGCCAACATTCTGGATACCACCCCGCGACAAGATCGCGACCAAGGCAGAAAGGAAAATGGCGGCGTGACTGCACAACCGCCTGAGAGGCTACTGAAGATCAGCGAAGTTATGGATCGAACCTCGCTATCCCGCGCTCACATCTACACCCTCATCGCGCGTGGCGATTTCCCGGCGCAACGCAAACTCGGACACCGCTGCGCACGATGGGTCGAAAGCGAAGTGGATGCCTGGACGCGGCGCGTCACTGCATGATCCCTCAGCGACCGGGCTTCCCCGGCCCGGTCGCCGCGAACCTCATCGGCTGACCTATGTGCATACCCGCTGGCCACATATCCGCGAGCAGGAGGTTCGCCCATTGCTCTGCGATCTCACGTCGGCGCGGCATATAGGCCGCTCGGTTATAGGCGCCCTCCACCTTGTTCGTTGGAACATGCGCCAGCATCAGATCTATGATCGCTCGATCCGGTGACGCGCCGGTGTGCCCCGCCGCCTTCCATTCTCGCTCGACCCTTTCATTCATGATCGTCGAGAAGGCGGATCGGAAACCGTGCGGAACGTGCCGCTGGTAATATCCCGCCCGGATCAGCAAGGCCCGCAAGGTGTTTTCGCTCATGGGTCGATGGGCATGGCGATCCGACGGAAAGACAAGGTCAATATCGCCAGTCAAAGGCATCATCGCATGCAGCACTTCCACGGCCTGCGGCGCCAGTGGGACGAGGTGATCTCCGTTCTCCTCACCTTTCCTGTCAGCATCACCCTTCATGCGTTGGGCCGGTATGCGCCACAGCGGCATCGTCCCGTCCAAATCCTCGAACTCGCACCAGCGGGCAGCATGCAATTCATTCGGCCGCACTGCCGTAAGCGCCAGCAGCCTTAGGGCCAGCTTGGTCGACGCCCGACACCGCTCCGCTTCTGCACATACCAGCATCTGTCGTAAGGCATCCAGATCGGTGATGGCTGGCTGCGGCTTGGCCTTCGGCTTCCTCGGCAACGCAATTGCGAGGCTCGCAGCAGGATCACGCTGTGCCTGTCCCTTGGCAATGGCATACACGAAGATGGCGCTGATCCGCTGCCGCGTTCGATGCGCCGTCTCGATCGCTCCCCCGTCCACGATCGCCTGCAGCAGTGCCAGTACCTCGGGGGCCTCGATATCCTCGATCGCCTTGTGCCCCAGATGCGGGTACACCGCCTTCTCCAGGCAATCGGCCACATCCTGTGCGTGAACCTTGGACCAGCGCCCTTTTTGCAGTTTATGCCACGCTTCGCCGACGTCCTTGAAAGTCGGACGCGTGTCCGCCTCCGGAGGAGCCCTGTCGAATAGGTCGATTGGCCGAGGCTCTATGCCCTTCGCCAACAATTCCTTGGCGCGGTCCCTGGCCTCCCGTGCATCTTTCAAGGAGATCGCCGGATAGCGGCCAATAGTCAGCGTCTTCTGGACAGGCTTTCCTTTAGCATTGCGGCCGAACTGGTAATTCATGCGCCACGCCCGCCCGCCAACGGGGGAGACGTGAAGATATAGCTGCTCACCGTCCGAAAGCTTGTAAGCTTCGCCAGTGCCCTTGGCATTGCGAACCTTCGCGTCGCTCAGCGAGCCCATACCATATCCCCCGAATCGCGTACCATAGATCATGCCATATGGCAGAGCCGATGTATGAGAACAAACGAGGACAATAGCAGACACAGCGCGTACGCCGAAGCGCCCGAAAATGGCTGAAATCAGACGTTTAGGGATGTTTGCAGACTAGCTGCTGGCGGAGCGGGAGGGATTCGAACCCTCGATACGCTTTTGACGTATACTCACTTTCCAGGCGAGCGCCTTCGACCACTCGGCCACCGCTCCGCATGCACTGGTTAGGAGGCGGCCACTAGCGAGTCGCGGAGGGTTTCGCAAGCGGTGTGGTGATGGCATGAAGCCTTATGCGCAAATTCCTTTCCGCTCTGTCGCTTGTGGCCCTCTTCCCTGCCATCGGCACCGTGCCGTCGCGGGCAGCCACGGATAAATTCGTGACGCCCAACGAGGTCGTCGACGCCGCCCCTGAATCGGACTGGCTGCGGATCGCGCCAAACGATCTGATGGTCATGGATCTGGCTCCCGACACCAGAGGCAAGCCGCGCCGAGTGGTGATCCAGCTCATGCCCGCGCCGTTTTCGCAAGGATGGGTGGGAAACATCCGCAAGCTCGTGGCCGCGCACTGGTTCGACGGGATCGCGGTGGTGCGGGTGCAGGACAACTACGTCGTGCAATGGGGCGATCCCGATGGCGAAACGCCGGGAAAGGCAAAGGCGCTGCCGGCAGGATTGGCGGGGCCGACTGAAAAGGACTACGTGGCGCAACTGGATGAAAGGCTGCGCTCGACGTTCGTGCAGCGCAGCGCAAAGGAAGCCGGCCGAACCGCGGCGCTGCCGACCAATCCCGATTCCTATCTGCCCAACGGCCTCAGTCTTTTCGATCGAGGCTGGCCCCTTGCCGCCGATGGTCGTGTCGGTTGGCCTGTCCACTGCTACGGCATGGTCGGCGTCGGCCGCAATCTCTCGCCTGATACGGGCACCGGAGCGGAGCTTTATACCGTGATCGGGCAGGCGCCGCGCCAGCTCGACCGCAATATCGCGCTCGTCGGTCGGATCATCGCGGGGATGGAGCACATGTCCTCGCTGCCACGCGGCACGGGACCACTGGGCTTCTATGCAACGCCGGCGGAACGCACGCGGATCGTCTCGGTGCGGATGGGCAATGACGTCGCCGATTTGGCCGCCTACGAATACCTCTCCACCGAAAGCGCCAGCTTCGCCGCTTATGTCGACAAGCGCGCCAACCGGAAGGACAGCTTCTACATCCAGCCTGCAGGCGGCGTGGATATCTGCAACGCGCCGGTGCCGGTCCGGGTGGTGACGCCGTGACCCTTCATGAAGAGCACCTGCGCTACACCGGCCGCCTGTGGCGCTGGACCGGTGGTGCGAACAACGGCACCTGGCATTTCCTTACCATCGACGGCGCGGCAGGCGAGACGCTTTCGGGCACCGCGATCATGCGCAAGCTGGAGGGCAGCGCGCGCGGGTTCGGGTCGCTAAAGGTCAAGGCGCGGATCGGGGAGACGGAGTTCGCGACTTCAGTGTTCCCCAGCACATCCGACGGTGGCTGGCTGCTGCCGGTGAAGGCCGCCGTGCGCAAGGCCGAGGATATCGGCGAAGGCGATGCCGTGGAGGTTTCGCTGACCTTCTGAGGATGCTCCCTTCCGCGGCGCACGCGGGGAGGAACTAGATCCGCTCGGCGTCTGCCACCGCATCGCTGGCGCGCAGGGCACCGATGATGCGGGTAAGGTGCGCGAGATCGGAGACTTCAAGGTCCACCTCGTAAGTGCCGAAAGGCTCATCGCGCTGAGTCATCTGCAGGTTGGTGACATTGGCGCGGTTGCTCGCGAGGATCTGCGTCACTTCGGCAAGTGTACCGGGGCGGTTGTAGAGGATCAGCTGCAAGCGCCCGACCGCGCCGGTGGTCCGCTCGCCCCATGAAAGATCGAGCCAGTCGGCATCGACCCCGCTGGCCAGCGTCATGCAGTCGATCGCGTGGACTTCCACCTTGTGATCGGGGCGGCGCAGACCGACGATGCGGTCGCCGGGGACCGGATGGCAGCATTCCGCCAGCTCGAAACCGACCCCGGCGGTAAGCCCCCGGATCGAGATCGCGCGCTCGGTGCGGGTCCACTCGGGATCCTCGGGCAGTTCAGCCGTGCTGCCGGGAACCAGGGCTTCCATGACCTGGCGGTCCGACAAACGGCCTGAGCCGATTGCGAACATCAGGTCTTCCTCATCACGCAGGTCCAGACGTTCCACCGCATGGGCGAGCGCCTTCTTGCCGACTTTCTGCGGCAGGCGGCTCGCGATCTCGTCGTAGAGCTTGGAGCCGATCTCGGCCACTTCGGCGCGCTCCTTGGCGCGGACGGCGCGGCGGATGGCGGCCCGCGCCTTGCCGGTGACGACGAAGCCGAGCCACGAAAGCTGCGGCTCGGAAGTGGTGCTCTTGATGATTTCCACCACGTCGCCGTTGGCCAGCTGGGTGCGCAACGGCACGTGGCGGCCGTTGATCTTCACACCGACCGCCGCATTGCCGAGCTTGGTGTGAACCGCGAAGGCGAAGTCCACCGCCGTCGACCCCTTGGGCAACTGGAACAAAGCGCCCTTTGGAGTGAAGGCGAAGATGCGATCCTGATAGATCGCCATCTTGGTATTCTCGAGCAGTTCCTCGGCGTCATGGCTGGCATCGACGATCTCGATGAGGTCGCGCAGCCAGCCGACCTGACCGTCGGGTCGCGATCCACCCTGCTTGTAGGCCCAGTGAGCGGCAAGGCCGAATTCGTTCAGGCGGTGCATCTCACGCGTGCGGATCTGCACTTCGATGCGCATCGAACGCTGGAATATCAATGCGGTGTGCAAGGACTGATAGCCGTTCGACTTCGGCGTCGAGATATAATCCTTGAAGCGGCCGGGAATCATCTGCCATCCCTGATGCAGCACGCCCAGCGCACGATAGCAGTCGTCCACATTGTCCGTCAGGACGCGGAAGGCCATGATATCGGTTATCTGCTCGAAGTTCACATGGCGTTCGGCCATCTTGCGCCAGATCGAATACGGGTGCTTTTCCCGCCCGGACACCTCCACGTTGAGGCCCGCCTCCGCCAGCACCTGCTTGATTGACAGCGCGATCTCATCGACCTGCCCGCCTTCCTCACTGCGAATTTGCGCCAAGCGGCCGGTGATCGTGGCGTAGGCTTCAGGCTCCAGTTGCTCGAAAGCGAGAAGTTGCATCTCGCGCATGTACTCATACATCCCCACCCGTTCGGCAAGCGGGGCGTAGATATCCATGGTTTCGCGCGCGATGCGCCTGCGCTTCTCCTCCTTCTTGATGAAGTGCAGAGTGCGCATGTTGTGCAGGCGATCGGCCAGTTTGACGAGGAGCACGCGCAGGTCCTCGCTCATGGCGAGCAGGAACTTGCGCAGGTTTTCCGCCGCGCGTTCGCTCTCGGTCATGACCTCGATCTTGGAGAGCTTCGTCACTCCGTCGACCAGCCGCGCGACCTCCGGCCCGAACAGCTTCTCCACCTCGTCGATGGTGGCGAGCGTGTCTTCCACTGTGTCGTGGAGCAGCGCGGTGATGATGGTTTCCTGATCGAGCTTCAGCTCGGTCATCAGGCCTGCCACCTCGACCGGGTGGCTGAAATAAGGGTCACCGCTGGCCCGCTTCTGAGTGCCGTGCTTCTGCACGGTATAGACGTAGGCACGGTTGAGCAGGGCCTCATCGGCCTCTGGCGCGTATTCCTTGACGCGTTCGACGAGTTCGTACTGGCGGAGCATGTTAGTGCGTCATGTCAGGTTTTATTGCGCTGCGGCAAGGGGGCGATCGCCAAAATGCAGATTTTGCAACGATCACCTTCGTACAGGCCAAGGGCAAAATACATAAGCCGTTCGTGAGGCTTCGTGAACCCTGCTGCCTCACATTGGCCGGATGGAGCGAGGGCGGGGGCAGTGGCACGGGCGAGGGAGACCTTGCGCTATGAGCACCGTCGGCTTGCGCCATGGTGCTTGGAAAGGGCTGGCGGGGGGAACAACCAGATGACAGATCAACAGGACTTTGCCGTGGTGGAGCGGCCTGACTGGCTTGAGGCGCTTGCCCGCCGGGGCACTCGATCCTCTACAAAGGGATCTCCCCTGCCCTCCTACCCTGAGCGGGCAGCGCGGATCCGCACGCTGATAAAGGCTCTCGTCATCCGGGACGGCTTCGAGGCGCAGGCTGTGATAGTGCGCAACATCTCTCTCAACGGCATGGGCATCGCCTCGCGGGTGCTGCGGCCCCGAACCGGCGAAATGCTGCGGATCCGGCTGCCCGGACAACACGAACTGGACGCGGAAGTGCGCTGGGCGGGAGAGGATGCGTTCGGCGTGCTTCTCAGCCGACGGCTTGACCTGGCAGGGGTTCAGGCGGCGTGCCGCCGCCGCAATTCCCCGCTTTTGGATGCTGTCGAGGAGCGGCTGCGTGATGGTGTCCCGCCGTCCGATGCGGGCGGGACGGCGCTTCACATGATGCCTGGAAAAGATGCCCGGGACCGGCGAGGCGGATCCCGGGCAAGTTCGAAAAGGATCGCACTCAACCGATCCTTCGGGTCGCCTCGCAAGAATGCCTGAGCCGGCAATTCGTTTCACACCATCATTATCGTAGATGATTTTCCAGCTGATAGGCTGCGGGACTTGCGTGGGACGCGGCGTTACAGCTTGCCAAACTGCGCCTCGTACGCCGCGGTTTCCCCCGCTGCGAGGAGGCGGGCCTGCTCGACCCAGTTGTCGCGGCGCGGGCGCCCGGCGAAGGCACCCAGCTTCGTGTCCAGCTCGTCCAGGTCGGCGTCCGTCAGGGCAGCGATCTGCGCATAGCTGGTGATGCCCAGCGCGTGCAGCAGCGTCAGCATCTTGGGGCCGAGGCCCTTGATCCTGCGCAGATCGTCAGCTGCTACCGAACCGCCGGCCGTTTCCGCAATCGGCGGAGCCGCGGGCGCCGGCGTAGGATCCGGCTCGGCCGCGATGGTCTGCGGCGGTTCCTTTGCGGCGATCGCTTCCTCAGCCTCTTCCTGCGCGGCTACGGCGATGACTTCGCCGATGCCGGCCATCGTGCCGGCCATGGCCGGCGGATCGATGTGGACAGGCGCATCGAATTTCGCCGCCGGTGGTGCGTCTATGAGGGCCTGGTTGCGCTGGGCGGGCGCGGCGCCCTCATCCAGCACATCGGGCCGATGCTGGCGACGCACAGGCTTCGAGCCATGCACGAACACCCAGTAAGCCACCGCGATGCCCACCAGCAGCGCGACAATGAAGACCAGCCAGTTCGCCTGAACCATTTCCAGCACGTCAGTTCACCTTCCTCGGGTTCCATATGAGCCAGCCGATGCCGAACCCGATCCCGTAGGACAGCAGCACGGAGACGGCCATTTCAAGCCATAGCGGCAAGGGTTCGTCCTTTCCTAGTCTCTTGCCCGAGTAAAGCTCATTCGGGACCTGGCGTGTCGATCGGAGTCGGCTTGGCCGGCGCCGTGTAGATCACGGAAAACTCGATGCGCCGATTGGCGGGATCGAGCGGATCCAGTCCCTCCACCGGGCGAGCCGAGCCGACCCCTGCCGCGCGCAGATTGGTAGAAGGGATGCCGCGACGGACGAGCGCCGAGCGGACGGCCTCGGCCCGCGCCTGCGAAAGAGCGACGTTCACCTGCCGGTTGCCTCCCGCGTCCGTATGGCCTGTCACCGCGATGATGCTGCCCACGCATGGCCGCAACGCCCGCGCCACCTCATCCAGCAATCGCTCGCTTGAAGGTTCAAGCCGCGTGCTCGCCTCACCGAAGCGAATTGTGCGGGTTTCGAGAATGCGCTCCACATCGTCCTGGCAATGCATCGAGGCCGCCCGGGCATCCCCTTCGCGGGCCCATGTGACCCCCGCAATTCCCGGCACGGCAGCCACGGCGGCGGCTACGCTCTTGCGGGTTTCCGGCGAGAGAGCCTTGCCGCCGGACAGCTCGGGATGACGGGTGAGCCAGCCGTAGCGGTCGCGAAACGCGATGGCCACACCCTTCCCGCCCGCTGCGTCACGGGCGGCGGATGCCTTCGTGTGAAGATCGTTGATGAACGCGTCGCCGCGCGCCCGGTTCACGCCGAAAGACATGACCAGGCACAGCGCGGCGCCGGCTGCGATCATCGATGCGCTGCGTGGATTCATGACAGGCAGCCTATTGAAAAGGCGCCCGGCTGTCAGCCGGGCACTTCGCTTTCGACCTTTTTGGCGGTCTGGAACAGGCGACGGTCCTCGGGCCCGAAGGCCTTCTTCCAGATGACGAGGAAGTAGGCGCCGAGGATCGCGGGGATGCCGAAGGCCATCGCCGCCCACTCAGGCAGGAGGCGTACGGCCAGAAATCCGATGACCACCGCCGGCGCCGCCGCCCAGACCAGGGCCCAGCGCCAGTTGTTTACCGGTTCACGCAGGATGCGCGAGAGCATCCTCGACTTCACTATGGACGACAGACCAAGCGCGATCATCAGCGCGGCCGCCGCGGCGGCGGCCTGGTACAGCGTGTTGAAGCCGAGCTTCTGCATCAGCAGAATGCCGCCCAGCGTCAGCAGGGCCTGCACCGCGATCGTCCCGATCGAGACCCAGAGGTTGCGCAGCCGTGCGACGTAGATGAGCGCCGCCTCGCTGACCACGGCGGTCGCCGCCACCACTTCTGCCGCGAGGAGAAACGCAAGTGCGCCCGTTCCACCCACGAACTCCCGACCGACCAGGCCCATGACTCCCGTGCCCGGAATGCCGAGCGCGAGCGCGATACCGGCCTGCGAGGCGGTGATCCAGAATCCGACCTGGCAGACCTGCCGGGCGATTGCGGCGTAGTCCCGCTCCTTGAGATTGCGCGTGATGACAGGGCCAAGCACCGGCTCGAAGCTGGTCTTGAGCTTCTGCGGCAGACTGGCCACCTGCTGCGCGGCGTAATAGATGCCCACCGCCGATGGCGGCGCGAGAAAGCCCAGAAGGAAGATGTCGACGCGGCGCGTGCCCCACTCGATCGCGTCGGCAAGGGCGATCGGCAGCGACCGCAGGGCCAGCTTGCGCATCGCGTTGGGGCGTGGGCGCCAGCCGCGCGGCACACCATACTCCCGGAAGAAGGGGATGAACGCGGTCAGCGCCGCTGCCAGGACCGAGGTTATGTAGGCGATCGCAAGGCCGCTTGCCGGTGCAATCCAGATCATCGCACCGGCCATGATCGAAATCGTCCATGGCTCGACGATGGCGCGCGACCATACCGTAGGCGCCACCCGCAGGCGGTAGGCCAGCGCGGCGAGCCATATCTCGGTCATGGTCATGGCGGGCAGGGCCAGGACCATCAGGCGGTCGATCTGGGTATAATGCCCGCCCGGGAACAGCAGCCCCGGCACGCACCAGAAGAACAGCGCCGCAAGGCAGCTTGAGATCACGGCAAGAATGGTGCCGTCGGCGATCACGTTGGCCGGATGGACCTGCCCTTCGGACTCTGAAAGACGTTGCGCCAGCCCCCGTTTCTCGCCCATCGTGCAGAGCATCGACGTCAGTTCGATCAGCACCAGGGCCGATGCGAAGCGGCCCAGCGCCGCCGGTCCGTAGACGGAGGCGCGGCCAGCTATGAACAGGAAGGGGATGCGCGCCGCCAGCCGCAGGAAGAATCCGAAAAGGTTCGTGCGCCCACCCTTGGCAAGCGCGGCGATGTCGTCGCGCTCCTTCTCGCCCTGCGGCCCGGCTATGACAGCGCTCAAAGAGCCAGCTCCTGCTCGGCGCGCAATGGACGAGCAAGAAGGTCGCTCACCGCGGCGTCCGCCGGTATCTCGCCGATCAGAAGCCGATGCACGGCCTCGACGATGGGCATCTGGATGCCTTCGCGTCGGGCAAGCTCCGCCAGCACGGGGGCGGTCGCCGCGCCCTCGGCTACGCTGTTCTTGCCTGACAGCGCCTCAGCGGCGGTCATGCCCCTGCCCAGCGCAAGCCCGAGCGAAAAGTTGCGGCTCGACGTGGACGAGCAGGTCAGCACGAGATCGCCCAGCCCGCAGAGGCCCGCAAGGGTTTCGGCGCGGGCGCCGCGCGCGATGCCGAAGCGCAGCATCTCCGCATAGCCGCGCGCGATCAGGGCCGCCCGGGCGTTCTGTCCCAGGTCCAGTCCTTCAACCACGCCGCAGGCGATGGCGAGCACGTTTTTCACGGCACCGCCGATCTCCGCGCCGATGACGTCGTCCGAGAAGTAGGGCCGCAGCGCCGGCCGCGCGAGCAGCGGCGCCAGCCGGTCCCACTGCGCCTGCGCGCCGCCGCATGCCAGCGTCACAGCGGTCGGCAGACCGGCGGCCACTTCATGCGCGAAGGTCGGCCCGGAAAGCACCGCGAGCTGCTCCGGTGCGCAGACGATTGCCGCAACATCGGCCATCAAGCGGCCGGTGCCCGCCTCGATGCCCTTGGCGCAAAGCACCAGATCCCGCTGGCCCGCCGGCAGCTGGGCGATCACCCCCGCCAGAAACTGCGCGGGAACAACCACCAGGAGCACAGGCAGGCCTGCAAGCTCGGCAAGTTCGCCAGTCGCGCGAATGCCTGCGGCCAGCGGCGCGTCCGGCAGGTAGAGTTCGTTGCGATGGTCCCGGTTGATCTGCTCGACCAGCTCCGGCTCACGCGCCCAGACCAGAACCTCGCTGCCGTCGCCCGCAAGCGCCTGCGCCAGCGCCGTGCCCCATGCCCCGGCACCGATGACCCCCAGTTTCGCACTCATGCCTTCACTCCTGCCCCACGCACTGCCTCGGCCTCCGGATCAAGAGGCCAGCGCGGCCGGGCCGCCACATCGAGAGGGTCGGACTGCCCGTCCGCCAGTCTCTCCAGCCCCGCCCAGGCGATCATGGCCGCATTGTCCGTGCACAATGCGAGCGGCGGAGCGATGAACGGCAGGGAATGGTCTGCCGCCAGCGTCTCCAGCGCGCCGCGAATAGACTTGTTGGCGGCCACGCCGCCCGCCACGACCAGCGCGTTGACAGGGCCCACCCCTGCCAGAGCCCTGCGCATGCGGTCGATCAGGCAGTCGATCGCTGCCTGCTGGAACGATGCGGCGATATCGGCATCGGTATACTCGCCCGATTGCTTGGCCCGCAGAACTGCGCTCTTGAGACCGGCAAACGAGAAATGCGGCTCTTGCGACCCCTTGAGCGGGCGCGGCAGGGGCACCTTGCGCGCGTCGCCCTCAAGCGCCAGCCGCTCCAGCGCCGGGCCGCCCGGATATCCGAGCCCCAGGACCTTCGCCGACTTGTCGAACGCCTCGCCCAATGCGTCATCGATCGTGGTGCCGAGCCGGCGAAAGCGGCCGACACCTTCCACCAGCAGGATCTGGCAGTGCCCGCCGGAGACCAGCAGCAGCAGGTAAGGATATTCGAGGCTCGCATCCGCCAGCCTTGGCGAAAGCGCGTGCCCTTCGAGGTGATTGACAGCGATGAGCGGCTTGCCCGTCGCCATCGCCAGCGCCTTGGCCGTCACCAGCCCGACCATGACGCCGCCGATGAGCCCAGGTCCCGCCGTGGCGGCAATGGCGTCGACTTCGTCCAGGGTCATGCCCGCATCGGCAAGCGTCGCTTCGATCATCGGGGCAAGGCGTTCCGCATGCGCACGGGCCGCAATCTCAGGCACGACGCCGCCGTAGGGGCGGTGGGCGTCGTCCTGCGAGGCGATGCGCTGGGCAAGGATCACCCTGCCGTCGGTGACCAGCGCCGCGGCAGTCTCGTCGCAGGAAGATTCAATGCCGAGAACTGTCCGTGTCTTCATAATTTCTGGCCGACCTTCCCCTGAACGACATTGCGGGGTAGCACAAGCCGCCGATGACCAACGATAAACAACTTCACACCTTCCGCCTCGGAACCCGCCGCTCGCCCCTGGCGATGGCGCAGGCCGAGGAAGCACGCGACCGGCTGGCCCAGGCGCATGGAATCGATCCCGCGCATATAGAGATCGTTCCCGTCACCGCCAGCGGCGATCGCATCCAGGACCGCGCGCTGGCGGAAATCGGCGGGAAGGCGCTGTGGACCAAGGAACTCGACGCCTGGCTTGAAGCCGGCG
Source organism: Novosphingobium sp. HII-3 (assembly GCF_002916655.1). Classification (GTDB taxonomy): domain Bacteria; phylum Pseudomonadota; class Alphaproteobacteria; order Sphingomonadales; family Sphingomonadaceae; genus Novosphingobium; species Novosphingobium panipatense. The sequence goes on from NZ_PPSM01000081.1 coordinate 35,459, forward strand.
AGATCGACTTCGCCGTCCATTCGGCCAAGGACGTTGAGACTCAGCGCCCGGAGCTCTTCACCATCGGGGCCATTCTGCCCCGTGAAGACGTGCGCGACGTCCTGATCGGGGCCGATAGTATCGCCGCCCTGCCGCAGGGTGCAATCGTCGGGACGAGCGCGCCGCGCCGTGCCGCGCAGCTGCTCCATGCGCGTCCGGACTGCACGGTCATCACATTCCGGGGCAACGTCGCCACCCGCCTGGCCAAACTTGCGGCGGGGGAAGCGAATGCCACGTTCCTTGCCGCTGCCGGCCTGAAGCGCCTGGGAGAGAGCGGCACCGGCCATCCGCTTGCGGCGGAGGACTGGCTCCCCGCACCGGCGCAGGCCGCGATCATGCTGGAATGCCGGGCCGGTGACGAGCGCACCCGCGACTTCCTCGCCGCCGTCGACCATTCGCCGAGCCGCGCGCAGGTCCTTGCCGAACGCGCCCTGCTCGCCGGGCTCGGCGGCAGCTGCCACTCGCCCATCGCGGTGCTCACACAGACGGAAGGCGATGAACTCGTCATGCGCGCGGCGATCTACAGCCCGGACGGAGCCGAACACGTCACCGGCGTGGCCCGGTTCGCCGCCGATGACAAGCGCGGTCCCGCCGGCTTGGCGGCCGACCTCCTCTCCCGCGCCGTTCCTGCCATCACGGTGCATTTCGCGGGGGCCTGACGTGGCTCTCCCGGTACTCGTCCTCCGGCCCGAACCGGGCGCATCGGCCACTCTGGCCCTCGCTCGGGACAAGGGGCTGACCGCCAGCGCCTTCCCTCTCTTCGAGGTGCGCCCGCTCGCCTGGGATCCCGTCGCCCGAACGGAGGTGGACGCCCTGCTGCTGGGCAGCGCCAATGCCCTGCGTCATGGTGGCTCTCAACTTGAGGCATACTGCGGGTTGCCGGCCTACTGCGTCGGGGAGACCACCGCGCGCGCCGCTGTTCAGGCCGGCCTCCACGTTGCTGCGGCCGGCCGTGGCGGTTTGCAGGCCTTGCTCGATGCACGCCGTGCCGAGCACCACCGCCTGCTCAGGCTAGCGGGACGGGAGCGCACGGTGCTGAACGCGCCCGAAGGCGTCGCCATCGTCACACGCGAAGTCTACGCAAGCGAGCCCCTGCCGCCGCCGGGCCCGCTCCTCCGGGCGCTGGAACGCCCCGCCCTTGCCCTGCTCCACTCCGGCGAAGCGGCCGCGCGGCTCCTTCAGATCTGCGCCGGGCACCGGATCGATCGCTCGCGCATTCACCTGGCGGCCATCGGTCCGCGTGTGGCCGCCCGTGCCGGTGACGGTTGGGCATCGGTCCGGAGCGCGGCGCATCCCGAAGATTCCGCATTACTGGCCTTGACCGTGCAGATGTGCCAAGAAGCCCGTCCCGGACAGTAAGCGTGACGACAAGGACTTGATGCAGGACACCCCGCCGCCGGCCCCATCCGCCATACCCGGAGCCGTGCCTCGCAAGCGTTCCGCAGGCGTGACCCTGCTCGTCGCCCTGCTCGCCTTCGTCATCGGCGCGGGCCTGGTCGCATGGCTTGCCACGCGCGGCTATCTACCCTCCGTCCTTCCCACGCCCGAAGCACCCGCGCAGGTGGAGGCACCGTCCCGCGGCGCCGAAGCCACCGCACCGACACCGCCGCAACTCTCGCAGTTCGCGACGGTCGAAGGCCGCCTCGCCATGATCGAGGATCGGATCTCGCGCATTGACTTCCAGACGCACGCGGCGGCCGGGAATGCCGGCCGTGCGGAAGGGCTGCTGATCGCCTTCGCGGCCCGCCGGATGGTGGATCGCGGGGAGCCGCTCGGCTACGTCGCGGACCAGCTGAGGCTGCGGTTCATGAACGCGCAGCCGCGTGCGGTGCAGACGGTCCTCGATTTTGCCGCAAATCCCGTGACCATCGACGGGCTGAGCGCCCGGCTTGAGGCGCTGTCGCCCGAGCTTACGGTGACCGACATCGACATGAGCCTGTGGGAGCGGGCGCGGCGGGAATTCAGATCGCTCTTTGTCGTCCGGCGCGATTCGGCGGCTCTCGCCAGCCCTGTCGCCCGTATCGAGCGGGCCCGACTGATGCTGACGGCGCGGCGGATGGAATCGGCCATCGGCGAGGTAGAACGCCTGCCGGGGGCGGAAGCGGCGGAGAGGTGGATCGCCGACGCGCGCCGCTACCAGGAGGTGCAGAAGGCGCTCGATCTCCTGGAGACGACGGCTATGCTGGAGCCGCGCAAGCTGCAGGACGCGGCCGGTCACACGGTGGACCAGCCGAGCCCGCTCGCCCCGGGCAGCGCCCCCACGCCGGACACGCAGCCCGCTGCCGAAGCGGTGCCCCAGGCCGACGCCTCCGAGGGCGTCTAGGCGGTTCGGGGCGGCCGCCCTCAGCCTTTGACCTGGCAGCTCATCCCGGCCGCCTTCATGCCCTGGCAGAGTGCGCGCGCCGCCGCCCGGTCCCCCGGCACGGCCTGGAGCCGGTAAACCGTGCCGATATCGGCGCGGCCCTGCACGATGCGGTGGCTTATCGCCGCCAGCGGCTCGTACTGGGTCTTGAGCGTGTTCCAGCCCGCTTCCGCGAGTTCACGCGTGGCGTAGGCGCCGACCTGAACGCCAACGCCCGCGACGGCGCCCGCCGCACCGGCTTCGGCCTGTGCGGCGTCCGCTGGGGCGGCCGGTTGCACGGCGGCGAGGGCCTCATGGCTCTTGTCGATCTGGACCGGCCGGGACTGGCCTTCCGCGACGGCAAAGCTGGTATCCCCGGTCCCGGCGACGAACTCTCCACCCGGGTTCTCGGGGCGCACCTTGTAAGGCTCCTTGGGCGCGGTGATAACGCCGCCGTCCGCGACGAGCGGCTGCTCCGGCCGGCTCATAAGGGCCCAGGCCACCCCGCCGCCGATCACCGCCAGCGCGGCCAGCCCCAGCCCGCCGAGCAGGAGCCCCTGACTCACCCCTGAGCGGCGAGGGGGAAAATCCTCATCGTTGCCCTCAAGCCAGGGGAGACGCACGTCGTCGTCGAGGTCCAGCTGACGCGATGCGTCCACACCGGAACCGCCGGCAACCGGACCATCATCCTCGAAATACGGGCTGCTACGGGATCCGTTACCGAAGACGGGGTTCTTCCGCGTCTCCGCCTTCGGGAAATAACCGTCGTCCGCGCCTGCCATGCCTTACATTTCCTCCACCGCCTCAACCCCCAGCAGAGCAAGGCCATTGCGGACAAGTTGCCCTATCTGCGCCGCCAGGAAAAGGCGGGCACCGGTCAACTTGGCATCCTGAGCGTTAACAAACCGCTTTTCTACCCTGTCGTTGCCCAGATTCCAGTAGCCGTGGAACGCGGCGGCCATGTCGCCGAGGAAGAAGGCGATGCGGTGCGGCTCACGCGCGGCGGCGGCGGCCTCGACGATGCGGGGGAACTGCGCGGCCAGCTTGACCAGCTCCAGCTCCTCTTCGCCCAGCAGCTCGACATGCTCGCCCGACGGCGTGAAACCGCCTTCGGCAAGGCCCTTGCGCAGCGTCGAGTGGACGCGGGCATTGGCGTACTGCACGTAGAACACCGGGTTGTCCTTCGACGCCTCCACCACCTTGGCGAAGTCGAAGTCCATCTGCGCCTCGGGCTTGCGGGTCAGCATGGTGAAGCGCACCACGTCCTTGCCCACTTCGGTGACGACCTCGGCGAGGGTCACGAAATTGCCCGAGCGCTTGGACATCTTCACCGGTTCGCCGTCCCGCAGCAGCTGGACCATCTGAACCAGCTTGATCTCGAATGGCGTAGGCTCTCCATCGGCGCCCGTCATCGCGGCAACAGCGGCCTTGATGCGCTTGACGGTGCCCGCATGATCCGCACCCCAGATATCAACGAGGGCGTCGGCGCCCTGTGCCTTCTGGAAATGGTAGGCGAGATCCGCGCCGAAGTAGGTCCAGGTGCCATCGGACTTCTTGATCGGGCGATCCTGGTCGTCCCCGAACGCGGTGGACTTGAACAGCGGCAGCTCGACCGGCTCCCAGTCTTCCGGCGTCTTGCCCTTGGGCGCCTCCAGAACGCCGTCGTAGACCAGACCCTTCGACCGCAGCCAGGCCTCCGCCTCGTCAGGTTTGCCGCTGGCCTGCAGCTCGGCCTCCGACGAGAAGATGTCGTGGTGGATGCCCAGGAGCGCGAGGTCTTCCTTGATCATCACCAGCATGGCGGCGACGGCCTTTTCGCGGAACAGCGTCAGCCATTCCGCTTCAGGCGCGGCGGCGTACCTGTCCCCGAATTCCGCCGCCAGCTGCTGGCCTACCGGGATCAGGTAGTCGCCCGGGTATAGCCCCTCGGGGATCGCGCCCACGTCCTCGCCCAGCGCCTCGCGATAGCGCACGTGCGCCGAGCGGGCGAGGACCTGCACCTGCGCGCCGGCGTCGTTGACGTAGTATTCCTTGATGACCTTGTGCCCGGCGAATTCCAGCAGCGTCGCCAGTGCATCCCCCACGACCGCGCCGCGGCAGTGGCCCATGTGCATCGGTCCGGTCGGGTTGGCGGAAACGTACTCGACGTTCACCGTCGTGCCGCCGCCCATGCTCGACCGGCCATAGTCCGCACCCAGTTCGGCGATGGCGCGCAGTTCGGCAAGCCAGGTCGCGGACGAGAGACGCAGGTTGATGAAGCCGGGTCCGGCGATCTCCGCCGAAGTAACCGAATCGAGCTTCGACAGTTCCGCCACCAGCGCCTCGGCCAGATCGCGCGGCTTCAGGCCGGCGGGCTTGGCAAGCACCATCGCGGCGTTGGTGGAAAGATCCCCGTGCGACGCATCGCGCGGCGGCTCAACCGTGATCGCGCCTCGCTTGAGTCCGCCGGGCAGCGTTCCCGCGGCTTCCAGCGCATCGAGCGCGGCGGAAAGGTGGCCTGCGAAGGCGGCGTAAAGGGTCTGCGTAGTGCTCATGACGCGCGCGGATAGCGGAAGTCCGGGCAAAGGGGAACAGGTCCTCGAACGGGGGCAGGTTTACACGGTTTACAGGGTCCAGAGAGGACAGGCCCGCCTCGTCGGGCAGAGGTTTGACCTTGCGAGAGATCTCGCGGTGCTTGAAGGGGGACAAAGAGCCATCGGTGAAATGTACAGGACCGGGCTGAGTTGCGCACATCGGTAAAAGGCAGCCGCTGCCTTGTCCAACGGCTGCCTCTTCATCGATCTGTTACCATGGAAGGCTTTATCGCCCTCGCAGGACCGATGTGGTTCTGCTCAACTCAGAGACTGCGCGCCTGTGAGGAGTTATGGCCGCCGTTGCGATAAAGCACTTCGCGTACTCTGCCAGCGTCAACGCCGGCGTCCTCGACCGTGACCACGACACCGCCATTCTTGATGCGATCGCTGTAGTATGTCGCATCTTCGTCGCTGACGCCATGTTTGGTAAGGGCTTCATTGAGCGTCCCGCCGATAGCGCCTATCACAGCGCCGATGCCAATCGCCTCTGGAACTGCAGAGGCCGCGATAGCTCCGGCGGCGGCAAGCGGCCCCACTCCCGGAATTGCAAGGGCAGCGACGCCGAGGCCCGCCCCAAGCGCACCTCCTCCCAGAATTCCTCGAAGGACGTTGCGGTGGTGCTCGTCCGTGATCTCGCCGTCGCCGGAGCGAGCCGTCGTGGTGCCCCCGTGATGAGCGATAACGGAAAGGTCGTTGTCGTTCAGTCCCAACGATCTCAGCTCGGACACTGCGCGCTCTGCCTCAGCATGGGTGTCGAAGATGGCTGATGCCTTTGTCATGCTATCTCTCCTTCGCGGCTGAATCGCCGTTGGCAAGAAACGCGGAACATGCTCCTCGTTCCCTCAGCACACTCCAAAATACAAGGCTTCTACCGAGGCGGCGAGGGTCGCGCGCCGTATCTAGCCCGTCTAGCCCGGTCTAAGTGGACGGTCCGCCAAGCCACCCATTTCAGTCCAGTTGCATGGCAACCGCTGACCACGTCCTTCATTCCGATCGGGGTAGGGTAGACCGTCTACTCACCGGCCCTTTTTACTGAAATACTTGGAGACGGTCGCGGCAGACTGCGGATTCGTGTGAGTGGGATTGCAGCTTTACCATGCCTGGCATAGTGTGTTCAGCATGGAGACATTCAATCCCCTGAAGCCCGCACCTATTGGCGCACTGGCTCTGTGCTGGTTCATCGGTATTGTCTTCGGCAAACCGGGACTGTGGTTTCCAATCGGATTACTTGCCATGGTCGCGATCGCGATGATGCAGGCGCGGCAAGAGCCGCCTCAGCCATAGCGGCGATGGAAAGTCCCGCGGGCGGCTTAGCTAATGCCCCCGCCAGCCACCTCTGAAAGATCGCCAGCGCGGCACAAAGGGCGGTGCGACACTGCCAAAGTCGGAACGCGGCTTTACCCGCGCCCACCCGTGTTCCTGGCCGCCTCGACCATGCGGTACGACGCCGTCGCGAGGATCGCGCGCAGGCCTGCCCGGTTGAACTGCGCCTGCTGGTCCTTGGGCACGCATTGCTGCACCACAGGCAGGAGTTGGCGCATCGCCGTCTCTTCGGCGCCGCTTGCGGGGGATGTTGCCAGAAGGCCGGCAACCCCGTCCGGTGCGGTGCGGGCCACGCAGGCCGCGATGTAGTCGCTCAGGCTGAAGGTCCTCACCGGCACCCCGGCCGGATCGTAGGCGAGCGCGGCGGCCAGGTCCTCCGTCCCAGCCAGCAACTGTTCTGCGAGGGCGCCTGCGAACAGCACGCCCGCAAACCGGGCTTTCGAACTGAGGCCAAGACAGCCTGCCTCCGAAAGGGCAAGCTTCTTCAGCGCGCCATTGAACTGCGGGGTGGTGAAATCCATCTGCAGCAGGGCCGCAGCCCTCGCGGGTTGGCGCTGCGCGACGCACCGGCCGAAGGCCTGCATCTGGGCCGCCGAGGCCGGATCCACCCGCGCCCGCTCCGACGGTTTGGACGGGGCGCCTTCGGCCTTTACGGACGCTTGTGAAACATGGGCCTGCCCGGCAGGCGGGAGGTCGTGGCTCTGCGCGGAGACCAGCGCAACAAGAAGAAGTCCGATCATTCCGTCACCTTCTGCTCAGGGAGTACAAGCCGCCTCTGTATTCCAGGATGCTGATCGAAGCGGGGCGAATACGCAAGCACAAGACTACGACGACCGCTGTAACAAAGCGCCGGTGCGGCGCCGATGCTGCTCCGAGGGCAAACGCGTCAACGACGCGCCGGGCCCGCATGCCACCCCTGTCCAAGCGCGCCCTTTTCCGGTAACGGCGCGCGCATGCAAACTTCCGCGAATCCGAAGACCTACCGGGTCAAGAGCTTCGGCTGCCAGATGAACGTCTACGATGGCGATCGCATGGCCGAACTGCTCAACGAGCAGGGCATCGTCCCGGCACCCGAAGGCGAGGACGCCGATCTCGTCGTGCTCAACACCTGCCACATCCGCGAAAAGGCCGCCGAGAAGGTCTATTCCGATATCGGCCGTCTCAAGCGCGAGGATGGATCGTCGCCCCTGATCGCCGTCGCCGGCTGCGTCGCGCAGGCCGAGGGCGAGGAAATCATGGCCCGCGCGCCCGCCGTGAAGATGGTCGTCGGACCACAGGCTTATCATCGGCTGCCCGAGATGGTTCGTGCTGCCAGCGCAGGCCAGCGCGTCACCGACACGGACATGCCCGCCGAAACCAAGTTCGACGCCCTTCCCCGCCGCAAGCGTTCAGGCCCGACCGCGTTCCTGACGGTGCAGGAAGGCTGCGACAAGTTCTGCACCTACTGCGTGGTGCCCTATACGCGCGGTGCAGAGGTTTCCCGTCCTTACGCCGCCCTTGTCGACGAGGCGCTGCGCCTCGTCGAAGCGGGTGCGCGGGAGATCACGCTGCTGGGCCAGAACGTGAACGCCTGGACCGGTGAGAACGCCCGCGGACAGACCGTCGGCCTTGAAGGGCTCGCGCGCGAACTGGCCGCGATCCCTGAACTGGCGCGGATCCGCTACACCACCAGCCATCCCAACGACATGACTCAGGCGCTGATCGAGGCCCACGGCGAGATCGGGAAGCTCATGCCCTTCCTGCACTTGCCCGTGCAGGCCGGCAACGACCGCGTGCTGAAGGCGATGAACCGCAGTCACACCGTGGAAAGCTACCTTGCCATTCTCGATAGCGTGCGCGCGGTCCGCCCCGACATCGCTTTGTCCGGAGATTTCATCGTCGGCTTCCCGGGCGAAACCGACGCCGAGTTCGAGGACACCCTGAAGCTGGTCGACGCGGTCGGCTACGCGCAGTGCTTCAGCTTCAAGTATTCGCCGCGTCCCGGCACCCCCGCCGCGACGATGGATGGGCAGGTTCCCGCCGCCGTGATGGACGAGCGGCTGCAGCGCCTGCAGGCGGCTCTCAACCGCGATCAGTACGCGTTCAACACGGCGTCGGTCGGCAAGGTCTGCGACGTCCTGGTCGAACGCAAGGGCAAGCACCCGGGCCAGTGGCTGGGCAAGTCACCGTGGCTGCAATCCGTCCACTTCACGGGAGACGCGCAGGTCGGCCAACTGGTGCGGGTCGAAATCACCAGCGCCGGTCCCAACAGCCTCGGCGCCGTTCCGCTCGACGCCCTGGTCTCTTGAGCCGCCGCCAGCCGTTTGTTCTCGTCCCCGGCCTGACCTGCGACGCCGAAGTCTGGCGCGGGCAGGTCGCCGGGCTGTCGGACGTGGCGGACATGACCGTCGCCGACACGCTGGAGGACGACACCATCGCCGCCATGGCCGAGCGACTGCTTGACGAGGCGCCCGATCGCTTCGCGCTGGCAGGGTTTTCCATGGGGGGCTACGTGGCGATGGAGGCCGTCAGGCGGGCGCCCCATCGGGTCGCGCGGCTCGCCCTCCTGAGCACGAGCGGGACGGTGGACGATACCGGGCAGGCCGCCGTACGCCGCGCTGCGGTCAGCACCGCAAGGGAGCGCGGTTTTGAAAAGGTGCTGCGCGGCAGCCTTCCGCTTCTGGTCCACCCGCAGGCGGATCCGGCGATCGGCGAAGCGGTCGTGGCGATGGCGCTGCGGGTAGGTCTTCAGGCCTTCGAGAGGCAGCAATCGGCCATCATCGGCAGGAGCGATCCGCGCCCGGCGCTGTGCGCGATTACCGTTCCCACGCTCGTCCTTGTCGGCGACGAGGACCGCACCACTCCGCCGCGCCACGCCCAGGCCCTGGCGGCGGCGATACCGGGCGCGGACCTGCGATGCATCCCCTGCTGCGGCCACATGTCCACGATGGAACGCGCCGGGGAAGTGAACGCCGCGCTGCGCCACTGGCTGGCTGCCTGAGCACCAGACGGCCCCGAAGCGCTGGGCTCCGGGGCCGATCGGCCGTTCGGGAAGGAAGGCGATCTCTTACCAGAAGAAGCCGTTGTAGACCTGAACCACACGGCCGTTGCGCGGGTTCACCATCACCACGTCGTTGTTGTAGCGCACCCAGCGGTGGCCGGCGCGGGGTGCGGGCAGCCTGTAGCGCGCATAATCACGCACCCAGTAGCGGTCGCCATAGTAAGCGGGCTCGAAGCGGTAACCGGCCGAGACCGGACGATAGGCATAGCCACGCGGGCCTACATAGGCCGAGCGCTTGAACGCCTGGCGGTTGCTACGCCGGTAGTCGCGCCAGTCCTCGCGCAGCTCCTGGCGGGAGTCACGCAGGTCCCGGCGCGCGTCGCGCACGTCGCGGCGATCGCCATAGCGCTGTGCCTCACGCAGATCGCGCTGGTCGCGGCGCACGTCCCGCGAGCTTTCGCGCACCTCGCGGGCGCTCTGGGCAGAGGCCATGGTCGGAACGGCGATCGTGGGCAGTGCGACGCTTGCTGCCAGAGCAATCATAAACACCTTGCGCATCGTCATTCTCCTTGTCTTTCGTGTTGCAAAGCCACTGGGGCCTTCTGAATTGAAACTGCCCGCCCGCTCCTGAATGCGTGAGGAACATAGCTTGCAGGGAGCGGTCATAAGTGTCGCGGCACCGTTACAGTTGCCGACAAGGAAAGAACCAAGAGCAAAATCGGCGGCTTATCCCCGGCGAAGCGCATGAAATCTTTCGTTCGGCATCTTGCAGCCGCACCCGCGCGGAGCCATCTTCGGATCAGGACGAGAAAGCATCTCGCACGAAAGGAGCGCATGGCCCGAAAAGCAGCCCGTGCCGGAGATCCGGCGCAATTCCGCCCCGAACACCAACGTCGGGCGCGTGTCGAACTGGATTTCGATGAACCCGTGCTGCTGGGGGCCGTCTTCGGCCAGTTCGACGCCAATCTCGTGCAGATCGAGAACCGGCTGGGCGTCTACATCTCGGCACGCGGCAACAAGATCCAGATCGAAGGCCCGGATGAAGCCGTGGCACGCGCCCGCGACACGCTGAAAGGCATGTATCACCGCCTGGAAATGGGACAGGATCTCGACTCCGGCGTCATCGAATCGCTGATCGCGATGTCTTCCGAACCCACGCTGGAAGGCATCATCACCGGGGATGCAGGCGCGCCCCCCATCATGATCCGCACCCGCCGCAAGACCATCGTGCCGCGCTCCGCGACGCAGATCGATTACATGCGCCAACTGGCGAAGTCCGACGTGATCTTCGCGCTGGGTCCTGCAGGCACCGGCAAGACCTACGTGGCGGTGGCGCAGGCCGTCAGCCAGCTCATGACCGGGTCCGTCCAGCGCCTGATCCTCTCGCGTCCGGCGGTCGAAGCCGGGGAGAAGCTGGGCTTCCTGCCGGGCGACATGAAGGACAAGGTCGATCCCTACCTGCGCCCGCTCTACGACGCGCTGTACGATTGCATGCCGCCCGAGCAGGTGGAGCGCAGGCTGGCGAACGGTGAAATCGAGATTGCGCCGATCGCCTTCATGCGAGGGCGCACGCTGGCCGACGCCTTCGTCATCCTCGACGAAGCGCAGAACACCACGCGCGAACAGATGAAGATGTTCCTCACTCGCTTTGGCCAGAACAGCCGGATGGTCGTCTGTGGTGACCCGCGTCAGGTGGACATCCCCGGCGGCGACCGCCACTCAGGCCTCGCCGACGCGGTCTCGCGGCTGGAGGGCGTGGAAGGCATAGCGGTCACCCGCTTCACGGCGGCGGACGTGGTGCGCCACCCCATCGTCGGACGCATCGTCGAGGCTTACGAAGGGCCGACAGAGTAAGATCCCGGCCGCCGGGCCTTCGACACGCTCAGGGTGAGCGGATCGAAGGCCTCCGGGAAACCGGGCGACATCACGCCTTCCCCGCTCATCCTGCGTGTCGAAGGATGATGGCGCGCCCTGCCCAGCGTTACTCCGCCGCCTTCTTCGCCTCGCCCTCCTCCAGATCCTTGCGCGAAATGCCGAGCAGGGCGGCCAGCTTATCCCTCTCGGCGTTCGTCAGGTCCGCGTACTTGCGCGGCTCCGGGAGACTGGCGGTGGCGGCCTTCACCTTCTCGATGACGGCGGGCATTTCCTTCATCAGCCGGGGCACCAGCCCCTGCATCTTGCTCATGACTTCGGGCGACATCATGACGATGTAGGAATCCGCCGCATAGGCCCTGCCGGTGGGCGTAGCAAAGAAAGCGTTCATCTCCTGCAGCTGCTTCGTGTCGAACCGTCCCGCATAGGCGCTGGCCAGACCCTCGCGGATGTCGGGCTCGAATTGGGTCATCAGATCCATCATGTCCGTCATCATGGTGCGGTTGGTAAGTTGCATGCGCTGCTTGAAGGCGGGGTCGTAGATGTCCATGATCTGCGCCATGGTGCCGCTGCCCAGCTTGGAGGTATCGACGCCCCCGATCCCCGCAAGGTCCTTGAGCGGCATCTGCATCATCGAATCCATGACGGAATCCATCATCTTGTCCATGGTGCCGTTCATGATCCGCCCGTAAGTGCCGAGCGGGAACACGTAGTCGACCGTCTGCTTCGCAGCAGCAAGGCGCGCCGGATCGTTGGCGGGGGCAGGATCGGCCGCGAGGACAGGCGAAGCGGACGCCAGCAAAGCGGCGCAGGCGGTGAGGACGAAACGCATTTCAGGATTCTCCCATGGGTCGCACGAGCGGGACGCCACGGGGCATATCCCGTTCGCCGCATGGGAAAAACGAAAATGACGGTTGGTCGCGGCCCGTCAGGCAATCACCGGCTACGCGAAGTTCTCAACACGGGCAGCGGGCCGTCAAAGCCCGGCTTGCAGAAGCCACTCGTGGAAGATGCGCACCGGGCGTGATTCCAGCGACTTCGGGCGGCAGACGAACCAGTAGCGGTACGGGCTTTCCACATCGATGTCGTAGAGACGCGCCAGCCGCGGGTCGTGCGCGCGGCGGAAGTGGTCATCGTGCATGATGGCGATGCCCAGCCCCTGCGCGGCAGCTTCCAGGATAATCTGGCCGGAATCGAACCGGTCGACCGACGCGGGATCGAGATCGGGCAGATCGATCGCCTTTTTCCATGCATCGAGGCTGTCCGGCAGGTCCTGGTGAATCAGGAACGTCTGCCGCGAAAGCTTCGCCTCGTCAGGCACCGGCCCCAGTTCCTCCGCAAGCTCGACGGAGGTGATCGCGTAGACCTTGTTGTGGTCAAGCTGGATGCGATAGTACTGCGGGTCCGGTTCCTTGGCGAGGATGATAGCCGCGTCGAGCGTGTCCCCGACCCGGTCCTCCAGGTGCGTTCCCGTGTCGATGTCGATGTGCAGGCGCGGGTGCAGCTTGCGCAGTTCGGGCAAGCGCGGAAACAGGCGCTGGCCACCGAACAGCGAAGGAACGCCCAGATGCAGGCGCAGCACCTGCCCGCGATCGATCTGCGCCTCCACCGCTTCGGCGAGATCCTCCAACTTGGGCGCGATCGCGGTGTAGAACGCCTGTCCCTCTTCCGTCAGCTTCATGGCCTGGTGCTGGCGGGTGAAGAGCCGCTTGCCCGTGAAGTCCTCCAGCGCGGCAACGCGGCGCGACAGCGCTGACGGGCTCAGGGCGAGTTCGTTCGCGGCCGCCTTGGCCGAACCAAGGCGCACGACACGCACAAACGCTTCGAGCGCACGAAGGGGGGGTAATCGGCGTACTGGCAATTGACGTTCTTTTCGCTCACTAATGATGCTGCGGAGAAACGGCGGTGAGGATTACTCCGCCTCTCCCTCCAACTCTTCCACCGGCGGATGCAGGCGCAACCGGGTCACGCGCCGCTCATCGCCGTCCGTCACCTCGATGCGCCAGCCGCTGCCGTGATCCAGAACCGTGCCGACTTCCGGCACCTGCCCAGCCAGCACGAAGGCGAGGCCGCCCAGAGTGTCGACCGATTCCTCCACCTCGGCAAGCCGCGGATCGATCCGCTCGGCCACCTCGTCGAGTTCCGCTCGAGCATCGGCGTCCCACATCCCCTCTTCGATTGCAACCAGCAATTCCTCCGGCGCATCGTCGTGTTCGTCCTCGATGCTGCCGACGATTTCCTCGACGAGATCCTCGATGGTGATGATGCCATCGGTGCCGGTGTATTCGTCTATCACGACCGCGAGGTGCGTACGCTGTGCCCGCATGTCCGCCAGCACGTCAAGCGCGCCGCGCGATTGCGGCACGTAGAGCGGCTGGCGCAGCAGCGCGGTCCAGTCCTCGGGAGCGGGCATGCCGCGCGCCAGCAGCGGGAACACGTCCTTGATGTGGATCATGCCCTTGATCGCGTCCAGCGTCTCGCCATAGACGGGCATGCGGCTGTGCCCATGCTCGGCGAAAGCCTCCACCACTTCCGCCCAGCTGGCCGAGGCCGGGATGGCCACGATCTCGCTGCGCGGGATGGCGACATCGTCCGCATCATGCTCGCTGAAGTGAAGGAGGTTGCGCAGCATCTGCCGCTCTATCGGCGAGAGATCGCCCTTAGCCGCGGATCCTTCCTCGGCATCGCCCTCGTGTTCGTTGATGACTTCCTCAAGCTGGGCGCGCAGGGACTGGTCGCCCTCTGCATGAAAAAGCCGCTTGAAAGCACGCCAAAGCGTGTTTGTACTGTCCCCTTCTCCGGACCCGGAGTCGGCGTGCCGGCCATTGTCGGCCATCGTTCGGTGTTATCCCTGCTGCCTACGTGCGGTCCCCATATGGGTCGGGAATGCCGAGAATCGCAAGGGCTTTCGTTTCGATTGCCTCCATTGCCTCGGCATCGTCATCCGAAATCTCATGGTCATGCCCCGCCAGATGAAGCAGGCCATGAATGATGAGGTGGCTGGCGTGATGCTCCACCGGCACGCCCTTTTCCGTGGCTTCGCGCGCGCAGGTTTCCCCCGCGAGCGCCAGGTCGCCGAGCATCTCCGGCGGTCCGTCCGGCGCCAGCGACAGCAGGTCCTCGCGCTGCAGCATGGGGAAGGACAGCACATTGGTCGGCTTGTCCTTCGCCCGCCATTCGCGGTTCAGGACGTGGACTTCGGCGTCGCTGGTGAACAGCAGGCTTGCGGTCAGGCGCGGATTGTCCAGTTCCGGCGCAACCTGGCCCAGCGCCTCCAGCGCGGCTTCAGCCAGATCGGCCCAGTCGGTCCCTGCCGTGCCCAGCCCGTTCCAGGGTTCCTCGATGTCGATGTCAAAGTCCATGCGCCCGCCTTACCGCTGCGGCCGCTGCGGGTCGAGCGCCTTGCGTGCGGCACGGCTGAGTTGCGCCCGACGCCGTGCGTTGGGCGCTGCCCGCCATTGTGCCGGGCGCCCGCTTGCCATACCGGGCCGGCATGAGCAGGATCGATTCCCACCTGGAGGCGGCACTGGCGCGTGTAGAGCGTGCCGGGCAGCGCCGCGTCCTGCGGCCCACCGCGCTGCTGCCCGGCGGCCGTGTGCAGCGGGGCGCGCGCACCATGCTCGACTTCTCCAGCAATGACTATCTCGGCCTTGCGCGGCACCCGCTGCTGGCCGACCGCGCCGCGCATTGGGCGGCGCGGGATGGTTCGGGCTCCGGCGCATCCCGCCTCGTGACCGGCACGAGCGAAGGGCACCTGGCGCTCGAACGGCGCATCGCGGCCTTCAAGCACTGCGAGGCCGCACTCCTCTTCGCGAGCGGATGGCAGGCCAACGCCGCCGTCATCCCGGCCCTGCTGGCGGCCCTTCCCGGCGCGGCTGTCTTCACCGATCGCCTGATCCATGCCAGCATGCACGCGGGTGTCGCCATGGCCGGCATCCGCCAGCACCGCTTCCGGCACAACGATCTCGATCACCTCGAAGCCCTGCTTGCGGAGAAAGGAGCCGGGGCGTCGTCACGGCTGATCCTGACAGAGAGCGTCTTCTCAATGGACGGTGATCGTGCCGATGTCGCCCGCCTCGCCGCGATCGCCGAGCGGCACGACGCCGCTCTCTTCATCGACGAGGCGCATGCAACAGGCGTGCTGGGCCCGCAGGGCCGCGGCCTCTCGGCGCTGGTCCCTGGGCGGGTCGACATCGTGATGGGCACCTTCAGCAAGGCGCTGGGCGGCTTCGGCGCCTACGTCGCGGGATCGCAGGTGCTGATCGACTACCTCGTCAATGCGGCAAGCGGCTTCATCTTCACCACTGCGCCCCCGCCGGCCGTGCTGGGGGCCATCGATGCCGCCCTGGACCTGATGCCGGCCATGGACGCGCAGCGCGCGCACCTTGCCGGGCTGGCGAATCGCCTCCGCGCGGGGCTCTCGCGGCTGGGGTATGACCATGGCGCCTCCTCGACCCAGATCGTGCCGATCATGATCGGCCCCGAAGAGAAGGCCATGGCCCTGTCCACGCGGCTGGAGGAGGCCGGATTCCTGGCAGCGGCGATCCGGCCGCCGACGGTTCCACCCGGAACCAGCCGGCTGCGCCTCGCCTTGCGGGCCGGCCATTCGGTAGAGGACGTGGACGCCCTTCTCGCGGCGATCGAGGCGCATTCGTGAAGCTGCTCTTTGCGCATGGCTGGGGTTTCGATCGGCACTTCTGGGCACCGCTTGCCGCTCTGCTGCCGGAATGGGACCACGCCATCGACGACCGCGGGTACTTCGGCGAGCCGTGCGAACCTCTCCTCGAGGGGCCGTGCCTTGCGGTGACGCACTCCTTCGGAACCATGCGCGTTCTGGCCGCGCTCCCGGCGGGATTGGTGGGGATTGTCGCCATCAACGGCTTCGAGCGCTTTACGGCGCTGCCGGGACGCGCGGGTGTCCCGACCCGCGTGCTGGACCGGATGCTGCGGCGCTTCGAGAACGATCCCATAGGCGTGCTGAACGACTTCCACGCCAACTGCGGCAGCGCCCGGCGGTTCACCGAAGGGGACGCGGCCACGCTCGACACGCAAGCGCTCCACGGCGACCTGCTGCGCCTGCGGGATGCCGCGCCGCCGCTTCCGGAAGTGCCGGTGCTGCTGCTTCACGGCGGACAGGACCCGCTCCTGCCCCCGGCAGCGCGTGCGACCGGCTTCGCCGGGGCCGAGCTCAGCCGCATCGAGTATGGGGCAGCCGGCCACCTCCTGCCGCTCCAGTTCCCCCAGCTCTGCGCTACCGCCATACGCGGGATGATCGGGGCGTGAGCCGGCGCGACCAGATCCGCAACGCCTTCGCCGCCGCTCCCGACTACGACGGCAAGGCTCGTGTGCAGCGCGACATCGCGCAAGCCCTGGCAAAGCGGATCGCCACTCTCGACCTGCCCTCCTGTCCGCGTGTCCTTGAGGTAGGTTGCGGCACCGGCTTCCTCACCGGCGCCCTTGCGGCCGAAGGCATCGGGGGCGAATGGCTGGTCACCGACATCGCTGACGAGATGGTCGCGCGCTGCCGGGCCCGGATGGAGGATGGCGACGGTCGGCGCACGCTGCGCTTCGCGACGCTTGACGGCGAACACGGTACGCCGAAGGGTGGCCCCTTCGACCTCATCTGTTCCAGCCTTGCCGCGCAGTGGTTTGACGATCCCCCGGCCGCGCTGTGCCGCATGACCGGCTGGCTGGCGCCGGGCGGCCACCTCGTGGTGGCGACGCTGGGCAGCGGGAGCTTTCGCGAATGGCGCGCCGCCCATGAAGCGGAAGGCGCCCTGCCCGGAACGCCCGCCTTCCTGCCGGTGGAGCGTTTTGCCGCCCTCGACCCGGCAATGCTGATCGTGGAGGAACACCGGGAGCGCCACGCCGACCCGCGCGCCTTTCTGCGCGCGGTGAAGGCCATAGGCGCAGGAACGGCAGCGCCGTCCCACCGGCCGCTCTCGCCCGCGCAACTACGCCGCGTGATGGACCGTTTCGCCCGCAGCGGGTGCGAAGTGACGTACGAGGTGGTGACCTGTCATCTGCACCGCGCTAGGTGATGGCGCCATGACTACCCGCCCGATCATCGTCACCGGCACCGACACTGGTATCGGCAAGACCATCTTCGCCGCCGCCCTGACGGGCGCCCTCGGATCGCACTACTGGAAGCCGGTTCAGGCCGGTATCGAGGAGGAAGGCTCCGACGCCGAGCGCGTGGCTCATCTGGCCGGCATCCCGCGCGACCGCGTGCTCCCGGAGGCCTACAGCCTCGCCACGCCCTGCTCCCCGCACCGCGCCGCAGAGATCGACGGGGTTTCCATCGATCCCGCACGCCTTGCGCTTCCGGACGTCGGTGGGCCACTTATCGTGGAGGGCGCCGGCGGCGTTCTCGTGCCGATCTCCCGGCAGGAAACCTACGCCGACCAGTTCGCCCGCTGGGGCGCCCGGGTGGTGCTGGTGGCGCGCACGTCGCTGGGCACGATCAACCACAGCCTGCTGTCGATCGAGGCGCTGCGCGCGCGCGGTGTGGCCATCCTCGGCGTCGCGTTCGTAGGGGATGCCATGGAGGACAGCGAGGCGACGATCTGCACGATGGGCGCAGTGCGGCGCCTCGGCCGCTTGCCTCACCTGGATCCGCTCACGCCCGCGACCCTGCGCGATGCCTTTGCCGCCCGCTTCCGCGTGGCGGACTTCGCATGATTCCGCCCGGATCCCCGACCTCATCCTCCCCCGTCTGGCATCCCTTCACCCAGCACGGCCTTCGCGAACAGATCCCCCTCGTCACGCACGCAGAGGGGGCGCTTCTCCATACGGCTGAAGGCCGCAGCGTCATCGACGCGATCTCGTCCTGGTGGGTAACCACGCATGGGCATTGCCATCCGCCCATCATGGCGGCCGTCGCCGAGCAGGCGAAGCGCCTTGATCAGCTTATCTTCGCGGGCTGGACGCACGAGCCTGCCGAAACCGTAGCGCGCGAACTGACAGCTATCATGCCGCCCGAACTGACGCGCGTGTTCTTCTCTGACTCCGGCTCAACCGCGGTGGAAGTCGCGCTGAAGATGGCGCTGGGCTACTGGCATGCACGGGGAGAGGCGCGGCACCGGATCGTGGTGATGGAGCATTCCTACCACGGGGACACCATCGGGGCGATGTCCATCGGCGCACGCGGCGTGTTCAACCGCGCCTACGAACCGCTGCTGTTCGATGTGGGCCGCATCCCCTTCCCGGCCGAGGGCGCCGAACAGGACACGCTCGATGCCCTCGACGCGCTCTGCGCAGCCGGCGACGTGGCGGCCCTCATCATCGAGCCTCTCATCCTGGGCGCCGGCGGCATGCTGGTCTACAGCCCAGAGACGCTCCGGGCGATGCACGCGATCTGCGCGAAGCACGGCGTCCTGTTCATCGCCGACGAGGTCATGACCGGCTGGGGCCGCACCGGGACGCTTCTCGCCTGCGAACAGGCGGGCATCGTGCCTGACGTCCTCTGCCTCTCGAAGGGGCTGACCGGGGGCGCGCTGCCGCTGGCGGTGACGATGGCGACGGAGCCCATCTTCGCCGCTCACTGGTCGAGTGACCGCGCCCGGATGTTCTTCCACTCCTCCAGCTACACGGCGAACCCGATCGCCTGTGCGGCGGCTGCGGCCAACCTGCGTATCTGGCGCGAGGAGCCGGTGCGCGACCGGATCGGAAGCCTGGCCTTCGACCAGTCCGCCCGGCTGGACGCGCTCTGCCGCGCAGCGCCGGTCGACAACCGCCGCACGTTGGGCACCATCGCCGCCTTCGACCTGCGCACCGATGGAGAGACCGGGTACATGAACACGCTTGCGCCCGATCTCATGGCCTTTTTCCGGGAGCGCGATGTCCTGCTCCGCCCGCTTGGCAACACAATCTACGTGATGCCTCCCTACTGCATCACGCAGGCGCAACTCGATCAGGTCTGGCAGGCGATAGCGGAAGCTGTAACCACCTTCTGAACGCATTCCCCGATCTAGACGGCGGCGTGGCGGCATACCGGCACGTCGCTTCACGGCCCTTTCCCGAAAATGTGTCCGTGCCGCCGCCTTTTCTTATTGCGAATGCTTCTCACTCCTATTAGCAGCCCCGCTCGCATAGAGTTAACGCTGACGGCTGGGGGCCAGATATGAAGAAGATTGCACTGTTCGCAGGTTGCGCAGGGGCCGTAGTAGCCGTTCCGGCTGCGGCACAGGACGCGAATACCGGCAATGGCGACCCGATCGTCGTCACCGGCCGCTATACCCTGCCGGACAAGATCGACACGGCAACCGGCCTTGGCCTTTCGATTCAGGAGACGCCCCAGTCGGTCAGCATCATGACCGCTCAGCGCATCGTCGACCAGAACCTGATCACCATCAAGGACGTGATCCAGAACGCGGTGGGCGTTTCGGTCAACGAGTTCGACGACGTGCGCAACAACTTCTACGCCCGAGGCTTTCAGATCCGCAACACCCAGGTCGACGGGGTGCCGGCCGCATGGACGCTGGCGGGAGGCAACGGCGAGACGAGCATCGACGTATCGATCTACGAGCGCGTCGAGATCGTCCGTGGCGCGACCGGCCTCCTCTCGGGTGCGGGCGATCCGTCCGCCTCGGTCAACCTCGTGCGCAAGCATGCCGACGCCACTGATCTGACCGGCTACGTCAACGCCAGCATCGGCAGCTGGGACACCTGGCGCCTTTCCGCCGACATCGGCGGTGCACTCACCTCGGATGGACGCGTGCGCGCCCGTGTGGTCGGCCGATACGAGGAAGGCGAGTACTTCATGGACATCCAGGACCGCAAGAAATGGGTCCTGTACGGCGTCGTGGAGGCGGATCTCACCGAATCTACGCTGGTGCGCGCCGGAATCAGCCATCAGGACACCAAGCCCAAAGGCGCAACCTGGGGCGCACTGCCGACCTTCTACACCGACGGCACTCTCACTGACCTGCCGCGCTCGCAGACGACCGCAGCCGATTGGACGTACTGGAACTCGACCAACCAGAACATCTACGCCACCCTCAGCCAGGATATCGGGGACAGGTGGAATCTGACGGCCAACTACAACCGCCTGCGCAACACCGGCGACACGCAGTTGCTCTACCTCTACGGCGGCGTCGACAAGGCAACGGGGACGATGGACGGGACAAACCCGTACAAGTCAAAGAGCGACAGCGTCCAGAACAGCATCGATGCGCAGCTGAAGGGCCAGGTCGACCTGTTCGGCCGCGAGCACGAGATCGTGCTCGGTGTGCTCCACAGCGTGCTCAAGCGCCACACCGACAATTTCGAGGCGCCCCTCCCCTGGCTCACCGACATCCCGGTGCTCGGCCGGGAGGGCGTCCCCTATCCCGAGCCGGTGTGGGGCACCACGCCGAAGCGCAACGAACAGGAGCGCATCGAACAGACCGGCTACTACGGCGCGGTGCGCCTGAACGTGGCCGATCCCTTCAAGATCATCGTCGGCGGCCGCGTGGCCAGCTGGAATCAGCGCGGTTTCGCGTGGAGCGGGCCGAGCGACTATGGCGACGACAACGTCTTCATCCCCTATCTCGGAGCGCTTTACGATCTTGCGCCCAACCACCGCGTCTATGCCAGCTACACGAAGATCTTCCAGCCGCAGAACTATTACGATCGCGAACAGCGCCTGCTCGACCCACTCGACGGGGACGCGCTGGAAATCGGGCTGAAGAGCAGCTTCTTCAACGAGGCGTTGCAGACTGCGGTGGCGCTGTTCCGCATCGAGCAAGACAACGTGGGTCAGGTGGACGGTCCCGAGATCATCGTCGACGGCCAGCTCTTCCAGCCCTATCGCGCGGCACAAGGGGTCGTCAGCAAGGGCTTCGAAGTGGAAGTCACCGGCCAGCCGATGCCGGGCTGGAACGTCAACGCCAGCTACAGCCAGTTCAAGGCCGAGGACGAGAACGACGTGGCTGCCAACACCGACCAGCCGCGCAAGCTGCTCAAGATATTCACCACTTACGATTTGACCGGCACCCTTGATGGCCTGACCATCGGCGGCGGCGTGAACTACCGCAGCAAGGCCTACTCGGACGGCACCAACCCGACGACGGGCGCGGCCTTCCGCTTCCAGCAGGACGGCTACGCGCTCGTCAGCCTGATGGCGCGCTACAATGTGACCGACTCGCTGCAGATCCAGGGCAACCTCGATAACCTGCTCGACAAGAAGTACTACAGCCAGGCGGGTTCGTTCAGCCAGTACCGCTACGGGGCGCCGCGCAACTTCACGATAGCGGCGAACTACCGCTTCTGAGGGCGCCTGCGGGGGATGGCGGGCGCTGCGCCCGGCGTCCCCCGTCGCTTAAAGGTCCATTACGCTCGGCTTGCTGGACCGTTCGATCATGCCCGTGGTGCGTTCCCCGCCCCAGCTGTAGAAGGCATGGCTCTGCTGCACGATGGGCCAGTCCTTCGGCCAGTCCGGCGGGAGCACGTGCCCACCGCGCGAGCGCACGTTGACGAAAGTTTTCCCGGCAATCGCGATCCGGCGCCCGTCGACCGTCTCCAGCATGCAGGAGACATCCTCACCACCGGTCGCCAGCCGCTGCAGCCACGGGATCACCAGCGGCCTGGCGCCGATGCGCACGCCATTCTCGATGATCCAGCCCTCCGAGTAACTCGCCGGCTCCCCCTCGCGCGGAGGGTAGGAATTGAAGCCGAAGGCGCGGCCGCTGGGGAAGATGGCTGATTGCCAGCAATGCCCCCAGAAGCCAGCGAAGGCCCGGAAGCCGGTCCGCCGGATGCGCAGTCCGTTGCCACGGAACGCACGCTCCTCGCCGTCGATCGCGAGAGTGCCGGTACAGCGGAACAGCTGCTCGTAGCGCGGACTCATGTAATCGCCCTGCCTGCCGCCCAGCGCTTCAGCCGCCTCAGGCAGGATCGTGCCCGGCTCCCAGGGAACAGCGGCCATCTCCATGTCGATGTCGAAGGATACCGCACTCCAGGCGGTTTCCTCGAAGTCAGGATTGTCGAGGATCTCTTGCGCGCTCGTGCGCGCCACCGGGCCGTCGAAGGTCACCTGCCAGCGCCGGAACGGCTCCACGCATTCGAACCGGACGGGGCCGGTGCCGCGAATGGTCGGCTGGCCGTCGGGGCCGTAGGCAGGATGGGTTTGACCGGCGGCCCGCGAAGACCAGAGCCGACCGTCCGCAAAGGCGATATCCAGCCACAGCTCATGCCGGTCCCACTGCGCGCCCACCGCTTCGATGCCGACGCGCATGCCGAAGAGGCCGTTCTCCTCCTCGATCCACACGTTCACCGCATCGCGGATACCGTCGTCAGGTTTTTCCGCCACCACGTGTTCGCGGCCAGCCGAAAGGCCGCCGGACAAGTCCTGCGCCATAGCTCTCCCTCCTCTTCTGGAGAGGCGAGGCTGTCATGACGGCAGGCCCGGGTCACGCGCGGAGGCGTGCGCCCGGGCGATTAGTGACGGCTGTCAGGCGTAAGGAGGCTTGTGCAGGCCGCCCGGGCTCAGCGTGAAGATCTCGCAGCCATCCTCGGTAATGCCGATCGAGTGTTCGAACTGCGCCGAGAGCGACTTGTCGCGCGTCACCGCCGTCCAGCCGTCGTTGAGCAGCTTCACGGGCGGCTTGCCGAGATTGATCATCGGTTCGATCGTGAAGAACATGCCCGGCTTGAGGAGCGGCCCGGTTCCGGGGCGCCCGGCGTGGACCACTTCCGGCGCGTCATGGAACAGACGACCGAGCCCGTGTCCGCAGAATTCACGGACAACGCCATAACGGTGCGATTCGGCATAAGCCTGAATGGCCGCCCCGATGTCACCCACACGGTTGCCGGGTCTGGCCTGCTCTATGCCGATCATCAGGCATTCGTACGTCACGTCGACCAGGCGGCGCGCCTTCAGGGGCACGTCGCCCACGAGGTACATGCGGCTCGAATCGCCGTGCCATCCGTCCAGCAGCGGGGTCACATCGATGTTGACGATGTCCCCGTCCTTCAGCGTCTTCTCCGAAGGAATGCCGTGACACACGACGTGATTGATCGAGATGCAGCACGAATGTGCGTAGCCGCGGTAGCCGAGCGTGGCAGGGACGGCGCCGCCGGCGAGGGTCATTTCCCGCACCCGGTCGTCGATAGCGGCGGTGGTGACGCCCGGCTGCACCATGGGTGCGATCTCGTCGAGGATCTTCGCGGCGAGCGCGCCCGCGCGGCGCATCCCCTCGAAGCCGTCGGGGCCGTGCAGCTTGATGGTACCGTCGCGCAGGAGGGCTTCCTGGCCGGGCTCTACGATCTGGTATTCGGTCATGCCGCCTTACATAGCGTATCCCGGCCGGAATTGCGAGATCACGGCGCCACGGAAAACGCGCTGCGGAATTGCGGCTTCACCGCGGCCAGCACCGTCCGTGTCACCGGCAAGGTCACCTCGTAGCTGCCCTCCGCGTAGGGTCCCGCCTCGTAGGGGCCGACGAGCAGGCCGATGCGATCGAACGTCCGCCTGTTCGAGGATCCCAGGATCAGCGTCTGCTCGGCCGGGTTGATGCACTCGTCGAACATCGCGCCGCTGTCGCGACGCACCGGCTCGCCCCGGCGCTTTGCGCGTTCCTTGTCGAGGGCGTCGCAGAAGGGCTTTTGCACCGCCGAACGCAGCGCTTCGGCGCTGGTGAAAAGATCCTTCGGCTTGCGTGAGATGCCCGCGCTTCGATCCCACAGCAGCGAATCGGACACGGTCATGCCATGGGCTCCGCCCGTATAGCCGTACTGGGTGGAAGAAAGAGAGAGCCAGCCGGGAACATCGGCCACCACCTTCCACTCGATCTCGCGCGCGTGCGGCCGGAAGGGGAAGCCTTCCTTCTCCGCGTCGGCCTTCTCGCTACGGGTGGCGGAGACGAGATCGGCCTTCTCCTCCTCCAGCCTGCGGTCGAACAGGGCGCGAAGGTCGGGTATGGCGGCCGCCGCGTCCGGGTAGGCGTAGGAGAACGTGTACATCTCGTTCTCCTCCTTCACCGTGCGCCCCTTGGCCGGTGCCGGGGCCGAAGGCGCGGCACTCGCGACCGGCTCGGTTGCAGCCGCCCCGGGGCCCTCTGCCGCAGGGATGGTCGAACCGCCCGGCGGAGCGTCAGCGGGGCCCGGGCCACCGCACGCAGCCACCAGCAGGGCCAGACCTGCGACCCAAGACCTGTCACGCATCAAATTTCCTCTCGCTCTCACCCGCCGGCAAAGGCTAGAGAATCACGCCATGAGCGACAAGAACGCATTGATCCAGCCCGACCGCGGCGAAAAGGCCATCGCCATCCACCTCGTCGACAAGCAGGGGCTGGAGGATTTCCTCAAGGGCCTGAGCGCCGGCCAACGCGCGGCGCTCGAAGCCAGCCGCTTCGACGGCAGCGGCTATGAATTCGCGATCATGCCGGATGGGGATGGCTGGGCCGTGGTTGCCGGAGTCGCAGACACCAACGCACTCAGCAGCTGGTGCATGGCCAAGCTCGCGGAGAAGCTTCCGGCGGGCACCTACCGCCGCGTCGGAGGCGAACCGGGACCGGCCGCATTCGGCTGGATCACCGGGCAGTACAGCTTCGACCGCTACAAGAGCGAACCGGAAGAGGAAGGCCCGCGCATCCTCCTGACCGGTGAACCCGCCCAGATCGATGCGCTCACCGGCGAAGCCGAAGCCGTGATGCTGGTGCGCGACCTCGTCAACACCCCGGCCGAGGACATGGGCCCCGCCCAGCTCGAAGCCGAGGCGGAAAACCTCCACCGTTCCTTCCGCGCCGAAATCCGCGTCACGCGCGGCGACGTTCTGGAGCGCGACTTCCCGATGGTCCACGCCGTCGGGCGCGCGGCCGCACGGTCCCACGCGCCCCGGCTCATCGAGCTCGAATGGGGCGATGCCAGCCATCCGCGCATCGC
The DNA here is from genome assembly GCF_002916655.1 of Novosphingobium sp. HII-3. Taxonomy (GTDB): domain Bacteria; phylum Pseudomonadota; class Alphaproteobacteria; order Sphingomonadales; family Sphingomonadaceae; genus Novosphingobium; species Novosphingobium panipatense. Next base: position 60,450 of record NZ_PPSM01000081.1, read on the forward strand.
GATCGTGGGCAAGGGGGTCTGCTTTGATTCGGGCGGTCTGGACATCAAGCCGGGCGCGGGGATGCTCCTGATGAAGAAAGACATGGGCGGTGCCGCTCATGCCCTGGCGCTGGCGCGGCTGATCATGGCCGCGAACCTGCCCGTGCGCCTCCACCTGCTGGTCCCGGCGGTGGAGAACGCCATCGCCGGTAACGCCTTTCGCCCCGGCGACGTCCTGCGCAGCCGCGCCGGGCTTTCAGTGGAGATCGGCAACACCGATGCGGAGGGGCGGCTGATCCTTGCCGATGCCCTCACCCGCGCCGGCGAGGACAAGCCTGAACTGGTGATCGACTTCGCGACGCTCACGGGCGCCGCGCGCGTGGCCGTCGGTCCGGACCTGCCCGCCCTGTTCACGCGCGAGGACGCGACAGCAGAAGCCCTGCTTTCCGCCGGTCGCGCTGTGGACGATCCCTGCTGGCGCCTGCCCCTTTTCGAAGGATATCGGGAATACCTCAAGTCCGACATCGCGGACATCAACAACGCGGGTTCCAGCGGCTTCGCAGGCGCCAGCACGGCAGCGCTGTTCCTCGACCGCTTCGTGCCCAAGGACATAGAGTGGGCTCACTTCGACACTTTCGCATGGCGGCCGGCTGCGAAGCCGGGACGGCCCAAGGGGGGCGACGCCCTGGGCCTGCGCGCCGCCTGGCACATGCTCCGGCAGCGCTACGGATGAGGGGGAGCACGGCTGCGGCCGAACTTGCGAAAACCGCGTTCCTCGGCTAGGCGCGCCCCTCTTTGCCCTTGGAGAAGTACCCGCGTTGGCCACTGTGGATTCGTTTGACCGCCCCCTGGTGCCGGAAGGCATGCTCGCCATGACCGGGCCGAGCGTGAGCGCGGATCCCGGCTGCCTTCCCGTCCGGGGCGACCTTGCCCACATCAAGCTGGCGGGCCGCTACTTCGTGCCCCATTACGCCGTGCCCATGGCGCGAACCCTGCGCGCGGGAGCGGTCCTGCGCACGCTTGGCCGGACCGACGCGCAAGAGGTTGCCGCGCCTGCCGCAGGTGAGCGCTTCAACGTCCTCGACATCGCAGGCGACTGGTCGTGGGGCCAGCTCGGCGAAGATGGCCCGGTGGGCTATGTCGCCCTGTCGGACCTCGAAGACATCCCCGCACAGGAGCACGCCGGATGAGCGTCAGCGTCTTCATTGACGGCGCCGCCGGCACCACCGGCCTCGAAATCGCCGAACGCCTGGCGGGCCGGGCCGAGTTCGACCTCGTCATCCTCGACGACGAGCGCCGCAAGGATGACGATGCACGCGCCGAAGCATTGAACGACGCCGATTTCGTCATCCTGTGCCTGCCGGACGATGCCGCGAAAGCCGCCGTCGGCATGATCCGCAACGAGCGGACACGGGTGATCGATGCCTCCTCCGCTCACCGCGTTGCTTCCGGCTGGACGTACGGGTTCCCGGAGATCGTCGGCCGCGACGCCGTCGCCGCGGCGCGTTTCGTCAGCAACCCGGGCTGCTATCCCACCGGTTTCATCGGTCTCGTCGCGCCGCTCGTACGCGCCGGACTGCTGCCAGCCGAATGGCCCTATGTCTGCCATGCGGTGTCGGGCTACTCAGGCGGCGGCAAGGCGCTGATCAGCCGCTTCGAAGCCGATCGCGACATTGCGTTTCGTGCCTATGGCCTCGCGCTCGGGCACAAGCATGTGCCGGAAATGAAGGCTCTCGCCGGGCTGGCGCACGATCCGCTCTTCGCCCCTGCTGTGGTGCCTGCGCATCGCGGCATGCTGGTTGAAGTGCCGCTCCATCTTTCGATGATGAGCGGGGCGGGAGCGCCCGACGCCCTGCGCCGCGCTCTGGCCGACTTCTACGCCGGCAGCATGGTCGTCAAGGTCGAGGACGATCGCCCGGACGAACTGCTGCTGCGCGCCTCCATGGAGCCGGTCGACACGCTCACGCTTCGCGTCCTTGGCGCCGCAGACGGCAGCCAGGCTCGCCTTGTCGCGATGCTCGACAACCTCGGCAAAGGCGCCAGCGGTGCGGCCGTCCAGAACCTCAACATCATGGCCGATCTCGACGAAACGGCCGGTCTGCGCCTCTAGGCCTAGTCCCGAATACCGCTCGCCTTCCTATCCCGAGGAACGGGAAGGCAGACGTGCGCGCTGCAGCCGCGGCCCCGCTTCGCTGCCCGCGGCGGGTGCCGGCCCTGCTTGGTTTGACGGCAGAAAAGACCGCTTGCACAATTATAAGGCACTACTTGCCTATTTTCTGGACACAACCTTCCACGAACCCACCGCATCGAATGCGACAGATTGTTCGTTGACCGGGCAAATCGCCCAATTCCGGTCTTTCCGCGGCCTCCCACTCGTCCTATCAGTAGCGCGACCGCATTGGCACGATTCTTGATGGGAATCGCGCGCGAGGCTTCTGGTTCCCGGACCGGTGACCTCTACAAGGAAAGTCCGGGTGCAAGTGCAGGGGTCCAGGCAGGCGTGAAGAAGATCGAAGCCATCATCAAGCCGTTCAAACTCGATGAAGTTAAGGAAGCGCTCCACGAAGTGGGCGTGTCAGGCATCACCGTCACCGAGGCGAAGGGCTTCGGACGCCAGAAGGGCCACACAGAACTTTATCGTGGCGCAGAATACGTCGTCGACTTCCTGCCGAAGGTGAAGCTGGAAGTTGTCGTCCCCGATGCCTTGGCCGAACGCGTCGTCGAAGCGATCGCGGACGCGGCGCAGACCGGCCGCATCGGCGACGGCAAGATTTTCGTCGTTCCCATCGAAACCGCCGTGCGCATCCGCACGGGTGAGCGGGACGACGACGCACTGTAACGCCGGCCACAGCCGATGAGGACGCGCGCTGGCAGGGGTGCCGGCCGCATTCCTGCAACACGATCAACCTAATCCTCTTTCGGGATCGGAAGAGTAACGCTGGAGAACGAAGAAAATGGCTAGTGCAAAGGACGTCCTGAAGAAGATCAAGGACGAGGAGATCGAATGGGTCGATCTTCGCTTCACGGACCCCAAGGGCAAGTGGCAGCACCTGACCATGGTCTCGTCGGTTCTCGGCGAAGATGAGCTGGAAGACGGCCTCATGTTCGACGGTTCGTCGATCGAGGGCTGGAAGGCCATCAACGAATCGGACATGATCCTCAAGCCCGACCTCGGCGCCGTCTACACCGATCCGTTCTCGGCCACCCCGATGCTGATCCTGTTCTGCGACGTCGTCGAACCCTCGACCGGCGAACTCTACGCCCGCGACCCGCGTTCGACCGCGAAGCGCGCGGAAGCCTTCGTGAAGTCGGCCGGCTTCGGCGACACCGTCTACGTCGGCCCCGAAGCCGAATTCTTCATGTTCGACGACGTGAAGTTCTACGACGGCTACGACGGCAACGGCTTCAAGATCGACGACATCGAGCTGCCGGGCAACTCCGATAAGTCGTACGACACGGGCAACCTGGGCCACCGCCCGCGCGCCAAGGGCGGCTACTTCCCCGTCGCTCCGGTGGACTCGGCCGTCGACATCCGTGGCGAAATGGTGTCGACCATGCTTGAAATGGGCCTGCCCTGCGACAAGCACCACCACGAAGTCGCCGCGGCCCAGCACGAGCTCGGCCTGACCTTCGGTACGCTGGTGCAGACCGCCGACCGCATGCAGATCTACAAGTATGTCGTGCACATGGTCGCACAGGCATACGGCAAGACCGCAACCTTCATGCCCAAGCCGATCATGAAGGACAACGGTTCGGGCATGCACACGCACATCTCGATCTGGGAAGGCGGCAAGCCGCTCTTCGCCGGTAACGGATATGCCGGCCTGTCGGACACCTGCCTGTACTTCATCGGCGGCGTCATCAAGCACGCCAAGGCCCTCAACGCCTTCACCAACCCGACCACCAACAGCTACAAGCGCCTGGTGCCGGGCTACGAAGCACCGGTTCTGCTGGCTTACTCGGCCCGCAACCGCTCGGCCTCCTGCCGTATTCCGTACGGCGCCGGCGAGAAGGCGAAGCGCGTGGAATTCCGCTTCCCCGACGCTATGGCCAACCCGTACCTGTGCTACGCCTCGATCCTGATGGCCGGCCTCGACGGCATCAAGAACAAGATCCATCCGGGCGAAGCGATGGACAAGAACCTGTACGACCTGCCGCCGGCCGAACTGGCCGAAGTGCCGACCGTCTGCGGTTCACTGCGTGAAGCTCTGGACAGCCTTCAGGCCGATCACGCCTTCCTCCTTGAAGGCGGCGTGTTCACCGAAGACCAGATCGAAGCGTACCTCGAACTCAAGTGGCCCGAAGTGCTGCGCTGGGAAACCACGCCGTCGGCGGTCGAGTTCGACATGTACTACAGCGCCTGATCCACGGACAGGCGGCGACCTGTTCGCCGAGAGGCGGCGTCCGGAGCGATCCGGGCGCCCCTTTCGTTTGACGTTTTCACTTTCCTACACGATCCCGGCGGGGGTATCTGTTGTTTCCCCCCGTGGCGGCCCTGCGGCACGCACGCCGCCTCGTTTCCAAAGCCCGAATACACGTCACGCAGGCCCTCTGCGCGCCATCGCGCGCGCCCGGCTGCAGCGAAAGGAACAGCCATGGATCGCAAACCCATTTTCGACCAGGTCCGCAGCACGCTGGGCCGCGCCTTCTCTCAACCCGAGGTCGACGCTCTCGACGCGGCGATCGACGCCGCCATCGAAGAAGGCACGCCCTCGCTGCGAGCGCTGGGCCCAGCCGGCACGGCGCTGATCAAGACCTGGGAAGGTTGCGAGAAGCGGCTGAAGGACGGCACCTTCGAGGCTTACCCCGACCCCGGCAGCGCGGATGGTCGCCCCTGGACGATCGGCTGGGGCTCGACAGGCCCGGACATCCGGCCTGGCCTGATCTGGACACAGGCGCAATGCGATGCCCGGTTCGAACGCGACATCGCCGCCTACGTGCGCGAGGTGGCGGAGTTCCTGAGCGCCTCCCCCACCAGCGCCAACCAGTTCGACGCGCTCGTCTCGTTTCATTACAACACGCGCGCCATCCGCCGCTCGACACTGGGCGCGCTGCACAAGGCCGGCCGCTTCGCGGAGGCCCGCGCGGAGTTCGGCCGGTGGATTCACAACAACAGCAAACCCATGAAAGGCCTTCAGAACCGCCGCCGGGAAGAGGCGGAACTCTACGGAACAGCCTGACCTTCCCGCAAGCGATCACGCTGCCGGCACAGCGCGATCACGGCCTTGTCAGTGCGGCACCGCACCGGTTTCCACGCCGGTCTTGTCATGAAGCGCGAAGCGGTCGACGATGTCCGCGCTCGCGCGGTTGTAGCCGATCACGTCCACGCTGCGACCTTCGCGCCGCAGACGATCGACGATGCGGTCCAGCGCGCCGACGCCCGAAATATCCCAGAAATGCGCGCCGGAGACATCGATGCGGACATGGTGGGCGCTGTCCTCCGCCTGAAAGGCGCGGGTGAAACGCTCGACCGAGGCGAAGAAGATCTGCCCGCTCACGCGGTAGATTGCGGTGTCTCCCTCGGCGATGCGCTCGACCGAGAACATGCGCTGTACCTTCCCGGCGAAAAAGATCCCGGAGAGCAGCACGCCCGCGAGGACCCCCAGCGACAGATCGCGCGTGGCGACCACGACGGCCACGGTCACGATCATGACGATGGACGAGGTCGGTGGGTGGCGGCGCAAGTTGGCGATAGACGCCCAACTGAAGGTACCGATGGAGACCATCACCATCACCGCCACCAGCGCCGGCATCGGCACCCGCCCCACGAAAGGACCGAGCACCGCAAGCAGGAACAGCAGGAACGCGCCCGCTACAAAGGTGGAAAGACGCCCGCGCCCCCCGGAGGTCACGTTGATGACGGACTGGCCGATCATGGCGCAGCCACCCATGCCGCCGAACAGCGCCGAAACGACGTTGGCGCCGCCCTGCCCCATGCACTCACGCTGCTTGTCGCTGTCGGTGTCGGTCATGTCGTCCACGATCTGCGCGGTCAGGAGCGATTCCAGCAGGCCGACCGCAGCCATCGTCAGGGAGTACGGCGCGATGATCCGCAAGGTTTCAAACGTCAGCGGCACCTGCGGAAGCGCCAGGCTCGGCAGGCCTTCCGGCAGCTTGCCCATGTCGCCCACGGTGTTCACCGGCAGTCCCAGGCTCAGGCTGATCGCGGTGAGGAGGACGATAGCCACGAGCGGCGACGGCACGGCCTTGGTAACACGCGGGAAGAGGTAGATCACGGCCAGGCCCCCGGCCACCATGGCGTACGTGTGCCAGCTGACGTCGGTGAGCTGGGGGATCTGGGCCATGAAGATGAGGATGGCCAGAGCGTTAACGAACCCGGTAATGACTGAGCGCGACACGAACTGCATCACGAGGTGGAGCCGCGCCAGCCCCGCCAGGATCTGGAACAGGCCCATGAGGATGGTGGCGGCGAAGAGATACTCGACGCCGTGGTCACGAACGAGCGGCCCGATCAGCACCGCCACTGCGGCGGTGGCGGCGGATATCATGCCGGGGCGCCCGCCGATCAGCGAGATGGTCATCGCGATGGCGACCGAGGCATAGAGACCGACCCGGGGATCGACGCCGGCGATGATCGAAAACCCGATCGCTTCGGGAATCAGGGCCAGGGCAACAACGATGCCGGCCAGAAAGTCGGCGCGCGCGGCCGCAGCATCGCTGAACCACTGCCGCCGGTAGCGGGTGAGAGTGTCTGACATAGAATTTTCCGACAAGAAGGCGTGTCGCCGGCATGAACGGCACAGCTGCGTGCTGCGCTGCAGATCATGCCTGTGTTGTCCGGCGGATCGGCGGCCGGAATAGCCACCCGGATTTGCACCGGGATCCTTGCGAATGGCGGCCTCTTAGCGGAAGCTGCGGGACCTGCGCAAGTGGGAGTATCCGCAACGCCCTCTCATCAGCGCGTGGATAAGTCGGCGTTCACGATGACCGAGACGGGTGGAAAGCGGACATCAGCGATAAACGCAATGATGTTGGACTTAATTTCTGAGCGGCGACCTCGGGGGCGTGACAGTGTTCATCTCGCAAGGCTCCATTTGTGTTTCCGCGATACGCTGAGCTTGTCCGAACATAGTATTAACAGTCTCGCCTGATGGGTAATTTAGAAAGCTCGTCGAAAGAACCTCGCCAGCTTCGCTCTGACGCTGAATTTCATACCGTCCTCCACTTTGAAGCAGCATTAGCTGATCATCATGATAAGTGAAGTTGGGCTTGTCCTTCACCCATTGAGCCGCTCGATACTCGATGCTTGCGTGCATCTGCGGGTAGTCAGATCGTTGGGGATGCAAACGATAAGTACTGGTCGTCCAAGCCCCGCCAGTAACGCGCCAACGAAGACGTTGGACTGTGTCCGGGGACGCCTCTGCGATAAGGTACTGTGACCGGATTGTGAGGCCAGCAGGTCGAAAACCTCCCTCATAGAACTCATATCCGACACTGAACTCGGTGCTTCCGTCTTCGCTAGTGGTAACCATCGGAAAGTAGGTTGGAGGTATGGACTTGTCGTCAGTTTGGAACAGCATGGCGCTGACCTTGGTATTTCCGCTAACAGCGTCTCCGCGACCGCAAAAACTATTAGCCCACGCCTGCGTCGAGGGCAGGAAAACTACCACTATCAAAAGTTTTCGAAGCATAAACTTCCCCCAATATTATGTCCTTGCTATCGAATTGCTGCTTCCATTGGAAGAGCGCAATCCTGCGCAGGAATGTGCGTCCGGAGCGTCAGCAATTGGGCGCTTGAAGTCCGTTCGGATATTGGCGTGAGAGGGTGATTAGCAGTCAGTCCGCAGGCGCGCAGAGGCGCGGTGAAAATTGATGTCGGTGGAGGCGGGTTACACGGTGGCCCGCCTCCTGAATGTTAGCAAGCGCCAAAAGCCGCGTGGTACGCGATCTCGCCCGTTGGATCACTGCCGCCAAAAGTGAGTCGCATGAAATATTCTGGTGGCGCGTCCGGATATCGCAGACCGGGATCATTCTCGAACCCAAAGCGACGATAATAGCCGGGATTTCCGAGGAGTACGCACCCTGCTGCACCTTGCGCGCGCAGTTCGTCGAGACCTTGCCGGATCAGGGCACCCCCAATGCCACGGCCCTGCAGGTCTGGCCGGACCGATACCGGCCCCAGCCCGAACCATTTGCGATTTTCGCCGTCGATCGTGACCGGCGAGAATGCCACGTGGCCGATGATCTCATCCCCTTCCGCGGCAACCAGCGAAATCGTTAACGCCCCTGCATCACGCAAGGCTGCAATGATGGCCGGCTCCGTTTGATTGCTATGTTCCACCAAGGCAAAAGCGTCAGCGGTAACCTGTTTGATCGCGTCGCGATCCTGCTCTTGTTCTTGTCGTATCATCATGATCGAACTTCCTTGGCAATTGTCTAGCTGCGCGTGCAGGGAGCACCGGTCGAAATACGAACGCGGTAGGGCTGCATGATGTGGACTCGGTCAGCCGCCCGCGTGCCAGCTTGCTGAAAACAGCCAGCGTACAGTCTGACAGGCCATGGCCCTCGCGGGGTAAAGCAGAAGACATCTGCTGTCGGACCCCGTGTCATGGCGATACCTGATGAGTTCGCCTTGAGCTAAGGGCGGAGTGTCCGAACGAGGCCGTTTGCCGACGGGCAGCTAGTTTTCCGCTTGCAGGCGACGCTCGTGCCGCGACCTACCTCTTGGCCACAGCAGGCATCCCGTCCTTGGACCCGGTGACGTTCTCCCGGGAGTCCTGGCCGGCGGCGGCTGCCGCGATCAGGCGGCTATGTTGAGCGGCATCGATCCGTTCCCATCCCGCGCGCCCCAGCTTCTCCATCGGGCGATAACGTACCTTGTACTGCATCCGCGCCGAGCCTTCGACCCAATAGCCCAGATAGACATAGCTGAGGCCCATATCCTCCGCCCGCTGGATGTGGTCGAGGATGATGTAGTTGCCGAGGCCCTGCCGCGCGCTGTGCGGATCGTAGAAGGAGTAGATCATCGAGAGGCCGTCGCACTGCCGGTCGGTCAGGCACGCGCCGACCAGACGCCCGGGCGTGGTGCCGTCGATCGAGGGTTCGCGGTATTCGATGACGTAGGTGGTGACCGGCGTGTGCTCCACCATGTCGGCAAAATCGACCTCGTCCATGCTGGTCATACCACCTTCCGGGTGGCGCACGGCAAGGTAGCGCTGCAACAGATCGAACTGTTCGCTGGTCGACCACGGACGGCAGACGGTCGTCACCAGATCCGCGTGCTCCTGCAGCGTCCGTTTCTGGGTGCGGGACGGCTGGAATTCGTTGGCCACGACGCGGACGGAGACGCAGGCACTGCAGTCGATGCAGGAGGGCCGGTACGCAACCGTCTGGCTGCGCCGGAACCCGATGCGGCCGAGCGCGTCGTTCAGCGAATCGGCGTGCGGCCCCTTCAGTTCCGTGAAGACCTTGCGTTCGCTACGCCCCGGCAGATACGGGCACGGCGCCGGGCTCGTCACGAAAAAGCGCGGGAATCGAACGGGTGCCGTCACCGAACTGTGTCATCCTTTAGCTTGGGGCCGGCGCAGTGTCCGTCTCGTCGGGTAAATATGCATCCCCGATCAGCGTCATGCGAGTCCTTTAGCAACAAAAACCGACCATCCGACGCCTGATTCCCACCGCTACGGCCCTATCCGGCGCAGCCGTGCCATTTCGGGGCATCGGAATCCCGGCCGGCATGGGCACGGGTCTTCTGGTCGTACTTACTCCGTCTCGACCAGCTTCACCTCGTAGCCCTCGCGCCGCAAGGCGGAGACGAGCGCTTCGAGTTGCTGCTTGTCCCGGGCCTCGCACTCGATTTCGGTGACAAGGCCCTTGGCAGGCAGGTGCGTGAAGATGCGCTGGTGAAAGACCTCGATGATGTTCACGTTGTGCTCGTGGAACACCTTGGCCACCTTGAACAGGGCACCGGCGCGATCCTGCAGGCCGATGCGCAAGCGGGCGAGGCGGCCGGATCGCGCAAGATCGCGCAGGAGGACATTGGCCAGCAGCCGGGTGTCGATGTTGCCCCCAGACAGCACCATGCCGATCCTGCGGCCGGCGAAGAGTTCGCGGTTGTTGATGACAGCGGCCAGACCGGTAGCGCCGGCGCCTTCGACCAGTGTCTTCTCGATCTGCAGGAGCAGCGCCAGCGCACTTTCGATCTGCGATTCGCTGACGAGCAGGAATTCGTCCAGCAGCGGGCGCAGCACCTTCGAGGTGAACAGGCCGGGCGCGATCACGGCGATGCCTTCCGCCAGCGTATCGCCGCCGATAGGCAGGTTCGTGCCCTTGAGCAGGTTATACATCGAGGGATAAAGCTGCGCCTCAACGCCGATCAGCCGGATAGCGGGGTTGATGTCCCGCGCGATCGTGCCCATGCCCGAGGCGAGGCCGCCGCCGCCGACCGGCAGGACCAGCGTGTCGAGATCCGGCACGTCCTCCAGCATTTCCAGAGCGACGGTTCCCTGACCCGCGGCGACATGCGGATCGTCGAAGGGATGGATGAAGGTGAGGCCCAGCTCCGTTTCGAGCTTGCGGGCGTGGGCGTAAGCCTCATCGAAGCTCTCGCCCTCCAGCACGACATTCCCGCCCACGCTCTCAGTCTGCATGACCTTCACCGTCGGCGTGGTCTTGGGCATGACGATCGTCACCGGAACGCCCAGGCGCGTGCCGTGGTAGCTCAGGCCCTGTGCGTGGTTGCCCGCCGACGCCGCGATGACGCCACGCGCCTTGCGCTCCTCCGGCAGCTGCATCAGGGCGTTGAGCGCGCCGCGCTCCTTGTAGGCGGCGGTGAACTGCAGGTTCTCAAACTTCAGCCACACCTCTGCGCCCGTGATCGCGCTGAGAGTGGCGCTGTACGCGGTGGGCGTGCGCACGACCTTGCCCGAAATTCGCTCGGCCGCCGCGCGTACGTCGGCTGCGGTCAGCGGGGCGTCGTCGACGGCCGCGGGAGCGATGTTGAGCAGAGTCTGGTCCATAGCTGCGGGCGAGTACCGGAATTGGCGCCCGATGGAAAGCGCGTCCGGACAGGGGTGAAGGCGCAGCGTCGGCCGCCTCTGTGCCGGGGCACAGACCACAAGGCGCAACGTCTTGAAGGCTGGCGGTTTGCTTTCCTGGAAAACCCGCTAGAAAGCGCCGTATGACCGAGCAGACCGCCCCTTCCCCCGTCACGCCCCGGAAAGTCTCCATGATCGGCCTTGGCACGATGGGCGGCGCGATAGCACGCCACATCGCCAGGGCCGGGCACGAATTGACGATCTACAACCGCACGCCCGAACGCGCGCGCAAGTGGACGCAGGACAATCCCGGTCTTGCGCATCGCATCGCCGCAAACCCTGCTCACGCCGCGCAGGACGCCGACGTCGTCATCACTTGCGTCGGCAATGACGACGACCTTGCCGACGTGGTGCTCGGCCCGAACGGCGTGTTCCGCATGCTGAAAAAGGGCGGCACCTTCATCGATCATACGACGGTCTCGGCCCGCATCGCGCGCCAGATCTCGGTCGAGGCCCGCGATCTCAAGATCCACTGCGTCGATGCGCCGATGACCGGCTCGCAGATCGGTGCGGAGAACGGCACCCTCACCCTCATGTGCGGTGGCCGCGACGATGCGATCGAGGCGGCGCGCCCGATCATGGAGGCCTACTCCAGCCGTATCGTTCACGTGGGCAAGGCCGGCTCCGGCCAGATCGCCAAGATGGCCAACCAGATCTGCATCGCCGGCAACGTCGCCGCCCTTGCCGAAGCGGTGCGCTTCGCCCAGGCATCGCACCTCGACATGGACAAGGTCTACGACGCGATCTCCGGCGGCGCCGCGCAGTCCTGGCAGATGGACAACCGCTGGAAGACCATGGACGCCGACGAATTCGACTTCGGCCTCGCGATCGACTGGATGCGCAAGGATCTGGGCCTCAGCCTCGAGGAAGGCCGGGGCCTTGGCGTATCGCTGCCGATCGCCGCGCTCGTCGATCAGTTCTTTTCCGAAGTGCAGAGCCAGGGCGGCGGGCGTCTCGACACGAGCGCGATCATCAAGCGGCTCCCGAAGAAGGGTAACAAGTGAAGCAATCGAATACGGCCGCCCGCCTTCTGCTTTGCGGCGCGGCATTGGTACTGACGAGCCCGAACACGGCTCTGGCTGACGTGCTGGTGGATAACGTGGTGGGCATCACCCCGGACGGAGCCGGCGGAGTGGAGCGCTTCGAAGGATTCCTGGTCGGCACCGACGGCCGCATCAAGCAGGTGTTCCACAAGGGCGAGAAGAGGCCCAAGAAGGTGGAATACCAGGTCGACGGCAAGGGCCGCACGCTCGTTCCCGGCATGATCGACGCGCATGGCCACGTGATGGCCACGGGTTTCGCTCGCATGACGCTGGATCTCTCGGCGGCGCGGACCCTTGACGAGGCGCTGTCGCGTGTCGCTGCCTGGAGCGCGGCGCACCCGGACGCACCGTGGATCCTCGGCCATGGCTGGAACCAGGCGCAGTGGGGGCTGGACCGTATGCCCACCGCAGCCGAGCTCGACCAGGTGACAGGTGGCAAGCCGGCATGGCTCACCCGTGTCGACGGCCACGCGGGCTGGGCCAACAGCGCCGCGCTGGCGGCCGCAGGCGTGAACGCCGCAACACCGGATCCGGCGGGCGGGCAGATCGTGCGCGTCGAAGGCTCGACGGCGCCAGCCGGCGTGCTGGTCGATGCGGCGACGGATCTCGTCGACAAGCGTCGCCCCAAGCCCCGGGCCGAGGACAGCGACACCGCCTTTGGCGAAGCGCAGCTGCAGTTCCTTGCAGCAGGCGTGACCACGATCGCCGACATGGGCACCACGATGGAGGACTGGCAGACCTTCCGCCGTTCGGCCGACCGTGGGGAGATGCGTATGCGCATCGTCGCCTATGCGGGCGGGATCGACGCCATGACCCTGATCGGTGGCCCCGGCCCTACACCCTGGCTTTACGACGACCGGCTGCGCCTGAACGGCGTGAAGCTTTACCTCGATGGCGCCCTTGGTTCCCGCGGGGCATGGCTCAAGGCGCCCTACGCGGACGACGCGAAGACGCGGGGCCTGCCGCAGATGAGCGGCACTCAGCTGAGCAACCTCATGAGCCGGGCCGCGATGGACGGTTTCCAGGTCGCCGTTCACGCCATCGGGGACCAGGCGAACGCGACCGTGCTCGATTCGATCGAGGAACTGTCCCAGACCTACAAGGGCGACCGGCGCTGGCGCCTCGAGCATGCGCAGATCGTTGATCCTGCCGACATTCCCCGCTTCAGCCGCAACGGCGTGGTCGCGTCGATGCAGCCGCAACACCAGGCGTCGGACCGCGTCATGGCGGAAGCGCGGCTGGGTCCGCAACGGCTTGCGGGTGCCTACGCGTGGAAGTCTATCGCCAATGCCGGGGCGCGGCTCGCGTTCGGTTCGGACACTCCGGTCGAACCGGCGCGCCCGTTCGAGGGGATAGCCGTGGCGATCAGCCGCACCGGCCCGGATGGCCAGCCAACGGGCGGCTGGCAGCCGCAGGAAGCCCTCTCCCGCGAGGCAGCGCTTGGCGCCTACACGACAGGCGCGGCCTACTCGCTGTTCGCGGAAGACCGGCTGGGCCGGATTGCGAAGGGCATGCGCGCGGACTTCCTGTTCGTGGATGCCGATCCGATGACGGCCAGCCCGGAGCAGCTTCGCGCGACGCGCGTTCTGGAAACGTGGATCGGCGGCAAGCTGGCGTGGTCCGCCGCGCAGGATGGCGGCAAGGCCGGCGTCCGGCGCTGATCCGCCACGGAGGAAGGAACGCCCCTCCTCCTCCAGCCTCCCGACCGCCGCGAGCCGGGGTCACTCGGCGGCGGCGTGTCCTGCGGCCTTGGCGTTCTCCTCGATCGCCTTTTCCTCAGCCGCGCGTTGCTGAGCGTCCTTGCGCTCGGTGAACCACATGACGACCAGCGTGCCTTCGAACAGCAGCAGCAGCGGGATTGCCAGAAGCAGCTGCGAGATGACGTCCGGCGGGGTCGCGACGGCGGCGATGATGAAGGCGACGACGATCGCGTAACGCCGTGCCGCCACGCATTGCTGGCGGGTGACGATGCCCGCGCGATTCAGCAGCATAAGCAGAACCGGCAGCAGGAAGCTGACGCCGAACGCGAGGATGAACTGCATCACGAGCGAGAGATAATCGCCGGTGCCCGGCAGCGCCTCCAGCTTGAGACCACCTTTCTGCCCTTCAAAGCCGAGGAAGAAGTGAAAGGCCGTAGGCATCACCACGTAGTAGGCGAGCGCGGCGCCCATTGTGAAAAGGACAGGGGTTGCGATGAGGAACGGCAGGAACGCCTTCTTTTCCTTCGCGTAGAGGCCCGGTGCGACGAACAGCCAGATCTGGTTGGCGATGACCGGGAAGCTCACGAAGAACGCCGCGAACATGGCGACTTTCACTTCCACGAAGAAGGCTTCGTAGAGCTTGGTGTAGATCAGCTTGCCCTCGCCCGGCGGGAAGGCCTGGGTGAGCGGCCGCACCAGGAACGAGAAAATGTCGCTCGCGAAGTAGAAGCACACGGCGAAGGCGACGAGGAAGGCGAGGACGGCGCGGACGAGGCGGCCCCTGAGTTCGATCAGGTGGTCGAGCAGCGGCGCCTGCGTGTCGTCGATGTCGGAAATGCGAAAGGGCGGCATGATGGAACTCTGGACGAGGGTCAGGGCGGGGGCGGCGGCAGCTGCAGTTCGGTCTGCCGGACCGGTGCTTCGCCTTCGTCACCGGCTTCCGGGGCAACTGCCGCTCCGGAGGGCGCCTGCATGTCCTCGGCTCCGGGATGCGCGATCCGGTCCGGAAAAGCCTCCATGGAAGGAAGCTGCGGGCTCGCCTTCATGATCGCTTCGTTCTGCTCACGCCACTTGCGCTCCATCTCCTCAAGCTCGGCTTCGCGCACCATCGCGTCGATGCCGGACCGGAAATGGTTCGACATCCGGCGCATCTTGCCGATCCAGCGGCCAGCCGTGCGCAACGCCGCCGGCATGTCTTTCGGGCCGATGACGACAATCGCCACGATGGCGACCATCAGCACTTCGGATGCGCCGATATCGAACATTCCCGATCAGTCCCGGGCGATCAGACCTGCTCGTTCCTGTTTTCGACCGGCGTCGCTGCGGCATCCGGTGCCGGATCGGCTTTCTGCGTGCCGATCTGGGCAGCAGGCGGAGTGGGCGAAGCCTTCCTGGCCTCCTCCTCGTTCATGCCGTCCTTGAAGCTTTTGATGCCCTTGCCGAAGTCACCCATGATTTCAGACACCCGGCCGCGTCCGAACAGCACGAGCACGATCACGAGAACGATCAGCCAGTGCCAGATCGAGAAGCTACCCATAACCTCAACTCCAAATCAGCCGGTCGATACCGACCGGTTTACAATGGGCATGTAAGCCCTTTGGCGGCAAGTTACCAGTCGAGTATGGCACCTGTGTGGCTGCCGCCCAGGCTCAATCGTCGCCGTTCCGCACGGTCTGCGGGCTGCGGGCGTTTTCGAGGTCGAGGGCGGCCCCGATCATGTCCTCGTCCACAGGGTCGAGCAGGCCGGCGGCGCGCAGTTCCTCCAACCCCGGCAGTTCCCGCAGCGACTCAAGGCCGAAATGCTCCAGGAACGCTGGTGTCGTGGCGTAGATGACCGGCCGCCCGGGCACCTCGCGCCGCCCGGCGACGCGCACCCATCCCGCTTCCATCAGCACGTCGAGCGTACCTTTGGCTGTCTGCACGCCGCGAATCGCCTCGATCTCGGCCCGGCTGACGGGCTCATGGTAGGCGACGATGGCCAGAACCTCGGTGGCGGCGCGGCTGAGACGGCGAAGCTCCTCCTTCTCCCGGCGAAGAAGGTGAGCAAGGTCAGGCGCCGTTTCGAAGTGCCAGCGCTCGCCGCGCCTGACCAGCTGGATGCCGCGACCTTCGTAATGCCGCTGCAGACGAGTAAACGCCGGCGCCACGTCCGCCGCCTTCCCCGCGAGGCCCAGATGCGTCGCCACCTGGTCGACGGTCAGGGGTTCTTCCGCAGCGAACAGGGTCGCCTCCACGGCCCGGATGATGTCATCGGGCACGCCGTTTTCGATCTCCGTCACTTCAGCTGCCTTTCAGCGCGCGCAGGCGCAGGGGCCCGTACGTCTCTTCCTGTGCCAGTTCCGCCTTGCCGGTGCGGGCCAGTTCCAGCGCCGCGACGAAACTGGATGCCAGCGCCGAACGCCGCAACTGCGGATCCGCCCAGCTGTCCTGGGCGGCGGGAACGAAGTCGCGCAGGTCCATCCAGTCGATCGCCACCCCAAGCATGGAGGACACGCGCTGGATCGCGCTGTCCAGCGTCATCACCATGCGTTCGCGCACCATGTGAACGACAGGCTGGGAGCGGACCTTCACGCCGCCGTAGGCACGGACCAGATCATACCAGTCGCACTGCCAGCGGGACTTGCGGTCCACCCGCAAGCCTTCCGGCGCACCGCGCGGGAACACGTCCCGCCCCAGCCGGTCGCGCGCCATGAGGCGGGCTGCGGCTTCGCGCATCGCGTTCAGGCGCTGCAGACGCATCTGCAGGCGCAGCGCCAGTTCCTCCGGCCCGGGGCTTTCCTGCTCCTCGCGCGGCAGCAGAAGCGCGGACTTGAGGTATGCCAGCCATGCCGCCATCACCAGGTAGTCCGCCGCAAGCTCGAGCTGCAAGGCTTCGGCCTCTTCGATGTAGGTCAGGTATGCATCGACCAGTTCGAGCAGCGAGATGCGCAACAGATCGACCTTCTGCCGCCGCGCAAGGTCGAGCAGAAGGTCGAGCGGGCCTTCCCATCCCTCGATCTCGAGGTACAGCTTGTCCGCCCCGGCACCAGGCGTGCCGGCGTCCATCCCTTGCGCGTCCCAGTCAGCGAAGAGAGTGGGGGAACTCGCCACCTTCAGGCTGCCCGCAGCGCCAGCAGCGCATCGCGCTTCGCCAGCAGCGCACGCCTGTCGGCAGCTTCGGGCACGGACACCCCTTCGAGTGCCCGCTGAAGCCGCGCGGCGGTCGCCTCGCTCATCGAGGGCAAGGCCTCGGCGATGCCGGCCATGTCATCCATCTTCGCCCAGCAGTTGAGGGCGATGTCGCACCCGGCCGCGATCGCGCGCGCCGCCCGCTCGGGCACGGAGCCACAGAGCGCCTCCATGTCGAGATCATCGGTCAGGAGCAGGCCGTCGAAGCCGATGCCCCGGCGGATCACCTCGTTCACCACGAAGGGGGAAAGGGTGGCGGGGTTCTCCGCGTCCCAGGCGGTGTAGCGCACATGCGCCGTCATTCCGATGGACGCCGCAGCCAGAGTCCGGAACGGCGCGAGGTCGGTTTCCAGTTCCTCGGCCGAGGCGGTGACGGTCGGCAATTCCTTGTGGCTATCCGCCGTGGCCCGCCCGTGCCCCGGAATATGCTTGATACAGCCCGCGACCCCGGCTCGCCCCAGACCATCCAGGATCGCGCGGCCCAAAGCGGAGACACGCACGGGGTCCGAGCCGAGGGCGCGATCGCCGATCACATCGTGGGCGCCCGGCTGGCGGACGTCGAGCGACGGGTGACAGTCGACGCTGATGCCGACTTCGGCCAGATCCATGCCGAGGACCTGCGCATTCACCCGTGCGGCCTCGATGGCGCTGGCAGGCGCCTGGTCGAACAGGCGGTCGAACGCCTCACCGGCGGGATAGGCGTCCCACACCGGCGGCTTCATGCGGGCGACACGGCCGCCTTCCTGATCGATGCAGATGAACAGGCGGTCCCGACCAAGGAGGGCGCGCAACTCGTCGGTCAGCGCCCGGACCTGCTCGCGGCTTTCCACATTGCGGCCGAACAGGATGTAGCCTGCGGGGTCGGCATCGCGGAAGAAGGCGCGTTCATCGTCCGTCAGGGTCAGGCCGGAAAGGCCGAATATCGCGGGAGTCATGCCCGGTTTCGTCGCAGAATCCTGCACCGATCGCAAGGAAGCCCCCACGACAGGATGTGGATGGCGCAATCGGCCCTGCACCCGCCGGGCTTTACGCCGCCCCCTCGATGCTGTCACACCTGGGGTTATGACGCGCAGTTTCGGATCTCCCCCCTCGCCCGCCGAATTCGAAGCTCTGGCTCATGCGGCCTTCGCCCGTATTCCGGAGCCATTTTCCCGACACCTCGAGGGCATCACCGTTCACGTCGAGGAATTCGCGGACGAGGACACCCTGCGCGACATGGGCATCGCAGACGCATGGGAACTGACCGGTCTCTACCACGGCCGCCCGATGGACGAGGATTCGGTCTGGCTTTCGGGTGAGCTTCCGCCGCGCATCACTCTTTACCGCCAGCCCCTCCTTGCCGAATGGTGCGAAACGGACGTCGCGCTGGAGGATCTCCTGGCACACGTGGTCGTTCACGAGGTAGGTCATCACTTCGGCCTGACGGACGAGCAGATGCACGCGCTGGAGGGCCAGGCGAACTGATCTGGGGGCCAAATTCGTCCTTGGTTCGTCACGATCACCTGCGATAGAGCGCGGCCATGACCTCCCCAAGCCTCAGAGCAATTCCGCTCCTCGCTCTTCCGCTCATCGCGGCCTGCGCCACACCCCAGGCCATTCGCCAGTCCTCTGCGGCCGGACCTGTCGAAGTGGGCATCATCGCCCTTAACGACTTCCACGGCGCCCTTGAGCCGCCCAAGGCTTCGATCCCGGCGCCGACCGGGGACGGCCGCACGGTGTCGGTTCCCGCGGGCGGCGCGGCCTGGCTTGCCTCCGCCGTCGATTCGCTGAAGGCGCGCCACGCGAACAACGTCGTTGTGGCTGCCGGTGACCTGACCAGCGCATCCCAGCTCGCCTCCTCGCTGCACCTCGACGAGCCGGCGGTCGGCGTGATGAACCGCATCGGACTGGAGTTCAACGCGGTCGGCAATCACGAGTTCGACCGCGGCCCCAAGGAGCTCCAGCGCCTGCAGAACGGCGGCTGTGAGAAGAATACGCGCCTCGATCCCTGCAAGGTCGAGCAATTCGGCGGTGCCCGCTACCGGTATCTTTCCGCCAGCACCTTCCGCGAAGACGGTTCCACCCTGTTCCCGGCGACCGGCATCAAGACCTTTGGCGAAGGCGCTTCACGGGTGACGGTCGGCTTTGTTGGCCTTTCCCTGAAGTCGGTGCCGACGCTCGTTTCTCCCAACCAGCTGAAGGGCCTGACCTTCGGCGACGAGGCCGAAGCGATCAACCGCGCCGTTCCGGCCCTGAAGGCGCAAGGGGCGGATGCAGTCGTCGTGCTGATCCACCAGGGCGGCAAGACCTTCGGCCAGGATCCGAACGGCTGCACCGACCTCACCGGCGGCATCCGGCCCATCCTCGATGCGCTGAACCCCGGGGTGGACCTCGTCGTCTCGGGCCACACGCACGAGCAGTACGTCTGCGAGTACCCGGCGAAGGACGGCGCCGCTTCGCCGATCCTGCTGACGAGCGCGGGCGTCTATGGCAAGGTCGTGACCGACATCACCCTCACCATCGATCCGGTCGCGAACAAGGTCATCGCCAAGAAGGCGCACAACGTCATCGTCCAGTCGGAAGGTTACAGCAGCGGCCGTGGCGACGCACCCAATACGCCGCTGTTCCCGCAGTTCCAGCCTCGCGCCGATGTCGCGCAGTACGTGGCGTCCTACGTCCACGCCGCTGCGGACCTGATTGCGCGGCCGGTGGGCAAACTGTCGGAACCGGTGGCCAAGGGCGGCACCAGCGGCACCGGCGGCCCGCTCGGCAACCTCGTTGCCGACTCGCAGCTCGCCGGAAGCCGTTCCGCCGGCGCGCAGATCGCCTTCACAAACCCCTTCGGCCTCCGCGCGCCCATTGATCCCGCGCCTGACGGCTCGGTCAACTTCGGGCAGGTCTACGCGGTTCAGCCCTTCAGCAACGAACTGGTGACCATGACCCTCACCGGCGCGCAAGTGCGCGAAGTGATCGAGGACGGCCTCGACGACGAGGGCGACAAGCAGGTTCTTGCCGCGTCTGCGGGCCTGAAGTTCACCTACGACATGCGTCGCCCGTCCGGGCAGCGGGTGGTGTCGCTGACGCTGAATGGCCGGCCGATCGACCCTTCGGCGAAGTACCGTGTCACAGCCGTAAACTTCCTTGCCGAAGGGGGCGACGGTTTCGCGACCTTCAGGAAGGGGACGGACGTGGTGCGCGGCATGGTGGACAACGAGGCGTTCCAGGAATGGCTGGCAGCCGTGCCGGTGCGCCAGGTCCCCCGGGAAGAACGCGCGGTCCGGCTCGACTCGTGAGAAAACGGGCGGAGGAGCAAGCTCCGCCCTTTCGTAGCCTGCCGGTCGCCCATCCACGCACATTCACTGCCGGGACGATCGAAGGGCGCTTGCACATGGCATCGTCTTGCGCACACTCACCTGCAAAACAGGGGAGAGAACGCGATGCCATTCACCGGTCCGCTCGAAGACCGTCTCGCCATTCGGGAACTCTACGGCACCTATGCCGATGCAAGCTGGCGCGGCGACCGTGAACTGTGGCTGAGTACGTTCGCTGCGGACGGACGGTGGAGCAGCCACCTGTTTGACGCGACCGGGCACGATGCCCTTGCCGCGACGTGGGACAGCCTCTGGAAGGACTGGGCCTCGGTCGCGTTCCTGGGTGAAATCGGAGCGATGGCGATCGACGGCGACATGGCCGCCGCCCGCTCCTACGCCCGGGAGGTGGTACAGACCCAAGCGGGCACAGTGTTCAAGCTTTGCGGCCATTACACCGATGCGCTCGCAAGGTTGGGCGGCGAATGGAAGTTCACGCACCGCGCCTACACAATGACCATCGGCGAATTCCCGGAATGAGCGCTTTTTCCGGTCCGCCGGAGGACCGCGCCGCCATTCGCGAACTGCTCGAGACGTATGCCGATGCCGCCTCGCGCATCGACAAGGCGCCGTGGCTGGACTGCTGGGCTCCCGATGCGGAGTGGATCACCAGGTGCGCGGTCATGACGAGCTAGGCCGCACCTGGGACGACCTTTTCACCGACATGGACGCGATGATCTTCTTCGCCATGCCGGGCGCGATCCAGGTGGCGGGGGATACGGCGACAGCGCGCTGCCATGTGCGCGAAATCGCCCGGATCGGGGGCAAGGTGATGAAGTTCGCCGCTCGCTACGACGACGATCTGGTGCGCCATGACGGCCGCTGGCGCTTCGCCCGGCGGACCTACGTGATGAACATTGCCGAGTAGGGTCGTCAGGCTCCCCTACTTTCAGTTCCGATAGACCGGCCATGCTGCTGCTTGAAACAGCGCCGTTTCGGTGATCCTTACTCTTTGCAAAAGTGGCCTTGCTGGCGGAACGGCCGGCTTTCTCTCGAATTTGGATGAGGTGAAGCGAGACGCGGCAGCGATGCTGCGAATAACTCCCTAGGGACATATCCATTGGGAGACGGGCCGTGGAACTTATTTCCAATCTCATCCTCGTCGACGCAGACATGCGCCGACGGGCCACTATCAGTCACGTACTTTCCGGCGGCGGCATCCACGTGGAACCTTTCGAGACGATCGAGGAGCTGACAGCCGCCTGGCCCCGTGCCGGCGTGGTGATGGTCCACGATCACGCCGGCGCGATCGACACGCTGGTCGCCAGCATGGCCAGCCAGGGAGACTGGTTCCCGATCATCGCCTTCAGCGAGGAACCCGATGCGCAACGTATCGTCCGGGCCATTCTTGATGGCGCGATCGACTACATCGCCTGGCCCATCTCCCCCGAAGATTTGGCGACCAGTCTTGGCACGGCCATCGCACGCGCGGAAAGCCTCGGCAACGCCAAGCTGCGCGAAGTGATGGCCCGCGCCCGCGTGGAACGGCTCACCCGGCGCGAGCGGGAAGTGCTGGGCGGCGTTGCAAGCGGTCTGTCCAACCGCCTGATCGGCGAAAAACTGGCTATCAGCCCCCGCACCGTGGAAATCCACCGTGCGAACATGCTTACCAAGCTCGGCGCAAATCACACCTCCGATGCGATCCGCATCGCCATCGAGGCCGCGCTGGTAAACTGACCCGCGCCCCCGCCATGCGTCGTCAGTGCAGCCGCATGGAAAGCGGAATGGCCGGCATCTCAGGGGTTTCCGGCTCCACGTCACCGCGTTCCAGATGCGCGACCACGCCCGAGACATGCCCGGCAAGCACCGCAAGCGCCAGCGTCGGGCCGTCGGTGATCGCTTCCTCGGGTGCGCCCGCAGGCACCACCGTCGCCAGGCAGACGGCATTGCTGCCGCGCGAGAGCATGAGGGCTGCGTCCGGCCCTACGATTTCGAGCACGGCGTTCAGCGTAGCGCCACATTCCAGCATGGCTTCGATACGCGGATAGTCGAGCCCGGAAGCGCCATCCGATCCGCCGCCCGGCAGAAGGATCAATGCCTCCCGGACACGATCGGCCTCTTCACAAGCGGTACTGCCCGCAACGTCATGCAGGAAGTCCCGCAGCCGCGCCGCATGGGCGCGGCTGCCGCCCATCTTCTCCAGGATTGTCGTCATCATTGTATCGTCTTTCGCGTTCCGAAGGGCGCGTCTTTGTCCCCCAAAAGAGGTGCGCGGTGCTACGACCAACTCTAGGGGTTAGCCGCCATCCTTGTCGCATTACAACTTGTGTAATGAAGGTGGAATACCAGTACGCGAAACCGGACCGCCCAGCGCCGGGGCCACCATCCTAAGCCGAAGCGGCCTAACCAAAAACCGAGAACCATTCCGGATTTCTAGGAGCGGCGAAAACCTGTGCGCCGATCCACCAGATCCGCCGCTTTCCCCCATTCGGGCGAATCGCTTCTAGCGTGAAGCGATATGATCCAGCTTGTCCGCCACCCAGTCCGGTTCGGTCAACATGAGGTCGTGACCGGTGTCGATGTCCCAAACCCGTCCCTGCGCGCGCGTGCGAAGCTGCTCCATCGCTCGCCCCGGAATCGTCGAGGTGCAGATGAGGTGCGATTCAGGCGTCGCCCTCATCGCCGCTTCGTTCCTCAAGGTGAGCTTCTGTTCAAAGCATTTCCACGGGTGCGCTGTCAGCCGCGCATCCGTCCAGGCGCCGAGTTCCGGATCCGTCACGCCGAAGAAAGCCGCCATTCCCGCATGAGGCGCCATGACGAGGGGCACGCCGTCCACCTCATGAAGCCCCCGACGCGCGCCTTCGATGGCATCGTGAGCATGATCGTGGAGCGATTCTCCGTCCGTCGGATAAGCGGCATCGAGATAGACGCGATGACCAATGCGCTCGGGCACGCGGTCGGCCACACCGGTGATGACCATTCCGCCATAGCTGTGGCCGACGAGGATCACCCGGGTAAGATCCTCGAACGCGATGAGCTGCACGATATCCCTGATGTGCGTGTCGAGGTCTATGTCCGCGCTCATCACATGGGCCCGGTCGCCAAGCCCGGTAAGCGAAGGGGCATGGACCTCGTGGCCCATGCGGCGCAGCCTCTGCGCCACGAACTTGTAGCACCAGCCGCCATGGCCGCCGCCATGAACCAGCACGAATATCGCCATCCGACCCTCCCCGTTCCTCAGGGTGCGAGCATTCCTCCGAGATAAGTGCGTGTCAACGCATCTGCCCGGGCGCGAGAGGGATCAGGCAGGCGACGCCATCTCCCCCTGCGCCGCGAACCACGGCACCATGCGTTCGATGGCGTCCTCGATCTCCGGCGTGGAAACGGCGAAGCTGAAGCGGATGAAGCGGTTGCCCTCCACCGGATCGAAATCGATACCGGGCGCCGTCGCCACCCCGGTATCCGCAAGAAGCCGGCGGCAGAACGCGAGGCTGTCCTTGGTGAGATGGCCGATGTCGGCCCAGATGTAGAAGGCCCCGTCAGGCGGGGCGATCTTCTGGAGGCCCAGCCGCGGCAGGGCGGAAAGCAGCAGTTCGCGGTTGCGCGCGTAGCTGGCGTGATGCCCTTCCAGTTCCTCCACGCAGTCGAAGGCGACCAGCCCCGCATGCTGGGACAGTACGGGAGGCGTGAGGAAAAGGTTGGCGATCCGCGCGCGCGCAGCCTCGATCAGGTGGGGCGGAACGACCAGCCAGCCCAGCCGCCACCCCGCCATGGAGAACCATTTCGAGAAGCTGTTCACCACCAGCGCGTCCGGCATGTGCTGCAGCATGGAGTCCGCTTCCACGTCATAGGTGAGGCCGTGGTAAATCTCGTCCGAGATGACGGCGATGCCCTTGCGCCTGCACACCTCTGCGATCGCCGCCAGTTCCTCGCGCGCGATGACGGTACCGGTCGGGTTCGCCGGGCTGGCGAGGATCAGCCCCTCCGGCGCCGGATCAAGCGCGTCGAGCGCCGCTGCCGTCACTTGGTAACGCTCCGCCGGACCGCAGGGCAGCTCCACCGGCTCAATATAGAGGGTGCGCATCGCATTGCGGTATGCCACGTATCCGGGCCGTGCCACGGCGACCTGTGACCCCGGCCGGAAGAGGCACGAAAGGGCCAGCACGAAAGCAGGTGAGGCGCCGCAGGTCAGGAACACCTGCTCAGGCGAAACCGCGGCGCCGTAAGCCTCGCGGTAGTGCCGCACGATCCGGTCGCATAGGGCGGGGCTCTCCCAGTAGCCGCCAGCCTCGCTATCGAGCACCGCGTGAGCCGCTGCGATGGCCGCCGCCGGTGCGCCGGTGGATGGCTGGCCGTATTCCATGTGAATCACGTCGCGTCCCTGGGCGGCGAGTTCGTAGGCGAGGCGGCCGATGGTGGTGGCGTGAAAGGGTTCGACATGCGCGATCATGTTCGCCTGCTACGCCCAGCGCGCAGGCGACGCAATGCGACGGAAGGGTCGCTTGATCCAGACGGCAGCGCGGCATCTCCCCATGGCCAGCGGCGCGGCAGGCCCGCAAGAAGGATTGGAGGAGAACACGACATGGCGACAAGCCTGGATCACTACCGCCTGCTCGGCCGTTCGGGCTTGAGGGTTTCCCCCCTCGCCCTTGGAACGATGACGTTCGGCGCCGATGGCGGCTGGGGCAGCACCGAGGATGAGGCTCGGGCCATGGTCGACCGCTTCATCGACGGCGGCGGCAACTTCATCGACACCGCCAATTTCTACGGCCGGATGGGGCGCTCGGAGGAATGGCTCGGACGCATCGTCCAGGGTCGGCGGCACCCGCTGGTGATCTCGACCAAGTATTCCCTGACCACACGCCCCGGCGATCCCAACGCAGCGGGAAACCAGCGCAAGACGATGGTGCGGGCCGTGGAGGACTCCCTCCGGCGTATGCAGACCGATTACATCGACTTGCTCTATCTCCACATGTGGGACTTCCGCACGCCCGTCGACGAGATCCTGCGCGCTTTCGATGACCTCGTGCGCAGCGGCAAGGTTCTTTACATCGGGCTTTCGGACGTTCCGGCGTGGCAGGCCAGCCGCATGCAGGCGATCGCCGAACTGCGGGGTTGGACGCCGTTTTGCGCCTTGCAGATCCAGTATAGCCTGATCGAGCGCACGGTGGAGCGCGAACTCATCCCGATGGCTGTCGAGATGGGCATGGGCCTTTCACCATGGGCACCGCTCGGCCAGGGCATTCTCACCGGAAAGTATACCCGGGCCGACCTGGCTGAGGGCGAAAGCCTTGAGGCTGGCGGTTCGCGCAAGGCGATCAACGCGCTCACCGGCAAGCTTTCCGCGCGCAACCTTGATGTTGCGGACGCCGTGGTGGAAATCGCCGGGGAACTCGGATGCACCGCAGCGCAAGTGGCGCTCGCCTGGACGCTGGCGAACCCGGCGACGTGCTCGCCGGTCGTCGGTGCCCGCACGCTGTTACAGCTTGACGACAATCTGGGCGCGCTCTCCCTGACGCTGGACGACAGCCATCTTGCACGGCTGGACGCGGTGAGTGCCGTGCCCAAGGTGTTTCCCATGGATGTGCTCACCGGCCCCGCCGAAGGAATGATGTTCGGCGGGGTCAGCGTGGAGCGCCGAGGGGCGCGTCAGGGATAGACGGTGTAGATCCGGGACGAAAACACCCAACGCCCCTCCTGACGAACGAAGCTGTCCAGGTATTCGCCCGTCACGGTGCGGTCGGTCCCCGGTATCGCGGCGGACATCATGGCGTTGGCGGTGGCGGTATCGCCGTCCACCTCGATCATGAGGTTATGGATCAACGGCACGGGATGAGGCTTCCCCCTGCCTTCCATCAGGAAGGCGGCAAGCGCGTCCGGTGTCTCGAAGCGCTGCCGCACCGCGAAGTCGCTCCGATCTGGCCAGCCTGAGCGCACCTCGAAGGTGCCGTCAGGGGCGAACAACGCGGGGATATCCTCATGCGCCTCGCGCCGGATGGCACGGGCATAGTCGTGAACAAGGTCCGCCACGGCCAGCTGCGCCTCGATCCGGGCAAGCCGTTCCTCATCCATGCGGCGGCGTCGCCTGGCTGTCCCGATGCTCGCAGGCGGCGCGGATGGCGGCGAAGCGCGGCTCGACGCTGCTCCAGACCCGCGGGTGCGTGACGATGCAGGGCTCGTCGTTCTCAATTCCTTCCACCACCATCAGCCCCACGTCCTCCACCGTGATCCGGGAAGGCGGCATCCGACCGGCCGCGTCGCGGATCTCGCCTCCCACCTTGCGGGTGCTCTCGGCAAGGTTCGTCGCGATGTAGCCGGGGCACAGCAACGAAACGCCCACGCCATGCGGCGCCAGTTCCTGTCGCAGCGCCTCTGTCAGCGCTGTGACGCCGAACTTGGCCACGGCGTAAGCGCCCACTCCCGGTACACTTGCGACCAGTCCCGCCTGGGATGAGGTGTTGACGACATGCCCCTTGCCGCGTGCGCGCATATCGGCGGCGAAGGTGAACACGCCGTTGGCAACACCAGTGAGGTTGATCGCGACGATACGGTCGAAGCTTGCCGGATCCATGTCCGCGAATTCGCGACCGTTCGGCGCGATGCCGGCGTTGTTGACGAGAAGGTCGACGGGGCCGAACGCTGCTTCGGCTTCGGTTTTCGCGCGCGCCCAACCCTCTCGATCGCGCGTGTCAAGAACGGCGCCGCGCACGGCCGGGCCGCGTTCCGCGACGACGGAGCGGAGGCTGTCCTCATCGATGTCCGCGATGGTAACGCGCACGCCGCGCCCGACCATCGCATCGACGATACCTAGACCGATCCCGCTGGCACCACCTGTGACGAACGCATGCCGTGCCGTACTCAAATCCATGGCTTTTGACCTCTCCACCCGGCACCCTGCCGCTTCCTCCTGCAGAGTGTCGAAGTAATCACTATCTTGCAATCGCCAGAGCCTCTGCGCATCACCGCAGGGACGATAAGACAACGGGATGGAGGATACAGGGATGATCCTGGACGAGGTGATCGCGGCCGCGCGGGCCGAAACCGGACTGACTGGAATCGGCGATCCAGCGGTGACGGAGGGCCTGGACCTGTTGCTTCGCTCGTACGCACAGGAAGCCGGCTTCAGCGAACGCGGCGAGCAGCTCGCTCACCGCGATCTGGTGAAGTACCTCTCGGGAAGGATGCGGATCGAGGATTGGCTGTCCCGTCACCCCGAACTGCTCGAGCGACCGGTCGAAAAGCCCCTCTTCGTGTTCGGCCTGCCGCGCACGGGCACTACGCTGGTGATCAACCTCCTCGCTTCGGACCCGGCGCGCAGGGCATTTCTGCGCTGGGAATCGCACGACCCGGTGCCGCCGCCACGCCCGGAGGAGCTGACCGCCGGCCCCCGCTGGCAGAAGATGCAGGACCAGACGCTGGCCTCGCTGCAGCACATGCCGCAGATCGCCGCCATCCATTACGAGGATGCGCATAGCCCGACCGAGTGCCAGTTCGCGATGACGTACTCGTTCTGCGCGCAGGTCTTCGAAGCGCAGGCGGACATACCGAGCTATCGCGACTGGCTGCTGCACAAAGCCGATTACGGCCCCGCCTTCCGCTTCCACAAGCGCCTGCTCCAGACGCTGCAGGCCGAGGCCGGCGGACGGTGGACGCTCAAGAACCCGTGGCACCCCTTGTTCCTGGATGCGCTGACGGACGTTTACCCGGACGCGCAGCTGGTGATGACGCACCGTGACCCCGCCGATGTGCTCGGCTCGGTCGGCAGCCTCATCGAAAACGTGCGGCGGATCTACTCGGACGAGGTCGATCTCGAAGGGATCGGCCGCTCCTTCATGGACACCTTCGCAATCATGATCGAGCGGCAGGACGCCTTCCGCGCCAAGCACGGGCAGGACGCGATCCTGGATGTGCAGTACGTCGATGTCATGAAAGACCCGATCGGCGCCTGCCGCGGCATTTACGAGCACTTCGGCGAGCCTTTCACGCCTGAGGCCAAGGCCGCGATGGAAGGCTACATGGCCGCCAATCCCAAGGGCAAGCACGGCAAGCACGAATATTCTCTGGAGCGCTACGGCCTTACCCGCGACGCCGTGCACTCCACGTTCGCGGACTACATCGAGCGGTATCGCATCCCCGTTAAACAGGGCGCATGACGCACCTCGGCCGCCGCTACGGCCAGCTTGTCCAGGTGAGCTACGCCACCCGCGACATGGACGCGGCGGTGGCGCACGCGGGGGCGGAACTGGGGATCACCGGGCTGCGCCGCAACGAGTCCGATATCGAGGTCCTATCCTATGGAGAGCACCGGCGGCTGGGCGTGAAATCCGCGATCGCCAACATGGGTGAGCCGGGCGCCGCGCGCCAGTTCGAGATCATCGAGCCGGTGTCCGGCGTGACGGAGATCTACAGCGGAGCGGTGGACCTCTCGGCCCACCTCCTCGCCTTCCATCACGTCGCGATCGCCGTCCCGGGCCCTTACGCCGCGTGGGAAACGCTGCTGGACGAGGTGCACGCAAGCGGGGACGCCATGGCGCTGCTCTTTCCTGCCGTGCCTTCGCCCGAAGCGGGCCTGTGCTTCTGTTATGTCGACACGCGAAGGCGGATCGGCCATTTCACGGAATATCTGTGGGCCGATCCGTCGCTTGCGGGAATACCCGTGGCGCCCTGGCTCTAGCTGTCGTCCGCGTTGACGCTGACGATGCCGGGCCGCTCGGCTCCCATGCCCGAAAATCCTATCGAATAGCCTCCGTCCACCGGCAGGATGACGCCTGTGACATAGGCCGCCTCGTCACTGGCCAGGAACAGCGCGGCGGCGGCGACGTCTTCGGCCCTGCCCCAGCGCCCCAGGGGGATGCCCGCGAGCGTCGGGAAGCCTTCAGGCGGCGCATCGTGCGTCTTCGAAGCTTCCACAAGCCCCGTCCACATAGTGCCGGGCGCGACGGCGTTCACGCGGATGTTTCTGTCCGAATAGTCCAGCGCTGCCACCTTGGTCAGCTGGTGCACGCCTGCCTTGGCGGAACTGTACACGCTGTGGTGCTTCCACCCGACCACCGCCGAGGCGGAGCTTGTATTGACGATGGCGCCGCCGCCCGTCTTGAGCATCGACTCGATTCCGTACTTCATGCCGAGGAACACGCCCCGAATGTTGGTGGCGTGGACCTTGTCCCACAGTTCCACCGGCTGCGTGTGGAGGGGCGCCATGCCCCCGCCGAACCCGGCGTTGTTGCACAGCACGTCCAATCGGCCGAAGCGCTCCTCGGCGGTGGCGATCATCGCCTTGATCTGCCCTTCGTCCGATACGTCACAATGGACGGCGACGGTTTCGCCGCCCAGTTCCGACGCCACTTCATCCTGGTTGCCCGAAATATCCGCGAGCACCAGCCGCGCCCCTTCGGCATGAAACAACTTCGCCATCGCACGGCCCATGCCGGAACCCGCGCCGGTGATGATGCAGACCTTGTCCTGAAGCCTTCCGGCCATAGCCCTTCTCCCTTGGATTAGAGGCCGCTTACGCCGACGTGTCGATCGTCGGTCGGATCGCGATTTCCGAGATGTTCGTGCGGCGCGGCAGGGACAGGATGAAGACGATGGCCTCGCCGATATCGCGCGGCTTCACCGCCCCTTCCTTGCTGACATGGGCCTGAATTGCGGCCCGCCAGTTGGGGTCGGAAATGCTGTCTCCCACCTCCGTTTCGGTGGCGCCGGGCATCAGGGTGGTGACGCGGATGTTCTTGCCGCCGAGCTCCTGGCGCATGCCGTCCGTCATGAAGTTGACCGCGTGCTTGCTGGCCGAATAGGCGCTCGTCATCGGGCCGCCCTTGCGCCCTGCCAGGGAGGAGATGGTGATGATGTCTCCGCCGCCCTGCTCCAGCATGTGCGGCACGGCCGCCGCGCAGGTATAGACGGTGCCCATCAGGTTGATGTCGATGACCTTGCGGTAGATGGCGGTGTCGCAGTTCTCAATGCCGCCCGCTTCCATGATGCCGGCGGAGTTGATGAGGATGTCGATGCTTCCAAGCTGCGCGACCGTTTCCGCCACCGCACGCCGCGCATCATCCTCCACCGTCATGTCGCCGGGGATCGCAAGAGCCTTTCCGCCCTCGGCCTCGATCCGCGTGACCAGGCCGGACAGGCGCTCGACCCGGCGAGCCGAGAGCGCGACCGTCGCCCCGGCTTCGGCAAGGCACAGCGCTGCGGCTTCCCCGATGCCTGACGAGGCCCCTGTCACGAGCGCGACTTTTCCGGCTAGAGGCTTGGTCATCTGCGGCATTCTCCCGATGCTTGTGCGGCCCTCCTTGTGGGCCGATCGTATGCATTTGCTGATCCCCCAAGACGGTAAGGTCAACCGGGAATGCTGAACACCCGTTCTAATCGCTCCGGCGAGGCACCCGGATGTATCCGAAACGTCCTAGGCGATCACGAGGACGCTGCGGTGGATGAAGCGCACCAGATCAGCCTGCCCGCGTGCGCCGGTCTTGGCGTAGATACGCTTGGAGTACGTTCGTGCCGATTCGACTGTCAGTCCAAGTTCCGGCGCCGCCTCGCTGATCGACATGCCGCGGCTCAGGGCGAGCGCAAGCCGCGCCTCGCTGGGCGCGAGGTCGAAAAGTTGGGCGAGCTGGTCACAGCGATCGGCCGACGACCAGTTGTCCGCATGAAGATAGCCGACGATGGCCGGCGCCGCCTGCGTCGTGCCCATGCGCTGACCGGACGGAACGAGCAGCAGGTCGAGCCAGGGTTCGCGGCCCAGCACCACCGCGCGCGGCCTGGCCTGCGGACTGATCGCCAGATCCCGAACCGCGCTCACGAGTTGTCGCCGCAACGAGGCATCCCTGGCGGTCAGCCTGCCGTCCTTTGCCCGCGCGATGCTGTCACCCGCCTGCAGAATGCGGGCGCCATGCGGATCGGCGTCCAGCACGCGTCCTTCGCCGTCCAGTGTGATCCAGCCAAAATTCATTCGCCGCACCGCCTCGCACGCGACGGCCGCCGTCATGCGCTCCCGTTCCAGCGTCACAAAGCTGCCGAGCGCCGCGCGCATGTACGGCGCCAGCTGTTCAAGCAGCCGGTCCACCTCCGTGCCGAATTCGCCCTTGCGGCGCGTGACGGTTATCCACCCGCTTACGCCCGCGTTGTCGCTCATGCGGATCATGCGAAGGTGGTTCATGCCCGAAGGAAGCAGCAGTTGGGTGAGGTAGGCGTCGTGATCGGCTCCGCCGTGCTGAAGCAGCTGCTCCAGCCGGTACGAACGGCCTTCCTCCATTTCGTGGTAAGGCACCGGATCGCGCAGATAGAAGCTCTCACGGTAATGGCGCGTCACGGGCGGCGGCGAAGGCTGCCCCGAATACAGGTGGATCACACGCGCTTCAGGCGTGCCCAGCGGCAGCGGCCGGAAGACGAGGCTCGCGTAGTCGCCGCCAACGCTTGCGCGCAGCGCATCGAGGAAGCGCCCCCAGGGCGGGTCCTGCAGAAGCCCCTCGATCAGAGGAACGATCAACGATTCTCCCGGCATCGTTTCATCCCCAAATGGGAATTTGCTTTCCTCCATGCCTAGACCACCTACCGGGCACCGACAAAGAGGCGGCGCCGCAGGCATCGTTCCCGCGATGCGCCCCCGATAACCGGAGGGGAAAAGGCCAATGAACGTGCAGCCGGCAGCCTTTCTGCGCACCACCCTGCCGCTGGGCATCGACATGGTCGCGGACTACGATTCGGGCCGCTACCACTCAATCTGGTTGCCAGACCATATGGTCAGCTTTTGGCCCGATTCGATCTGGACGCCGGAGTTCACTGATCTCGCCAAGGCCTCGCCAAGCCCCCACCGTCACCTCGACGGAATGGCCGTGGCCGCCGCCGCCGCGGTGCTGACGCGGAAAACGCCGCTCGCCACGACCGTCGTCGATACCGTGCGCCGCCATCCGTCCCTCCTGGCGCAGACGGCCCTGACGATCAGCCACCTGTCCAAGGGGCGCTTCATTCTGGGCCTCGGCTCCGGTGAGCTGGAGAACACGGTTCCTTACGGCTTTGACTTCGCCAAGCCGGTCGGCCGCCTTGAAGAGGCGATCAAGGTGATCAAGCGGCTCTGGCACGCCGACGGCCCGGTCGACTTCGAAGGAGAGTTCTTCCACCTCGAACACGCCCGCTTGGACACCGAGTTCTACGATGGAAAGGCGCCCCCGATCTGGCTAGGCGCCGCCGGCCCCCGCATGCTCGGCATCACCGGGCGCGAGGCGGACGGCTGGTGGCCCGCGGGCTCCTACACGCCCGAAGATTACGCCGCGAAGCTCAAGACCATCCTTGATGCAGGCGACGCGGTGGGCCGCGACATGAGCCACTTCACGCCTGCGATCACTCAGATCTGCCTGATCGGCGAGCCGGACGAGATCGACGAGATGCTGCAGGCCCCTATGGTCAAGTCGATCATCCTGATGCTCACCGCCAGGGATCTTGCCCAGTTCGGCTATGAGCACCCGATGGGCCCGGACTGGCGCGGCATCATGGATTTCGATCCGGTCAAGCTGAGCCGGGACGCCATGCTGAAGTTCTGCGCCGAGATGAACCCGCAGGCGATCCGCGACATTTTCCCTGTCGGCACGCCCAAGGAGGTCGCCCGCAAGATCAAGGGCTTCGCCGATGCCGGAATGCGCGTCTACAAGCTGATGGAATATGGCGGCATGGGCGGCATGAAATTCTCGGCCACATCCGCCGCCAAGGTGCGCGAGACCGAGGACGAGATCCAGAAGCTGGTGGAGGGCTGAGGCGTGGCGGAACTCGACGCCGAGGAGCTACTTCAGGAGGCCATGGCAGCCACCGGCCTGTCGGACTGGTCGGACGACGGCTTTGTGGAACGGTTCGGTCTGGCCGTGGCGCACATCAACTCCATCCCGATGGATGACAACGGTCGGCAGGCCGCCGCGCGGAACAGCCAGTGGCTGCTTACGGACCGGCTCCGCTTCTTTCAGGACCGCAAGGACTATCCGCTTGCCGACGAGGTGATCGAGCGCCCCATGTTCGCCAGCGGCGAGCCCCGTTCCGGCACCACCCTGATGCACGCGCTCATGTCGGTCGACCCGGATGCACGAGCCTTGCGCTTTGCCGAGGTCATGCATCCCTCGCCGCCGCCCGGCGCCGTGGAAGGCGATGACCCCCGCTACGCGCAGGCCGACACGGAATGGCGCGAAATCAACACGAAGATGGCCAAGTGGCTACACTGCCATCCTTACAACGATATGCTGGGCAACGGCCTGCCGGAGGATGAGCGGACCTGGGCTTTCGACTTCCGCGTCATGACTCCTACCGCCTGGTGGCGTGTGCCGATGCAGAACCTCTCGATGGGACTTCCCACCGATCCGGCGGCGCAGTACCGCATCCACAAGGCGATGCTGCAGGCCTTTCAGTACAAGCGCCCGCCCGGCTACTGGGTGCTGAAGGGGTTTCACACGACCCGACTTGAAGCGTTCTTCGACACCTATCCGGACGCTACGCTCGTGTGGTTGCACCGGGACCCGGTGATGGTGGCGGCCAGTTCCACGATGATGATGTCGGACATCATGGAGGGGATCGTCGGCAAGATCGACCTCAGGCAGGAGGCGCGCGCTCATCTGGAACGGGTGCGCTGGTCGATCGGCAACACCATGAGCAATCCCCTGGTGAACGACCCGCGCATCCACCACGTCCTCTACCACGACTTCGTAGCCGATCCGGTGGAGACGGTACGGGGCTACTACGCGTTCGCCGGTCGCAATTTCGGTGAGCGGCAGGAAACCGCCATGCGCGACTATCTCGCCAACAACCGGGGCGACCGGCACGGGAAGTTCCACTATTCCACACAGGTGCTCGTCGATGCGGGATACAATATCGACGAGCTTAACGCCGAATTCGCGCCTTTCCGTGAACGGTTCGGCGTACCGATCGAGGTCCGCCGCTGACCATGCACCCGCGCGTCAGCCTGCACCAGGTAGCCCTTGCCCAGGAGCCCACGGCGGAGTTCCTCCAATTCTGCCATGACGAGGACATCCAACATTGCACGCTCGTCACTCCGCGTCTGCGGCACGAGGCCGATCGCAAGGCCGCGCGCGAAAGCCCGGTCCGTATCGGCTGCATCAACCACCCCTTCGCGCTCTACCCCGACCTGGAGCGGGACAAGGGGGATGCCGCCAAGGTGCTGCTCGCGGCCATCGACCTTGCCGCCGAACTGAGTGTGCCGTCTATTTATCTGCTCACGGGCGGACGGGGCCGCCTGTCCTGGGAAGAAGCGGCGTCCCGCTTCACCGACCTGCTCGCGCCTTGTCGCGACAGAGCCGAGCGTGCGGGCATTGCCCTGCTGGTCGAGAACGCGTCCGCCCTGAACGCTGACATCCATATCGCCCACACCCTGCCGGACACCACGCAACTGGCCCGCACAGCGGGAATAGGCGTGTGCGTGGAGCTCCATGCCTGCTGGCCGGAAGCCAATCTACGCTCCAACCTCGCAGAGGCCTTGCCGCTGACGGGTCTGGTACAAGTGAGCGACTATGTGCTGGGAGACCGCAGCACCCCGTGCCGCGCCGTTCCCGGCGATGGGGCCATGCCCATCGAACGCATCCTTCGCGACGTTCTGGACCTTGGCTACGCCGGCCTCTTCGACCTTGAACTTATCGGCCCGCGCATCGAGGCGGAAGGCCCGCGCCAGGCGTGCAGACGCGCCGCACACTACCTTTCCGATCTCCTCTACCGGCTGGGAGCCTGACGATGGCCTATGGTGACGGTTCCGACGATGCCCGCCTGCGCGCCGCGTGGGAGAGCTTCTGCGACAGCCTCAAGGATGCGGGGCTCGCAGCCTTCAAGGACGCCAGTCCGGCGAGCCCACTGCAACGCGCGGACGCCTTCCGCTTCCTCACCCAGAACCTCGGACAGGCGTTCGATCTGGCGCTGGAGACGAAGGATCCGGCGTTTCCTCAGATCCACCCCTTCGTCACCCCTACACGCAAGCTCGGCGGCGACGTTGCGGACTTCACGTACCGACAGGCCTGGATTGACGGCAACCACACCTACCGGATCACAGGGCGGAAAGGCACGGCGCGCTGGCTCAACATCACCGTGCAGGGGCCGCGTCCCCCGACCATCCCCGGCACGGACTGGCCTTCGCTGCACGAGCCCTTCGGCGACATCCCTGAGTGCAACATTCTCGGCACCCGGATTGAAGCCGACAGCGACGGCACTTTCGAGCTGTTCATCGGCGGGCCGGAGCGAAAGGGCAACTGGCTTCCAACCACGTCCGAAAGCCGCAAGCTGTTCATTCGCGAAGCCTTCGACGCGTGGGAGGAGACACCGACGACGATGACGATCGAACGCGTCGGGATGGACAGCCCGCGCCCGCTCCCGACACCGGCCACCATGACGCAGGCGATGGATTGGGCCGGGAACTTCGTGACCGGGCTGATGCGGGACTGGCCGGAGCATTCCTGGCGCATCTCGCGCGGGGTCTGTGATCCTCACGCGCTCAACACCTTCCCTGCCGACAAGACCGCCAACGATGCCTCCGACCTCCACCGGGGTCGCATGGCGGCGCACATGGTCTGGCAGCTGGCTCCCGAGGAGGCGCTCATCGTCGAGATGGATGCCCATCCCGGATTCTGGATCTTCGGAATGGGGGGAGCTTTCGTGGGCTCGATGGATTTCCTCCATCGCCCGGTCAGCTACACGCCCGCCCGAACGCGCATCGATCGCGACGGAGTCGTGCGGCTGGTGCTCGCACATAACGACCCGGGCGTTCACAACTGGCTCGACACGCAGGGCTTCCGCGCCGGTAATCTCACCTATCGCAATCTGCTGACGCAGGACGCAGCCAACTTCCGCACGCAAGTGGTGCCACGTGACAGGATTCTCGCGCATCTGCCTGCCGATACCGCGATGGTCAGCAAGGCCGAACGCGAGGACATGCGGCTGGAACGGTATCGGGCCGTCAAGCGGCGCTACGGCATCTGACCTGAAGGGACGGCGCCCAGTGGGATAGCTTCAGGCTTTCACCCGCGCCAGCCGGCGCCGGCCGAAGATGGCCGCGGCCGCCGCACCGAACAGCAGCAGCATCGGCGGCGCGGGAACGGGCGTACCGCCGGAGCTTGTCGAGGTGGACCCGCCCGACGAGGTCGAGGACGATGAGGAACCCGAGCTTGTCGAGGAGGACGACGAACTGGTGCCCCCGAACGAGCTGGACGAAGAGCTGGACGTGGACGAACCGGAGGAGGAACTCGTCGACGAGCCGCCAGACGTCGTTCCACCCGAGGTGTTCTCGTCGTCGCCACCCGACGAACTGGAGGACGACGAGCTGGAGGAGGACGACGAGCTGGAGGAGGACGACGAGGACGAGGAGGAACTGCTCGATGTGGAGACGTTTCCGGAGCTGGTGGACGTAGTGGACGTGATGCCGCCGGTCGTCGTGGTCGACGTCATGCCGCCGGTGCTGGAGCTGGAGCTCGTGGTCGAGGTGACACCGCCGGTGGTCGAGGTGACACCGCCGGTGGTCGTCGACGTGATGACCACGTTGCCCCCGCCACCGCCGCCACCACCGCCGAAGAAACCGCCGAAAAAGCCGCCGCCGAAGCCACCGAAGCCGCCTCCACCGCCGATCACCGTCGGAGCGCCGCCGCTGCCACCGACGTAGGACGGGGGCGCCGATACCGGCGCGTAAGGGGCGGGCGCAGGGACCATGGCCACGGCTGCAGGTTCATCTGGCCTGTCGATCCTGCGGGCGCGCTTGAGTTCGGGCGCGGGCTCCTTGCGGATGATACGCTTGGCCGGCCGCTTCGGGGGCTTGGCGACTTTGGCGACCTTCACCTTGCGGTATTCGGTTTTGGCGGCCTGCTTCTCGGCAACGTGAACGGCGCCACCGCCGATGATAGCGCAGCCCGCCGCGCAGGCGGACAATTTCGCCAGGGCCATCCTAACCGACATAAACCATTGCCCTCTTTTTGCGCATGGCGGCTGCGGCTCGCCAAGGAAGCCGCCTCGCCAGGTTGAGAAAAGCAAACGCAGAGAGCGCCCGATGCGGCAACGCGATTTCAAGCAAAACCGCGTCTAAAAAGCAAAATCCTGGTTAATATTCGGCACTGTGGCACGGGTTGTGCCGAAACGGCACTGTCTGGCAGCAGCCGCCCGGCGCAGGCCGTCGGGAGAGGGCCGCTTGGCCCGGAGAGAAATCAGCCGTCCGACGAATCGAAGAGCCCGCCTTGCGGCCCCACAGGCGGCGTCATCCCGAGGTGCTGCCAGCCACGGTCGTTCAGGCAGCGCCCCCTGGCGGTACGGGCGATCAGGCCGAGCTGGATGAGGTAGGGTTCGATAACCTCCTCGATCGTATCACGCGGCTCGGACAGTCCGGCGGCCAGCGTCTCGACGCCCACCGGGCCGCCCTTGTAGATCTCCGCGATCATCCGGAGATAGCGGCGGTCCTGCGCGTCGAGCCCGATGGAATCCACCTCAAGCCGCGTCAGGGCGTTGTCGGCTATGCCACGGGTGATGACATCGGAGCCCGCAACGTGCGCGAAGTCACGGACGCGGCGCATCAGGCGGCCCGCCACGCGCGGCGTGCCACGCGATCGGCGGGCGATTTCAGTCGCCCCGCCCCGGTCCATGCCGATGCCGAGCAACCCGGCCCCGCGCGTCACGACTTTCTCCAGTTCCTCGACCGTGTAGAACTGCAGCCGCACGGGTATCCCGAAGCGATCGCGCAGCGGCGTCTGCAGCAGACCCTGCCGGGTGGTGGCCCCGATCAGGGTGAAGGGCGGAAGGTCGATCCGCACCGAACGGGCCGAGGGCCCTTCGCCGATAATGAGATCGAGGGCACGATCCTCCATCGCGGGATAGAGCACTTCCTCCACCACGGGATTGAGGCGATGGATCTCATCGATGAAAAGGACGTCGCCCTGCTCAAGATTGGTGAGCAACGCGGCGAGGTCGCCCGCCTTGGCAATGACCGGCCCAGAGGTCGCACGGAAGCCGACACCCAGTTCCCGCGCGACGATCTGGGCCAGCGTCGTCTTGCCCAGCCCCGGCGGGCCGAAGAAAAGCACGTGGTCCATCGCTTCGCGCCGCGACTTGGCGGATTCGATGAAGACCTGCAGGTTGTCCTTGGCGGCGGCCTGCCCGACGAATTCCGCAAGGCTCTTGGGTCGCAGGGCAGCGTCCACATCCTCGGTCTGGCGGCTGGGGGAGAGAATCGGATTGTCCGTCATGCGACCGGCCGCTTACCCGGCCGCCAGCTTGAGCGCCACGCGCACAAGATCGTTAAGCCCGGCATTCTCCCCGAGTTCATCCACCGCCTTGCCGACGGCGTTAGCGGCGACGACGGGCTTGAAGCCCAGGTTCTGGAGCGCCGAAACGGCATCTGCGCTGAACGAGCCCTGCGGCAAGGCCGCGCTACCGCCAGGCGCACCGGGCGCGACCGGCAGGCCGCCTGCCTTGTCCTTCAGTTCATTGACGATGCGGCTCGCCAGCTTCGGACCCACGCCATTGGCACGGGCGACCATGGCGCTGTCCCCGCCCGCGCAGGCTCGTTGCAGTTCCTCCGTCGTTAATGCCGACAGGATGGCCAGCGCCACCTTGGACCCGACGCCCTGAATGGCGGTCAGCATGCGAAACCAGTTCCGCTCCGCCGCTGAGGCGAAGCCGATGAGCCGCTGGTCGGTTTCCGACACCTGCATTTCGGTGTGGATGACGACGCGGTCTCCCCGGATGCCCAGATGGCTCAGAGTCCGGGCCGAGCAATGGACAAGGTAGCCGACGCCGTTGACGTCGATGATCGCCCAGTCGGGGCCAGTGTCGTCTAACAGTCCGGTGAGCTTGGCGATCATGGTTTGTTCCTATGGCATACCGGGAATGGCCACGAAAGAGCGAATTGCGCGCACGGCGGTGACTTGCCGCGCGGCTTGCCGTATCAGGCAGCGATGGGGCGAAAGGGGCAGGACGATTTCCGATCGGGCGACGAGGCACTTTTCACGCCGTCGGTGTGGCGACTGCTCGCCGTGGGCACGGCCGTGGTGGCCGTGCTCCTGCGCGCGATCGCCTTCTCGCCGCTCGACCAGCATCACGCCGACGAGCTGACGCAGTACTTCGAGCAGGCACACCGCATCGTCACCGGCAGCGGCATCGTTCCGTGGGAGGCGCGGTTCGGCATCCGCAACTCGCTGATCCCGCAGCTGCTTGCCATGCCGATCGCGCTGGGCCGATGGCTTGCCCCCGGTACGATGGCCCCGCTCTACCTGGCGCGCGGCACCTATGCCGCGCTCACCCTGCTGGCACTGCCTGCGGCCTGGCAGCTGGGCGCACTGACCTCGCGCGCGCACGCCTGGATCGCGATGCTCGTCGTGGCCGTGTGGTGGCAGAGCATTCTGTTCTCCGATCTGCTGCTCTCGGAAAGCCTCGCCGCCGCGATACTCCTGCTGGCCGCCGCGCCGCTGCTGGATGAAGGAGCGACGCACCGCCGCATCGCTGCGAGCGCGTGCCTTCTGGGGCTGGGTGTGCTGCTGCGATTTCAGTTCGCCCCTTTCGCCGCGGTTCTGGCCATTCATACGCTGCGGTTGGAGCCTCGGCGATGGAGACCGCTTCTCGCAGGCGGGCTTGCCGCGGCGGCTGCAGGGGCCGCCAGTGATCTTCTCGCCGGCACGTTGCCGTTCGCATGGATCTTCGCCAACTTCGCGCACAACATCGGGGAAGGACGGGCGGCGCGGTTCGGAACGAGCGGTCCGTTCGAGTACCTTGTCGAATACTACCGACACTTCGGCGCCGCCGCGCTCCTGTTCACGGTCCTTGCCATCGTCCCGGCAGCCAGACGCTACGCTCCGCTTCTCTTCGCCGCAGCGGCGACCATCCTTGCGCACAGCCTTCTGGCGCACAAGGAGTATCGCTTCGTGTGGGTGGCCACCCAGTCGGTAATGATAGTCGCCAGCGTGGGAGCGCTCTCGCTGGTGCAGCGCGCGTTCCGCCAGGGCGCGGCGCGCAGCCCGTTCCAGCCGCTGCTGGCGACGGCATCGATCTGGTGCCTGCTCAGCTTCGCCTCCGCCTCAGCGACGGGCGGCTACCGGTCCTTGCGGGGCGGTGGCGGACTGAGCGAATTGGCCATAACTGCGGCGAAGCGCCCGGAGGTGTGCCGCCTGGCGGTGGCGCAGGCATACTACCTCTACGCCGCGCCCTCCATCCTGCCGCGACCGCTCCCGCTCTCGGTCGTGCCAGAGGGCGTCTTGGAAGGGCGGGTGCCACTCCCCGCTTCCATCAGCCGCTCATCAAACGCCCTGCTCATGGGGCACAGCCTGCCGAAAGGCGCAGACGGCTACCGGCGCGTGGCCTGCACCGTGCTGCCGGAGGAAAAGCCCTGCCTCTATGTCCGGCCGGGCACCTGCACGGCAGATCCCGTCTACGATGTGCAGGCGGCGCTCGAACGGGCCGGGCTCTAATCCGGCCGGCGGGCGGTCAGCGGTGGCTGCCGAGCATGTTGGCGTGAGTGATGGCGACGGCGAGAGCATCGGC
Source organism: Novosphingobium sp. HII-3 (assembly GCF_002916655.1). Taxonomy (GTDB): domain Bacteria; phylum Pseudomonadota; class Alphaproteobacteria; order Sphingomonadales; family Sphingomonadaceae; genus Novosphingobium; species Novosphingobium panipatense. Next base: position 101,180 of record NZ_PPSM01000081.1, read on the forward strand.
CGCGTCTTCGCCGGCGAGCTTCACGCCAGGCAGCAGGATCTTGAGCATGGCCTGGACTTGCGCCTTCTCGGCCGCGCCTGTGCCGACGATCGCCTTCTTGATGAGGCGGGTGGAGTATTCCGCCACGGGAAGCCCGGCACGGGCGACCGACAGCATGGCCACGCCGCGCGCCTGCCCCAGCTTCAGCGTCGACTGAGGATTCACGTTAACGAAGACTTCCTCCACCGCGCCCGCATCCGGGCGGTGGTGAAGGATCACGTCGGTCAGCGCCGCGTCCAGTTCCACCAGCCGCTCGGCCATCCCGGCCTTGGCGTTGGTGCGGATCTGCCCGTTCGCCACATGGCTGAGGCGGCTGCCGCTCTTCGCGACGATGCCCCAGCCAGTGCAGGTGAGACCGGGATCGATACCGATGAGGATCATCGCGCTAAGAGGCCGTCAGCCAGCATGCCGGAGCCGAAGCCCCGGCTTCCGGCTTGTCAGCCCAGCTTCTCCATGACCTCGTCCGAGATCTCGTAATTGCCCCAGACGGTCTGGACGTCGTCATCGTCCTCGAGCGTGTCGACGAGCTTCATGAGGGTGCTCGCGGTGTCCAGATCGACATCGACCTTGAGGCTCGGCTTCCAGGCCAGCTTCACGCCCTCGGCCTCGCCCAGCACCTTCTCGAGCTCGCGCGCGACTTCGTGCAGGTTCTCGACGGAAGTCCAGACCGCGTGGCTGTCGCCGTCGCTTTCGACGTCGTCGGCACCCGCTTCGATAGCGGCTTCAAGAACCTTGTCCTCGTCACCCACGGTGCCGGGGTACTCGATGAGACCCAGACGCTCGAAGCCATGGCTGACCGCGCCCGAAGCGCCCAGGTTTCCGCCGTTCTTGGCGAAGGCGGTGCGCACGTTGGTGGCGGTGCGGTTGCGGTTGTCGGTCAGCGCTTCGACGATGATGGCGACGCCGCTCGGGCCGTAACCCTCGTAGCGCACTTCCTCGTAGTTCTCGCCGTCGCCCTTGCTCGCCTTCTCGATGGCGCGCTGGATGTTGTCCTTGGGCATGGACTGCGCCTTGGCCGCGTTCACGGCGGCACGCAGGCGCGGGTTCATGTCCGGATCGGGCATGCCCATCTTCGCGGCGACGGTGATTTCGCGCGACAGCTTGGAGAACATCGCCGAGCGCTTCTTATCCTGCGCACCCTTGCGATGCATGATGTTCTTGAATTTGGAATGGCCTGCCATGGGTCCGCTCGCTGACTGCCCGCGATCCTCCTTCTGCAAGGCCGTTCCGCGGGTCCGATGAATGAAGTGGCGCGGGCCTTACAACAGGCGTGCACCAAAGGGCAACCGGAGACCGGCAGCCGTGCCGGTGGAGCCCCATCCGCATTGCGGGCAAGGAACCCGCAAGGCTTTCCAAGGTACAAGGCCCCATGACGACGACACAAAGCGACCCTTCACCCCGGACCGCACCGGCGGTTCTGCCACAGCTGGCCCGCTTCCTGGCGCGGCCGCAGGTGCTCACCCCGATCGGACTGCGCTCGGGCAGCGGGTGGAGGATACTGGCCTCAGTGACCGCGCTTCACCTCGCGGGGATGCTGCTGCTGATACTGCCGCTGCTGACCCTGTGGCAGAAGACGCAGGACTTGCCCCTGCCCGACGCCTTCGGCAAAGTGCCGTCACACTGGCTCCTGCCGCTGACGATCCTTGCCGCGCCGGTACTGGAGGAATCCATCTTTCGCGGATGGCAGACGGGCCGCCCCCGCGCGCTGTGGTTGCTCGGCTGCTTCGCGGCTCTTGTCGCCATAGCCGCATTGGCGCCTGGGCTCGACCCAATCGTGCTGATTGCCGCAATCGGGGTGATGGCGGCAGCGGCGGGCGTGGGCTGGTTCCGCCTGCGCAAGCGCAAGGATGCGCCGAAGGTCTATCGCGCGGCCTACCCTATCGTGTTCTGGGTAGTGGCGCTCGCTTTCGCCGCCGTCCACCTCATGAACTATCCGTCGGCATCGCTCCTGTCGTTGCCGATGGTCCTGCCCCAGCTCTGGGCCGCGCTGCTGCTGGGCTTTACCCGCCAGCGCGTGGGCCTTGTCGCCGCCATGCTCCAGCACGGCGCGGCAAACGCGGCCAGCATGGCGCTGGCCCTCGCGGGGAACTGAGGCCACTGTCCCCATCCGGCACCGGATGGGGGTAGCGGCTGCCTCAGTCGATGCCCAGAGCCGTCTTGTAGGTATCGAGCAGCATGTCCATTTCGCGGCGATCGTCCGGCTTCATCTTGCGCAGACGCACGATAGCACGCATGATCTTCACGTCGTAGCCGACCGCCTTCGCCTCATTGTAGACGTCGCGGATGTCGTCCGAGATGCCCTTCTTCTCTTCCTCGAGACGCTCGACGCGTTCGATCAGCAGGCGCAGGCGATCGTCGGTGGTTTCGGCCATGGGTTGAATGCTCCGGTGAAGGCTGGTGAATCGGTTGGTGGCGGCTGATAGCCACGCGTGCGGATTCGGGCAAAGCGCTGCCCTGTGGAAATCATGTGGAGGACGCGCCGAGGTTGCCTTCCCATTCCGCCGCCCCTATTCCGCCCCGGCGCCGACCACGTTCGTGCGTCTGCCCGGACGGGCAGTGTCAAGACCGGGACGGCCCGGCGATCCCCCTCGCGAGAAAGGAGATTGTCGTCGTGCCTTGGATTCTACTGTCGATTGCAGGCGCTCTGGAAGTGGTCTGGGCCTTCTCCATGAAGCAATCGCAGGGTTTCACCCGCCTTTGGCCCAGCCTCATCACGCTGATCGCGATGCTTGCGAGCTTTGGCCTTCTTGCCGCCGCGATGCGCTCGCTGCCGTTGGGAACCGCTTATGCGGTCTGGACCGGGATCGGCGCGCTTGGTGCGTTCGTTGTGGGCATCGCGTTCCTGGGCGAATCCGCCAATGCGACACGGCTGCTGGCGGCGGCCCTGATCCTGGGAGGGATCATGCTCATGAAGGCTTCTTCCTGACGGCAGGCCGCCGCGCGGGCCGGGAGCCGATCAGTGCGCGCCGCCGTTTTTCGCAAGGCTCTCCTCCATGCGCGCAATCTGCTCGGGCGTCGCCTCGCTCTGATACCTGTCCTTCCACTCGTCGAACGGCATACCGTGGATGACCGCGCGTGCCTGTGCCTTGTCGCCGGCATAGCCCGCATCGCGGATCCAGTCCGCCAGGCAGTTGCGGCAGAAGCCCGCCAGGCCCATCAGATCGATGTTCTGTGCATCGTGGCGGTGCTGCAGATGGCGCACCAGCCGGCGGAAAGCCGCCGCGGCCACGGCATCGTCAATTGCATCAATGTCATTTTGCCCGTTCATAATCCGCCAATCGTCCTTGGTTTGTAATAAGGCCTTTGCCATATGAGGCGCGGTTTCCGGAAGAGGCAGCAAACTTGGTCAGCAGCATTCCCTCGGGCGCGATGCCCTATCGTCGGTCCCCCCATCATCGCGGCATCAAGCGCCAGCGCAAGGTAAAGATACTCGCAACCCTTGGCCCCGCCAGCCGGGACCGCGAGACCATAGCCAAACTGCTCAAGGCCGGCGCGGATGCCTTTCGCGTCAACATGAGCCACGGCGACCACGAAACGCACCGCGAAACGATCGCCAATATTCGCGCGGTGGAAAAGGATCTGGAGCGGCCGATCGCGATCCTGTGCGATCTTCAGGGCCCCAAGCTGCGCGTCGGCCAGTTTGAAGGCGGCAAGGCGTTCATCCGCCACGGCTCGCACTTCACCCTCGACCGCGACCCGGCGCCCGGCAACGACGAGCGCGTCTGCCTGCCGCACCCGGAACTCTTCGGTATCCTGCAGAAGGGCCAGCGCCTGCTGATCGACGACGGCAAGCTGCGTCTGGTCGTCATCCGCGCCAGCGAGGACGCCATCCTGTGCAGCGCGGAAGTGGGCGGCCCCATTTCCGACCGCAAGGGCGTGAACATTCCGGACGCGATCGTCCCCGTCCCGGCGCTTACTGAGAAGGACCGGCGGGACCTCGCCTTCGCGGTGGAGCAGAACGCCGACTGGATCGGCCTCTCCTTCGTGCAGCGCCCGGAGGACGTGGCCGAAGCACGCCGCCTTTCGGGCGGGCAGAGTGCCATCATGGCGAAGATCGAAAAGCCGGCGGCCGTCGAAAGCCTCGACGAGATCATCGAGCTATCGGACGGCATAATGGTGGCGCGCGGTGACCTTGGCGTCGAACTGCTGCCCGAAGAAGTGCCCCCGATCCAGAAGCACATCATCGAAAAGACACGCCGTCTCGGCAAGCCGGTGGTCGTCGCCACGCAGATGCTGGAATCGATGATCACGAGCCCCTCGCCCACGCGCGCCGAAGTGTCCGACGTCGCCAACGCCGTCTACGACGGTGCCGACGCCGTCATGCTCTCGGCCGAGACGGCGGCGGGGCAGTGGCCCGTCGAGGCGGTGACCATCATGGACCGCATCGCCATGAAGGTCGAAGCCGACACGACCTACCGCGAGCGTATCCACATCACGAACACACCGCCCGACGCGACCAGCGCGGACGCCCTGTCCGAGGCTTGCGCCCAGATTTCGGACACGCTGACGATTGAAGGCATCATCGTCTTCACGGGTTCGGGTATCTCGGCCCGCCGGGTGGCGCGGGAACGTCCCGCCGCCCCGATGCTGGTGCTCACTCCCTCGCGCAAGACGGCCCGCCGCCTCGCGCTTCTGTGGGGCGCGCACACCGTCATCACCAAGGACATCGGCAGCTTCGAGGAAATGATCGGCAAGGGCAAGCGCATGGCCCTGCGCCATGGCTTCGGCGCGGCCGGGTCTCGCCTGATCACGCTGGCGGGCGTCCCGTTCGGCGTACCAGGCTCGACCAACCTGCTGCACATCGTGACGCTTACCGGCAACGAACTCGACACCCCGAGGTGAGAGCCGGCGCGTGCGGGGGAGCATCCCTGCACGCGCCGCCTGTTGCACGTGAAACCTGCGCCCCGTGCGGGAGAGTTCAGGCGGCTTTTTTGCGCGCGCCGAACAGTGCGCTGCCCACGCGCACGTGCGTGGCCCCGAGCAGCACCGCCGTTTCGAAGTCGTCGCTCATGCCCATGCTGAGCTGATCCAGCCCGTTGTCCGCCGCGATTTCGGCAAGCAAGGCGAAGAACGGGGCTGCTTCGATTCCGGCGGGGGGGACGCACATCAGGCCGATGACGGGAATGCCCGCCTCCCGCGCTGAGGCGAGGAGCGCCGGCACTTCCGCAATGGCGCAGCCGCCCTTCTGTTCCTCGTCCCCGATATTCACCTGGATGAAGCACGGCACCTTGCGCCCGGCCTTCTCCATCGCCTTGGCCAGCGCCGTGACCAGCGAGGGCCGATCGAGCCCATGGATGCAGTCGAACAGTTCGACCGCCTCTTCGGCCTTGTTGGACTGCAATTGCCCTACAAGGTGCAGCTTCACATCCGGGAATGCCTTGCGCAGGGCCGGCCACTTGGCCGCGGCTTCCTGAACGCGATTCTCCCCGAAGACGCGGTGCCCGGCCTCCAGGAGCGGCACGATGGCGTCGGCGTCGTGAGTCTTCGAAACGGCGACGAGTTCGATTCCCGCCGGGTCGCGCCCGGCGATCGCGGCGGACTTCGCAATGCGGGAACGGATGTCTTCTAGCTGATCCATGGCGCGCTGCTATAGCGTCCCGGTGAAGAACCGCCAGTCATCCCTTCCTCACGTTTGGCTCATCAGCGATGCCCGCAACGATGCGGTGCTGGAGCGGGCCCTGAGCCGTCTGCCGCGCGGGTCGGGCTTCATCTTCCGCCACTATCACCTTCCGGCAGACCGACGCCGCGCGCGCTACCTTCGCCTATGTCGAACCGCCCGGCGTCATGGCCATGCCGTGATCCTCGCCGGTGACACATCTCAGGCCCGGCGCTGGAAAGCCGATGGCGCCTACGCGTCGCCGGCCCGGCTCGGCTCGGCGCCGAACCTGCTGCGGCTGGCAACGGTTCACTCGCTCCGAGAACTCGGAGAGGCCCACCGCGCCGGCGTGGACGCCGTCTTGATCTCACCTGCGTTCCCGACCGCCTCGCACCCCGGCGCACCGACGCTGGGGCCGGTGCGACTGCGCTTGCTGGCCGCCCGGGCGAGGGCGAAGCCTATCGCGCTTGGCGGCATGACCCGCCGCAAGGCGCGCGGCTACAACATCAGCCGCTGGGCCGCGATCGACGGGCTTTCCTGAACCTCTGGTTCAGCGGCCCTGCCACACGGGCCTGCGCTTCTCCGCAAAGGCGCGCGGCCCCTCCTGCGCGTCGTGCGAGTTGTAGGCGTGTTCATGCGCCGCACGGGCTGCGGCAAGGGCAGCGCTGCGGCCCATCTCAGTCGAGAGCATCACCGTCTCGCGTGCAGCCTTCACCGAAAGCGGCGCGCCTTCCAGAACGTCCTGCGCCAGCGTAATCGCCTCGTCGAGGACCGCACCCGGTTCGGCAAGCCGGTTCACCAACCCGATCTCGTAAGCGCGCTCGGCGTTGATCGGCTTTCCGGTCAGCACGATTTCCATGAAGATGCGCTGCGGGATCATGTGAATGAGCGGCGCCGCCCAGGGACTGCCGCGCCCCACCTTGACCTCGGTGATCGCGAACTTGGCTGTGGTCGATGCGACGCACAGATCACAAGCCTGCGCGATCATCCAGCCGCCCGCGAAGGCCACGCCGTTCACCGCCGCAATGGTCGGCTTCGACAGTTCCATGGTGTCGTACGGGAGCGCGTACATATCGCGCGGAGGAACGGCCATGCCGGTTTCGACCATCTCCTTCAGATCGCCGCCCGCACAGAACGCCCTTTCGCCACTTCCGGTAAGGATCGCGATCCGCAAGCCATCGTCGCCTTCGAAGCGCGCCCACGCCTCGCGCAGACCCTCCCGCACTTCGCGGGTGAGAGCGTTGCGCTGGTCGGGGCGGTTGATGGTGATGACGGCGATGCCATCCTCACGCGCGTCGAACAGGACCGCGTCTTGCATGTCAGAACCCTCTCCTGGCGATTTCGAAAGCGGTCCGGTCCAGCTCCTCTCGAAAGTCCGGATGCGCGATGGCGACGAGGCGCCGGGCGCGCTCGGCGAGGGCCTGCCCCTTGAGCTGTGCGGCTCCGAACTCCGTAACCACGACATCGACCTCGCTGCGCGCGCTGGTGACCGGGCCGGAAAGCGACGGCACGATCTTGCTGATCGTTCCGCCCTTCGCGGTCGCGGACAGCACCATGAGCGAGGCGCCGCCCGGTGAACGTGCGCCCGCGCGGACGAAGTCCACCTGCCCGCCCGTTCCGCCCAGGTACGCCGAGCCGGACTGCTCGGCGTTGACCTGCCCGGTGAGGTCCACCTCGAGCGCCGAGTTGATGGTGACGAGGCGCGACAATTGCCCGAGCACGCCCGCATCGTGCGTGTAGCTCGTCGGCGTCATGCGGATGGCGGGGTTGCCGTTCGCCCAATCGTACAAGCGCCGTGTCCCGATCAGCGCGCCGTTGATGGAGATGCCGCGGTCAATCTCCTTGCGCGCGTTGGTGAGCACGCCGGCCTCCGCCAGGTCCACCAGACCGTCGCCTAACATCCCCGAGTGCACGCCCAGGTCACGGCGGTCGTGCAGCAGGCGCAGGATGGCGTCCGGCACCGCGCCAACCCCGGTCTGGATCACCGATCCGTCTTCGATGAACCCGGCGCAAAGCCGGGCAATCGCCTCGTCGGCGGGGCCGATCGTCGCGGGGGCCACCTCGACGGGAGGGCGCGATACCTCCACAGCGACGTCGATGGCGCTGGCGGGAATCATCTCGCCTGCAACGCAAGGAACCTGGTCATTGACTTCGGCGATGACGACGCGCGCCTTGTCCACTGCGGCGCGCACATAGTCCGAGATGAGCCCGCAGGAGTAATTGCCGGCGCTGTCGGCGGGGCTCACCTGGATCATCGCGACGTCACAGGGAAGGACACCGGCCGTGATCAACGGCGCGACCTGGCTGACATGCACCGGGATCACGTCAAGCGCGTTGGCCTTGGTCATGGCCCGCAGGGCTCCGATCGCGCCCATGGAGGACAGGCGGAAGGCAGAGGCTGTTCCGGGCGTGAAGAGACCGGAGAAGCTGGTGGCGATAAAGGCGTGAAGCCCTCCGATCCCGGCTCCCTGCGCGACAAGCGCCTCCACCAGCGCGGTCGGCTCTCCGCAAGCCTGGCCGAAGACGACGTGGTCGCCTGATCGCAGGTACTGCGAGAGATCAAGGTTCTCCAGCGTCGTGCGGATCATTGCCACGGCCCTGCCGTCGGCAGCCCGCCGGCGTTCATAGCCGCCCGGCCTGCCGCAGCAAGCGCTCCGCACGGGCAAGGTACGGACGATCGAGCATTCCGCCCTTCCAGCCGATTGCGCCTACACCCGGATTGGCCGCGAAGATATCGACGATCTCCTGAGCCTCGGCAATCTCCTGTTCGGTCGGCGTGAAAGCTTCGTTGATGACCGGCACCTGCGCCGGGTGAATGGCCATCATGCCCCGGAAGCCATCACGGCGGACCTTCTCCGCCCGGGCCCGCAGCGCGTCGAGGTTCTTGAAATCGGCGCTGATCGTCTCGATCGCGGTCACGCCGGCCGTCGCCGCACCGAGAACGGTGAGGCTGCGCGCCAGTTCGTACGTGAAGCTGTAGGAGCCATCCTCGTTCCTGTTGGACGACGCGCCAATGGAATCCGCCAGATCCTCCGCGCCCCAGGTCAGGGCCACCACACGCGGCGCGCCCTTGTAGCTCCCGGTGTGGAACATGGCCTCGGCCGTTTCGGTGATGAGGACGATGACCGGCGTGGAGCCTTCCTCGATGCCGTTCGCGACTTCCAGCGCGGAAAGGCAGTGGTCCAGCTTCTCCACCTCTGCACGGCTGTAGACCTTGGGCAGCATGATGCCGCCGGGATGTGCCGGCATGATCGCGGCAAGATCAAGCAAGGTGTGCGGACCGTCGAAGGGATTGATCCGCACCCACAGCCGGTTGCGCTGGGCCGGATTGGCCTTGATGAAGTCATGCACCATGGGGCGAGCCGCCGCCTTGGCGTCCGGCGCCACCGCGTCCTCCAGGTCGATGAGCACGATGTCGGCATCGCCTTCCATCGCCTTGGTCATCTTCTTCTCGCTGTCACCCGGCGCGAAGAGCCATGAGCGGGCGGCAACGGGTTCGTGGGTCACAGGCATGGACGGGTATCCTCAATCCGGTCGTTTGTCGCTGGGGCCGGGCCTTGCAGCAGCGGAGCGTCAAGACAACGCTCAATAGCTCCTTGGCAACTCCAATACCCTCTCGGCGATGTAGTTCATGATCTGGTGCGGGCTGACCGGGGCGATGCGCGGGATCATGACTTCGCGCAAGTAGCGCTCGACATGGTATTCCTGCGCGTAGCCCATCCCGCCCATCGACATGACTGCCGTCTGGCAGGCTTCGAAGCCCGCTTCGGCGGCAAGGTACTTGGCGGTGTTCGCCTCGGTGCCGCACTCCAGCCCCTTGTCGAACAGCGTGGCCGCCTTGAACACCATGAGCGACGCGGCCTCCACCTGCATCCAGGCCTTGGCCAGCGGGTGCTGGATACCCTGGTTCTGCCCGATCGGGCGCCCGAACACCACGCGCTCCCGCGCGTAGCGAGCGGCCTTCTGGATCGCGACGCGGCCAAGGCCCGTCGCCTCGGCACCCAGGAGCACGCGCTCCGGGTTCAGGCCTTGGAGGAGGATCTTGAAGCCCTGCCCTTCCTCACCGATGCGGTCTTCCTCCGGAATGAACAGGTCTGAGATGAACAGCATGTTCGAGCCGACCGCGTGGCGCCCCATCTTGGGTATGAGGCGATGCTCCACCGCCTCTCGATCGAGCTTGCAGTAGAACAGCGTCAGGCCGTCCGTCTTCTTCTTCACGTCTTCAAGTCGGGTCGTACGCGCGATCAGGAGCATGCGGTCGGCCACGTGCGCGTTGGTGATCCAGATCTTCTCGCCGTTCACCCTGTAGCCGCCCGGCACACGCTCGGCCCGGGTCTTGAGGCTGGTGGTGTCGAGGCCCGTGTTCGGCTCGGTCACGGCGAAGCACATCTTCTCCTCGCCAGACAGGATCGGCGGTATCATGCGCTGCTGCTGTTCCGGCGTACCGAAAAGGATTACCGGCTCCAGCCCGAACACCGGCCCGTGTATCGCCGAAGCCGCCGTCATGCCGCCCCCGCTTTCGGCGACCGCCTGCATCATCACCGCCGCCTCTGTGATGCCCAGGCCTGCCCCGCCGACCGACTCCGGCATCGCAACACCAAGCCAGCCCGCCTCCGCCATCGACGTGTGGAACTCGAACGGGAATTCGCCGCTGCGATCCTTTTCCAGCCAGTACTCGTCGGAGAACTGCGAACAGTGCTTCAGAACCGCTTCGCGGATATCCAGCTGATCCTGCGTAAGAGAGAAATCCACCTATTTTTCCGCCTTTTCCCGCGTTTCCTCTGAAGAACACGACTAACAGCGCCGCCCGCCTGGCACAACGCAGTTGTTCCGATATTTGCACATTGAACGTAAATGCGCACACGTGTACGTCTCCTGCGGGAGACTGGCATGAGCGAAGCAGTACCGGACGGCGGGCCCCTGAAGGGCATCAGGGTCGTGGACCTGACGAGCGTGGTGTTCGGCCCCTACGCCACGCAGATCATGGCTGACATGGGCGCCGAGGTCATAAAGGTGGAGCCGCCGGAGGGGGACAACACCCGCTGGATCACCACCGGCCCTGTGCCCGGCATGGGCGGGATCTATGTCAACGTGAACCGGGGCAAGCGCGGCGTCATGCTCGACCTTCGCCGCGAGACGGACCGCGAGGCGCTGCGCCGCCTGATCGCGACGGCGGACGTCTTCATCCATTCGATGCGCGGGAGTGCCATCCGCAAGCTCGGCTTCGACTACGAGGCGGTGCGCGCGCTCCGGCCCGACATCATCTACACCAACTGCTACGGCTATTCGCGCCGCGGACCGGAGAGCGATAAGCCGGCTTACGACGACACCATCCAGGCCCAGTGCGGCATCCCCCATGTGCAGGGGCTGATGAACGGGGAGCCCGGCTTCGTCGCCACGATCATGGCGGACAAGGTGGCCGGACTCCACGCGCTCTATGCGACCATGATGGCACTGTTCCACCGTGAGCGCACAGGCGAAGGCCAGGAAGTCGAAGTCACGATGTTCGAGGCCATGTCCTCGTTCATGCTGGTGGAGCACGCCAACGGCGCCATGTTCTCGCCGCCCACCACACCGGCCCACTATCACCGCGCGGTCGAGCCCAATCGTCGTCCCTACCGGACGAAGGACGGGTATGTCGCCGCGCTCGTATACAACGACAAGCACTGGAATGCCTTCGTCGGCGCCGTGAACCCTCCCTGGGCGAGCGAGGAGTTCGCCACCCTCGCCCAGCGAGCAAAGCAGATCGGGCGCGTCTACGGCTTGCTGGGCGAGACGTTCCTTACCCGCACCACGCAGGAATGGCTCGACACACTGCAGAGCCTCCACATCCCCTGCTCGCGGCTGCACGCCACCGACGACCTGTTCGAAAACGAGCACCTGAACGCCATCGGCTTCTTCGAGGAGGTCGATACTCCGCAAGGCCCGGTGCGCTTCCCCGGTGTGCCCACGTGGTTCTCGAAGACTCCGGGCCGGGTACGCGGCCCGGCACCGATGCTGGGCCAGGACAATGAACAGATCCTCGTGAGCGTCGCCCCGGCGATAGCGCACGAGTCGGACTGAACACTGCTGTTGATTTCACCTGACAGCATCCAGACGCTTGAGCTAACCAGCTGTTCAAAGCGACCCAAGAGCGCACCAGCGGATCGAGAAGAAAGGCACTGAAATGTACGACGACCAGCCCCAGGCGGAAGCTCCGGCCAACGCGAAGAAGGGCATTCCGGTTTACAAGCGCATCCTCGACCTGTTCGAGGCTGAGGGTATCCGCACGCTCTTCGGCATTCCGGATCCCAACTTCGTGCACCTCTTCCTCGAAGCGGAAACCCGTGGCTGGACCGTCGTCTCGCCCCACCATGAGGCATCGGCCGGCCACATGGCGGCGGCGGCGGCCCGCATCACCGGCAAACCGGCTCTGTGCATCGGCACGCTTGGGCCGGGCCTTGCCAACATGATGCCCGCGATCCAGTGCGCCAAGGTCGAAAACGACCCGGTGATCTTCATGGGCGGCCAACGCGCCCGCGTGACCGAGCGCCGCGTGCGCCGCGGTCGCATCCAGTTCGTCCGGCAGGAGCCGATGATCGAGGATTCGGTGAAGTTCTCCAGCTCGATCGAATATGCCGACCAGACCGATGAGATCGTGCGCGAAGCCATTCGCGTCGCCATGTCCGGCACGCCCGGCCCTGCCTACATCGAATACCCCGCGCACGTGATCCTCGAAGAGCTGGACCTGCCGCCGGTCCTGCCGCCGCACCGCTATCGCCTCACCATGCAGGGCGCTGACGGTGATCGCATCGCGGAGGCTGCGGAGGCCATCAAGAACGCCAAGAACCCGATCCTGCTCGTCGGCCACGGTGTCCACACCGCCAAGGCAGGCGATGCGGTGCGCGAACTGGCCGAACTCATGCAGTGCCCGGTCATCCAGACCTCCGGCGGCACCTCTTTCATCAAGGGCCTTGAAGAGCGCACCTTCCCCTACGGCTTCTCGGAAGCGTCGATCGACGCCGTCGTCGAAAGCGACTGCTGCGTGGCACTGGCGACCGAACTGGGCGAACCGAGCCACTACGGCCGCTGGCGTCACTGGGTGGACAACGAAGCCACCCGCAAGTGGATCTACGTCCAGCAGGATCCGACCGCGATCGGCGTCAACCGTCCCATCGACGTGCCGCTGGTGGGCGACGTGCGCGCCGTCGTGCCGCAGCTGTCGCGTGCCCTGAAGGCTCTTGGCGGCCGCAACGCTTCGCCCTCGCTGTCCGAATACATCCAGCGCGAAGCGCAGCAGCTTGACGAACTGCTCGAGGAGGCAGCGTCGAAGCCGGACGGTTCGACCAGCAAGATGCACACCAGCCAGTTCGTGACAGAAGCCACCAAGGCTTTCCCGAAGGACGGCATCCTCATCCGTGACGGCGGCGCCACGGTGATTTTCCAGTGGACCTACTCGCAAGCCAAGCCGCACGACGTCATCTGGAACCAGAACTACGGCCACATCGGCACGGGCCTGCCCTACGCCACCGGCGCCATGCTCGCCGACCAGGCCGCCACCGGCAAGCAGCGCCCGGGCATGCTGCTGACGTCGGACTCCTCGTTCCTGTTCCACGTGGGTGAACTGGAAGTGGCGGTGCGCAAAAACCTGCCGCTGGTCATCGTGGTGGGCGTGGACTTCCAGTGGGGCCTCGAAGTAGGTGTGTACAAGCGCACCTTCGGCCACGGCACCAAGGAAACCGGCGTGCACTGGTCGGACAAGGTCCGTTTCGACAAAATCGCCGAAGGTTTCGGCGCCGCCGGCGAATACGTCGAGAAGGCGGCGGACATCGGTCCGGCCATCGAACGCGCCTACGCACGCGGCGGCTGCACCGTCATTCATGTGCCGATTGACCCGGCCGCGAACTCGGAGGAAATGCCCAACTATTCCGAATTCCGCACCTGGTACGCCGAAGGCACCCAGTAAGCAGACCATTCCTCCCCGGCCCTGCCGGGGAGGGGACCATCTGCACGGTATCGGAGGGGCGGGCGCCACGGCAGCCTTCCTGCCACCGCCTTCCCTCCACTCTGTTCGCATGGCCCCCTCCCTATCGCTGCGCGACGGGGACACACAAGGGAGAGCCATCATGCGCAACTACACGCAGTTCTACATCGACGGTCGCTGGGTCGACCCGGTCACTCCAAACACTGCCGACGTCATCAATCCCGCCACCGAAGAAGTGTCGGGCACCATCTCCCTCGGTTCCCCAGCAGACGTCGACGCCGCCGTTGCTGCCGCTCGCCGCGCCTTCGCCACCTATGGCGAAAGCAGCGTACAGGAACGCCTCGACCTGCTCGAAGCCATTCAGGCCGAATACCTCAGGCGGGAAACGGAACTGGGGGAGGCGATCATGGAGGAGATGGGCGCACCGCGCGGGCTCGCCTGCGGCTTTCACACCCTCCTGGGCAAGGGCCATCTCGGAACCGCCATCGAAGTGCTGCGCGACTTCAAGTTCGAGGAACAGCGCGGCGTCACGGTGATCCGCAAGGAACCGATCGGCGTCTGCGGCCTCATCACGCCGTGGAACTGGCCGATGAACCAGACCTGCGTTAAGATCTTTCCGGCGCTGGCAGCGGGCTGCACGATGATCCTCAAGCCACCGCAACTCGCGCCTTATTCCGCACAGATCCTTGCCGAGATCCTGCACGACGCGGGCGTACCGGCCGGCGTCTTCAACATGGTGCAGGGCCAGGGCTCCGTCATCGGCGCGGCGCTGTCGAAGCACGAGGATGTCGACATGATTTCCTTCACCGGCTCGGAACAGGTGGGCGTCCAGATCCAGAAGGATGCCGCCGACACCGTCAAGCGCGTCGGCCTTGAGCTGGGCGGCAAATCCGCCTGGATCGTTCTCGACGATGCCTCTCTAGCCGCCAACGTGGCGAGCGCGACGGCTGGCATGATGGGCAACTCGGGCCAGACCTGCTCGGCCGGCTCGCGCCTGCTGGTCCCGGCCGCTCGCCTCGACGAAGTGCGCAAGGCTGCCGCAGAAGCCGCCGGCGGTGTGACCGTCGGCAACCCGCAGGGCGAAGTGGCCATGGGCCCGGTCGTCTCCAAGAGCCAGTACAACATCATCCAGCAGTACATCGAGCAAGGCCTTGCAGAAGGCGCCGAACTCATCGCGGGTGGCCTCGGCCGACCCGACGGGCTGGACAAGGGCTGGTACGTCAAGCCAACCGTCTTCGTGGGAACGAACGACATGGTCATTTCCCGGGAAGAGATCTTCGGCCCAGTCCTCGTGATCATCCCCTACACCGATGTTGACGACGCCGTACGGATCGCCAACGACTCCAACTTCGGCCTCGGCGGCTACGTCTCCGGCGAGGATCTCGAAGCCTGCCGCGCCATTTCGCGGCGGCTGCGCACCGGCGCGATCTGGGTGAATGGCGGCTTCGACTTCCACGCTCCGTTCGGCGGCTACAAACGTTCGGGCAACGGACGTGAATGGGGCGAGCACGGCTTCCACGAGTATCTTGAAGTGAAGTCGATCATCGGCCTGCCCGCGCCCGCCTGAGCGGCGGATCGGAAAAAGCAGCCCCGGGGCAATACCCGGGGCTCCTTTTGCCCGATCGAACTACCGCCAGCTCAAAAATTCCCGTCCTTACCGCAGCGCGTCCAGAAGGTCCTTGTGGAATGCGTCGGGCGCCTGGATCTGCGGCGAATGGCCATATTGCGGATAGACGATGAGCCGCGCATCCGGAATTCGACGCGCCGCATCGCGCGCCAGCACGGGATAATTCCCTAATTGCAACGCCAACGCTTTGTCGGCCCGGTTCTTGCCGATCGCGGTGTTGTCCTTTTCGCCGATCATGAGCACCGTCGGCACTGCCACGCGCTCCAGTTCATGCACGACCGGCTGGTTGAACACCATGTCGGCGGTCAGGGCCTGATGCCAGGCGACCACGTCCCCATCCGGCCCAAGATACATCGAGGCCAGCATGTCGACCCAGCGGTCGTACTCAGCTCGCCACTCACCCGCATAGTACGTCGCCTGCTGGTAAGCCTTGATGCTGGCACGAGTGGTCTTGCGCTCACCCTCGTACAGGGCATCTACCGTGGCGTTTGGAACTCCCTTGGCGCGCCAGTCCTCAAGGCCGATCGGGTTGACCAGCACCAGCTGGGACACAGCCTCCGGGTACTGCAAGGCGTAGCGCATCGCCAGCATGCCGCCCATGCTGTGGCCGACGACCACCGGCTTTTCCACGCCCAGCGACGCCAACAAGGCCGACGTGTTGGCAGCAAGGGTGTGCAGCCCGTACTGATAGCGCCCCGGCTTGCTCGATTTGCAGAAGCCGATCTGATCGGGGGCGATCACCCTGTAGCCGGCGGCGACAAGGCGGCGGATCGAACCTTCCCAACTGCCGGCGCAGAAGTTCTTGCCATGCAGCAATACGACGGTGCGGCCATTGGCGCGCGGCGGCCGGACATCGAGATAGGCCATCTCCATGGATTCGCCCTGGCTCGTCAGCGAATGGCGCTGCACCGGCCAGCCATAATCGAAGTCGGCCAGCATCGGATGAGCTGCGGCCGGTGCAGCAAGACCCAGCACCGCCATCGCCAGCAACGATCTGATCATAGCCTCATCAATAACCCTTGCGAGAAAATACCCAAACCGCCTGCCGGCATAGTCGTTCCCGCAGGATGTAAGAGGCCATCAACCGAAGCCCTGCAAGACCCGGCGAGAGTGCAAAACGCTTCTGCTACCAACCGGAAAATCGCGCGGCCCGCAAGGTGATTTCAGGCGGACGCGCACGTGCTTTTGGCAGCAAGCGAGCAGCTTAGGTTCTTCGTTGGCGCAGTGAAAACGACCCTGTGCCCATGCGCGAGTGCCTGCCCTTCATTCTCCAGCAGGGATGACCGAGCAGAAACGGCCACAGGAGGAGTGCCGCTCCTTGCTGGCCAGCCATCTGTCAGACGAACCCCGGGGCAGGACCCACACAATGCGCAAAAGACTATTAAAAACATATCGCATTCCTCACCTCAATCCACATGAAAGCCATTTCTGCGTAGCATGCATTGACATATGCTACGCGTTGGCGCAGTGTCGTCGAAACAAGGCTTAAGAGCTGCTTGGGAGGGTATCTTGAAGAAGGCGTTCCACGTCCATCGCGCATCTGCGCTTGCTATCGGCGTAAGTCTCATCGCAGTTTCGCAGCCCGCGGCAGCCCAAGATACCGGCGCCGATGCCGCTCCGGCGCTTGATACCATCGTCGTCACCGCTCAAAAGCGATCGCAGAACCTTCAGGATGTTCCGATCGCCATCAGCGCTATCGATTCCGCCAAGATCGAGAAGCTGGGCGTGCAGGACGCTCGCGATCTCAGCGGCCTCGCTCCGAACGTGACGATCGTGTCGGGAACGACCAGCAACTCGGCCGCAGTCATCTCCATGCGCGGCATCTCTAACGGCGGGTCGGAGACGTTCGGCGTCGATACCGCGAGTGGCCTCTACGTCGATGGGGTTTACATCTCCCGCTCCGGAGCGGCAGGGCTCGATGTTGCGGATATCGAACGTGTCGAGGTTCTGCGCGGACCCCAGGGCACCTTGTTCGGCCGCAACACGACCGGTGGCGCGATCCACTTCATCTCACGCGCGCCCTCGAACGAGTTTCGCCTGAAAGCGGAAGGCGGATACGGCAACTTTGATGCCTGGAATGGCAGGATCACCGTAGATCTGGGCGCGATCGCGGGTATCGCCACCAGCTTCTCTTACAGCCACCGCCAGCGCGACGGCGTCGTCGACAACATCCTCGAGCCGCGCGATTCCCGTGATCCAGGCTCGCGCAAGTCGGACTCCTTCCGCGGTGCGGCCAAGATCGAGCTGGGTGGCACCGGCAGCATCCAGTACATCTTCGACTGGTCGAAGGTGAGCGGCAGCCCCATGGCCTTCCAGCTGACCAACGTGTCCGACGGAACGCCCCGCAACATCGTAGTCGATGGCCAGCAGCTTGTCGTGACACAGCCCGCGCCGGTCAAGCAGTACCTTCAGTCCGCCACCTTCGCCAACGCTGATTGCGCGGCTCTGGCGGAGCCGCGCCGCGCGTACCGCAGCAAGATCTGCAACGATATCAGCAGCTACGCCGTTGACGAGATCTGGGGCCATAACCTGCAGGTCGAAAACGACTTCGACATCTTCAAGGTCAAGATGACCTCGGGATATCGCATCTGGCACAGCGACTCCGTCTCTGATCTCGACGGGCTCGGCGCGTTCAGCGGTCCGGCATTCACGCCCACCAGCCTGCTCAACGGATTGCCGGCCTCGGTTCTGCAGGGCATCGTGCCGGCGGCCTCGATCCCGTTCATTTCTTCTGCCGCCGTTCCGACGGTTCAGCAAAACCTTTTCGAAACCAGCAATACGCGCCGTCACCGTCAGCTCAGCCAGGAAATCGAGGTCTCCGGCAACTCCGATCACCTCGACTGGGTCGTCGGCGGCTTCTATTTCTGGGAAAAGGGCAGCGAGTACAACCCTCAGAACAGCGGCTTCGTGCTAGATACCAATTCCATTCTCAGCCGCTATGGATCTGCCGTAGCGGCCGCAAATCCCGCACGCTATCGTCTCGTTCAGACGCTGACCACGCTGAGCTATACGGCTGAAGCAGAAAGTTCGGCGCTCTATGGTCAGGCGACGTATTATCCGGGTGGCCGGGGAAGCGGCCTGCGTGTGACGGCTGGCGGCCGCTACACCTGGGATAACAAGCGCCTGTTCCGCACCCAGAACGGCGCTGTTCCCTTCGCGGTCCCGCAGGTCGGCAAGGCAAGCTACAGCAAGTTCACCTGGAACCTCATGCTCGGCTACGATCTGGCGGATGGCATCCCTCTTACGCCCGCGTGGCCACGGGTTACCGTTCAGGCGGCTTCAACGCATCCGATCCGGTCGCATCAGGCACGAATACCATCCCCTCCTTCGGCCAGGAGAACGTGACATCCTATGAAGTCGGCCTGAAGACCGAACTGTTCCACCGCCGCGTGCGCTTCAATGTTGCGGGCTACTACAATGTCTACAAGGATCTTGCCGTCAACGTTCCGGTGCCGGACGCACCCCAGGGCACGTTCAGCACACGCATCGCGAATGCGGGCAAGGTCAACTACGCAGGCTTCGAAGCCGAGCTTCAGGCGATCCTTACCGACAACTTCTCGATCGACGGGGCCATCGGCTACGTGAACGTGGACTACAAGGAATTCCTCGGGGGCAAGTCGACTGTCCCGGGCGCTCCGGCCGTCGACATCGCATCGATCGCTGTTCCTTCGTATACCTCGCCCTGGACAGGCAACATCGCCCTCAATGCGCAGTTCCCTATCGGTGCAGGCAGTGCGCGTCTCGTCGGCCGGGTCGGCTATACCCACGAAGACGGCAAGTACAGCTTTCCCACGGCGCTTTCCGCTCCCTTCAACGACGCCATCAAGGGTGACGATCGCGACCTGATCGACGCTCAGATCGGCATCGACCGCATTCCGCTCGGCAATGCGGAAGGCGAAATCCGCATCTGGGGCAAGAATCTCACCAATGCGAAGGACTTTGTGCGCGGCATCGACTTCGGCCAGCTCGGCTATGCCGGCGGCTACTATGTCGATCCGCGCACCTATGGCATCACCATCGGCGTGAAGTACTGAATGATCGGGATGTAGCGCCGTTCAGGCGCTACATCATCAAGTTGCACTGCTCTACGATACCCGGCTGCGGCCGGGTATTTTTTTGGCCTTTCGGCGTGGCGAGACATTGGGGACCAGTCAGACTGGCTCCGCTGATGGCGCAAAAAAGGGGCGGTTCCGATCCGCCCCTTACTCGATCCAGAATGGCCGTGCTGGCGCTGTCAGACGGCCAGGCGTGCTACCGCGTCGGCGGCTCCGCGAATGGCACCTTCGATATATCCCACGCCATTGCAGTCGCCCACCGTTTCGACCTTGAAGCCCTGCGCCCTGAGATGGTCGGCAAGCCTGGTGTCACCCGAGGCGCCCATGGCGACGATGACGTGATCGGCCGCGATTTCGAGGATCTTGCCATCCTTCTCGCCGGTGACCGACTTTGCCCCTACGGCTATGTTTTGCACGCTGGTGTGCATCGCGACACCGTGTTCCTTCAGTTCGGAAACAAGTCTCATGCGGCGAACGAGCAGCAGCCCCTTCCCCAGATGAGAACCCGGTTCGACGACTGTGACGGTACGTCCACGCTCATGCAGGAACTCCGCCAGCTCCAGGCCCACCAGTTCACCCCCGACGATCACGATGTCCTGCCCCAGCGGCATCCAGCCGTGCGTGGCCCTGCGCACGAAGTCGAGATTGGCGGTCATGCCGGTGGCAGCGCCGATCTTCGCGGCCGCACGCGTGATGAGGCCGGTCTTGCGCTTCACCTCTTCGGAGCTCTCGCCCAGGATCAGGGTGCGCAGGTCATCCCCGCTCAGGACATGCGGCAAGTCGTTGCCGGGGAGATCGGGCATGTCCCGGCGGGCACCCGTTGCCACGATCACGCGCTCCACGCCCATACCGCGCAGCATTTCAGGCGTTGCTTCGGTATCCAGGCGCACCTCGATGCCAAGGCGCCTGGTCCGCTCCATCAGCCACTTCAGCAGCTTCTCGTTGGGTGGGTAGGCAAGGCTGGCGAAACGAAGCGTCCCGCCCAGGCGCTTGCCCTTTTCCAGAAGGGTGACCCGGTTGCCGGCTTCCGCCAATCTGCAGGCCGCCTCCATACCGCCGGGTCCGCCGCCGATAACCGCATAATGCCGCCCGCCGGTCGGGGCCGTGCGCTCGCATTCGAAGCCGGTATCGGAGTTAACGGCACAACGAAGTGGCTGGCGGACATACGCTGCCGTGACGCAGGTGTAGCAATAGATGCACGGCCGTACCTGCTCGACCTTGGCGTCCGCCAGCTTGCGCGGGAGCGCTGGATCCGCAAGCAGCTTGCGCCCCATCGCCAGGAAATCGTAGCGCCCCGCCCCGATGTGCTTGTCGGCGGCGTCGGGCTCGATCCGCCCGGACGCGATGATCGGCAGCGCAACTTCCCGGCGGAGCGCATCCACAGCGGGCAGGTTGCTCTCCGGCTCGTGCGGGATATTCGACGCCGAATGAAGTTTGCCCTGACCCGCATCATGGTAGGCCGAAACGGCGATGGCATCGACGCCTGCAGCCTCGATCATCCTGGCTGCCGCAACGAAGTCCGGGATAGCGATGCCGCCAGGCTTGCCTATCTCGCGCGAGTCCAGCTTGCACCAGATCGCCATCTCGGGGCCAGCCTCGGCCTTAACGGCTGCGATCACTTCCAGCAGGAGGCGCAGGCGATTCTCAAGCGAGCCGCCGTAACGGTCGGTGCGCTTGTTGGTCTTGGGCGAAACGAAGGACGACAGCAGATAGCCATGCGCGCCATGGATCTCGAGAGCGTCGAAACCGGCCTGACGCGCCCGCCGCGCCGCCTCTCCGAACTGGCGCACGACGAGGTCGATGTCCTCCTGTTCCATGACCTTGATCGACGGCATCTTGCCGCTGGCGAACCCGGCCAGTTCCTCGGGCAGGAAGTAGTCCAGCAGGTCGCCCGAGAACGGATCGGGGAGACTGGGCGCCCAGAGCTGAGCATCGAAGTCATCCGAGGAATAGCCGGCGACCAGCCCGCCGTGGTGCAACTGCGCGGCGATCCTGGCGCCATGCCGGTGGATCCGCTGTACGAGTTCGGTCAGGCCCGGCACGAACTTGTCGTCCGAGATGGCGGTCTGGTTCGGCAGGACCGCGCCGACCGGCCATGCGACACCCGTGACACCGGTGATGATGAGCCCGGCCCCGCCTTTTGCCTGCTCTTCGTGATAGGCGATCAGCCGTTCATTGCAGTAACCGTCGGGTTCGGACAAACTTACGCCCATCGCGGTCACGAAGATGCGGTTGGGGATCTCGATCGGGCCAATGCGTCCCGGACTGAGGAGCTTGTCAAACGAAGACGACGTCATCGTTCCGCCCCCTCCATGAGCACCCCGTGCCGTTTCGTCCAGTCTTCGGAGATCGATGCCATAACCCAGTATCCTCTCATCGGAGCGGCCCGTCGGCGCGCTCGCGCTGGACCGCCGCCTTGTTCATGATGCCGCTTCACTCATGCCTGCCGGTATTGTATCCACCGGTCGAACTGACGCGCCTTTCCGGTCAGCCCTGGCTCTCCGCCAGGACCGCCATCGTCGGATAGTCCGTGTAGCCCTTCTCCTCCCCTGTATAGACATGCGCGAAGTCCACCCGCGCGAGCGGAGCGCCAGCGCAGATGCGTTCGACATAATCAGGGTTGGAAATAAAGGCGCGGCCAAAGCTCACGACGTGCGCCAGGCCGGTTTCCAGCAGCCTGCACGCCCCTTCGACCTTCTGGCTGTCGTTCGCCATGACGGCGCCGGACCAGTTGGCGCGGACCATTGCCAGGGTGTCGAGATTTTCAAGGTGCATGTCGATCACATGCACATAGGCCAGCCCCAGCGCATCGGCAGCCTTCAACAGCGGGGCATAGGTGGCTGCCGGCTCTGTGATGTCCATGCCGTTGTAGGGATTGCCCGGTGCAATCCGGAACCCGACCTTATCGCCGCCGATTGCGTCGGCAACCGCGTGCAGCACCGCGATCGGGAAGCGAATCCGATTCTCGACAGAGCCGCCGAATTCATCGTCGCGCTTGTTGCTGGCCGGATTGAGGAACTGGTGGATCAGGTATCCGCTGGCACAGTGCAGTTCCACGCCGTCCATGCCGGCCGCGATCGCATTGCGCGCCGCCTGCGCGAACTCGTCGACGAGGAGATCGATGTCCGCAAGTGTGGCGGCGCGCGGCATCGCGGTGGCAACGGGTACGCCATCCGGCCCCGGCACCAGCGCCGGACAGGCGATCGCCGAAGGCGCGATGATGTCCGCCTCGAACCCGCGATTTGCAGGGACGACGACCCGGCCGCAGTGCATGAGTTGCATCACGATCGCGCCGCCACGCGCATGAACGGCATCGGTGACCCGACGCCATCCTTCGATCTGCTCCTGCGAGTGGATTCCCGGCGTACGCCAGTAGCCCTTCCCGGCCTTGCTCGGCTGAACCCCCTCCGTGATGATGAGTCCGGCACTGGCGCGCTGGGCGTAGTATTCCACCATCAGGTTGTTGGGAACGTCACCCGGGCCAGCCCGGTCCCGCGTCATCGGCGCCATGACAATACGGTTGCGCATCTCTATGGATCCAAGGGCAAATGGGGCCATCAGAGCGTCAATGGTACGCATTTGCTTTCAGATTCCTGTGCTGTATGTCATTTGCGCTAAAGCATAGATCAACAATTACGCATTTGAAAGAGGGATAGGCATGCACTACGGCTTGGACGGAAAGGTTGCGCTCGTCACCGGCGCAGGTGGAGGAATAGGTCGCGCGACGGCTCTGGGCTTCGCCGCCTCGGGTGCTGCTGTCGTGGTCTCCGATGTTAATATCGAGGGCGGTGAGGCAACGGCGCAGCAGATCGAGGCAGCCGGTGGTAGAGCGATCTTCGCATCCTGCAATGTCGCCAAAAGGTCTGAAGTAAAGGCGCTGGTCGCCCGCACCGTGGAGGCGTTCGGCCGGCTGGACTTTGCACACAACAACGCCGGGATAAACAACCTCGGTGCCGACGAATATGAGGACGAGGCATGGGATCGCAGCCTCGGCATCAACCTGTCGGGCGTCATGTACTGCATGCGCGAGGAAGCCGAGGTCATGCTGACACAGGGCAAGGGCGCCATCGTCAACACCGCGTCCATCAATGGCCTTGTGGGCAACGGTCAGCAGCCCGCCTACACCGCCACCAAGCATGGCGTGATCGGGCTGACCCGGCACGGAGCACTGCGTTGGGCCCGGCAGGGCATCCGCGTGAATGCGGTTTGCCCCGGCGTCATCGAAACACCGATGACGGCTCCGCTCGTCGCCGATCCCCGGATGCGCGATGTCATCAGCGGCATGACCCCGATGGGCCGCATGGGGCAGGCCGAGGAGATCGCTGCGGCTGTGCTGTGGCTCTGTTCGGATCAGGCTAGCTTCGTGACCGGACACCCGCTTGTCATTGATGGCGGCGCCACCGCTACCTGAACCCGCATCCGCTCGAGCGTGATGAAAAAAGGGCGGAGGTTAATCCGCCCTTTCTTGTATCAGCGCCTACCGCTCAAGCCGCCGATTCCCAGGGTGCTTCCTTGGTCCCCCGGGTCGTGTAGCGACCATCGACGCGCTTCTGGTATGTCTCCGCCTGGGTACGAGGGTTGTAGAACTGCTTGTACCAGAGGCGAACCTTGTCGAACGGGCCATCACCGCGAACCATCATCGGCGAGAAGCAGGGCCGCTTGTTGCCCCAGATCTCGAAATCCTGCGCGAAGGCGTCGACGCCTGCATCCTCGTAGCCGCGTGCCACGGCGCGGTCGGCCTCCGTCGGCTCATCGTTGGGCACCTTCACGAAGAGGCCATACCACACCTTCACGACCCCATCGTCGATGGGCGTATGGGCGATCAGCATGTGTGACGGATATTCGCCGAGCATGGTCGACTGAAGGATGCCGGGGCCGACGTACCAGGTATCGTTGGTCATCACTTCGCCCCCGTCGGACGCAAGCGTCTTATGGCCCGCCGCCAGGTACTGTCGACACACGACACCGTCGAATTCGTTATGGAAGTACTCCATCTCGATCGAACCATGAACGGGCTCGAGGTGAGCCTTGTCCGCCATGTTGTCGACGATCTCCTGCGGATGGCAAACCAGTTCGCCCAGCAGGCGCACATTCCAGTTCACCCAGCCCGGCGCATCCCACTGCTCGAACGGAGGCAGATCGACGTCCGCTTCCATGCCCTCAGGGTCGTTCCACACCCAGAGGCAGCCCGCACGCTCCACCACCTTCCACGACTTCAGCTTCGCGGCCTTGGGCGGTTTCAAAGGGGAGTAGGGGATCTGATTGCACTGACCGTCCGGACCGAAGCGCCAGCCATGGTAAGGGCAACGGATGTTATCGCCCTGAACGTGGACCCCGTCCTTGATGACATAGGACGTGGTGTTCTTAGCCAGATGCGTACCCATGTGCGGGCAATAGGCTTCCATCAGGTAAGCGTTACCGCTTTCTCCACGGTAGAGCACAAGGTCCTGGCCAAAGTACCGCACGCCCACCGGCACGGAGGTCGCATCTTCGGACTTGCCGATCATGAACCAGCCGCGCGGGAAAGTGAATTCTCCGAGCTTATAATCCGCAGTCGTCGCCATCATCTCTCTCCATTGATGCCAGAGAGATATATAATTCGCACACCCGTAGCAACTGATTTACGGCACAACCCGGTAAACTCGCCAGGAGACGACGAAATGCGTAGAAGATAAGCCTATTTGCTGCGCACCATCAAAAGTCCTGGTCCGATTCGGTAATGCGGACCACGCGCGCGTTGTACTTCACGGTGTTCACGCCGATCGAGGTCTCCACGTGGTGCACGTGCGGCATCGCGAGTATCTTGTCAGAGGCAACCGCCCACAGCGATTCCAGCCCGTCGAACAACGCGATCACGAAGATGTTGAACTGCCCCATCGTGATGATGACGGCGTTGACATCGGGCAGTTCGGCAATCTGCCGCGCCACGTCGCGCACGTGCTCGACGCTGGCCTGCACGCCGATGAACGCGATGTTCGATGCGTTGGCCATACCGAAGTCAGTGATGGCGGTGAACGAGATCAGCCGGTCCTGCTGCAGCCGCTTGATGCGGCCACGCACGGTTCCTTCCGTGACCCCCAGTTCGGCTGCGATCTTCCGGTTCGAAACACGAGCATCGCGCGACAGGATCTCGATCATCTGGCGATCGAGATCGTCAAGGTTGGGGGTGCTCATCAATTGGCTCCGCTGGAGATGGGGGCGACGTCGAACTTGTACTTGATCACGTCAACTGCGATCGTGGGCGTCAGAGACCGAATGCCCTTGACCTGCGAAAACTTGTCCAGCAGCAGTTTGGGTAGATCGTTGAAGTCGTGAAGGACGACCAGAAGGTCGATGTCGTATCGGCCGGTGACCAGATGCGCGGCAAAGCACTCGGGAAATTCGGCAAGCTCCGCCGCCACTTCCGAGGCAGGTCGACCGTCGACAGCGACCGCCACCTGCATCAGGACATTGTAGCCATGGGCCGCGAAGTCGGACACCGCCACGACACGAAGCCGGTCCGCTTCTTCCATGCGACGGATACGGGCAGACACTGTAGCGGCCGTCAGGCCGAGCAGATCCGCGATCTGCTGGTTGGTCGCGCGGCCATTCTTGCGAAGCTGCGCGACGATCGCCATGTCGACGTCGTCGACGTTGAAATTATCCCGCATGCAGTGGAGCGTTCCTTCATAACTGGCGGCAGAGCGGCCTTCGATTTCGATTCACCTGCAGCAACGTAACCATAGATCGCCCCGGGAGGTGCCATCCATCCATCACTTACCGGCGCTTCGCCTTGCGCGAGAATGATTTCGGATTGATCTAGCGGCGGAAGGCAAAGGGGCAAAGGCGCATCGCAATGTCAAGACGCGCATTAGCGCTGTGCCGATTCATTGGCGACGGCTTTCGCTTCCCCCCGGGCGCCGTTCAGGTTCGCCCTTGCCGCTTCCACCTTGGCCGACGCGATCCACGCCAGTGCCGCGCCGGCAAATCCGATGGGTATGACTAGCGTAAGGGCCATGCGCAGCGACGCAGCGTCGTCGCCCAGAGCTTCGCTCAGCGCCCCGGTGATCCAGGGAGCGACGAAGTAGCCACCGACGGTGGTGACAGCGATGAACAGAGCGGTGGCGCTTGCCCGAAAGCGCGCGGGAAGAATGTATTGCAGCGTCGCCAGCAAGCCGACCGACCAGCCTCCACCCAGCAGGCCGGCAGGCACCGCCACGAACATGGCCGCAGTGAAGGTCTTCATCCATAAGACGGCAAGAACCGCGAGTGTCGCCGATGCGATCGCCAGGGCAGACAGCCGCACCGGCCAGTGCATCCCCGATCGTGCGAAGCGATCCGAGAGAGCTCCGAACGCGAGCATGCCGAGCAAGCCTGAAACACCGAAGTTAATCGCAAAGGCCGACTTCACGTCCACCGGGTCGAGAGCATGAATCCGGGTCAGCAGCTCAGGTCCCCACACTCCGAAAGCCACGCCCGAAAGTGCGCCCAGCGCGAAGCCGAACATCAGCAGCAGATAGGCGGGGGTGCGGATCAGGACCGCGACAAGGTCCAAGAAGGCGATCTGTCCCACTTGCTGCGCTTGGCCTTGCTGCTCGCGAGGAGGTTCGCGGACAAGTGCCAGAGCGGCAAGCGCCAGCGGCACCCCGCAGCAGCCCATGAAGATAAAGGCAAGGCGCCAGTCGCCAAAATGGGCTGCGATAGCCGGGCCGCCAGCCTGCCCGGCCATCTGCCCGAAGTAGGTCGCCAGGCCGAGAATGGCGAATGCCAGGCCGCGTCGTTCGGCGCGGAAGTAATCGGAAAGCAGCGAATAAGCCGGCGCCACGAAAGCCGCTTCGCCGATCCCGACGGCCGCGCGGGCCAGTGCCAGAGCGACGACACCCTTCGCAAGGCCGGTAGCCGCCGTTGCCACGCTCCACAGGAGGCATCCACCGACGATGATCCTTATCCGCGAACCGCGATCAGCAAGGCGTGCGAGCGGTACGCCTAGAAGGACGTACAGCAGGACGAATGCCGGGCCCATCAGCAGTCCCATGGTGCCGTCACCCACGGCAAACTCAGCCTTGATCGGTCCCACGAGGCCCGTGATCAGGAAGCGGTCAGCGAAGTTAAAGATGTAGATGAACAGAAGCGTGGTCAGGACCAACCAGGGATTACTGAGACGCGGGCGGCCGTCAGTCACGCTTCAGGGTTCCGCCATTCACGTACCAGACCTGTCCGTTCACCCATTCCCCGTCCTCGGAGGCGAGGAACGTCACGGCGGCCGCGATATCTTCCGGTTTGCCAAGGCGCGTATGCGGCACCGCTTCAAGACCCTGCTTGCGGAACTCTTCCGTCAGATGAACGCCGGCAGCCTCGGTCAAAACCAGGCCCGGACAGATCACGTTGGCCCGAACGCCCTGCTTGCCCCACTTCTGTGCGACATGGCGCGCCAACGCGTGAATAGCATTCTTGGTCATCGGGTAGGCGACCTGCCATGCCGCGCCGTTCGCTGCAGCACCGGAAGAGGTGTAGATCATCGCGCCCCCGCCACTTTCCAGCATCACCGGCAGTGCCGCCTGCGTCGCCAGGAAGTGGCTTTTGGTGTTGATCGCAAAGCTCTTGTCGAGCACCTCCACCGGGCAATTGAGCGCATCGATATCGCCGTCCGTACCGCCCGCGAGATTGGAGTGGTAGAAGTCCAGACGGCCGTACGCCTCGACCGCCTTGCGAACGATTTCCGCCTGCGATTCAGCGCTCGTGCCGTCGAGAGGAACGGCGACCGCCCGTCCTCCCTTGGCGGCTATGTCCTCGGCGACGGCCTGGGCCAGATCGAGAAGAAGATCGCCAATGACAACACAGGCGCGCTCTTCAGCGAGGCGCCGGGCCGTTGCTGCGCCTATCCCGCGTGCCCCCCCGGCCACGACGCCGACTTTGTCTTTCAAGCCTCGCATCTTACCCTCCTTTGCGTTTTATCAGCCGTCACTTTATACGCGATTGGACGATTATCAATATTTTTGCCACAGCTATGCGGACTGAATCCGCAGTAGAGGCAATGGGGAGGCGAGAATATGCCAAATGAACCGAACGGGCGGGTCGCCGTCGTGACCGGGGCCGGCGGGGGCGTAGGGAACGGCATCGCCCGACGGCTGGCGGCACAAGGGGCATCCGTCATCATCGCGGAATTCGACGAGGAGTCCGGGAGTGCGGCCGCCAGGGAACTGGTCGAGCAGGGGCTGCAGGCGCGGTTCGAACCCGTTGATGTCACTGACAAGGCCAGCGTCAACCGCCTCATGGCCCGGGCCGGCAAGGTCGACATCCTCGTCAACAATGCCTGGCGCGGTTCCGGAGTGGCGCGCATCGAACGGAAAACTGACGAACAGTTCGATGCCGCCCTGCGCTTCGGGGTCTATGCCACGCAGTGGACGATGCAGGCCGTATTCCCTCACATGAAGGCGCAAGGCTGGGGGCGCATCATCAACATCGCTTCGCTCAACGGTGTCAATGCGCACATGGGCAGCGCGGACTACAATGCCGCGAAGGAGGCCTTGCGCGCCCTAACCCGCACGGCGGCTCGGGAGTGGGCCCCTTACGGCATTTGCTGCAACGTCATCTGCCCGGCAGCCATGGCGGCCTCGACACGGCGCATCATGGCCGGGCAGCCGGAGATGATGGAACGCATCGAAGCGGCAAATCCGATGGGCCGCATGGGCGATCCGGAAGCCGACATCGGCGGCGTGGCGGCATTCCTCGCAAGCGACGATTGCCGCTACGTGACCGGCAACACGCTGTTCGTCGATGGCGGAGCGCATATCAATGGCGTCGCCTGGGCTCCGGACCTCGGCAGCGACTGAGCCGACCGCGCCGCGTCCCTAAGACGCGGTCGGGCATGAGAGCATCACGGGAATGTCGGACGCCGGTCCTTCCACGGTGCCGCGCGCTCAAGCTGGCCCGCCAGACGGAACAGCAGATCTTCCTCGCCATAACGCCCAAGGAACATCACACCCATAGGTAGGCCGCTGGCGGAATGGGCGAGGGGAACGGACATCGCGGGTTGCCCGGTCCAGTTCGCCACCTGACAGAACGGCGAGAACTCCGAGGTCCGGCGTCCCCACTCCTCGAAGCTGCAATCGGGAGAAAGGCCGATCCGGCCGATCGGCAGCGGCGGTGACGCCAAGGTGGGCATCAACACGACATCATAGCGGCGCATGAACTGCCCGACGCGAACGGCCGCCTCCTGCAGGACGTTACCCGCCCTTGCATGATCCATAGCCGAGAAGGTCTTGCCATACTCGACGAAGCCCAGCGTTATCGGCTCAAGCAGATCGGGCCCGAGCGTCACGCCAAGCCGCCTTGCCCTGTCCGTCACATCCGCAGCAACGGCAGGTCCGATAATCGCAAAGCTGGCCTGGCCAAGTGCGGCGGCATCAAGCTCGAGGTTCGCTTCTTCAACGATGTGTCCGAGGCTCTCACAGAGCAGAGCGGCCTTCCGGACCGCCTCGATGCATTCGGGATCGACCGGACTTCCTGAGATCGGCCGCGTCATCAGCGCCACCCGCAGCGAGCCGGGATCCCGGCCGACATTCGAAAGGAACGTTCCGTCCGGCGAGGGAGCTCCGTAGCGCGAGCCGGGCTCCACTCCATGCGTCGCGTCCAGAATGGCGGCTGAATCGCGCACGCTGCGAGTGATCGCATGATAGGTGGAGAGCCCGCCCCACCCTTCAGTGCGCAGGGGCCCCATGGGAACACGCCCGCGGCTCGGCTTCAGGCCGAAGAGGCCGCAGCACGAGGCGGGAATGCGGATGGAGCCGCCGCCATCGCTCGCGTGGGCCGCAGGGATGACACCCGCGGCAACCGCTGCCGCAGCGCCCCCCGAGGAGCCGCCTGCTATGCGGTTCGGGTCCCATGGGTTGCGGGTTGCGCCGGTCAAGGCGCTTTCCGTGGTTCCGGTCAGCCCGAACTCCGGCGTCGTCGTCTTGCCGAAGATGACGAAGCCGGCACGTTCATGGCGCCTGACGAGTTCGGATGTGACATCGGGCCGGTAGTCGCGGTAGAGGCGGCTGCCGTTTCGCGTCAGTTCCCCCTGCTTGTAGACCTGCAGATCCTTGAGCAGCCAGGGAACTCCCGTGAAGGGACCTTGCGGCAGCCCTTGTGCGATGGCGCGCCTCCCGAGATCATAGAGCTCCTGGGCCATGAAGTTGAAACGCGGGTTCGTTGCCTCGGCACGAGCGATCGCCGCGTCGAGCAGTTCCGTCGGCGAGACCTTGCGTTTGCGGACGAGTTCGGCAAGGCCGAGAGCGTCGTTTTCGTCGAGCACGCCCGCGTTTCCTTCTCCAGTTCGCGCCTGCACGGCCGGTGCCAGCAGCGCGCCTGCCGACACCGAGACTCCTGCCACGACTTCGCGCCGGGTGAGCATGTTCAGTCGCGCTTGCGTGAGGCGGGTACGCCCTCGCCTTCGACGTAGTAGCGCGAATAGAACTTGCGGAAGTCTGCGATGGGGCCGTCCCCGGCGCAGATTACCGGCTCAGGCTCGAACTTCTGGCGATCCCAGATGACCTTGTCCTGGTCGTACTGCTTGCAGATGTCGCGGATGATGGCCTTGGCCACCCCGGCCCGCTCCCCCTCGGCCTGACTGCGCGGCTGAGTGAAGCAGAAACGGGTGTGGACATGGTCGAGATCGACCGGCGTTATGCAGGCGATCAGGAGCGTTTCCGAGATGCCCGTGAAGCGCGTCCAGCTCTGGCCCGGCCCCATGGTGTCGTAGCTGATGCAGCCATCGACCTCGCCCCAGGGCGTCCCCATCTTCGCGCGCACGTCCGCACCGCGGCCCCACTCGCTCCAGCGCAATTCGCCCAGCGGCACGTTGGACGTGCCGTGAATGTACTTGAAATGAGCCACATCCACGCCGTTCTCGGCCATGTTCTGGATGTTGGCCCAGACATTCCACTCGAAGACCTCGTAATCCGTCCAGTCGGGGTCTGAGCACTCCGGGATATGGACGGGCTCGAACAGCGGTTCGATGTCGTGAGGGTGATACCACGCCCAGATCCAGCGATTTGCCTCGACGATGTGCCACGTGCGGATGCACTTGCGCTTGACCTGCGGCGGGATGATCTTCGTG
The DNA here is from genome assembly GCF_002916655.1 of Novosphingobium sp. HII-3. Lineage (GTDB taxonomy): Bacteria > Pseudomonadota > Alphaproteobacteria > Sphingomonadales > Sphingomonadaceae > Novosphingobium > Novosphingobium panipatense. The sequence goes on from NZ_PPSM01000081.1 coordinate 132,539, forward strand.
TAAGGAATCTCCTTCACATTCCCCTCGGTGCCGTCATAGCGCCAGGCGTGGAACGGGCATTCCAGCAGGTTGCCGCTGACCTTGCCGCCGTGGCCCAGATGCGCCCCAAGGTGGCGACAGTAGGCATCAACCATGCGGACTTCACCATCCTCGCCCCGCCAGATGGCGAGATCCTTGGCGAAGTAGCGCAGTGGCTTGACCTCGCCGGCGGCCAGATCCGCCGAGGGCAGCATCGCGTACCAGCCGAACGGGAACCCGATGTCGAGGTTGCGTTCTTCAACGCTGGCGCGGCCCTCGACATTGGCGAGGCGCCAGTCGACAAGGTCCTGTCCGCGCAGCTTCTCGAGGATCTGCCAGACGGCGACCGGCGGCGTACGAGCGTCGCCAGGGGCAGGTATATCAGCTTCGGCCATGGGCGTTACTCCGCTTTTCCAGTTATTTGAGGTTGAAGACCTTGACGGCATTCTCGCGCAGGAACTTGGGCCATACTTCGTCCTTGAGCGGCAGGTTCTCCATGTCCGAAAAGATGCGATCCAGGCTGAGCCCCATGGGGAAGTAACCGGCGTAGATGATCTTGTCGGCACCGCGTGTATTGGCGTAGTCGATGATCGCCTTGGGATAGTGCTTGGGCGCGAATGCGCTGGTCGAATAGTAAAGGTTCGGCCACTTGAGCATCAGCTTCACCGCGAGATCGGCCCAGGGTTCACCGCCGTGGCGCATCACCACCTTGAGGTCGGGAAAGAACCAGCAGACTTCGTCGAGATATTCGACCTTTTGCGTTTCCATGGGAATGCGAGGGCCGGGAATACCGGCGTTGATGCAGATCGGCAGGCCCAGTTCCGACGCCACCGTGTAAAGCGGGAACATATACTTATGATTGATCGCAACCTGGGGAAGCGTTCCAGCCGGGAACACGCTGAGCGCCGAAAGGCCGACCTCGGCATGGATGCGACGGATGCGAGCCACTTCCTCCATGCCCCGGTTGGGATCGCACGGCAGGTCGAAGAAGAAGCGCTCGCCGTACATCTCCTTGGCACGGCGGGACGTCGCGTTGTCGTTCCACCCCACCATGGCACGCTCGATCCCGAAGCGGTCCATCTCGTCCACGGTCCACTTGACGAAATCGTCGACCCCGGCGCTCTGCGGGATATCCTTGAACATGTACTGCGCCGGCATGGCGAACTGCTGCAGCGTCTGCTGATCCTTTATCAGCGGCCGGAACGGAGCGAACCATTCCGAACGGTCTTCCGCTTCCGGAATCCCGAGCATTGCATCGATGACTTTGATATTCTTCGGCATTCCCATTGTCATTTCCCTCCCGACATGGTGGGCCAGGCCTTGCGCAGCGCCACCTTGTCCACCTTGCTCACATCGTTGCGCGGCAATGGCTCACGCGTGATGACGACCCGTCCCGGCGCCTTGTAGCGGGCGAGGCGCTCGCCGATCCAGGTGATCACGTCCGCCTCGCACACGCCTTCGGCCCGGACCACCATGACGAGCAGTTCGCCCAGCCTGTCGTCCGGAATGCCGAAAGCGGCGCATTCGGAAACCTGCGGCATCGACCCGAGCGCACGCTCGACTTCGGCGCAGTAGATGTTCTCTCCGCCGGAGATCACCATGTCCTTCTTGCGATCGACGATGAAGACGTAGCGCTCCTCGTCCACAAGGCCGATGTCTCCTGTTCGCAGCCACCCGTCGGGCGAAAGAACGGCAGCCGTTTCCTCCGGCCGGTTCCAGTACCCCTGCATGATCTGTGCGCCGCGCAGGACGATTTCACCCACCTCACCGGCAGGAAGCTCAGTGCCGTCGGGACCTTCTATGCGGATATCGACGAGGGGCAGCACGCGACCGGCGGAAGACGGCTTGCGCACGAACTCGTGGCCTACAGCCTGGGCGATGGCACCCGAACATTCGGTCATGCCATAGCCGGTGCCCATCATTGCCTGAGGACAGACCGCCCTGATCTCGTCGAGCAGATTGACCGGCAAGGCCTGCCCGCCCACGCCGATGTTGCGGATGCTCGAAAGGTCAGCCTCGACACCCCTGGCCTTCTGCAGCACGTCCCACAGCATGGTCGGGACGCTGGAGAACATGGTGATGGCCTCCTCACTCATCAGCCTCATGGCGTCCTGCGCATCCCAGCGCCGCATGATGACGACCTTCGCGCCCGCCAGCATCGGAGACAGGAAGGCCGAACCCAGACCGGAAATATGAAACAGCGGGTAGACCAGGAGCGCGGCCTGCTGCGGCATGTGCTGCAACAACGTGTCCACCGGCATGCCCATCGCATTGGCGGTCGAATGCAGAACCTGCATGCCCGAAAGCTGGACCCCCATCAGGCCGGTAATGATGCTTCGATGCGTGAGAACGGCGCCCTTGACCCTGCCGGTGGTGCCCGACGTGAACAGAATGGCGCACGGATCACCCGGAGCAGCGGCACCCAGATCCCCAAGCGGCTCTGCGCCGGTCTCAAGCCGAACGTCGTCCTCGAACGGTCTGGTCAGGTCGAGCAGGCGACCCGAGTAGCCCCCCGCCCGGATCAGCCTGGCACGATCGGTATCGGCGACCACGACCCTTGGGCCGACATCGTCGATCATCGCGACGAGTTCCGCCGGAGCACCGCGGCTGTTAAGAACGGCGGCGACGCCGCCCGCCTTCAGCACGGCGAGGAACGCGACGATCCATTCCGTGCGGTTGCGCATGCAGATCGCCACGCGATCGCCACGCGCGATTCCCAGAATCGACACGAGCTGATCGCGCCATGCGAACACCTGCTCGAAGCTCAGACGGCGCTGGCGGCCGTCGTCACCTTCCTCGACGATGAAGGTCCGGTCACCGAATGCGCGAGCCCGCTCGATCATCTGGTTGAGATCAGACGGGGCGTTGAGGAACTGCCGGATGCCATCGCGCTCACCAATGGCGAACGGCGCCCCGGGTGCGGTGAGGGCCGTGAAGATCGGGTCGATCTCCGTCACGCCATCCACGCTTTGTTCTGTGGCCGGATGGCGAATTGCCACCTCTTCGTCACCCACTGCGGCTCTCTCCCTCTTGCTCGTTTAGTAGACCGCTGCCGGGTTCTTCTCCCGGGGGCTCCCCAGCATCTCCCGGTAGCTGGGCCGTTCCTTGCCACGGTCGGTTATGCCAAGCTCCCGGGCGATTTCCGCTGCGATCAGCGTCTGGCCGGACAGCTCGTCGCGGCGCGGCGATTTGTCGATGCCATCGACGACGTGCGCGGTGAACTCCGGGTTCTCGGCACTGTCGATGAAGTCTTCGTATTGCTCGGGGTTGGTCTTCTGCGCGATAAGCGAGCGCTCGGTGACCAGCGGACCCATCCAGATCGAAACGGCGACAACGCCGGACCCGCGCAGGTCATGCTCCATGTCATGCGCGAGCTTATCGATACCTGCCTTCTGCGCGCCGTAAGCGGGCCCATGCATGTAGCACGATCCTCCGAACGAAGACCCGAAGCCGATGATGCCACTGCCTTGGGGAACCATGATGCGTGCCGCATGCCACGACGCGACGTAGGCCGAGCGCAGGCCCACACCCATGATCCTGACGGCGTCGAGATCCTTTTCCCAGAAGGGCTTCTTTTCGATGAGCTGGGAGTGGATGTAGGTGGCGTTGTTGAAGAGAACGTCCAGACGCCCCTGCTCGTCCATGATGCGCTGGAAAAGCGCTGCGACTTGCCCGTCGTCGGCATGGTCACAGATGGCCGGGATGCCCTGCCCGCCAGCGGCGGTCACTTCGGCAGCGGTTTCCGCGACCGTTCCGGGCAGGATCGAGCCGTCCCAACCCTTTGCCGCACCCGATTGCAGCGTGCGCCCCGTGACGTATACGGTATAGCCAAGTTCACCGAAACCGCGAGCGATACCTCGACCGGCTCCTCGGCTGCCGCCGGTGACAAGCGCAATCTTACGCAATTGAGTCCCCTCTCATGGATTCGACGCATAGCCGATTATTGAATGCCAATATGTTTCACTTTGCGAAGAAACAAAAGCTCAAAAATACGCGTTCTGAAATTTTCTTAGCTCTGGTGGCGTAAGTTGCCGCGGCGCGAAGGGCTGAACTACGTCAGTCGAAATTGGCCTGCCCCCCGTCAAGCGGGATGGTGGCGCCAGTCAGGTACGAGAATTCGTCTCCACACAGGCTGGCGACGGCAGTGCCGATGTCTTCGACCAGTCGACCGATCCGGCGCAGTGGAATTGTGCGGAAGAAGGCCGCGCCTTCTTCAGGATTATCGCGCAGCCAGCGCTCCAGCCCGGGAGACTTACCATGTGGAGCAACGGTAAGGACGCGAATACCCACGTCGCCCCATTCTGCCGCCGCAGCGCGGGTCAGCGAACGCAGAGCCTGCTTTACCGCAGCATAGGCTCCATAGCCGGTCATGTCCCAGCGCACTCCAACAGAAGAGGCGAGATTGATGATCGTGCCGCCGCCGCGTTCCACCATGATCGGATGAACGGCCTTCATCAGGCGAAATGCGGCTAGAGGGCCGGAATCGAAGCCGGCCTGGAAGGCCTCGTCACTGACGTCCAGCAGCTTTCCGTTCGGCACCTCCTGCGCATTGTTTACGAGGATGTCGATTCCGCCCAGCTGTGCGCGGACCTGCTGCACAAGATCCCGCAGCGCCAGCGGGTCCTTGACGTCACAAGTGATCCCCATCACTTCTACACCTGCCGCGGCTACGGCATCGCAAGTCGCGTCCAGCTTCGCCTGGGTTCGCCCGGTAACCGCAACCGCAGCCCCCGCATTGGCAAGCGCCATTGCAATGCCCTGCCCGATGCCCTGCCCAGCGCCGGTGACCAGCGCCACCTTTCCCGAAAGATCGGCCACTCTTCTCTCCAAAATCGTTTTTCGTAAACAGCTATTGATTTATCTACGCATTGCTCTGCCATGATGCTGATGCTTGCGTCAATTGCGTTGTGCCGCTAGGACAATCCCAACTTGGCCCGGAACGGCATGACAAGGAGCAGGATTGGCGATGGCACAGGACTTCAGCGGACAGGTTGCAATTATCACAGGTGGTAGCGACGGCATCGGGTTCGCGACTGCGGCACTGCTGGCAAAGCGCGGTGCCCACGTGGTGATCTGCGGCCGCCGCGCCGAACTGTCAACGCCGGGATAAAATTGGGCCAGGCACCGGTTTAAAAAGGGGCCAGTTGGTTTGAATAAAAAGCCTCATGGTTGAGGCTGGACGCTCTCGGCAGCGGGGAAGCGGCTGTAGCGGAGCGGAAG
>NZ_PPSM01000082.1 GCF_002916655.1 Novosphingobium sp. HII-3
TCTTCGCGTTCCCCTCGAACGCACACAATCGGTGACGCGGGGTGGAGCAGCCCGGTAGCTCGTCAGGCTCATAACCTGAAGGTCGCAGGTTCAAATCCTGCCCCCGCAACCATACTCAATAAAACCCACGGCCCTACAGAGAACGCCCAGCGTGGCCGCGCGCGGAGCCACCATCCCATTGCCGCACCGAGCCGGCAACCGCGATGGCAAAAAGCAGGCGGAACATCATGCCAGGCAACTCCAACAGATGGCGGTCTTCGCCATTTCGGTACAGCCAGTTCCAAGATCCTGTTGACGGGACGCTCGGCGATACCCGACGGCATCAGCCAGCCACGTGGTTGAGCCGGCGGTCTGGATCACGTGTGAGCGCTGCGGCGTGGTGTTGCCGCGATCCGAACGCATCACGTCATGCCGTCCGTCCGAGTGGTACGCAGCGTAGTGTTCCATCGGGCGGCCTTGCTTGTACTGCAGATCCTCTATCGTGAAGGAACCGGATGAAGGCATCCCAGCACCGGAGCATGCAGTTGATGCTTGGCCAGATCCAGGGCGCGCGCTAAGTTCCTGCCGGAGGGCGACATGCTCGTCTGCTGTTGATGCTGCGCTCGATCTTGAGCACCGCATTGGAGAACGTGTGGGATGAACCGGCCGTCGACGTGAAGATGCTGTTGCCTAATAGCGGGGGCTGACGCTCGCGACTGACTTTTTTTGAAAGGCGCGCGCGACACGGCCGATTTGGTGCCCGGCATGAAGCGATGATTGAGGGCTCCCACACCTCGCCGATGCCGCGTCAGGTGGGGACCGGGCATAAGCCCGCGCCGGGGCATAATCTGCTCCCCCAGCTGCCGAACGGACCACAGTCTCATCTATCTGGCGGCCACCGTCGACCGGTTCAGCCGGAAGGTCGGTGGCCATCGGCCCTTTCATCACGCTGGAGACAAACTTCTACGTGGAAGCGCTCGAGGAGGCTGTCAACCGGCGCGCAAAACTGACCCCCTATCGGCGCCCAATATTGACCCCACCTTTCGGCAGCGCGGCGGTTATCCCGGTAGTCGATAGGAGGGGCCCACGGACGACGACGCGCACCGTCAGGTG
>NZ_PPSM01000083.1 GCF_002916655.1 Novosphingobium sp. HII-3
GTCTGGTCGAAGCCCATGTTGATGCCGGCGGTCTGCAGGCGCAGGTCATACTGGTTCGACCAGAACCAGGGGAACGCCTTGTACGGCTTCTCGTCGCCGCAGATGCCCTTCGCCACACAGGTCGCCATGTCGTTGGCGTTCTGCACCGATTCCACCCGCATCACCGTGCCGCCCGCGTAGTCGCAAGCAAAGGCGGCGCAGTCACCGATCGCGTAGATGTCGGGCAGCGAGGTGCGGCAGTATTCGTCGACGTCGACGCCGTTCGCGCCCGACGCCCCCGCCAGGATCAGCGGCCCCACGGCCGGAACGATGCCGATGCCCACGATCACCGCCTCGGCCGGAATGATCTCGCCATCGGCCAGCTTCACGCCGGTAACGCGGTGCCCATCACCCTCCAGGCAATCGACCGCGACCCCGGTGCGCAGGTCGACGCCATGCGCACGGTGCTCGTCCTGGTAGAAGGCGGAAAGCTCCTCGCCCGCGACACGCGCCAGCACGCGCGGCAGGGCCTCCAGAAGCGTGACCTTGAGCCCCATCTTGGACAGCACTGCCGCCGCCTCGAGGCCAATATAGCCGCCGCCGACGACGACGATGTTCTTCGTCCCGGCATCGACTTCGGCCATCAGCGTGTCGCAATCCTCACGGGTGCGCACGGCATGGACCCCGGCCAGCTCCGCGCCCGAGCACGACAGGCGGCGCGGGTCGCCCCCGGTCGCCCAGACGAGCTTGCCGTACCCCAGCGTCCCGCCGCTCGAGAGCGTCAGTTCCTTGGCCACCGGATCCACTTTCGTGACCTCGGTGGACAGCCTGAAGGTCACCTCCTTCTCGGCCCAGAACGTCGGCGGGCGGATGTAGAGACGGTCGAACGTCTTCTCGCGCGCGAAGTACTCCTTGGAGAGCGGCGGACGCTCGTACGGGTACTCCGGCTCCCGGCCGATGACGGTGATGGTTCCCTCGAACCCGTTCTGGCGCAGGGCAAGCGCGCACTGCGCACCCCCATGCCC
>NZ_PPSM01000084.1 GCF_002916655.1 Novosphingobium sp. HII-3
CTAGGGGGCAAACTCATAAATCGGGTTGAGCTGGCAGCGGTGGCGTGATTCAGGCTTCCTTCGGAAACGGAGGGCGTATGACGCGGCGGCGATATGAACTGACGGACAAGGAATGGCTCATCATCGAGCCGTTGCTGCCCAACAAGCCGCGTGGAGTGCCCCGCGTCGATGACCGCCGGGTGCTGAACGGGATACTTTGGCGTTTCCGTTCTGGTGCGCCGTGGGCAGAGGTCCCGGAACGCTATGGTCCGTCGACGACCTGCTACAACCGGTTCATCCGCTGGCGAAAGGCTGGAGTGTGGGACCGATTGTTGGCGGCGGTTTCCGCCGGTTTCAACGGCGAGTTGGTGATGATCGATTCCACTTGCATGCGCGTCCACCAGCACGGTGCGACGGGCAAAAAGGGGGATCCGGCAATCATGGCATGGGACGTTCCCGGGGCGGCCTTTCGACCAAACTCCACGCTCTTGTCGACGCTGATGGACGTCCTGTCGGACTGCGACTGACGGGTGGCCAGGTCCATGATGCATGCGAAGCTGAAGCGCTGATCGAGGCCATTCCCGAGGGTGCCACCCTGCTCGGTGACAAGGGCTATGACAGTACGGCCATTCGCGAGGCGGCCGCGGCCAGAAACATCTGGGCCAACATTCCCAACCGCTCCAACCGTAAGCAGCGCTTCGGCTTCTCGTCATGGCTCTACCGCCAGCGTAATCTCGTCGAGCGCTTCTTCAATCGGATCAAGCAGTTCCGGGGCATCGCCACCCGATATGACAAGGATGCTGCCAACTATCTCGCGGCCATCAAGCTCATATGCGTCAGGCTGTGGTGCAATGCGTAATGAGTCCACGCCCTA
>NZ_PPSM01000085.1 GCF_002916655.1 Novosphingobium sp. HII-3
CTTCGGCGGTGGCGGCGGTGAACTGCCGCACAAGGTCGCGCAAATTAACCACGGGGCGCCTCCACCTTGGCGAGGGCGGCGGCACGATTATCGCTATGGCGACGAGCCATTCGCTCCGAACGCCTGCCCCTCTCGGCGGCGCTCAGGTTTAGCTTATAGCCTCGGCGATATACCCGTTCAGAGTTGTGCTCACGAGTGTGCTGCGAGGAGGACAGTAGCTCAAGGTTGTCCAACTGGTTGTCAGACTTAACACCGTTGCGGTGATGCACGTGTTCATCCTCCCGCAGGAGGCGACCAAGATGACATTCCATCACGAACCGGTGCTGCTTGACCCTCCGGTGCCCCTGCGCCGTAAGAACACGCCCTTCGATGTATCCCTTACTGTTGACCCACCAAGTCTGAAGCTGGACATTTTGCCCGCCGTTCTTTTTGCGCGCACAAGGACGAGAGCAGTAGGATGCCCCTGCCCGCCTCGGCCGGAAATCGCTGCCGCATTCAGCGCAGGACTTGTTGTGGAGCTTACGATTCTGCCGCCCCCAAGTGTCGGCTAGGCCACTGTATGGCGTTTCAGCGCGAGGCATTGATGGCCTCCATGATATCTGAGGCTTCCTGATCTCCGCCTTGTGCTCGCTTGGCGATGTAGTCGTACATCGTCGGGCTAGCGGCGATCAGGCGGGCATCTGCTTCAGAACAAAATCCAGAGAGGTTGAAGTAAGACCCATCGTCATCGTTCGGATGCAGTCGGTACCCAAAAACGCTACCGTCTTCCTCAAGGGCTAGACCGATGCAGCGCTGCCCCGGATGACTGTCCCGCTGATACGGCGTCTGGCCAGCGAACCAAGGCCCCGG
>NZ_PPSM01000086.1 GCF_002916655.1 Novosphingobium sp. HII-3
CCTCGTCGACAGGTAGCGCCACGGAGGCGCAGGCGGTCTCGTAGATATCGTTGATCAGCCGGGCTTTGGACACCTTGCGGCCGACCAAGTCCCATGCTTCGCGGGAGAAAGTCTCCTGGCCGAGCACAGTCATGCTGGCTGGAGTCGGGAATCGTTCGAGCAGAGCAAGGAACCAGTCGGATCGGCTGTTGCCAGCGAAGCGTTCAATCTCCGGGAAATAGAGCGGCAGGTAGTGGGTCAGGATGCGATGCCATGTCTGCGTCTTAGCCTTGGAGATCGCCTCGTGCGTTTTCGACATCTCCTGCAGGTCGTTGATCCCGGCGGCGAGCGGATCGACGTATCGCTGGGTGGCGCCAATCCGCAGCATGTGCAGGATCACTTGCGCATCCTTGGAATCGTTCTTGTCCCAGCCATTGTGCAGAGCCTCGCGCGTTCGAGCCAAGGCAACGGACGAGATCAAGCGCAACTCGAAGCCGGCGGACAGCAGGCGATGCGCCAGCGTGCGATGGTAGTTACCAGTAGCCTCGAAGCCGACGATGATCGGACGCCCGATGTCGCTAAGATCCGTGGCCAGGCGATCATAATCTGCCTTTGTCGCCATCACCGTCATGCGACGTCGGCGTCCGCCTTCTGGACGTTCGATCAGGACCTCCTGGCGGTGTTTGGACATATCGATGGCTACCAGCACGGCGTCGGTGGGATTAGAGCTACGCTTGGTCATGGTCGGTCTGTCTCCAAAGGGTTGAGTCGACAACTTCACTCTAGAGACCTGCGGGCCGATCATGACCGCCTTGATAAAGCCTGCGGGCGCTACGCGCCCTTGCCTTCATCAAGGCAGTGCGCCC
>NZ_PPSM01000087.1 GCF_002916655.1 Novosphingobium sp. HII-3
TGTCAACCGGCGCGCAAAACTGACCCCCTATCGGCGCCCAATATTGACCCCACCTTTCGGCAGCGCGGCGGTTATCCCGGTAGTCGATAGGAGGGGCCCACGGACGACGACGCGCACCGTCAGGTGTGCTGGCGGCGGCGTCCGTGGGAGGTCCCTGTTGACCCACCGGGTTAACCGCCGGGGATGGGGGTCCGGGGGAAGGGGTTTTGGGCTCAGTTTCGGTTTTTGAACCGCCAGCTGTCGTTGCCTGTCTCGATGATGTCGCAATGGTGGGTGATGCGATCAAGGAGCGCGGTGGTCATCTTGGCGTCGTGGAAGACGCTCGGCCATTCGCCAAAGGCGAGATTGGTCGTGATGATCACCGAGGTCTTTTCGTAGAGCTTGCTGATCAGGTGGAAGAGCATCTGGCCGCCGGAACGGGCGAACGGGAGATAGCCCAGTTCATCGAGCACAACGAGATCAAGCCGTGAGAGTTGAGCGGCAAGGCTTCCGGCTTTGCCCAGTCGTGCTTCTTCCTCAAGCCGGTTCACCAGATCAACCGTATTGAAGTATCGGCCTCTGGTGCCGGCGCGTACCACTGCGGCAGTGATGGCGAGCGCCAGGTGGGTCTTGCCCGTGCCCGTTCCACCTACCAGCACGATATTGCGCCGTTCCGGCAGGAAGGAGCCGGCGTGCAGGGAGCGGATCAGCCCTTCGTTGATCGGCGTTCCGTCGAACATGAACCCATCCAGGTCCTTGATTGCCGGAAGCTTCGCCGCGGTCATCCGGTAGCGGATCGACGCTGCCTCC
>NZ_PPSM01000088.1 GCF_002916655.1 Novosphingobium sp. HII-3
ATGGACCTGGAACACCGACTTCGCGATATCCAGCCCAATCGTGACAATCTCACTCATCGTCCGTCTCCTCGCTCTTCAGCCGAGGCAGTCTGCCTCAGCCGGTGAGCGGGAGCCATCCACTCCATCGTTTACCGGCCGCGTTGTCCGATTGCTGCTGCACCCGTTTCCCGAGAGCTTAGTCGATCACGAAGGTCGTGGTCGCGATACGATGGAGCACTGCGACTTGTCCCTGGCTGGTCTGTGCGCCGCCCTCGTCCTTTTGCGTGGCGGTCAGGATGTAGCGCCCTTTGCCCTTCGAGGGGGCAGTGAAACGGCCTTCGCTGTCGGTGATGGCTGTTTTGGTCCACTTGTCCGGCGCGATGACAGTCACTTCGGCTCCGGCGACCGGTTTGCCATCACGCACCAGCGCGAAACGGTCACCGTTGGCTGCCACGGGCGTGATCTCGAACGGCATCCGGGCGGCGGACTCGGCGCGACCGGCGCGGGCGAAGTAGGCGACCGCCTCCTTGCGACCGTCCGCACCCCAAGGCGCGAACACGCTGTCGTCCTGCGCGCGTACATCCCCGGCGGGAACCGCCACCTCGAGATAGCCCGCCTTGCGTACCGGTGCGACCGTCCCGGCGCCAAGGACCTTGGGTGCTTTCAGGTGGTGGAACTCGGGATCGCCGTTCGCAGGCAGCACCTCGGCCGGTTCACCTAGGTAGATGCGGGCAGGACCGGTGCCGTCGCGCTCGATCCAGACTTCGTGGGCCTGCGCTCCTGTAGCCATGCATGCGAGCACGAATGGAGTGAGATACCTGAACTTCATTTCGGTTTCCCTTTGGTGTCGGGCCCACCTGCGGGCACCAGGTTGAGGAACAGGAATACGGCGCCTGCGCCGAAGCTGAGAGCGCCCAGCCCCGCGATCGCGCCGTAGACTGAGCCTTGCGCAGCGAAGGCAGCGGCGAGGCAGGCCCCTACGCCGACCCAGGCCAGCCGGCGCAGGTGGCGCTTGCGGCCCCGCGTCAGGCGCTGGCCAAGGCGCTGCTGGTGATGGTGATCCGTCGCCAGCCCGAACAGGACGAAGGCGACGACCGCAAGGAGAAGGCAAAGCGCCGTCATTCGGCAGGCTCCAGCACCGGTGGGTTGGGCATGACGACCGGTTCGGGGACCGTGGCCGGACGGGGCTGCCGCACCCTTCTGGCGGCAGGGCTGTAGCAATGGACGCGCCAGGCCGTCCCAAGAAAGGCGCCGCCCATGACGATCAGCGCAAGGTCGATCCCCGCCAGCATGAAGTCGCCGCCCGCGAGGGTGACCGGGAGGCCGCGTGAAGTGGCGAAGGCGTTGTAGACGGGAAGCGCCGCCAGAAGTGCCCCGGTCGAACCGAGCAGCAGGCTCCAGGCCTTCTTTTCCCGCAGCACCGTCGCCATTGCCAGCGCTCCCGCCCACGCGAGGAACAGCGCATGGACCTCCCATTCGGCGCGGTGCGGTATGGCGGTGGGAAGCAGGCGGTTCGCCCAAAGCATGGCCGCCATACTCAGCGGAAAGCCGGCTACGACGGCCACGTTGAGCCAGGCGACAATCCGGAAGCCAATGTGCGGGCGCTGCGGATCAGGCAGCTTCTCACGCCGTTTGACAGTCCACAGCACCAGCCCGCTGGCTACCATCAGGGAGCCAGCCACGCCGGAAAGGAAGTAGAGCCAGCGCACGCCGTAGTCCGCGAACCGCGCCGCGTGCAGACCGATCATCGCCCCTGCCGTTACGTTGGCACCGCCCGGGGGTGGAGACTGCCAGGCGAGGGAGCCGTCCACGCCGCGGTAGGTCAGAGAGGGAGTGCGGGAAGACAGCATCGAGGATGGTGCCCGGGTCACTGTGATGGTGGCGGTTGCATCGCCCGGCTCGGTGATGGTCAGATACCCGACAGGGCCGCCGAACCGCCTTTCGGCATCGCGCGCGACGCGTGCGATGTTCGTCAGATGCACCGGGGTCCCGCTGCGGGGCGTCTGCGCCATGGTGGGGAACAGGCGATCGTAGAACGTCTGGCTGTCGGCGTAATTGGCAATGACCGTCCAGGGCATCAGCATCGCCATCAGCGTGACGAGGCCGGTGTAGGTGATCATCAGGTGAAAGGGCAGGGCCAGCACCGCCGTGGCGTTATGCCCGTCCAGCCACGACCGTTGCCCCTTGTGCCGGCGCAGCGTGAAGAAGTCCTTGAAGATCTTCTTGTGCGTCACGATCCCGGTCAGGATCGCAACAAGCATGGCAAGCGCGGCCACGCCAACAAGCCAGCGCGCCCATATCATCGGCATGTAGTGCAGGTCGAAATGGAAGCGGTAGAAGAACTCGCCGCCCCGCGTCTCGCGCGAAGCGGCGGGTAGACCATCCGCACCGATCAGCGCCTGGTTCTCCCGCCGGCCGCGTCGGCCACGCTCCTTGCCCGGCTCGGGTTGGGGTTGCCAGTAGACCTGCGCGCCCGGCGTGCGTTCGCTGGGCATGGTGATGTACCAGCTTTTCGCATCGGGTGCCTTGCCTTCAAGGAACCGCTGCGCCCCCGCCAGCACCGCGTAGGGTTGCTCGATCCGGTCCAGTTCGGGCCGCATCCAGCGGTTCAGTCCCTCACGCCAGAACGCCACCGTTCCGGCGACGAACACGACAAACAGCACCCAGCCGAGCAGCAGCCCCGACCAGGTGTGAAGGAACGATTGCGATTGGCGGAAGCTCTTGCTCATAGTCGCCCCGAACTCATGATCGAAAGCCAGGTCGCCCCGCCGGCCAGCAGGCCGCAGAGGGCGAGCGTCCACACCGCACGCCAGCCGCTGCGCGCGGCGAACGCCCACATAGCGGCGCCGGCGCACAGCGCGAAGGAGACGAGGGTGGCCGCTGCCGTCGCCTCGGCGCGGTCGCCGGGGAGCAGTCTGGCAAGCGCCATCGCCCAGAGACTGGCAACCGCATAGCCGAGTGGCACGGCGGCGATGATGCGCAGCGCCATATCGCCGCGCCGCCGCCAGGCCGCGCCGCCAGAAGTGCTCCCGCGGCCGATCACGGGTACGTGAACCGCAGCGTCGCGAACACCGTTCGCGGGGTGCCATAGTAGTTGCCGCGGCCGGTCGAAGAGATGCGCGCATAGTAGCTCTTGTCGAGCAGGTTGTTGACATTCACCGAAAGCGAGATGCGCTCGTCGATTTCATATCCGGCGCGCAGGTCGACGACGGCGTAGCTGCCCTGTCTCACGATCGTGGAGCGGGTGGTGACGACACCGGCGGCGTTGCGGACAGCGGGCACGCCGCCGTACGTCGAACTGAACCAGGTCAGGCCTCCGCCCAGGCTCAGCCCGGCAAGAGAGCCGCTCTGCTGCTTGTAGTTAGTGAACAGCTTGATCGAGTGCTTCGGAATGATCGGTACCAATGGCAGGCCCTCGTACTGCGCATTGGCGTCTTCGATGTATTTGGTTCGGGTGTAGCTGTACCCACCGTTGATGCGCCAGCCCGGCAGGATCTCGCCGGCCGCCTCGGCCTCGACGCCGCGCGCGCGCACCTTGCCGACCTGGAGCACCACAGTGGCGTCGTCCGGATCGTTGAAGAGGCGGTTGGTCTGCTCGATCTGGTAGGCAGCGCCGGACAGCAGCAGCCTGTCGTCCATGAGGGAGAGCTTGGTACCGACCTCGTACTGCGCGCCTACCAGCGGCTCGATGTCCTTTCCCTCGGGGCGAGAGCGGCCGGCGGGAGCGGCCTGCGGCGTGAAGCTGTCCGCGTAGGAGCCGTAGACGTTCCAGTCGCTGGTCACGTCCCACACAAGTCCCGCATACGGTGTGAACCGGCCTTCGACGGTGTAGCCCCCTTTCGGGCCCGGCGCTGGCAGCAGCGCCTGCGTCGTCGTTTCCCACCAGGTGAGACGCCCGCCACCGGTCGCGGTGAGGCCGTCCATCGGGCTGAAGCGCAATTGGCCGTAGGCACCATATTGCTCAATCCGGGTGTCCGATGCCCCGTAGTTCTGCGTCGCTGTCTGTCCGGGGGTGCCACCTTGCACCGGGTAGGGGGCAGAGGGGCCATACGGGTTGAGCGGAGGCTCCAGTGGCGAAACGGGATCGTACACGTCGATCTTCGCGTAGTTGGACAGGCGCGTGTAGTAGGACTGATATGAACTGGCCTGATAATCGACGCCCAGGATCAGTGTCTGATCGCGGCCAAATGCCGGGAAGGTGCCAAGGGCGTTGAAATCGAACGAACGCGTCTTCATGAAGCTGTCGCCGCGATAGGCGATTTGATTGGTGACGCCGTTGGTCGCGGTGACCGGCTGGTTTCCGATGTAGCTGTAGATGTCGACGCGCTCCACGTCGCTGTAGAGGCCACTTGCCCGGATCGTCCAACGCTCGCTGATCCGGTGCGTCAGGTCGGCGAAGACCGACCAGATATCGGAGCGGAACCGGTTCCAGTCGGCGCCGAGGTAGGTGGAGCGCGAAATGTCGAGCAGTTGGCCGTCGCTGCCGTCCCAGCCGCCGGCGATGCCAGGGAGGCCGGACTGGACCGCCGGCTTGAAGCGGTCGTAGCTCGCACCCACGGTGAACGTCGTGCGCTCGCCGATGTCGATCTTGCCGACGCCGAATACCGCCAGTCGGTTGCGGTGCCCAACGTCGAAGAACTGGTCCTGGTCCTGAACCATGGCGCCAGCGCGCAGGGCGACGCCGGGCGCAAGCGGGGCGGACACATCGACCTCGCCGCGAAAGTTCTGGTAGCTGCCGTAGCCGAGGGCGACCTGTGCCTTGAACTCGTCGAGCGGGCGCTTGCGCACCAGGTTGATGCTGCCCGCCGGGTTTCCCGAACCGCTGAACAGGCCGGCCGGGCCGCGCAGCACTTCGAGCCGCTCGTAGAAGAACAGATCCGGGACGACGGCAGGGAACCCGAACGAAAGTGTCGGGGTGCCGTCCACCAGGTAGTTGGAGATCGCGAAGCCGCGCGACATGTAGGAAGGATCCTCGCTTCCGACGCCGGTAACGGTGATGCCCGGGGTGGCCGTCAGCGCATCTTCCAGGGTAAACAGGTTTTGCGCCTCAATCTGCTCGCGATCGATAAGCGTGATGGTGTTCGGGATATCCTTGAGCGGGGTAACTGTCTTGCCCACATCGACGCCATAGCTCTTGCCCAGCACAACGATGTCCCCGGAGCGGGGCGTATCCTCGGCATCCGCCGCCCGAACCTGTGCCGGGCTCATGCCCAAGATCGCCGCTGCCACGGCGCCTGCGGTATTCAAAAGACTGCCCTTCACTCTGTCGCTCCCTGATTCGAAGAGCGCATTAGACTTGATGCTAAAGCGAGTCACTCGCAATATCACGGACAGTCGGATGGAAGTGTGTTGTATCGCTGGGACATATTCGCGTTGCGGAGAGTAATCGCAGAAGGTTGGCACGCCATTGCGCCCTGCGGCAGCGGCCGCAGAGAGATGATCAAGGCTTGCGGAAGTTATTCGAAATATCTGCGCCGAACTGCGCGATCAGCTTTGGCTGCACTTCAGGTCGATAGCGCCCTGCGCGAGCACAGATGGGGAGCCACCTTCGCGCGCGATTTCCTCTTCCTGGCATCGCTCTTTAGGTGAGCGGGTGTCTTTCGGCTGTACCGGCACGACGTAAACTGTGCCCTGGCCCGGAACGGCAAAAGCGCGCCAGCGTGGCTTCGGGTGTGGTTTGGTGGTCTTGCCCGGCGCTGCCTTGATAACCGCAGGAGCCTGAGCAGCCAAAGGAGCGGCACAGACGAAAGTCAGTGCTGTTGCTGCCGCCAACAGGCCACATGTTTCCTTGCGCGCCATTCCACCATTATGCGCTCTCAAGGGCGCCGTAGCAAGGCAAACGCCGCCCGGCACCGCTCTGATACAGGCTACAAGCTTGGCGCGGTCAGCACGGCACCGCCCGACGGCATTGGTGGGCATGAAAACCGGCGAACGAAAGCGGTGGGCGCGATCATCCGGGTCATCGGCCTAGCCCGACCACGCTCGGACTAGCGCGTGGCGGGCTCCGCCGGCTCGCTCCAGCCAAGGCCGAGGGCTTTCTGAATTGCGATGTAGTCGATCGTGAGTTGCGCTTTCGCCTGCGCTACCGCGATGGACGATGAGAGTTGCTGGCGTTCTATGTCCAGCTGGTCGATCAGAGTGCTGGTTCCAGCTTCGAACCGCTGGCGGTTGAGCCGTGCCGCGCCGGCAGCGCTGCGTTCCGCTTGAATGAGCTGGGCGAGCTGTCGCCGTGTGGCGCCAAAGCGGGCAAGGCTGTCTTCAGCATCCTGAAGCGCCGAGAGCACCGCCTTGCGGTACTGGCCTTCAGCGGCGTCCCTTTGCGCCTCCGCTTCCTGCACGGCTCCCCGGCTGCGGCCGAAGTCGATAACAGGAAAGCTGAGCTGCGGCATCAGCAGCGCCGCCAGGTTCCCGGGGTCGAGCACATCGCCCGGTTCCGTTCCACCAAGCCCCAGAATGCCGGAGAACTTGATACCGGGAAGGGCACGCGCTTTGGCCGCGCCGATTTGTGCGGTCCCGGCAGCAAGCGCGCGCTCCGCGGTGCGTACGTCGGGCCGCCGTGATAGCAGGGTCGCAGGATCGCCGATTGGCACAGCGGCGGGCGGAAGCGGCACCGGCGCCACACCCGCAAGCTGCGCGTCCAGTTCGCCCGGGGTACGACCGGTGAGAACGGCCAGTGCGTCCCTGTATAGTGCGATCTGCGCGTCCAGAGGGATATTCTGAGCGTCTGTCGAGGCCAGCTCCGTCTCCAGACGCTGCACCTGAAGGCGGGAGGCGGTTCCTGCCGCGAGGCGCTGCCGCATGAGCTCGAGCGATCTGCGCTGCAACTCGCTCGACCGGGCGTTAAGCCGCGCGCGCTCTTCCACGTCCCGGAGATTGACGTAGGACTGCGCGACTTGAGCGCTCAGCGAGACCTGCGCATCGGCAAGCTCCGCGAACCTTTGATCAAGGTTCGCTTGCGCAGCTTCCACCTCGCGACGGCGACCGCCGAACAGATCCGGCTCCCACGAAACATTGGCGCCGATGTTGTAGAAGTTGAGGGAGGAGCCATCCGAAGACTCGTCCTGTTGCGCGCCGCCATCCTGGCCTTCGCCGCCCGATCCACCGGTGAGCGAGCCCAGACCGGTGCCGGGAAGGCGCGCATGTACGAACATCCCCGTTCCGGCCAGCGTGGGCAGCAGTTGAGCGCGCCCTTGCTGAAGCTTCGCGCGCGCCTCCCGGATGCGGGCCTGGGCTATGGAGATGTCGGGGCTCTGGCTCAGGGCATCATCGACCAGGCCGGTAAGCACAGGGTCGCCGAGCGTTTCCCACCACCGCGCCACGGCGGCACCCGTGTTGAGGGCCGGGTCGCCCGCGCGCACGAAAGTGCCGCGCGCGGTGGCGGTGCTGCCGACCTCCGGAGGGCCGGCATAGTCGGGGCCTGTGCTGCACGCGGCAACGCTGGCAGAGAGAAGGAGGATCGTTGCGCGGCGCATCAATGCATTCCCGCCAGCGAAGCGTTGCGCGGCAGGGGGCGCAGGAACAGCACCAGCGGAACCACCGCCAGCGTCACCAGGCTCATTGCGAAGAAGATGTCGTTGTAGGTCATGACAAGCGCCTGTTGCTGTATTTGCTGGCCGAGAAGCCTCAGGCCCGCTGCCTCACCGCCGACCGCGTTGCTCAGGCCGGAGAGGTAATTCTGTACATCGGCGGAGTTGGCGTTGAGGCTCTCCTCGATCCGCCGGGAGTGAAGCCATAGCCGGTCCTGCTGAAGGATCGATATGCCCGCTAGCGCGAAGCTGCCGCCCAGGTTGCGCATGGCGTTGAACAGGCCGGAGGCATCGCCAGCGTCTTCGGGAGGGACAGACTGGACGACGGCCTGGCTCAGGAACAGCATCCCCAGGATCTGTCCCACGCCGCGCATGAGCTGGGACTCGGTGAAGTCGCTGCCGACGGAGGCTGCGGTCAGGGAGGTTTCCAGATAGGCGGAAATGCCCATGATTCCCATGCCAAGCGCCACCGCGATGCGGATGTCGACATAGCGGATCAGCAGGGGCACGAAGGGCATCAGAAGGATGCTTGGAATGCCCGAAAGAAGCACGACTTGGCCCGACTGCAGGGAGTTGTACCCGGCGATGGCCGCAAGGAACTGCGGGATGGCATAGGATGTGCCGTAAAGCACGACGCCAAGTGCAACACCCATCAGCGCCACTGACCCGAACTGCCGGTCGAGCAGCAGCGAGAGCTTGATCACGGGCCGTTTGGCGGTGAACTGACCGTAGAACAGCATCACGAAGCCGACGATCGTCAGGATCGCCATCTGCTGGATGAGACCGGACGCAAACCACTCCTCCCGAGCACCTTCTTCGAGGAAGACAGTCAGGCCACCCATGCCGAGCGCCAATCCGATGATGCCGATCCAGTCGGCCTCGCGAAACAGATGCAGCCTGGATGGCTGGTGCGGCAGACCCACGAGCAGAAGGACGATGAGGATGATCGAGAGGGGAACGTTCAGAAAGAACGCGTAATGCCAGCTCACGTTCTCTGCCAGCCAGCCACCGACCAGGGGCCCCACGAGCGGCCCCAGAATCGCCACCACGCCAAAGGCGGCCGTGCCCACCGATTGCTGATGCCGGGGAAGCCTTTGCGCGATGATCGTCTGCGCGGTCGGGATCATGGCGCCGCCGGTGATTCCCTGGCCGACTCGTCCGATGATCATGACCGTGAGGGAGTTGGCAAATCCGCAAAGTATGGAGAAGCCGGTGAACAGGGTCACCGAGATCAGCAGGAACGTGCGCAATCCAAGGACACGTTCCAGCCAGGCCGAAAGCGGGATGATGATGATCTCAGCCACGAGGTACGAGGTCGCCACCCAGGCGCCTTCCGTGCCTGACGCGCCGATTTCGCCCTGAATGGTCGGCAAGGCGGAGTTGACGATCGAGATATCGAGCGTCGCCATCAGCGCGCCCAAGGTTCCTGCCGCGACCGCAAGCCAGGCACTCAGGTCCGCATTGGCCGGTCGGGTCTGCGCGGCGTTGGCAGCGGTGGCGGCGGATGACGCCATGTCAATTCGCCTTGTTTTCGAGCTGCTCCTGGTCCTTCTGGATGCGGTCTATTTCGCCCTTTCCGCCCCGGGTGTCCACGGTGACCCTTACGGAGAGACCCGGGACCAGAACCTTGCGCGCCGAGGCCGGTGCCTCGATCGCGAGCCGAACCGGTACGCGTTGCACGATCTTGGTGAAATTGCCGGTGGCGTTCTGCGGCGGCAGGATGGAGAACTGCGCGCCCGTTCCGGGCGAGACGCTGATCACGCGGCCACGAATTTCGGTACCCTCCAGAGCATCCACGGCGATCTTGGCGGGCTGGCCCGGGCGCATGCGTGCCAGCTGGGTCTCCTTGAAGTTGGCGACCACGTAGAGCTTGTCCAGCGGAACCACCGTCATGAGCCGGGTGCCAGCCTGCACAAACTGGCCGACCCGAACCGTGCGGTCACCGATGCGGCCGTCGGTCGGGGAGGCCATGCGGGTGGAGGAAAGATCAATCCCCGCCGCCTGCAGCTGGGCTCGTGCTCCTTCGCCCTGCGCCTCCGCCTGTCGGACCTGTGCGCGCATGCCGGAGACCCGGCGGCGCTGCATTTCAAGTGCGGCCGCTTGCTGGCGGACCTGCTGCGCCGACTGATCCGCCGCGAGCCGCAGCTGCGCGAGTTGCTGCCGGGTTTCGGCTCCGCTCGCCGCCAGCGGCGCGTAACGTGCCACTTCGGCGGCGTCGTGCGCGGCCTTGTCCCTCGCAGCCTCGAGCTGGGCCTCCGCTTGCTCGATGGCCGCTTCCTGCTCGGAAATGGCCGCGCGCGCGTTCTCCGCTCCCGCGGAAGCCTGCGCGATCTGAGCGCGGGCCTGGGCTACCTGGGCGTCGTAGTTACCCGGATCAATCCAGACGAGTTGCTGTCCGGCGACGACATCCTGGTCGTCTCCCACGAGCACTGCGGTCACGTACCCGCTAACCTTGGGCGCGATCGTGACAGCATCTGCGCGGATCTGCGCGTCGTCCGTTTCTTCGAAGTACTGGCCATAGGTCTTGTACCGGACGACCCAGATGGCGACGGCAAGCAGGACGACAGCTGCCGCAATCAGCAGGATGCCCTTTGTCCGTCTGCTCAGACCCGGCCGGCGGGAGCCTTCGTTGGCGGCTTCATCGCGAGGTTCATCGTCGGGTTGAGGGGGAGTGCGTTCATCAGCCATCGAGGCTGCCCATTACGTCAAGCGAATAAAGCGTCAAGATCATTATATCGCGCAAGCACACCCCCCAGTTTCCGCCAATCCATGACAAAGCCGAAGATCCCTTTCGGTTCCCTTCGCATCCGGCACGATTGTTTCTGCGGCATCGCTGCCACGGCTTGCGAGCGGATGCGATGAAGCGTACGCTCCGAATCATAATAAAACGCATCCGGAGATAGGGTGTATGGAGAGGTACGATCCAAGCATTCACGCTTGTCCATTCGGCACGTTGTGCGGAATGAGTTGTGTGGCGTTTCTGTTGTTCGCGACAGTTCTTCTGGCGCTAACGTGAACCCATGGCGAAGGCCGGGGATGCTTATCGAAGCAATGTCCCGGTTTCGGCCAGATCATTGCGGATAGTCGTTGCGGCTACTCCGCCTTCTCCCATGGCGTGGCTGATCTGATCCAGCCCTTTGACGACGTCTCCTGCAGCGTAGAGCCCCGGTATGGACGTGCGCTGATGATCATCGACCACCAGGCAGCCGTCGTCCGTCGCTTCTGCGCCAAGCATCAGGGCCAGCTCGGACCGAATGATTGACCCAAGCGCCGGGTAGACGGAATCGAATGCGAGCTCGCCGGCTGGGGTGGGAACAAGCATTTCCTCCCCGGCAAGACGCAGGGGCGCACAGGGCCCATCGATAAGCCGTATACCGACCCTGCTGACCTGTTCCCGTTCAAGTTCGCTCAGATCATGCTTCGCATCCGGCGCGACGAGGGTGACGCTGTGCGTGTACATCCGCAGGAAAAGCGCCTCCTTGAAGCCGTGAGTGCCGCTGCCGATGACGCCAACACGCTTGTCAGTCACCTCGAAACCGTCGCAGATGGGGCAGTAGCGCAAGAGCCCACGAGCGAGCGCCGCGTCATGGACCTCGGGTGCGATCGGTGGGCGCTTGTTGACGACGCCGGTCGCAAGAAGCACCGTACGAGCAGCGACTTCCAGCCCCTCGCCGCGCGCGATGAAGGTGTCGTCATTGCGCTCAAGCGTTTCGATAAGCGCGTCTGTCACATGAGCGCCGAACTCGGCTGCCTGTTCGCGCATCCGCGCCAGCAGGTCTTCGCCAGAGATCCCACCGGGATAGCCGGGGTGATTGCGGGTGCACGGGATAAGGGCAGCCCGGCTCTTGCCCGCGTCTACCAGCCCCGTCCGAAGGTGAAAGCGCGACAGGTAAATCGCGGCGGTCAGGCCCGCAGGCCCCGCGCCGATGATGAGGCAATCAAGTGGTGTGTCCATGGAGGCGCAAGGCATCGGTATGCCAGAGGTTCCAGCAGCCCCCCGGAAAATCGCAACTTGGCGGGAGTTCGGACGATCTCCCGCCAATCGGACCAACGTGGCTTTTTAAGGGCCGACGTCTCCGTTTGCCGTGCGGACGCGGTACCCCTGGTGAGACGCGAAGCCCAGTGCCGTGGCGACCTTGTCATTCCAGCTATAGGGGTCCGATCGGATGATCGGGGCTCCGTCCTCCCCAAACAGCACCGTCTGATAGATCAGCCGCACCGGTATCTCGCGGGGCAGGGGGACGAAGGTTTCCTTGCCTGTTGCACGTGCCCGCTGCCATTCCTCAAGCACGCCCTCGTCACGGGCGAGCATCTCGGCAAAGCCGAGGGCGTCTTCCACACGCACGCAGCCATGGCTGCGCTGTCTCTGAACCTCGTTGAACAATTGCTTGGCAGGCGTGTCGTGAAGGTAGATCTGGTGATCATTCTTCATGTCGAACTTGACCAGGCCGAGCGAGTTCTTGGGCCCGGGCTGCTGAACGATCCAGCCGTCCTCCCAAGCCATGTTGTTCTGCCGCAGATAGCCCGCGCCCTTACCCTCGATCTCGTTCTTCTGGATGGAACGAGGGACAGTCCAGGTGGGATTCGCGACAAGCCGGTAAATCGGCGATCCAAGCTGGGGCGTCTCATGGTCGGGTTCACCCACAATGGCCTTGCGCGTGTCGGCAAGTTTGCCGTCGCGCCAGTAGCTCAACCGGCCTGAAGCGATGTTCACATCTATCCGCGTTGCCGCTGGCTGCCGTTCCAGCCAGCGCATCCGCTCCATCGCGACGGCCATCTCGCGCGCCCTGTCGTCGTCCGAAAGGTTCAGGATGCCCAGCGCATCGCTGCCGATCACGCCATCGGGCTTGATGCCGTAATCCGCCTGCATGCGCCGGACAGCCTGTACCATCGCGGGTGTGTAACGATCGCCTTGCGCGGCTTCCGGAGCCAGGTAATCGGAGGCCACCAGCTGGCGCGCGATCACCGGAATGCGCTTATCCGTAGCGCCAGGGTCGATGGCTTCACCCTTGTCCGGAATCACGGGGGAAGGACCGTTCCGCTGCCGACGCAGTTCCGTGTACGCCTTGGACAGACTGCGGTAGCCATCGTCCTGCGGGGCCAGAGAATCGAGCCAGTCCTTCACCTTGCCGTCGGCAACGGCCTGCGCCAATCCTCGCTCCAGGTCAGGCTTCGGCCGCGCGATCGTGTAGACTTCGTGCAGCTTGGACGGATCGCTGGCGCCGGTGGCCAGTGCGGCGGCGTATCGCAGAGCGCTGCGTGTCAGCGCCTGATCGCCGTCCTGATTTGCAGGATCGCCTTCGACTGTGAAGTTCATCGCGTCCAGGCCGTGGGCTACGCGGCCGTCGATGGCGGAGCGTAGCTGGCCGGCCGTGTCGCTGGACCAGTCGACCTGGTCTATACTCGCCACCGCTGCAGCGCTCTCACGGTCTCCCGTGAAGGCATCGCATCCGCTGAGGGCGAAGGCCAAAGTCAGCAACGAACAAGCAATTGCACCACTGCGCACGCGGATCTCCTTGAAAGACCCGTATAACAACGGAGGTGGACGCGCAGGGTTGCACACGAAACCGGCGCAGACGTCCGGCTCAGGCTGCTCCCATGCGATCTGCGTAGATCATGCGGCCCTTGCCAAGGAAAGCGAACACATCATCCAGCTTGTCCTCGCCCACCGCAAAACACCCCTGGCTGCGTCCAAGTTTGCCGTGAGCCGAAATCATGTCGTCATTCGCATACCAGGCGCTGTGAACCACCACCGCACGGGCCAGTGCGTTGTTGTTGGTATGGTCCAGACCAAGCAGACGCTGTGACCGGCCGTGCTTGCCGACGTAATAATCATCCGTAAGGAAGGCGCCTTCGCTCGAAGCGTTGGAACCGAACGCGTTGGAGAAGGTTTTCAGATAGCCGGTATGCCCCGGATCAGACCCCGAACCATGGGCGACGAGCATACGTGTTGCCTTGCCGCTGACCACGTCGAGGAAATGAAGGCGCGGTTCGGAAGAGGGCGCATCGAAATCGACAATGGCGATTCGATCCCGCTCCCTGATCGCGGAGGAATGCCGGTTCAGCGCCGCGAGAGCGCGTTCAAGGAGCTTCGGCTCGACGTCGAAACGCGAGTTCGGTCGCGCAATGCGCGGGGCGGCCGGCACTTTCGGAGGCTTTATCGTCACGCGTTCCGGCGCGGGCGTGGTGAAGGTCTTCGTGGACTGGGCAAGCGCGCCCACTGCAAGCGTGACGCCAGAAATCATCAGCGCACGGCGGCTGGGTTGAATCGGCAAATTGTGCATGTCGCCATTATGGGCAAATAGCCCGACATTTGAAGGGGCTAATTTGCCTTTATTTTCGTGTACTTGTGCACGAAAGCGCAGCTGTGAGGCAGTATACCCTCTGAATCACCGCTCTGGTGGGAGTCGGCCGCTTCTTGGTCGGAAGCGCCCTCATCTTTATAGATGACGTAGATCAGCGTTTACGAACGAACTCTGCACGTAGCACCAGTCCCTTGATACCCTCGAAACGGCAGTCAATTTCCTGTGTGTCGCCAGTCAGCCGGATCGACTTGATAACCGTGCCGCGCTTCAGCGTCTGGTTCGCACCCTTCACCGTCAGATCCTTGATGAGCGTCACGCTGTCGCCATCGGCAAGCCGGTTTCCCACCGCATCGCGAACTTCGACCCGGTCATCGGCCGTCGATTTCTGTGCTGCCTCGGCTGCGGTGATCCATTCGCCGCTCGCGTCATCATAAACGTACTCGTCATCGCCATTCGTCATCATGTCACTCGCTGTTAGCCGAAGCGGGCCCGTCGGCCCCCCGGGGATTCAGGCTTTATTTACTACTCGCCGCCAAAGCGCCACCGGGAAGGGGCTCGAAGCTGAAGCCCTTGTCGTAAAAACAGGAATATCCAGGTTGCAAGCCCGTTCTCTGAAGCTGCAGCCTGCAAAATGAGGTCGCTTATGCCCACCCGGTTGGCTCGTCACGTTGCACTGCTTTGCTCCGCTATGGCGAGCACGTCCGCGTTCGCTCAGGAGAGCGCCGGAAGCGCTGATTTCGAGGGCGGAGACATCATCGTCACGGCGCGGAAGCGTGAAGAGCGGGCTGTCGACGTGCCGATCGCCGTCGCAGCCATCAGCGGCGAGCGCCTGGAACGTCGCGGCGCGCGCAACCTTGCGGACGTGCTGCAGGAGGTACCCGGCGTCGGCATCTACGATAGCGGCTCCGCCCTCGGCTCAAAAATCACCATCCGCGGCATATCCAGCTCCTTGGGCGCCAACGAGAACGGGTATTACCTGGATGACCTGCCGTTCACAGGCGTCACGGTTCCCCTCAGCCCTGATGTGCGGGCATGGGACCTTGACCGGATCGAGGTGCTGCGCGGTCCGCAGGGAACGCTATTCGGCGAAGGCTCCATGGGCGGCACGGTTCGAATTCTGACGAAGGGCGCCGATCTGGACAACTGGGAAGCCAAGGGCTTCGGGATGGTATCGGATACCCGCGGGGGCGGAACCAATGCCGGCGCGAAGGGCGCCTTCAACGCTCCTATCCTGCCCGGCGTACTGGCCGTCCGCGTGGCAGGAACCCACGAGCGTTATCAAGGCTGGGTGGACAACAGTTCCACGGGCCTGTCGAACGTCAACGACCAGACGTATGATACTTTCCGTGCCCGCCTGCGGTTCGACCCCACGCAGCGGCTGTCGATTACCGGGACTTACTGGCTGTCCACGTCCGAGTTCCCGGCGGGTGGCTCCAACGCCCGGGACGATGGCGAACAGACGCGCGGCACCGTGCCTTCAAGCCGCAGCCGCCTCGAGCTTTATGGTGCAACCGCCCGCTACGACGTTGGGGGCGCCGAGCTCTTCTATTCCTATTCGCACAGTGACTTCGCGGTTCCCCAGCAGGGTGCCTCCCCTCTGGGCACGATCGATGTCTCGATCGATATCGGCGTCGAGGCTCATGAACTGCGGCTCGCGTCTACGACTGACGCGCCGCTCAAGTGGACAATCGGTGGGTATCTGCGCAACGCACAGCGCAACGACATCGTGAAGTTCTCGGCGGCCGGCATCGATAACGACGCTGAACTGCGCAACCGCACCCGCGCAGTCTTCGGGGAGGCAACCTACACGATCCCGGGCACGCAGCTCGACCTGACAGCGGGCCTGCGGTATTTCGAGGACCGGCTGGGCGGCCAGGAAGCGAATTCGGGCGAAATCACGCTGCAACCGGGCGACACCTACAAGTCGTGGAATCCGCGGTTCTCCGTAGCATGGCGGCCCCAAGCCAACACCACGATCTACGCCAGCGCCGCGAAGGGCTTCCGCTCCGGCCAGCTTCAGCCAACCGTACCGCTCGCACTCGCGCCTCTTTATGGTGTGGAACTGCCGTCGGTGCTGCGTCCCGATACCATCTGGACTTACGAGGTCGGGGCGAAGGCGGAGCTGTGGGAGCGCAGGCTGTCGCTCGAGGCAGCTGTGTTCTACAGTGACTGGGAGGATGTCACGGTTCGTCTGCCGATCCCGGGAACGACGTTCAACGGGCTGATCAACTCCAATGGCACCCGCACCAAGGGTGTGGAACTCAGCGCGCTCCTCCAGCCCCTTCCGGGGCTCTCGCTGGCGGCGAGCGGGGCTTACGTCGACGCCGAGTACACCGGCGAAGTACCGGGCACCGCCATCGTTGATGGCGCTGCCGTGGATGACGTGGCGAAGTTTACGGCGAATGCCTCGGTCGATTACACCCGCGCGATCAGCGACACGCTTCAGGCGTTCGGACGGGTGGGATGGCAGCACACGTCACCGCGGCGCAACTCGTCTTACGCCGCGTTCCTGCCGGGCGATACGATCGATCGGGTGGATGCCCGCATTGGACTTGAATTCCGGGACGTGACCCTGGCCCTGTTCGCGGACAACATCACCGATGAGCACGGTGCGACCAGCTTCCGTGAGGTTCAGGTCCTTGGCCCCAACATCTTCGATATCACCTCGACAAGGCTGCGCCCGCGCACCATCGGTCTGGAAGCCAGCTTCCATTTCGGCGGTCCGGCCCGCTAGGCCATAGAAGGGCTCGGGTGCTCCGGACGGGGCAGGAGAAGTAAGACTTTAGGGCACCCGCACCTTCGACAGACCTGTGGTAGTTCCGGATGATGCGGATCCGGGCTGCCGCAGGCTGACGAAGAAGACGTGCATTGAAGGGACCGATCTTCGCCCAGCCCCGCTCGTTATGGTCACAGCTGGAGACGGCGCGAAGCACTCTTCTGGCGTCGGACCCGAACCGCCTGATCAGCTTCGGCCGGTTCATGACGGTGGCCTTCGCGGTTTTGGCGATCTGGCTGGATCCCACGCAGCCTTACCTCTACCACACCGAAGTCCATTACCTTCTGACCTTCTATCTCGGCTATTCGGCGCTGATGCTGCTGGCGCCGTCCAGGCGAAGGGTGGACAGTCCGGCGCATCTGTTCAGCCATGTGTTCGATACCGTCATCTTCGGCTGTCTGGCACTGCTGACGAACGAGCTCACCAGTCCGTTTTTCGTGTTTCTCCCGTTCACGCTGATGGCGATGACGATGCGCTGGGGACTGGGGGGCGCCATACTGGGCGCGTTCTTTCTGGAGCTCGTGCTGTATGCCATCGGCATTCCGGACATTCTGGACGGAGAATCCGAAGTCAACCTTCTGGTTGTTCGCTCTGCCTTCCTGCTGCTCGCGGCGCTCATGCTCGGCTATTTCGGCGCGTACCGCGAAAGCAGCCGGCAGAGGCTGACTCGGCTTGCCCGCTGGCCGCTTGAGCCGGCCCTTGGAAGCCGCCGCACGTGGCTGAAGGAGCTGTGCCTTCACGCCGGCAGTGTGATCGGAAGTAAGCACATCATCGTCGTCTGGCATGAACACGAGACCGACCAGGCATTTCTAGCGAGCTGGCAGACGCCGGACTTGGACCTGCGCGAACTCAGCGCTGCACTCAGCAGCGCGGAGATCGATGCCGCTATTTCGGGCGCCTACGATTGCACGACCGCGAGAGTGCTCCGGGACGGTGAGGTGCAGGCAGTGGCGCACGCACTCACCCGACTGGGGCTTCCGGAGGTTCTGTCTTCCTCATTCGTGGTCTCCGCCGGCTTTTCCGGTTTGCGCCTGGGAGGGGCGGTGCTGCTGCTCGAACCGAACTGCCGTTGGGAGGAGGCTGTCGCGCTGAGCGAGATCATCGCGACGCGGATCGGTGCCGAGCTGGAGCGGCTGGACCTCATCGCAAGGCATTCGGACGATGTGCGGGCGGCCGAGCGCAACCGCCTGGCGCAGGATCTCCACGACAGCGTCCTCCAGGATCTGACGGCCACCAGTCTCAGGCTTCATGCACTGGGCGCCGTCACCCCCGCCGATGCCGAAAGGCTGCGGGAAATCGAGAAGCTTGTGCTCGAGCAGCAACGCCGCATCCGGCGGTTCGTCGAAGACCATCGCGATACCGCCGTCGATACACGGGTGGAGGTGGCCGAGGAACTGCGCGCTCATGCCGGCGAGCTTTCACGAATGTGGGAGGTGGCGGTGCGCTTCGACTGGCGCGGTGGTTCCATGCTGCTTCCGCGCCGCCTCGTCTACGACCTTATGCAGCTTCTCTCGGAAGCGACGTCCAACGCGGTCCGTCACGGCGCTGCCTCCAGCGTCCACCTGAGCGCCCGGATGCGTGGCGGGGCAATCGAGTTGACGGTGGTGGACGACGGATCGGGGCTGGACCCGCGATGTGACGGTACCGGATCCGTGTCGCTGCGCGCGCGGATGCATCATCTGGGCGGCGCCATGTCGCTGTCCGACCAGGCCCCCGGGCTCGCGGTGCGTCTTGTTGTGCCTGTCGAGGAGCTTGCGGCGTGAACCAGCGCGTACTCGTGGCGGACGACCATCCCCTGCTGCTCCGTGGCCTTGAGGACCTTCTCGGCGCGACGCCGGGCATAGACCTGGTCGGGGTGACCGGCAGCGGGGTCCGGGCGCTTGGCCTGATCCGTGATCTGCGTCCGGAGATCGCCGTGCTTGACCTGATGATGCCTGATCTCGGCGGCATGGCCATCCTGCGAACGGTGCAGGAGCGGGGCTGGCCGGTTCGCGTTGTATTCCTCAGTGCCACCATGTCCGGCCGTCAGGTCGCCGAAGCGCTGAGCCTTGGCGTCAGCGGCCTCCTGCTGAAGGATTTCGCTGCCGAAACACTCGTCAATTGCCTTCGCGAGGTGGGCAAAGGTGAGCGATGGTTGCCTGAAGAGATGGTTGCGCGGGCCCGGCAGGAGCGTGGAAACGATCCGGGCCGGGCGCTGGCAACGCTGACGCCGCGCGAACGGGAGATCAGCGAGCTTGTCTGCCGGGGATACTCCAACAAGGCCATCGCCGCAGCCGTGGGATCAACCGAGGGTACTGTCAGCATCCATCTCCACCACGTCTACCGGAAACTGGGAATTTCGAGCCGCACCACGCTTGCGACTCTTTTCGTCCGGCATCAGGCCGAGCAGGAGTGAACGATCGCGCCGCAGGGGCGTCCAGAACGCGCACGATCCTCCCGGCCGCAGCCGGAGTGGTCCTCGGCGCCGGTTTCCTCGTGCTGCTCTGGACATCGATCGACCTGGGCCAGGTGAGTGCGTTGCTCGCTCGCGCGACACTGGCGCCTCTGTTTCTCGCGCTGCTGGCCTACGCGATGGATTTCGTGCTGCGCGCCGTGCGCTTCTGGTACCTGCTGGAGCCGGGTGAGACGAAACGCATTGCGCTTCGTCCGACGGTTGCCCCCTTCATCGCCAGCTTCGGCATAAGCGACATACTGCCGTTTCGCCTCGGAGATCTGTTTCGCATTCACTGGTTCTACACGCGCTTCGGCCTGCCGGGGGCCGCCGTGATCGGAGCGATGATTGTCGAGAGGCTGCTCGATCTGGCGGCGATCCTGGTCGTCGCCGGGGCCGCTGTGTGGCTCGCGCGGAGCGACCTTCCCTCCAGCATTGCGCATGACCTTGCCGGCGTTCTTGCTGTCGCCGCAGGAGCCAGCGTGATCGTGTTGCTCGCACCGCGCGCGACGAGTGGGATCTGCACTGTGCTGGCGGCCCGTACGAAGCGTACGTGGCTGCAGCGCCTTGCCGATGCAGCCCGGTCCCTGGCTCTGGCGCTGAAGGCACTGGGTGGCTTTAGGCGAATGGCGGCGCTGCTGGCGGTATCCGTCGCGCTCTGGTTGCTCGAAAGCCTTGTCATGGTCGGAGCCTGGATGAGCCTCGGCGGGACGATCGAGGACGGGCTGAAGCCTCTGGTGGCCTTCGGCCTCGCGACCCTCGGGACACTGGTTCCTGCGCTGCCCGGCCATTTCGGATCCTACGACGCTGCCGGCGTACTGTCGTTCGCGGTCCTCGGAGTCCCGGCTGAAGCGGCAGCAGCGGTCGTTCTTCTGGCGCACCTTCTGCTGTGGTTGCCAACGGTCCTGTTCGGGATCGCCTGGCTCCTCCTGACCCGACCAGCCGAGTTCAGAAGGGGCACGAACGCTATCGGCTCCGCCGCTCCAGCATAGCGATGGCGTTGCGACGCGCGACGGCCATCACGGTGCCCTGCGGATTGACTCCGGTGGGAGTACAGAGAAGCGAAGCGTCGTTGATGTACAGGCCCTCCGTCCCGAACATCGCTCCGAACGAATTCACGGCGCAGACCCGCTCATCCTCTCCCATCGGGCAGGACGAGAAGACATGGACGGAGGTGAGACTTCCGTCTGCGGGCCGAAGCCTGGCGGGGAGGGAGGCAATGTCTGCACGGGATTCCAGCACGGGATAGCCCGGTATGCACGGATAGATGCGTCGCGCTCCCGCCGCGAAGAGAGCCGTGGCGAGACGGGCCAGGTTCACGGCCAGAAGTGCAAGGTCGTCCTCTTCGAACCGTACGCGCACCATGGGATCAACGAAGCCCCGCACGTTACGGACCCGGGCACTGCCACCGCTGCTCTGTACATAGTAGAGGCCCATGTTCTGCCAGTGCTCTCTGACGAGCGACCACGCATCCTTTTGGCCTGCCAGAGCCATCCCCAATTGCGCTGGCGTGCTGATGGAACAGCCCATTCCGATCTGGGGCTCGAACTCCCGGATCTGGTGGACCGGGTCATAGTCGCCCGCGCGGTTCACCATCTCCCCAAAGTCGGCGACGACCTTCACCATCGGATGAAACCGCAGCGTGTTGCCGATGTTGCGCGTCATCCCGGAGCGCCGGAGCAGGGCGGGCGTTTGCACGGCCCCGCACGCGACCACGATGCGGTCCGCCCTGACCTCCGAACGATGGCAGCCACCATCGGCACCCCGCTGCTCGGTTTCGGCGATCCAGAACGATCCCTCCCGGCGCAGGCGTCGGACGCGGGTGGAGGACAGGAGCTGCCCACCGGCCTGGCGGAAGCGCGGCACGAACGTGGCGGACATGGATTGCTTGCCACCGGGCGGTGCGGAGGAGCGAAGAGCCTCTTCCGGCGAGTACGTGTACAGCCGGGGGGCTTCCCCTGCATGCCAGCCGTGCACCTCGGCTCCCGATTGCAGGCGCCGGGAGATTTCAGGCGCCCGGTGATGCGCGTACTCCACTCGGGCGACCGTCTCGCAGGCTTCGAAATGCGGCCGCATCACTGCGGGCTGCAGATCCTTAACCTGAAAACGCCGCGTCCACTCCTCCAGGATGTATTCGGGCGTGCGGTGGTAGAGGCCTCGGTTGATCTCGCTTCCCCCACCCACGCAGCGGCCTTCCACCCACGCAAGCTTGCTGTTGCCCAAGGCCACGCTCACCCCGGCGTTGCGGTATTTCAGCAGCATCTCATCGCAGGAAAACGGCGCGGCCGCATCAAGCGCCAGATCGGCGCCTTCCTCGAGCATGAGGACGTCCCGGCCCGCCTCGGCGAGGACGGCGCCTGTCACGGCGCCCCCTGGGCCGGATCCTATGATCAGCGTCTCGGTCCGCCTCGGCCTCAAGGGGCTCATGTCGCCAGCGGCCGGCCGCTGCGGGCAGTCCGGACATACTGATAGAGGCCATGGGTCGCAAATGCGGTGTAGAAGGCGATCATGGCGCGCTGCACGCTCACGCGGGAGCGGCGCCAGCGCTCCACATAAGCCCGCTGATCGTCTGGCCACAGGCTTGAGAACCGATGCCCGCAAAGCGGTATCGCCGCCAATTCGAAGATCATGCCGAGAATCCGGAAACCGAGGCGGAAATGGTCAGGCATCGCTGCGACTGTCGCCAGCACGTAGTGCGCCACTTCCCGCCGCTGGAATGGGTCCGCTTCCGGGTTCACTTCACCGACGAGCACGTCGATGAGGCTGCAGACCGTGCGATCAAATCGCGGAACCATGGCCTGTCTCCTTGTGAAGGCCGGAGAAGATCGCTTCGTCGAAGCGCCAGAACGAGGGAAGCGCACGGAAGCGGCGGGAGGATCGCAGGAGCACCTTGGCGCCAACCGTGATCGCAGGTGCCACGTCCCGGTCCCGGCGATCGCCGATGACGATTGCCTCGCGCGCCGGCACGCCGGCGCGTGAAAGAAGTATTCGCAACCCTTTGGGGTCCGGCTTCAGACGCCCCACGGCGCTGTCACCCGCCCAGATCGCGTGATCAGCCTCAAGACCCAATGCGGCGAGTTTGGCCGCAACGGGATAGTCCGACCACACGGCAACCGCGCGCCCGGTCGCGCGTATTGCGGCGAACAGGTCATCGATCCCGGCGGCCTTGTAGCGCGACAGGAGCGCGAGAGGACGCCGCTCCATCCACTCCTCGACGCAGGCCCGGACTTCACCTTCGTCGATCCCGCAGGCGACGGCCGTCTCCAGGTACTGCTCGCGCAGGAAGTTGCCGCAGCCGGTGCCGGCGGTCTGCTCGCCCAGACGCTCGCGCACTCTGCGGAAGCAGCGCAGAATAAGGATCGTCCGGAGGCTGCGCTTGCGCACTGCGTCCCGAAGAAGGCTCCAGGCCATGGCACGCCGTAGAGGCGGCTGATCGTAGAGGGTGCCATCAAGGTCGAAGATGGTGAGACGGATGTCCTGCCAGTCAACCTCGCTCATGGGTGTGCCTTTCGCTGCATGTCTACCGGCGTGAAGCTTCGGTTGGTCAGCTGATCGAGGCCCGGCATGTCGAGGAACGACAGGGCGGTGAGCACCGTCAGGGCGAGGCCAAGCGTGCTCATCAGGCGGCGAGACCGGAACATGCGTTCGGGGCGTTGCGCGATGGAATGCGGCAGCATCGAAAGCCACAGATAGCAGGCGAACAGCATGGCAATGAAGGGGAGCGCCAGCACAAATTCGATGCGGTACTTCACCAGGAACACGGCGAGGAAGAAGGAGGAGAGCATCGCGTAGACAAGGCAGCTCACGATCAGGCTTTCAGCCGTGTAACCGGCGAATGACTTGCGATAGCGGCGGAGCACCTCCGTTCCCGCACCCGCGGTGATGTCGCGGTATTCGGACAGGCGCTTCGAGCCCATCAGGAACGCGCCTCCGGTCCAGTACGCCAGCATGAGGCTGGCGGGGGGGAGGCTGGTGGGATCCATCATCAACCAGCCCAGGCCCAGGCGTATCGGATTGTTCACCGATTCCGAGATTACGTCCAGAAACGGTCGATCCTTCGAACGGACGGGCCGCACGTTGTAGACGAGGCCGGACAGCAGGAAGGCGGCGCTGGTCACAAGGAATGCGCTGCCCAGCACGGACGCGAGAAGAAGGCCAAAGACGGCGAAGATCGCGTATTGAAGGTAGACGATCTCGGGCGCGAGTTGCAGCGACACGGCCGTGCGGCGGTACTTCACCGGGTGATGGGCGTCGCTCTCCCGATCGAGCCATTCGTTGATGACGTAATTAGCCGATGCGATGGCGATCGCGGAGAGGACGCCGATGCCGATGCGCAGAGGGGCGTCGGCAAGCGATGGCTCCCGCAGGGCGTAGGCCAGGATGAGGCCCGGTATGATGAAGACATGCTTGGTGGCATGGTCGAACCGCGCTAGCGTCAGGTAATCCAGAAGGCGGGCGGAAGGCTTTGTTCCTTGCAGGGCCGGTTGCATTGCGGCGTTCTCCGGGCTCGGGGTGAGGCGGGTCATGGCTGTGCCTGCTGTGCGGCTGCGCCGTCAGG
Organism: Novosphingobium sp. HII-3; assembly: GCF_002916655.1. GTDB lineage: Bacteria > Pseudomonadota > Alphaproteobacteria > Sphingomonadales > Sphingomonadaceae > Novosphingobium > Novosphingobium panipatense. The sequence goes on from NZ_PPSM01000088.1 coordinate 23,576, forward strand.
CACCTGGTAGATGCGGCCATCGTCAAAGCGGGCGGGACGGGGCAGGGAGAGCAGGCGCACCAGCTCGGGCTCCGAAGCCAGGTAGAACCGCCAGTCGAGATGGTCGTAGAAGACGAGGAAGACTGGCCGCGTCCTGGCCTGGAGCTGTATGCGGGCAAGCTGGGCGGGCAGCTCGTTTCCGGGCTCGGGGCGATCGGTGCGGTATTGCTTCGTCTGGGGCGAGAGAAAGGTCTTGCGCCCCGTCTTCAGGGCGGTCACGTCAGGACCGTTCGCATAGAGCACCGCGTCGGCGGGAAGTTTGCGAACAGCAGCGATGGTCGCCGAATTGCGCCATATGTCGGCGTTGTAGCCGCCGCCATCCCGCGCCGTCTTCAGCGTATGCGCAGCGGTTCGCACACCGTGCGAGAGGCCTACCACCACCGCCAGAGCCAGGAGGAACGTCCTTAGACTTGGCGCTTCCTCAAGCCGCGTGAACTGGACGGACAGCAGCATGACAAGGAAGAGATAGGCGGGAAGCGCGTAGCGTCCGTCGAACGTAAGGTTCGCTTCTATCGTGGTGGAAAGAAGCACGAAGCCGAGATAGCCGACGAACATGCCCCCCACAATGATGGTCAAAGCTGCCCTGTTGCCGGCTTGCCCCTCCGGCAGCGACTGCCGGTCGAGATGGTGGTCGACCTCGCGTCGGACCTGCATCAATGCCGTGCCCAGAACCACCAGAAGCAGCGCCAGGCGCAGCGTCAGGCCGAAGCGTCCGGGCAGCACCCAAGCCAGGAATGCATCGAGGCTCGCCCGCCATTCGGCTGCTCCCATGTTCCCGTAGAACGCGAGCTCTCGTCCGATCGACCGACCGGAACTGATCTGGCTCCAGGCTACCCAGGAGAAGAAAATCCCCCCACTGACGAGAGCAAGAAGCAGGCAGTCCTTCAGACGATCAGGGAGAGCGCGGCGCCTGTCTAGGAGTATGGCTGCCGCGATTGCGGCTCCGAGCGGGGGGGCTGTGAAGCGCGTCAGGCTGGCAACGCCGAGCAGCACCGCGCTGAGGACGAGATCCGTGCGCCGGAAGCTCTGCAGATAGCTGAGAGCGCACCAGATGCTTAGAAGCAGGAAGCTGAGAAAGGGCGCTTCCGACATGGCGGAGGCATGCAAGCCGACGAACTGGGGCGCGAACGTCGCTAATCCCGCCCCGACCGCAGCCACGCGCCAGTCTCCGCTGCCGCGCAGGATGAGCCCGTGTATGAGAAGCACGTTAGAAACGAGGGTCAGCAGGGCGATTGCCGTCGCTGCCGCGCTCAGGGAGATATCGAGGCTGAGGCCCCCTGTAAGCAGCCAATGATAAACCGGCGCATCGTAGGGAACCGGGCTGATCCCCATGTAGCGAGTGGAGTCCGGCTGAATAGCAAGTCCGTGGCGTGTATTGGCCGCGAAGAGGAGGAGGGATGCTGCGAGAAGCGCCGAACGGGAGAGGCTGATATCCAGAGAAGAGCCGCCGTACGAGGCCCGGAGGAACCGTGGGGATCCTGTGAGTGCATAAGCCATCAGCCCACCACCCTTTTTATATTCTTGATGACGAAGCGCACCGTCGCATCGGCTATGCCGCGATCGAGTACGTCGTCGAGCGCGACAAGAAGCCGGTCGATTTCGGTTTCCTCCACGATGAATGGAGGCATGAGGTGGATGAGGTCCCGCGCTCCGGGTTGAAAGTGGACGAGGATGCCGTGCCGATCAAACAGTTCCCGGGTCAGTGCGCCGATCAGGACCGTCTCCCAGGTAACGAACAGAGGGTTGCGCCGAACATCAAGGAACCTGCCGGCCGTCTCCTGCCCGAACGCGAATTCGATTGCCTGAAAGCAACCCTTTCCTCGAAGAGAGGCTATGCGACGCGGGTACTTCTGCTGCAGTTTTTCTAGGCCGCTGCGAAGATACCGACCAATTCGCGCCGCGCGCTCGATCAGATGCTCTTCGTCGATGACATTGAGCGTCTCGATGGCGACGGCGCAACTGCCGCCCATCCCTGAGAAGCTGGAACTGTGCAGGTTGCAGGTCTGAGTACTGCCATAAGCCTGATCGAACAAGGCCTGTGACGTCACCATCGCACCGACTTCACGTTTGCCGCCGCCCAGCGTCTTGGCAAGCGTGACTACATCCGGCACCGCGTCTTCGAACTGAAAGGCACAGAACCGACCCGTTCGGCCCATTCCTACCTTAACTTCGTCGAAGATCGTCAGAATGTCAGCCTTGCGGCAGAGGTCCACAAGTTCTTCGAAGTAACCGGGCGGCGGCGATTCACAGGATGTACCGCGAAGCGTCTCGACCATGACGGCGATGATCGGGTTTTTTCGGCCACGGCTCTCCCGCGCGATGACTTCGCGGATGGAATCAATGTCGCCGTAGCGGCAGTGGATCACGTTTTCCTTGGGCACGCCCATTATGAATCCGCTTTGTACGTCCGTTGCCGTGGTGACGGAGAGCGGGCCATGCGTCTTGCCGTGAAAAGCCCCCTGCATGCACACGAACTTGGTCTTGCCCTTGGGTGTCTGAATGCGTTCGCAAAGCTTCATCGCTGCTTCGTTCGCTTCCGCGCCAGAAACGGCCAGAAACGACACGTCGAGCGGTTCGGGAAGGAAGCGGGAGATGTTGTAGGCCAGGGCCCCCTGCAACTTGTGCGGAGCAATCTTGATGCAGTCGAGCACTCGCTCTTCATGGCACCGCCGTTCCGCAGCGAGCACGCGGGGATGGTTATGGCCAAGGCCCAGCACGCCGAAGCCCCCGGAAAAGTCGAGGATCGTACGCCCATCGCGCAAGGTGATCGTCGAACCCTGCGCACTGGCTACATCCATGTCCTTGAGTCCAAGAACATCGAAGACCTGCAGCATGTAGCGGTTGAGGTGCGCTCCGTAGAGCGTCATGGCCGTCGCGTTATCGAGCGCAAGGCTTTCGTCTAGTGTCAGAAGCTTGCGGTCCTGTTCGCGATCCCGCCGAGCCGCTACGATCTTTCCCAAAGCTGTCACTGACAGCACCCCCTTCTTCTATTCCAACCAGCTGTTCAAATGCTAGCGGGAGGGGGCTGATGAAGGTATCTACAGACCTTTATACACCTGAATTCCTGTGTGTCGCGAAGTCGTGCGATCTCGAACGGGCAGGATGCTCGAAGTCATCGAAGAGACGGTGTATCTGCCGTCCGACTGTCATGGCAGCGGGACCAGGCGCCCGGTCCGATCAAGCCGGGCTAGCCGCTGCGCGCCTGCAGGCGAGCCGACCGGGCCATCCGCCATCCGGTAGCCGAACAGCTGGAGGTCATAAGGGGTCAGGGTCTGAAGCTCGCGGTTTGTCTGCACATAGCGATTACCGACGCAGTCTCGCACCTCCCGCTCAAGCTTTCGCCGCAGAGGTCCTTCCAAGGCGCGGGTGAATTCAAACGCCGGACGTAGGCGCTGATACCAGCGATTGAACGGACCGAAAGAAATCGGTGCCTGCAGGGACAGCTGATTGCGATTGATCCAGCCATTCAGGTGACGCCGGACCATCTGCATAACCAGGGGCATGCCGGAATTGGCGCGGCTATCGAATATGTTGGCGGGTATGCCCGCGGGGTCCTGGCCCGCGTACTCCGCTATGGTTCGCGCCAGTTGCCAGCCATCCCGCCGCAAGGCTTCGTAAGGCACCACCAGTACATTGTCGGACCCGAACAGGGAGCGATAGTGGTTGATCGTCTTCACGAACGAGAAAACGTCGAGATCGAACTGCGGCTTGCGATACATCCCGGGCTGGATCCGCGTGACGAGCCGCCGGAACGATAGGGCGCCGCCATCCGTGATATACTGAAGGTAGTACGATGCAATCAGTTCAAGCTGTTCTCGAACGAACACCAGGATGCGCGCGTCCGGAAAAGTTTCCTTCAGCCGCTGTGCGATGATTGGCCCGTCAAAGGCCCCGGTCCCGGGATAGCCGGACAGACGCTCGTGCGAGATGACGAGCGTACGTCCGGCCTCGGCCGCTTCCTGCGCGACCCTGCGATATTCGACCTGTCGTTCGATAGGAACGCCGTCGAAGGGCCCGCGACGGACGAAATCCGCCTGGATGAACTTCCGATCGTTGTACGGACGCTCGAACCCAAGGTCTGGGCGGGCGAACAGCGCCTGCTGCAGGAGGGTGGAAGCGGTCTTGTGGAAGCCGATGTGAATGAGCGGGCGGACAGGCTCGCTCGTTGATAGAGATTCCATGGCGGTCTTTCGGTGGCGGTGATTGAGGACGCCGCTCTGTGTGTTCCAGGTTTAAACCACCTGATGTGACAAAGGCCTCCGGGTCAACTGACCATCAGGCTTGGCTCAATGAGCCAAGCCTATCCCTTAGTGCAGGCTGCGCCTGTCTCACGCGACTGCCCGGCTGCCACCGACGAGTACCGGGCCCGAGTTCGGCTTGCCAAGGCCCACCAGGTAAAGACCGGCTCTGCGAGCTTCTTCCGGCTTGTAGATGTTGCGCAGGTCAACCATCAGCGGGCGCGCCAGAAGCTGAGTCATCCGGTCGAGATCAAGCGCGCGGAACTCATCCCACTCCGTCACAAGGACGAGAGCATCGGCGCCATCTGCGGCCTCGTAGGCCGACGTGCAGAACGCAACGCCCGGCAGCATTGCCCGCGCCTGGTCCATGCCTTCCGGGTCGTAGGCGCGCACGTTCACGCCAGCGTCCTGCAAGGCTGCCACGATCGCCAGGGATGGAGCATCGCGCATGTCGTCCGTGTTCGGCTTGAACGTGAGGCCCAGCAACGCGACCGTGCGTCCTCGCGCTTCTCCCAGAGCGCCGATCACCTTTCGGGCCATCGCCCGCTTCCTCAGGTCGTTGGCCTTCACCGCCGCCTCGACGATGCGCAGGTGGGCCTGATAGTCGTCCGCCGTCTTGAGAAGGGCAAGGGTGTCCTTCGGGAAGCAGGAGCCGCCGTAGCCGGGGCCGGCGTTCAGAAACTTGGAACCAATCCGTTGATCGAAGCCGATGCCCTTTGCGACCTGTTGCACATCGCCTCCCACGGCTTCGCACAAGTCGGCTATTTCATTGATGTAGGCTATCTTGACGGCAAGGAAGGCGTTGGCGGCATACTTGATCAGTTCCGCGTCCCGCCGCCGCGTCACCAGCACCGGCGCCGACTGATTGAGAGACAACGGACGGTAGATTTCCGTGAGGATGGATTCGGCAAGTTCGTCCTCGCATCCAATCACGATACGGTCCGGGCGCTTGAAGTCCTCTATCGCTGCGCCTTCCCGCAGGAATTCCGGGTTCGAGGCAACGGCGATGCTCTTGCCGGGCGCGACTTCGGCAACGATGCGCTCGATTTCATCGCCTGTGCCGACGGGTACGGTGGACTTGGTGATGATGACTCCGGGGCCGCTCATCTCCGCCGCGATTTCGCGTGCCGCCGCATAGACGTAGCTCAGGTCGGCGTGACCGTCCCCCCGCCGGCTAGGCGTACCGACCGCAATGAACACAGCGGAGACGTCGGTGAGGGCCGGCCGGATATCCGTGGCGAAGGAGAGGCGACCCGCCGCGACATTGGAGGCAACGAGGGTGTCCAGACCGGGCTCGAAGATCGGCATGATACCTCGACCGATCTTTGCGATCTTGTCCTGATCGGTATCGATGCAGACGACTTCGTGGCCATAATCGGCAAGGCAAGCGCCCGAAACGAGCCCGACGTAGCCTGTCCCTACTATTCCGATGCGCATTCGTCTGACCTCCGGTTGAACCGTGTTGAAGGAGAGCCTCCGCCACGGGGCCGAGGATTATGAGGAGGGAGCCGGTCCTCAACACCGCGAGCACCTCCGAGCAGAGATGATAAAGCTCCGGGCAGCCCCGCCAATCGTCCCTTTAGAGGTCAACCAATGGGGACCCGTTACGCCGTTCTTGCCGGACGACCGGTCTCTCCTGCCAACGAATCGTTCGAGGCGGCGCAGAATCGCCTTGCGGCCAGCGAGGGCAACTCCATTTGAGTTCGTCGAGACGGCGTGCCGATCCATCTGGAATGGGGTCATCGCTCGGCAGGGCGGCAGCTGTAGTGCCCTGAAATACCGGAGTTTCTTAAGTACGAAAAACTATGATGCAGGTTGTCGCCCTACCTACTTCGACCTGTTGGTCATTCCGGGAGAGGACAGGGGGGGATTTTCCCACCTGAAATAGAACAGCGATTTGCGTCAACTATCTGTTTAAGAACAAATTAGATCCGAAATGGACTGTATCATGCCGCGGTGTGTCGCAGTGCATCTATCGACTCCGACACCTCGTTGTGTTTAGGTTTATTTGCATAAGGCGGGAGGCCCTTGAAGGTGTGGGGAGGGGTCTCTCGTCATTCGGACGAGCTGCCTGAGCGGCGGCTCCTGCGTTCGACAGGCTTTCTCCATCAAAAACCACTTTCGTCCAGACCTCAACAGAGGCGGGCGGCCGATTTCGAGTGGGCAGCAATCGGGTCGTCATGAGGTTCCATGATCAAGGAGGTAGGGCGATGGCACATCACGAGAGCATCGAAGTTTCCATCATTGGGTTCAATTCGCTAGTCAGGGAAGGCATCTGCCGGATCCTCAGTGAATCGGAATTCAAGGATCACCGTTTCTTTTCAACGTATGAAGCAGCTTGCAACACGACGGCTGAAGTCGGCCTCGCGATTGTGGATGTGAAGTCCTCGGAAGGGTTCCTTCATGATTTGGCGCAGCTCAAGACCTCGCTTCCGGACGCTCGCATTGTCCTGATGGTCGACAGCTTCGACTTCAAGCAGATGGTGGAAGCATTCCACTGCGGCATCCACGCTTATCTGTTGAAGGAAATCGGGGCCGGACCGCTGATCGATTGCCTCCGGCTCGTCAACAACGGTGAAAAGGTATTGCCAAGCATTCTCCTGCAGCATCTGCCGAATACCCAGATGATCTCCGAAAACCAGGCGGAAGTGCAGGTTCAGCTAAGCGAACTTCTGTCCGAGCGTGAAATCGATACGCTGCGCTGTCTCGTAATGGGCTATCCCAATAAGGTCATCGCCTACCGCCTCGACATCAGCGAGGCCACCGTCAAGGTGCACGTGAAAGCGATCCTGCGTAAGCTCATGGTACAGAACCGTACGCAGGCCGCGATCTGGGCTGTCAATCAGGGCCTGGTGACGAATGCCGGTGAGTTCCGGGAATACCGTGATCGCGTCGGTGCAGATGTGCTCAGCCCGGCGATCATCGACCAGATCACGTCCAAGGCCCCATCGCTGGCACTGGCGAGTTCGTTCTGAGGCGCAGGCCGGGCGGGTTCGCGCGCTGATATTTCGCAAAAGGACGCCCGGGTACATCATGGGAGCGGTCGGGCATCGGCCGCTCCCATGATGCGTTTGCCCGGCGGGAGATGCTTGCTGCGGCATGCAGGGTGCTTCCGCCCGGCCCCCGTTGATCGATGAAGGAAGGGAATGCGGTGCCGGCATCGAAGTGGAGTGACGACGTCGGGCAGGTGGCACGTTTCCTCCTCGTGGGGATGGCCAATACCGGTCTCGGCTATGGGATCATTCTTGTCGGACTTCAAGGAGGCCTGGGGGACTATGCAGCAAACATATTGGGGTTCGTCCTTGGTCTACCCATATCCTACCTACTGCACCGATCGCTGACGTTCCGTGCGCGCACTCGCAGATCGCTTCGGGAGGCGTCACTGTACCTCTGCGCATTCCTGATAGCGTTCTTCGCCAACCTCGCCGTAGTCACAGCCGGACTTGCAATCGGATACGAGAGCAGCGCCGTTGTTCAGGGTGCGGCGATAGGCTCCTATGCTGTCGTGCTCTTCATTCTGACGCGGTTCGTCGTGTTCAGGCAACGATAGCGACCCCCGCGACGATCGCGTTTTGTTACGAGGAAAGCCTCTGACCGGTCGGAACCCGGTCAGAGGCTTGGCTTTGCATTGATGCTTTCGGCGGGGCAGCTTTCCACGGGTGCCATTGCAGCGACGGCACCCGGACGTGCAAGTGTCAGGCCCCGGCGTTTTCGAGAGTCGCTGTCACCGAAAAGGTCTTCACGAAGTCCTCGAAGCATTCATGCATGAAGTCCAGCTGCGCGTCCTCGAGTCCGTGGTGACAGGCCAGGAGAATGCCGCCCCGCATCACATCGTCCGAAACCGGATAGCCGCTGCGCGATGTCGCGCTTACGACGGACTGCATGGCAGGCTGCCGGAGTATATTGCCGGTGAACACCGGACGGGTCTGCACGTCCCTCTCTTCCAGCCATATCTGCAGTTGGCGCCGGGTGAACGGAGCGTCCTTGCGGATCGTCAGCGGGAAGGCCAGCCAACCGGTGCGGGAGTCCGGCATCTGGCGCGGAAGCTCGAACCAGTCTTCGTACTGGCTGAAGAAGCGGTACTGGCGCTCGAAGTTGTATTCCCGAGCTTCGATGTTCTTCTGCAGCTTTTGCAACTGAACAAGTCCGAACGCCGCACCCATCTCCGACGGCTCCACGTTGAAGCCAAGTTCATCGAACAGGAATTTCGCATCATAGCTGATGCCATCAAGGGCAACATTGAAACGCTTTTCGATGCTTTCGGAGTCCACGAACAGCGAACTTGTCCGCCCCCAGGAGCGGAGCAGCAATGCCCCGCGGGCCAGATCCGGATCGGACACGCAAAGCATGCCCCCGTTGCCGCCCGCGTTGATGACGTGCGAGCCATAGAAGCTCGTGGTCGAAATGTCCGACCGCGTGCCGGTGCTCTCCCCTCGTAGGGTCGCTCCGAGAGTGTCGGCACTGTCCTCGATCACCAGCAACCCATGTGCCGATGCGATCGCGCGGATGCGATCCCAGTCCGGGAGGTTGCCGATCAGGGACGGGATCATCATGGCCTTCGTTTTCGGCCCGATCATCTCCTCGATTCTGTTCACGTCGATATTGTAGGTGCCGGGTGCAGCATCCACAAAGGCCGGTACAAGGCGCGAACGCACGATGGGCGCGACAGTAGTCGCAAACGTCAGGGCCGGGGTGATGACCTCACTACCCTCCGGCAGGTCGAGCAGTTCTACGGCAAGGTAATTCGCCGAGGAACCGGAGTTGACCATGATGCCGTGATCCTTGGCGAAGAGTGCCGCAACCTTCTCCTGCATCTCACGAACTTTCGGACCCATTTGCGTCGATGTTCGCAGGACTTCAACCACCGCCGCGATCTCTTCCTCGCCATGTACAGTCTGGCCGTAGTTTACGCGCATGCTGGAACCTTTCTTGCGACACTATCATCAAGTTCAACGTGGCTTTCGCCGGAATAGAATTCGATCTGCTCCTCGCTGAAGGCGCGCATGTCAGTGCGGCCTTGCGCGCAGGTGCGGTACCAGTCCGCCGTCATGGCAACCGCCCAAGCCGTGGACAGGCGAGGCTTCCAGTGCAGCCGGGCACGAGCCTTGCTGCTGTCCAGGGTCAGGAGGCCCGCTTCGTGAGGGTCTGTCACTTGCTTGTCGAAGGTGATGGGAGCTGCGTTCTGTCCCCAGGCACGCTGGAAGGACCGCGCAAGCGTTTCCACGTCAATGAATCCTTCGGCGCTCGGCCCGAAGTTCCAAGCCTCCGCGAACCTGTGGCCTTGCTCGCCCAGGAGCCGAGCGCCGAGCAGAAGATAGCCGGAAAGCGGTTCCAGCACATGTTGCCACGGGCGCACGCTGGCGGGGTAGCGGATCTTCACGCAAGCGTCCGCAAGCGTGGCCTTCACGATGTCCGGCAGGAGGCGATCGAGAGCTCTGTCTCCGCCCCCGATGACGTTCCCCGCCCGCGCCGTGGCAAGCTGACAGCCGACGGGATCCGAGAAGAAGGAGCGGCGGAAGGAGGTCGTGAGCAGTTCCGCACAGCCCTTGGACGCGCTGTAGGGATCGGATCCGCCCATCGCATCATTCTCCCGGTAAGGTGAATGCCACTCCAGATTTTCATAGCACTTGTCACTGGTTACGACCACGACCGCGCGCAAGGAGGGCATGCGCCTGGCGTTTTCAAGGACGACCGCTGTTCCGGCAACGTTGGTAGCAAAGGTGCCGACCGGATCGGTATACGAGGGCCGCACGAGCGCCTGGGCTGCCAAATGGAAAACGATGTCGGCATCGATGTCGGACGTGGCGGCCGCGTAAGCCTCGGCATCACGAATGTCGGCCAGCCGATGGTCTATCGCATCGCGCAGCCGCGTGGCATGGAAGAAGGCGTCCTTGGCGGCGGGCTCCTCAAGTGACACGCCGATGACGTGCGCACCGAGGCGCTTAAGCCATAAGGCGAGCCAGCCGCCTTTGAAGCCGGTGTGACCGGTTACCAGAACCCGCTTTCCGCGATAGCTGTCTGTCAGAGATGGTGCGAGATGGGGGGCTTCAGGCATGCTGGTGCAACCTGGCATCGGTGGAAAGGACCGGTTGGCCGTTCGCAAAGTCCATCCATGGAGGAAGCGACGCCGAACCCAGCTTGTCGAGGGTGTCGCGGTCGCGAACCGTGTCCATCGGGTGCCAGAAGCCCTTGTGCTTGTAGGCCATCAGCTGTCCGTCGCGTGCAAGGCGAGCAAGCGGGGCTTGCTCCAGTGGCTCCTCGTCGCCCGTGAGATAGTCGAGAACACCGGGTTCGAAGACGAAGAAGCCCCCATTGATCCAGGTCTCGTACTTGATCACCTTTTCGGTGAAGTCGGTCACCTGGCCGTCCTCGATCTCGAGGTTGCCGAAGCGGGCGGGCGGCTGCACTGCAGTAACTGTCGCCAGCTTGCCGTGGGCGCGATGAAAGGCGAGCAGCGCATCGATGTCGATGTTGCCGACGCCGTCCGAATAAGTGACCATGAAGGTTTCATCGTCAAGCCAGTCACGCAGGCGGCGTATGCGCCCGCCGGTCATGGTCGCAAGGCCGGTGTCCACGACGGATACGCGCCAGTCCACCTTCGATGTCGGACGCAGCGCCATCTCACCGTTGCCGATGCCAACGGTGAAGTCGTTGGACATGAGGTGGAGATCCTGGAAGAAGCTCTTCATGGCCATCGCCTTGTATCCGCAGGCGATGATGAAGTCGTTGTGGCCCCAGCGATCGTAGATGTCCATGACATGGAGCATGATCGGCCTGCCCGCCACTTCCACCATGGGCTTGGGTATGCGTCCGGTTTCTTCGGCCAATCGCGACCCGAGGCCACCTGCAAGCAAGACAACTTTCATGTGCTATCCTCCGGAGTTGGTGCGGCATCTGCCGATCGCCGGTTGTGGTCCAAGCCTAAGAGCAGAGGGCCTGCATCGAGAAGTGTTCTTCCGGGGTAGGCAGCTTTAGCTGGTGCCGGGTGCCAAAAGGCTACGGTGCGGGATCAGCGTTGACGGCTGCAGTCGAAATAGCCCGCCGGAATAGCCTTGGCCCCTCAGGTCTGGAGCCGGTGAACTCCACATAGCGATGGAGGCGGGCGTAGTGTTCGAAGGGCTCCTCGATATCCTCTTCGCCGCTGATCACGATGGTTGCGGGAGGAGAGGCGTTCAGAAATTCCTGCAATCGGGTAGGCGAGGTGGTCGTGTAGTAGGGCCTGTCGTCGGCAGGCAGGTAGTCGGCGACGCGGTAGACGAATTGGCCCGCCGCAAACTGGGGCGGCACTTTCAGACCGGCTTCAAGCGCAAGGACGGGGGTCAATGTCACGCCCAGCTCACCTTCCCGTACACCCGCGCGCCGGGACATTCCACGCATCTCGTCGTGAATGGTGATGCTGCGCCAATTCCCGGGACGAACAAAGTCGACGAGGCCGGGGGCGAGCCGCGTGGCGCTGCAGAGAAGCGCAACCAGCCCCAGCGCAATGAGAATGGCGTCCGCCGCCTCGGGATTGTCCTGGCGGGTGGGCGCGCGAAGAAGGATCAGACCAATCAGGAGGAACGGAATAGGCGGGACGAAATACTGCGGGAAAGACGGCGTCGGAACGAATGCGACGATGATGCCGCATAAAGAAAGCGCGGCAGCAAGCCATACGGGCCAGCCCAGGACCAGGCGACCGCCCGGTCGCTCTGCGCGCGCAAGTTGGAGAGCCGGAAGAACGAACAGGCCCGCGAGGACGAGCAGACTAGCCCCACTTGCCCATACGCTCTCCGCCAGGAGAAGCTTCTGGGGCAGGCTCGTCACCTTTGGCTCTGTCGAAACGGACCAGTAGATGGCCTGCATCTCGGTGAAGTAGCGCAGGGTGTGAGCGAAGAACGTCTGCGGGCCGGACGCCACGAGCATCAGAATAGGCAGCGCACCGAGGATTCCGCCGATGGCAAGTGGCAGGCACTGGCGCAGCAATCTTTGCGTCAGCGGTCGCTTCAGAGGGGCGAGAACGGTAGCGGCGGCAAAGAGTGGCGCCAGAAAGATGTAATTGGCTTTGAGTCCGACCGCCACCGAGACCAGCACACCCGCCACGGCGCAGGACACAGGCTTCGGAGCGGCCTCGTCCATGCCTTTAAGCAGGAACCGGAACGCCCAGATCGCGGCGGGAATGGGCAGGAAGTTGTTCGTCACCATCGTGCCCGGTGATCCAAGCAGAAGGATGTTTCCGATCAACAGCGACGTGGCGGCCCAGAAGACGGCGGGACCTGCAGCTTGCTGGCGCGCGATGCTGCGTAAGCCAAGGATCGCGACCAGCCATGCAGCGAGAACGAGGAGGCGTCCCACAAGCAGGTAATGAACGGAGCCCGTCACACGATAGATGGCGCCAAGGAGCCATGGCAGATAGGGAAGATGGTTGTAGCCGAGCACCGTGTAGAGATTGTCGAACGTGCTCATCGCTGAAACCGTCACGAAGAGATTCTCGTCACGGTTCAAGGGGAAGTTCAGGACCCTTCCGCAAAGGCCGGCAAATACCAGAACAAGGATTGTTGCGCCGACGGCGCGTAAGGCACCGCGACTGGAAAGTGCGCCCGGCTTCAAGGCTGCTTCGCGCATGCAAACTCCCACCTTATCCATTGCGGGATCATGTCGGATCGAGCCGTTCTTGCGAGCGCGATTAGGTTTTAGCTCCTAAGGCTGACGCGAAGTACGCCATTGCGAACTCGCAGGACGTAGCGTCTCTTTAAAAACACATGGCTGCGACGAAGAGTTAGATCGCATGCCCAGCCCGGTTCCTGGCGGCGGTTTGCTATTTTGCAGCCTGTTGTTCTCCAAAGTTCAAGGACCAAGCCGTGCTTCCATCGCGTGACGCACCTCAGAGCATAGCGATCGTCACGTCCGGCTTGGGAGCCGGCGGAGCAGAGCAGGTCATCGCGCAATTGGCGCATCACTGGCTTTCCGCAGGGAAGCGCGTGGAGATCGTTTCCTTCGATGATCTGGAGGACCCGGTCTACCACGTGTTCCCCGCCGAGGTCGGGCTTCACCGGCTTTCCGTCGCCGGCACTGCACAGCGGGTTTGGGCGCTGCGCAAACGGCTCGCGCATATTCAGCCTGACGTCGTCGTGTCCTTCCTGACCAAGATCAACCTGATCGCAGCGCTTGCCACCTTCGGCATGGACGTCCGGCTGGTGTGCTCGGAACGGAACAATCCGCAGCGTCAGGACGCTCACCCGTTCTGGAATCAGGCCTTGCGACTGGCCTACAGAAGGGCTGACCTCATAATCTGTCAGACGCAAGGGGTCCGCCGCTGCTTCGGTGCTTCGCTGCAGGATCGCATCGTTGTCATCCCCAACCCGGTCCCTGCAGGAGAAGCTGGAACGGGAAACAGGCAGCAAAACCGCGTTTGCGCCGTTGGGCGCCTCACGCGGCAGAAGGGTTTCGATCGCCTGCTCGAAGCCTTCGCCGCCATTTCCCACCGCTATCCGGAGTGGAACCTGGACATCTGGGGGGAAGGGCCGGACCGGGCGGCGTTGGAAAGGCAGATCGACGCGCTGGGGTTGAGCGGTCGTGCGAACCTGCGTGGGTTGAGCCCGCAACCCCGGTCCTGGGCGGCGGAAGCCGACGTGTTCGTGCTGTCCTCCCGCTATGAAGGTTTCCCGAACGCTCTGGGAGAGGCGATGGCGGCAGGATTGCCCGTTGCCGCCGTGGATTGCGAGTTCGGACCGGCCGATCTCATTGAACATGGCGTCACCGGTCTCCTTGTTCCTGAGGAAGACGCTCAGGACCTGTCCAGGGCATTGGCACGTCTCATGGCCAATGCAGGCCTGCGGGACCGCTTGGGGAAGGCTGCTCGAGCCTCCGTCGCCCGCTTCAGGCCTGAACGCGTGCTGCGTTTGTGGGATGCCGCGCTTGAGCCCCGCTATTCCTCAGCCTCACCACCGAGATCTTCGATCCATGTAGCCGTCAAAGGGAGGTAAGTCCTATGAGAACGTTACGCATCCTTTTCACGTCCGCAGGGCGGCGGGTGGAGCTGATCAACTGTTTTCGCGAAGCTGCGGAAAAACAGGGGTTCCATGCCGAGATACATGCCTGCGATCTCATGCCCGAACTGAGCGCGGCCTGCCTGTCCGCCGATATAAGTTTCGCGGTGCCGCGCTGCACCGACCCCGGCTATGTGACGTCTTTGCTCGATTACTGCTCGTATGCCCGGATCGATCTTCTGGTCCCGACCATCGACACCGAACTTGAGCAGCTGGCACACGCCCGTTCTCAGTTCGCGCAAATCGGAACCGAGGTCCACATCAGTTCCCCTGCCACCATCGACATCGTCCGCGACAAGGAACTGACGGTCGAAGTCTTGCGAGCAATGGGCGTTCCCGTCCCGAGAACCTCCAGGATCGAGAAGATGACGAATGGTGACGGCTGCTGGGAAGGGCCGTTTTTCGTGAAGCCCGTGGCAGGCAGCGCGAGCCGCGGGATCGCTGTCCTCGAAGGGCCTCACCAGATCAGGAACGATTACGAAGAGCCCATGCTCGCGCAGGAGTTGCTGCGCGGGGATGAGTACACCGTGAACATCTATCTCTCCGATGATGGCGTCCTGCTTTCCGCCGTCCCTCACCGCCGGCTTTCGATCCGGGCTGGCGAGGTGGAAAAGGGCCGGACCGTACGCGAGACGCGCTTTATCGAGATCGCGGAAAAAGTCGCCAAGGCTCTGCCGGGTGCGCGAGGCGCCCTGTGCTTCCAGCTCATCGACGACCCGTCCCGTGGGCCATGCGTGTTCGAGATCAACGCTCGCTTTGGCGGCGGTTATCCACTGGCGGATCGCGCCGGCGGCCGGTTCGCTGAAAGCCTTATAGCCAGGCTGGCCGGTCGCGGCGAGTGTGCCACGATGGACTGGCGCGAGGACGTGGTCATGCTCCGCTACGACAGTGCGATCTTTCATGATCGACCTTAGCGGCCGTGTCATCGTACTGGATCTTGACGACACGCTTTATCTTGAGCGCGACTACGCGCGAAGCGGGTTTGAGGCAATAGGAGCATGGATCGAGGAACGACACGCCATCCGCGGCTTCGGCGGTGCTTGCCAGGATCTGTTCGACAAAGGCATACGCCGGGCAATCTTCGATCATGCTCTGGCGGATCTGAAGCACGCCGACAGAATGCCCAGCGTCAACGAGCTTGTGGAGGTCTACCGATCGCACAAGCCGCAGATTCGCCTCGCACCGGACGCCGCTCACCTCCTGCGGCGGCTGCGGGGCGTACCCGGCGCTCTGATCACCGACGGCCCGCTTATCTGCCAGCGCAACAAGACCGAGGCCTTGCGGCTCGGCAACTATCTAAAGCGGATCATCCTCACCGCCAGCCTCGGCCCCGACTGCGGCAAACCGCACCCGCTTGCCTTCGAACTGGTCGAGGAATGGTCAAGACGGGCTCCCGAGGACCACGTGTATATCGCCGATAACCCGACCAAGGATTTCGTCGAGCCGCGCCGGCGTGGCTGGCTTACGGTGCAGATCCAGCGGCCAGAGCGCGTACACTTCGAGCTCGCGCCGACTCCGGCTCACACGGCCGTCTATGCCATCGAGTCCCTGGATGAAATCAGGGTGCGCTGAAGCAACGCACCCTGCTCATCAGGGTCGGTCGGGCTCAGCGAGCAGAAGGTCACCTTGCGCACGTCGCTCGCCACCGACCATCACCCAGACGGTCAGGAGCAGTATCCGCAGGTCCAGCAATGGGCTGGAATGGGCTACATACCACAAGTCGAGGGCAATCTTCTCTTCAAGCGCAAGGAGCGTATTGCCGTTGACCTGCGACCAGCCTGTAAGGCCAGGCCGAACCGCGCCACGCTGGACACCATGCATTGCGAGCGCTGCGATCGTCTCCGGCAGGAGGGGGCGGGGCCCTACAAAGGCCATGTCGCCAGCGACCACATTCCACAGGCCCGGCAGCTCGTCGAGGCGACTGCGGCGAAGAAATCGGCCGAAAGGAGTGACACGCGCCTCGTCGGGCAGAGGGCGGCCCGAGGCATTGCAGGTGTTTCGCATCGAGCGCAGCTTCAGCAACGTGAAGGGAACGCCGCCCCGCCCCGCCCGCTGCTGCCGGAAGAGAACCGGCCGCCCCAGCGAAAGGAGCACTCCCCCGGCGAGCAGGACCAGAAGCGGGAGGGCAAGCATCAGAAGGACGCCTGCCGCCCCGCGCGCCATCCACTGGCCGAGCCTCATGGCGGGCGTGCGCATCAGGCCTCAGCGGTCCGCCGCCAAAGGGGCTGGGTGAAGCGGCGGGCCCGCTCCGCGAAGGTCGGCCGCATCGGCACGGGACCCTGGTAATACGATGCGCTGTCCGCGTAGAACTGCACCGAGTCCCCATAGCGCCGCCTTGCGTGCTCCGCATAGTCGACCTGATCGAAGATCACGCCGCTTACGCTGCTGTCGAGCATCTCCAGGGCCGCGCGCATCTGGTCCGCCGTCGTGTGGCCCCAGCGGGACACCATGATGGTGTGATCGGCAAAGAGGCACATGGCCCTCGCGTCGCGCACAGCGAGCGCAGCCGGTGCGTTGATGATGACCAGGTCAAACCGTTCTCGCAGCTGCCTCAGGAGTTCGCGAAGGCGACGCGACGAAAGCAGGACGGCAGGTTCCGCCACGGGTTCCTTTGCACTCAGGAGCACCATCTGGCGTCGTCCCTCGTCCTCTGGAAGTGGAAGCACTCCGTCATACCCGCTGTTGCCGGACGCTGCGATGAGGCTGTCCAGGTCCGCTCGCCCGCAGACCACGTCCACGAGGTCGGGTGCCATCGTTTCGTTCTGTAGCTGCTGGAGCACGCCCCGCTTGCGCAGGTCGAGGTCGAGAATGACGGTGCGTTCCCCCATCGCCAGCCCTGCTGCAGCCAATGTCAACGACACCGTGGATTTGCCGTCGCCCGGTAGCGGCGAACTGATGAGGACGACCTGTGCGCCGGGGCGGGTACGAAGCGCACGCACTTCGCAGTAGGCTGACCGGGCGACTTCCGCGAAAAGGGATTGGGGCTCCTGGATGACGGGGCTCTGGTTGGGATCGTCAGGAAGATCACGATCCATGAGCGGCAACATGCCCAATGTGGGCAGACCGAACAGACGGCGGATCTGCACCATGGTACGAAGGCGATCATCCATGAAGTCGCGTGTGAATGCGATGAGGAAGGCCAGAACGGCAGAGCTGATCATCGCCGTAAGCGTCATCTTGAAGGGCGCCGGCGACACTGCGTCGAAGTTTGGCACGGCGGGCGAAAGCAGCGACGAGGACACACCCTCGTTCTGCATCTGCGCACGCACCTGTTCGACGCGGCTAACAACCGATTCGTAAGCATCGTTGGTGAGACTTGCCTCGCGCATGAGGCGCTGGAGTTCGACCATGTTGCGCGAATTCGCGAAGGCTTTGCCGTTGAGGCTAGCCACGATACCGGAGAGTCGAAGCGCCTGCGCGGAATCGCTGGCGGCTTCGCTCCGGGCCAGTTCCGTCATGCGCGATGCCTCGGCGCTGCTTACCGCCTGAGCGGCCGACTGTACGCGGTTGCGTTCGGCCGCGATGGTGCCTTCCACAACGGAAAGCTGCGCGTTGAGACGCTTCACGTCCGGGTGATTGGGTCCCAGGCTGGTGCCTAGCCGCGATATCTCGCCAAGCAGTTCGCCCCGTTGACGATCAAGCTGGTCAAGCGATCCCGAAGTCGCGTTTGCCGTGCTGCGCATGCCGGCGGCCCGTGCGACACCCGCGGCGCGGGCCAGAGCGCCGTCGCGTGCGGCGCTGGCTACGGCGCTTTGCGCTGCCACACGGTTGATCTGGGCAAGATCCTCCTCGCTACCGCTGCCAACAAGCATCTGGTTCTTCTGTCGAAATTCCGCGACGTTGCTGGCGGCCTTCTTCGCCGCCTCATCGCGCACCTTCAGGTCGCTCAGCAGCGACTTCAGCAGCTTGGCGCGGCGTTCGTTGCTCATCGTGAGGCGAAGCGCGCGGACCGATGCCGGCAACTGGTTGGCGATCGCGGCGGCCAGTTCCGGCGAACGCGACGTGACCGTGATCTCCACAAGGTCGGAGCCGGCCTGCGCGTTGATCGCTATCATGCTCAGCAACCGGTTTGTGGCGACCTGCGACAGCGTCTTCTTCTGGGGCGGGCTGCTGCCCAACTCGCGGAGGAAGCGGCGGTCCTCCAGCAGGTTCAGGTCCTTGATGACCTGCTCTGCGGCCGAGCGGGAGCGATGGAGCCTTACGGCATTGGCGACGCGCTCCGCGTTGCGCGAATTGACATCCGCCTGGTTCGTACCGACCTCGTCGATAAGCTCGATCTGAAGGTTGGACGTCGAACGATAAAGCGTGGGGGAAAGCAGCTGCTGAAAAAGAACAAGCAGCGAAACGACGCCGACGATGCCCAGCATCAGACCGCGATAGCGATACAGAACGCGCATGAGGTCGCGCGGCCCGATCTGCTGGTTCATGGCCCCGCCGCTCAGTGTCGGTTCAAGCGGAGCGGCCCGGCCTCTGTATCGGTTCGGTACGTTGCCGGCGGCTCCTGCCGTAATCGCATTCGACATTTAGCTTCTCCACCCAGTCGGCGTGCGAGGCGGCATTCGACCGCTCGCGTTTGAGGAGAGTATGCTTCGGATCGTACAGGCGGCAAAAAGGGCATCCGTCAGAATGGCGCTCCAATAGAGACTAGTCCCTTCGAGCAGCCCTCCTGCGCAAAAGCGAGTCATAGAGATCGAGGTGGCGCCGTGCGGCTCCATCCAGTGTGAAATTGGCCACTGAAGCAAGGGCGCCTTCCGAAAGGCGGCGGTACAAGGTGGACTCCGAGGTCACTCGCTCTATCGCAGCCGCCAGGGCTGCTGGACGTTCCGCACAAAGCAGGCCGTTATAGCCGGTTCGAACAAGGCCGCTGTTGCCTGGCACGTCCGTGGCAACGACAGGAACGGCACTGGACAGGGCCTCGAGTATGGCGATCGAGAATCCCTCGTAAAGCGAAGTGTTCAGGTAGACGTCGCTCTCGACCAGGAGATCCGGCACGTCCGCTCGCTCGCCAAGGAACTCGATGATATCCGTGAGACCGAGCGATGAAACCTGTGCCTGCAGCCGCGCGAGATCCGCTCCTCCGCCGGCTATGCGAAAGAGAGGCGCGGGCCGTCCCGGACCGGCACGCGCCTGCATGACTCGCGCAGTCTCGATCAGGAGAGTATAGTTCTTCTGCTGGGAGATAGCCCCCACGGTCAGGATGCGAGGACGCGAACCCGTTCGCGTGCGCGGGGAGGTCGCTCGCAGGCTCGGTGCCGGCGCGTTGGGGATCACGGTGAACGGGCGTCGGGAGTGACTGCGGTAGAGACCCGCCACGTCGGCGCTTATCGCCACGTAATGATCCACGATACGATCGAGTATCCTGAAGAGGGAGGGTGGAAACGATAAGCGGCTGTTGTGGTGCGTGCATACGACGGCACCGCGGTAGCCCGCCAGGCCCAGCATGAGCGCCGCCCGCACGGTATGGGCGTGAACAAGCTGCGGCTGCTCCCGTTTCAGGAAGCGCCTGAGGACGAGGGAGCTCTTCAGCAGGCCACGTCCGGCGCCAAGGGACAGTGATCGCACGCGGCATCCTGCGTCCGCAAGGCGCCTTCCGAGAGTTGCTTCCATTGAGGCGGAGTTGCCCAGCGTTGTTGCCTCGCACATCGTGAGCACCGTGGGCGACACGATCTCGGCCGCGAATACGACGTTTAGGTTCGTGACCAGGTTTTCTGCGCCTCCGGACGTGAGACTCGTCAGGATCGAACAGATCCGAGCGGACTGGCGCTCGTCGGCTTGCGGTACCCGTGCGGCTTGTGCGTTCATGCTTCGGCTCCCGCCACTGCGGCGACTGCGGCCCTTCGTCTCAGGGTTCGCCAGAAGATGGTGTCGGTAATCACCACGGCGGCGGCGCCGGCTGCGACATGGGCCAGGTTTGCGCCGATGCCACCGTAGCGGGGCACCAGCATGAATGCTGCGACAAGGAAGGCGCACAAGGACGCCACGCTGGCGAAAAGCACGTGCGTGGGCCGATTCATCGCAAGAAGGGCCGAACGTGCCGGCGCGGCGTGCAGCGTCAGCATCACGGCGACAAGCTGGGCAAGCAGCATGGGGTAGCTCTCCGCGTAGCCCGCCCCGAACGCAAGATCGAGCGCGGGTTTGCCGGCCAGCCAGCAGGCCCCGATGGCGGTGAGGGCCATGGCTGCCAGTGTCATCTGCAGCATTGTGACGAGCTGGCGCAACGCGGTCCCGCCGGCCTGTGTCCAGAGCCGGGCCAGATCAGGGTATATTACCGTCTGGATCATGTTGCCTGCCGTCTGCGCAACCCGTGCGATGCGGCGGGAAAGGTAATAGAGCCCCGCCGCCTTCGGCCCCGCGAAAGTGCTGACGAGAAGCGTGTCCATCTCGTGAGTGACGGTGCCGATCATCGACGACAGGTTCGTCGACATGGCAAACCGCATGAAGCCGGGAAAACGCCCGGGCAGGTCGCTCTTGTCCGCGAAGATCGGGTTGGGCACCCCTGTCGCCCGAAGTGCCCTGAAGCCAAGGAGATTGAACAGCAAGGCATCGAAGATCTGGGTGATTGTCCAGACCACGACAAACCCGACGAGGCCAGCCCCGCCCGCCAGCAGGATCGCGGAGAGCGCCAGGCGCAAGAGGCACCCCGCCAGCTGGATGTATGCGAGAACGCGAAACTTGCCGGCGAGCCGCAGGGCTGCACTGGCCATCCCGCGAATGTTGAAAGCGATGGCGAGGGCGTAGATCGCGACCAGATCTACATGGCTGGGATCCAACCCCACCAGCGGCCCTATCAGCCATGCAGCCATTACCGTCAGTATGGCGGCAAGACACGATCCGGCGATATCCAGCAAAAGGCCATAGGCATAGAGCGAGGCCAGACGCCCCGGATCGCCGCGCTCTTCTTCAGCCGCTACAAAGCGGACGAGCGGTTGCCAGGATTCAAAGCGGACGAACCGCTCGCACACGCGGCCGATCGTAAGCACGACGGCCATCACCCCGAATTCCTGCTGACCAAGCGCACGCGTGGCGATCGCAAGGCTGGCCATCATCAGCGTCACGTTGCCAAGATTGCCGGAGAGCAGATGAGCAACGCTGATCAGGCGCGGACGCAGCAGCGCGCTGCCCCGCCAGCGTTTCAGCCAGACTTGCGCCAGCCCGCCTGCCCGACGAGTCCAGGCGGCTCCTGCAGCCGGATTGTTTGCTTGTCTCAAGGCGCGACCCGCCGATGGTGCTCACGTATTCCCGCCGGCACACGTTGCCCGAGGGCGAGGATCCCGGCGTTGGCAAGGGCGAACAGCAGGAGGGGCGGCCCGTTCCACATCCTGCCGAACATGTGCGGAAGGGACATCGTGTAAATGAAGAAGACGGCAAAGCCGGCAAGGCAACATACGCCGTCCACCCGGTTTCGCCCCATCAGTATGATCGCCTCCACGAGCATGGCGACCATGATCAGGCACAGGCCGAGGAAAGAGAGCACGCCGCCTTCGTTCAGGACGAGCAGGTAGAGCTGGTGCACCGGCATTCCGTAGACGCTGGTACGCCGGTATCCGTCGCTCCCGAGGCCTATGACAAGGTTCTGGTCCGCCATGTCCCAGGCTTCCTTTATGAGCACGGTCCGGCCCACGAACGTGCCCGCCTTTGTGGGATCGCCGGTCATTACCGCTTCGCCCACACGTTGTTCGAATGCGGCAGGAACGGGTCCGTCGAGAACGACGTAGCCGGTGATGGCAAGAGCAACGGGTATCGCCAGGGTGACCACCAAACGAAGCTGTGACAGGACGAGCACGAGCAGGACCGCTATGGTGGCCGCAGCCACTCCGGTGAAGCTGGCGCTGGCTACGAGGCCCGCGATGATCAGCAGCGCCAGTCCAGCCGCGTAGACCCGACGGATTCGGTTGTTTATGACCGCGTGCAACAGGAAGATGAGCGCGAACGTGCAGACTGCACCATTCGAGTTGGGCTCTCCGGTCATGGCACCGAGGCGCCCGTTGCCGGTGACGACGTGCCGGTTCACATACCGGGTGATCGTTTCGTAATCGAGCGTTCCGGTCAGAGCGACGCCGATCGCTTGAGACGTCGCCACACCAAGCACATAGGCGATGGCGCAACGCTCCAGCAGGGATCGTGAACAGGTAGTCAGCAGCATCGGGATAAGCAGGAACGCAAAGGCGTATTGCCCGCCGACGACCGGCCAGCGCAGGAACTCGCCATGGGCCAGCGATCCGACGAGCATTCCCCCGATCAACAGGATCACACCCATGATCCAGGCGATCGACATGCGCCCGAACATAGCGCCGTTCAGCCCTCGGGAGGTGAGGATCGCGACCGCGCAGACAAGCAGCAGAATGTCGCAAATCGAAATGTTCAGGTTGGGCAGCCGGCCCACCTGCCACCACGACAGGAAGAATGCCGCCACTGGCAGGAGGAGCGCCACCACGCGTTCCTGCGGGGTCGCAATGCTGGATGCCGGGAAGGGCGTACGCTCCTGCCCACGAGGCACTCCATGCGATCGTCTCGGAGCGCTATCCGGCGAAGCCTTGAACGTTGCTGTTGCCATGACCCTATGATGGGCGGCCCGGCTCTGTGGAGCAAAGGCGAGGGAGGTCAGGCGGTGGTGCAGAGAGGGTAGCACATACGAGTTAGAAGGCCCGGTTCGCTACGCCCTATTGGTAGCTGGCCGCGTGCGAGGGGGCGGGATAGGTTCAGTCGTTCAGCTTGGGGCAGGCGCTCGCGCCTTGAGGCTGCGATCGTCTGACAAGGGAGGCCGAAATGCCGGTGGCGAAGCTCATTGCGGCGCGCAAGCCTCAGCCCGAAAGGAGGCTGCGCAGCGTTGCGCTTGCCGCTCTTTCCATATCGGCAGCGCTCTTCCTCTTTGCTCCGGCTCAGGGCCAGCAGCCTGCGGTGAAGAACCTTGCGGGGAAGAAGGCCTTCCCCGGTGCTCTCGGCTACGGGGCGTTGGCCGCAGGGGGAAGGAACGGCAGAATAATCCACGTGACGAGCCTTGCGGACAGCGGAGTCGGCACGCTTCGCGCCTGCATCGAAGCCCGGGGCCCGCGCGTTTGCGTTTTCCGCGTGAACGGCGTCATCCGGTTCACCTCCAGGCCTCCGTGGATCGTGAACCCGTATATCACCATCGCCGGGCAAACGGCGCCAGGTGGCGGCATCACGCTCTCCCACGGCGGGGGAGACAACGGTCGGACACCGCTGGTCATCAAGGATACGACCGACGTGATCATCCGCCACGTCCGGGTGCGAACGGACCGGATAGGCGGCTTCCAGGGCGCCGAAGACGACATCACCATCGAGAACAGCACCCGAGTCATCATCGACCACGTCAGCGGCAGTTGGGCGAGGGACGAGGTCATCAACGGTTTCGGTGACAACGACGACGTGACGATCAGCAACTCGATCTTCGCCTGGGGCATCCCCAAGCATGACAAGTGCGCGCTGCTGGCAAGCGATCCGAAGGACAAGCAGCGTATGACGTTCGTGAATAACATCTGCGCGCACAATGGAGATCGCAATCCAGACATCAACTTCCCGCCGGCGTCCTGTGTCGAGGTGGTCAACAACATCCTCTACAACGCACAGTCCGAGTTTGCGGAGGTATGGGAAAGTTACGGAGGGACACCTGTGTCCATCGTGGGCAATACATTCGTTGCCGGGGGCGATACGAACCCGGGGAGCCGCGGCATCGCGCGTGAGACCACCGGCACACGCGGCATGGCCAAGATCTACATGTGGGACAATGCATTCGTGGGATCGTTCAGCCACATCAGCCCGGAAGTGAAAGCCGCTGTCGTGACGACATCGCCCTGTCCGCTCACCGCCCCACCGCGAACTGCGGCCGTTGCCTACGCCGATGTCCTGTTGAAGTCCGGGGCCTTTCCGAGAGACGCGATCGATGCACAAGTGGTCGCCGACGTGCGCAACCGAACCGGGCGCATCAACTATCCGAACCCCGCCATACCGCGCCAGCCAACCGCAGCTCCTTACCCGGACGCAGACAAGGACGGCATGGATGACACGTGGGAACGATCGCAGGGCATGAATCCGGCCGCTGCCGATCCTTGGGCCGACCAGGATGGCGACGGCATCGCCAACTTCGAGGAATTCCTGACCTTCCGCGAAAAGGGTATGGGGCTTTGAACGCTTTTGCCATGACGGGCCTTGCGCCGCGTGTGCCGGCGCCGGTCGAAGGCCGGCCGACCATTTGCCTCCCTTTCTCCGGCGACGAACTGGGCGGAAGTCACGTCTCCGTGCGCGGTCTGTTGGAAGGTCTTGACCATGAGCGCTATCGGGTCATCCTCGTTCCGGAAGTATCCGGCGGGAAGATAGCGCGCAGCTTCGCGGGATACGAACAAAAGGCCGACCCCGCTCGCTCCTCGCGACCGTTCGTTCCGGGGGAGCCCTTCGGACTGCTGAAGGCGGTGCAGGCCCTTTCGGGTGCCATGAAGCGGGCCCGGTTCCTTCGTGGCGAGGGCGTCGCACTGGTCCATACCAACGACGGACGGACTCATGCTTCGTGGGCGCTTGCCGCGCGGATCGCAGGTGCGCGATTGCTATGGCACCACCGGGGTGATCCGGAGGCCAAAGGCCTGCGTCACGTCGCCCCCGTTCTCGCCAGCCAGGTGGTGACGGTTTCACGCTTTGCCCTTCCATCGACGAAGCGGGGAGCCTTAAGTACGGCACAGGTTGTCTACAGCCCCTTCGACACAGCGATACAAGCGGATCGGGCCAGCATGCGGGCACGAATATTGCAGCGCATCGGCTCTTCGGAAGACACCGTCCTTTGCGGATATTTCGGCAACTTCATCAGCCGAAAGCGGCCGCTTGAGTTTGTGGCTGCCGTCGAGCGCCTGGCGGAGAGGAGCGAACGGCCGGTGGCAGGCCTCATGTTCGGCGACGAAAGCAATACGGACTTGGGCGATGCCCTGCCCCGACGGATAGAAGCGATGCGCAGGGGCGCCGTCCATATGATGGGCTACTGTTCGCCGGGACATGAATGGCTCGCCGGTTGCGACCTTCTGCTGGTGCCGGCTGCGCGCGAACCGCTGGGACGCACGCTCGTCGAGGCCATGCTTGTGGGCACCCTGGTGGTAGCAACCGATTCCGGTGGAAATGCCGAGGCTCTCCATGGCGGCTGCGGCGTGCTCTGCCCCCTTGATGATCCGGACGCGATGGCGGCAGCTGCGGCCGAACTTCTGGCGAATGAAGCCAAGGCGCAGGCCATGCGCGAAGTGGCGTCAGCGCAGGCACGTCTGCGCTTCTCAAGCGAGCATCACGTACGTCAGATTTCAAAGATCTACGATCGTCTGGCTTCGCCATGACGGTTGAAATAGGGGCGATAAAGGGGCGCCGGGCTTCGTTAGAAACGCATCCGGACCGAAGCGCCGCCCCTGAAGCGCTTGTACCTGTCCCTCGCGTCGATCTCGGCATCCCGGTCACCGTAGCTGGCCATGGCAACAACGGATATGCTGCGTGAGATCACGTACTCGACCTCTCCGCCAACAGTGAATATTCTCTGCTTGTCCCCTGACCCGTTATATTTGGTCTGTCGAAAACCGAACGTCGGCGTGGCGAACAGGTCGTGGCGGATCTCCTGCTGCACGGCCAGCCGGAACGAGGTGTCCGTGCGCTGCTGGGCACCCGTGCGGAAAGTGGCCACGTCGCCTTGGAAAACATCCAGCAGGATCGCCGTTCGACGGCGTGGCCGGTAGACAAGGCTTCCCGCGATCGAGATGCCCGTCCTCCCCTTCACGCCCCCGTCGCTGGGATCGAAACGGAATACACCGGCGGAAAAGTTGCCTTCGAGAGGCCCGCCCGGCTGAATGTCGACACCCACGCGCCCGCCGAACGTCGTCGAGTTCCGACCGGTGCCGGCTGCCGTTTTTTCAAGGCGGAAGTCGCGGCGCGTGACGAATCCCGTCGCGGTCAGGAAAACCGTGGAGCGCGTACGCAGGCCAAAGGTCGCCCGGGCGTTGTAGTTGGTGAAGTCACGGTCCGCGTCCCGCTGCGACACCGCGTCGTATTGCGTTGCCGCACCTTCCACGTCGATCAGTACATGCCCGCTGTCACGCCGATAACGCAGGTTTCCGCCGAGAACGTCAATTTTTCGCGGCCCGGTCTGCTGGCTGACGTTGGACTCCGGATCGCCGCGCTCTTCGATCGCTCGCTGCACAAAGCCGCGGGCGGACGCTGCCGAGGAATCGGTGGGCGCCCAACGCAGTGCGCCGTCGATGCTCCACGCCTCGGCATTTTCGGTCTTGAGATCCGCGAACCGCCGGATGTTTCCCGAGGCGCCTAGCTCTGCCGATAAGGGACCGGGCGCCGTCGCCAACCGCATGCGCGGCATGATCTCGGTGCGGATGTCGTCGTTTCGATCGCGTGGTTCCGCGTAGACGTTGCTGTCGTATTCCAGCTTCGCCTCCAGCCCGAGGCTTAGGCTCGTGTTGCCGATCCGCCTGGGCCGCTCCCGGTAAATGGAATCGTTGGCAAAGACGGCGGGCGCTGTTTCGCCGATGTCGCGCGCTTGCGACTGAGCCATGGCGCGCGGGCTCACAAGGAGAAGCGGCACCGGAGCTGCAAGGAGAAGGGCGCGAACCTGCATCGATCAGAACCACCGTTCGTAGACGCGGATCTGATCACCAGGCAGGATCGGGGTGTGTTCGTCGGCCCGGGCTGTCATCGGAGCACCGTTCACCGTCCGAGTTATTGAAACGGCTCCGGTGCTTGCCCGGTATGTATATCCGCCGGCTGCGGAGAGTGCCGAAAGTACGGTCATGCCCTGGCGGAATTCGAACTCACCGGGCTTGTTCACCTCACCCACGATGTAGAACGGGCGCAACTGGACAGGGGCGACGTTGACGACGGGATCACCCGTCATGATGCCCTGACGCAGCAGGGTGGTCGCGAGGCTCTGCTCGATCTCGCGGTACGTCATCCCGCCCACAGCGATCTGCTTGACGTAGGGCAGCGAGATCATGCCGCTGTCCTCCACGGTGTATTCGCCGTTCGCGGCGGCCAGATCCTGAATGACGATGCGCAGCTTGTCGCCAGCGTTCACCCGGTACGCGCCGGCGGGAGCTGCCGAAAGAGCTGGCATCGACTTGGTGGGCGATCCGCAGCCGCCCAGGAGCATGGCTCCGGCGGTGGCGGCGAGCATGGCTGCGCGAACGGGCGCCAAGACAGGACTTTTGAAGGGCATGGTGCGCTCCCCTGAAGAGATAGGCGCCCTGGTTCCGGGCGCTCACAACGGTTTGACGAGGGTAGGCGGTAAAGCTCCGAAAATCCTTGGGAATTAAGGATTATCCGGTTCTCTCGCGCGAGTTGGCGGCACTACCTCTCCGCGCAAGAACGGGCGACGACGTGCTAGACGGCGCCGCCGTGATGGAGTGCACCTTTTGAAGGCCACTCAAATTCCAGGAAGTCAGGTCGAGATCGCACAAGGATGCAAGTTGCTCCACATCCCGGGCGTAGAAATCGATCAGGTGCCGGCGCAGAGCCGGAGACAGAGGAGGGTAGGCGATTTCGCGCGCCATCAACGAACGCGTTCCCTCGAAAAGAGGGTTCCCGCGCAAGGGGCGCACGACACCCTTCAACGGGGCGAGCGCCCTGCGCAGAGGCAGAGGCAGGATTGCCGACCGGCTGTTGTTCTCGCGCTGGCTTACGCGCTCGGGCGCGTAGACGGGCTCCACGCCGATGTGGCGAGAGACCGAATGCACGATCTCTTCCGGTCGCCTGTCTACGTCTTCGTAGAGATAGACGAGGATGTTCTCACGAGGGAACAGGTCGAGCCAGCGCCGCAAGTGACGCGCATAGAGGCCGTCTTCCAGAAATCGGGGGACGGACGAGTCCGGCCGTGACAGATACTCTTCGGGCGGGCCGGAAATCGTCCCTCGGCGATAGAACATCTTGTAGTCGGAATAAGCCCGCTCCACCGGATTGCGCAGTTGCAAGACCAGCCGCACGTCCGGCAGCATCTTGGCCACACGCTGGGCCGCCAGCGGATGCGCAAGGTAGTCAGCAGACTTCTCGCCGACGATCTCCACGCTGGAGGGCCGAGGTTCGAAGAAGGTGCGGTAGTGCTCCTCGCCTCTTTCGAACCCGGCGCTGAAAAAATGGGGCTCGCAGTCCGGCAGAAAGATCCGTGGATTTTCCTGAAGCCGCATTTGTATCCAGGTAGTGGCAGCCTTGACGGCTCCGATGACGATGAAGCTTGGATACCAATCCCGACCGCTCATTCCGCAAACGCCTCCCGGACGGCTTCTGCGATGTAATTCATGTCGGAAGTCTCCATGGTGTGATCGACGGGGAACATGAGGGTCCGCCGCCCAAGCGCGCGCGCCCTCGGCAAGTCGCCATCACGGCGCACCGGCAGGTGAGTGAAGGCCTTTTCCTGGCTCATGTCCGGGCAGGAGCCCGTCCCGGCGGGAATCCCGCGAGCCAGCAGTCTTTGGAGGATTCGCTCCCGCTCCGCGGCCGGCTCGCGCCCTTCAGCGGCAAGCTGGACGTAGAACTTGTACCACGCATGCCCCTCGTCGGGAGACAGCCGGGGCAGGAGAAGCCCGTCCAGGTCCTTCCACGCATCCAGAAGTATGCGTGCGTTGCGACGGCGCATGTCCAGCCATCCGGGAAGCTTCGTGAGCTGCCGACGCCCGATGGCCGCCTGCATCTCGGTCATGCGGTAATTGGACCCGGCAAGGTCGTGGATGTAGCGGAACGCTCCGGATGGCGGTGACTGCGGCGCAATCATCGCGTGAGATTTGCCGTGATCCTTGATCGACCAGGCGACCTCCCAAGTCATCTGGTCGCGAAGCAGGAGAACCCCTCCTTCACCGCCCGTGGACATGATCTTGTCCGTGCAGAAAGAGAAGGAAGAAGCGGCGCCGAAGGAACCGACCCTGCGGCCTTTCCATGTCGCGCCGTGTGCCTGCGCACAGTCTTCAAGCAGGAGAAGCCCATGATCCCGGCAGAGGGCAACCATGGCATCCATGTCGCAGGGCCACCCGGCAAGGTGCACGCACAGGACGGCCCTGGTGCGCGGCCCGATCATCCGTTCGACAGACACGGGATCGATGTTCTGACTGTCGGCTGCCACGTCGGCGAAGACCGGGAGCGCCCCCACCGCAAGTACGCAGCTCGCTGAGGCGAAAAAGCTGCGCGCCGGCACGATCACCTCGTCGCCGGGGCCGATTCCCAGAGCGCGCAAGGCGACTTCCAGCGTGAGGGTGCCGTTCGCGATGCACAGGCCGTGCGGCATACCGATGTAGTCGGCGAACTCGGCCGCGAACGCTATGTTATGCGTGCCGTGAACGAGCGCGTTCACCCTACCTGACTGCAGCACCTCGCACACGGCCTCGATCTCGTCGGCTTCGTGACAGGGCCATCGGCTTCGGACCTGCCGTGCTGCGGGTTCGACGAGCGCGATGGTGCTCTCGATCTTCTCGATGGACAGAGCATTCATACGTTTACAGGCTCCCCATTGCGGCCCGACAGCACGGGCAGATCGTTTTCGACCGGTGTCAGCAAGGCGGCTCCACTCGGTATCTTGACCAGAGTGTGAGTGATGCGACGAGCCTCCGCGTGGTCGCCCAACTCGACGGCACGGCTTAGCCGATCGATGCTATGGGTGATGTAGGGAAGCGGTATCGGCTTCGATTGCGCTTCGAAGATGCCCTTGATCGCGGAGGGAACCTGCTCCTCGCAGATATCGAACAGCTCCTCGTAGAGCTTCTCGCCGGGTCGCAGCCCCACGAACTCGACCGGCACGTCGATCTCCGGCTGCAGGCCGTAGAGCCGGATCATCCTGTAAGCCAAGTCGACGATGCGGATGGGCTTGCCCATATCCAGCACGAGGATCGTGCCGCGACGGGAGTCCTCGCTGAGGACGGTGGAACTGCTCTGGAGGATGAGCTGCACGGCCTCCCGCACGGTCATGAAGAACCGCTCGATATCCGGATGCGTGACCGTCAGGGACTTGCCCTCACGCAGCTGACGATGGAAGAGCGGCACGATGGATCCGCTCGATCCGAGCACATTGCCGAAGCGC
Organism: Novosphingobium sp. HII-3; assembly: GCF_002916655.1. Lineage (GTDB taxonomy): Bacteria > Pseudomonadota > Alphaproteobacteria > Sphingomonadales > Sphingomonadaceae > Novosphingobium > Novosphingobium panipatense. The sequence continues at coordinate 53,926 of NZ_PPSM01000088.1, forward strand.
ACCGTCATGAACCGCGGGGCGTCCGCATCGTCGACCCCGCACATGTCGAGGGCCTGGCTATAGAGTTCGCCCACGCGCTTCGTCGCGCCCATCATGCCTACGGGGTTGACTGCCTTGTCGGTCGACACCTGCACCATGGCCTTGGCGGAAAACTCACAGACCGCATCCGCGACGATCCGGGTGCCGATGATGTTGGTGTGTACCCCCGCACAGGGGTTCGTTTCCACGATGGGCACATGCTTCAGCGCCGCCGCGTGGTAGACGATCACCGGACGGTGCTTTTCAAAGACCCGTCGCACTTCGTTGCGCTGCCGGATGTTGCACAGCTCGGGCTGGATATCGAGGTCGGGATAGACCTCGCGCAGCTTCATCTCGATCGCGTAGAGGTGGAATTCGCTCTGCTCCAGCAGGACGAGGCGTGAGGGGCGGAAGCTGGCAAGCTGCCAGCACAGTTCACCGCCGATGGTGCCGCCAGCCCCGGTCACCAGAACGCACTTTCCGGCGATCTGGCTGGTGATCTGCTCGCCTTCGAGCGTCAGTTCGTTGCGACCCAGCAGGTCCTTGACTGAGAGTTCCTCAAGCTGGACGCTCCGGTTGCGCTGGAGGATGTGGCTCCAGCACTCGCGTACCCGCGACAGCTCGATGTTCAGTCCACGGGCGCGCGATGCCAGACGTGCCATCTCGCGATTGCTGAGGTCGTTGCCATCGTCACATGCGATGATGAGGGACGGGCGCAGGTCTTCCCTGTCGAGGACGTCCACGGCCTGCAGCACGTCGTCGTGGCTGCCCAGCACGGGCACATCGGCGATCTGCAGAAGAGTGCCATCAACGGTGGGAAGCAGAATGCCGGTGATCGCGAGTGTGGGAGTGGTCTCACGCCGAACCATCTGGATCACCGAAAGCACCCAGTCCGGTGACCCGACAAGGATAGCGCGCCGCAGGTGTTGTATACGCGGATCGAAGCGGTTGACCGGCGCCGGACTGTTCACCCGCTCGCGGATGACCCGGCGCACGCCCCGCATGAACATCAGCGCGGCAAGGCCGAGCAGCCACTGGGCCAGGCCGATCTCCGCCCATAACCCGCGCTCCTGCTGCACGCCCGGGAAGAGAAACAGGATCGCCCAGCCCAGCGCAAAGCTGGGCAGGGAAAGCGCGGAAAGCTGGACGGCGTGCGTGAAGCTGAAGAAGCGCCAGCTGCGTCGATAGAGTCCCGTGCCCAGAAAGATCATGACGACGGTGGCGGAGAAGATCATGACGGCAAGCGTATCGATTTCGCTGTCGGGGAAATCGGTGCGTCCAACGACCGAAAAGGCCATGACGAGAGTTGCGCAAAGAGCCGCGAAATCGACCGACATGAGTGTCAGGCTGCGGATCATGCGCCGCAGGCTGAACTGAGCGCTGGCGGAGATTGCACGCCTGGGGCCGATCTTTCGAACGCTCACGAGGCGGTTGCGCATTGCGCCGGTGGCAAAGGGGAGCCGGCTCCCGGAGACGATCTGGTCCATTGAGGCGACCTTCGCAAAGCGGCGGAATACATCAGACTGCCGTCGCGGCAGTCGTAACGCACCGTTTACGGCGGCCTTGCCCCCGGCGCACCTGAGCATGTGTTATCAACCCGAATTGCCACGCCCGTTCTCCTAGGAGACGGCGCATCCTCTCGCTCATCCGGATACTTCATAGGTCTTAGCGACAATTCGAAGCGCCGGTTCTTAATTGGAGTGCATGATCTCCAAGGGCTATCAGCCGTTATGATCCTTTGCTCTTCGCGCGTGCGGACGCATGATCTCTTCAGACCTCTGCATTCCCCGTTCACCCCCGGCTCCGGCATGCAGCGGTCGCTCGTTCATCGCAGCCAAGGCTACGCTGTCTCATGAAGATCCTGGTACTCTCGAGCCTGGCCTATTCGCTTACCAATTTCCGGGGCGCGTTGCTGCGTGAAATGATCGCGAATGGCCACACCGTCCTGGCCGTCGCGCCTGACCACAACGACGCTGTCGCACAGGAACTCAAGAGTTCCGGTATCGGTTTTCGCGTGGTGCCGATGCAGAGAACCGGCACCAACCCGATACACGATGTGGCGCTACTCTATCGATACGCCCGGCTGATCATGTATGAGAAGCCGGACCTGATCCTCGCTTACACGCAGAAGCCGATCATCTACGGCGGGTTGGCGGCGCGTCTTGTCGGTGGACGTCGGTTCTTCGCGCTCATGTCCGGCCTCGGCTACGTCTACAGCCCGCATAACGACAAGCGACAGCTGCTGCGCAAGGCGGTCTCGTTCCTCTATCGGGAAGCTGTGCGACGCACGCGTGCGATCTTCGTGTTCAATGCCGACGACCGCCAGGACATGCTCGACTTCGGGATCGTGAACGCCTCCCATCGCGTGGTACAGGTACCCGGGTCAGGGGTTGACCTTGCACACTTTCCCCATGTTCCGCTGCCACGGACGGTCATCCGTTTCCTTTTCGTGGGCCGGCTCATGCGCGACAAGGGCGTGTACGAGTTTCTGGAAGCGGCACGCCGGATCAGCCGGCATCATCCTACCTGCGAGTTCATGGTGCTCGGCCACTACGAACGGGCAAACCCCACCGGCATCGACGAGGCGGAATGCCTCAAGCTTGCGGCGGAGTACCCCGTCAGGTTCGTTCCCGGCACCACGGATGTGAGACCCTATCTCGCCGGCTGCTCGGTCTTCGTGCTGCCCTCCTACTACCGTGAAGGCCTGCCACGCACGATCATCGAGGCCATGTCGTGCGGACGACCGATCGTGACCACAGACACGCCAGGGTGCCGCGAACCGGTGGCAGAAGGTGAAAACGGGTTCCTGGTGCCGCCGCGTGACGTGGATGCCCTTGCGATCGCCATGCAACGCTTCATCGACAATCCCGAACTCATCGGGGCCATGGGCGCGCGATCAAGAGCCATCGCCGAAGCCACGTACGACGTGCGGAAGGTCAATCGGCAGCTTCTCGACGAAATGGATCTCCTCGTGGAAACCTGGAAGCCGCAGGTGATCGATCCCGGGCAGCCGGCAAACGATCGAGAAGCCTCTCCGGGTGCGGCAGGCGCCTGTCCGGCCGGCCTTGCGAAGGCTGAAACCACTGTACATCCGATCGCGGGATAGAGCATGCCGATCGCTGATATTGAATGTTCGACCGAGCAAGCCACGGCATTGTTGCGCGCTGCCGTGGTCGGTGCCGTGGGAAGCACGGAAATCCTTCTCGCGGAGCTGTCGAGGGCCGAAGGCTGGGAGGTACCGCTCGTGGTGACTCTGCCCCCCGAACTGCATGGCCGCCATTCTGACATCGTGGATCTGGCGCCGCACGCTGCTGCGGCGGGAGCGGAACTGCTTTATGTGGCGCGCACGAACGATGCTGCAACACTGTCGGCCGTGAGGGCTGCCCAGCCCGATTACGTCTTCGTCGTGGGCTGGTCACAGATCGTGAACGCCGAGTTCCTGAACATCGCGGCGAGAGGCTCCATCGGTTACCACCCGGCACCCCTGCCGCGACTGCGGGGGCGGGCGGCGATCCCCTGGACCATCCTCCTGGATGAGCCCATTTCCGCCTCCAGCCTGTTCTGGATAGGCGAGGGCACCGACGATGGCGACATCCTGGCGCAACGCTATTTCCATGTGGCGCGGGACGAAACGGCGCGATCCCTGTACGACAAGCACATGGATGCACTTGGCGCGCTGCTGCGGGAGGTACTTCCCAAGCTGGCCAGCGGGCAGCAGCCCCGCACACCGCAGGACGATCGGTTCGCCACCTGGGCGACGAAGCGCACACCTGCCGACGGGCGGATCGACTGGCAGGAAAGTGCCACTTCAATCCACCGCTTGGTTCGCGCAGTCGGAAGTCCGTACCCCGGCGCCTTCACCACCCTCGGGTCGCGTCACCTGACGGTGAGTGGGACGCGGCTCGTGAGCGGTACGGAACGTCATCACGCCATGCCGGGCCAGATCGTAGCGAAAATCGGAGACAGTCTTGTCGTGCAAACAGGCGACGGTCTTCTGGAGATCACGGACTGGACTTTCGAGGATGGGCGCTCACCCGCCATCCACAGCATCCTTGGGCGCGGTTGAGGCATGGGTCTTGAACATTTCGGGCGCGTGCTTGTCATAGCGCCACATCCCGATGACGAGATACTTGGCTGCGGCGGCACGATGGCCCGGCTCACAGGAGCGGGTCACGAGGTCCATGTGGCCATTGTCACCCTCGGGCGCGAGCCTGCCTTTCCCGCCGAAGGGGTCGCTCGCGTGCAGGACGAAGCACGCCGCGCGCATGCGTTGATCGGCGTTCATGCCACGCACCGCCTCGATTTACCGGCTGCAGCGCTGGACACCGTGGCAGCCGCCGAGCTCAACGGAGCGCTGATCAACCTCGTGAACGACGTCAACCCGGATACTCTGCTGATCCCGTTCCTCGGGGACGTTCACCAGGATCACCAGTTGACCTTCCTCGCCTCGATGGTCGCGGCGCGTCCTCGCAGTCCAAAGGCACCCGCGCGGATCCTTGCCTACGAGACGTTGTCGGAAACAAACTGGTACGCTGCGCCCACGACCCCCGCCTTTGTTCCCAATGTCTTTATCGACATACAGTCGACGCTCGAGCGCAAGTTGGAGGCATTTTCTCTGTTCGAAACACAGGTCAAGGCCTTTCCCGACGAGCGCTCGCTTCTCACGATCGAAGCTCTGGCGCGCTTGCGCGGCTCGGCGGTCTTCCTGCGCGCAGCCGAAGCCTTCATGGCCATCCGGATGATCGAGCGATAGGCCGACGTGCGGCGAGACCCGCCGCGTTCAAGCGAGTGCTTTCCGGAGGCGTCGACTAGATCTTCATGGCACCGGCAGGTAACGCCACCCTAAGAGCGCTTGAGGTCCAGTCCGTTCACCGCACGGCAAGACGATTGCGATCGACCTGGCTTGCGCTGTATGCCCCAGGGAAATGGGGGATCGTAAATGGCGTCGGGCTGCTTGAGAATACGCGTAAAGTGCGTCACCGCGTCGGAATTCCGTGGCGTGGTTGCCGATGATGATGGCCCCAGCCCCATGCTCCGAGAAGGGACCGAGGCAAAGGTGTTCCTCAATCCTCCGGGCACCCACTTCGAGGAAGCCTCGATCATCGGGTCCGGGCGGATCTATGACGATCGCGTCGAAATCGACCTGTGCCTGCGATCTGACCTCGTTGCGAAGCTTGTCGACTCCGCGCCACTCATGCTGGAGATGACGACCTCGCCCTTGACCGAGACCATCTTTCGCGTCCGAAACGTGGAAAACTGGGGGAAGGCCCCGGAAATTTAGACGGGCAGCGGTGCCTTATCGCGCGCGTAGTAGTACTGATAGTACGCCATGTCTTCTCCGAGGACGGATGCGGATCGGGCGTCGACCTGGGTAAGCACCAGCCCGAAGATGTTGGCATCCGCGCGGTGCAGTTCGCGAAGGGCCGTCTTCAGCAAAGGCTTTGGCGTCGTGCGCCACCGCACCACCAGGAGGACGACATCCGCCATGGCCGCGACCGCCCGAGCTTCCGCGACTGGGATGGCCGGGGCGATGTCGAGTACGATGAGATCGTAGAAAGCCTTGCAGTGATCCAGCAGCGCGGCCGTCATGTCCGACTGGACGATATCGAAGTTGTTGCCGCTCGTCGTGTTAAGCGGCAGGACATGAGCGCCGGAGGATTGATCGACGACCACGGCCTCCTTGAGGGTGGACAGGCCGGAAAGGACCTCGACCAGACCGGGCCCTTCTCCGAGGCCGAAGGCATGCGTCGTTCCCATGCGCCGCAGGTCGCAATCGATGAGGAGGGTACGCCGCCCCGCCAGGGCCGCCGATCGCACCAGGGCCATAGCGGTGCTGGTCTTGCCTTCGTCGGGGATGGATGAGGTCAGCCCCACCGTCTTAGCAAGCTGCCCCTTCTGTCCTATCCGCAGCGCCGTCCAGATCGACCGAACCGTTTCAGCAAAAGGCGATTCCCGGTGCGTGGCCAGGAAGTCGGGCACCGACAGTGGCTCTCCCTTGCGGAAGTCGGGCTCGTCCATTGTGGCGATGTCGGGAAGGCTGCTGATGACCTTCAGACCCGTGAACTCCTCCGCCTCGGTGCGTGTCCGGATGCCGTCCTCCCGCCATTCCAGCGCCAGAGCGAGACCCACGGCGGCGACGATGCCGATGGCAAGCCCGCCGATCATATAGACCAGGATGTCTGGCGAGGAGGGCAGGCGGGGCGTCTGCGCGCGTGAGATGATGTCCGCCTTGCTTTTCTCTGTCCCTCGCGTCGCCAGCTGGACGCGATAACGATCCAGGAACGTTTGGTAGAGCTGGCGCGAACTTTCCGCCACACGCTCAAGTTCGGCGAGCCGTACCGAAGCGTTGTTCCCTGCAAGCAGCCTTCCCCGCGCGCCGCCGATGGCGCCCTGTATCGCTCCAACGCGCTGGCTTGCCACGCGTACATCCTGCCCGACGCCGGAACTGGCACGCGAAACTTCGCGCCGGAGAGCGGTGCGGGCTGCCGCGAGGTTGGCCTCGGTTCGGACACGGTCCGGATGTGCAGGGCCGAGGGAGGAGGTCTGTTCCGCCAGTTTCTGCTCCAGCGTTGCGACCTGGCGACGCAGATCGGAGATGACAGGACTGGAGTTCACGACCGAACCGTTCTCACCGGCGTTCGCGCTCGCCCGGCCCTGCGCGGCCGCCAAGTCGGCCTTTGCAGCCGCCAGTTCGGTGTTGAGCGTGGAAAGCTCCTGCTGGGCGATGGTGTCGTCGTCGCTGATGCTGACAAGGTCGGCGCGGGCGCGGTACTGCGCAACCGCCGCTTCGGCCCTCAGCACGTCGCCCCGCAACTGGTCCAGGCGCGAGCGCAGCATCTGGATGTCAGACCCTCGCGCTGTCTGCGCCGCCTGGACTTGCCCCCCGACGTAGGCGTCAGCGACAGCGTTCGCCACCATGGCCGAAACTTCGGGATCGTTCGACTTGTATCTTAGATTGATGGCGTAGGAGAGCCCCTTGCGTTCCACCTTCAGGCCGGAGCGCACAAGGTTGGTTGCGGCCTCGACGCTAAGCGGGGCCGTCGTGTCGGGCACTTTTGCCTTCAGGAACGCGGCGTCCGTGTTCAGCCGGCTCCGGATGACGGCGTTGCGCGCGATTTCCGGCGACAGGAGTACCTGGACTTCGGTGTCCACTGCCGGCGAGTCTATGACGTTGTCGCGGTTGGTCTGTGCCGTGCGGACGATCTGCTGTTCACTGCGGTCCAGCGCCAGAATGACGTTGGCTTCGTAAACCTTTTCGGCAAACAGGTAAGCGATCATCGTCAGCGCGACGATACCCCCCACAAGCCCGAGCATAAGCCACTTGTGACGCCAGATCAGCGCTGTCAGCCAAGCGAGATCAATGAACTTCTCGCCGCCGCCATGCGCCTGTCCCGTAGGAGAGGGCTTGGCTTCGTAAGGCTGCTGGGCTTCGAAGTGTTGGACACCGAGGTTCAAAAGCGCACGCTCCCTGGAAGAGGCGGGGTTACTGTGCCGCCGGAACAGCCTATCGATCCATCAGAAACACGGGGTAATTCGGAATTGAAGGCAGGCGAGATCGGTCGTCAGCGGGCCTAAAGATTAACGGCGATCAGTTGTTTACCCGTTGGTCGACCGTCACATCCGATCCAGCGAAGCTGCTGGTGCTGTTGAGAATCTGGCTACTGCTTGCGACCAGACGCCGGATATGCAGAGTGACGGGACCATCCTCTGCGCGGAACAGGGGCACCTTCGGGTTACCGGTCACGATCAGCACGTCGATCTCGATCCGTCGTCGCTGATTGCGGCTACCCTTGCCGATGATGCCGACGAAGCTGTTGGTCCCCAATTCGATGAGACCGTGCTTCTGGTCGCTCCAGATCTTCATACCCTCACGGCATCCCTCCAGCCGTACGTTGTCCACCCTGACGGCACCCTTGATGTCAAGGCAGGCATCGCTTGCGTTCGATACGCTGCCGTCGGCAATGAGCCCTGAATAGCCGCCTTCGGTCGATATGCCGTCGACGTTCTGGTAATTGCTTCCCTTCGCCATGGTGAGGTTGCGAAAGTCGAAGTTGCGGATTTCGAAGGTTCCGGTGTCGTTGGCATCCTTGCCCTTGAGGGCGATCGCCGCCCAGGCATCCGCGTCGTTCACGGCAGGCGAGGCCGGGTCACCGATCCAGACCAGATCCCGGAAGACGGCTTTTCCGATGCCATTGCTGACATTGACGAGGCCGAGCCCCAGGACGGGGTCGGCGCGCGCCGCCGTGGCGCTGACGCGCACAACCTGCAGGTCTGGAACGGTGTCGCCGCGAAGGAGAGGGCCGTAGCCCCGCGCGACGACATCGGAGAGGACAAAACCCGTGACGTTGCGGGCATTGACCAGCATTGTGCCAGCGGCAACGCACAGGCCCTTCACCGGCGCCGCGCCTGCGGTGGCGCGGATCGTCTGGCGCGTCCTGCAGTCGGAGGTGTTCGCCTGAGGCTGGGCTATTGCCGGCATCCGGAACGAGGACGAGGTGCCTTGCGCGAAGGCTGCCGATGGCGATTGCGACCGCGTCAGTGCGATACCCGCCGCAATCGTTCCGCAAAGAAGGAGCGAGGCCGTCGAAGCGTAGAACCTGTTCATGCGCCATATCCTGTGCTTTGTCGTGACTTACGAAGGTGATGCGGTCCGGCCTTGCCCGTTTTAGTGAAATACGCTGACGGGCCGGCCTTCATTCCGCGACGGGCCGGGCGCGACACGGCTCCGGTCCAGCCAGGCGTGAATGGTGAAGCCGCACAGAAGGCCGTAGAAGAGAAGGCCTTCGATCATCCAAATCGGCATCGTTGCCATGTTCAGAACGAAGAAGCCGAGGTGAGCGGTCACGAGCGTCAGCCGATGGCCTCTTGCGGCAGACAGCGCGAGGGCCAGCATCCAAGACCACAGAAGCAGCATCGCCATCACGCCAAGCGCGCCTAACTCGTACAGCGTCGATACGAGCGTATTATGCGCATAGTATCGATAGCGGCCTTCCCACGCGTTTGCTCCGAAACCGATCAGGTGCTGTCGGCTTCCACCCTGCTGCCACGCGTCGATGTACTGACTCCAGAGAAACAGCCGGCCCGACATCATTTCCCGGTCCGCCTCCTGAAAGTCGTCCGGAGATTTGTTCACGATCTCCGGATTGGCCGCCAGGGTGGCGATGGCCTCGAACCGTTCGCCGGCGATGACGGGGATAACAGGGACCGCCGCCAGCATCGCCAGAACGATCAGGATCCCGGCAACACCGCGTTGCCGGGGCGGCACGGCGGCCGCGGCGGCACTGATCAGGAGACCGATCAGCAGAGGGGCTGCCGCCAGGATTGCGGTCCTGTAATTCGCTGCCGCTATGCCGGAGATGGTGATGGCGCCCACGAGGATCTTGTACCGTCCCTTCAATCCCGGGTGCAGCATGGCTGTGAGGAGCGCCGTCAGGAGGATTATCGAAAAACTGGCCTCATGATTGTAGCCGCCGATGTACGAAGCCGATCCATCGCTTTCGTTCGCCTTGCTGATGCCCAGGACCAGACTGGCGCACTGCATCGTGAGCGGCAGGGAAAAGGTTGAAAGCAGGCGCGACAGCACGGCCGCGTAGCCATCAACTCGAAAGGCGTCATAGGCGGCGAGGGCGATCATCGCGAAATACGCGTACTTAACGAGCGTCTCCACGCCTCCCGCCGCTTCTCCGTTAAGGGCTGCGCTGATGGCGACAAGAAAGGCGAGCGGCACGAGCGGAACAAGCACCAGCGGTACCGCACGGCTACGCAACAAAACCTGACTTCCGATGGCGACGAGGGCGACCGAAACCAGCGCGTTCCAGCTGAGACCTGCCGGTGAGGCGGCGAAAGAAAATTCCGGTTGCGAGGACATGGCCAGGCGAAGGGCGAAAGCGGACACCAGGAACGATGTGGAAGCACTGACGCGAACGCAGAGAAAGACGACAAGGACAGCGTAGCCCAGCAATACCGGCAGGACGAGGAAAAGTGGAAGAGGCGGGCTGCCGTCGGTCAGAGCAAGCATGCGCTGGGTCTGTCGTCTTGGTTGCAGGGCAGGAGGAGCGGGAGGTCAGCCGGCATTGCGAAGACGCGTGGCGCAGGCCTGAAGCGGGACCATTTCACGGTAGCAGGAGGCGGTCAGCGTCGCCACTTCGTCCCAACCCATCAGAATGGCAGGGATGTCGGCCTCCGCATGCTCACGCGTGGCGCCATGATCCCCTAGTCGTGCCGCCAGTTCCTCGACATCGCCTACCGGGAAATAGCACTGCTCCGGCAGGTCCAGGTCGAGGTTGGGCTGAATGTCGCTCAGCAGCACCGGGCAGTTGCAGGAAAGCGCCTCCAGCGCCGCTATGGGAAGGCCCTCGTGGAACGAGGGGAGCACGAACAATGAGGCGTTGCGATAGAGCACCCCCAGGGTCGAGCGTGTCTGCATGCCAAGCATCCGCACGTCCGGGGCAGCTTCCTTGAGCAGACGGTCCGCGAAAGCGTCTCCCTTCTTTCCGGCTCCGGCGATGACAAGCGTTCGTTCGTCGCCGCTCCTGCGGAAGGCCTCGATCAGGTAATCGAGCCCTTTCTCCGGCACCAGTCGGGCGACGCAAAGAACGAACCTTCCGGGCTGCAGCTGAAGCTCCCGCAGCACCTCGGCTGCCGGACGGTCGGGCGGATCGGGCGGGCTGACGCCGTTGGGGATGAAGACCGTCTTTTGCGCGGCGAAAGGGTAGCGCTGCTGCATTCTTTGCGCGAGCGAGGGAGAGACGCAGATGATGCGATCCGCGAAACGCATTCCCATCTTCTCTCCAAGGACCAGCATGCGGCGGGCTAGCGCACCCCATTTCGCCCGGTCGTAATCCGCGCCATGGTGCGTAAGCAGTACGCGCATCCCCAAGACCTTGGCGAGAGGCGCGAGGAGTGCCGGCCCCACGGCATGGATATGCAGCGCTTCTGCCCCTCGGCGCCACGCGTGAAGGACACCGATTAAGGTGGAGACCAGAGCCTCGGAGGAGGTGGTGTCCGGGGCATAGAGAGGAGCCAGACCGACGCCGCGGAAGCTGCGGAGAGCAGGGTCGACGTAGGCTGCGCGGCAGCAAACTTCGATGTGTATGTCGGGATTGATCCGGGCCAGGCGCGGCAGCAGTTCCTCGCAATGGGTCTCGACGCCGCCCATGACGCCGGGGATGCCGCGAAGACCGGTGACGAAGACCTTCATGCGCAGGCCTCCTCGCGACCGCCCAGTGCCGTTGAAACAATGCGCCGGCGGAACATCTCGACGGCATGTTCCATTGAGAAGGCCTCCACCCTGTCCGAAGCCTCCCGGGAAACCTTCTCACGCACGCCCGGATCAAGGAACCGGTCCATGCATCTGGCCATCGCCGCGTCGTCGCTCATGGCCACGAGCACGCCGCCCCGGCCCCACGCCACGTCGCCATAGTCAAGTTCGACACCCAGTATCTCGGCAGGTCCGGAGGGGCAGTCGGTGGCGATCACCGGCAGACCGGTCGCCATCGCTTCGACCATTGCGTTCGGAAAACCCTCGGCGTTGGAGGTCAGCAGATACCCTCCGGCCCGGGCGAGTATGGCGTGCGGGTTGGCCACGAACCCCGCGAAGTGGACACGCGGACCTAGACCCAGTTCCTGAGCCAACGCCTCCAACTCCGCGCGAAGCGGACCTTCGCCAAGGACCAGCAGCCTGCCCGCGATGCCGGAGCGGGAGAGCGCGCGAATGGCCATCGCCGTGTTCTTGTTGGGAACGAGGCGGCCCATCGTGACGAAGTCATCGGAGGACACCGCGATCTCCGGTTCCTGCGCTGCAAGCTCGCGTATTCCTGCGACGTCCACCGGGTTGTAGATCACGCAGGTTCTTGCACGGCTGACGGCGAACTCTTCCTCCAGCCCATCAGCCACCCCTTGGGATACGGCGATAACCTGCTGCGCCCGGGGATAGCAGTTGCGGATCAGGAAACGGCTGATGAATGCCAGCCGGCTCGTCGCCAGATGCGCGCTCGTGTGGACGCGCTCACTGACGATCGCCGGCCGGCCGACCGCCTGCATCGCAACGATCGTCGCGATGTTGGCCCGCGACAGGAACGAAAGGGCGATATCGGGTCTCAGGCGGCGTACCAGCTTGTACAGCCCCGCGATACTGCGGACGATGCCGCCCTTGGTATCGAGGCGCACCACGCTGACACCATCGGGGAGGGTGTAAGCCTCGTGGGGCTCCTCGTCGAGCAGGACCACCGTGATGGAAAGTTCTTGCGACTGGCTGTGCAACTGGCGGACGAGAGTGGAAAACACACGCTCCGCCCCCCCGCCGGCAAGCGAGTTTATGACCATAAGAGCCTGGAGAGGTGCCCGTCCTGCCATCGCTTGCTGCCAACCTTCCTGAGTTCGTCTCAGGCTAGAGCGGTCAGTTCAGCTTCACGACTCCACCATAGGGATGGACCCGAGGGTCAAAAGGGGTGGCGGCCCTGCATTTTCGAGAAGGTTGGCCGGACGGGGCAGGGCCTGATTTCTTGGAGAAATCAGTGATGCGCTTTGGCAGATGGGCCGGACGTGTGGCAAACGCTCCGGCCCATCCCTTACCAAAGTTCATTTCGGCGGCGTGACGCCGTTCCGTTCGAGGAAGTTGAAGATCGAGGTCCACAGATGCACGCTTATGCGTGGGCCGCGAACCGCGTGCGTCTGACCTGGATAGAGCATCATCTCGAACGGGGTGGCCTCGGCCTGCATCTTAGCGACCAAAGTCGTGCTGTTGTCGAGGACGACGTTGTCGTCGGACATGCCGTGGATGAGCAGCAAGGGGTCCGTGACCTTGCCGGCGTTCTCGAGTGTGTTGGCCTTTCGATAGGCGCCCGGGACGCGGCGCGGGTCGCCCATGTAGCGTTCGGTGTAATGGGTGTCGTAAAGTTCCCACTTCGTCACCGGAGCACCGGAAATGCCTGCAGCATAAAGGCCGGGGTCCGCCTGCAGCATCTTGAGCGTCATGTATCCGCCGTAGGACCAACCGTAAGTCGCGATCTTGTCGGGATCTACGAAGTCGAGCGTCTTGAGATAGTTGGCGCCGCTTTTCTGGTCCTCGACTTCAACCGATCCCATCGCTTCGCGGATCTGCGATTCGAACGCCACGCCGCGATTGGCGCTGCCGCGGTTGTCTATGGCGAAGTAGACGTAGCCTCTGTCGACGATTGCCTGCGGCAGGGCACCATCCCACGCCCGGCTGACCGTCTGGACGTGCGGCCCGCCGTAGTGCTCGAAGAACACCGGATAGCGCGTGCCCGGCTTAAGCGGCGGCGTCACCATCATCCAGTGCAGGTCGGAGCCATCGGCAGCCTTGATCGTGCCGAACGTCGTGGGGCGGTGGCTTGCGACATAGGGGGCGTAGGGGTGGTCTGCGTCCAGCCTGTTTTCTTCGACCCAGGCAAGGCGCTCGCCTTCCTTGTCCGCGATGTAGGTTTGCGAGGGCTGGGTCGGGGAGGAGCGGGTAATGAGCAGAGTGGCGCCGTCAAGGCTGGCGGAGGCAGCGTTTGACCAGCCCATCTCGGTCAATCTCTGCGGTGTTCCGGGCTTGGCCAGGTTGACCGCGTAGAGCTGAGGCGCCAGCACATCGTCTCGATTGCCGACGAACAGAACCCGTCCGTTCTTTTCATCGACGGAAACAAGCTTGGTGACGACCCACTTCCCGGACGTGATCTGTTTCCACTTGCCCTCGCGGAAGTGATACAGATGGCCATAGCCATCCCGCTCGGACCACCAGAGCAGGCTTCCGTCGGACAGGAACCGGTAGTTGTCCGTTAGATTGGTCCAGCTGCCCTTCGAGGCGGTCTCCGTGAAAAGAACCCGGCTGCGGCCAGTCTGCGGATCGACCGCCAGCATGTCCAGCCGGGTCTGCTCGCGGTTCTGGCGCTGCACGTAGAGGGTCTTGCCGTCGCGCGCCCAGTCGACGCGGGCGACATAGATGTCGCGGTCCGCGCCGAGATCCACATCCACCCGATGGCTGCCGTCGGGCTTCATGACGTGAAGGGAAACCACTGCGTTGGGTGTGCCCGCCGCAGGGTAGCGCTGCTGGTATGTGCGGGTGCCTTCCGCGCCAATAGCGGTGCGGGTGACGACGCCCACGTCGGCCTCGTCGTAGCGCTCCACCGCGATCCAGGCGTCGTCAGGTGACCACCAGTACCCCGTCATGCGGCCCATTTCCTCCTGGGCCACGAACTCGGCCTCGCCCCAGTGCACGGTCGAGGACGTTTCCTCGGGCGTGATGGGCCTATGGCTCTCGCCCGTAAGCGGTCCGACCCAGAGGCGGCCGTCCCGGACGAACGACACCGAAGTTCCTTTTGGGCTGAGAGCGGCATTGAGTTCGTCTTCGGCGGAGTTCGTCAGGCGGCGGACACTGCCGTCGACATCTGCCAGATACAGGTCGCCATCCAGCGGCACCATCACGGCCTTGCTGTTCTCGGTCCAGTCGTAGGCGATGATACCTTTCAGGCTGCCGACCCGCTGGCGCTCACGCTGCATCTTTTCCGCTTCGCTCAACTCGCGCCCTGAACCGAGCTTCAGCGAATCGACGAGCATGCGCCATTCGCGCGCGGTTCTGTCGAAAGCCCAGAGATCGTAGCGGTCCTTGTCGGTCTCCCGGTTGCGCAGCAGCGTGATGTAACGCCCGTCCGGTGAAACGCGCACGGCGCGCGGCATCGGCCCGTCCAGCGAAGGGCTGGCAAAGACGCGCTCAAAGGTCAGATCCGTAGAGGACACGGCGGGAGCACTCCGTTCGGCGGTGGCAGCAAGGGCTGGGAAGCACATGGCGGCAGGAAGCGCTGCCAGGATGCAGGCGCTCAACAGACGGATTCGGTTCATGTCCTTTCCCTAGAGCCGTGCTGAGGACAGGGAAAGTGGTGAGGCCCCTATCTGTCTGCTATGTCCACGAAATGACGATCTCCCCATGCTTCCCGAAGTCCGAGCCACACGACTCCCGGTCATCCTTGGACAACCTCGATTTCGTGGTCGTCGACGTGGAAACCGCCTGCGCCCGGGTCAGCAGCATCTGCCAGATCGGCATCGTGGGGTTCAAAGACGGGCAGGAGGTCTTCGCTTATGAGACGCTGGTGGATCCGCGCGACGAGTTCGCGCCGTTCAACGTCGGGATACATGGGATCAGGCCGGATCATGTAGCTGGGAAGCCCACCTTCGGCGATATCCATGGTGTGATAGACGGATACCTCGGTAACCGCGTTACAGTGGCTCACTCGTGGTTCGACAAGGGCGCGCTGGCCGCGGCCTGCCGTCTTGGAGACCACGCGCCGATCGCCGCGCGATGGCTGGACAGCGTCAGGGTCGCCAAGCAGGCCTGGCCGCAGCTGGCCAACCACAAGCTGAACGTCCTCTCCCGCTTTCTGGGCATCGAGCACCGGCACCACGACGCACTCAGCGACGCGCGCGCCGCAGGGTGGGTGATCATCAAGGCCATCGAGCATACAGGGATCGGCCTGCAGGGATGGTTGGCGAACTCCACGCCCCCGCGCGCCAAGCCACCGGCGCCGGCAGACGAAGGGCCGCTGAAGGGTGAGCGGGTGGTCATCCTTGGAGAAGAAGCCGATGGCAGACTGGCCGCCTTCATTGCGTCCAGGGGCGGGCGGGTCGTACGCTCGGCCGGTAGCACGACCACGATCCTGGTGATCGCGACGGCACAGCCATATGGCCGCTGGGTCGGAACAAGCCGGCTCTATCGGCGGGCGAAGGAACTGCAGGAAATGGGGCGTCCGCTGAGCATAATCAGCGAGGAAGAGCTGCGCAGGAAGGTCTGTGCGGAAGCGGTTCCCGCCTGACGTTGCACAAGTGCGGTTCGGTCAGCGGATCGTCGGCGGCGGTGTCAGGATGATGACCGGAGGCTTCTGAACGGGCGCTGTGACAAGCACGGCGGGACCGCTCACCGCTGGCTCGGCAAACTCGGCCTGCTGCACATCGGCGGCCGCATCTTCCGCAGCCTCTGCAACCATCTCCACGGGACGGTTGCCGATCATGTGGGTGGCTGGGCGCAACGGGTCTTCCTCGTCACTGAAGGCCAGTTGCTCATCGAAAGAGGCATAGTCGGCCTCCTCAGCCTTCGCATTCGCGCCGAAAAGCCAGTAAGGCGCACCCGAAGCGACGTCGGCGTCGATCACGGGCTCGGGTGCGCCATCCGCTTCCGTCCCCGTGAGTGCGAGGGTGATGCCATAAGCATCAAGCGGACTCTCATCCAGGCCGGTCATCCGGGTGGGAACAAGGCTGGAGGCGACAAGTCCCAGGACAGCGGCGCAGGATGTCCCCAGCAGCATTTTCGGCCATAGGTGCATCGCCTTTCTCCCGTCTAGCTACGGAAGATCAACGCTTTGGTTCAAAACCCGTTCCGAAAAGGCAGGCTCTTGGGATAACGAATGGAGCCAGCTTGCGAGCGGCGCGCTTCGTCAGCCACGGCAGCCGGTGGCGACTTCAGGCCGGTTCAGTCTGGCCCGTCTGGAAGAAACGCTGGATCGTATCGCGGGCGAGTCTTGCCGGGCGGCGGGTGTCTGCATCGATACAGCACCAGCTTGATTTCACCTCCGCCAGCACTTCTTCGCCGCGGCGGATGACCGTTTCGTAGAATGCGCGGGCCCCCTGCACCTTTTCGAGGAGCACGGTAGCGATCACATCGTCGTCGATGAAGGCGGGGCGGCGATAGGTTATCTCATGCTTGAGCGCCACCCAGAGGTGCCGGGCGACAGCGTCAGACGGGGCAAGGGCGCGCCAGTGATCGAGGACGGCAGCCTGTACCCACTTGAGGTAGCTTGCGTTGTTGACATGCCCCATGAAGTCGATGTCTTCAGCATCGATTCCAACAGGGTAGAAATGGGGGATGGCGGTGCTCACAATGGCTCCTTGTACCATCCCGGCGGCTCGAAAGGTAGCGCAAAGAGTCCCCTCGGGCGCCGGATGGATAGGATTTTCTCTTGGCGACACAGGAGCGAGACGCCTGTGCCAACGAATTCCGCGCAGAAGGAAGCGGCCGCTTCCCCGTCACGGACCTGCCGGATCGAAACCGCAGGTTCAGCCGGCGAATCGGCTCTTTGGTATGTGAGTGATCCGGCAGGCCAGATCGGCTTCCCCGGAAGCGACCACATAGTGATCCCCCGCGTCCGCGATGCCGGTGGTGAAGACGACGTCCCGCAGGTACATCAGGTCCTCCAGCGGCCGGGTCAGCTCGGCGTCCGGTTCCAGCAGCGGCTCGTGCTCCGTCCGAAGAACACAACTGGGATCGTTCTTGTCGAGCAGGGACCAGTAGGTGCGGTAGACGCCCACCACCTCCTTAGGCTCCACGCCATGCCACAGCGTCAGCCATCCTTCGTCCGTGAGAATGGGCGGCGTGCCGCCCCCCATGCGGGCCGTTGCGACGGTCGCCGCGTGCGGACGAATGCCGGGCTTGTGCCAAGGCTTCCAGAACAGGGCATCGGGAGAATGCGCCAGGTTGATGGAAGGACCCGCCCGCCACTCGCTCCCGGGTGGGTAGGCAAAGTACAGATCGCCCAGCGGCCGCGTCTGTGCCCAGTACTGTCCCTCCATCAGGCCTTCGAAGATCAGCATGTCCTTGTTTTGGTGATCCAGGACGATCGCTTCGAATGTCCAGTCCAAGCCGTCTTCGGAGCTGTAGAGCGTGGTCGAGTGCCGCTCCGGGCTGACCGAACACGTGGTCATGAGATATCGGTCGCCGACCCGGCTGATGCGAGCATCCTCGACTCCGTAGCACTGGAAGTCGTACGCAGGCGCAATCGCACGGTCGTAGTGGAATGCAACGATCTCCAGACCGTCAGGCGAAAGCTCCACTGGAAGCAGCCATGAAAGCGATGTCAGCGCCATGATGCGCCACCCTCCTCCGCGCAGCATGAACTTGCGCGGATCGGCGGTGTCAACGTATTCCAACGGCCAGGCGTCGAGCACGTAGCGGCCCCTTGCGCTGTCGGATTCCCAGCGGATGGCATGCACGTGGCCGCTCCGCACCGGGTGACGGAGGGCTTCTGCGATGCGAACCATGGCAAGAAGGTTGCCGTTCGCCAGACGGGTCAGTCCCGGGTTGAAGGCGCCAAGAACATACGTTTCCGCGTCGAGCTGCCCCGCCAGCGGCGAGCGGGAAAGGTCGACGTCCTGCGGAGTGATGACGAGGCGATCGACCAGATATTTCATCGGATCACATCCTCAGGAATTTGTGTGGCTGCTCCGATCATCGATCGCCCCTCATCTTGTATGCCCGGCAGCATGGATCATTCCGAAGACGGTTCGCCGCTCGCGGCTTCTCGGCCGGCGTTCCGACGTAAGGCATCGCGATCGGGCACCTTGCCTCCGGCTGGAAGCTGGCTGTCGTCCGCGCCGGTGGCCCAGACTTCATCCCCGTCCGGAGCAAAGGGTTTCGCTTCCTTGCCGGCCACGGCTTCACGCAGTTCCTGCTCGTTCACCCGCTGGGCGTCGACGCCGTTCAGCACAGGAGCAGAGGCTGCGTCCGTCTTCGCGGCTTCGGCTCGGCTTGCGGTGGTCTTGTCATGCATGGGGCATCTCCTCCCGCACAGAACCGCGTCAACGCACGCGATGTTCCCGGCTGTTTAAGAAGGGCGAGAGGAGTCCCCTTTCCGAACGGTCGAAGTCAGGCAAGGTATGGGATACCACCGGAGCGATGTTATTCGGCTCGCATTGACGCAATCATGTCAAATTGACACGATCATGTCATGAGCAGACATCCGCTTGTTCCTCTTGTCGACGAGACACTTCGCCTGAGCAGCCGGTTGCGCAGCGTCTTTGCCGATGCACGCAAGGGCTGCGGGTTGAATGACAGTGAGCAGATGGTCCTCAACTCGGTGGTTGAGGCGGCTCGGGCCAACAACCGCGCACTCACCGTCGCCCAGATAGCCCGCTCCATGGGCTATGATCGCCAGCTTGTGCAACGCGCCGCCAATTCCCTGCGGCAGGCGGGGCTGATCGAAGCTGTGGCGAACCCCGACCACAAGCGTGCGGTGCTGCTGGGACCGACGGCCGAGGGTCTCGAGCTCAAGAGGCGGATAGACATCCGCGCCGATGCGATAGCGGCTGAGTTGATGCCATCTCTGGATGAAGGGCAAGTCAGCGACGCAACGGCGATACTGAACGGGCTGCGCAAACAGATCGAGGCGCATCTCAGGACTGCGGGCAACCCCCGAGGAGACGACCATGGAAGCTGACCTCGATCAACTTGCGCCCATCGGTCCGCTGACCGACTGGTTGGACGCGAACGTCCCCGAACTCGGCCGTGGGCCGCTCAGGACGTCGCTTCTCTCCGGGGGCACATCCAACGTGGTGCTGACCCTCGACCGGGGGGAGAAGCCAATGGTGATGCGCCGTCCTCCGGCCGTTCCTCCGCCGGGGGCGGAGAAGGGCGTTCTGCGCGAAGCGCGCGTCCTCACGGCCCTGGGGGCAACGCAGGTTCCCCACCCCCACTGCTACGGTTCCTGCGCGGACACGGCCGTCGTCGGCGCGCCCTTCTACGTCATGGAGAGGGTGGCGGGATGGGCCCCAAATCTGCGGGACGAGAAGATCCACAATGAACCGCCGTTCAATGCGATGCCCTACGAATATGGCATTCCCTTCGCCATCGTCGACGGACTCATAGCTCTGGCGAATGTCGATCATGAAGCGATCGGGCTGGGGGATTTCGGCAAACCGGGCAAGTTCCTGGAGCGGCAGGTCAATCGCTGGGCTGGCCAACTCGCGTCCTACAAGGAGCGCTACGGGTATGAGGGCCGCATACTCGAAGGCTACGCCGAAACAGAGGAATGGCTCCGCCACGCCCGTCTCCCGGACGAAGTGCGCGGCATCATTCATGGCGACGTGGGAACGCCCAACATGATGTTCCATCACGGCCCACCAGCCCGGCTCGCGGCGATGATCGATTGGGAGTTGTCGACCATCGGCGACCCGATGATCGATCTCGGCTGGTTCACGGGAGGTCTTCGCGACGAGGAGGACCCGTACAAGGAATTCCCGACCGCGTTGAACAACCCGGCGAACCTGCCCACCAAGCAGGAACTCGCCCGCTACTATTGTGCGGGGACCGGCAGGGATATCCGGGACTTCGAATGGTTCTCCATCCTTGCCAAGTTCAAGTCCGGCTGCCTCCTTGAATACAAGGTTGCCCAGGCGGAAGCTGGCATTCTGCCGAAGGAGACGGGGCGCTTCTTCGCGCGGATCGTGGAGAATTGCTTTCGTGAGACGGCGGCACAGATCGCGCGGCAGGCCTAGTCATAACAAGAGCGTAGCCGCCGCCTGCAGCGGCCGAGAGGATGTCATGATAGACTTTTCCATAGAACCTGAATTCCAAGCCAAGCTCGATTGGATGGAGACATTCGTCCGCGAGGAATGCGAGACGATGGACCTGCTCTGGCCCGGCAATTCGGTGAACTTCGAAACGCATCGGAGCGACGCAAGACGGCACCTGAAACCGCTTCAGGAGCAAGTGAAGGCCAGGGGGCTTTGGGCCTGCCATCTGGGTCCCAACCTCGGCGGGCCGGGCTACGGCCAGGTCAAGCTGGCCCTGATGAACGAGATCATTGGCCGCTCCTCCTGGGCTCCTACGGTGTTCGGCACGGCAGCGCCGGATACCGGTAACGCCGAGATCCTGGCTATGTTTGGAACGGCTGAGCAGAAGGAGAAGTACCTTCAGCCGCTCATGGACGGCGATATCGTCTCCTGCTTCTCGATGACCGAGCCGCAGGGCGGTGCTGATCCAGGTGAGTTCACCTGCCGCGCGACAAGGGTGACGAACGACAGCGGCGAGGAGGAATGGGAGATTGAAGGCGAGAAGTGGTTCTCGTCCAACGCGAAGCTCGCGACTTTTCTGCTGGTGATGGCGGTCACCGATCCGGCCGCGCCTCTTACAGAGCGGATGAGCATGTTCATCGTGCCGGCCGACACGCCCGGCATCAGGATCCTGCGCAACGTGGCGATTGTCGGAGACACAGACCCGGAAGAAGGGCACCACGCCCATATCCACTACGACAAGGTGCGCATCCCTGCCGATCATATGCTGGGGGAGTTTGGAGGCGGCTTCAAGGTTGCGCAGGCGCGCCTCGGCGGCGGGCGCATCCACCACGCCATGCGCACTGTCGGGAAGTGCCAGCGTGCCCTCGAGATGATGCTGGAACGCGCCGTGTCGCGCAGGACGCGCGGGAAACTCCTGGGTGATCACCAGATGGTCCAGTCCAAGATTGCCGATTCAATCCTTGAGATCGAGCAGTTCCGCCTGCTGGTCCTCAAAACGGCGTGGATCATCGACGAGGTTGAAGCGGGCAGGATGCCGCACGGCTCGGCGCGCAAATGGATCGGCATGTGCAAGATCGGCCTCGTCAAGCTGTACCACGACGTGGTTGGCCGCTCGCTCGAGCTTCATGGATCGCTCGGCATCTCGCTCGATATGCCGCTGGCACACTGGTACGCCGGGCACTGGTCACTGGCCTTTGCCGATGGCCCGACGGACGTCCACAAGTCGCAGCTCGCGCGGGCCTATATGAAGACCACGACGCCTGCCGACGGGCTATTCCCGACCGAGTATATCCCCACGCGTACGGCCGAGGCCTTGAGGCGATATCCGAATGCAAGGGAGGCCTGAAGTGGACCCACTGTTCGACTTTACGGGCAAGGTCGCTCTCGTGACGGGCGGTTCCCGCGGACTCGGCTACCAGATGGTGCGGGCTTTCGCGGAACGCGGCGCTGACGTTATCGTCGCAAGCCGAAAGCTGGATGCCTGCGAAGCGGTGTGCGAGGAGATGCGCGCGCTGGGATGCAAAGCTCTGGCGATCAGCGCCCATGTCGGCCGCTGGGAGGACTGCGAACGTCTTGTCGAAGAGGCGTGTTCGCGGTTCGGCATGATCGATATTCTCGTGAACAATGCCGGTATGAGCCCGCGGATGCCCAGCCACGAGGTTTCGGAAAAGCTTTTCGATTCCGTGCTGGGTCTCAACTTCAAGGGGCCGTTCCGGCTATCTTCGCTCGTGGGCAAGCGGATGTTCGATCGGGCCGAGGCGGGTGGCGCCGGCGGCTGCATCATCAATGTCACTTCCTCCGGTTCGATGATGCCTCTGCCGCAGGTCGTGCCGTATGGCTCATCCAAGGCCGCCTTGAACGCGATGAGCCGATCGCTGGCTTGGGAGTATGCACCGCATGTGCGCGTCAACACGCTTTCGCCGGGCGCCTTCCGGACCGATATCGTCGAGGCCTGGCCGGACAAGGGGCAGGGGCCTATCCCGATTCCCCGCGGCCACGCTGCCAACCCCGAAGAAATCATCACGGCAGCTCTGTTTCTTGCCAGCCCGGCTTCGGTGAACGTGACGGGTTCGCTGGTACGCTGCGATGGCGGCCAACATTAGGGAGGGTTTCATGCCGTCAGCTGTCATTGGGCGTAGCTTCGGGCCGCCCGAGGCCTATGCCCTGGAAGCGTTCGACCCGGGTCCGCCGCAGGAAGGAGAGGTCCGCGTCGCCATCAAGGCCGCAGGGGTGTCCTACGTCGATGTCCTCACCGCCATGGGCCGGTACCAGTTCAAGCCACCTTTGCCCTTCATCCCGGGCAGCGAGGCGGCGGGCGTGGTGGAAGCGGTCGGCGCGGGCGTCACTCACCTGAAGGAGGGTGACCGGGTCTTCTGTGGCGGTATCGGCGGGGTCTTTGCGGAAGCGAACCGGTTCAAGGCGGCCGGTATGACCAGGGTGCCTGACACCATGAGCTTCGAGGAAGCTGCCGTTTTCGCCGTGAATTATCAGACTGCATGGTACGCCCTGACCGATCGTGGACGAGCGAAGGCGGGAGAGACCCTGCTTGTGCTGGGCGCGGCCGGTGGGACGGGTTACGCGGCGATACAGGTAGGCCGGCATCTGGGAATGCATGTCATCGCTTCCGCTTCAACGCCGGAAAAGCGGGCACTCGCCAAAGCGGGAGGCGCTCACGCCACCGTCGTAACGGGGGCGCAGGACTGGCGGGAGCAGGTCGCTGCCGCAAACGGCGGCAGGCCGATTGACGTAGTCTTCGACCCGGTCGGAGGCGACGCCACGGAACCTGCTTTCCGCAACCTCGGCTACGACGGCCGGCATCTCGTCATCGGTTTCACCGCCGGCATCGCGGCTCTCCGTACTAATCTGCCCCTGCTCAAGTCGTCGAGCTTGATCGGAGTGCAGATGCGGGATCATGCACTCAAGCGCCCTGCCGAAGCAGAGGCCATGCGCCGTGCCGTCATGGAGCTTGCGGCACAAGGCGCATTCTCACCCGCCATAGCAGAGCGGCGTCCGATTTCGGACCATGTTGCGGCTATGTACGCGGCGTTTTCCGGGAAAGCGGCAGGCCGCGTTGTCCTGACCATGGACTGAACGAGCTACCCCGCCGCTGGCCCGAAGCGCCCGATGGCGGGACGGCTTCATTGCAAGGCGCGATAGAAATCCAGCTTCATGTCCTCGGCCAGGCAGGAGAGGATCGGTGGAACAAGCCGATCGTGAAAGTCGATATGCATGTGTTTTTCATAGGCCGCTTCATCGCGGAAGGTGGCGACGATCTGGAACAGGTCCGGATCGGTCTCCGACTGGAACAGCTCGTAGATCAGCGCATCCGGCTCGTTCTCGAAGACCAGCTCCCTGAGTTCGGATTGCAGAGCGATCATGTCGGCACGTTTTTCAGGACGGGTCCGCAACCGCGCGATGAAGCTTTTGGCGGCAATGGCCATCATGCCCTCCCGTGCGGGGCAAGATCGAACAGCATCTCGCGCTCGTACGTGCCTTCCATGCAGGCGACGATCTGTTCTATCAGGGGCTTGTTGTGGTCGTAGGCCATGTGCGCCTGGTCGGCAGCCTCATCCACGAAGCTTTCGTGAACGGCGTACATGCCCGGATCGGCCAAGCGGAAGAACTTGTAGTGCAAAGTTCCCGGCTCCCGTGCCGAAAGCTCCTCCATTTGCCGTGCAAGGGCAATGAAGTCATTCTCCCGGTCATCGCGAACGCGGAAGCGAGACAGGAAACTGAAAGCCATGTGTGGCCTCTCCTCTCAGGGGCGAGCACAAGGCCCGCAGCGTCTCTCCGATGCCGCGCCTTTTTCTGACGCGTACCGGCGGGAGCATAGGCGATGCGGCTAGGAAAACAATCACGAATGTTTGGTATTTGCTTGTTCTTTCGAGCAGCCGAAGTGCATCTGCATCGCCCGCGGATACATCTACAGGGGAATGGCACAAAAAAACATACATGAATGATTGCCAAACGCCGTCAGCGTGATACTTCTTGGTGGAACCCGCAAAAAATGGCGGGGCACTAGGAGAGAGGCATGATCACCAGGCAGCTTTACTGCTCGTCTTGCGCGTTTGCCCTTGTCGCCGGACTTGCAGGCACTTCCGCGTTCGCACAGGCTACAGCCACGGCGGACGCGGCGTCACAGTCCAGCACGCAAACCAGCCCCGGATTGGCAGAGATCGTCGTGACCGCGACCCGGCGCGCCACTGACCTTCAATCCACCCCCGTCTCCGTTTCAGCAGTAGACAGTACGCTGATCGCGCAGGCAGCACCGCGCGACCTTGGCGACTTGGCGGCGTTCGTGCCCAATTTTTCTGCCGCGACCATCGCGAACTTCAACGCGGCGAGTTTCGCTATGCGCGGGGTCGGCCAGACCTCGATCATCGTGTACTTCGAACCGCCGGTGGCGGTGCTGGTCGATGACTTCGTCGTGCCCTCCGTGCAGACACAGTTGCTGGATCCCTTTGACATCGCGCAGGTCGAAGTCCTTCGCGGCCCGCAGGGAACGCTGTTTGGCAAGAACACCACCGGCGGTGTAGTGACGGTACGTACCAAGCGGCCGCAACTGGAATATGTGGGCGTAGATGCCCGTGCCGAATTCGGGGATTTCGGTCAGCGTAAGGTACAGGCTGCGATGAACGTGCCCATCGGGGACATCGCGGCCCTGCGGATCGTCGGTGGCTACGAGAAATCCGACGGTTACTACGAGAACGGTGCCTGCTACGGACCCGTAGCCGGCTTCGTGCCCAACAAGTTCCAGGGCGCGCAGGGGTGCCTTGGCGGCGAGACTCTTGGCGGGAAGGACGTCTGGCAGGCACGCGCCAAGTTACTGGTGGAGCCGTCGCCGGACTTCAGCGCGCTTTTCCAGTATGAATGGATCCGCGACCGCTCGGACTCGGTGCCCTCGGTCAACGAGAACTATCTCTATACGGGCACCAATCCGTTCCTGACCGATCTTCTGGGGCTGACCGATCCCGATGCACAAGGTACGGATCCGCTCAAGCGGGCGGGGTACACCGGGCGCCACGACGGCCTGATGTACATGGACAAAGGGCAGCGGATTTCAGTTGACGGCTTCTACGCGAACCTCGAATACAACACCGATGTGGGCACCATCACATCGGTGTCCGGGTATCGGTCTCAATGGTCCCGCCTTCCCAATTCCTACGCCGGCGCCACAGCGATTGCACCGGATGGTCAATACCTTTCTTTCTTCGATGCCACGCGCGACGATAACCGGAAGACCTGGCAACAGGAACTACGCTTCGCATCCGATCTGGAGGGGCCGTTCAACTTCGTCGCGGGTGGCTTCTATCAGCGCGACAAGATCGACTTCTGCGTGGCGCAACTGCTGGGCTTCCTTGACCTGACGGCGGGTCCCCTTCCGTTCGGCAACAACAACGACGCTCCCTATCTCCTGTGCAACGCGCAGCGGGCCAAGTCGCGTGCACTGTTCCTGGAAGGCACGCTGAAGCTGGGCGAAAAGCTGACGATAACGGCGGGCGGGCGCTACACCTGGGACGACAAGACCTGGCTGGGCCGGCAGCAAACGTACATTCCGGCGCTGAATGGCGGTTTCGACCCCAGCATCGTCATCGATGAAGCGCTGGACGCAAGCGTCTACAACTTCCCAGCGGGCGTGGTCACCGTGAAGGACAAGTGGCGTGAGCCGACCTATCGGGCCAGCATCAGCTATCAGGCAACGGATGATCTCTTCATCTTCGGCGGCTATTCAAGGGGTTACAAGGGCGGCGGCTTCAACGATCAGATCGGCGGGTTTGCCGCTTTCGGAAGCGACCTCGACGCGTTTCGGCAAGCTGCCCGCGCGACGAGCCCGGAAACCGCCGACAGTTTTGAGGCGGGCATCAAGTCCCAGTTCCTCGACAACCGGGTCCGCTTCAATCTCACCGGTTTCTACGTAAAGTACAAGGATCTCCAGAAGCAGCTTAACGTTCCGATCCAGGTGAATGGGCAGCCGAACCAAGTGACGCTGTTCGTCAACGCCGCCAGCGCCACCGTCAAGGGCATCGAGGCAGAGCTCTCCGCCACTCCGATCGAAGGACTGACCCTGCGGGGCGTGCTTGGTTATCAGGACGGCAAATACAACAGCTACACCGCGGAGAACGCAGGGTACGATCTTGCGTCCGCGCCGCTGGACCGGGCGCCCAAATGGCAGTGGACCATCGACGGCGCCTACTCGCTTCCGCTTGGCAGTGATCACAAGATCACGCTCAACGGCAACGTGGCTTATACCGGACGCAACCTCAACACGCAGGCCATCGATGACCCGCTCGGCAATACCTTCCTCAACGCTCGGACGCTGGTGAACGCATCGCTCACGCTCGCGCAGGCTGATGAGCGCTATTACGTGCGCGTGATCGGCAGGAACCTGACTGACGAGCGTTATCGGGTCGGCATCCAGAACGTCGCCGGGCTCTGGCTCAATTCGCAGTACGGGCCGCCTCGCTATTTCGGCGTCGAACTTGGCGTCTCTTTCGGTGACCATCTTTGAATACCGGCAGGGCAAGAAGATCCGGTCCGTCCCCGCGAATGAAAGGAGTGTCGGTGAGGAGTGTTCGTAATGTGCGAAGCCACGCCCTTGTGATCGGAGTCGCATGGTCGCTTGCAGCATGCGGATCCGAAAGCCGCATCACAGAGGAGAAAGGGGCCACCACCGCAACCTGGGAGCGACAACTCGACGACGCCAGCGACGGGGAAGACTGGCCGGCCTTCGGTCGCACCTATGGCGAGCAGCACTATAGCCCTCTGGAGGACATCAACACCGGCAACGTCGCGGATCTGGGCCTTGTCTGGGCGGTGGACCTGCCCCCGGGCAACCCGGCTACCGGCCCCATTGAAGTCGGCGGCACCGTATACCTGGCGGCCGGCTACTCCGTCGTGCGAGCCATTGACGCGGTATCCGGGAAGGTAAAGTGGGAATACGATCCCAAAGCGCCGGAGGCTTCCGGCGTGCGGCTTCGGCAGGGATGGGGCAGCCGCGGCATCGCCTACTGGAACGGGAAGGTCATCACGGCCACTCAGGACGGCCGCCTCATTGCCCTTGACGAGAGGAGCGGCAAACCCGTTTGGACGGTCCAGACGCTGGAGGAGGGGGCGCCGATGTTCATCTCCGGCCCACCGCGCGTATTCGACGGAAAAGTGATCATCGGAAACGCAGGCTCTGACGAGAGCGCTGTGCGTGGCTTCGTGACCGCTTTCGATGCAGACAGCGGAAGGCAGCTGTGGAAATTCTTCACGGTTCCCGGCAACCCGGCAGACGGCTTTGAGGACGAAGATCAGGAAATGGCCGCCGGGACCTGGAGTGGTGAATGGTGGAAGTATGGGGGCGGCGGTTCTGTGTGGAACGCCATCACCTACGACAAGGCCAATAACCAGATTCTGCTGGGCACCGGGAACGGAGCGCCATGGAACCACAAGATCCGCTCGCTCGGCAAGGGTGACAACCTCTTCGTCTGCTCTATCGTGGCTCTGGATGCGCAGACGGGCAAGTACAAGTGGCATTACCAGATCAATCCCGGCGAAAGTTGGGACTTTAATGCCGCCATGGATATGCAGCTTGCCGACCTGACGATTGGGGGCGTCCGGCGCCAGGTGGTCATGACGGCTCCCAAGAACGGCTTCTACTACGTCATTGACCGGAAGGACGGCAGGCTCATATCGGCAGAGCCCTTCGTAGACGTCACCTGGGCGAAGAAGATCGATTTGGCGACGGGACGACCGGTCGAAAATCCCGGGATACGCTATGAAACCGGAAGGGCTACGTTCCGGCCGACACCGCTTGGAGCGCATAGCTGGATGCCGATGGCATACAGCCCCAGGACAAAGCTGACGTACATCCCTGCGATCGACCTTCAGGTCCATTTCGACGATACCGGCATCACCCGGGAGAACTTCAAGTTCGCCGAAGGGATGGCGTTGTCGCCGGGGGTCGGCTACGCGATTGATGCGGGGGGCAAGGATGTGACAGGCTGGCTCATCGCCTGGGATCCGGTGGCGCAGAAGGCCCGTTGGAGGCTGCCGATGCCAACCCATGGCAACGGCGGGATCATGGCCACTGGCGGCAACCTCGTGTTCCAGGGCCGGCCGGATGGCGGCTTTTCTGCATACGATGCCGGCACGGGCAAGCGATTGTGGAATTTCGACGCGCGGGCAGGGGTCGTGGCGCCTCCGATCACCTATCGGGCGAATGGCCGGCAGTACGTGACGGTGATCGCGGGTATCGGTACAAGCGTGGGCCTGTTCGGCCCCATGTTTGCGCAGTACAATATCGACTATCGGACTCAAGCGCGGCGGGTCCTCACATTCGCCATCGGCGGCAAGCAGCAATTGCCGCCGCGCGTGCCCTACAAGGCTGTCGCCTTCGACGATCCGGGTTTCAAGCCAGACGCTCCCAAGGCTGCAAGGGGCGAGGGCATTTTCGGCGGGCGTTGCGCGGTGTGCCACGGCACGGCGGTGATTGCAGGCGGAACGGCGCCCGATCTTCGGGTCTCTCCCATTCCTGCGGACCCGACCGCATTTGCCGAGGTCGTGCGCAACGGCGCGCTGGTACCGGCGGGAATGCCCAAGTTTGGTGAGTTCACGCCCGACCAGCTTGAGGCCCTGCGCCACTATATCCGCACGCGTGCCAATGCGCTGCGCAGCGGACGCGGGGAGGAGGATACAGGGTCCGCGCACAAGACCGGCGAGTGAGCCTTTGATCGCCCCGCAGTTCACGCTGCGGAGTCGGGAAAACGGCCCTCCCGTCTTGAGAAACAGTCATGACTGTTTTCTAATCAAAGCTCACCCGCAAAAGCGAGTCGTGCAAGAAGCGGCCGCCGGGTTGATCCCGAGGAGAGGGAACCATGATGAAGCTCGACTTCGACGACTGGAACATTCACGTCGGTGCCCCGCACCCCTTCAACGCCCGGGCCGTGCCCAAGATTGATAACGGGACCGAACGTCCGGATCCGCGCCGCTACCACGACCCGGATTTCATGCGGGAGGAGTGGGACAAGGTATTCGCGCGTAGCTGGCTGCTAGCGGGTCCGGCTTCGGATATCCCTGAGGCTGGCGACTTCTTCACGTTCACGATCGGCCCGGAAAGCTTCATCGTCGTGCGAGGAGAAGACGGCGTCATTCGGGCGCATTACAATGTTTGCCCTCACCGCGGGAGCCGGCTGGTCACCGCTGATTTCGGATCGATGGACCGGTTTACCTGCCCGTTTCATTCCTGGAAGTTCGATCTGGAAGGGCGCAACCTGGCGGTGACGGACGAGGAGACGTTCCGTCCCGAGGTGCTGTGTCATGGCCATGACCTCACTTCGGTGCGATGCGAGGTGGCGGTAGGCCTTGTGTTCATTTGCATGGACACCGATGTGGCGCCGCTGAGCCAATGGCTTGCCCCGATTCTCCCGCAGCTGGAGCTTTACGATATCGACAAGATGTACGTCGTTCAGCATCGCCGGTCTGACTGGGGGGCCAACTGGAAGGGCGGCGTCGATGCCTTCGCGGAAACCTATCACCTCCATGCCGTTCATCCGCAGACACAGGGCCTGATGGATGATCGTACGCAGATAGACCTTTGGCCTGGCGGTCTGTCGCGCCAGTTCGTGCCTTTCGCGCAGCCGGCCTCCCGCTATCCCGATCAGGAGACGGTAAACCCGGGCATCCAGTCCATGCTCAGCGATGCCGGCGTCGATCCGAATGAATACCGCGGGACTGCGGCCGAGGCCCGGCATACCGTGCAGCAGGCGAAGCGCCGCCGCTCAGACGAACTGGGGCTCGGATATGACCGGTTCAGCGACAGCCAGCTCAGTGACTCCGTCGTCTACAGCTTGTTCCCGAATGTGCAGATCGGATGCCATCCGGAGGCGATCTTCCTTCATCGATTCCTGCCGCACGCCGATGACCCCAACCAGTTCACTTACGACACCTGTATCCTTTATCGCCATGTAGATGCCCCCGGCTACCGCGCTCCCGCGTGGATGGGGCTGGCCGAAGGTACGGACATGTCGGGCGGTACAAGGCCTGAGGTCGTGCACACGCCTTTGGGAGCACCGCCGGGACTGGGGGAAGTCCTTGATCAGGACTCCGATCTTCTCCCCATCGTCCAGGCGGGCGCACGATCAAGGGGCTTTCGCGGACCCTTGTGGAGCGAACAGGAAGGTCGCTTGCGGCACTTCCACGCCGAACTCGATCGACGCATGACGGCTCCCTGACAGCGGGCACCTTGCCGGGAAGCCGTCGCTTCCCGGCAAGGCCTGCGCTTAGAATGGCCGGATAGTAACGCCGTTATCCACCACAAGCTCCGCCCCGGTAATGAAGCGCGACTCGTCCGATGCAAGGAACAGCACAAGCGCCGCCACGTCCTTCGGATGACCCGGCACGCCCGGTGGCAGCACGCCGTCGGGTATGTCCTTCGGCTGATTCACACGTCCCTCCGCCATTTGCACCATGGCCGTTTCTATCGACCCGGGGTGCACGGAATTGCAGCGAATCTTGTATCCTTTTTCCTGACACATCACCGCGACCGACTTGGTCATGGACCGCACCGCGCCTTTGGCCGCCGAATAGGCGAAGAAGATGGGATACCCAAGTAAGGCGCCCGTCGAACTCATATTGATGATGGATCCGCCATTACCCTTGTTCATCAGCGGGATGGCGTGCTTGCAGCCGAGGAACACCCCTTCGGTCATGATGGCGTTAACCCAGCGGAACTGCTCCAGCGTCGTGTTCTCCACATCTGCGCTGAGGACGACGCCTGCATTGTTGACGAGGATGTCGAGGTGGCCGAACCGCGCCTCGATCTCCTCCATGACCGCGACCCACTGGGCCTCGTCCGCCACGTCGAGGGCCATTGCGAGAGCGCCATTGCCGATGCGGTCGGCCACGGCCAACGCCGGTTCGAGCTTCACGTCGGTAACCACCACGGTTGCACCTTCGCGAGAAAGGGCCTCGCAGTCGGCTGCCCCGAGGCCGGAGCCGCCGCCGGTGACCAGTGCAATCTTGCCTTCAACCCGTCCCATGGCTCTCTCCCAGTCAGCCTGTCGAATGTCCTTTCGCCGGACGGTAAACGACCGTCCCTGGTGGCCTACTATGCCGCTCCGTCTTCCCTAAAGTAATCGGGGATACCCGCAGGCCAGATCACGCCCCATTGCGCCTGTCCGCCATCCATGATGATGAGGTCGCCGTTGATGAAGCGGGCCGCAGGGGAGGCGAGATAGGCAATCGCTTCGGCCACGTCCCAGGCGTTGCCCCGCATCTTCATGGGGTTCGCCTTGTGGAAGCGGGCGAGCGCTTCCTCGGGATACATGCGGAACCCCTCTGTCTCGATCACACCTGGCCCTATGCAGTTCACCCGTATGTTCCACTGCGCCCACTCGGTGGCGAGGGTCTTCGAAAGATAGATGACACCGGCCCGTGCGGCGCAGGTATGCGCGGCCTGCGGCATGCCGCGTTCCACGTTCGCCACGATATTGACGATGTTTCCGGGCTTGCCGTCAGCCCGCCAGCGCTTGGCGGCTTCCTGCATCATCCACCAGGTTCCGTTGAGATTGGTGTCGATGACCGCCAGCCACCCCTTGCGGCTGAAGTCGATGGCGTCCTGTGGGAACTGGCCGCCCGCGTTGTTCACCAGTGTATCGAGGCCGCCGAAATGATCGTGAACCGTGCCGATCAGGGTCTCGATGGCTTCAGGATCACGTATGTTCGTCGGCACCGCCAGCACGTCCGTTCCAACTTCATCGCGCACCAGGTCGACGGTTGACTGCAGCTTGTCTGGGTCACGGCCGCAGATCGCCACGTTTGCGCCCAGCCTGGCGGCAAGCAACGCGGCCGCCTTGCCCATGCCGCTTCCCGCACCGGAGACGAGCAGGGTCTTTCCATCCAGCATACCCTCACGATAAATCGTGGATTGCCGGCGCAGAGCTTCTTCGTCGAGGCCGCGGGCCGGGCGATCCGGTCCGTCATCTTCAGGGCGGAATGTCTTGGGGGTGAAAGATCGGGGCGCGTTCAAATCTGTCGTCCTTGCGAATCACCACGGGGTCTGCGGCAGTGAAGGTCTTCCTGCCACACAGCACCCTAACCCCCGCAGCATAAAAAGACAAACAGGACTGTTTTTATTCAGGCGACCTCATCTCGGCGCGCGGCATCAGCTTACGAATCTGGTCCTCCAGATAAGTGAGCATGGGCGGCACTTTGGCCTTGTCCATCGCACCGGTCTGAACGGCAATCGCCATGCCTTCCAAAATGGTTTGCGACAGGCTCATCGCAAGTTCAAACTCTGCGGGCGCCTCTCGCCACTCGGGGAAAAGCGTCTCTGCGAGAGCATTGAATCGTTCGCGGAACTCTTCCTGTAGCGGAAACAGGATTGCTCCCAGATCCTTGTCAGTCCGCGCGGCCACCGCCAGTTCGTGGAAGGCGATGAAGGCCGGTTTCTGCACCTGCGCCCAGTAGGTTTCGACAAGCGTGTCGACGTCGTGATCCTCCGGCCTCTCGGCCGCGCGACGGAAGGCCCGAAGGCGCTTCTCGTGAAGTTCGATGATTGTCGCCTTGATCATGGCTGCACCATTTTCGAAGTGATGCATCATTGCGCCGCGTGACAGCCCTGCTTCGGCAGCGACGCGCGGCGTCGTGGTGTTGGCATATCCATGCTTGACGAGACAACGGACCGTCGCATCTATCAATCGGGCACGGGTCTGGGCCGCCTTGGTGGCCTGGAGGCTGGCGCCTCCGGCCTTTGCAGGAGCCTTGCTCCTGGCAGGAGCCGCTTTGGTCGCACGGGAAGTTCGGGTGCGCGAGAGAGCCATATGATCCGCCTGAAATTCTACCACCGCTATTCGCGTATCTTCAGGCGCTTACGCCGCCGCGGCTGCCTGGGGCAAGAGCGCTGATTGAGGCCCCGAAGTCCGTAGAGCGTCCCAAAGGCTCTAGGGAACGAATATACACCCCCTTAGTATACAATCCGCTTCAAGACAGGCAGGATTCATGGCACATGGAAGTGTTCGCAACGTCTGCTTGGTGCGGAGGCACGAAGCGATGTGCAAGATCGTCTCTTCAGGGAAAGTGTCGTGTCCAAAGCAAGCGATCAGGCCTACCTGGAATTGCGTGGCCGGATTTTATCGGGTGCCCTCGCGCCCGGCACACAGCTCAAGGAAGAAGAGCTTGCCACCATCTGCGGGGTGTCGCGAACCCCGGTCCGGGAGGCTATTCGCCGGCTCGAGGCCGAGCTCTTCGTCCGGCGTACGGACAGCCAGCGTTCCTTTGTCGCGCAGTGGTCCATCGATGACATAGAAGAGGTGTTTACCTTACGGGGAATGCTTGAAGCCTACGCCGTCCGGCGCGCAGCGTCACGCTGCGACGAGGGCGTGCTGGCGAAGCTCGCTTTGATTAATGAGGCAATGCGGGCCGTCATTGAAGCACCGGATTTCGACGTTCAGACGTACCTTGCGGCCAACGCGGAGTTTCACTCTCTCATTCTGCAGACTGCGGCATCCGACCGGCTGGCGTCCTTGCTTGGCAAGTTGGTGATGCAGCCGGTCGTCCAACAAACCGCGCTCGCATACGATCGCGAGCAGCTCCTGCGCAGCTACAGCGAGCATATCGAAATCACCGCCGCACTGAAGCAGGGCGACCCGGATTGGGCGGAAGCCCTGATGATCGCTCATATCCGCCGCGCCTTGCATGCACGGCTTCCTGCTGCCTCGGCGCCTGGCACTAACCGGTGATGGGCCCCGGCTGACGAAGCCGTTTCGAAAGCTGCGAACTCGAAGATGTACGCGCG
Organism: Novosphingobium sp. HII-3; assembly: GCF_002916655.1. Classification (GTDB taxonomy): domain Bacteria; phylum Pseudomonadota; class Alphaproteobacteria; order Sphingomonadales; family Sphingomonadaceae; genus Novosphingobium; species Novosphingobium panipatense. The sequence continues at coordinate 88,001 of NZ_PPSM01000088.1, forward strand.
TACCGCGAGGCTTTCCGACAGCAGATGCCGCGTGAGAATCACCTGTGACACTTTCCCAGGCAGACCGGGAAAGTGTCGGAAATGACAGTAGCTCACGCCGATCCATCAGTAAGCGTCCTTCGACCTCCCATTTTACATAAGATATATTATCCGACAACTCAGGGAGTTGCTTTGTCGACGAGGGAAGGCAGTGGCACACCCGCTGTGTGCCACTGCCCGCTTTCACGTCGGATCAGCGCGAGCCGAACGCGATGCGGCCTGTGATGCCGAACTCCCGAGGTGCCACCATGCTTACATTGGTGTAAGTACCGGTGAAGGTGGCGGGCGCGCCCCCTGCGGCAGCATTACGATACGGCGTGGCGAGTGGGCCGTTGCCTACCGAAAGCACCGTACGATTGTTCGTCAGGTTCTTCACGAAGGCCGATACTTCCCAGGCTCCATCGGCGGCCCGAAGGCCGGCGTAGAGGTTCAGGAGAGCATAGGCTCCGTAATCGTCGAAGGCGTTGACCGGATCATTCTGGCTGTTACCGTTCCACGAGAGCAGACCCCGCAGATATCCGTCCATGCTATCCGTAACCGGCAGCGAGTACTCGCTCTGGATATTCCCGCTCCAGCGCGGTGCGTTGGCGGATCGCTCGGAAACGTTGCAGGCGGCGAGATTGTCGGCCCCGTATGCCGCCTGAAGCTCTGCCACAGTGGGAGCGGCAGTCACGATGTCGGGAATGCCATCCTTGTTGAGGTCGTTACACGCCACCAGGCCATTGCGGATCTTGCCATCCGCATAAGCGACATTGGCGCTGAGACTGAAGTGGTTGTCGGGCCTGTACGTCAGTTCGGCCTCAAAGCCACGCACTCGAACCGGTACCGGTGAGACGAAATTGAACAACCGGGTGCTTGGCGTGACCGTTACAGCTCCTGACGCGTCGCGGGCGGCATCATACTGAACAAAATAGACGCCGGAAGCAGAGCGATAAGGATAGTTCTTGAAGTCCTGCTGGTAGACTGCAAGGTTGAGCCGCAGCTTCCGATCCAGCAAGTCCAGCTTCACCCCCGCTTCGTAGGATTTTGATGTCTCGGGCGGAAGGATGAGGAAGCTGTTCTCCAAAGGCGATCGCGCAACGCTGAAGTCTCCGGTCACGCTGATGCCCGGGCGGAACGAAGTACCGAAATTTACGTAAGCCATGATGGAATCGTTGAAACGATGCTTGGCAGAGGCCGCGAAGATCGTCTTCGAGAACTCCCGGTCGTCGTTGGCTGCCGGCACGATGTTACCAGCGACGGCCAGCGATGCCTCGTTGCTGAACTTGATGTGCCGTGCGCCACCGGAGAACTCGGTTCCCTGCCCCAAATGGACAGTGATGTTGCCGAAGAACGACTCTTCCTTGCTGGACCCACGGCGTGCGATGGGTGTCGTGATAACCTGAATAAGCTGCCCGTTCGGCAGACCGAGGGCAGTATCCTGAAGGAGATCCGACGGTGAGTTCAGCGTCTGTCGGAAATAGCCTGCAACGTAATCAAACATGTCAAAGACCCGCGCTTCGTTCTGCAGGCGGACCTCGTGACTGGTGCCCTTTGTATAGGTGTGAGTCACAGTGCCATCATAGGGCTCATCGAAGAATGCGTTCGGATCGCCCAGGTTAGGGTCTGCCGAGTTGATGTCCTGCTCAAGACGACTGCCGACATACGTGAGCTTCTGTCCGGCGAACTGTAGCGCGGCCCGCCACGTGAACATGTCGTAATTCTGCTCAATCGCGCGCGGGAGGCGTGCGACGCCAAGGCGTTCGCGTGCGCTGATCGGCCGCGGACTGCTTGGAGCGCCAAGCGAGTAGTTGCTGAACGATGCGACCTGGGCGAACTGGGCACTTTCCGTGTTGACGTTCTGGTACATCCCATCGAAGCTGAGGAAGTCCGTCGGCGTGAAAGCAACGGTGACACGGCCTGACTGCGCGCGGTTGAACGGCTTGCGGTCGTTGTTGATGCTGCGGACTCGGTTACCTTCGTCATCCTGGAGCAGCCCGGCGACACGAACCGCGAGGACATCAGCGACAACCGGAATATTCAACGCGAGATTGCCATTCCACGTGCCGATGTCGTTCACCGTCGTGTTCACATAGCCGCCGACTTCCTGCATGTCGGGCCGCCTGTAAGTGATCGTGATGGAGCCGGAAGGCGATGCACGGCCGCGCAGCGTGCCCTGGGGGCCGCGCAGGACTTCGATCTGGCCGATGTCGTACAGGGCCTGGAACAGCGGCCCGGAGCTCATGGGGGCATCGTTGAGATAATATTCGATGGTGCCGTTGTTGCCGCTGGCGTTCACGTCGAAGTTGACGCCACGCACCGATGACGTGGTGCCGATCCCGTTAGCGTTGGAAGCCATGTTCAGGCCGGGAACGAGAGAGGTGATTTCCTTGAATTCTCGGATATTGAGCTTCTCGATCGCATCCGACGTCACCGCATTGACCACAAGCGGAACCTCCTGGGCGCTTTCGTCACGGCGGCGGGCTTCGACCACGATTTCATCAAGATAGGCGCCTTGGTCCTGCGCCACCGAAGGTGACGCGAACGCCAGAAGGCTGACGCCTGAAACGAACAAAGCCTGCACTCTCATCCGGCACTCTCCCTCGTGCCCGGTCAGGTTCTCCCCGCCGGAGCTTTCGTTGATAGGCGGGGCAGTACGCCCGCCATCTTCCCGCGGGAAACTGACGTAGTTTCAGCTTTGCCGATAGTAGCCACTCTCTAGATCGCTAAGACGATGAGAAGGCCCAATTCCGATACCTTTCCCTCATCCGCGATTTCGTCCCCGATCGGGGATTGCGCAGGTGGGAGCGCTTAGCCGGCGGATGTCGTTCTGCCGGCGGATTCGGGTCCGCATTGAGCCGGCCGCCACCTGCAAGCTGGCACAATCACGCCGGTACGGCTCCAGCAGGACGCCGGCGGTCCCCGTCCAGGATATCGTGATAGAGGGCGATGTAATCGTCAGCCATCCGCCTGACGCTGAAGCGTTCCTCCACGCTGCGCCTGACCTTCAGCCGGTCGATCTCGTCCACCCGCTTCACTGCAGCGACGGCCTCCTCAGGCGTCTCCACGAGGAAGCCGTTGACGCCATCTTCGATGATCTCCCGCATCGAACCGCGTCTCGTAGCGATGACCGGGGTTCCGCAGGCCATTGCTTCCACCACCGAGAGGCCGAACGGCTCGTCAAAATTGACGAGGTGCAGAAGCGCCCGGGCCTTGCCGAGGGCCCTGAGCCTGCCCTCACCTCCGGCCGGTCCCCAGAACCGGGCGTGCTGCGGGTCCAGGCGAGGCTCTACCTCGCGCGCGAAGTAGCCTTCGTCCTGCACGATGCCATGAAGGTCAAGGAAGCGCCCCGAAGCACGAGCCACATCGAGCGCCTCCTTGGCTCCCTTGTCCGGATGGATGCGACCGAAGAAGAGCAGGTCGTCGGAGCCATCGGGGTTGTGCGGAAAGGTCTCCAGATCGATGCCATGATGGATTGTCGCTGCGTAACGCAGCGATGGGTGGCGGTCGGCCGCACTGATAGCCACGAAATGCACTCTGTCCTCGAAAGGCTTGTACATGGGCAGGATGCGATCGGACGAGAAGCCGTGGATGGTCGTCACAAGCGGTGTGTCGACCAGCCTGGAAAAGGCGTGAGCCGGGAAGTCTGCCTGGTTGTGGATGATGTCGAACTCACCGGCACGTTCGAAAACATGCGCGAGATGGCGGTATTCCCAGACCTTCGCATCGATCGACTTGTCCTCGCTGTAGGGCGCCGGGACCACGCCATCAAGGCGTCCGGCGGTCCTGCTGTCCAGCGTGGCGAAAAGGGTCACGTCGATGCCGCGCGCCACCAGTTCTTCCGTCAGCAAGCTCGTCACCAGTTCCCAAGGTCCATAGTGCCGAGGCGGCGTGCGCCAGGCGATCGGCGCAAGCATGGCTATCCGCACCTCAGGCCTCCGGAGCGAGGCTGAGAATTAACCCTTCATCGGGCAGAAGTGTCCCGTCGTAAGGTCTGGCCTGCAGGGTCGACGCAAGAACGTCTCGCACGCTTTCGGCCTGTCGGATCAGAGGCTGGACAGGTTCCGGACCGAGGTTGAGGAGGACGCGCAAACGCTCCCCTTCGTGTTGACGAACGTAGGACAGCACGTCGCCCTCTGCCTTCTCCATCGTGAAAGACCCGACGGATAGCGCTGGATGCGCCCGTCGAAGGGCGAGAAGATGGCGATAGAAGTTGAGCATAGAGCCGGGGTCCCTCTCCTGCGCTGCGACGTTTCGCGTCGGCCAGTCGTCGTTGAGCGGCAGCCACGGCTCACTCGTGCTGAAGCCGGCGTGGGGGCTCGCATCCCACGGCATAGGCGTGCGGGACCGATCGCGCCCGATGTTGAGGCTGGGCTGACGAAAATGCTGCGGATCGCGCATGCGCTCTGGAGGAATCGTCACGTGCCCTATCCCCAGCTCATCGCCTTCGTACAAGGTTGGCGTACCGCGCAGCGTCAGCAGGAGCATGGCCGCCACGCGCGCCTGCGCCTCGCCAATCCGCGCGGCGATACGCGGAGCATCGTGGCTGCCGATGACCCAATTCGGCCATCCGAAGCCCGGGAGAGAGGCTTCGTAGTCCTCTATAACGGCACGCAGGTGCGCGGCGTCCCACGGGCTTTCAATCAAATGGAAGTTGAAAGGCAAATGCACCTGCGGGCGTTCGGGCGTGCCGTACCACCGCGCGTGACGTTCGGCAGGCAGGAAGATCTCTCCTACGAGCAGCCGTTCGCCATAATCTTCGGCCAGCGCCCGCATTTCCGCAGAAATCTCATGCGCTTCGGGCTGATCGGTCGAGAAGTGCTGGAGCAGGCGGTCACGTTCCGTGACATCGGGGGTCCAGTCCGGGTTGAGCGGATTGTCAGGGAACGCCTGATGCTTCACGATGTGCCACAGTACGTCGATCCGGAACCCGTCAACGCCGCGACTGAGCCAGAAGTGAAGCACGTCGCTCATGGCGGCGCGGACCTCCGGATTCCTCCAGTTGAGGTCCGGCTGTTCCTTCAGAAAGGCATGGAGGTAGTACTGGCCGGTGGCCTCGTCCCATTCCCAGGATGAACCGCCGAAGTCGCTGATCCAGTTGTTGGGAACGCCGCCACCCGGCGCAGGATCGCGCCAGATGTACCAGTCACGCTTGGGATTGTCTCGGGAGGAGCGGCTTTCGATGAACCACGGATGCCGGTCGGAGGTATGGTTCGGCACGAAATCGAGCAGCAGCTTGAGCCCTCGTGCGTGCACGGCCGCAATCAGTCGGTCGAATGCCTCAAGATCGCCGAAGATGGGGTCTATGTCGCAGTAGTCCGCCACATCGTAGCCGAAATCGGCCATCGGCGAGGGATAGATGGGGGAGAGCCAGATGGCATCGACACCAAGCGCGGCCACATAGTCGAGGCGCGCTTCGATGCCGGCCAGATCGCCGATTCCGTCACCGTTGGAGTCCTGAAAGGAACGGGGATAGATCTGGTAGATCACGCCACGTTCCCACCAGGGTATTTGCCTCTCGCGCATCATGTGCAGCGTAAAGCCCGAGGGTGACGGCAGTTCCGAGGCACGCTGCTCGCCCGCGAACCGGCGCTGCAAGCTCTTGATCTGCTTTAGCCGGTTGCAAACACCGGAGTGCTGGATCGTTCTGCAACAACCATGCGACCCGCCGGTTACATCGGGGCTGGTCAGGCTTCGGAGATGTGGCGAATGTACGTGACGACCCGCGATCAACAAGGACCCGCGAGCCGCGACGCCGCGCTACTCCAGTTGCTCACCGGCCTTCGCGGCGCCGGCTACTCCTTCGTTACGCCCACCCCGGCCACGCATGCACGGGTACTCGCACGGCCGGATCGTGCCATCGCCCGGACGACGCGCGACATCTTCGGGTGGAGCCTGCCCTTTGATCGCGACGCCATCCCAGCGGCCTTACTGTCGCTTATGACAGACGCCGGCATAGTCGAGGATGAGGGAGCGCTTTGCCGTTCGACCGTGCGGGTCTCCTCACTCGGCCCTGACCTCTATCTCCACTCCGCCTATCCCACCGAGAGCCGGGATGCCGTATTCTTCGGGCCGGACAGCTACCGGTTTGCCCGGCTGATCACATCCGAGCTTCAGACTATGCCGCCGCCGGCCGGCGCTCACGTCGTCGACATGGGAACAGGTTCTGGCGTCGGAGTCATTGTGGCCGCCCATCTCTGTTCCAAACCGTCGCTGACGATCACCGACATCAATCCGCAGGCGCTGCGATTTGCCGAGATCAACTTGGCGTCGGCCGGATTCGCGGCAACGGCGGTGCTCGGCTCGACGCTGGAATCCATCGTGGACCCCATTGACCTTGCCCTCGCCAATCCCCCCTTCATGGTCGATGAAAGTGCGCGCGACTACCGCGATGGTGGTGGACACCACGGCAGCGGCATTTCCCTTTCGATGGCGCGGATGGCGGCCGCTCGCCTGGCGCCGGGTGGCCGCTTCATTCTTTACACGGGAAGCGCCTTCGTCGACGGAGAGGATCATCTGGCGCGCGAGTTGCACACGGTCGCTGCGGATGCAGGCTGTTCGCTGCGCTACGAGGAAATCGATCCGGACGTCTTCGGGGAAGAGCTCGAGAACCCCGCCTACGCGAAAGTGGAACGGATCGCTGCAGTTGCCGCCGTGATGCGGCGGCCGTCAGCCTAGTTCCGCCTTATCACGACGAGTGGCCCCCTGTCTTGCTATGGGGCTCCTGCATGCGGATGGGGCTCGCCGATGAGAAGGCCCCTTCGGGATCAGAGGCTTAACGCAATAGCCACACGCATGATCAGAGCGGACGGCTTCGCCAGCTTCACCCGTCCCTAATCCAGCCTGGTCACGCTTACGGTCTGCGATAGCAGTTCGGCTTGCCCAAAGATCGTCATGAAGGAAATATCCGTCGCATCTCGCCCTACCGCAATCCGGATCAGGCCTTCGGTGGGCGCAAGTCCGCTTGCATCCACCAGATGCCAGCATCCGTCCAGCCATACGTCGACGACGGCGTGGAAGTCCGGAGGGTCCAGCTTCCAGGCATAGGCAGAGACCAGGCGCGCGGGAATCCCGGCGGCGCGGCTGAACGCCGCCATGACATGCGCGAAGTCGCGGCATACGCCTTCACGTGCCACGAAGGTGTCGACCGCGCTCGTCATCTGGTTGCTGGCTCCGCTGCGATAATCGATATGCTCTGCGATCCAGGCTGCCATCGCGCTGACCAGCGCCCCGCCTTCCAGCGGCCCAAACTCCCGGGCCACAAAGGAGGTAAAGCGGTCCGACTGGCAGAACCGGCTTGGCCAGAGGTAGGGGATGACGTGAGCAGGCAAGGCGCGACGGGGCGTGACGCTCAGGCCGTCGATCGGAACAGCCTGCCTTTCGACGGCGAGCAGACCGCGGTACTCCGCTCGAAAGTCCCCTTCGGCATGGACCCAGGTCCGACGCCCCACACCATCGTCGCCCGGCACCGTCTGAAGCGGTTCGGCGACATTCACGGTCAGCCTGTCCTCGATGAGCCGCTGCTCCGCTGTCGGAGCCGCTTCGATTGCAAGCAGGATGTCCGCAGGTGCCAACATCCGGTAGTTCAACAGGGCTTCTACTTGCAAGCGCATCTCGTCACTCCTGACGGAAACATCTGTCGGGTTCGCGCGGTGCCCGGATCGGTCCTGCGATCGGTCTCCCGCTTAACCGGCGGGTCGGCTCAGGGCTTAAGTGCCCATGAGTTGATGGCAGCCACAGCCCGGCGTCGTTTTCCATTCAGCACCGCCTGATGCCCGACGAAGGTCACACGCTCATTCACCGCCCTGCTCTGCAGCGGCCTGGCCCGGCGGGCGGTTTGATGTGGGCGTGATGCGCCACACCGTGTTGGACAGGTCGTCCGCCACGATCAACGCGCCGCGCGGATCGACAGCCACGCCGACGGGGCGCCCGAATGTCGCGCCGTCCTTTTGGAACCCGGTGACGAAATCGACCGGCGCACCGGCGGGCCGGCCATCACGGAAGGGTACGAAGACTACCTTGTAGCCGACCGGCCTCTCTCGATTCCAGCTCCCGTGCATCCCCACAAAAACGCCGCTCCCAAAGCGCGCGCCCATCGCTGCGTTCGAGAATGCCAGTCCGAGCGGTGCGGTGTGCGACCCCAGCGCATAGTCCGGGCGGATCGCCTTCTTCACCATTTCCGGCTTGAAGGGGCGTACGCGCTTGTCTGGATTGTTCCCCCAGTACGCGTAGGGCCAGCCATAGAACGCGCCTGCCCGCACTGCAGTAAGATAGTCCGGCACAAGGTTCGGCCCCAGTTCGTCTCGTTCGTTGACGACGGCCCAGAGCTGTCCGATCCCCGGTTGCATCGCCAGCGCGGTCGGATTGCGAAGCCCGGTTGCAAAACGGCGAGACGCGCCCGTTTCGGCGTCGACCTGCCACACCATGGCGCGTTCTTCCTCCACGGCCATGCCGCGCTCGCCGATGTTGCTGTTCGAGCCGATGCCAACGTAAAGGAAGCGGCCGTCGTGGCTTGCAGCCAGTGCCTTGGTCCAGTGATGGTTGATCTCGGCCGGTAGACGGGTAACCGTTATCGGGGGCCCGCTGGCCCGGATCTGCCCCATCCGGTAATCGAACCGGACAAGGGCGTCCTGATTGGCCACGAACAGACGATCACCTGCCCGCGCCAATCCGTAGGGTGCATTCAGGTGTTCGGCGAAGACGACCCGGAACTCGTAACGACCGTCACCATCCGCATCGCGCAGGAGAGTCAGGCGATCGCCGCCCTTGACAGGACTGGTCCCCTTCTTCTTGATGAAGCCCGCGATGAGGTCCTTGGGACGTGTCACCGGGGCGTCGCCGCCGCCCTTCCCTTCGGCGACAAGGATGTCGCCATTCGGCAGGACGAGGGCCTGCCGGGGGATCTTGAGATCGGTGGCGATCGGTTCGACTGTGAAGCCCTTTGGAACGATGGGGCGATTGTCCCCCCAGGCAGCGGGAGCCGCGATCGTCATCGTGGGGAACAGGCCGCGCTGCTTCCCGGGCAGTTCGGGATTTTCACCGTATTGCTGGACCTGCGTGTCGCTGCCGCATCCAGCGACCATCAGAGCGAGCGAGGCGGTCGTGAGGAGAGTTGCCTTTCTCATCATACTTCCTCCTCCCCGAAACGTGAAAACCCAAGCCAGGTGGCGGCGCAGCCTAGCAGGAAGACAATGACGGACAGGAAAATCGCTTCGGGCATCATGGCCCACGCATCCTTCGCGTGGACCAGCGAGTCGACGAAGCCCAGAATGAAGGTGGCAGCGAGAAAGACCACAAACAACAGCCACCTGCGGTCCCGCCTGACTTCGTGACGCAGCAGCCTGACAAGGCTCCACAGGAGCGCCGGTCCTTCCAATACCAATCCCCCGGCGAGGAGCCAGGACGCGAAGTTTGCCCATTGAACCTGATAGCTGGACGAGTAAGCCAGATCGCTCAGCAACGCGCCGAGGAACAATGGCAGACTGCCCGCCAGCAGAACGGCGTGAACCGGATGGATGGTGCGCCGCAGCGCTGCATTGTTCACCAAGATCGCTTCCCTCTGAGAGCTTGCTCGTCTGCAACTGGCGGACACCGGCGCCTGCCGGACACGACCCGGCACGTCACTTCATCAAAGCATCGGAGACCCAGTTATCCCTGCCCCAACGCGCGGGGCGGCTGATGGTTCGTTCCAAAATGAACGCAACGGTGCAAAGCAGGCCGTCGGGTGCTCTGCCGAGCGTCCGGCATGTCGCTGAAAAACCATCCGCCGCGGCGCCTTCGTATATTTTCTGTTGCCTTGCGCGGTATCCCGGATGCAGGAGGATTACCCTCGTCCTTTTCGCAATGGTAAACCGGAGCCTTCAGTTTGGCCGTAAGCCCCGCCCGCCGGCGCGCCGAGCGCGCCTCGATCCGAACCACCAAGCTCAAGACTGCGGAAAGTGCCCCGACGCGCCAGTCGCTGAAGAGCGCGCAGACACGCGGGCGACTGATCGAGGCCACCATCCAGTGTCTCGTGAAGGTCGGGTACGCGCGAACGACGACCCCGCTCGTGGCGACGGAAGCGGGTCTTTCGCGCGGTGCCATGCTCCACCATTTCGAGAACAGCGCAACGCTCATACGCGCCACCATCATCGAACTGCATGAGCGGCGCCTGCGTGCATTCCGTCGATCTTCCGAAACGACGGAACACGAACCCGCCACGATGATCACGGCTTACTGGAAGCAGGTGCAGAAGCCCGCCTTCGTCGCCTTCCAGGAACTGGCGCTCGCTGCGCGCACCGACGAGGAGTTGGCTCAGATCATGCGCCCGCTCCAGGTCGAATATCGCGAGCGTTTCAACGCAGAAGCCTTCGCGCTCTTTTCCGAGTGGCGGTCCGCACCCGAGCAGTTCGCGCAGGCGATGGCGCTCTCCCAGACTCTCATCGAAGGCATGGCGATGAGCCTGATGACCGGCGCTCTGGACGAAGCGATGATTCCGGCCCTTCTCAAGATGCTTGAAGACAAGATACGTATGATGCGCCCCGCCGCCTGATCATCGTGTCTGGCGGTGGCCATCGGCGTCGAAGTAGCCGGGCGGGCGGGCGTAGTACTGCGCGTCCAGCCTGCAGTCGACCAGTCCCGCATCCACTGCGATGACCTGTGCCGTGACGTTGAGGGCATCGTCGCTGGCGAGATAGGCAAAGGCGGCGGCGACCTCGTCTGCGTCCACCACGCGGCGCAGGGGATTGCGCGCCTCTGCCGCCGTGCGCATGGTTTCCGCATCGCCATAGGCAAGCTCCGTCATGCGCGTGGGGACGTTTCCCGGCGCCACGGCGTTCACTCGTATTCCGTCCGCCGCGAGTTCGGCAGCGACCGACCGGGTAAGGCCGACTACGGCGTGCTTGGCGGCGGTATAGGCGTGGGGGCCGAGCGGCGCGAGTCCCGCCGCGCTCGCGGTAGACAGGATCACACCCCCGCCCTGCGGCCGCATGATCCGAGCCGCGTGCTTCATCCCATGGAACACGCTGTCGAGGAGCACCGCGAGAGTATCGCGCCAGGCATCGGCCGCGATATCCTCGATGCGTCCCAACGCGCCGAGTTGCCCTGCGTTGTTGATCATGCAATCAAGCCCGCCGTGGACCTCGACCGCGCGATCGACAAGAGCGGCCACCTCGGCCTCCTGGGTGACGTCGCACCGCAGGAAGCCAGCTCCCACTTCGTCGCTCAAGTCCGCCAAAGCCTCCTCGCGGATGTCGCCCAGAATCAGCCGGGCTCCTTCGTGGGCGAAGCGCCGGGCGGTGGCGGCGCCAAGTCCGCTCGCCGCTCCGGTGATCACCGCGACCCTGCCTTCAAGCCTCGTCATCATGGTTTCCTTCACGACCGGGCGGCCACACGCTCTCCGCTCTTAGTAGTGGTACGTGACCTGCACCTGCACCGTGCGCGGAATGTTGGCGTAGCCGCGCTGGTCGCCAAGGCGGCCCGCCGCCGTGCCGGTGCCCGATCCGGTGCCCGGCGAATCCAGCGCGCCGGAGATGACGAACTGGTTGGTCAGGTTCTTGCCGATGAGCGCCAGATCCCAACCCATGTTCGAACTGAGCGTGATCGATGCATCGAGGTTCACGTATTTGGGCTGCGTCGCGATGGGATTGTCGAACGGCGAGGCGTTGTAGCTGCTCGAGTAGCGCGCGTCGGCCGATAGCGCGAGCGAAAGGTCCGGAGTGAGGTCCGTCTCATAGCTGGTGCCGAGCGCTGCGGTCCAGCGCGGCGCGTTGGCGGTCGGCCTTCCGCTCAGGTCCTGAACGAAGAGGCCGCCGTAGGGACTGGACGCCGTCGGGTTGCATCCCTGCGCCGGCGTCTGTCCCGTGACGCAAGGCGCGATGAAGTCAACGTAGCGGGCCTTGTTATAGTTTAGCGCCCCGCGAACGATCAGCCCCGGCATGCCGATAGGCGCCCACTCGGTCGAAACCTCGACGCCTTTGGTCCGCGCGGAGCCGGCGTTCGTGGTGATGTAGCGGAAGGTCTGCGCCTCGAAGAAGTCCACCTGCAGGTTTGTGTACTCGTACGTGTACAGCGCCACATCGAAACGAAGCTGGTTGTTGAACAGCGTCGTCTTGACGCCGCCTTCGAAGCCCTTCGCCTTTTCCGGTTCGAAGTCCAGGTCGCCCGGGACAGATGCGATGGTGTAGGAACTCTGGTTGGAGAAGCCACCCGACTTGTAGCCGGTCTTGAACCCGCCGTAGATGTTGACGTTCGGCGCCGGCTTGTACGAAGCCGTGATTTCCGGACTCCAGTTGTTGAAGGTCTGGTCCGCGTAGATCGGCTCATTCAGACGATTGATCTGTCCGGGGCGATTGACCGGATGAACGAAGAAACTGTCCTTGGTCTCGTGCGTGTAGCGGATACCTGACGAGAGCTCGATTTCGGGAATGACCTTCCAGGTGACCTGCGCGAAGGGCGAAATCGTTTCGCCCTTGGTGTAGGAGTCCTTTCCGAAGGCGACGTATTCCCATTCCGGCCGCTGCGTACTGACCCGTACATTGCCGGAATAGACATACTGGTCGGACTGCAGCTTCGTCTTCTGGTAAAGCACGCCGACCATCACGTTGACCGGACCATCGTAGTTGGTCTGTGCGCGCAGTTCTTCTGAAAACGCCCACCACTTTTCCCGCGAACCAACGTAGATCTGCGTGACGCGCTGCTGATAGTCGCTGTCAGTCAGCCAGCGGTTGTTCTGGTTCTGATAGTTCGTCAGCGATGTCAGCGTGATATCGCCGAGGCTCCACTCCAGATTGTTGGTCGCCTGGTAAGAACGATATTTCGTGTAAAGCTCGCCATCATCACGTGCGAACGGAAAGTTCTCCGCGATCTCAGTCGGCATCTGGTTATGGTAATACTTCCAGTCGCGCTTGCAGGGTACGTCCGGCTGGAGCGTGCTGAACCCCGTCGCGCAGGAGAACACGATGTTGTTCCAAGCGCCTGATCAGCGGTCTCGTTGGCGGAGAACTTGAAGGTGTTGGTTATGGCATCGGTCGGCTCCCATTTCAGAGTGACGCGGCCGACGAGTTCCTTTTCCTTCGGCCCGCGACGTTCGCCGGGCAATGCAACGAGGTTCTGCACCGGCCCGCCAGCCTGGTCCGTGACCGTAAAGGGCTGCGCGGTCGCGTAATTGCGCGAGTAGCCGCCCATCATCTTGGACGCGCGCAGCGCAACGCGCACACCCAGCGTGTCCGTCAACGGAGCGGAGATCATCTGTTCGATGTATGGCCGCTCCGCCTTGAACTCGTAACCCACGCGGGTCGAACCCTCAAAACTTGGCCCGGGATCGGCGGTGCTGATCGAAATCACGCCCGCCGTAGCGTTCTTGCCGAAGAACAAGGCCTGCGGACCTTTCAGCACCTCGATGCCTGAAAGGTCGAAGAACCCCTCGTTGAGAATGCGGCCGCTGGCGTAATAGATGCCGTCCACAATGATGGCGGTAGAGGACTCGATGCCGAGTGCGCTTGCCGGGGTGCCGATGCCCCGCAGTGAAATCTGCGCGCCTGAACCCGTGGTGGCGCGGCCTACCGTCAGGTTCGGAGTCGTGGCAGCGATGCGCTCGATGTTCGAGATGTCCTGCCGAGCGATCTGGGCCGGTGAGTACGCCGTGACCGCGACGGGAATATCCTGAAGCGACTCCGTGCGCTTACGCGCTGTCACGACGATTTCCTCAAGTCCGCCTGCGGTGACCTGCGGCGCTGTATCCTGTGCCAGCGCCGGACTGACGAGCCCGATTGCGGAGGACGATGCCATGAGCCCGGCAAGGCACGCGCGACGGAAGCTTTGTAGGTCCTTCATAGCCGTCTCCCTGTCATCCCCTGCTGCGAAGGATGACTTATTTTTAGGAATCGAAAGCGGAGCCGATCTTCCGGGCTGCCCGGAAGGTTCGCAAAGCCCGTCTTCGTCCCGTTCTCATCATCGCGCCACGATTCGGATCGCAGCGCTGCAACTCTTATGTTCAGGCGTTATGGCGAGCCGGGCTGCCCCTGACAATAAAAAAGTCGATCATGATTGCCTTTTTTATTGCGCTGAATGGACGGACAGCCGCCCTCTTCTGCGGGTTTCCGCCAGTACAACCTTTCCACCGGCCCCCAACCCAAGAATTGAGCTAGACTTATTAGGATGGGCTCGCCATGCTTCAGATGGTCGTCCGCAGCCGCTCATGCGGTTACATTCGGCCAGGCGATAACCAGAAAATGGAGGAGGCGATGACCGATTGGCTAACAGGATGGTCGTGTCTTTCGCAGTCGACGCGAGGCAGCGATGAGTAGGGTCGTCGATTACGACGTCATCGTCATCGGCACCGGAGCGGCGGGGCTCAGCGCCGCCGCCCTTGCGGCAGAAGGCGGAGCCAGCGTCCTCATGGTTGAGGCTGCAGACCGCACAGGCGGGTCGAGCGCTCTTTCCGGCGGCGTGTTCTACGCAGCCGGAACCTCACTTCAGCGAGAAGCTGGAATCGCGGGCGACACGGCTCAAGCGATGTTCCACTATTACATGACGCTCAACCAGTACAAGCTGGAGCCCGCGCTCGTCCGCACCTTCTGCGAAAGGGCGGCGGAGGCCTTCGAGTGGCTGCGCGGCATGGGCGTGGGGTTCACCGTCGAAAACCTCTACGCCTCGGGCGTGGACAAGGTCCGGCGCGGCCATCGTGCCACCGATGGCGGAGCCGGCATCGTCGCGGGTCTGGAAGGCTTTCTCTCGGGCAAGAACGTCGACACCGTACTGGGCACCCGCGTCGAGAGGCTGCTGGTCGAGGACGGTCGCGTGCACGGCATCGTCGCTGATGGGGAGCCGGTGCGCAGCGCGGCAACCGTGATTGCCACCGGCGGCTTTGGCGCCAATCCCGAGCTGCTGGCGCGGCTCTATCCCGATGCTGCGCGCCATGGCGACCTCCACTGGTATATCGGTGCGCCTACGTGCCGAGGGGATGGGCTCGGCCTTGCCGCGCAGGTGGAGGGGCAACTGAGCCAGATCAACCGCGGTCTGCTCCTGATCACTCCCGGCTTCGTCAAGGATCTTGAAAGCTATCTCCCCGGCTGGCTGATGATGGTGAACCGCGCGGGACGCCGGTTCATCGACGAGACGATCGAGTACTCGGTCCTCGCGGCGGTGCTGGACGAACAGCCGGGGCACGACTGCTTTGCCATTTTCGACGAGGCATCACGCCTTGCCTCCAGAACCACCAAGTACCGGCCCGCTCCCAACTGGACGGCGGATCGTTTGCTGGACCACGTGAAAGCCGGGACGCTGGTCAGCGCACCAACGCTGGAGGAACTTGCCGGCAAGATCGGCGTACCTGCGGCCCGTCTCACGACAACGGCCGAGCGGTACAATGCGCTAGTACAGGCGGGTGAGGACCGGGATTACTTCAAACCTTCGGCCATGCTGCGGCCTGTCTCGCAAGGGCCGTTCTACGCCGCGCATATCCGCCCGGCGGTGATCTGCTGGACCGGAACAGGGATCCGCATCGACACCGAGGCCCAGGTGCTGGGCGCCGACGATCGGCCGGTTCCAGGCCTTTACGCCGCCGGGGAGACCACGGGCGGGATGTTTGGACAATGCTATGCGGCAGGCGGCGCCTCCATCGGCAACGCCGTCGTCTTCGGCCGCATCGCCGGCGCAAACGCCGCAAAAGAAAAGGTGAGCGCATGACTAATTCAGACAGAACCGTCGACGTTCTCATTGCAGGAAGCGGTGCTGCCGGCCTCACCGCCGCCGTCACCGCGCGCCGCGCCGGCCTGGACGTGCTGGTGGTCGAGAAGGAGGCCGTGTTCGGCGGCACGACTGCAACATCGGGCGGCGTGCTCTGGGTGCCTGGAAACCACCATTCCGCCGCCATGCAGCGCGCGACGGGGCAAAGCGACGACATCGAGAACGCCCGCGCCTATCTGATCGAGGAAACCGGCAACTACATCGAACCCGATCGTGTCGAAGCCTACCTCGACACGGCGCCGCGTATGGTGCGCTTCCTCGAAGAGAACAGCCCCGTTCGGTTCTACGGCATGGACTATCCCGACTATCATTCGGAGAGCGCGCATAGCTCGATCGTTCGTTCGATCGGCACCGTCGATTACGAGGCGCGCGAACTCGGGGCCCACCTGAAGAACCTCAAGCAGCAGCTACCGCAGACGCTTTTCCTTGGCTTTGCGGTAGGTTCGGGCGTGGAGATGATCCAGTTCATGAAGGCGGGCCGCTCGGTCAAGGCGCTGGGGTTCGTGGCGAAGAAGCTGGCGAAGCACTTCGCCGACGTGCTTCGCTATGGCGAGGGTCAGCAGGTGGTGCGCGGCCGGGCGCTGGTGGCGCGGCTTGCGCGCACGCTGTTCGACCTCGACGTGCCCATCTGGCTTTCCTCCCCCGTCGCGGCGCTGACCCGCAAGGACGGGCGCGTCACTGGGGCGGAAATCGACACGCCCAAAGGCCGGGTGCGGATAACTGCGCGCCGTGGCGTGGTCCTCGCCTGCGGGGGCTATCCTAACGACCCGGAGCGGCGCGCCGCTACATTCCCGGCTCCTGCCAACAACCGCGATCAGCGCAACCCGACCAACCCCGGCAACACCGGCGACGGCATTCGCCTGGCGGAGAGCGTGGGCGGGGCGTTTAACGGCAACGTCGCTCATCCCGCGCCGTGGATGCCGGTTTCGGTGCTGCCCGGCTCGAAGGACTTCACCGGCGTCTGGCCGCACCTGATCGACCGGCAGAAGCCTGGGTTCATCGCGGTCCGCCCTGACGGCCGGCGCTTCGGCGACGAATCCAGCGCCTACCACGACCTCGTCCCCCAGATGACCCGCGCCAGCGAAGGCGATAGGAGCGCGTGGTGCTGGCTCATCGGCGACGCGGCGGCGGTGAGGAAGTGGGGCATCGGCATGGTCCGGCCCTTCCCCATTCCTCACGGCCATCACTTGCGCAGCGGTTATCTCAAACGCGCGGCCTCCCTGCAGGAACTCGCTGTGCTCTGCGGTATCGACGCCGTAACGCTGGAACACACGGTCCGGACCTTCAACGTCAATGCCGCAGGCGGCCTCGATCCCGAGTTCGGACGCGGCGGACGCGTCTATGACGTCTACCAGGGCGATCCGGAGCACAGGCCCAACACATGCCTCGGCCCGCTGGCCAAGGGCCCGTTCTACGCCATCCGCATGGAGGCAGGGATCATCGGCACGTTCGCCGGGCTAAAGACCGATCGCCACGCCCGCGTCCTGGATGGCGAAGGCGCGCCGGTCCATGGGCTCTACGCCGTGGGCAACGATCAGGCCAACGTCTTTGCGGGGGCTTATCCGGGCGCAGGCGCGACTATCGGACCGGCCATGACCTTCGCCTATATCGCGGGCAGGCATATTGCGGGGCAGGCGGCCTGATGCAGGAGTTCGACTTCATCGTCAGCGGCGCGGGCTCGGCGGGCTGCGTCGTCGCGGCGCGGCTTAGCGAGAACGGGCGCTATTCGGTGCTGCTGCTGGAAGCCGGGCCGGAGGACAAGGCGTTCTGGATCAGGCCGCCGATGGGCTACCCCATGCTGTTCGCCGATCCTCGGGTCAACTGGATGTTCGAGAGCGAACCCGAGGCGCAGTTGGGCGGCCGTCGCATGTACCAGCCGCGCGGCAAAGTGCTGGGCGGGACCAGCTCGATAAACGGCATGCTCTACATCCGGGGGAATGCGCGCGACTACGACGACTGGCGCCAGCGCGGCTGCAAGGGCTGGAGTTACGCCGATGTCCTCCCCTACTTTCGCAAGGCCGAGGACCAGCAGCGCGGCGCTGACGCTTATCACGGGGTCGGCGGGCCGCTGACGGTTTCCGACCAGCCTGATCGTTCCAAAATCGCCGTCGCCATCGTCGAGGCGGCGCAGCAGGCGGGCATTCCCTACAACCCGGACTTCAACGGGGCGGAACAGGAAGGCGCCGGCTTTTTCCAGACGACGACCCGCAACAACCGCCGCTGGAACACCTCGCAGGCGTACCTCACCCCGGCGCGAGGCCGTGCCAACCTGAAGATCGAGACCGGCGCTCACGCCACTCGCGTCATCATCGAAGCAGGCCGAGCCACCGGAGTCGAGTACCGGATGAAGGCGGGCCTTTTCACCGCGAAGGCCCGGCGCGAGGTGGTGGTGTGCGGCGGCGCTTTCGGGTCGCCGCAATTGCTCCAGCTATCCGGCATCGGACCGGCCGCACACCTGTGCGAACAGGGCATCGTGCCTGTGCTCGACCTG
Source organism: Novosphingobium sp. HII-3 (assembly GCF_002916655.1). GTDB lineage: Bacteria > Pseudomonadota > Alphaproteobacteria > Sphingomonadales > Sphingomonadaceae > Novosphingobium > Novosphingobium panipatense. The sequence goes on from NZ_PPSM01000088.1 coordinate 106,236, forward strand.
CCGGGCGTCGGCGCCAATCTGATGGACCACTTCTACATCTCGCTGATGTTCCGCTGCAGCCTGCCGATCACCATCAACGAACTGGCGAACAGTCCTCTGCGTAAGCTGAAGGCCGGTATCGACTATGTCCTTTTCAATAAGGGGCCGCTCGCCAGCAACGGCATCTATGCGGGTATCTTCACCCGCACAGACGAGCGGCAGGACCGGCCGAACCTCCAGGTCAACACCAACATCTGGACGGTGCAGAGCCGGACGGCAGCGGGCATGAAGGCCCACCCCTTCCCCGGCTTCACCATGAGCCCGGTCCACCTCAATCCGCGCGCCACCGGATCTGTGCGGCTGCGCGGACCTGACCCGTTCGCCGACCCGGTGATCCGCCAGAACTTCCTGGCGGACCGCCTCGACGTGGAAGCCATGATCGCGGCGGTGAAGCTGGTGCGCGGCGTGGCCGCCCAGCCCGCGCTTGCGCCCTATAACGCCGGCGAAATCTCTCCCGGAGCCGATGCCCGAACCGACGATGAGATCGAGGCCTACGTACGCGCCGCCGCTATCGCCAACCTGCACCCGGTCGGCTCGTGCCGCATGGGCACTGGCATCGACGCCGTGGTCGACCCGCGCCTGCGCGTCCACGGCATCGCGTGCCTGCGCATCGCAGACGCCTCGATCATGCCGAGTCTGCCCTCAGGCAACACCAACGCCCCCTCGATCATGATCGGCGAAAAATGTGCCGACATGATCCTGGAAGACGCCCGCTGAGAAGGAGAGAAACATGCCGACACTGGAAGAACGCATCGCCCGGTTGGAAGCGGAATCGCAGATACGCCAACTCGTCGCCCGCTACTGCTTCACCATCGATGACCGTGACATCGAAGGCATTCGCGCCCTCTTCGCACCCGACGCGGTGCTGAAGTCCGCCGACGGCGTGATGAACGCGACCGGCGTGGACGCGATCATGACACAGTACGACGGCCGCTTCGATGTGCTGGGGCCAGGCCATCATTTCATGCACGACGTGCAGATCGACTTCGTGGACAACGGCTCTCAGGAGGCAACCGGCCGGGTGATCGGTCATGCGGAACTGTGGCGCGGGGGCAGGATGATGGTTACCGCTATCCGCTACGACGATAAATATCGCAACACTGAGGCGGGCTGGAAGTTCGCCGAGCGGACCATCGGCTTCCTCTATTACGTGCCCATCGAGGAATACCCGAATATCCTCGCCACTCCGCTGCGCAACCATGCCTATGCCGAGCCAAAGCCCGCGGATTTCCCGGAGCGCCTGCCAACTTGGATCGCCTATGAAAAGGCGCGCGGGAGGGGGTAAGAGGGCCACCAGCCCCGCCTGCCCTATCCACGAGGGACCGGCGGGGCTTACCAGATCATCGCTTCCACTTCCTCGCGAATGATCTTTCCGCTGGCGCTTCGCGGAAAGGCGTCCATGGCGATGAAGCGCACCGCCTTCGGCCGCTTGTATCCCGCCAGCGCTTCCCGGCACATGCGCATCACGCCATCCTCGTCCAATGAGGGATCGTTTCGCGCGATCACTGCCACCGGTACCTCGCCCCACTGAGGGTCAAGCTTGCGAACCACGATCGCATCGTTCACGCGCGCATCCGCGAAGAGCACCCGCTCTATTTCTGCGAGATAGATGTTCTCGCCCCCCGACTTGATGAGATACTTGGACCGGCCGACGAAGTCGTACCCCTGTGGGCTGCGGCGGAACAGGTCGCCCATGTGGAACCATCCGCCCGCGAAGCACTCGGCGTTGGTGGCATCGGCGTTCCAGTAACCGCTGAACAGCGTCGGCCCCCGTACGCAGGCCTCCCCGGTTTCGCCGTCGGGCACGTCGTTGCCGTCAGCGCCCAGGAGACGCAGTTCGCATAGAAGGCTCAGTCGCTTCGGAAAGGCCGAAGGCGTGGCTCCGACGGGGATGAGGTCGGCCGAAAGCGGTGGCATTCCGGTTTCCGTGGCGCCGAAGGAGTTGAGGTAAGGAGCTCCGAGTGCCTGCGTGACTGCCGCGATGGTGGCGGAAGGAACAAGGTCGGCCATGCAGCCCACCGCTTTCACCCCGCGCACCTTGACCTGCCGCGCGTCCAGCCGTTCGAGCAGCGGCTCGATGGTCGCGGGAACCAGCATCAGCCAGCCGACGGAGAACTCCTCCAGAGCATCGACGAGCGCATCGGCGTCAAACCCGTCGATGATCACTCCCGTCCCGCCGCACATGAGCGTTGCGAGCAGGTGCTCCGTCCCGCCCATGTGGAACATCGGCGCCCAGGAGATATAGGCATCGCTCATGGCCACTCCCATGTCGAGCCGCATGGCGCACATACGCGCCACTTCGGCCCGGTGGCTGATCACGGCGGCCTTCGGGAGCCCGGTTGTTCCGCTTGTGTAGATGATGAGGAGGCCATCCTCCGGCTGGGCCACGCTTGCGCTGTCGCCCGAAGCGCCAAGCCCGTCTATGGCCGAGAGCGGACGGCCGTTCGCCGCTCCGGCTGCACGTTCCATGTGCCGGGGCGAGGCGACCAGAAGCGAGGGATCCACCAATTCGATGCAGTGGCGCATTTCGGGATCGGAGAGCCGCCAGTTGAGGCAGGCTGCGATGAGCCCCAACTTCGCGCAGGCGAGCTGGACGGCGGTATATTCTAAACGGTTCTCGGACAGGATCGCGATGCGCTCGCCACGGGCGAGCCTGCGCCCGGCGAAATCAGCAGCGACCGCATCCACCCTTGCGCGCATCTCGGCATAGGACAGGCGAACCTCGCCATCGACTATCGCCAAGGCCTCCGGAGCGGCCTTCGCGCGCATGGCGAACAGATCATAGACGCTGGCTGCGAAGGCCTTCTCCATCATAACTGTCTCTCCCGTTCGTTTCTATTCTTGCTTTCAGCACGACCCCGCCCGACGGAACCGCAAGCTGCGCATCGCAGATATCGCCATTCCAGGTGCCATGAGCGAGGACCGCATCGCCGGCCAGCACGTTGCCAAGCATCGCCGCCTCGACCGATCGCACCAGTCGATCAGGCCGGGCCTCCATCACCATGTTCAGCAGGTAAGCCAGGTTGGTCGGCCCTGGATTGACGGTACGCGGCCCGAAACCCAGGGCCTCCGCAGCCGCAGGGTCGATGTGAATGGCGTTGTCGTCTCCCAGGGCTTGGCACCAGAGCGCCATCGCCTCGGCGGGCACGGAGTCGAGCCTCCACTCGCTCATAGGGCTGCCGGCATGATGGTGGTGAGCCTGAGGCGGGCATGAGGCCAGCCGGCAGCGCTGACGGACATCGCCAGCGTGAGGTGGTCGGCCGCGCCGAACCGGCGGCTGGCCTTGCGTTCCAGCAAAACGACCTCGGCCCTCACGTCGTACTGCGTGTCGACGGTGAGCGGTGCGTCATAATCGATCCGACAGCGTCCCAGCACAGCTCCCCTGTCAAAGGCGAGGCCCAGCCCACGGCACACATCCCCCACTTTTGCCCCCATGCCGCCAAGCGCGGCGACGAAGCCGAAAACTGGGTGTGCCTCACGTCCCACGCGGATCGGAGCGGCACAGGAGCGACGGATGGCATCGTCGAGTCCTGCGCTCAGGTGGAACCGCCCCTGCGGTATCGCGAAGTCGCTCATGGCTCTCCTTGGTAAGTCCAGTCCTGCTTGTTGCAAGTCACGGATTTGGGGGTAAAGCTGACCTTCTGCTTTTGCAGAGTCAACCACAAATGAGGATGCTTCACTTACCATGGCGAACCCTGTGAAAAGCGCTGACGAGCCCCTTGCCTGGAAGCGTCGAAAGGACTTTCGCCCGCAGGAAATCCTGGCCGCCGCCCGCCGGTTGATCGAGGAGGAAGGCACCAAGGCAACGTCGATGGCCAAGATCGCGAAGCTGGCGGGCGTATCCGAAGCCACGGTCTACAAGTACTATGAGAGCAAGCAGGAGCTGGTAAACCAAGTGCTGGTCGACTGGGCCACACCCTTCGTCGAGCGCCTTACCGGAGAACTGCGGCATATTACCGACCTTCGTTCCCAGCTGACGCTGATAGCGGCGCGGTTCATGCGTTCCATCGAAGAGACACCGCGTTTTCACCGGGTGTTCTACCAGGAACTGCGCTGGGAAGATTATCGCGGAACGGCGCTGCACCGGCTCAACCACGTCTTCGCACATACCGTCGTGGAAGCCGTGCAGCAGGCGAGGAACGAGGGCAAGATCCGCCCTGACGTCGATCCGGTGATGATCCGCGATATGATGTTTGGGGGGCTGGAACACGTGGCCATGCGCACCAGCTTCATCGGGCGCCCGCTCGATATCGATGCCGAAGCCAGGCGCTACGTAGACGTACTGCTTTCCGGCATTCTGGCGGAGTCTGGCGAACCGCGCGGACCGTCCGAGACGGCGCGGCTGTCGGCGCTGATCGACCGCATGGAAGCGGCACTGGCGGGGAACCCCGCCAGCTGAAACCGGGGCGGCAAGGCCGTCATACCGCTTCGGCCCTCTCATCACCTGACGGGGGCCTGCCGGAGTACCGCGCGGGTGGCTTCGACGGCACGGGCGACACGCTCGGCATCGGAAACGCCGGCCTTGGCGTCGTCGAAGCGCGGGACCTCAATTTCGATCACGGTATCTTCCCGCAATGCGCTGACCAGGTCCACCAGAGGCAACTCGCCGTCGCCCGGCAACTGGCGCATCCGCACCGCCTCCACCCACCATTCCTCCGGCGGTCGCAGCATCGGGCCATCGCAGAGCTGGACGTAGCCGATCAGGTCGGCATTGGCGGCAACATCGGCCACGCCGCCGCCGTTGCGGAACAGATGTAACACGTCGCAGGCAAGGTTTCCCCGCCCCGCCGATCGCACGACCTGTGCCGCCGCAGCGATGTCACGGATGGCGGAAAACCCCATGAACTCCAGCCCGGCCACAATCCCGCGGTCGGCCGCAAGGTCGCAGAAGGCGCCGAAGCGATCTGCCGCCTCAGCCAGTCCTGCCACATCGTGGACATGCGCGGTGGCCTTCGTCGCGCCGAGAGCCGCGCCGACGTCGAGCGCCCGCGCAAAGGCATCATGATCCTCTTTTCCATCAAGAGGGAACACCTCAAGGTTGCACAGCGACACGCCTGCGTCCGCCATGCGCCGCCGAAGTTCCGGCGCATCCCCTGCGGTCACCAGGGGATAGCGGCCCTGGGCCGCTTCGGGAACGAAGGTGAAGATGCAGACATGGCGGCAGCCCGCGTCGCCCGCCAGTTCCACGAGACGGACGGGAGACGCATCCAGCGCCGTCAGCTGGTGCAGCGACAGCACAAAGGGGGTTTCTCTGCTTATGACCACCTCTCCCAGATGATTCGCCGCAGTATAAACATAAAAAGCGGTCATGAATGTCTTTTTTTGTGTCGGTTATTGCGCTACCTGTGGTGCTTGCGAGACCGGAGCTAAGGTCCGGCACGTGGGAGAGCACGATCCAGTGGAACGAGCCGGTGGGGATGAGCCGACGATGCAGGCGCTCAAGAGCGCCCAGACCCGCGCGCGGCTGATAGACGCAACCATACGGGTACTGGTGCGCAGCGGCTACTCGCGCACAACCACTCCTCAGGTGGCGAGCGAGGCCGGCCTTTCGCGCGGAGCGATGCTGCACCACTTCGACAACGGCGTCTCACTCATCAAGGCGACCATCATGCATCTGCATGAACGCCGTCTGCGCGCATTTCGGCGCGCCGCCGAACGCAGTGCGCAAGATCAGGGGGCTATGGTGCGCACGTACTGGAAGCAGATCCAGAAGCCCGCCTTCATCGCCTTCCACGAACTGGCAGTGGCAGCGCGTACCAATTCCGACCTGGCCACCGTGCTGATGCCGCTGCAAGTGGAATTCCGGCAGCGCTACAACCAGCTCGCGGTTCAGCTTTATCCCGAGTGGCAGGCAGAACCCGGCACGTTCGCGCTGGCCATGGCGGTCTCGCAGGCAACGATGGAAGGCATGGCGGTCAACCTGCTGACCGGCGCAATGGACGCCAGCCTGGTCGAGCCGGTACTGCAGTCACTGGAGAACCAGCTCCATGCGCTCAGGCCTGCCTTACCGGGGGATCAATGCGCATGAGCCAGGCCCCACCTTATGCCCCGCCGCAGCAACTCGTGAAAGACCGGGTAATTCCACGCGCAACGCTGCGGATGGGGCCAGAACGGGCTGACCGGCAGAAGATCATAATGCCCCCGACAGTGGCCGAGCGTGAGGTAGAGAATCGCGCCTTCGCCAACCGCTCGCTCGTAAAGCACGGGCACCTGCGCCTCGTCCCATTCCGCATCGCGGAACTCGTCGCATCGGCCTGTAAAGCTGGTGTGCATCAGCACCTCGATGTCAGCGGTGCGATGGGTGAGGTAGAGTTCGTCCTCCACCCGGAAGTCACGCAGTCCGCTCGTCATCTCGTGGTCGTCGCGGGTGACGGAGACCTTGAAGGGCGCAATCGGCGGATGGCCCGCAAAGCGGGTGCCGAGCAGGCCCGTGAAGGCAGGCACCTCGTCGGGTGTGTCGACCACACCGTCCGCGCCGAAACGGAGGATCGCGTTGGTGCCATGCAGCGCCAGCCAGCGGCCGCCGCGGGTCAGGAACCCCTCCAGAGCGGCGACTTCCTCATCGCGCGTAGGCACGAGATCGCAGGTGTAGGTGATCAGCAGGTTCGCCGCTTCGAGGCTCGCCAAGTCGGCGTAGTCGGACGCGACCGAGGTGCGGATGCGCGGCGTTTCCGCCAGCAGCTTGAGCAGTTCGAGTCGCGCGTAGTCGATGTCGTGGAATTTCCCCGCGGCGATCAGGTGAACCTTCATTACGGCAAACTCCCCTCACGTGTGTGCGTGTATGCGCCCGAGCGTAAGACCCGCCGGCGAGGGCACCAAGCGTTGAATTTTCGGCCGGGAAGCGGCCTCGTCATCGGAGGATACGAATGAGCGGCAAGGGCCAGGGCCCCCTCGCGGGCGTAAGGGTTCTCGATCTCACCAGCGTGCTGATGGGACCTTATGCGACTCAGATCTTCGCTGATCTGGGCGCGGACGTCATCAAGGTCGAGAGCCCTCAGGGCGACACCACCCGCTTCATTCCGCCGGGACCCGATGCTTCGCGCGGGGCGATGTTTCTCAATGTCAATCGCGGCAAGCGTTCGATCGTTCTCGACCTCAAGCAGCCAGAGGCGCGGTTCGCGCTGCTCAGGATGGCGCAAGGCGCGGACGTGTTCATCCACTCCATGCGCTCCAGCGCGATCGGGCGCTTGGGACTCGACTATGCGGCTCTGCAATCGGCAAACCCGAAAATCATCTACGCCAACCTCTACGGCTTCGCCCGCAGCGGCCCCTATCGCGATTATCCCGCCTACGACGACATCGTGCAAGCCGCGTCCGGCATCGTCGACTTGCAGGCGCGCCTGTCCGGTGGCCAGCCCACTTATGCCGCCACGGTCATCGCGGACAAGGTGGCCGGCCTCACCGGTGCTTATTCCGTGATCGCGGCGCTCTATGCGCGAGAGAGAAGCGGCGTCGGGCAAGAGATCGAAGTGCCGATGTTCGAGACGCTGGTGTCCTTTGCGATGGTCGAACATCTGTGCGGCTCGCTTTTCGTGCCGCCCGAAGGCCCGCCGGAGTACCCCCGCGCGACCTCGGAGGCCCGGCGCCCTTACCGTACTGCGGACGGCTACATCGGCGTGATGATCTACAACGACAAGCACTGGCGCGCCTTCTTCGAGGCGCTGGGCGATCCGGAGTGGTCGCAGGATCCGATGTTCGCCTCGATGCGCTCGCGCACGCAGAACATCGGCGCGGTGCTGGCGAAAGTGGCTGAAGTCATTGAAACGCGATCGACCGGAGAATGGGTCGAACTTTTCCGCAAAGCCCACATTCCCGCCACCCCGATCAAGAGCCTCACCGACCTGCTGGACGATCCGCATCTCGTCGAGACCGGCTTTTGGCAGGAGCGCAAGACGCCTGCGGGTATCTTGCGCTTCCCCGGCATTCCCACCACGTTCTCCGAAACACCGGGCGCGATCGGCGACCCCGGCCCGGCGCTCGGCGGTGAAAGCCTGGATGTGCTGCGCGAGGCGGGGTTTTCGACCGAGGAGATTGCCGATCTGCAGGCCATCGGCGCAGTGCGGACCGCCGCATGAGCAGCCCCGAAGCACAATGGCGGGCGGCGCTTGCCGAAGGCAGACTGCTGCTCCAGCGCGCTCCTGACGGGCGCGTGGTGTTCCCGCCCCGCCTCGCCGCCCCGGGCACTGGAGAGGTGCTCGAATGGTTCGAGGCGTCGGGACGCGGCACCGTCTATACCCTCTCATGGGTCAACCGGAAGCCGCCGGCGGAACCCTACAATGTCGCCCTGATAGATCTGGACGAAGGTGCGCGCCTGATGAGTCGGGTGGAGGGTGTGACACCCGCAACACTCGCAATCGGGATGCGGGTCGACGCCTTCGTGGACCAGGCGGAAGGCGCGCCACTGCTGCTGTTTCAGCCGGTGGAGGACTGACTGTGGGCGACACCTTCCCCCGCGGCGGGACAGCGATCGCCGGCCTCGCCACCTTTGGCATCGGTGAGATGCCGGGCTTCACTTCCATGGAGCTGACGGCGCAGGCTGCACTTCTTGCCGTCAGGGATGCCGGGCTGACATTGCCCGAAGTCGACGCGCTCTTCATCTGCCAGCCGGACGACTTCTTCTCAGGCCTGTCTTTCGCCGAATACCTCGGCCTGCAGCCACGTTATACCGACAACAACCGCACGGGCGGCTCTGCTTTCATGAGCCACATTGCGGTGGCGGCCATGATGCTTGACGCGGGCTACATCGACTGCGCGCTCATTGCCTACGGCTCGAACCAGCGCAGCAACGGCGGCAAACTGGCAACGAGGATCAGCAGCAATCAGTGGGACGCGCCGTATGCGCCGCTGTTCCCCCTCACCTCCTATGCGCTGGCGACGGCGCGCCACATGCACGAATTCGGCACGACGCGGGAGGACCTCGCCGCCGTGGCCTTGTCCGCGCGGGCTTGGGCGAACACAAATCCGGAGGCCTTCGCCAAGGGGCCACTGACGCTGGAAGATTGCCTCTCCGCCCGCATGGTGAGCACGCCGATTTCAGTGCGCGACTGCTGCCTTGTCACCGATGGAGCGGCAGCGATCGTTATGACCCGCACGACCCGCGCGCGGGATCTGGCGAAGCGCGTCGTGTCGGTGCTGGGAGCAGCGGCCGCGACCTGGTGGAACTCGATTGCGCAGGCTCCGGACGTGACCGTCACTGCCGCCAGCGAATCAGGCGCGCGGGCGATGGCGATGGCCGGCGTCGTACCCAAGGACATCCGCACGGCGCAGCTTTACGATGCCTTCACGATCAATACGATCCTATTTCTCGAAGACCTCGGCTTCTGCCCCAAGGGCGAAGGCGGCCGTTTCGTAAGCAGCGGCGCCATCGCGCCGGGCGGCAGCCTTCCAGTAAACACCAACGGTGGCGGTCTCTCGTGTTGCCATCCGGGAATGTACGGCCTCTTCGCTGTGATCGAGGCGGCTCGGCAGATCCGGGGCGAAGCCGCGAACCAGCTGGCCGACGTCGATGTGGCTCTGGCGCACGGCAACGGAGGCACGCTTTCCAGCCAGGCGACGGTGGTGCTGGGCAGTCCGGCAACGCTATAGCGCGGTCCTCTCGGCTTGGCCGGACCGACGCTGCATCACTGCAGCGTCAGCACCCGGCGGTAGCCCCTGAGCGCTCGCCCCACGAAGAAGGCCGAAACCGCGCCCGCCACCGCGCACGTCAGTGAAAGCGAAAGCCCGACGCTGCGCTCGTCCGCGAAGACGTGATCGGTCAACAGCGCGACAATGGTCGGGGCGGCGCCAAGCCCCATCACGCTCGCCACGAAGACATAGACGGAGGAGGATATTCCACGCATGCGGTTGGGCGTCGCCATCTGAAGGCCGGAGGATGCGAGCGCCTGCGGTAGCGAATAGGTGAAGCTTGCAAGTGTCGCCACCACCATTGCAAACTCGTAGCTAGGGGCGAAGGCGAGGGCTAGCGAGATCGGCACCAGCGCCAGCGCGGCGAAGAAGGGCACGCGCATCAGTGCATCGATCCGCCCGCGCCTCTGCAGCCAGCCCGCTATCACCGGCCCTGCGAGGACGCCGATCGATCCGGTGATGAGCACGGCGACGCCGTATTGAACGCCTACGGTCGAAGCACTCGCTCCGAAGCGGCGCATCAGCAGTGCCGGCATCCAGGCCGGAAATGCATAGAGCACGATCACCAGCGAAGCCATCCCGGCATAGAAGTTGCCGTAGAAGTCCCGGCGATCCCGAAAGGTTTGCCAGACCTGCGCAAGTGGCATGCGTTGACCACTGTCCTTGGCAGCCAGCTTCCGCGCCGGTTCGCGGATGCTCAGCATCATCAGCATGATCGCGAAGCCAGGCAAGCCGGCAACGAGAAACACAACCTGCCAAGGCTGCAGGGCGCCGAGGTACGGCACCGCGCTCAGGTCCCAGCCTTCAGCCGCCTCGAGCAGCAGGCCGCCGAAAATGAGCGCCAGCCCCCCGCCGATGTACGGCCCCATCAGGAAAATGCTGAAGGCGCGGGGGATCATCCGGGTGGGGAAGCTATCGGCAATGATCGACCAGGCGGCCGGAGTAAGGCTCGCCTCCGCGCCGCCCACGGCTGCGCGCGCGAAGAACAGTTGCCAATAGCCGCGCGCCAAACCGCACAGGCTCGTGCCGAGGCTCCACAGGCCAACGCCCCCGATCAGGATGCGTCGCCGGCTTCCCGTATCCGCGAGCCTGCCGAACAGCGGACTGAAAAGGATGTAGGCGGTCGTGAAGGCCAGTCCCTGGAGCAGACTCAGACGGGTGTCGGAAAGCCCGAAGTCTGCCTTCAATGGCGCGACCAGCAGGTTCAGCACCTGCCTGTCGACGAAGCTGACGGTGTAAGCCAGCGTTAGCACGAAGATCAGGTACCACGCCGCCGCACGGGGCGCCGGCTCGATCTCGGCCGCCGATGTTGCGGCCTGCTCTTCGGGTTCGGCCAAAGCGATCGTCGCCCCACTCACGCGCCGATCCATTCTTCGATCATCGGCCGGATGGTTTCGCCCACGAGCTCCAGCACCGGGCCGTCTCCACAAACCATGTACGCCATCTGCCCGTATCCATGTTTGGGAGACGCGCCTGCGGCGACGATGCGCCAGCCCTCGGCCAGCAAGGTCTCCACCTCCGCGCCAACATCGTCCACCCACGCCCCGACATGCGCTGCCGAAACGGCCCGAAGAGCATCGTAGGCGCCCCCCGGCGCCGCCTGGATCAGTTCGACGTGAATCGGGCCCTGCCGTGAATAGGTGACGGTAAGATGCGCCTCCGACCAGCCTTTATCAGGCAGCCAAACCCTCAAGGGATCAAATTCACGAACAGGGGCCCACTTCAAAGCAAGACCATCCTGAAGATCGTTCATAGACCTGCAGATGTCATCAACTATAAATCCATGATGATGAAGTTTGTTGAAGGATTTCAATTTACCCTCACCCTATATTGTGAATGCATTATATTTTGTTATTTATTCGAAATTCTGATCTTACCTGCGCGTGGTGCGGAAATGGGGAGAATGACGAAATGACAGGCTTGATCGTGGAACGCCTTGGCGCTGTCTGCCTGCTGACGATCGACCGTGAGGAGGCGCGTAACGCACTCGACGCGGCGACATCCCGCGCTCTGGACGAGGCGATTACCAATGCCGAAATCGACACGGCGGTGGGCGCCATCGTCGTGACCGGCACCGGCAGCCGCGCCTTCTGCGCAGGGATGGACCTCAAGGAAGCGCAGCGCATCGGCGCCGGCCACGGCCTCATACCCGGCCGTGGCTTCGGCGGTATCACCGAGCGCCGCCGCACCAAGCCGCTCGTCGCCGCGATCAACGGAACCGCCGTCGCGGGCGGATTCGAAATCATGATGGCTTGCGACATGGTCTTCGCCGCCGAACACGCGATGATGGGGTTGAGCGAAGTGAAACGGGGCCTTTTCGCCTTCGCCGGTGGCATCCAGCGTCTTGCCGCTCAAGTTCCGCGTGCGACGGCGCTGGCGATGATCATGACAGGCGACCTGCTGCCCGCACGCCGCCTTTACGACCTCGGCATCCTTACGGAAGTGGTCCCCGGCGAACGCCTGCTCGACCGCACACTGGAAGTGACGCAGGCGATGCTCGCCAACAGCTGGGAAGCGATCAACAACGGCCGCGAACTTTACGAACTGTCGAGCGGCATGGACACCACGCAGGCGCTCGCCGTTGGTAATGCCTGGGGCAAGGCAACGCTCAGCCGCCCGGACAGCCGTGAAGGCATCGCCGCCTATGTGCAGAAGCGGGACGCTCAATTCGATCGAGGCTGACTGGCCCGGCGGTCGAGGCGATGAAATTACAATCACTGTTGACTGTTTTATCGCGAGGCAGTTAGGATCGCAAGCAACACATCGCCGGAATCAATCAGACATGTCTGTTTTTTGATTCCGTTGCAGCCCATTCCGCCCGAGCGGAGTGAAAGGCAAGGGAGAAAAGGCCGATGCTTGATCTGGTCGCCGATCAAAGACCTGAAAACGATTTCGCGCGCATGGATTACGAGCGCGATCGCAAGGGCCCGCCTGAAGGTTTCCCGAAGCTCCCGGACATCCCCGGCACTCGCTATACCGACGCCGAGTTCCTGCGGCTCGAGAAGGAGATGATGTGGGACAAGGCGTGGCTCTACGCCGGACACACCGATCAGGTTTCAAAGCCGGGTTCATGGTTTCTCACCCGCAACTCAGGCGTGCCGATTATCGTTACCCGCAACCTCGCGGGCGAGGTGAAGGCCTTCTACAACACCTGCCAGCATCGCGGTGCCCCGTTGGTCACGGAAGATGCGGGGGAAGCGCGCGGCTTCGTCTGCGGCTATCACGGCTGGAGCTACACCCTCGACGGTAAGCTTACGGCGGTCCGCGATAAGCGGGACTTTGTCGAATTTGACATGTCCTGTCGCTCGCTTGTTCAGGTCCGTTGTGTCAACGCCGGGATAAAATTGGGCCAGGCACCGGTTTAAAAAGGGGCCAGTTGGTTTGAATAAAAAGCCTCATGGTTGAGGCTGGACGCTCTCGGCAGCGGGGAAGCGGCTGTAGCGGAGCGGAAG